>CAWFDA010000044.1:0-378506 GCA_963814475.1 uncultured Bacteroidota bacterium | reverse complement strand
CTCTCACAAAAGGAAATAAAAATTCCATTAATCTTAAATTTGGTTGGGGAATTGGTTACATCGAAAAAAAGTTTGATCCTGATGACAATTACAAAAACATCGCTATTGGATCCCATCTAAACTGTGCGCTTACATTACAACCAAAGTATCAAATAAAAATCACTGATCGCTTAAATTTTTCTGCGGGTATATCTATCACACATTTTTCGAACGGCTCTATTTCAATTCCGAATTTAGGAATAAATTTAGCAAGTGCAACAGGTGGCATTACCTATAACACAGGAATAATTCAAAAACTTAAATTTGAAAAAAAATCGTCTTTTACTAAAAACACTCGGGTAACATTATTTGGATCAGGATCGGTGAAGCAAGTTTACCCGGCAGGTGGTAAAAACTATTTTGCTTGTACATTGTCGGGAAATGTTACCAGACAAAAAACTCGAAAGAGTGGGATTGGCACAGGAGTTGATTTTTTTTACGACAACTCAGCATTTAGATATAACGACGAGCAAACAAATGCTAATATTTCTTCATTTGAAGCAGTGAAGATTGGAATTCATGGAAGTTATGAGTTAGTTATTTCTGATTTATCACTGATGTTAAGTATGGGAGGTTATATTTATGCTCAATATGACACTGACGAAACATTCTATCACCGCATTGCCATTCGTTATCAGATTACTGACAAAATATTTGCATGTATAAACTTAAAATCCCATTGGGCAAAGGCTGATTATATAGAATGGGGAATAGGTTACCGTTTAGATTTTAAAAACAAAGATGAATAAATCAATTTTTATATTTTTAATAGGAGTTGCTTTCACCTTTGCAGGTTGTGAAAAAGACAGCTTATGCAATTGTCTGAAAAGTGAAGGTGGCGAAGTAACCGAAACTCGCACACTCCTCCCTTTCACTAAAATTGAAATGAACAATAATGTAGATGTGGTTTTACGTCAGGATTCGGTTTTTGATGTGAAAGTTATTTGTGGAAAAAACTTGATTGATGGAATTGTTACTGAAGTTTCGGAAGGTACTCTCAAAATATTTAACATAAACAGATGTAACTGGTTGAGAGATTTCGAAAACACTTATACCATTGAAATTACCATGCCCACAATGGAATTAATTACCAACAATGGATCCGGAAATATTATATGTGCAGAAATAATCAAAGGAAATACATTGCAGGTGGATAGTTGGAATGGAACCGGAGTTTTGGATTTCAATCTCGAATACGATGATGTAAAATTCAAATTACATACTGGCCCTGCCGATATTACCGCTAAAGGAAAAGTTAAAGATTGTTATGTTTACAATGCCGGAAATGGATTTTATATTGGCGCAGCATTACAATCGGAATATTGTTATGTGGTTTCTCAAGGAACGGGCGACTGTGAGGTTTTTGCTACCAAGGAACTTGGTGCTACTATCACCTACCAGGGGGATATATATTATTACGGAAACCCACCTTCGGTTATCCCGGTAATTTCAGGAGAAGGAAATCTTATTGCACGCTAATAAGATGAAAACAACTTTCAACTATTTTCTTCGCCATTACATTTTCTGGATAGGTGTTTTCATAGCTTTCAGGTTACTGTTTCTCATGAGCGAGTGGAGTATTGTGAGTACTTTTTCGTTTTTTGAAAATATACACTCATTAGTTGCAGGAATACACCTTGATTTTTCAACAGCATCGTATCTGGCAGCATTTCCGTTTCTTTTGTATCTCCTTTTAATTTTTGGTGCCGATAAAATCATTTCAGGATTGAATAAAATTTATTATATTACTGCAATAATCGGTGTTATACTGCTTAGCGTTTCCAATATCACCATTTATAAATATTGGGGGACATTATTGAATAGCCGAGGACTTGCCTATGCAGCACAACCTACCGAAATGTTTGCATCAATTACAGGTAGGCAAATTTTGATACTTAGTTCTCTTCTGATTATTCTTATTTCACTAACGTATTGGGCATTTACTAAATTTGTTATACCGGCATGGAATCGAATTAATGGCACTACCGGAACAAGGTTAGTAGCTGCTGCTGTTCTGTTGCCAATTATTGGAATCGGTATAAGAGGTGGAATTCAACTCATTCCTATTAATGAATCAAGCGCCTATTTTTCGGAAAATAGAGTGTTGAATAATATTGCGGTAAACAACATATGGTATCTGGGTCATAATTTAAAACAATCTGGTATCACTGAAACAAATCCTTATAAATGGATGAACGATGAGGAGGCCTTACAAATAAAAAAATCAATGTATACCTACGAACCGGGAAGTATACAAATTTTTGATTCTTTAAACAAACCCAACATAGTATTAATTTTATTGGAGAGCTGGACTGCAGATATTATTGAACCTTTAGATGGGGTTAAAGGTATAACGCCTTATTTTAGTTCATTGTGTGCAAAGGGGTTACTTTTCTCCAATGTTTATTCCTCCGGATTCAGAACGGATCAGGCTTTGGTTTCGGTGTTGAGTGGCTTTCCGGCACAACCAAATAAATCAATCATAAAGTTTACCGACAAAGCCGCCAAACTTCCCTCCATAGCTACAGAATTTAAAAAGGCTGGGTATCACACATCTTTTTATTATGGTGGTGAGTTAGAGTTTGCAAATATGTATGGCTATCTGGTTACTTCGGGGTTTGAAAAAATTGTCGGCAGAGAAAAATTTCCATCAAAAAGTATGAACAGCAAATGGGGGGCACATGACGAATTTGTTTTAGCAAAACAATTGGAGGATTTGAATGGTTCACCACAACCTTTTTTCTCAACGTTACTAACTTTAAGTACCCACGAACCATATGAGGTGCCGGTAAAAACCCCTTTCAATGAAACATCAGAACCGGAGAAATTCAAAAAATCGGCATGGTATGCTGATTACAGTTTGAGGAAATATTTTGAAAAGGTATCAATACAACCTTGGTTCAACAACACCATTTTTATATTGGTTGCAGATCACGGTCACCGGCAGCCTCTTAACAGAGATTATTATAATCCACTGGTTAGAAGAATTCCACTTTTAATTTACAGTGCATTGCTTAAACCAGAACTCCGAGGAACAAAAATCAACTACACTGCAAATCAGAATGATCTGGCTTCCACCCTATTAGTAAGCATGGGGTTCTCCAACAGCAATTTTGAATGGAGCAATGATATTTTAGCTACCAATCGTCAAAATTTCGCCTACCTTTCTCTGGATGAGGCTTTTACATGGGTTACTGATACTTCATCAGAAACCATTCCTTTAATCTCGAATTCAGAACATCCCGAATCTTTCAACACTTCAGCTAAAGCCTATTTACAAGCACTTTACCACTCCTTTTTAGCCTATTAAACGGGGTCTTTTCACTACCTTTGCACCCATTATTTTAATTATGCTTGTCTTAAATAACATTAGTTTTGAATTTGGCTCTCGGTATTTGTACCAGGAGACCTCGTGGCACATTAAACCTTACGAAAAAATAGGATTGATTGGTGCCAATGGAACAGGAAAGTCTACATTGTTGCGAATCATCAACGGTGATTACAAAGTTTCAGAAGGCGAAATCACCAAAAGACGTGATCTTACTATTGGATTCCTCAACCAGGATCTATTGTCGTATGAATCGGGACACACCATTTTGCATGTTGCCATGGAGGCTTTTAAAAAGCAGAATGAACTCGCAGATGAAATTGAACGGCTGTTGCATTTGTTGGAGACCGACCACTCGGAGGATGTACTTCATAAATTGCATGATGCACAAACAGAATTCGAAACATTAGATGGTTACCTGATAAAATCAAAGGCTGAGGCGGTACTGGAAGGATTAGGATTTTCTACCAGCCGATTTACAACGTCCATTAAACCAGTTTTCCGGAGGATGGAGGATGCGAGTTATGCTGGCAAAAATATTGCTTGGCTCAACCGGATCTTTTGTTACTTGATGAGCCTACCAACCACCTCGATTTACCATCTATTGAGTGGATCGAAGAGTATTTGGATAATTATGAGGGTACAGTGGTAATTGTTTCGCACGATCGATTTTTCCTGGACAGAGTAGTAAACAAAATTGCTGAAATATCGAATTCTAAAATTACAACCTACACCGGCAATTACACTTTTTATTTGGAAGCTAAAGCGATGAATGAAGAGCTTCAGCGAAATCAATTTAAAAATCAGGAAAAATACATTAAAGAACAAGAAAAATTCATCGATCGTTTCAGAGCCAAAGCTTCTAAAGCGAAAGCTGTGCAATCGAGAATAAAAGCACTCGAGCGTGTGGAGAAAATTAATGATGTTGAGGATCCCGCTGCGACAATGAGCATCAACTTTAATTTTACCACCCAACCCGGTAAAGTTATTGCGTCTCTTGATGTTCAGACTAAAAAATATAAAGATCTTCACATCTTCGATAACACTCAAATCCGTATCGATCGTGGTGATAAAATTGCACTCATAGGAGCGAATGGAAAAGGGAAATCGACTCTTTTAAGAATGATTGATGGCAGCGAGCCGTTTGAAGGGAAATTTGAGGATGGACATAATGTGATCAAAGCATTTTACGCTCAGCATCAACTAGAAAGTTTAAATTTGGAACACGATTTATTGGACGAACTTCGTTACTGCGCTCCGGATCAATCCGACACCACCTTGAGAACTTTACTAGGAGCATTTTTATTCACAGGAGATGATGTTTTTAAGAAGATAAGGGTCCTTTCGGGAGGTGAAAAATCGCGAGTAGCGCTGGCAAAAACCATCCTCACCAAAGCAAATTTCATGCTACTTGATGAGCCTACCAATCACTTGGATATTCAATCGGTGAATATACTCATTCAAGTACTCAACAAATTCAAAGGTTCCTATGTAATTGTTTCACACGACAGATTTTTTCTTGCCGAAGTGGCAAACAAAATATGGTATATTGAGAATAAGCAGCTCAAAGAATATCCAGGCACCTACGCCGAGTATGAGGAGTGGCAGGAACGTAAATTGTTGGCTAAAGAAACAGAGCGTTCAAAAGAAAAGGCGATTGAAAAAGAAGCCTTAAAAACTGCCGCTATGGCTGCATCTGCGAAAGCTGCAAAAGCCACAAATGGAAAAAATTCCGAACAAGAAAAAGAGAAGAAAAAACACCATCAGAAACTCAGTTCCACAGTTAAAAATTTGGAACAACGGTTGGAGCAATTGAAGAAAGACAAGGAAAACATTCTTACTGAAATGGCTAATCCTGATATATATTCAGATGTTAATAAAAATAAAGCACTTCAATTTCAATTTAAGGCTGTTGATTCGGAACTAACAAAAGTTCAGAGCGAATGGGATGAGGCTTTTTCACAAATGATTGAACTGGAAGGATGAAAATAAAAATCTTGTTATCGGCCGTTCTATTATCGGGAGTTATGCTATCGAATTCCTTTTTCGCAGCGGCACAAGATACTCTCGATTATTATGCAGAAGGATTTTTAAGATATGAAGAATTTCATCTACAAAAGTAACATCAAAACGGTCGTTTTTGAACAAGCGAATTTAAAGCTTTCAGAGCCGGTAATTGACTTAGGTAAAGGCGAACATTTGATGTTATCGTTTGATGATCTCGATGGCGATTTTAAAAATTACAGCTACACACTTATTCATTGCAATGCCAATTGGGTTCCTTCCAATTTGTTGCAGAACGAATATTTAAACGGTTTTGCCGAAGACAGAATCATTAATTATCGATCATCATTTAACACAATACAACCTTACACCAGATATTGGCAAGAAATCCCCGGAAGGGAAGTACAGCCAATTGTATCAGGTAATTACCTGCTCGTAGTTTTTATTGAAGGAGAGCCGGATTTTCCAATTATTACCAGGCGAATGATGATTCTTGATGCAAAAACAAACATTGAAGCCGCATGTTCATCAGGCTACTATTGTACAAGACAGATATTCAAAACAAGAGATTGATTTTTCCATATTTTATCAAGGTATTCAAGTTTCAAATCCTTTTGAAGATATAAAAGTAGTGGTAATGCAAAATGGCAGATGGGATAATGCGATTACCGGGTTGAAGCCACTCTTTTTAAGGGATAATGAATTGGAATATAGTTATGATGAGGAAAACACTTTTAATGGCGGCAACGAATTCCGGACCTTTGATTTAAGAACAGTTAGAGTTCAGACACTTTTCGTGAAAGACATAGTTCAAGGGCCCGATGGTTATACGGTTGTTCTTACCACTAGCATCAGCCGCTCATTTGACCGGTATTCAGTTGAAAATGATATCAACGGAAAGTTCCTTATTAAAAATCAGGATGGGTTTGATGATGAACTTGGCAGTGAGTATGCTAAAGTTAAGTTTTCGTTGAAACACGATATATTGGCAAATGGCAATTTTTATGTTTTTGGTGGTTTAACCGACTGGAGACTCACCACCGAAGGTAAAATGACTTATAATTACGACGATGGTGTATATGAGACCCTTTTATATTTGAAGCAGGGTTACTATGATTATGAATATATGTTTTTGGAAGATGGCGCCCAATTGCCTGATGAAACCATAATTGAAGGAAACCACTACGAAACATTTAATGAGTACACAGTACTGGTATATTTTAGACCCCTTGGCGGGAGATACGACCGACTAATTGGTTTAAGACGCTTCAGCTCAAGATAGCTTTTTGGAACTAACGTGCTGTTTTAGGTGCATTCACCAAAAAAAAGTGAATATTGGTCAAAATATCCGACAATAGTTGGTTGAGCTTGCTACTTTTGATTCACCAAACACCAGTTCCCAACCTAACATGGTTATGATTACAGAAATTACCTCAGGGATAAAAGTCAGTGTAGAAACCTTTTACCAACCTACTCATAGCAACCCATCGCAATCGCATTATGTGTTTGCCTACCGAATAACTATTCATAATGAGAGTGGAGAAACAGTTAGACTAAAGCGAAGGCATTGGTATATTGTTGATTCAGATAACTCACGCAGAGAAGTTGAAGGTGAAGGAGTTGTGGGTGAACAACCGTTTTTAGGGCAAGGCGAAACCTACCGATATGTTTCCGGTTGCAACCTCAACACCGAACTCGGAAAAATGTACGGCACTTATTTAATGGAACGAGTTGATGACAAACGACTTTTTTATGTGCGCATACCTCAATTTAAGATGGTGGTGCCAAGCAAATTGAACTAATAATAGAACCCTGATAACAACCACCAAAACCATCCCGGCTCACAACCGGGATTTTTCATTTTATGCCATTTTTGAAAGCAATATTCCACAGGCAACAGCAGCATTTAACGATTCAGCATCACTCTTTACCGCCTTTGTGATGGTAATATTAGAATCGACAAGTTGGAGCACTTCCGGCGAAAGCCCATGAGATTCGCTGCCGATTACCAGAGCTTTTTTAGAGCCTGCTGATGTTGGCAAACCTAAAGTACCTTGTAGTGAAGCACCTATAACAAAGTATCCACCTTTGATTTTAGATTCGTTTATAAATTCTTTCATAGAACCATACAAAACCGGTATTCGAAACAGTGATCCCATGGCACTTTGAACCACCTTTGGATTAAAACAATCGACACAATCTGTGGAGCAAAAAATTGCTTCGACCCCAAACCAATCTGCTGTGCGAATAATAGTTCCTAAATTACCCGGATCCCTAATTCCATCCAGCATGAGAACGGTACCGGTTAGCTGCTCAAAATTAATTTGCGGTGGTGGTGGTGTCTCCGCCACTGCTAACACTAAATTGGGTGAGTTGAGTAAACTAATCCGAGCCAAGTCATCGCTGGTGATCTCATGAATTTCGTTAATATTTATTGTGGCTTTAATGTTGATAGAAATTCAGGCAATCCGGCTAATAAGTTTGATGTTTAAACCGGAATGAAGGAGTTCGTTGACCACCTTCTCCCCTTCTACAATAAAAGTTCCGGTTTGCTTACGAAACTTGGACTGATGCAGTGACTTAATTTCTGAAATAATCCGTTTGCTAAGCATAAATGTTGATACAAAACCGGACAGATTTCATTTTACTGCATCCGATATTGAAGGCTCAAAGTTAATTAATAGTATTTTTACACCCACAAGTATTGATAAGTAATCTGATTTACACAAGAAATTTCTAAAACATATTAAAAGTCTCCTTATTTCCAATATGAACTATGTTCGTATTTTATTACAGGTTTTGCTCATAGCTTGGGTATTTTCGTCGTGCAGTCCTGTTAGAGATTTGGAGGAAGGG
This sequence comes from uncultured Bacteroidota bacterium, assembly GCA_963814475.1. GTDB lineage: Bacteria > Bacteroidota > Bacteroidia > AKYH767-A > OLB10 > JADKJB01. Next base: position 370,279 of record CAWFDA010000044.1, on the reverse strand, counting down.
CAATACCTTCTCAATAAGAACATCATAAAAAATGATAAACCTGAATTAAATAAGGGTATCGAATCAATTTTAAAACAAAAACCCAACCGTAAAATTTTGGGGTTATTCAGGTTCCATTTGGGCGTATATTCATTGGCGAACCGAGGGCGCGATTCCAAGTTTAATAGGTGGGTTAAGAAAACCATTGGTGAAGCCCCGGTTATTCTTGATTCAGTGTTGACTGCGAAATCACATACACAGGTATTACAATATGTTCAAAATAACGGGTATTTTAATGCTACAGTTTCTGACTCCACTGATTACAGAAAGAGGAAGAAGGCGAATGTAATTTATACGGTTAATACCTATGAAGGCTACACCATAAAAAACATCACATACATAATTACTGATAAGATTGTGGAGGGCATGGTTATGCAAGACACAGCCAAATCACTTTTAAAAACAGGGAACAATTACAACACCTCCAATTTTCAAGCTGAACGAGAACGAGTAACCAAGTTTTTACGGAACATGGGCTACTATGAATTCAACCAACTGTACATTTCTTTTGATGTTGATACGGCACTTAATTCGCATCAAGCCAATGTCAAATTTATTATTGCCGGCACCAACGTTCCCGGTGCTGCAGGCGATTCAATTCAAAGCGGGAGCCATAAACTTTATAGGATAAACAATATCTACATACAAACCGATTATGATCCGCTTGCAAAAGAGTTAAAAGTTCCCACCGACACAGTTAAATATAAAGATTATTATTTTCTATCAAGTTACAAAAAGCTCCAATACAAACCGGAAGCTTTACTAACTCGAATTTTTATTGAAAAAGGAGACTTCTATAAAATCAATAATGGCGACTACACCTATCGCGGACTCTCGGCATTATCCTTGTTCAAATTCATTAATGTTCAATACAAACCAGTTGAATCCGATTCCCTTTTTGGATATTGGTTAGACAGTCATATTTTACTTACTCCTTCGGCAAAGCAAGATTACAAAGTCGAACTGGAGGGAACTCACAATGGTGGAAATTTTGGAATTGGTGGAAGTGTTTCCTACCGAAACAGGAATTCTTTTAAGGCAGCAGAATCGATCGAAGTTAAATTCAGAGCAAAAATTGAATCCATTCCCGATTTTGTTGATACTACTGCTGACGCTCAAACGCTTTATCATTGAACACCTATGAAATAGGACCGGTGATTAACCATTAGAATCCCACGGTTTTTATGGCCTTTGCAAAAATTCAATCACATCCGATCATCTAACTCCTGTAACCAATTTTCAGCTTCATACATTAATCAAAAACGGCCTGAATACAACCGCACCAATTTGTTTTATCGAGTGGATTTGAATTCAAAGAAACCAAATACAAAAAACATTTTGTGTACCCTGCTGAGATAAATTTTTCAAGCTTTGATTTCACCGCTGCTTTTGTAAGAAAACTGTTGGATATAAATGATCCTCAACTGATACTATATTATCGAAACTACCTCATCACCAATGGTCGGTATACGTTTTTGTACAATACCCAGGAACTAAATAGTTTTCAGGAATTTCATGTACTTCCGATTTTCATTTGAGATAGCAGGTAATTCATTGCGATTAATTGATAAATTCACAAAAACGAATTACAACACCGAGACCAAATATGAGGTTTTGGGAATTCTCTATTCACAGTATATAAGACCCGATTTCGATTTGAGATTTTACCAGATATTCTCGGTCTCACAGTACCATGGTTTACCGGATGTAGGCAGGAATGGGATATGCCTATTTGAATTCCACCTTTATTCCTTACGAAAAAACATTTTTTGCAGGGGAGCAAATGATTTACGCGCTTATAGCCCCAGAACAATGGGTCCGGGATCCTTTCAAACAGAGAATTTTATTGAGCAACTGGGAGACATAAAAATAAATGCCAATCTGGAATACCGATTTGATATTTTCAAGATTCTGAAAGGTGCCATTTTTCTGGATGCAGGAAACGTTTGGATTGGTGAAAGCAACCAACACCTTTGAGGGTGGTCAATTTGAATTTTCTACTTTTTTGAATGAATTTGCAATTGGTTCCGGATTGGGAATGCGATTCGATTTTACATTTTTCATTTTCAGGGTTGATGCAGGAGTACCTATTAAAAGATCCGGGAAGAGAAGAGGGCGACCGGTGGGTAGTACCTGATTTGAAGCCTACTTCCATCATTGATAACTTTGCAATTGGTTATCCTTTTTAGTCTTTGTGGGGTTAATTCCTAAAGCTCAACTCTACGGTTTCTAGCACTTTACTTCCTTCCTAAACAGACAAACAAGAAATCAGACATGCATAATACCCCTAAATATGTTAAAGTACTGTAACACAATTAATTAATCACAGTGTGGGTAAATTGTTTTTTTTAGTAGTTTTGTCGGCTTAACATATTATCACTCTAAACAATTTCAGATAATCATGACAATGACCACCAAGCAAATTGAAGAACTTTTAGGTAAAGATGCAAGTTCACTGTTAACGCATCAGTGCAAAACGGTATCAAAAGATCTATTGCACCTTCCGGGACCCGATTTTGTGGATCGGATTTTTATCAATTCAAACAGAAACAATTCAATGTATTGAAAAATCTTCAATGGATTTATAACTCTGGACGATTGGCTGGAACCGGATTATGTTTCAATCCTTCCGGTTGATCAGGGAATTGAACATTCGGCAGGAGCATCCTTTGCACCGAATCCTATTTATTTTGATCCTGAAAACATTGTTAAACTGGCAATTGAAGGAGGTTGCAATGCAGTAGCTTCAACTTATGGTGTACTTGGATCTGTTTCGAGAAAATACGCTCATAAAATTCCATTCATCGTAAAAATCAACCACAACGAATTCCTTTCCTACCCGAACAAATTTGATCAAATCATGTTTGGCACAGTAAGAGATGCTTATAACATGGGTGCCGCTGCTGTGGGTGCAACTATTTATTTTGGCTCACCTGAATCGGCTCGTCAAATTGTTGAAGTTGCCGATGCTTTCGCAGAAGCGCATGAATTGGGAATGGCAACTATTTTGTGGTGCTATTTACGTAATAGTGCATTTAAAAAAGATGGTGTCGATTATCATACCTCAACCGATTTAACCGGACAGGCAAATCACTTGGGAGTTACCATACAAGCTGATATCATCAAACAAAAATTACCTACCAACAATGGAGGGTATACTGCACTTAACTTTGGAAAGACCCATAAAAAAGTTTACGATGAACTTACCACCGATCACCCTATTGATTTGACACGTTATCAGGTTGTGAATTGCTACATGGGACGCGCAGGATTGATTAATTCAGGTGGAGAATCGAAAGGTGCTACTGATTTGGCAGAAGCAGTTACAACCGCTGTAATTAACAAACGTGCAGGTGGACAAGGACTCATCTCCGGAAGAAAATCATTCCAGAAACCAATGAAAGAAGGTATTGCATTGTTGAATTCCATTCAGGATGTTTATTTGAATAAAGAAATTACCATTGCCTAATTTCTTCAAGCTACACCACACAAATTCACCTATTTCTAAAAACTGTTTCATGAGCTGGTTTAAACGAATTAAAGAAGGAATTACCACTTCCACCCGGGAAAAAAAAGAAACTCCTGAAGGACTGTGGTACAAATGTCCTTCCTGTAAAAATATCCAGCCTTCAAAAGAGCACTCCGACAATTTTATGTTTGTGGCAAATGTGGTTTTCACGAACGAATTGGATCAGAAGAATATTTTGAAATTTTATTCGACGAAAATAAATTCACTGAGTTTAATGCGAACCTCACTTCAGGTGATCCGTTAAAATTTGTGGATACAAAAAAGTACACCGACAGACTACGAGATACCATCAGGAAAACGCACCTTAACGATGCAATCAGAACTGCATATGGTCAGGTTGGAGGACACAATTTGGTTATTTGCTGTATGGATTTTCGAATTCATTGGAGGTTCGATGGGATCGGTAGTAGGAGAAAAAATTTCGAGAGCGATTGATGTTTGCATTCGAGAAAAAATACCCACTGATGATTATCTCCAAATCAGGTGGTGCACGTATGATGGAGGCTGCATTTTCACTCATGCAAATGGCAAAAACATCAGCAAAATTAACCCTCTTGTCTCAAGCAAAACTACCCTACATTTCGTTGCTCACCGACCCTACTACAGGAGGGGTTACAGCTTCATATGCCATGTTGGGCGATTTAAACATTGCCGAACCGGGTGCACTTATTGCATTTGCCGGCCCTCGTGTGGTTAAAGAAACCATCGGTAAAGACCTTCCAAAAGGGTTCCAAACATCTGAATTTGTTCTCGAACATGGCTTCCTCGACCTGATCGTTCCTCGTAATGAGTTGAAAATCAAGATATCAAGTATTCTCGACTTTTTCGAAAATTGACCTTAAAAAAATTTGTCTGTATTTAGAGAATTAATTATCTTTGCAGTCCATTTAAAAATTCATATTCAATCTATACCCGATGCAACTCAGTTCAGAGTCAAAGAAAGAAATCTTCAAAAAATATGGTCAGGCAGATACCAATACAGGATCAGCAGAAGCCCAAATTGCAATGTTCACAGAGAGAATCAACTCTCTTACTGAGCACCTTAAAATTCAGAAAAAAGACTTCTCCACTCAACGTTCCTTGATCAGACTGGTAGGAAAACGCAGAAGTCTTCTTGATTTTCTGATGCACAATGATATCGCCAGATACAGAAAAATCATTGGTGAACTGAATATCAGGAAATAATATTCGAACTTATTATAGTATTAAGATAATTAAAAAGGCAATTATGGAATTGCCTTTTTTTCGTTAACACAAGTGGATAAATAATTAGATTTAAAAAAGATGTCAAAAACACCAATTACAAAAACTTTTCAACTTGCCGATGGCAGGTCGATTAGCATGGAAACCGGCAAACTTGCCAAGCAAGCAGATGGTTCAGTAGTAGTAAGAATGGGCGACTGTATGGTACTTGCTACCGTTGTCTCCAACAAGAATGGAAAAGAAGGAGCCGATTTCCTTCCTCTTTCTGTTGATTACCAAGAAAAATATGCTGCAGCCGGAAAGTTTCCCGGTGGATTTTTTCAGTAGAGAGGCTCGTCTTTCAGAATATGAAATACTTATATCAAGAATAGTTGATCGTGCTCTTCGTCCACTTTTCCCGGATGATTATCATGCCGACACACAAGTAATGATAACCTTAATTTCGGCCGATAAAGAAGTTGCGCCCGATGCATTGGCAGGTCTTGCCGCATCAGCAGCTCTCACCATCTCCGACATCCCGTTTAACGGACCAATTTCGGAAGTTCGTGTTGGAAGAATTAATGGTCAGCTTAAAATCAACCCTCCTATTTCGGAAATGGCATCATGCAGATATCGATTTGATCGTTGCAGGAAGCGCGAAAGATGTGGTGATGGTTGAAGGTGAGATGAATGAAGTTAGTGAGCAAGAAATGGTTGAAGCAATTAAATTTGGACATGAAGCCATCAAACTTCAGTGCCAGGCGCAATTTGAATTCCGTGAAATGTTTGGAAGCAAAGCGAAGCGTGAATATTCACATGAAGTACACAATGAAGAATTGCGTGCAAAAGTACGTGAAGCTACTTATCAAAAAGTGTATGATTTTGCTAAACTGGGTAACGATAATAAGAGTGCACGTAAGGAAGGATTTGAAGCTATACGTGAAGAATTTAAAAATACACTTTCTGAAGAAGAATTAGCAGGAAACGAAGGTCTTATCAACCATTATTTTCATGATGTTGAAAAAGAAGCTATTCGTACCATGATGCTGGATACACAAAAACGTTTGGACGGACGTACTACAACTCAGATCAGATCTATTTGGTCGGAAGTTGGATATCTTCCATCTACACATGGTTCGGCTGTTTTTACAAGAGGTGAAACACAATCGCTCACCACAGTAACTCTCGGTACAAAAATGGATGAGCAAATTATTGATGGTGTAATGATAGAGGGAACTCAGAAATTCTTATTGCACTATAACTTCCCCGGATTTTCAACCGGAGAAGTAAAGCCAAATCGTGGTACAGGAAGAAGAGAAGTTGGTCATGGTAACTTAGCCATGAGATCAATTAAGAAAGTACTTCCTTCAAAAGACGAAAACCCATACACCATTCGTGTGGTTTCTGATATCCTTGAGTCAAATGGATCATCTTCGATGGCGACTGTTTGTGCTGCATCATTAGCTTTGATGGATGCAGGTGTACATATTAAGAGTTCTATTTCGGGAATTGCCATGGGTTTAATTACTGATGGTTCACGTTTCGCTGTTCTTTCCGATATCCTTGGTGATGAAGATCATTTGGGTGACATGGATTTTAAAGTTACCGGAACACGCAAAGGAATTTGTGCTACGCAGATGGATCTTAAAGTTGACGGACTTACCATATGATATCATGTTAAAGGCTCTTGAGCAAGCTAAGGCCGGAAGATTGCACATACTTGAAGAAATGGATAAGACCATTACTCAACCTGCTTCTGATTACAAACCACATGCTCCACGTATTGAAACACTTCGTGTAGAAAAAGAATTCATTGGTGCCATCATTGGACCGGGAGGAAAAATTATCCAGGAGATGCAGCGTGAAACCGGTGCTACTATTTCTATTGAAGAAAGAGATGGAATGGGTTATGTTGAAATCGCTTCTGCGGATAAAGCCTCTATTGAAGAAGTTAAACGCAGAATTAAAGGTATTGTAGCAGTTCCTGAGATTGGTGATGTATATGAAGGAAAAGTAAGATCCATTATGGCTTACGGTGCTTTTGTTGAAATTTTACCGGGTAAAGATGGACTTACTCCATATTTCTGAAGTATCGTGGGAACGATTGGAAACAATGGAAGGCGTCTTTAAAGAAGGCCAAATCATTCAGGTTAAACTGATTGAAATCGATAAAAAAACAGGCAAATTGAAGCTTTCCAGAAAAGCACTTCTTCCTAAGCCTGAAGGTATGAAAGAACGACCTGCAGCAGCACCCGCAGCAGAAGGTCAAACGGCTGGCGGCATCCCGCAAAGGAAGGTTCCTACCGAAAACGCTGACTAATTTTGAGGATGATATCGGTGTATTTCTTTCCGATAAGCAATTTCATTAAAATGTAAGAAAACCCGCTCAAAAGGCGGGTTTTCTTACATTTTAACCCTCCAATTTTCCTTTCGGAGATCATTTTTTCAATATCCTGTCAATTTCTTACAAAATTTTAAGCCGGCTTAAAACCGATTCTGTAACTCAATTTTATTGATGGGCGTTAGACCACCAAACAAACAGAGAGAAAAGCAGCGACGATGAGACAATTAAAAATTACCAAGCAGGTTACCAATCGGGAAACACAATCATTAGACAAGTACCTGCAAGAAATAGGAAAAGTGACGCTTATTAATGCAGAACAAGAAGTTGATTTGGCGAGACGGATTAAGCAGGGTGATCAAAAAGCACTGGAACAATTAACCAAAGCGAATCTTCGATTTGTTGTTTCAGTAGCAAAACAATATCAAAACCAAGGCCTCACTTTAGGTGACCTTATTAATGAAGGAAACCTTGGACTGATTAAAGCAGCCCAACGTTTTGATGAAACAAGAGGATTCAAATTCATCTCTTATGCCGTTTGGTGGATTCGTCAATCGATACTTCAGTCATTGGCTGAACAATCGAGAATTGTACGTTTGCCTCTGAACAAAATCGGGTTCATCAATAAAATCAACAAAACCTTTTCACAACTAGAACAGGATTTTGAAAGAGAGCCTACCAACGAAGAAATTTCAAAGATTCTTCAAATATCGCAAGATGATATTCGTGACACCATGCGCAGTTCGGGTCGTCATATTTCTATGGATGCACCATTTCTTCAGGGTGAAGATGGTAACTTGCTAGATTTGATTCCCGGCGAAGATGAATTATCTCCGGAAACAGCTTTGATGACCGAATCGCTTCGCAGAGAAATCGAAAGAGCCTTAGGAACATTAACACCTAGAGAAGCTGATGTTGTAAGACTCTATTACGGACTTGCTGAAGGAGCTGCTTCAATGACACTCGAAGAAATCGGCGAAAGGTTTGAACTTACCAGGGAACGTGTTCGTCAAATCAAGGAAAAAGCTATTCGCCGACTGAAACATACTTCCAGGAGCAAAATTCTGAAATCGTATCTGGGACAGTAATCATAAAAATATTATCATCCATGAAAAAGCCTCTTCCATAACTGAAGGGGTTTTTTTATGGGTAAAAGTGTTAATTTTGCGTTTCAGTGACCTGTGACCTGTGACCTGTGACCTGTGACCTGTGACCTGTGACCATGTGACCAGTGACCTGTGACCAGTCTGTGATCAGTGAACAGTGAGCTGTGAGCTGTGAGCTGTGGAAAGTGACCAGTGATCAGTGACCAGTGACCAGTCGGCAGGCACGACATCAACACCCTCCCATCGCCGCGCAAGCCAACAAAGGTCGGGCAGGCATCAACACACTGCGTCCTCCGAAGCTCTAAGAAAATGCTATATTATAAAATAATGTTTTAAGAGCGTAGGAGGATCAACACACTGCGTCCTCCGAAGCTCTAAGAAAATGCTATATTATAAAATAATGTTTTAAGAGCGTAGGAGGATCACCACATCAACTCAACAACACCCGCCCTTCGCCGCGCAAGCTTGCAAGGTCGGGCAGGCATCAACTCATCAACACCCGCCCTTCGCCGCGCAAGCTTGCAAGGTCGGGCAGGCATCAACACATCAACACATCAACACATCAACACATCAATGTTAATCGCCCCCTCCCTCCTTTCGGCAGATTTTGCCAATCTTGAAAGAGATATACAAATGATCAATAAGAGTAAAGCCGATTGGTTTCATTTGGATGTGATGGATGGTGTTTTTGTTCCTAATATTTCATTTGGATTTCCGGTGATAAGGGCAGTAAAAAAACATGCTACAAAACCTTTGGATGTACATTTGATGATTGTGGATCCGGATAAATATGTGAAAGAGTTTGCAGATGCAGGTGCAGATATTATTTCCGTTCATCTTGAAGCTTGTACACATCTGCACAGATCTATACAGCATATAAAAAGCTTTGGCATTAAAGCGGGTGTTGCAATTAATCCGCACTCCCCTATTTCGATGCTCAGAGAGGTAATTGCTGATATTGATGTAGTTTGTATGATGTCGGTGAACCCCGGTTTTGGTGGACAGAAATTTATTGAGAACACTTATTCAAAAATTTCAGAATTAAAATCTTTGATACAAGAAAGAAACTCGAAGGCATTGATTGAAATTGATGGTGGTGTAGATTTAAAAAATGCTTCTAAATTACTTGCTCATGGAGCGGATGTTTTGGTAGCGGGTAACACTGTTTTTTCGTCAGAAGATCCGGAGAAAACCATTTCACTTTTGAAGGAGGTGCATCTTAGTACAACGGCTTAAGAAAAATTACAATCCTGCGTATTCTTTCAGGTATTCGAAGCGTGGCATCAGTGCTCCATTTTTGCAAATAGTAGCACGTTTTATCAGTCCTTGCTGATCACCACCAATAATTTCAGGAAGCACTCTTTCAAAAAGATGTTTCCCAAAACCTTCCGATGCATCGCGTGGTAATTCACATGGCAAATTATCAACAGCCATAACCGTTATAGTACCGGGTTTAAATGGCTCTTCAACAGATTCAGTAATTGGATTGTAGCCGTAAAATTTATTCTCGATTGTGGTTGATTGTGTGGTGGAAGGAATGCTACCATCGATATCGCAAGTAACATCGGCAATTGTGCTGATATGAAAACCGGGGTCGCGCATTTCTTTTTTAGTGAATAATACCGGCGCTTTAGGATCCCAAAAGGCACAATGAATGAGCACATCGCATTTTAAAGCAAACTTGTTGAAAGTAGAAATAAACTGTTCCGGGGTATTATAGAAATCGAATTTACTGAAAGGTTTTTTAAGAATTAGATTCATGATAATCGTGTGAATGCAACTGCACATACACAGGTTCTCTAAACGAATAATTTAGAAATTCATAAGGTGTGACTTTTCTGATATTCATAGCACCCATAGTTTCTTCAGCACCATGAGCAACACGTCCGCCACCGGTAATAATTATTTTTATGTTAGGGACACCAATTTTACTAAGGCCTTCGAAGAGTTCCTTTTTATCGTGTGATTCGTTGGCAGGTTTCAATTTAAATAAATTATACATTTCACCATAGCCCATAATACCGTTGTATGCACCCACGATTCCTGCAAAACGTCCGAAGCCTATAACTCTGTTCCCTTCGGTATCCACCAAACACTCATAATCAACCATCGTAATTTTCTTATCAATGAGGGCGCGGATAAGTTTTTTATTGTGAGATTGTTTTTTAATGGTATGAGAAAAGAAACTATAAATTTTTCCGGGGATCATTTCATCGATAGGAACTTCTTTGACACCCATCAGAAAATCACAATCAGAAATATTTTCTTCGAGGGTAATACCGGCGTCCAGATATTCTGCATCAGTAAAGCTACGAAATGGAGAGGGCTGGACAACGATTTGCGTTTCAGGAAAAGCTTTTAATATTTGAGCACATTGATCGGGTGTAAAGGGTACTCTTTTGTCATGCGGCACTTTACCTTCTCTGATGATTCCTATTTTCATAAATACATTAAATTAAGAAAGACTTCAGAGATAATACTGAAGTATGAACAACTTTTACCCGAATAATATTTGACTAAAACATCAAACCATTCAGGGCAAAATTAGGGATTTTACACAGCTAAAAGCAGACAATTTGCCATATTGACTAAAAAGGCATGAATATTGAGTAAATTTGCAACATCTGGGGTCGAAAGGTATCGACAGCAGGTGAGGTTGATGTGTAAGCATGCCGAGCGTTGTGAATATGGCTCGTAAATCTCAACTCTCAATCGTCTAACTGGCGAAAACAACTACGCGCTTGCGGCTTAATCCCTAAGGGATGATGCCTAATTCCGTTCACCAGGTGGGCGGAACAAGCTACCCGGTGCAGAGTTCGGCTCATTAATTTTGCACAATGGGTACCATTCTTTTGAGCTGGTTTTGGCCTCGTCCCGCGGTCAAAATAAGAAACCGGGACTAAGGTTGTAACCGGTCTGCCCTTTACCTAGTTACTTCCCTACAATTCAATAAGTGCTAAGCATGTAGAAAGCACAGCGGTCCCTTGTCTGGACGAGGGTTCAAGTCCCTCCGACTCCACCTTCGCCCTCCGAAGCTCGGCTGTAGCCTAGCGAAGGAGGGCTTTTGAAGCGACTACAGCCCATGCTCGCTTCATATTCCCCATCCCAACCCGCTTCGGAGGGCTTCGGTGGACGCAGTCCACTTCTGTTATTTTTAATAACTCCTTAAAAAAACATTTGTTTCAACAAAAATAAAGGGCATCGCCCTCCGAACAAAAAAAAGGGCATCGCCCTCCGAAGCTCGGCTTTAGCCTAGCGAAGGAGGGTGTTATTTAATTAACAAAGCCCATTATTCATCCAAAAAATTTCTCCCAATAAATTATATTTCTTTTCAAAAATTCTCTTATCTTTACACTTTAGGAATACTATTTTTTGAAAATAACTTTTTTATAAATCTTTTTCTCACAATTTAAACCCAACTTTTTATGTGGACAGTTTACATTTTAAAATGCAATGACAATACAAACTACACCGGTTGTACAGGCAATCTTGAAGAACGTTTAAAACGCCATAACAATGGAGAAGTAGCTTACACTGCAACAAGATTGCCTGTAAAGTTGATGACAACAATTAATTTTTACTCTGAAAAATACAAAGCATTTGAACTTGAAAGATATTTGAAATCAGGATCGGGAAAGGCATTTGCGAATAAGAGGTTGATTTGATTTTTCAGAAGTAGTTTCACTCTTTCCGAGGTATTCACAGGAGAAAACCGGTAAATAAAAATCATTGAGCAAGCAATGAACATGGTAAAACACCGTGAAAAGTCATAAATTCTTTAAATACCTCAAGATAATTACCTGTTTTTGTAGAAGTTTCCTGCTAAATGCTAATTATTACAAAGATTTTTCTAAGTTTATACCGTGAATTTGCAGAAGTCATTAATTCCGGAAAATGATAACTTATGAACTTGATATTGATGGTGTGGAAGATGAGTTTTAATGTGTAGAAAGTTTATGAAACCGAAACCGATGTTTATCATAAAAGTGTTATTAAAATAAACTAATAAATAAAGGATGAAATATTTTTTATGTGCTTTCTTTTTTTTCACAGTCTATTCTGCTATTTCACAAAATCGAAACTCTGTTTGGTGTTTTGGAGATAGCGTTTTAGTTGACTTCACAAATGTTATCAATCCTACTTTAGGTACTTCAGGCTTAAATACCAGAGGGTCTTCAGTGTCAATTTCCGATTCGGCCGGCTCATTATTATTTAGTGCTGAAACAAGAGCAGGTCTACCTGGAAACACTACGCAAGTTTTTAATTCGATGCATGTTTTAATGTCAAATGGTGATAGCATTGTTGGTCAAGGCTGGTACAACTACCCTCAGTATTTTATCACTCAGGCGCAGCAGTTATATGCTGTTGAAAAGAAAATTCGTGATGAACAACTCTCAGCTGAAAGTATTTTAACATTAAGAAATGAAAAGGCGCTTCCGATTTTGAAAGCCATGGAAGTCTGGCTTAAAGATCATATTATCCAAACCACGCCGACCTCACCTATTGGCAAAGCAATTTCTTATTCCCTATCAAGATGGGAAAGATTATCAGCATATGTTTATGATCCAATATTAGAAATCGACAACAACCTGGTGGAAAATGCCATTCGGCCTACAGTGATCGGCAGAAAAAATTATATGTTCGCCGGCTCTCATGATGGAGCAAGAAGATCCGCTATGATCTATTCCTTTTTTGGTTCCTGCAAAATGAATAACATCAACCCGCAGGAATGGCTTGCTGATGTACTTTTTAAAATCTCCGACACCAAACAGTCCCAGCTTTACACACTGCTTCCTAACTTTTGGAAAAAATCCTGAGCTCGTAATCATTTATTGTTAACTTAGGAACGTAGTTCACCGGATGCTTACATTGCTCGAGTAAAATCGATTGGTGGAGGGTTTTTTCATTTAAGAATGATGAAATGGGAAATTTCTGTAAACTTGCAACAAGATTATCAATCATAATGTGTCAACTAAAATTAGGACAAGACAGTCAGTTGCCAAATTTTATTTAAAGCTAAATGAAAAAATTAAGCGTGTTTAAAATATCATTAATAGCATCTTTATTATATTGTTTTCTGGGAAATATTTTTGGTTATATGAATTATAAAGGGCATTTAGATGATGATAATGTTTTTGTTCTATTATTTTTACCATATACCATTTTGTGGGGATGGGGAAGGATGGTTGGTTTGGACAATTCTATTATCTTTATCCAAATCATATTCGTTTACATATTGTCATGGTTATTTTTGCCGGTGGGGATATTGCTATCAAAGAAGCAATAAACCTCAAGATTTAAGAAGCTTGAACTGTTTGTTGTTCATCTAGCCCGCCCTGCGGCACCGATTGGAACGATATGCAATATATTAAAATAGCATTCATGAAAACATATACTATAACATTTTTGATACTATTCAATTGTTCATCATTAATTGGACAAGCTATCGACAGCTTGAAAACGGATAGACAAGTAGAAACTTTTATTCAGAGTAATGACAATTTCAAGCAGTTCTATGTTGTGACACTATCCGATCTCTATCGTGACTCTTTAAATAAACATATCGCGGACTCCCTGAATGTAAAACCATGGGCTAAGGCAGATTTTAATAATGATAAGAAAACCGACTTAATGGTTTACGGTGTTTGGAATGGATCTAATATTCTGATGGTTTACATCACAGGTTTAAACAATGGTACTTTTCATTTTATTACCCAAGTATGTTTTGATCATATTTGCTTTCCAACAGTTGCTACTTTTGACAACCAAATTGTTTTAATTAATAATGTTGCTAAAGAATATTACATAAACGAAACTCCACAAATTAAAACCGATACCTTGATTTATAAATTCAATACTTTCATTGAATTAAATTCATCTCCTTCCCACTATCAATTTGATAAGATTGAGCTTACTTCATTCGAAAGTAAAAATGATAGTATGGTTTATTCAGTTACTATTTATGCTGACAAAACTGCAAAGTATCATACAACCAAATATACTGAGCATTTGGGTAATTATAGAATTAAAGAGGTGCGAGGCAGTTTTGATTTTATTAGTACAGTTGACACTACGTTCAATGAGTTTAATGAACTGATTGCGTTAATAAATTATTTGGATTTGCCCAAAGCTAAGGACACTTATTCATCTTCAAAGGAGGTTGAGATTACTTATCAAATTGTATATTCATACAATCATCAACAGAGTAAAAAAATCAAATTCCAAATTGATGATGCTACTTACGGACTAGCAGAATTATTTAGAAGAATTGATAAAATGAGAGAACAATTTTGGATTTGGAAAAAAATTTAATCAAACTGGATACTAATAATCAGAAAACTATGCATTACAACGTACTTAACAAATTGGTGGCTCTGTATTCTCATCAAACTTTTGTGTAACCAACCATTTATAAAACCATGAAAATTTCGAAATTGAAATTTGTTTGTTTGATTTTTCTAGTTTTTAGTGCATTCACTTATAAATGCAAAGACTTTACACACCTTAAATTTCTAATCTTTTCAAAAAGGGATTATTTACTATAGTTCAAATCTCTTTAAAATGGACAATAGGCGCTTTCCAAATTATTAAAATAAGATTCAACATGTTCAATGCAAACATTTGTGTCAATTTATTGAACTGTATATCAATACTATATAAACTTTTATCATGTCCTGCGACTCCACAACCCCTCCTTTCCACGATTAAATTCGGGCAAGGGAGGGGTTTTCAAATTCAAATGACGGATGCCAAAAAACGACTTTAACTTATATTTTGTAATTTTGATGAGTTGATTGCGTTATTGAGTCCTGGGTAACAAGGTCATTTATATAAAAGAGGTATCATGAAGAATGTGAAGAAAATTATATTAATATTGGGATTGACGGCACTCATTTTTCATGCGTGCAAAAAAGATGAGAGTCCTGATGTAGCTCAAAACTATGTCGACTTCACATTGTACTTAAGCGAGCCCTCCAACATTTCGTTGAATGCAGTTGGTGGCTGGGCGTATGTGAATGCCGGCACCAAGGGAATAATTATTTACAGAAGATCTCAGGTAGATTTTACTGCATTGGAAAGAAATTGTACGTACGATCCCAATGCGGCTTGTTCCATTGTTGATGTGTTAACAGGAATTTCTTCTATTGACTCCTGTTGTTCATCGAGGTTTAGTATTTATGATGGCAGCGTAATTAACGGACCTGCAACACAACCTTTGTATCAGTACAACACTTATTATGATGGTGTTGCTTTAAGGGTTTTTAATTGATTGACTGTTTTCGATAAGAGATAATTTTTTCGAAGTAATTATCGGTTTTTTATTTTAGTTATTTTCTATATTTGTACTAACTATTTTTTTCTAACTTTTTTAAACTTTTCTACATCATGGCAGACCACTTTGAGCCTTTAGAGCCGGAGCATTTTTATCATCTTTATAATCATGCTGTCAGCACCGACAATTGTTTTATTAATCCGGGCGATTATCATTTCTTCATGGAGAAATTCAAGAAATATGCGTGTCCGTTTTTTGATTTGCACGCTTATGCATTAATGCGAAACCATTTCCACCTGGTGGTACAAACCCATTCACCATCATGCATGAAAGACACACTGGAAGAGTATTACCAGCAACCACATGGATTGTACAAATGGTCGAAGGGCATGGAAAATATGGAGAGCAGAGTGTTGTCGAAAGCGTTGAGTAATTTATTTGATACGTACACGAAAAAATTCAACACTGAACACCATCGAAAAGGACCACTTTTCAGGCGTCCGTTCAAAAGAGATTTAGTAACCAGCGATGAACATTTGCAGGATTTAATAAAATATGTACATCTGAATCCGGTGGAGGCAAATTTTTGCAAGCAATCCTCACAGTGGAAGTATTCCTCGTACAATGAAATTATCGGAACAAAAGAAACCATTGTAAAAAGGGAAGAAGTCATTGAGCTTTTCTTCAACCGTGAAAATTTCATTTTCTGCAACACCAAACCGAGTCTAAAAATAGAAAACGGATTTATCAGGGATATTTCTGATTTACCATTTTAATTTACTCTCTGCTATGGGACCTGACAGGTCGAAGCGAGGCGGGACCTGACAGGTCGAAGCGAGGCGGGACCTGACAGGTCGAAGCGAGGCGGGACCTGACAGGTCGAAGCGAGGCGGGACCTGACAGGTCGAAGCGAGGCGGGACCTGACAGGTCGAAGCGAGGAGGGACCTGACAGGTCGAAGCGAGGCGGGACCTGACAGGTCGAAGCGAGGCGGGACCTGACAGGTCGAAGCGAGGCGGGACCTGACAGGTCGAAGCGAGGCGGGACCTGACAGGTCGAAGCGAGGCGGGACCTGACAGGTCGAAGCGAGGCGGGACCTGACAGGTCGAAGCGAGGCGGGACCTGACAGGTCGAAGAATTATTCGGGCACAAAAAAAGCCTCCTTGCGGAGGCTTTTTTTGTAATGTGTTAATCTATTAATATCTGTAATATTCCGGCTTGAATGGACCTTGAACTTCCACACCAATATAGTCGGCCTGATCTTTCGAAAGGGTTTCGAGTTCAACACCGATTTTTGAAAGGTGCAAACGAGCAACTTTCTCATCGAGGTGCTTTGGTAAGGTGTACACTTTGTTCTCATAACTTCCTGAGTTAGTCCAAAGTTCTAATTGAGCCAAGGTTTGGTTTGTGAATGAATTTGACATTACAAACGAAGGATGACCTGTTGCACATCCTAAATTCACCAAACGACCTTCGGCAAGGACAATAATATCTTTTCCATCAACCGTATATTTATCTACTTGTGGCTTGATGACATCTTTCGATTTGCCATAATTAGAATTCAACCAAGCCATATCAATTTCATTATCGAAGTGACCGATATTACAAACAATAGCATTATGCTTCATAGATTTGAAGTGACGATCTTTAATGATATCTTTATTACCGGTTGCAGTAACAATAATATCTGCTTCCTTAACAGCATCATCCATTTTCTTGACTTCATAACCTTCCATTGCAGCTTGAAGTGCACAAATTGGATCAATTTCAGTTACAATCACCCTCACTCCTGCTCCACTCAACGATTCTGCAGAACCTTTTCCTACATCACCATAACCTGCATACAACAGCAACTTTACCTGCAAGCATCAAATCTGTTGCACGACGAATAGCATCTTGCAATGATTCACGACAACCATATTTATTATCAAATTTTGATTTGGTAACCGAATCATTAACATTGATTGCAGGCATTGGAAGTGTTCCGTTTTTCATACGCTCATACAAGCGGTGAACACCGGTAGTAGTTTCTTCTGATAATCCTTTGATGTCTTTTATTAATTCAGGAAATTGATCAAAAACCATGTTCGTTAAATCACCACCATCATCAAGAATCATATTCAATGGCTTGACGTTTTTCTCCGAAAAATAATGTTTGTTCAATACACCAATCAAATTCTTCTTCATTCATACCTTTCCAAGCATAAACAGAAATTCCTGCAGCAGCAATGGCAGCAGCAGCATGATCTTGTGTTGAGAAAATATTACATGATGACCAAGTTACTTCAGCTCCTAAAGCTGTTAAAGTTTCAATCAATACCGCTGTTTGAATGGTCATGTGTAAACAACCTGCAATTCTCGCTCCTTTAAGAGGCTGCGATTTTCCAAATTCTTTACGCAACGACATCAAACCAGGCATTTCATCTTCTGCCAATTTGATTTCTTTTCTTCCCCATTCGGCAAGGGAAATATCCTTTACTTTGTATTTAACATACTTTGTTTCTGGTGTATTAATCATGATTTTGTTCATTTTTGTGCAAATTTACTAAAAAACACATTAAGAGGCAAGAAAGTTCTAACCAACAGCAAATAGTTATGGCAATTATACTTCGAAATAGCATCTATGAAAAAGGCGAATTAGCCGTTTGGAGAGTAGATGAAAGTCAGGAGGAGTTATTAGAAATTTTGAAAAAACAAAACATTTATGCCGAAATACCCTATTTCAGAAATCCAAAGAGAGTATCTGAATGGCTGGCTACCAGAGCATTACTGTCGGAGTTAGGAGTCAAGCAGCGGATTATTTACAACGAGTTGGGAAAACCTTCACTTGATGGTGAGCATACCCACATTTCGATTTCTCACAGCGGACCCTATGTTGCGGTTATTGTTCATCCTGATTTTAAGGTAGGTGTTGATGTAGAAATTACCGGCGATCGCATCCATAAAGTGAGCCACAAATTCGTAAATGATTTTGAAAGAAGTTGGATATCAACCGAACACGAAACGCTGATGCTTTATATTATTTGGGGAGCAAAGGAGTGTGCTTTTAAAATTTATAGCCTTGGATCGATTGACTTTAGGGATGATCTCACCGTTGAACCGATTGCCTTCGAGGAGAGTGGAATTACAAAGGTTCGCTTTAAAAAGGAAGAAAATGATTGCATATATCAGGTTTTTTTTCAATATTTGGATAATTTGATGATTACCTATGCAATTGCTTTGTAATTTCGAACCATTATTTTCATGAATATCTACCAACAAATAATACAGAAAAAGTCGGAAGGGCTCAAGCAATTTGCAATTCTTGTTGATCCCGATAAAATGACCAATGAGCAAATCGAGCAAGTTTGCGGTCTTGCAGCTAAATGTGGCGTGGATTATATTTTCGTTGGTGGAAGTTTGTTAACCAACGGCAGCATGTCGAACTGCATCAGACGAATAAAATATGCGTGTAACATTCCGGTTGTTTTATTCCCCGGCAACACCACTCAAGTTGATGAGCAGGCGGATGCGCTATTATTTCTCTCATTAATTTCAGGTAGAAATGCTGATCTTCTTATCGGAAAACATGTTACCTCCGCTCCTATTATCAGAGAGAAAAAACTGGAGGCCATTTCAACAGGTTACATGCTCATTGAAAGCGGAAACACCACAACTGCGCTCTATATGAGCAATACACATCCAATACCTCACGACAAACCGGATATTGCAGCTTGCACAGCTATGGCGGGTGAAATGTTGGGATTAAAAATGATTTTTATGGATGCCGGTAGTGGTGCACATATTCCGGTTAGTGAAGACATGATTCGAATGGTGAGAAAATCGGTCCAGATTCCTTTGATTGTAGGTGGTGGCATTGGTACTCCTGAAAAAGCTGCTGCGAATTGTAAAGCCGGTGCCGATATGATCGTTGTAGGCAATTCAATTGAAAAAAATCTTTCGGTTATTAGTGAAATAGCAGAAGCCATAAAAAAATCGGTTGTTGTTTAATATTTTAAAATTCAACCTCAGTTTTCACACCACCAGAAGATCATTTCTCCTTACTTCTTTTGCATTTTTATTAAATCGAATTTTAAATCTTCTGCTAAAATAGGCCGGATCCTTAAACCCCACTTTGAGAGCAATTTCATGGATATTATCGTTTGAGGTTCTCAATAAATAATGCGCTTTATCCAATCTTCTGCTTTCTATATAATCCTGTAAATTCTGGTTGGTATTAGATTTAAAAAACTGTCCGACATAATCTTTAGATACAAAGGCCTTTTCTGCAATCAAATGATTTGATAAATCCTGATCGAGGTTATCTTGTATGTGTTGAATGATTTTAATTAATCGTTTATCCAGAAGAAAATTAACTTTTTCTAAATTAATTTCAAAGACAGGATTGTCATAAATATACCTGCATAAATTAACAATCAATTCACCGGCCAGATGAGCGAGCATAGTTGATTTTCCAACTCCATTAAGTTCTTCCTCAATAACCATTTTTTGAAAAATTTCATAAATACTGCTTTGGTTGTGGATACGGATATTCGGAATTTCAAGAATGGAAAAAAATGGAATTGCACCATGAACCAGAACTTCGAAACCGAAAATTGAAAACACATGATCATTTTCATTAATCAATTCATTTGTTTCAATAGGCATTAAATATTTTTCACGTAATTCTTTTGAAGTAAATCCATCCTGTCCAAATTCTTTGTATGGAGGAGGTCCATGCCTAAAATCAATGGAATTTCCTTTCGGGATGAGGTATAAAGAGCCTTCTTTAAGTTGATGGTGGTGCTTATCTGCCGAAAAATAACCTTTTTCGATATAAACCAGAATGTCTTTTTGCTCAAAAGTGCTTAAGAGTTCAGAGGAATTAACAACTTTCCTCCTACTCGCAAGAATGTACTTAACTTCGAGCGCATCAACAATCCTATCAAAGCTTTCTTTACCCATATTGTAGTTGTTGTTAGCCTTGTACAAATGTAAAAATCAAAGTGAATAATACAACATTAAATATAAAAAAAGTCCAAATTTCATAAATCTTGAAAATTTACGAAATTAGCCGATCATAAGATATTTACAGAATGAAAATTAATAAGTTATATTATTCAAACCCTAAATTAGCACTTTGACAATCATCGAAATTTCAGGTTTTGTGTTTGGAATTGCCGGAGTATGGCTCACTTTGAAGGAAAATATCTGGTGCTTTCCAGTGGGATTGGTTAATGTAATTTTTTCTCTATACCTCTTTTGGGAACAAAAACTCTATTCTGATGCTATTCAACAAGCAGTTTACATTGTTCTATTGCTTTACGGATGGTATAATTGGCTGAATATCAAAGATGATGCAAAGAAAACTGTAAGTACAACAACTTCCAAAACGTGGTTAGCATTAGCAATTTGTGGTACAATAGTGGCTGTTTCAATGGGTTCATTTTTCCATTACTTTACGGATGCCGATGTTCCGTATCTGGATGCTTCTGCGACCACATTAAGTTTTGTTGCCCAATTTCTTATTGCGAGAAAAAAAATAGAAAATTGGCTTATTTGGATGGTTGTAAATGTGGTTTATGTAGGAATTTACCTGAATAAAGAATTGTATCTATATGCTCTGCTTTTTACCGTTTATTTTGTTCTTGCAATTTTAGGATACCATGAATGGAAAAAAGAAATGAATAAAAGTTCAACATAGTTGGAAAATATATTTTGAAAAAAACGAATTCAATTTTGCCTTTACGGATTGCCATTATCGGACCTGAGTCATCGGGGAAAAGTGAGCTGTGTAAAAAGTTGGCAGCACACTACCAAACAGTTTGGGTGAAAGAATATGCCCGTGAATATCTTGAAAACTTAAATAGAAAATATTCATTGAAAGATGTAATTGAAATGTATAAAGTTCAATTTCAAAAAGAAAGTGAAGTAGTTACACATGCCGGAAAATATTTTTTTATTGACACCGAATTTATTGTAGCAAAAGTATGGTGCGAACATGTTTTTGATTCTTCACCGGCATACATCGAAAAAATGATAATTGAACATCCCTACAATTATTATTTGCTCACCGAAAACGACTTGCCCTGGGAATTTGACGCTTTGAGAGAGAATCCGGGCAAAGGAGAATTTTTCTTCAATTGGTACAAACGAATATTGGATTCTTTGCACTATAATTATGGTGTTGTTAATGGTGTTGGTGAAGATCGTATGAGAAATGCTATTAAACTAATAGATAGTTTTTTCACAGTGTGACCCCCACCACCCCCTGGCCCCTGCCCTAAACCATTAGTCAACTTGGAACTTGCCACTTACAACTTTTCACTTGCACGTGTCACTTGTCTCTTGCGACTAACACAAGAACTCAAGGACTCAAGGACTTAAAATTTAAGAGTCATTTGCAACATGTAATTAGTACCAGCCTGGGGATAGTAAAAGTTCTCAGTGATAGGTTGTGCATCATATACATAACTGAATGTATAACCATTCGATTCATATTCTGCATCCAATAAATTATTTACCACGCCCGACAACACAATTTCTTTAATCCATTTTGTTTTTAACGTGTAATCAATTCTTAAATCATGCGTAATCCAACTATCGAGTTTCCGATTACTGTTAGAAGTATTATCGAGATACTGTTCTCCAACAAATTTATTCACCAATGAAATATTCAAGGACGATATCGGAAGATAACTTAGACTTAGAAAACCAGTCACTTCAGGTGAAAAAGCGATGTCGGTTTTATTATACAACTGAACAATTTGACCGCCGTTATCATAATCATCAATATAATCCTTATACTCATCAATTTCACTCCTGCTAAAAGCAACATTTCCTTTGACAGATAATTTGCGAATTGGATTCCAACCTGCTTCTATTTCAACACCCTCACGAAAACTCTTTTTAATGTTGGTACGTGTATAATTTCCGACATCGTTAATTTGTCCTGTGAGGACTAGTTGATTATCATAAATCATCAAGTAATAATTGAATCCTGCCATAAACTTTTGATTTCGCCAATAATAACCACTTTCCAAATCATACACTCTTTCAGATAGCGGTCTGCTTTGCAAAGTGCTTTCGGTATAGTCATCCCGTGAAGGTTCCTTATTCCCAACACTCAACGAAATATAACCATAAATTCCCGGCTTAACAGTGTAAGTAAATCCTACTTTCGGATTAAAAAACGCAAGTTCATCAGATTGTGGAATTGGCTCCAGATTTTGATCAATGCCAATAAAATCATAGTTCACTAAACGGTATTGCAAATCACCGAAGAAGTCGAGTTTAGAAGTTAAATTTATGGTTGATTTTAGAAATATATTAAAATCAGTTTTCAATCCGTTGTTTTCATAATAACGAAAATTGGTACTGCTGTTAGATGCATACTGCGCCCAAATTACCTCACCAAAATGATCACCATCATACTGGTTCCAAGCGCCACCAAAAATCACATCAAACCAACTTTCAGGTGAGTAATGCAACGACCATGTAGCACCATAGAAATCATTATCAAGCCATTTTCTTCGTACCAGATTGGTGTTGGTGATGGTATCATTTCCAATTATTACATCATCAAGATTATAATCAGACAACGATTCATCATCTTTATATTCCTCATAATATCCTCTTCCATAGGTATAATGCAAAGCAGTATTTAATTGCAATCCTTTGTTGAGTTCTCTCGAATAAAATAGCTGATAATGATCTTGCTGATAATTATCGACCTGGTTTTCGTATGTATAATAATTGTAAGTCCTGTTTGTATCAAGGGAAGCTTCCGGCACACCGTACCACGACTGATAAGTAACTTCTTTACCTGAAAAAATATTAAGTTTTACAAAATCCTTCTTTCCAAAATATCCACCGGATACAAAAAATGATTTCAAATCGGAGGATGCACGATCGATGTAACCATCAGATTTAATTCGGGAAAGTCGTCCTTCAAAACTCCAGTGATTGTTAATCATACCCGTTCCAACAGTCACATTATTTTTTAAGGTATTGAAAGAACCGAAACCATTAGATGTAGTTGCGAAAGCGCTATCGGAAGGCGAGAGAGTTTGGATGTTTACACTTCCGCCAAAAGCGCCCGCACCATTTGTTGATGTGCCAACTCCTCTTTGCACTTGAATATTATCGACTGAAGAAGCTAAATCAGGCATATTTACCCAATACAGAAGTTGCGATTCTGAATCATTTATTGGAATACCGTTAATAGTGACATTAATTCGAGATGCATCGCTTCCTCTCAGACGGATTCCTGTGTAACCAATTCCGGTTCCTGCATCGGAAGTTGAGATGAGCGACGGTACACCTTCCATTAAAAATGGGATGTCTTTGCCGGTGTTAATTAATTCAATTTCCTTTCTGGAAATTTCCGACTTAGCCATTGCGGAACTCTTCGTTGCGCGTGTTGAACTAATGATTATTTCATCGCTAAGTACAGGATTGACAACCATTTCTACAATCAAGTTTTGAGTAGTTGCACTATTAACAGAAATTTTCTGCTCGGTGTAGCCAAGAAAACGAATTATCAATACCGCTTCACCATTCGGGAATTTTGAAAAACTAAAGGTCCCATCCGGTTTGGTGATTTCGGTGAGATAGGTTCCCTCCATAGTGATTGTTGCGCCGGTAAGAGGTTCACTATTGAGTTGACTAACTACTTTCCCAGAAAGAATATTTTGTGCCTGAGTAAATAAATTAAGCAAGCAAAATGTTGACAAGAAGTAATAAATGTTTCATGTCCTTTGATTTTATAGTATATCAAAGGGTTTGCCGGGCAATCTGATTTCCCATTTAATTTTGGTAACAGAATGCACGGGTATGCAATTGCAGAAAATGTTACCACCATCCCTACGCCGGCATTACCCGGATCAGGTTTATTGGGTATAATCTCAGCATTCCGCTTTCACGGATAGCACCCCTTTATTAATGGGTGCAAACATAAGGAAATTAAATGTATGTGGAGAAGGAAAATGTAGGTGAGGCATTAAATTTACAGTTTTGAGGAAAACAGAGATGTAAAATACAAAATGTAAAATTGAAATTTCCTATTATATGAAACTTCAATTCCGAATTTATAATTGCATTGTATAATATGGTATTTTTGCGACGTTCAATTAATTCAACTTCATTCTTAATAAAGTCCCAATCACTGCCAAGCATTTAAAGCAAAATAAAACCATAGAGGATCGGAGACACCAAGGACACATTAAACTAATAAACTAATAAACCAATAAACCATAAAACAGCCTCCATCGCAAAGCTTCAACTTATTCGATGGCAAGCTGGCAGGCTATAAAACCAATAAACTAACAAACCTGCCTGCCATCGACAAGCAAAAGCTTATCTTTAGCTTGGCAGGCAGGCCTGCTATCGCGCATGCTATCTACACTTTCTCTTAGCTGAAGCAGCAACAAACAAACTAAACAAAACTAACAAACTAATAAACTAACAAACTAACACCATTGGAAACCTGGCACATCATTTTAGCAATTACTGCGGGCTTTTTTGCGGGTGTAATTAATACACTTGCCGGAAGTGGCTCGTTATTCACTTTGCCTGTATTGTTGTTTTTGGGATTACCTGCGCATGTTGCAAATGGCACCAATCGAGTTGGGATACTGACACAAACATTTGTAGGTGCTTTACACTTTATAAAAGTGGCAACTATCGGCTTGGAAAAGATGTGTACTACATTATTCCTACTGTTCTTGGATCCCATATCAGGTGCTCTTATTGCAACGTGGATCGATGAAGGAATTCTGAGATTAGTTATCGGTATAGTGATGCTACTATTGTTGGTGGTGATTGCAATGAACTACTCCTCACTGCTGCGCGAAATTGACGAAGCGGTTTCCGAAACGAAAAAGTTTTGGTCTTACCCGTTACTCTTTGTTATTGGTGCCTACGGTGGTTTTATATCAGTTAGGAGTTGGTGTATTTACACTGGCAGCACTTTTACTGGTGTTAAATTTTACTTTTCAACATGGAAATGCATTGAAAAATTTGATGAACTTTCTGGCTTACACCTACCCTGCATTTATAATTTTCGCCTATAATGATCAAATTAATTGGGAGCTAGGTTGCACTATTGCAGTAGGACAAACATTCGGAGCATGGGTTGCCGCCAAATATGCATCTCAAAATAAATCGGCATCAATATGGATCAGAAGACTTTTAGTTATAATGACTTTGATATCTGCCATTAAACTATTTGATGTAATATAAAAGATTAGAAAAATATTTTATCTGAATTGTTATTCAATTAAAATGTTTTACAATTGCATGCAGGCGACATGTAAATTTTTGATTTTGGAAGAAGCTCAACAAAGTGTAAATGCTGTTCCTCCGAAAAAAGTATTCCTCTTAAATCAAGTTACTCTCAAGTTTTGCAGTTCTTTGATTTCTTCAGGCAAAGTTCCAAGTTCATTATCCCACAACTCAATATACTCGAGCGATTTCATCAATCCAATTTCCGGAGGCAATGCTTCAATAACATTTCTGTTCAAGGCCAACTTTCGCAAATTTGTTAATTTACCAATAGCAGCAGGCAACGCTTTCAATTTATTATTTGAAAGATCGAGTTCTATGAGTGAAGTTAGTTGCCCTATTGATTCAGGTAACACTTTAATTTTATTTCGACCCAAATCTAAAACTACCAATTTAGGAAGTTTAAAAACTTCTTCAGGAATTTCCTTTAATTTTTTCCCGGTTAACACTAAAATGAAAACAGAGTCTGGATTTTGTAATGCAGCACTTAAACTTTTATGAACTTTATAAGATGGCCGAACATAAGCACGCACTGGCATGTCATCATCCTGTGCAAACAGATTACTATTCTGCACCAGCAAAAACAAACAAATACTTAAAATTTTTACGAAGCGCATTTTTTATTTATTGTGGTAAACGTACAAATTGAATTTAATCAGGATAAAGCAATTGATGTAAAACTGCAGACAAGATATTTATCAAAACCTGCTTTCCCATCTTTCTGACCCATACTTCTACTCTATTCGCCCTTGTACTTCAAGGTATAAACGAGATCTTCTTGAATTTGTTTGGTTAATTCGTCCAATGAGGCAAACTTTTTATCTCCTCTGATCCATTTCAGTAACTTCAAGGTTACTTTTTTGCCATAAATATCTTTGTCGAAATCGAATAGAAAGACTTCAACACGCAATCCTCCATTTTTCAATAAAGTTGGTCGTTTGCCTATGCTCAACATGCCTTTTAAGGATTCATTCTCAACCAATGCTTCCACTATGTAAACCCCTTCGGCAGGAATGAGTTTATAATCTTCCTCAATCAGCAAATTAGCAGTAGGAAAACCGATAGTTCTGCCAATTTTATCGCCAGTGAATCACAGTTCCTGTAATCGTATATGGTCTGCCAAGGTAACTGATAGCAGTGGCGATATCACCTGTTTTAAGAGCTTTTCTAATCAAAGTAGAACTGATGGCAATGTCATTCACATCTTCCTCTTCAATTTTTTCCACGTCGAAACCCAATTCAGGAGCTAGAGTCAGTAAATCATCAAATGATCCTTCCCTATTTTTGCCAAAACGATGATCGTAGCCAATAATCAGTTTTTTTGTTTTCAACTTTTCGTGAAATCACATCATCAATAAACTCCTTTGATGTTAACTCCGAAAAATGTTGATCGAAAGGGTGAATTATTAGATGATCGATACCTGTTTCGGCCAAAAGAGTTATTTTTTCCTCAACCGTATTGAGCAATTCAATGCCGTGTTCTTCAGGATATAAGATCATTCTTGGATGAGGAAAAAAAGTCAATATCACTGTTTCGCCATTTATTTCTCTCGCCTTTTCCAGCACCCTTTTAATCAATTTGAGATGACCCAAATGAACACCGTCGAAAGTACCGATTGTAACTACAACGTTATCAATTGGTTGGAATTCATCAAGTGAATTATAAATTTTCAAAATTTGTTAGTTTTGTTTGATAAATTAATATTTTAAATGGCTGCTTTTCAATGAAATATACAATCAACAATCAGTTTTCCTGACTTTTTATTAACATTAGCATTTTTAGCAGTGTAAATATTCTGAAATAACAGATATAAATAGTACTTTTGCGCTCGCAAATCTAAAAATTCCAATTTACATTAAATAATATGAAGAACGTAGGTAAAGTAGTTCAGGTCATTGGGCCGGTAGTTGATGTTAGTTTCGATCAAGTGGATGCAATGTTGCCTAACATACTAGATGCATTGATTATCACCAAAGATAATGGTCAGACAGTAATCCTTGAATGTCAGAAACACGTGGGCGAAGATACGATTCGTGCCATTGCAATGGACTCCACCGACGGATTAGTTCGCGGTTTGGAAGTTGTTGCTACAGGTGCTCCTATTAGATGCCATCTGGCGATGCTGTAAAAGGTCGTTTATTTAATGTTGTTGGAGAAGCTATTGATGGTATCGGACCTGTTCCAATTGAACCGGGAAAAGGATTACCTATTCACCGTCAAGCTCCAAGATTCGAAGATCTTTCAACTGAAAGCCAGGTTCTTTTTACCGGAATTAAAGTAATTGACCTTATTGAACCTTATTCAAAAGGAGGAAAAATTGGATTGTTCGGTGGTGCCGGTGTAGGCAAAACCGTTTTGATTATGGAGCTCGTTAATAATATCGCGAAGGCCTACGCAGGTCTTTCAGTTTTTGCCGGTGTTGGAGAACGTACACGTGAAGGAAATGATCTTCTGCGTGAATTTCTTGAATCAGGAGTAATTAATTATGGAGATGCTTTCCGTCATTCGATGGAAGAAGGTGGATGGGATCTTTCAAATATTGACATGAAAAAATTAGAAGAGTCAAAAGCTACTTTGGTGTTCGGACAAATGAATGAGCCTCCGGGAGCACGTGCTCGTGTAGCTTTGTCAGGATTAACAATGGCTGAATATTTCCGTGATGGAGATGAGCAGTCGGTGGTCGTGATATTCTTTTCTTTATCGATAATATCTTCCGTTTCACACAGGCAGGTTCTGAAGTATCAGCTCTTTTAGGTCGTATGCCTTCTGCGGTAGGTTACCAACCAACGCTTGCAACTGAAATGGGTGCGATGCAGGAGCGTATTACCTCAACAAAAAGAGGTTCTATTACATCTGTTCAGGCGGTTTATGTACCTGCTGATGATTTAACGGATCCGGCTCCTGCAACAACATTTGCTCACTTGGATGCGACCACTGTATTGAGTCGTAAAATTGCTGAGTTAGGAATTTATCCTGCAGTGGATCCATTGGATTCTACATCAAGAATTCTTACTCCTGCAGTTGTTGGTGAAGAACATTACCGTACAGCACAACGTGTAAAAGAAATTCTTCAGCGTTACAAAGAACTTCAGGATATCATTGCCATCCTTGGTATGGATGAACTTTCTGACGAAGATAAATTAACAGTAACTCGTGCTCGTCGTGTTCAACGTTTCCTTTCACAGCCTTTCTTTGTTGCTGAACAGTTCACCGGATTAAAAGGTGTATTAGTTCCAATCGAAGAGACTATCAAAGGATTTAATATGATCATGGATGGTGAAGTAGATATGTATCCAGAAGCCGCATTCAACCTGGTAGGTACTATTGATGATGCGATTGAAAAAGGTAAGAAGTTATTAGCGGAAGCCAACTAATAATAGCAAAGGAATAATAACTTCCCTAAAAATCAATCATAACAAATCCATCATAATAGATCATAATCATCTTAAAGATCACAAATAATCATAAAATGTTCCTCGAAATAATCACTCCCGAAAAAAAGGTCTTCTCCGGCGAAGTCACATCTGTTCATGTACCGGGAACATCAGGACAATTTCAGATATTGAAAAACCATGCTCCAATTATTTCTACTCTTGCAAACGGCAAGGTAAAAATCAAAACGGCTGCGGGAGTTCAATCTTTTGATGTTAAAGGTGGAGTTGTGGAAGTATTGAAAAATAAGATTATTGTTTTAGCGGAGTCTGTTTAAAACAAAAATTATAATAGTTGAAAAGGCGCTATCGATGATAGCGCCTTTTTTATTGCTGCGCGCCGTGCGGAATTTGCAATTCCGCACGACCCAAATACAGGGGATCTCTCGATCCCCGAAACATGCTTCTGTGAAAAATTTCGAACCTACTTAAAATTCACATCAATGCGAAAAACAATTGCCATGGCAAAGAAAAATCTAAACACTACTTCAATTTATCATTCTGCTTATGCCGTTCCGAATCACGAGCAGTTTTTTTTGCCAAATTCTTTTGCATCGCCTCTTCCAAATTCACACCGGTTTGATTCGCCAGACAAATCAAAACAAAAAGCACATCCGCCATTTCATCAGCAGGGTCACGATTCTTATCGGATTCTTTAAATGATTGTTCACCATAAGTTCGGGCCATGATACGAGCCAATTCACCTACTTCTTCGGCAAGAAGAGCCATGTTGGTAAGCTCATTAAAATATCGAACACCATGTTGTTTTATCCAGGTGTCGACTTTTGTTTGTATTTCGTTCAGATGCATAATTCAGTGGTTAATTCGGTTGTTGAATTCAGTGGTTAATTCAATGGTTGATTCGGTGGTTGATTCGGTGGTTGATTCGGTGGTTAATTCGATTGTTGAATTCGGTGGTTGATTCAGTGGTTGATTCGGCGGTTGATTCGGTGGTTGATTCGGTGGTTAATTCGGTGGTTGATTCGGTGGTTGATTCAGTGGTTGATTCGGTGGTTGATTCAGTGGTTGATTCGGTGGTTGTAATTAGGTTGTGAATTCGGTGGTTGAATTCGGTTGTGTCCCTTAAACATTGCACATGTCACTTTTCACCCGTCTCCTTCGGATCCGGGCAGGCTTGTCACTTGTCACATTTCACCCGTCTCCTTCGGATCCGGGCAGGCTTGTCACTTGTCACATTTCACTTGTCACTCTTTAGTATCCACAACAATCGTCACCGGCCCATCATTCACCAACGCAATTTTCATATCCGCTCCGAATTCGCCGGTGGATATTTTTTTGTTGGTTTCTTTGGAGAGGAGTTCGATAAATTTCTCGTAGAGTGGTATGGCTTGTTCCGGACGGGCGGCTTTGATGTAGGAGGGGCGATTTCCTTTGCGGGTATCGGCGTGAAGGGTGAACTGACTCACGACTAAATACTCTCCATCGACATCTGAATTAGATAAATTCATCAACCCGTTTTCATCACTAAAAATACGCATTTTCGGAATTTTTGCACACAGTTTTTCTGCATCACTAACGGTATCTTCCGTTTCTATTCCTAACAATATCAGCAATCCTTTACCAATGGTTGCATGCACCGTTTCATTTATAGTGACCGATGCAGAAGTTACACGTTGGATGACGACTTTCATTTATGCAAATATATGGAATCAACTGGGACCTGACAGGTCAAAGCGAGGCGGGACCTGTCAGGTCGAAGCTTACTCACTTAAAAATATCCTCATTATTCAAAATACTAATATAGCTTGAATATCTTGTCAATGCAATTTCGGAATTTTCGATAGCAGCAAATACTGCGCAATCTTTTTCATTTACGTGCAAACAATTTCCATACTTACATCCGGGAGAGACTTTAAAATTTCCGGAAAATAATGCGATACCTGATATTTATCAAATTCCAGAATTCCGAATTCACGGATGCCGGGTGAATCGATGATATAACCACCACCGGGTATGGGATGCATTTCGGCGAAGGTGGTGGTGTGTTTGCCTTTGAGATGTTGTGCAGAAATTTCGGAGGTCTTTAAATTCAGTCCGGGAATTAATGCATTTACCAACGTACTTTTTCCTGTACCCGAATGTCCTGAGAAAAGTGTGGTCTTTCCTTTGAGGACATTTCTTAATTCACCAAGTGTCTCTTCATTCAATGCCGAAACAATGTAAGTGCTGTAACCAACATCCCGATACATTTCAGAGAGCTCATCAACATACTCTTTCACATCGGCATCATACAAATCGGATTTATTAAACACAACTCCCGCAGGAATATTATACGCTTCGGCCGTAGCCAAAAAACGATCGATGAAACCTGTGGAGGTACGAGGATAAACAGGAGTGGCGACAACTACCGCAAGATCCATATTCACCGCTAAAATCTGTGCCTGTCGCGATAAGTTTACCGATTTACGAATAATATAATTTTTCCGCCCAAGCACTTCACTAATCATCCCCTCATCAACATCACCCTCCTTCTCAAAAATCACCCTATCCCCTACCGATACCGGATTGGTGGTGTCCTTGTTTAACGTCCGCATCTTACCCTTCGTACGGCAACGATATACCTTGCCCTCTTCATCAATAACCTGATAAAAACTGCCGGTGGATTTTAGTACGAGACCATTTTTAGTCATTGGTAATTGGTCATTAGGTTATTAGTCATTGGTCGATTGAAGGGTCATTGGTCATTGGGTCATTAGTTAGATTGCAAGTGGGTCAGTTGGTCATTGGGTCATTAGTACAAAAATCGAGTTTGACTGCCGCTGCCACCTGCTGCTGCCGCTCTCAACTGCCGCTACCTACTGCCGCTGCCAACTGCCACCGCCGCATCGATACACTTGAACTGTACTGAAGTATTTTCCTTACTTTTGCACTTCATAATAAAGAATATGTCGGTAAAGATAGAGCATATTACCAAAATATACGGGACTCAGAAGGCTTTGGATGATGTGAGTTTTGAGATGAGTTCCGGGCAGGTGGTTGGATTTTTAGGGCCCAACGGGGCTGGTAAATCTACAATGATGAAAATTATCAGTTGCTTTTTACCACAGACTTCCGGAAGGGTAACTGTCGAGGGATTTGATACTGTGGAGCAATCTATTGATGTTCGCAGACTGGTAGGTTATCTTCCCGAACATAATCCTTTGTACTTGGATATGTATGTGAGAGAATATCTTTCATTTGTAGCAGGATTGCATATGAAATCTGCTGCGATTGATAAGAGCGTAAAGGATATGATTGAACTCACCGGCTTAGGTCTTGAACAAAAAAAGAAAATTGGGGCTTTGTCGAAAGGATACCGCCAACGGGTAGGGCTCGCTCAGGCGATGATTCACAATCCGGAGGTTCTTATTTTGGATGAACCTACTTCAGGCTTGGATCCGAATCAATTGGTAGAAATACGTAGTTTGATAAGCTCCATCGGCAAAAAGAAAACTGTGATACTTTCAACTCACATCATGCAGGAAGTTGAAGCTATTTGTGACCGAGTAATCATCATCAACAAAGGCAAAATTGTAGCCAACGACCGCACCGAAGTGATTCAACAAAAAACACAACCTGAGAGTATTTTGGAAGTGGAATTTGAAATTGCTACTGATATTGAATTACTGAAATCGATGAAAGGTGTTTCAAGAGTAGAATCCGAAGGAAAAAACAAATTTAAGTTGCATAGTCCTAAAGGAAATGATTTAAGAAGTGAACTTTTTGAATTTGCTGTAAAAAACAATTTAAAAATTCTTACTCTTCAAAAAACTGAAAGTTCTTTGGAGGAAATTTTCCATCAACTTACGAAGTAAATTAACGAATTAAAAAATCATTCGTGCATAAAGTCCCTTGGTGTTTTTATCGATCAATGGAAAACATGCTAAAGTAGAATGTTTACTTTTCCATTTGTATTGATGTGTTATAGAGACTAATTTCACCGACAGAATTCCTATTCCTGCCCCAGCCAACACATCCGAAATCCAGTGGCGATTATTTAGGACTCTTGAAACACCTACAGATGTTGCGACAACATAACCTCCAACACTGATCCATTTACTTACATGACGATATTGTTCATCTAAAAATGTAGC
The DNA here is from genome assembly GCA_963814475.1 of uncultured Bacteroidota bacterium. GTDB lineage: Bacteria > Bacteroidota > Bacteroidia > AKYH767-A > OLB10 > JADKJB01. Next base: position 337,021 of record CAWFDA010000044.1, on the reverse strand, counting down.
AGCTACAAAGGCTTGTGCGGTGTGCCCGGAAGGAAAAGTTGTTGGAGCTCCATTATCGGGACGAGCTCCATGAGTAAGCATTTTCAACGGGTAAACAATAGCCATCATAGCAAGCTCCGATTTAGCTAACTTAATAGTCATATTCAATAAATCGTCTTTCGCTTTCACTTTACCCAACACCAATCCATACGCAGCAGCTATGGGTGCATACTGCAAATAATCGTCGGCCGTGACATGAAAATTTGCATAATGTTCATTCCGCTCTTCCGCAATTTCAAACCTATTAATTTTTGCATCATCTGTTAGAGCATATACACCCGAAACAATCAAAAGCGATGGAACAATGAATGGTTTAAATCCGTTATGCTTGAAAATTGAAATTGTGTCGTAAGGGTATTCTATTACCTGGCAAGATGCATCATTAATTCTACAAAAAATGATAAATAAAATGAGAGAAAGTATGATGTATTTAGCAGGCAAATTTTTCAATGTGATCATTTCATACAAATATTGTGAATTATAAATCTGTGAGAAGCAATAAAATCGCAGAAGATGTGACTCTTACTGAAAGGTAATCAGTGACAAAGAGAAGGATCAAATCATGACAATAGAATGAAGTTTTCACGGAACAAGAGGTCTTTCTGAATTAAATTCAATTCAACCAACCGGGCACGGTCTATTCAACATACATTGATAGTGTTTATAAATTCTTAGGGTCAGAGAGTTCCTATGTTTAATGATTTTAGTAATTTTGCACCTTCAAATTAGTAAAAGTACTGAAATACAGCGCTTTTACTAATTTGCAAATTCTAATCTAACTATCATCAACATACCTTAAATTTAAAAAATGGCTTATTTATTTACTTCAGAATCAGTGTCGGAAGGACATCCTGATAAAGTTTCGGATCAAATTTCAGATGCGTTAATCGACTATTTCTTAGCTTATGATCCAATGTCGAAGGTGGCATGCGAAACTTTGGTAACTACCGGTTTGGTAGTCCTTGCCGGAGAGGTAAAATCAGAAGCCTATTTGGATGTTCAGGAAATTGCCAGAGAAGTTGTTCGTCACATTGGATATACCAAAAGTGAGTATATGTTTGAAGCAAACTCTTGTGGCATTTTATCAGCTATTCATGAGCAGTCGCCCGACATTAACCAGGGTGTAGTGCGCAAAAAGCCTGAAGAACAAGGTGCCGGTGACCAAGGAATGATGTTCGGTTATGCCAATCGCGAAACAGATAATTATATGCCACTTCCCCTTGAACTGGCACATTTGCTTTTGGCTGAATTAGCTGCTATCCGTAAAGAAGGAAAAACGATGAAATATTTGAGGCCCGATTCAAAAAGTCAGGTGACAATTGAATACAACGATAACAATGTACCGCAACGTATAGACACCATCGTTATATCCACACAACATGATGATTTCGCATCTGAAAAAGCGATGCAGGAGCAAATTAAAAAAGATGTAAAATCTATTTTGATTCCAAGAATTATGAAGAAATTACCAAAGAGAGTTCAAGCTCTTTTTAATGATAAAATATATTACCATGTGAACCCAACAGGAAAATTTGTTATTGGTGGACCACACGGTGATACAGGCTTAACAGGTCGTAAAATTATTGTTGATACCTACGGTGGAAAAGGCGCTCACGGTGGTGGTGCTTTCTCAGGTAAAGATCCTTCAAAAGTAGATCGTTCTGCTGCTTATGCAACTCGTCATATTGCCAAGCATTTAGTTGCTTCAGGTGTTTGTGATGAAGTATTGGTACAGGTAGCTTACGCGATTGGTGTTGCAGAACCTGTTGGATTGTATGTAAACACTTATGGTACTTCTAAAGTATCGATGACCGACGGACAGATTGCTAATGTTATTGGTAAGATGAAAGAGTTTGATATGCGTCCTTATTTTATTGAAAAAAGATTCAAACTTCGTACACCAATTTATTTTGAAACGGCTGCCTACGGACATATGGGTCGCGAATCGAAAGAGGTGACGAAAATATTTAATAAAGGAAAGAAGAACGAGAAGAAAATAAAAGTAAAATTATTCCCGTGGGAAGAATTGAATAATGTTGACGTTGTAAAAAAAGCATTCGGTATTAACAAAGCTGCTAGCAACGTTAAAATCACTAAGAAAAAAGCAGTACTTGCTTAAGAGAGAAAGGCCGGTTCGATACCGGCCTTTTTTTATGCCATGAAAAATCAAATTACCACTAACTTCAAATGGCTCCTCATGATTGCTTTGGCTCTCATATGGGGAAGCTCTTTTATTTTGATGAAACGTGGGCTGGAAGATTTTAGTCCGAATCAAGTTGCGTCTATTCGAATGCTGGCAGCTTTTTTATGTTTGTTTCCATTTGTGATTGCACATACTGCAAAAATAAAAAAAGAGCAATGGAAATTTATTTTCGCGACAGGCTTGTTAGGAAATGGAATCCCTGCATTTTTATTTGCAACTGCACAAACGGAAGTTCCGAGTTCCGTTGCCGGGATGTTGAATTCACTCACCCCTTTGTTTACTATGGTGATAGGATATTTTGTTTTTAAAACTCCGATCACAGCAAACAGAATTGCAGGTGTGGGATTAGGATTATTAGGAGCGATTGGATTAATAATGATGAATTCGAAGAGCTTTGCAGGAACATTTTCGTGGTATCCAATTATGATAGTTTTTGCAACACTTTTGTACGCGGTAAGTGTGAATATAATCAGGAATAAATTGCACGAAGTAGAAGCTATTCACATATCAGGGTTTGCACTTTTTATTGTGGGTCCTCCTACCGGAATATATTTATTCACTACAGATTTTGTTTCCATCCTCAACACAAATCCACATGCATACATTTCGTTAGGGTATGTAATGCTTTTAGGGATCTTTGGAACAGCAATTTCTATCGTGTTCTTCAACAAACTAATTAAAACATCGGGAGCACTGTTTGCCTCATCAGTAACCTATTTAATTCCCATTGTTGCAATGCTTTGGGGCATAGCCGATCACGAAAACCTGGGATGGCTGCATTTACTGGCATTAATGGCCATTTTGGGTGGGGTTTATCTTATTAACCTGAAAAGTAAATCAGAGAATTCTAATGCATTGGCAAAAGGTCGTGAAAGCAAATAGAATGGTGAATTTGGTTAAGTTGATTTGCGAGTTCTAATATAAATTCCTATTGGTTTCGATTCACTACTATTTTAGACTGATTGGATTTTCCCTTACTATCAACCCACTGAACAGTATACATTCCATTGGCGATCGTTTGAAAATCGATTTCAATTTCATGTTTTGAAGGATCATTGATTTGCAAAATTTTCCTTCCCTGCATATCGTACACCACGACTAATTTCACAAAGTAGTTTTCCGGAAATTTTAATGTTGCAATGTCAGCAACAGGATTAGGAAAAATTATTCCTGACATTTCATCAGAATCATCATCGGGTAGACCAGTTTCAATTGAGAGTGCAGCCATAAAAATATCACCCGGACTCAATGTGGCTCTAGGCAGAACATATTGCCCAAGAGTTAGCGATGGGCTCATAAAATTGCCTACCACACAAATCATTCCATTGCTATGGGTGACGATGTCATAACCATAATCTTCGCTCGAGCCTGCAAGTGACGTTGCCCATAGCACATTTCCTCCAATATCATATCCGGCAACAAATACATCACTGTTTAAAGGAGGGAAAGTAATATTCATAGTAATCGAATCGAGAGTGAGGCTGAATCCGCTAAAGAAGCCTATAGTATACACATTACCGTTAGTATCGGCTGATAAGGACCATATGGTTTCGTAATACAATCCACCGGCAGATTTAGACCAATTTAAATTCCCACTCGTATCACACTGAATAATAAATAAATCTTCAAATCCCGAATTAGCCATTGAAGTATTATCGAATGTCATAGGATCACTAGTAAAGTTCCCTCCCAAATAAATCAAACCGGATGCAGTGGTGGAAATGGAAAGGCTAAAGTCGTCACCGGTTCCACCAAACGATTTTGCCCATTGTACATCACCTGCAGTATCAGCCTTCACAAGGAATGCGTCGCAGCTCCCTGCGCTAGTGAGGGTATCTTGCCCAAAAATTATCGGGCTGGTATAAAAATATCCAGTCATATAAAGAAATCCATCGGGTCCCACCTCCATATCATAAATGTCTTCAGACGAAAATGAATCAAACTTTTTTGCCCATACAAGTCCACCGGAATTAAAATATTTGGCTAAAAAAATATCATACCCACCAGAATTGGATATTGGTCCGTTTCCAAAGTCAATTGTTCCGTTAAATGTTCCTGAGACATAGATGTTGCCTAAACTATCGGAAGTTAGTTCATTGCCATATTCCTCATTTAAACCGGTAGCTGTTCCGGCCCAGACAGGGTTACCCTGGGAATCATATTTGGCTATATAAAAATCAACCACGCCTGAATTTATCAAGGTGACGGAGCCAAATTGTAAGGTGGCACTTTCAAAGGAACCGGTGATCCATACATTTCCGAATACATCACAATGAACTGAGTTTCCATAATCATTGCCTACCTTGCCTGCAGAAGTAGCCCAAACAATATTTCCTGATTGGTCGTACTTTATTAGAAGGATATCGGCAAGACCGGAAGCACTTAGATTGAATGATCCCAATTGGAGGGAGACTTCGCTAAAATAACCAAGTGCATAGGTATTTCCAATATTATCTTTTGCAATACTGAGGGTTTCATTCATCGCTTCGTTTCCGGCATTATTCGCCCACAACCAGGAAATGGATTGTGCAGATGAGTAAAGAGAAGCAAATACCAATATATAGATGAAAACAATTTTTCTCATATGAACAGTTTTAGTATTGGGATTTAATAAAACTAATTTTTTGATTGGAGATTTGTAATCCATTAGCATCTGAAAGTCGCAAATGATAAATTCCGGATTGTTGGTTTGTGAAATTCAATTTAAAATCATAACCGCTTATATCTGGCAACCGGCAGACTAATTTTCCCTGCAAATCAAATATCTCAATTAAAGCATTATTTAACATAGTTTCACTTTGAAGCGTAATACTTTCAGAAAATGGGTTGGGATATAAATTTATTCCTGAATTACTACCTAAATCTTCAGTTAAACCAACATTGTAACTCAGCTTCGCTACATAAAAATCACTTGCCAGCACATTAGTCAGTATATGGCTACCAAACGCAATTGTAGGACTATAATAATAGCCTGTAATTATTATATCTCCATTATTATCGACTGAAACGGCCCGGTTCGCATCTGACAATGTGTCACCGGCTCCAATAATCCAATCAAAATTCCCTGAGGTATCAAAGCGGGTGACAAAAATATCCTGATTCCCTGCAGAGAAAATGGAATCTGAACCCAAATTGAGTTTAGGGCTATAGAAAGAACCCGCCATAATAATTTGTCCTGAAGGGTCAATTTCAATTCCATTGGGGAAATCGCTTTCTGTTCCGCCTCCTCCAATTGCCCACACAGGATTTCCGGATGCATCATAACGTACCAGAAAGATATCAGTAGCACCGGTATGCGGCAAAATTGATCCGGCAATAAAAAAATTTGCTTGATCAAAGGTGCCGGCAACATAAACATTTTCTTGTATATCAACAGCTATTCCTTGAACACTCTGGTTAAATGCACTCGGTACAGATAATACCCACAATGTATTGCCAGCTGAATCAAATTTAACAACATAAAAATCAGAATAGATTGCTCCGGTTCCGTTATAAAGAGTATCTGTTTCAAAATAAAATGGAGAACTGTTGAAATTACCGGTGATATAAACATTACCTGAAATATCGGTTGCAATTGCTGATGCACTTTCATCTAAATAACCACACGGCGACTTTCCCCATAGTGTTGCTCCATTACCATCAAATTTTATTAAAAATAAATCTGTTGAGTTAATACCACAGTTAATAAACGAAACATTTCCCATGGTAAATAGTGCACTAAAAAAGGATCCGGTAACAAAGACAAAACCGTTATCGTCAATATCTATCTCAGTGATATAATCATTTTCGTCACCTCCTCCGGAAACAGCCCACAGTTCATTTCCATTTGCATCATATTTCAGCAGGAAAATATCAGAAAACAGTGGATCATTATTGTAAATTATTGAGTTTCCAAAAACCACTGAATCGCCTGAGAAACGGCCACCGATGTAAATTGCACCAGAATTATCTACAACTATACTATTACCGGACATCACCATTGTAGAGGTCGTAGCGCGTGCCCATTGTAAATTTCCTGCGCTATTAAATTTAACGACAAAAACATTCTCGTACGCTGGATTAGTCAATGTGACACCATCAATGAGAATATCCGGACTAGAAAAAGAACCTGTAACATACACATTCCCGGAATCATCAACCGCAGTTTCCAAACCATACTCAGTAAGCAGTCCCCCACCCGATTTCGCCCATTGCCAACTTGGAACTTGAGCAATCATTGAATTAACTGATAAAAACAAAATGAAAATTAAGGCCACTTTTTTCATGATTTGGAAATTTAAAAGATAATTTAACTACACTCACATAATCCGTAAAGCACTCACATTAAAGATTTTAATAAATTCACCATAAATTTAAGATATTAATAGGAATTTAATTCAGTGCTATTTATAAATTTGTATCAAAAATGTAATATTAGCCGTAATCAATTCTAAGCAATCTGAGCCAAAATTTCCCAATTAGGTCGCCTCAGAAGGGTAAATATTCAGAAAAACAGTCATTTGGTTAAATTTTTCAGGTCAATAATTGGAAATTTAAATGAACCTTCGTACATTTGCATCCCCTTAATAAAATTTGGGCTTACTTAATTAAAAACAATTCCAATGTACGCTATTGTAACAATCGCCGGTCAGCAAATGAAAGTAACTGAAAATCAATTAGTTATTGTTCACAGACTAGATGCTAAAGAGGGTGATAAAGTAGAATTTAATGATGTTTTAATGGTAGAAAATGGTGGAAAAGCCCAAATCGGGTTGCCACTTTTGAGTGGTGCCAAAGTTTCTGCAACGGTAGTTTCTCATCTAAAAGGAGACAAAGTGATTGTTTTCAAGAAGAAAAGAAGAAAGACCTATCAGAAGTCTAACGGTCACAGACAACAATTTACCAAAATTCAAATCAGCGGAATCACCGCTTAATTATCACATTAAGAACCATTCAAAAATAACATAAAATGGCACACAAAAAAGGAGTCGGTAGTTCCAGAAACGGTAGAGAATCGCACAGTAAGCGTTTGGGCATCAAAATATTTGGTGGTCAAATTGCTATTGCAGGAAATATAATTGTTCGCCAGAGAGGCACTAAACACATGCCATCTGATGGTGTCGGAATTGGAAGAGATCATACACTGTTCGCTTTGCGCGATGGTTTTGTTACTTTCAGAAAGAAGGCTGATGACAAATCATTTGTTTCCATCACTCCATTCGAGCAAAACTAATTTAGTTTTAACTTATAAAAAAAGCCTTCCGCAATTACGGAAGGCTTTTTTTATGGAACCAATTTCAACTCATTGCAGTATTCAAAAATTTCAGAAAAGGATATTGAACTTTATATATGTCAACACATTTTTTCACAATACTTTTTGATGTGAAATCGGCATCTGCAAGAGCAGTCTCGACAATAAAACTAGTATGTTTAATATATTCAATTCCGGGAGTTTCAGGAGTGTATCCTTTGGGAGTAGTTTTAAGTTTCATATCGGCCAACCCACCAAAAATCGATTTGAACTTCTTCTCTTTCAGTATTTTTTCAAAGTCTGCAAGATTGTAATCAATTTCTTGTCGGATAGCTTTCAAAGAAGGTGCTGGTGGCATCCAACAACCACCGGCAACAAAACTATTCCCCGGCTCCACCTGAATATAAAATCCTGCCTTATCCGACTTCTTACCTCCTTCTACAAAATAACATCCCAAATTAGTTTTGTATGGTGCTTTGTTTTTCGAGAAGCGAACATCGCGATAAATTCTAAAAACACAATCCTTCACCTCCAAACTCCCCAACGCAGGATTAATTTTCGACAGCTCTTTGATAAGGCTAGCAGTAAATTGTGCATGATCGACTTTTGCCAATTCATACTTTGCACGGTTTTTTTCGAACCATTCACGGTCGTTGTTTTTTTTGAGAGATTTTAGGAACGATAATGTGGATGGATTTAACATGATTAAATTCTGAATTAAAGTGACGAGTATTTAGTTGGTCAATTCCAGCTGAAATGAGGTTCGTTGCCCTCAAAATCCGAACCGGGCCTTTATATGCCTATGACTTTAGGTATACCTTTTCCATTCAATATAACCGTGGGAATGCCTTTGTATTATTTGATAATTACAACCCCAACACAACTTTCATTTGGACTTTAGGAACACACAATTCCTATTCTTCATACTACACTCTTTAGATAAAAATATCCATAAAAACAGATTGAATATTTATTATACAGTCGGGACTTGTTTTGTTCTACTTAATATTTCCTTCGTGTATTTATCTAATTGTTTGATTCCTTCCATCATTTGATCTTTCAGTTCCTTTTGTGTTGATTGTTTTAGCGCATCTAAATTTACCTTATCTTTACCTGCATAAACAAAATGTTCAGGCATTATTTCACTTATTAGTTTTCTGGATGCAAGGAGATCTCTTGAAATTTCAAATGCACTTTCATTTTGACTCATTTGCAAAACTTTCCAAGCATCGATCATTTCAGGATCATAATGACATCGGTTTACAACAAGTGGTAACACAATATAGAAATACACAGTTTCAATAGTATTTAATCGTAGAGCACTCAAATAAGGATCATGCATCGTCGAATACCAGTTTGTAATTGTTGATTGTGTTGAAAGAACTAGTCCAGAAAAAGCAGCGGTCAATGTATCTACGAGCTTCTGATCCAACAATTGCTTCTTGTCTTGTCGCATCATCTCTGCAATTTGCTCCAGCATAATTGTTCCGAATGCAATTCCGTTACTGAACAAAGGATCGGGAGCATATGCAGCATCACCTACCAGTGCCCAACGATCGACAGAAAAAACCTGACTGGTTACATAATGGTATTTCTTGAGAAGATTAGTATCAACAATTTCACCGCTCTTCACCAAATCGGTAACAACAGGATGAACGGTGCTAACGTAGCTTAGAAAACTTTGTATATCATGAACATTTGTTTCACAATAATCAGGATGAGATGTAAAACCTATACTTATCAGATCTTTACCATGTTCCCCTTTCATTGGGATCATCCATATCCAAAATCCTTTTCCAAGAAAATGGTGCGTGGAATAATATCTGTCATAGTGATATTCCTCGCCTTCTACAGGAGGCATTGGTCCTAGTGCGTTTATTTGTTTTAAAATAGTTCTGTCAAATCCTTCTACTTGGAACCAAAAACAATCACGTTGTCCTGCAGGTTTAACAATTAAATTCTTTTTACGTGCGAACAACTGCTTCCGACCCGTACAATCGATTGCCCAATCAACTAAAACTTCAGTCCTGGTTCCATTTTCCAAAATAACAGAAAGGCGATGTTGTTTACCTGAATTCAAATCAAATTCATCAACGGTTCCAACAATTCGCTCAATGCCATTTGTATCATTAACCATTTTTTGAATATCTCGATCAAAAACTTTTCTATTTAACAACCAGGAAGCAGGTCGCGCCATAGGACCTTTCCAGCCCGGCAATGGTTTTGAATCTCTAGGACCTATTTCATTGCAATGCACAGAATAAGTTCTGTCTTCAGGACTATCCAATTTAAGTTTGAAATAATAGGATAGCGCATATTTAGGCAGGTGATGATTCATGAAATATTCACCTAAACCAAGTTCCCTTTCCAAAAACAAAGTGGTGATTTCTATGATTGATTCACCTACTATAGGCAACCCATTCCTCTCATTCGGACCAATAATTAAAACTTCTGCCTCTGGAAATTGCTTTTTGAAATAAAGTGCTCCGACATTGGCAAATAAGCCATTTCCGATTAATGCGATTCTCATAATCTATAAATTAAGTTTGCAAATAGTTTTGATTTGTTTAGCGAATACAAACATGAGGAAGGTTGCGGGTTCCTCCAATATAAACGTGCTATAAAATTATAAAATAATTTTCATATTTTGAAATTTACTTACAAAAAAATTAGATTTTTTGATTAGAAAATAAAGTGATGTTTAGGTTGTGAAAAAGTGAAATGATAATTTAAACACAGCACTATTCAAATATCGTTTAATTAATTGATTTTCAATGTTTTGTAATATTTTTTAGGAAAACGAAATTAATAATAAATCATCTTTCCACATACATAAAATGAATTATTGAATGCATCTGAATTGCTGACGATAGTTTTACCCCCTACCACTCCACAAAATACATATCAATCACACCCATATTTTTCGCCTCAATTTTTCCACGGTTTACACAGGTGAATTTATCTCTAATTAATTCGTAGGTGCTGTTGCTGATGTTTACTTTACCCGGCTCGCCGGATGACTCCATGCGGGAAGCTATGTTTACGGTGTCACCCCAAATGTCGTAGGCGAATTTTTTGATGCCTACAATACCGGCAACTACAGGGCCGGTGTGGCAACCAATTCTAATTTCAAAATAGGGTTTATTGGCGGCAAGTCGTTTTATTTTTTCTGCTTCCATAAAATCGCGAATCTCTAATGCAACTCTCACAGTTGCTTCTGCATTGGTAACGTTTGCAACCGGCAACCCTCCGGCACACATGTAACTATCGCCAATGGTTTTTATTTTTTCAATTCCATGTTTAGTGATGATATTATCAAAGGCAGAATAACAGTAATTAATTTCATTAACCAATTCCTGTGCTGTCAACCTCTCACTCATATTTGTAAAATTTTTAAAATCGGTGAAGAGGACAGTTACTTCCCGAAAATCTTTAGCTTGTGTGGTGCCTGTCCTTTTTAACTCTTCAGCGGTTTCGGCAGGTAGTATGTTTAACAAAAGTTCTTCGCTGCGGGCTTTTTCTTTTTTGACTTTATTTCGTTGCCGCACCACTACTATGGCAAACAAAAGCAACGCTGCAATTCCGACAAGAGAAGAATTTCTAAAAAGCTTCTGACGCTGAATTTCTAAATCCTGAATTTTAATTTCTTTCTCATGAATTTTTTCCTGTTGATTAACTTCCACATCACGAATTTGCTGTTGATTTTCGGCAGAAAATATTGAATCTTTCAACTTAGAAGCATTGGTAAATAATTCCAATGCTTTAGGAAAATCCTTCTTTAGTTTATATATTTCGGATAGTGAAAATGTCATTGCAGCTCTATCAACAGGATTGTCGCATTGGGTAGATAACTCAATTCCCAACTGTGCGTATTTTATTGCACTGTCTAATAGCACTGAATTTTGTTTATTCAAATCCTGCTTATACAATCCCATATATGCTTCCGAAATACTTCCGTACTCTGTTGAGATTCCATAAATATCATCTACTTCATCTTCAATAATTAAAGCCTTAAAGTGATATTCAAGTGCTTTTTCATACTGGTCTAATCCTTGATAAGCAATCCCTGAATTTGAATATGCATAAGCAATAATTTGTTTGTAATTAACTTCGAGAGCAGCCTTCAACGCATTATCATAATGTAACAGTGCTTCCGAGTATTTTTTCTGATTAACTGCAATAATGCCTAAGAGATTATGATTAATAGAGATTTGTTCTTTATTATGGAGTGCCGTGTTTATCAACAAAGCCTGATTAACAAATTTAAGTGATTTAGAATAATCACCCAATCTTACATAAATGTTTGCCAATCCATTGTAAGATTTGGCTAATTCAACACTGTCACCGGGAGCCTTGCACAAGTCAATCGATCTGCTGTAGTAATCTATAGCTTTATCAAAAATTCCTTTCATTTGACAAACGGCACCCAGACTGGAGAGCGCGGCAATTTTCCCTTTTGAAAAATTCAATTCTTGTGATTGTTTCAATGCCAAATTGCCATAATACATTCCGGAATCAGGATTATTGTTAATATATTCACGGGCTATGGCAACCAATGTCATTACTCTTCCTGTATCAGTAGTTGCTTTTGGCAATTCAGCATACAAATAATCAAGTTGTTCTTGCCCTTCCAACTGCGCAACAGAATTAGAAACAAAAAATAACATAAAAAAATAAAGAAAAATGCTTTTTTTCATGGAGTTTATTTCAGATAATTATTGTTTAAACTGAGTTCACACGCTTTTGTTTTAATCCGATGCATACATGTTACTTCGAATAAAAGTTATCATAACTTTAGGCTTTTCAATTCCCACTAAATATTTTTTCAAAAATCAATTCAGCTATTTTACTAGCCACATTTATCGACACTTCCTAAATATTAGCAACATAAGGATAAATTAAACCTTTAGTAAAATCTACTTCAGTAACTAGTTCCGCGACAGCATCGGCAGTGGCAACAACATTTCAATAGTAATTCTTTTTGCTTCGGTGGCAAACACAGCTAAACCGTGAAAATACAATTTTCTTGATTACTTTACTAATAAAAATCAAGAATTCTCATTAAAACTCATAAAATAAGAGTTTTAATGAGAATTTGGCAAAAAGGTTCAAGTATAAACGTAATGGATTAAAGCAAACACAAGGGTTCAAAGAGCTTTAAGGATATTGCCAAATTAATGACATATATTTTGAGAAAGAAAATTTTTACAAGTCAAATTCACCGGCTGCTTCAGGCTGATAAACAATTTCTTCAATTTCAAGTTGAGTTAAACCGGCGGGTACCACCCAATCAATTTGAGCACCCACCTTGTATCCGATCAATGCAGTTGCAATTGGGGAGAATATTGAAATTTTATGTTCTTTCAAATCAGCTTGTTCCGGATAAACAATTTGAAACTGAACTTGCTTATTACTATTCAAAAAATTCAATTTGACTATCGAATTCATGGTAACAACGTCAGATGGAATAGCATGTGGCTCAACTATTTCAGCAGATTCCAATTCTGAAAGCAATTTTTCTACCTCCAAGCTACTAATGGATTTATTCAGCTTTGCTTCAAAAATGCATTTTCTGATACGCGTGTGATCCAGTCTGTTTACAATTAAATTTTTCATAATTATTGATTTTAGAATCGTTATGATATAATAATGACAAATATTTGATTTAAATATTTGTCATTATTGCTGTATTTTAGTGGAATACAATACTATCTAACAAGGTATTTCAAAAAAGGTTTATAAATTAAAATAAATATTACTTTTTAAGCACTTTGATGACTTTTACGATTAAAGAATATGGAATTTATTGCCCCTCGTTCTTTGGTCTGTTCGGACCTTCGTTATACGCTCTTTAACTCCCAACTTCCCACCACCTGCACCACCAATTTCACTAACCCCACCTCTGCTTTTGCAGCAACAGCAATAATTTCTTCAATAGCTACAGAGTGTAAATTGTCGGGATCGCATTCGTCGGTTATAACAGAGATTGCTGCACAAGGTAAATTGATATGGTTGGCTACAATTACTTCCGGCACTGTTGACATGCCTACAACATCAGCACCGATTGTTTTCAAGAATCGGTACTCTGCCCTTGTTTCTAAATTTGGTCCTGCCACTGCTGCGTACACACCCTTATGAAGTGGAATGTTTAATTTTTTTGCTGCAGCGATAAAAGTTTTATTGAGTTCATGATTGTAAGGCGCACTCATATCTGGAAATCGGGGTCCCATGGCTTCGTCGTTTTTGCCGATGAGTGGATTTGTTGGTAACAAATTTATGTGATCAGTAATGAGCATGAGTTCTCCCTTTTTAAAATTGAGATTTATGCCGCCAGCTGCGTTCGACAACAACAAAAATTTCACACCTAATACTGCCATAATTCTAATCGGAAAAGTTAATTGTTGCATGGAATAACCTTCATAAAAATGAAACCTGCCTTGCATTACCAAAACTTTTTTGCCTCCAATATCTCCGTAAATTAATTTACCTGCATGCGATTCCACAGTTGACTGCGCAAAACCCGGTATGTCTTCGTAATTTATGATTACTTCTATATCAATTTCTGCCACCAATGCAGATAAACCTGTTCCTAAAACAATTCCTATTTCAGGATCAAAAATTCCTTTGCTTTGCAGCAGTTTTGCAGTTTCGTTTATTTGTTGAAAATCCATTTTAATAATTTGCTAATTCCTTCTCATGACCTAATTTCGATATATTCTGAACTTAAAAATATCGGCTTTGTTGGTATATTTAAGCCCCACGTTCCACACTTAATACTAACTTTGTTGCAAAATATAGTTTATGCTGCAGATTACCACCATCCGCGAGAAAAAAGATGAAGTTATTGAACGACTTTCAATTAAAAACTTTCCTGCTAAAGAATTGATTAACAATGTATTGGAATTAGATTCACAACGCCGTTCCACCCAAACAGAACTCGATGCGCTTTTAGCCGCACAAAATAATTTGGCGAAGGAAGTAGGCGATTTATTTAAAGCCGGTAAGCAAGCCGAAGCTAATGACCTTAAAAATAAGAGTGGAGCACTCAAGGAGGAGTCAAAGGAATTAACGGATAAATTAGCTGTTTTCGAAAAGGAATTGAACGATATTCTGGTGCGAATTCCGAATTTGCCTGCTGTTTCTGTTCCCAAAGGAAATTCTGCGGAGGACAATGAAATTATTCATTCTAGTATTACCGAACTTCCGGTTATGGATGCCAAAGCACTCCCACATTGGGAACTGACTACGAAGTATGATCTAATCGATTTTGAATTAGGTGTTAAACTTACCGGTGCAGGATTTCCGGTTTATAAAGGCAAAGGCGCGCGTTTACAAAGGGCTCTTATTAATTTTTTCCTCGACAGAGCAACCGCAAAAGGTTATCAGGAAATTCAACCACCCATTTTGGTGAACGAAGATTCCGGTTTTGGAACAGGTCAGCTTCCCGACAAGGAGGGTCAGATGTACCATGTTGGCATCGATAATTTATATCTTATTCCTACTGCTGAAGTTCCGGTGACAAATATTCTGAGGGATGTTATTTTGAAGAGTGAAGATTTACCTGTTAAGATGACGGCATACACGCCATGCTTTAGAAGAGAAGCAGGTTCTTATGGAAAAGATGTACGCGGTTTGAATCGCTTACATCAATTTGATAAAGTGGAAATTGTCCAAGTTGCTCACCCTGATAAATCATACGAGATATTAGAAGATATGAAAACATATGTGGCCGGACTGTTAGTTGAATTAGGCTTGCCTTTCCGCATTTTAAAATTATGCGGAGGTGATATGAGTTTCGCTTCTGCACTTACTTATGATATGGAAGTATATTCAGCTGCTCAAAAGAGATGGCTCGAAGTTAGTTCAGTTTCGAATTTCGAAACTTTTCAAGCAAACAGACTCAAATTGCGTTTCCGCGAAGGTGCAGGCAAACCTCAATTGGCACACACACTAAATGGAAGTGCTTTGGCGTTACCAAGGATTGTAGCTGCATTGCTCGAAAACAATCAGACGCCCGAAGGAATTAAAGTTCCTTCTGTTTTAGTTCCATACACAGGATTTGATATTATAAATTAATTTACATGTTGAAGTCGGTAAAAATATTTCTTATTTTAGTTTTGATGATAGGGATTCAACACGAATCATTTTCACAAGGCCAAAATAGTATTGAACTTGCTAATCAATATGCTTCAACAGGTGATTATGAAAAAGCAGTTGTCTATTTTGAAAAATGGTATAGTAGCGATCCCTATAATGCCTATCCTTCCTATTTGAATTGTTTGATCGCACTTAAGGATTATGATAAGGCAGAAAAATTGATAAAAAAGCAGATTAAAAAAAATCCTACCGCGCCTTCCTTATGGGTGGATATGGGAAATTTGTTTGAAATTCAAGGCAAGGAGAATGAGGCGAAACAGAATTATGAAAAGGCCATTAAAACAGTATTTCCTGATGTTCAACAAATACTTTCGCTTGGAACTGCATTTGTTGAGAAACGCAAATTAAACTATGCTGAACAAACATATCTTCAAGGACGACAATTACTTAATGGCTCATATCCATTTAGCTTTGAACTTGCCGATGTTTATGCACAACTTCAACTGCCACAAAAAATGGTGGATGAATACTTGAATGTTTTGGAATTTAATGAAGGGTATCTTCCCAATGTCCAGGCGATCTTACAAAATAAAATGGCTTTCGATTTGGAAGGCGGTTTGACAGATATTATTCGTACATCATTGTTAAGAAGGGTACAACGCGGAAATCAGAATGCCATCTTTAATGAATTACTTTTCTGGTTGCTTTTGCAAGAAAAAGATTTTGAAACTGCTTTCATTCAAGCAAAAGCTATTGATAAAAGAAATGATGAAAATGGATCTCGAATGATTTCACTTGGAAAGCTATGTGTGACCAATCAGCAGTATGCTATTGCAGAAGATTGCTTCAATTATGTAATCTCTAAGGGGAAACTTAACTCTAATTATGTAGTTGCCCGAATGGAATTAATTGCCGCACAGGATCAAAAAATTACAGGCTCAGGAAACTACACACCCTCTGATTTAACAAAACTGGAGCGCGATTACGAAACTACAATTTCTGAACTCGGACGGAATCAAACAACAGCTCCTTTAATTGGTCAATATGCACACTTAAAAGCATTTTACCTGAATAAAATTGATGAGGCAATAGATTTGCTCGAAGAAACAATTGCGATGCCACGAAACAGCCCATTGTTTCTTGCTCAGTGTAAATTGGAATTAGGTGATATTCTCATCTTAAAGGGCGAAGTGTGGGATGCTTCGTTGTATTATTCTCAAGTGGATAAAGATTTTAAACATGATGCCATTGGTCGTGAAGCGAAATTTAGGAATGCCCGATTATCCTATTACATGGGTGAGTTTGAATGGGCTGCTGCACAATTGAATGTATTAAAAGCAGCTACTTCACAATTAATTTCGAATGATGCCATGCAATTGGGATTGTTAATTATTGATAACCTTGGCTTAGACAGCAACACCACGCCACTACTTATTTACTCAAGAGCCGATTTGCAAAACTTTTGCAACCAATTTGAAAAAGCTTTAGTTACCCTGGATACTATTTTAATAGAGTTTCCTTCCCATTCTTTAACAGATGAAGTTTGGTTCCGGAAGGCAGACATTTATTACAAGCTAGGAAATTATACAAACGCATCTGAATTATGGTTCAAGGTATTTGAAACCTACCCAGATGATATTTTGGGTGATGATGCTTTGTACAAACTAGCAGATGTTACCGAAACGAAACTCAATGATAAAGCAAGAGCACAGGAATTATATGAATTATTGATAACAAAATATCCGGGTTCATTATTTGCTGTGGATGCAAGAAAACGTTTTAGAGTTTTAAGAGGGGATAAACCCAATTAATGGATTTTAGTTTAGTCAATAATTGACGTATGATAATTTATAATGTTACCGTAAATATTAATCACGACGCACACGATGAGTGGCTCAATTGGATGCAAGAAGAACACATTCCTGATGTGATGAAGTGTAATATTTTTACTGAGGCGAGAATACTTAAAATTCTTGCCGACGAAGATTCAGGAGGAACGAGTTATGCTATACAATACACCTGTGCCGGAATGAAAGAGTACGAAAAATACCGTGATGAATTTGCTGCCGGGTTGCAAAAAGCTGCACTCGACCGCTTCAAAGATAAATTCACTGCTTTCAGAACTTTATTAGAAACAGTTTAAGATGTTGCGCTCTTTTTTAATTCTCACCGTTCTGTTTTTTTCATCAACAGCACATGCACAAATTCTTCATCAACCCAAAGATTTATATTTAAAAATGATGCAAGGCATGGCGAATGTCAGAACAGCTCGCTACGTATTAAATCTTGAAGAACGGGTGTTCGATAAAAAAATTGAATGCTCCTATATAGTAAAGTTACAGGCCAAGCCTCAAAAAATATACACCTACCTCATCAATCCTAATCCCGGAGCCGAAGCTTTGTATGTGGAAGGAACAAATTCCGGAAAAATTTTAGTTAATCCAAACTCTTTTCCCTATGTTAATTTAAATTTATCGGTGAATAGTATGTTGCTTAGGAAATCTCACCAGTACACCATGCTTCAGTTAGGCTTTTCCTATCTCCACGAAATGTTAGGCAAATATTTTGCTAAAGATTCACTCGATTTTATGCAATCTCTTTCTGTAAAAGCAGATGTTATTGTCGATAACAAATCCTATCACGTTTTAGAAATCAACAATACACGATTCGGGTATACTAAATACACTGTTCAGAAAGGCGAAAACGTTACTTCGATAGCGAAAAAATTATTGGTCAACGATCACATGATTTTGGAGATGAATAGTAACATAAGTGATTATGATAATGTAAAGGCCGGACAAGTCATTATAGTGCCCAACAGTTTTGGCAAAAGAATAGTTTTTTACATCGACAAAGCTACTCACTTACCTTTCATACAAACTATTTATGACGATAAAGGTTTCTATACGAAAATTACTTTTTCATCCTTCGTACTCAATCCTGTAATTTATGATGAGGAATTTACCAGAAGTTACAAAAAATACAAATTTTGATGCACTCCCCTATTCGTCCGATCAAAGCATTAGGACAACATTTTTTAAACAGTCCGGAATTTGCTCATAAAATTGCAGGCTCTCTGCAGGATGATGGATCTTACAAAAATGTGCTTGAAATTGGTCCCGGAACAGGGGTGCTGACAGAAATACTTTTACTAAATCCCAAAATAAATTTACACTGTATCGAAATTGATGAACGATCGGTGGCCTATCTTGAAGAACGCTTTCCGGAACTACGTGGTAAAATTCTGTTCGAAGATTTTCTACATTCCCCTTTAACTCAATTCGGTAATGAGCCATTTGCTGTGATCGGAAATTTTCCATACAACATTTCATCACAAATACTATTCAAGGTACTCGATTTTTATGAAAGGGTGCCGGAGTTGGTAGGGATGTTCCAAATGGAAGTGGCCAAAAGGATTGCCTCCGGGCCCGGATCGAAGGAATATGGAATTTTGAGCGTATTACTTCAAGCACATTATCAAATCGAATATTTGTTTACCGTCCCTCCCGATGTTTTCATCCCACCACCCAAAATTCAATCGGGTGTTTTACGAATGAAACTTAGGAAAGATCCATCCTTAAAATGTGATCCGGTACTGTTCAAGCGAATTGTAAAAACAGGGTTCAACCAAAGACGTAAAACATTACGAAACTCTATCAAATCTCTCATCCCACCAGGTCGAGAAAACATTCCTTACCTCGACAAACGACCTGAACAGTTGCACTACTCCCAGTTTGAGGAGTTAGCAAGAATTCTTATTTAAAATAAATTTCGGGTTGTACCCTAGTGATAAAAACTGTAAGTTTGCAACTGCATCTAAAGCTTGTTAGGTGAGGTTACTGAATGAAAAAATGCTACTGCCCGGAAATGTCGAGAGACGCCAATGGGTGTAACAGGCATGGTCGGAATAAGGCTTTGCATAACGTAGCTTCCCGATGTACATCGGGATAAGTCATACTGAACTAAAACTAAACGAGGGGCTTTTGTTGGCAGAATTACACCGGGTAATGAAGGGAAGCTTAATGCTTTCACTACATTATCGGGACTTTTCACTAATTCACTCCAATCGCCCTTTAAATAGGAATTTGTTGCGATAAAAATGGAGTTCGATACTGATAAAACTGATATCCAGGGATTGCTGGAAGCCCGCAACATGCAGGGCTTGAAATCTCTTTTGGAAGCTTGGCTTCCGGAAGAGTTAGCATTGCTTTGCGAGAACCTGTCTGAAAATGATCAGCTGCAGATTTTTAATGCCATCGACAGGGATCGTGCTTTCGCCACCTTCGAAAATCTTGAAATAAGCGATCAGAAAAGCCTTGTTGATATACTTCCAAACAGATTGGTTTCACTTATCCTCAACGATATGTCGGCGGATAATAGAACTGCTCTTTTGGAGGAGCTGAATACCGAACAACTGAACAAACTTTTAAAGCTGCTCACAAAAAAAGAGCGCACCATTGCTTTATCGTTGTTAGGTTATCCCGAAAATTCTATCGGTCGTTTGATGACACCCGAGTACATGACTGTTCAACAGAATTGGACCATCAGCAAAGTACTCGATTACATCCGTGAAAACGGTGAAAAAAGTGAGACGCTTGACATTATTTATATTGTTGATGCCAAAGGTTATCTTATTGATGACATCAAAATTGGTGAATTTTTGCTTGCTCCGTTAGATACTCTTGTTAGTGAATTAATGGATGGCAAGAATGTTAGTTTGCATGTTACCGATGATGAAGAAGTGGCTATTAATGTATTCGCAGAATTCAACAGAGTGGCTCTGCCTGTAACTGATGCACAGGGTATTTTGTTGGGTATTGTTACCATAGATGACGTTATGGAACTTGCCAAAAAAGAAGACACCGAGGATATTCAGAAATTGGGAGGGGTGGAAGCTTTTGAAGAACCATACATCGATATTTCTATCTTTAAAATGATTCAAAAAAGAGCCCCTTGGTTAATCATACTGTTCTTTGGTGAATTATTAACTGCATCGGCAATGGCTTTTTTCGAACATGAAATTGCAAGAGCTGTGGTGTTGGCTCTGTTCATTCCGCTTATTGTTTCGAGTGGAGGGAATACCGGTTCACAAGCAGCAACACTTATTATTCGTGCAATGGCACTTGGTGAGGTTACTTTAGCAGATTGGTTCAGGATTTTAAGGAGAGAAATTGTTTCAGGATTAGTTTTGGGAATAATGCTCGGGGTTTTAGGTTTTACCAGAATTGCAGCATGGTCAATATTCACCGATATTTATGGGCCACATTGGCTTTCGGTAGCATTAACTATAGGGCTATCACTTACCGGTGTTGTGCTATGGGGAAGTTTGATGGGCTCCATGCTTCCATTAATTTTAAAACGACTTGGAGCAGATCCTGCAACATCCTCTGCACCATTTATTGCAACACTGGTTGATGTTACAGGATTGCTAATTTATTTTGGATTAGCAACAATAATATTGAGTGGAACATTGTTATAAAATTGATGCAACGAAACATTCTTTTCATAGATACTGTTCATCCGTCGCTTAATCTGTTGCTATTAGCTGATGGATGGGAATGTATTGATGGAAGCACTTGGAATAAAGAAGAAATATTAAGTTCGATCAAAAATTTTTCCGGAGTTGTTATAAGAAGCAGATTCAAAATTGATCGTCAGTTTATTGATAATGCATCTCAATTAAAATTTATTGCTCGTGCCGGTGCAGGAATGGAGAATATAGATTTGGAGTATGCTCTTTCAAAAAAAATTATTTGTTTAAATGCACCTGAAGGCAATAGGAACGCAGTAGCAGAACATGCAATGGGAATGCTCCTTGCACTTTGTAACAGGTTGGTTATTGCTGATGCAGAAGTGAGAGCAGGAATTTGGTTGAGAGAAGAAAATAGAGGTATTGAACTGGAAGGAAAAATAGTTTCAATTATTGGATTCGGTAATACAGGAAGCACCTTTGCCAAAAAGTTAAGTTCCTTTAATTGCAAAATTCTTGCTTATGATCCATTCATTAAAATAAATAGTGAAGAATTCCCTTATGTGGAACAGGTGGAGATGGAAGTGATTTTCAAAAACAGTGATGTACTTTCTTTACATGTTCCACTGACGGAACTAACGCAAAATATGGTGAATGCAGAATATATCAATCAGTTCGAAAAACCTTTCTATTTTATCAACACTTCAAGAGGTAAGGTTGTTTCCATAAATGATCTATCAAATGCTCTCGCATTAAAAAAAATATCCGGAGCGGCGTTGGATGTTTTGGAATTTGAGAGTTTATCTTTTGAAAATTTAAGTTCGAAGCAATTACCGGAATCCTTTCAAAAATTAATTAGTTTTAACAATGTACTATTATCGCCTCACATTGCAGGGTGGACTCATGAATCGCATCAAAAAATATCGGAGACATTGTATAATAAGATTTCAATGCTGCGGTTGTAAATTCCTTGTTTTTGAATAAAATCAGACTTCCGGAGAAGCTTTTCGGATAATTAAATACCCTATCACACTAGCCAGAAGGGAAGCGGCAAGAATACCCAATTTTGCCTGTATAATGAAGGCCTCATCCGCAAAGGCCAAACCTGCTATAAACAGCGACATGGTGAACCCAATAGCAGCGAGAAAACTTGCACCTACAATTTGCAATTTGTTAATATCAGTAGGTATCACTGCCCATTTCAATTTCACAAAAAGAGCTACCATCATCAGTACGCCTGAAACTTTTCCAATTAGCAGTCCAAAGAATACACCTGCAGTAACCGGACTGGTAACCTGAGAAAGAGTATCACCGGACAAGGTAATACCGGCATTAGAAAGTGCAAAAATAGGCATAATGATAAATGCTACGAGAGGATGTAAGCCGTGTTCGAGTCGCTGTAAAGGTGTGAGAGCCGATTTCGACAAGTCTCTTATCTCCTCTAATACATGCAATTGTTCATTGGTTACTGTCGGTAAATTATTGGGTTTTGCACCTTTAAACATTTGAAGTAAATAATTTAGTTTATTGCTGAAAATCTCTTCAGAAATTTTCACATTTGCCGGAATAGTAAAAGCGGCTAACACAGCAGCAATTGTGGCGTGCACACCGGACATTAAAAAGGCCAACCACACCCCTCCTATTCCAACTATAGCAAAAAAGAGAGAACTTCTTACCCCAATAATATTAGCAACAACAAGAACAAACAGGAAGGCGCCACCGGTTGCCAAGCTAATAAAATCAATTTCGGAAGTATAAAAAAATGCAATCACTAACACTGCTCCTAGATCATCGGCAATAGCCAGAGCCGTTAGAAAAATTTTAAGCGAAGTTGGAACTCTATCGCCCAGGAGGTACAACACCCCTAACGCAAAAGCAATATCTGTTGCCATTGGTATTCCCCAGCCGTCAGTTGTTGCTCCGGCAGGGTTGAATACAAAATAGATTAAAGCAGGAACAAGCATCCCTCCTATTGCGGCTCCTATTGGCAACATAGCCTTTTTTACTTCACGCAATTCACCGGCTAGTATTTCACGTTTTAATTCAAGTCCAACAACAAAAAAGAAAACCGCCATCAAGCCATCGTTGATCCAGTGATGTAAACTTTTAGAAAGCTGATAGCCATTAAAACCAACCGAAAATTCAATTTCCCAGATATGATGAAATTGGTGTGACCATGGCGAGTTGGACAGGATCATAGCGACCAGAGCCGATGAGAAGAGAATAATTCCGCTTGTGGTACTGTTGCTGATGAATTGCTTCATCGGATCAATAATCCACACATCAACCGGTTGTTTTTTAATTTTCATTGATGAAATTCGATTAGCGACAGCAATCGCCAAAATTTACAACTCTTAAAGTTAGAATTAATAGAGAATTGCGAAGATAATTAAACCAATTTTAAAAAGAGTCAGATTTGGTCTGAATTCAAGTAGACCACTGCAGCAAAATAATATTAAATGTACTATAATTCAAGTGATGCCATTAAATGCCTTTCTGCTTGGCACACAACAATAAAAGTTAAAAAAATACTTTTCATGAGTACTTAAGAATACATGACTTCAAAAAGAACTAATAAACTAATGAACCTGCCTGCCATCGCCAAGCAAAAGCTTGTCTTTGTCTTGGCAGGCAGGCCTGCCTGCCATCGCCAAGCAAAAGCTTGTCTTTAGCTTTGCAGGCTAATAAACTAATAAACTAATAAACCAATAAACTATTAAACCAATAAACTAATAAACCAATAAACTATTAAACTAATAAACCAATAAACTATTAAACCAATAAACCTGCCTGCCATCGCCAAGCAAAAGCTTGTTTTTAGCTTTGCAGGCTAATAAACTAATAAACTATTAAATCAATAAACTATTAAACTAATAAACCAATAAACTAATAAACTATTAAACCAATAAACTAATCCCCTAAATTGATTTAACAGAATGGCATTCACTTAAAGCTTCAGAGGATGCAGTGAACAAGTGTTACCTTCCACCTGAAACAAATTTATATAGCCTAGGCATATTACCACGAATAAAATTCCCTACTATAAGGCAAATGGCTATAGCTATTATAGGAGCTGAAAAGTAATTGATAAGCATTGCAATGTCACTTTTTCCAAGCACAAAGAACAAAGTTTTTTTAGCAACTGTAAGGATAGGTTCGTGTGATGTATAGATAAAAAAAGAGAGTGAGAAATATTTAAACCAAGGGCTTTTACTAATATCTTTGTGCTGATACAATTTATCATACAACGAAAATAAAGCAAGAATTCCAAACAACACCGATATTTTATGAATAAATCCAATCAGATAATAGTCATCTGCATAAAACACCAAAGTGGTTTTGATTAACGACAAAGTAATCCATAGAAACAAGAACATATTGGCTTTTTCTCCAAATCGTTTCTCTGTTAAAAATTGCGGATTTCGAGAGAGGTACAAACCTGTCATAAAAAATAGGAGCGACCTTCCGTCGAACAATATGAAATCAATTTCCATAAACCAGGTAACCATGAATAAGGGCAATGCAAATATTCCAAGAAATTTTACCAGGTAATAAAGTAAAGGAGCCAAAAGTACCAACATCATGAGATCGCGCAAAAACCACAGCTGGTAAGGAATAGGATTCAGCAACCAAGTTGAAACTAACTCACTAACTGAATAAGAGGTGACTAAATTATTACTAAAGAATCCGGTTAATTGAGGAATAGATTGAACTATAAAAAAGAAAAGAAGACCCCAAAAGGACCAAAAGAGATATGGAATTAAAAGTGTATTCACTCTTCCCTTAACCTTTAAAAAATATGATTTGGAGGATTCTCTAAGATTACTAAAAAATAAATACCCCGAAATCAGAAAAAACAAAGGCGACGCTACTCGGGTAATTCCTTGTGAAATAAAATTTTGTGTAAAGCCCAATCCACTGCTTAAATATAATTGATTTATGGAAGGGTTATCAAAAATGAGATTAAAGGAGTGGACAAAAACAACAAAAAATGTTGCAACAATAGATAACGATCTGAGTTTAGTCCTCAGATAATCATTCATAATAGCAGCAGTAGACTGATTAGCAATCACATTAAGGTGATTATCTGCAAGCCTTTTGATCTGAAATAAATTTACTCTCATGGGGATTCATTAAAAATGTCTCATTCTATATTCCAAGAAAAAGACACTTTACAATCCGAAAGCTATAAAAAAAATTGATTTCCACAATAGACTGAAGGGACTAATTTACATAAAATTCTAATAATCAATTAAATAATTTATAGTTGCAAATGTGTGAAGATCACCATACTATACCTATTTTTAGGTACAAAGTAAAAATGCCCCGACATAAATCGAGGCATTCATATAATAATAAGATTGTCAACGTATTATTCGAAATAAGTTCTAAGCAACTTGCTTCTAGAATTGTGACGAAGCCTTTTAATACCGTTATCTTTTATCTGGCGAACACGCTCTCTAGTCATATCGAGTTTCATACTAATTTCTTCAAGGGTATGCGCACGTTGGTGACCGATTCCGTAGAATAATTTAAGTACATCACTTTCTTTAGGAGGAAGAGTGTTAAGAGAGCGGATGATATCTTGTTGCATTGATTCTGCAATCATTTCGGTATCAGCTGATGGAGAATTTGGGTTAGAAAGAACGTCCAGCAAATTACTTTGATCATCTTTACTATCGAAGGGTGCATCAACAGACACAGCACGACCGGATACACCGAGAGTATCAGAAACCTGATCTTCTGACATTTCGAGAATTTGTGATAATTCTTCTGCACTAGGCTCTCGTCTCATACTTTTGCTCTAATTGAACAAAGGCTTTCTTAATTTTATTGAGGGCACCTAATTTATTCAGTGGCAGTCTGACAATACGTGCTTGTTCTGCCAAAGCCTGCAAAATTGACTGACGAATCCACCAAACGGCGTAAGAGATAAATTTGAACCCTTTAGTTTCATCAAACTTTTTTGCGGCTTTAATCAACCCAAGATTACCTTCATTAATTAAGTCGAGAAGGCTAAGTCCTTGATTTTGATATTGTTTAGCAACAGAAACAACAAATCTTAAATTCGCTCTCACTAACTTATCAAGTGCTGCAGCATCGCCGGTTCTAATTTTTTGGGCGAGAATAGGCTCTTCTGAGGGGGCAATCATGGATTCCTTACCAATTTCCTGAAGATATTTCTCCAGTGAAGCACTGTCACGATTGGTTATTGAAGGGGTAATTTTTAATTGTCTCATGTATAATTTGGGTTTATTTTCGAACTTATTTAGTGCAACAAATTTAGTGCCATAAGGTTTACAGCGCTATCACATTTGAATGTCGGATATTTTTACACTTTCTGATGAGAATCTGAACTTGATAAAGATACAAAAATTGTGTTTCATAATTAATTTTTGGGTAAACTTTAATGATAGTTCAATTGATATTTAACTAGACGCAAAAATGAAACTTTAAATTGCATGTAAAACAGTATGGTGATAATAATTGTTTGTCTTTTTTGAATAAAGTTATCATCATTTAAAAAGAAAGACAAAATTACCCTAAATTCGTGTTTACTAATATCCAGACAATCAAACAAAACCTAAAAACCTCAATGAACTTTAAAATTGTACTAATCGCTACTTTGGCTTTGACTGTGAGCCAGTTAAGCGCCAACGCCACAGGCACTCCCAAAAATCAGGAATTTCATCTTCCAAAAGGAATCACACCTAAAGATATGATTCCCGGAACTTTAATTCTGAAACTGAAGCCTGAATATAGATCTTCAGCGAGAGTTCAAGGGATTGAAAACTCTCAACTCAACGCTGTTTTGCAGTCGATTGGAGCAACTAAAGTGACTAAAAAATTTCCTTTGAAAACGGAGCCTGCAACAGAACGAAATGCCTTTGGAGCAAAAATGGCCGATCTATCATTGATTTATGAAGTCAAATACAACAGTTCATTACCTATTGAAAAAGTTATGAACGCATTGTTGAAAACCGGAGTGGTAGTTTACGCTGAACCAAAATATCTTCCAAAACCATTGTTCACGCCTAATGATCCCAACACTGCAACACAATATTTTTTGACCAAGATTCAAGCTTATGCAGCATGGGATATTCAAAAAGGAGATACCAATGTAGTAATAGGAATTACTGATACAGGTACAGATCTTGATCACCCTGATTTAGTTGGAAATTTAAAATATAATTATGCCGATCCAATTGATGGAATAGACAATGATGGTGATGGATATATTGACAATTTCACAGGATGGGATCTTGGAGAAAACGATAACATCCCTGCTGTAAATGTTAACATCCACGGGTCACACGTTTCGGGTTGTGCTGCGGCAGCAACTAACAACGGCACAGGTGTTGCGTCGCCGGGTTTCAATTGTAAATTTCTTCCTGTTAAAATTGCTGATGCTACCGGTGCACTAACCGAAGCCTATGAAGGCATTACTTATGCTGCTGATGCAGGATGTCAGATTATTAACTGCTCCTGGGGTGGTGGCGGAGGTGGTTCCTTTGGGCAGGATGTTATTGATTATGCAACCATAAATAAAAATTCATTAGTAATGGCTTCCGCCGGAAATGATAATAGTAGTGGTGCATTTTTTCCTGCTTCATACAATTATGTTTTATCTGTTGCTTCTACTTCTAATAGCGATGCAAAATCAAGTTTCTCAAATTACGGAGCAAACATTGACATTTGTGCTCCCGGCTCAAACATATACACCGCTATGTCTAACAATACTTATGGAACCATGAGTGGAACTTCTATGGCATGTCCTGTTGCTGCAGGTGCTGCTGCCATCATCCTTTCTGAAAATCCTACTTTCAATGCGCTGCAAGTTGGAGAACGTTTGAGAGTGACATGCGATAATATTTATGGCATTCCAAGCAACAACGTTTATCAAAATCAACTTGGAAAAGGACGTATAAATATGTTCAATGCATTAACTCAAACAGGGCCTTCAGTGAGAATGACTAATATTATTACCACGGATTTAAATGATGATGCATTTGTAATTGGTGACACTATTCACATGACCGGAGATATCACGAATTTCCTTGATCCTACCACTAATCTGGATGTAACAATAACTACTTCTTCACCATGGGTAACACTCATCGATAATAATACATTTGTTGGAGCTCTTGGCACTATGTCAACTATAAATAATAATGGAGATCCATTTCTTATTAAAATAAATCCGGGCACTCCGCAAAATACTGTTGTAACTCTTAAAATTAATTTTGCTGATGCAGGTTATGCCGATTTTCAAATTATAGATTTAGTAGTGAATGTAGATTACATAAATATTACGATCAATCAAGTTTTCACCACTATCACCAGCAAAGGAAGACTTTGTTATAATGGAACAGGTCAGGCTGAAGGTCTCGGATTTTCATACAATGGTGAAAATCTTGTTTATGAGGCAGGGTTGATGATTGGGCAGAGCTCTACAAAAGTTTCAGATAATGTTAGAAATGATGCTGGTACTGATGAAGATTTTCAGTCGACTCAAGTTGTACAAAAACTACTTCCTACAGTTCAATCAGAATTTGATTTATTCGGAAAGTTTAATGACAGCCCTTCAACAAGTATCATTCCTGTTTCAGTATCACATAAAGCATTAGCATGGAGCAACCCGGGAGATGATAAATATGTGATTGTTGAATATACAATTCGAAATACCGGAACTTCTTTATTGAATAATGTTTGGGCCGGTATATTTGCAGATTGGGATATTCAGGATTACAACTTGAATAAAGGTGATGAAAACACTTCATTAAAGATGGGATATGTTTACAATACAGCAACAGGTGGATTGTGGGCAGGTATAAAAGTTCTGACTGCTACGCCATTTAATCATTATGCGGCCGACAATTTAGCGGGCCAGGGTGGGGTCAATCTCACTGATGGTTACAATACTGCTGAAAAATACACAACGCTATCAACTCAAAGAGCGGCTTCCGGTGTTAATGGTGGCGGGAATGACGTTATTGATATAGTTGGGACAGGTCCTTTTACTCTTGCCTCTAACGATTCAATTGTAGTTGCATTTGCAATAATTGCAGGCGATGATATCAATGATTTGAACACCAGTGCTGCCAACGCTCAAATTAAGTACGATGGCTTATTCTTGTCTGATAATGAGGGCATACAAGCTTTGAATCAGGTGTCAGTTTACCCAAACCCGGTTAAAAACACACTCACTATTAATTCAAGTTCCTCAAAAGTTACATCTATTCAAATGGCAGATGTTATGGGCCGCGTAGTTTACACCACATCCAACCCAACAAATGCAGGTAATCTAATTCAACTGGATATGTCTGAATTCGCTTCCGGTATTTACACAATTAAGATTGAAACCTCTGAAGGCACTTCATATGGTAAATTTGTGAAAGAATAAACCACCTCGATGGGTATAAAAAAGGCTGCCTTCATATAGGGCAGCCTTTTTTATTTATGAATTGAGATGTTTTGAAATAAAGATCTATCACAATACCTGCAATTCTATCTACCCTTATGTATAATTTCAAAAATGTTAGTACTTTTGCCTAAATATTAATCAACACAATCAATGAGTTTAAAAGGAATTATTTCAATTTCGGGGATGGCGGGCCTATATAAGGTACTTGCTCAATCAAAATCGGGTTTTATTGTAGAATCCTTAATTGATAAAAAAAGGATGCCGGTTTCATCAACACAACGAATCAGCATGCTTCAGGACATCACTATTTTTTCAACCGGCGATGATCTTCAGCTTACTGATGTACTTTTAAAAATGAAAGACTATGCCGAAAAAAATACACTTATCGATCCTAAATCAGATCCGGCTAAATTGAAAGAGTTTTTCGGGAAAGTTGTTCCGGATTTCGATGCAGAAAAAGTATATGCCTCGGATATCAAAAAAATTATCACGTGGTTTCATTTGGTTAAAGATGTTGTTGCTATTGTAGATGAACCTGAAGTAGAAGAAACTGTTGAAGCTGTTGCAGAAAATGTAACAGAAGAAGTGAAAGTTGCTGAAGAAAAACCTGCAAAGAAAAAGCGTGCCGCTAAATCAAGCGATGCATCCGATGAAGAAGGATCAAAACCAGAGGCAACTAAAACTGCTGCTAAACCAAGAAAGAAAAAAGAAACCCAATAATATTTTTATCATTTATGCTCAGCACTGAATCTTCTCCGGAAGTGATTACAAAAAAACGATCTTTTCTTCCCTCCTCTTTAGTTGTTAGTACTTGGGAATCTGTTGAAGGTTATTATATCGATCTAAATAAGCGTGAAATTAAAGATGCCACTGAATTAAAAACATGGCTCACCAACAGAAGCGAGTTGGATTCAATGGTTCAGGAAGATATTGCCTGGAGGTATATTAGGATGAGTTGTGATACTACCAACAAGGGCTATTCAGAAGCCTTCAACTTTTTTGTCTCAGAAATTGAACCGAAAATTGCGCCTTTCAATAACGCTCTCAACAAAAAACTTTTAGATTGTCCTTTCCTGAAAGATCTTAATGATCCCAGAATGGAAATTATGATCAGAAATATCAAAAAGCAAGTAGAAATTTTTAGAGAAGAAAATATTCCACTGTTCGCAGAACTTCAGCAAAAAGAGCAACACTTCGCAACCATTGCCGGGGCCATGACAGTTGAAGTGGATGGCAATGAAATTACTCTTCAACAAGCCTCAAATTACTTGAAGAGAAACGACAGAAAAATTAGAGAAGATGTTTACAAGAAAATAGTTGCACGTCGTTTAAAAGATAAAGATCAACTAGATCAGCTTTTTGATGACTTGATTGCGCTACGCCACAAAATTTCACTGAATGCAGGCTTTGAAAACTTCCGTGATTTTATGTTTGCAGCTCTTGGAAGATTTGACTACACACCACAAGATTGTTTTGATTTTCATAAAGCTATTGCTGATGAAATAGTACCTTTAACTAATACCATTCTTAACCGAAGAAAAGAAACACTTGGCTTCGATGAATTGAAGCCTTGGGATACAGAAGTAGATGTGAGTGGAAAGCCCGCCTTAGTCCCCTTTAATGGCAGTGATGAGATAATGGAAAAAACCATCACTTGTTTTACCGACATACATCCGTTTTTAGGTAGCTGCATTGAAACATTGCGTGAAATGAGACATGTGGACTTGGAGTCACGAAAAGGAAAAGCACCGGGAGGATTTAATTATCCACTTTATGAATCCGGAGTACCGTTTATTTTCATGAATTCAACTAATTCACTTCGAGATCTTGTCACTATTGTACATGAAGGCGGGCATGCAGTACATTCCATTCTTACCAAAGATTTGGATTATGTAGAATTTCGAAGTACTCCATCTGAAGTTGCTGAGTTAGCATCAATGAGTATGGAGTTAATTTCGATGGAGCACTGGGATGTATTTTTTAAAGATAAAGATGAATTAAAAAGAGCACGGATTCAGCATATAGAAAAAATGATTGAATCGATTCCTTGGATTGCTGCCATAGATAAGTTTCAACATTGGGTGTACACGAATCCCGGGCATTCTCGCACAGAGCGAAAAATAGCTTGGCACGAAATTTATACTGAATTCTCGGGCCCTGTTTTAAACTGGGAAGGCTTTGAGGATGCATTCGATTATACTTGGCAGAAACAATTACACTTGTACCAAGTACCATTTTACTATATTGAATATGGAATGGCACAACTTGGTGCAATTGCGATTTGGAGAAACTATTTACAGGAACCTTCAAAAACTCTGGAGGCTTATTTTGATGCTTTGAAGTTGGGCTATACAGCACCAATCGGGGCAATTTATAAGGCAGGTGGAATCCGTTTCGATTTTTCAAGAGACTACATGAAAGAGCTCTCTTCGTTCCTTTCTGAGGAGTTGGCAAAACTTGCCTGAAACGTAACATTTACGCGGTTTTTTCGATTAATTATAAGGATAATTGTGTCCGGTAAAAACCCTTTGGGGAGAACTCTGACACATTTTCATAATTAATTATAATTCAATACATTAAATCCTTTTCCGGCTTTCTTTGGAACAAATTTTCAAGAAAGCTAAAAAGGTACCGGTTATGGAATCGCTAAGAGTTAGTCCGAATAAATCATTTATTGCCGGGTACGAAGAGAATTACTATAGAGTGATTTTATCTCTTTTCGGGCTCGCGTATCTGTTTTCTTTTTACTACCGAGGTCCGGAAACCGAGGCGCTCAAGGAATTCTTCATTCCAAGGAACATTTTCGCCATACTTCCATTTTTAATTATTGGGGCATCATTCATAATTGTGAAAGTAAAAACTCACATCAAAGACATCGGAAGTGGATTTTTTTTGTTAAGTACCTTACATCTGGTAGGATTCTTTTCCATCAACAATTTTACTTCTCATTACGAGATTGGAATAATCACACTGGTGTTATTTTCCAATTTCCATCTTAATAAAGTTTTGTATATCGTTTTGTACAATGTTATAGTACTAACGGCTTTGGAATATGTGTTTATAACAGCATCTGTAACAGCAAACATACAGCCGGTATTGTTTTTCCTATTTTTACTTTCGGTAATGCTTATTTGCATTTTTTATCAATTATACAGAATTCGATATAGTAGCCAGGTAAATGAGCGGGATAGGTTGCTTACCGGAATTATTTCGGGCAACCCTGAATCGTGGATGATATTTGAAGGACCCGGTTTAATTGCGAAAGATGCCAGTTCAAGGGCAATGAAAATGTTTGAAGTTGGAAATTATGAAGAATTAGATCAAGTTTCATTAAGAACAATTGTAGCTGCTGAAAATGTAAATGAATCGGACGAAATAATTAGAAATATTTTGTCTAAACCATTTTTTGAAACCAAAACCAATTGCAGAACTCATAATGGAAGACTTTTTTGGGCTGACATATCTTCGTTCAGGATACCAGGTAATCCGGGAGTTATTCAATGCCGTTTTCTCGACATATCCGAAAATAGAAACCTACAGGAAAATGCCACTGGCAACGCGATAAAATTTAGAAGCTACCTTGACAATACAAACGAAGGAATAGTAGTTTGTGATGGGGATCTAAATATTTTGATGTTGAATAAAGTTGCCGGAAAATTATTAAAGATATCCTCTCAAAATGCCGTGGGTAGAAATATTGAATTGGTAACTGATCAGAATATTACATCCCAAATTAAAAAGTTGCTAAATCAACCTGATATTACTTTAGGTGAAGATTTTCTGGTAATTAATTCTGAAGAATCCAGTTTCAAGCAACTTTCCTTTACCGTCAAAAAAATAACAGATCTTATTTCGGGCAAAACAGAACTTTTGATTAAAATCGATATAAAAACTATAATTGATTCAATTTCTCCAATTCCATACGACATACCATCCGTACAGATAGCCCCAATTGCCAATTCCCCTGCTCAACCGAAACTAATTGAAACAGGATTACCGGTAGCTGTTACACATGAGAATGGCAAGATAACAGAAGCAAATTATGCATTTTCGGAGATTACGGGATACTCAGTAACAGAACTGCTTTCAATTAACATTGAAAATCTTGTTCATCCCGGATATTTAAAGAAATTCAGAGAGTATGTTGCAAATATTTCAATAGGTGTTAATAACACACCCCTCGAAATAAAAATAATAGATCAAAAAGGAGTTACAAAAATTGTTCATGTATTTAGTAGTTTGTTACCTGAATCCGGAAATGGCAATAGTTTTTTATATGTAGTTAATGATATTACTGTTTTCAAAAAAACCGAGTCGGAATTACTATATGCGGGTTCCAATGTAAAAGCAGTACTTGAAAATACAGATGCTCCAATTTTTTCAATTGACTTCAATCACAGAATTACAGTGATGAATAGTGCATTTGTAGAAGAAAATATAAAACGACATGGAAAAGCACCTAAAGCAGGAGATGACTATCGTGCTTATTTGACTTTAGAAGAAAAATTGAAGTGGGAAGAGGCTATTTCCAATGTAATGCGAGGGAAAAAGGTAAGCAAAGATGAAACCATTAATTATGCTGATGGAACCTTCGATTATTTTGAAAACTCCTTCTACCCTATCTCTATAGAATCAAAAAAAATAATTGGTGTTTCCATTTTATCAAGAAAAGTCACTGAACGAATTATGTTCGAACAGGAGTTGGTAAAAGCAAAAGAAATTGCAGAACATGCTACTAAAGCTAAGTCGGAGTTTTTAGCAACGATGAGTCATGAAATAAGGACACCGTTAAATGGATTGTTGGGGATGTCGGAATTATTGACAACGACAAATTTAAAC
The DNA here is from genome assembly GCA_963814475.1 of uncultured Bacteroidota bacterium. GTDB lineage: Bacteria > Bacteroidota > Bacteroidia > AKYH767-A > OLB10 > JADKJB01. The sequence continues at coordinate 302,718 of CAWFDA010000044.1, read as the reverse complement.
GATCGTCAAAAAGAATTTGTAAGTTCCATTCAATTAAGTGGCGAAGCATTGCTTTCAATTATTAATGATGTACTCGACTACTCTAGAATTGAAGCTGAAAGAGTGGAGTTAGAGAAAAAACCATTTGAATTAAAACAATGCATTGATGAGACTTTTGAAATACTTTATTCCAAAGCACTTGAAAAAGGCAATAAATTTAGTCAGCAAATAGAATCAAAACTCCCACAAGTTTTATCGGGCGATAAAGTACGACTGCGACAAATATTGGTCAACTTGGTTGGAAATGCTGTTAAATTCACAAATAATGGAACCATTTCTGTCGAAGCTGCAATTGGGAAAACAGTAAATAATAAAATTGAGATAAAGTTTGCTGTTAGAGATACAGGAATTGGAATGACACCTGAACAAACAGCCAAACTATTTCAATCATTTTCGCAAGCCGACACATCAACCTTCAGAAAATATGGAGGGTCAGGGCTTGGGTTGGCTATAAGCGCGAAGTTGGTCTCATTGATGGGAGGTGAAATTAGTGTAGAAAGTATTCCTGGAAAAGGGTCAAATTTTTATTTTAATGTATATATGTCTCCTTCTAATATAACTTTGGAAAAACCAAAAGCAGAAGTAACATATTCCGATAATTTAAATCTTGCAAAGCAACTCCCTTTAAATATTTTAATTGCTGAAGATAATATAATCAATCAAAAATTGGCAAAAGCAACATTAGAACGACTCGGCTACCAACCAATAATTGTGAACAATGGGAAAGAAGCTGTTCAGGAAATACTAAGAAATGAGTATCAACTTGTATTTATGGATATTCAAATGCCTGAAATGGATGGATTAGAAGCAACAAAACAAATACTAGAAAGCGATACTATAAAAAATAAGCCGATTATTATTGCCATGACAGCTTTTGCCATACATGGCGATAAAGAAAAATTTATAGAAGCAGGGATGAATGATTACATTTCTAAACCTATCAAAATTGAAGATTTTACTACAATGATCAAAAAGTGGGGATTTGGGCTAAAAATCACATCACCTATAATTGAACCAACACCATCTGTAAAAAATTCACATGGAGAAATCATTGACATGAAGCTTTTTGAAAGATTACAAGTGATGGCAGATGATGACACAACCTTTATTCATAAACTTATCACTTTATTCATTGAACAATCTGATGAGATTTTGAGTGAGATGGAAATGCTTGCCGACAAAAATGATTATACAGCAATGAGTCAGGCAGCGCACAAATTAAAAGGATCTGCACTAAATTTAGGTGGGCGACAGTTAGGTGAAATTTGCAGAACTATTGAAGAGCTAAGTTCAGAAAAAGATTTCAGTACGATTGTGAAACAGATGAGTAATCTTAAAGACGTCTATAAACTTACTGTTGAAAAATTCAAAGAACTCTCGGCGCTTACATAACATTCACTTCGGGTTCAATAACCACACCGAATCTACTTTTAACAGATTCTTGAATGGCCATTGCAAGATTCCATATTTCGGAACCTGTAGCATTTCCATAATTCACTAGCACAAGCGCTTGATCTTTATGAGAGCCGGTGTTACCAACCTTTTTACCTTTCCAATCACATTGTTCAATAAGCCAACCTGCGGCTAATTTAAAATTTCCATTAGGCAAAGAATAAGCAACGACACCTGGGTAAGTTTCTTTGAGTGAATTGCAAACGGAAGCAGATACTTCAGGATTCTTGAAAAAACTTCCAGCATTACCAATCTTCATCGGGTCGGGCAACTTACTTCTGCGGATGTTACACACAGCATCGCTGATAGCTTTTATTGTCAGATCTGATATTCCCATTCTTTTTAATTCCTGTTCTATTGCACCATAAGTAATATGAAAATCGGGTTGTTTCTTCAGCGAAAGCGTAACGGAAGTTATAACAACTTTTCCTTTATACTCTTGTTTAAAAATGCTATCACGGTAACCGAATTGGCATTGGCTGCTGTTAAATTTTAACAATTCACCATTTTCAATTTTCACTGCTTCCAATTCATAAAATGAATCCTTCATTTCAACACCGTAGGCACCAATATTTTGAATTGGAGCAGCTCCTACGTTACCGGGAATGAGAGAAAGATTTTCGATACCTGCAAAACCCCTATCAATGCACCACAAAACGAGGCTATGCCAATTAGTTCCGGCACCCGCCTTCACTTTCCAACTACTATCATCCTCCCCCACAACGGCAATTCCCGGAATATTATTTTTTAAAACAACACCTTCAAAATCTTTAGTAAATAAAATATTACTTCCACCACCCAAAACCAACTTAGGAATATTTTTAAACTCAGAATGTGATAACAACTCTGACAACTCTTGTGGAGAAGTAAACTGACAGAAATATTTCGATTTCACATCAATTCCAAAAGTATTAAATTGCTTTAAGGAAACATTCGTTTGAACCATCATATCACCTAGTTGAACTAATAACAAATCTTCCATTGTTAATAGTATTTAATGAATGCTTTACGGAATAAAAATAAATTCCGGGAGTAGTATTAGTTGATTTGATAAAAAAATCCATTTGGTTGTTACTGAATTTGGTTTGAACGGCTTCAATTGAATTGATTCGTTTACCCAGAACATCATAAAATTGCACAGAATATTCTTTTGTGCTCAATACTTTAGAACTAACAATTTTTAAAACGGCATCATCTGAAAAAGGGTTTGGAAAAACAGCAGATTGTATATTAAAATCACCAACTGAATTAAAAGAGTTACTAAATGAAACTTCAACATTCATGCAATGAAAGCACGAATTAGCATCAGCAACACAAAGAGTGTAAATTCCAGGGAGAAGGTTAGTGATAGAAGTATCCGAAGAACCTCCCGGTGTCCATGAGTAGGAATAACCGGGAACACCGCCGGATACAAAAGCAGTCACGCTACCATCACTACATAGTGCGCAAGACGCATCAATAACATTAAATTGAATCAAAATTGAATCGGGCTGATCAATGTTGACACTATTGGTATTTGTACATCCCTCAGAATCGGTGACAGTGACGGTGTAAGAGCCACTGCACAAATTCAATATTTGTGGAGTTGTAAAACCATTTGACCACTCATACATATAAGAGGGAGAGCCACCTAATGCAAGGCAAGATGCAAACCCATCACAAACACTATTACAGGTAACATCCAATGAACCCATTGAAATAAAAATCTGATTAGGTCCAAAAATCAACACCGAATCTACATATTCGCAACCGTTAGTATCATGAATTTTAACAACAGAATAGCCGGGGCACAATCCACTAGCAAAAGAACCAAACTGAACAGGAGTAGTTTGCCACTGATACACATAACTTCCCGGAAGAGATGATGAAATAACTGTGCTGGCATCACAAACCCCATAGCAACTATTTGGATCAGACAAATAACTAAAACTAGGAGCCTGAGGTCCGGCAACATCAATAGTATCTATCAGAAAACATCCTGTAGTATCGGTAACTGTAAGTAAATACTGACCTTCACATAATTGAAACACTGAATCGGTAATTGCAACCGGAGTTGTATTCCAACTAAATGTATATGAACCGGAACCTTGTACAGCTGCCAAGCCAACACCATCACAAATACCGGGACAGGAAACAGGCAATGAGGAACAAGAAACATTAAAAGGTTGCCCTTCCCCAACAGTTACGCTATCGATAATCACACAACCTGCAGTGTCATTTATGGACACCTGATAATCACCGTAACATAATCCGGTTGCAATTGGCGAAGACTGAACAGGTGAAGTACTCCAACTCACCTGCCATGACCCGGGAGGCAACAGCACTTCTGCAGTGCCATCACAAACAGCATTACAAGTGGACATCGAACTATTAAACAGTAATTCCACTGATTCTATATTAACAGAGCCTGTTACCGAACACCCTAATGAATCAATAATTGTAACTGCATAAGTTCCCGGGCACAGCAAAGAATCATTTGCTGAAGTTGTACCGGTTTGCCAAAGATATGTTAAAGGAGCAGGGGCAGAAGATTGCACAGAAGCAGTTCCATTACAAATATTTTCGCAATTGGTAGGAGTAACGTTAAAAGAAATTACAGGCGGAGCAGGATTAGCAACAAAAACAGAATCAACAAATACACAACCTGAATTCACCTCTGTAACAAGCACAGCATAAGTGCTTGCACAAAGTCCTATGGCAGCAGAAGAATCTTGTGGTGGCGAAGTATTCCAATCATATAAATAATTTCCGGGAGTGTTAACTAAAACCTCTGCTGAACCGTTGCAACCACCGAAACAAGTTGGTGCAACAAAACTATTTGTGAAAGTAAGAGGAGCTTGCAAATCAATAAATATTGAATCGGTAACAATACAACCGGAAGAATCTGTAACATTTACAACATAATTGCCCTTGCACAAATTGACAGCAGTTTGAGTTGTTTGAATAGGGCCACTCTCCCACTGATAGGTAAAAGGAGGAATTCCATTTGCAGTAACAGTAGCCGTTCCATCGCATGAGGAGAAACAGGTTGCTTGAGTATATGTTAAATTAAGTTGAAAAGGTGGATCATACAATACAGTTGCAGAAGAAATAACAGTACATCCATTTGGGTCGGTGACAATAACAACATAACTGCCTTGACAAATATTATTGAGCATTGGGCCAGTTGACATATATCCGGGCCACTGATAAGAATATGCAATTGTATCAAGTGGGAGAACAGAAATTATACCTGAGCACCCCCCGGGACATGTTGAATTCACTACATCAAAATTAAACAGAATAGGATCAGGTTGATTGACCACAAAGGTGGCGGTATCAACACAGCCTGTTGAATCGGTAATTATAACAGAATAATTTCCGGCGCATGCTCCCGAAACAAAAGAAGAATCGGCTCCGGGTAATCCAGGCCATTGATAATAGAGAATTCCTGAGCCTTGTGCAAAAACTGAAATTTCAGCGGTACATAATCCATTACAAAGTGGCTCAATTATTAAAACAGAATCAATGTTACAGATTGTTGGAATTTGTACAGAATTTAAAATGTTACCCCCTTTAGCAATAAAAGAGGAAATAGAAAATAAAAATAATATAAAATACTTCTTCAATTTCAATAGTATAAATTTATTAGAAAATCCATCAAATTGTTTTCGACGCTTATAAAAACAATACATACAAAAATAGATAACTCAAAGCTAAAATTGCAAAAAATCATTTCAAATTTTCAAACAATCAAAGTTTAAATCTCAATATTTATATTTACCCTTCCACCGCTGGCTTAACCATTGTTTTACAGCCTTTTCACGATCATTATGGCCGGGAGTATAGAATGCCGAGCCAGAAATTTGATCCGGAAGATACTCTTGTACTTCAAAATTTCCCACAAAATCATGAGCATAAATATAGCCGGAACCATAATTGAGGTCTTTCATAAGTTTAGTCGGAGCATTCCTAAGATGCAAAGGAACTGAGAGATCACCGGTTTGACGGACAGCTGTTCGGGCGGCTCTGATTGCCAAATATGAGGCATTACTTTTATCGGAGGTAGCTAAATAAATGGCAGTTTGAGCAAGGATGAGATCACATTCAGGGTAGCCAATCACATCAACAGCTTGAAAACAATTGTTAGCCATTACCATAGCAGTTGGGTTTGCGATACCGATGTCTTCAGATGCTAAGATGAGCATACGGCGGGCGATAAATTTAGGGTCCTCTCCACCTTCAATCATGCGAGCCAACCAATAAAGAGCACCATTGGGGTCGCTTCCTCTCATCGATTTAATAAATGCAGAAATAATATCATAATGTTGCTCACCGGTTTTGTCATAAAAAGCAATTTTTTGAGAAGCCACGTCATCCACCATTTTATTAGTGATCACCACTTCTGATGCATTAGTAGCATTGACAATGAGTTCAAACAAATTCAGTAATTTTCGTGCATCACCACCGGAAAGTAACATCAACTTATCTACTTCCTTCAGTTCAACTTTTTTATCAGCAAACAAAGAGTCCGTTTTGATTGCTCTTTCCAATATTTCAACAAGATCCTCTTTTCCAAGTTCTTCCAAAATATAAACTTGAGATCTAGAAAGGAGTGGTTGAATAATTTCGAAAGATGGGTTCTCTGTTGTTGCACCAATTAATCGGATAGTTCCATTTTCAACAGCGGAGAGTAATGAATCTTGTTGCGATTTTGAAAACCTATGAATTTCATCGAGAAACAAAACTGCTTGTCCGGCTTCGGCGGCTTTAGAAATAACTTCACGTACATCTTTGACACCTGAATTAACAGCGCTTAATGCATAAAAAGGAAGATTAAAATGATTTGCCAGTATGCGGGCGATGGTAGTTTTACCTACACCCGGAGGACCCCAAAAAATAATAGAGGGTAAAACACCTCCATCAATAATTTTTTGCAACACTTTTCCTTCACCAATAAGGTGCTTTTGACCAGCAACTTCATTCAGTTGCATAGGTCTCATTCGTTCAGCGAGAGGAGCGGTAATAGACATTACAAATTATGAATATAAAAAGTGTAATTTATCGCATTAAATCAATAACTTTTATTTCTACTCTGTTATTAACGCGATGATCTTCTTCGAGGCACAATATTCCATCACGACAATTGTTGAGCAATTTACTTTCGCCATAACCAATAGAAATTAACCGGGGAGGATTAATTCCTTTATTGATTATGTACATTGCAATTTCATCGGAACGTTGTCGTGAAATCATTAAATTATCACCAAAAGCGCCTCTTGAATCCGTATGAGACGAAATTTCAATTTGTATTTCAGGATTCAATTCGAGTAAATTCACGAGAGAATCGAGAGCCAATGCTGTTTTTGGTGAGATAGCGATTTCCTTTTTATTAAAGTAAATAGATTTCCAAACACGGGACTTATTTAATTCGATTTTATCAATTGTAATAGTGTCTGTAATAACTTCCGATTTTCGTTTTCCAATAGTTGAAATAGATAAAGGCATTGCATAATACCCTTTCCCTTTCAGTATCAAATCATAATCGGTATTACGCGACAAATTCATAGAAAGGACACCATCAGCACCTTTAGCAAGAGCAGGTTCTCCAGGTGCACCATTACTATCAAGAAGCGAAAAATCTTTAACAGGTTTGGAACTTTTTTTATCTAAAACAACAAGGTGGTATGAATAAATTGGAAGTCCTTTTTTAAATCCGAATATTTTATCAGTATTTTTTATCCTGTTGGAAGAAAAGTATCCGGAAGTATTAGAGCTATCAATGATAAATCCAAAATCATCTTTTGATGAATTAACAGGATGTTGAAGATTTTCCGGTTTAGACCAATTGGCACCATCCCAATAGGAAGAAAAAATATCGAGACCGCCTAAACCAAAGTGCCCATCGGAAGCAAAATAGAGAACTGAATCGGCAGATATAAATGGAAACATCTCATTACCTTCGGTATTAATACCAGGACCAAGATTTTTAGGTTCACTCCACTTTCCATTTTCCGTAGTTACTCCGTAAATATCGGTACCGCCATAACCCCAAGGCATGTCAGAAACAAAATAAAATACTTTTCCATCAGCAGAAATTGCAGGATGACCAACTGAATAGTCCGGACTATTAAAAGGTAATAATGTTTCAAGTTTCCATTGATTACCATAAAGTTTACCATAATATAATTTAAGCAAACTAATATCTTTTTGATTTTTCTCAATAACAGTTCCGGAATAATCACTACGAGTAAAATAGATGGTTGTGTTATCGCCGGAAAATACAGCAGGACCTTCATCATACAGTCCGTTCACATCGCCTTTTAACAGTTCAGGTTCGAGCCAATTATCACTATCAACTTTAGAGGTATAAAACAAATCGAGATACTCTTTGCCGGTCCATGTACTCAATTCATCATTTTTACCGGGAGCGGATCGATCAGACAAAAAAACTAATCCTTGCCTGTAGTATGAGGGACTAAAATTTGATTCATTATCTTTATTAAATTTAAGTAACGAAATATTATAAGTAACGGTATCTTTAAAAAAGAGATGAATTGAATCACAGGCTTGAATGAGCCGCTTTACTTTTTTATTATTTGAACTATATTGAAGATAATCCTGAAACCAACCTTTAGCTTCACCATATTTCCCATTTTCCATTAAAACTTCAGCTAGGTTTAACCGATCTTCTGGATTAACTTGTGGAGATTTGATCAGGCGTTTATACCATATTTCAGCTTCTACAGAATTACCTACTTTTCGATAAGATTCAGCTAAGTTACGAGCAGCCTCGGGAATAAAATCTTTTTTTAATCCTTTTTCAAACTTTGGGATAGCTTTGGAATAGGCATATTCCTGATAATAATTATCGGCCACTCTTAAATTAAAAGAACTACAGGAATATAGAGAGAAAATACTGATCAGTATAAAATAAAAGGGAATCTTTTTTGTGACACACATCAGTTGGTTGAATTTCATTTAAAAATACCTTGGTGTTTTCATTTTTAAAACATTAAAACCAAAATCATACCCAATTATAATTTCATGAGATCCTGTTGAATAACTACGAATTTCGGAAAGTGTCATATCATACGAATAACCCACTCGAAGTTTTTTGCTTACTTGATATTCAAGCATCAAAACCACAGCATCACTGGATCGGTAAGAAGCACCTATCCAAATGATATCACTAATAAGCATATTCAAGCTTACATCAAATTGCACGGGCGCATTTTCGGTGTATTTTACCATAAAGGAGGGTCTGAATTTCAACTCACCTTTAGTGGCAAGTATCACACCTGAAGTTAAATAATAGCGTCGACTTTGCTTATGCACTTTATCCACTTCAATATGAAAACTTTGCTCAGGGTTATAGCTTAAAATTTGAGGGACAGAAAATCCGGCATAAAATTTATTAGTGTAATAATATAATCCTGCGCCTACATTTGGTAAGAAATTGCTAAGTGAATTGGTTTGATAGATAGGATCATCTTTATCCCAATATACTAATTCAGAGAAATTAGATTTATAGAATGAAAAGCCTCCACTTAATCCCATCGATAATTTTCCAGTGTTCAATGGAATATGATAAGCATAACTTCCATAAAAATCGGTTTGATTGGTAATACCAATTTTATCATGAGAAATAGCGAAACCGAGACCGATTTTTTTATTGGTTAAAGGTGCGTGTAAGCTAGCAATTTGAGTAGATGGTGAACCTTCGAATCCGGCCCATTGCTTTCTTGCAATCATAGTTGTACTCACAAACTCCTTACTTCCTGCATAAGCAGGATTAATATACAATCCATTAAACATATAATGGCTGAATAATGGATCCTGCTGTGCGTAACTCATCGCTGCAAGCATCATCAATAAAAGAGTGGTGAAAATATATCTCATAGTTTTCACTTTTATCTTCTTATATCAACATAATTTGTAAGAATTTTATTAATAGATCTCACTTTAAAAATGACAAAGTAAGTCCCATCCGGCAGTAATTCACCGTTTTGATTAACACCTTTCCAATCGTTTGCATATCCTGATTTTTCATATACAAGATTTCCCCATCTATTATAAATTACTAGGGAGTTATCAGGATAATCATCAAGCCCTTTAATAAAAAACACATCATTATAACCATCTTCATTCGGTGTGAATCCCGTAGGCATTTCAAGTACTTCAAAACAATCAGAAGAGTCTTTTACAAAGATGATTAATTCAGAGCTGTCGCGACAGGTACCATTAATTACAGTCCAAGAGAATGAATTTATTCCGGGATTTAATCCGGTAACAAAAGTTACAGCCTCGGAAGTATCTGCAATATCACCTGTGCTATTAAGTGTTTGCCAGTAACCAAATCCAAACTGAGGATCGGTAGCGCCAAGCAAAATTGAATTATCACAAATCTCTTTACTTGATCCGGCAATAGCTTCTATTTGAGTGTTAAAAGTTATTACAACCTGCGAAAATGCAGAACAGATTCCATTAGTGACCACCCATTGAAACACATTTACTCCATTTGCAAGATTGCTAACAACGGTATTAGCATTTGTAGAATCGGCAAACACTCCACTTCCACTAACAATGATCCAATAACCGGAACCAATTGTTGGGGGAACAGCATGAAGAGTATCACTGTCGATTCCACAAACGACCTTATTAGATCCTGCATTAGAAACCAAAAGTGGAGGTTGTGTTAATGTATTACTCTTTGAAGCGGTACATCCATTAGCATCAGTCACTGTAACTGTGTAATTTCCGGCAGTAAGTCCGCCAACATTTGGAGCAGTTGCAAAATTCGACCACAGAAATGAATAAGGAGTAACTCCACCTGTTACAGTGGTTAGGATGCTACCATCATTACTTCCAAAACAAGAAACATTGTAAACACCATTTAATTGAGAAACTACAGTAGATAGTACAATTGGTTGTGGTTCAGTGATAAGTACAGGACGAATAGCTATACAACCCAAGTTATCGGTAATTGTTAGTGTGTAAGTAATATTACCGGGAAGGTTAGTAAGTTGGTTCCCGGTTTGAGCGGTATTAGTCCATGAATAGTTATAGGGAGTAGCACCACCTGTTACAGTCACTGTAATGAAACCATCAGCAAATCCAGAACAGGAAACATTTCCGGAGTCAATCACAGTTATTGTAGGCGCTGCAATATTATTCACAAACGTATTGAACACATTCACACAACTATTTTGATCGGTAACGGTGAGAGTATACACACCGGCAGCAAGATTACTGATTGTAGAAGAAGTTGAACCTGTATTCCATAGGTATCCATAAGATGGAATACCTCCTGAAACTACTACAGACAACTCACCATTAGCAGCATTACAATTAGCGTTGGTAACAGTAAATATAGCAGTTACGGCTTGAGGTTGGGAAATTGGAGAAGAAGTTACAGCGGTACAACCATAATTATCGGTTACTGTAACAGTATATAAACCGGCAGGAATATTTGTAATGTCTTCAACAATTGAACCATTTGACCAAAGAAATGTGTATGGTAAAGTTCCACCTGATGCAGTTACAAAAATAACTCCTGTTGAATCACCGGAACAAGTTACATTGGTCGTAGAGTTTACAACTATGGAGGGTCCTGCTATGGAATTAACAAAGTATTGAGATGATTGGGAGCACGAATTAGCATCTGTAATTGTTACAGTATATGTTCCACTACCAACCCCTGATAAAGTCTGAGAAGTAGATCCGGTATTCCAAACATAAGTGTATGTTGCAGTTCCTCCGAAAGGATAAACAGTTATAGAACCGTTTGCAGCACCGCAGGTTGCAGAGTTCACAACTGCAGAATCGTTGAGTACATCAGGCTGATCAACAACATAAGTTGCAAACTGCTGGCAGTTGCTTTGATCGGTTACAGTTACACTGTAGGTGCCGGATATTAATCCGGAAATATCTTGAGTAGAGGCAGAGTTTGACCAGGAATATAAATATGGTGAAACGCCTGAAGTCACAGAAATAAATATAGCTCCATTGTTACCTCCGTTACAAGAAACGTCAACAACACTATCGATAGTTATTTCGGGCCCTCCCACATCTCCAACAGCAACACTTTGAATGAGTGTACATAAATTAGCATCTGTAACAGTAACCGTATACACTCCCGACCCAAGTCCGAAAATAGTCTGTGAAGTTGAGCCTGTTGACCACAAGTAGGAGTAAGGTAATGCACCACCAATAGGATAAATAGTAGCAGTGCCATTTATTTGTCCGCAAGTAGCATCAAATACTTCAGTACTATCAGACAAAGTCGTTGATTGCCCAACATTAAAAATCTGAGAAACAGAACAATTGTTATTATCAGTTACTGTGACGGTATAATTACCACCAGCCAATCCGGTGATATCCTGAGTGTTTGCGGAATTAGACCACATGTAAGTGTAAGGTGGTGTACCAGAGTTCACAGAAATATAAATTGCACCTGTTGTTGATCCGGTGCATCCGGTTGCAATAATACTATCGGTTGTGATTATGTGAATTGGAATTTGATTGATTGAAATTGTTGCTGAAACAGTACACAAATTAAAATCAGTAACAGTAACAGTATAAATGCCCGGAGCTTGATTATTAATAGTTCCTGAAGTTTGTCCACCCGACCACAAATAACTATAAGGAGCAGTTCCTCCGTAAGGGAAGATAGTTGCTGAGCCATTAGAAAGTGAACAAGAAGCATCTTTAACATTTATAGAATCCTGTAAAAGCAAAGGTTCTGTAATGGTAAAAAATGCCGTGTCTTTACAAAACAATAAATCCGAAACTATAACAGAATAAACCCCTGCAACTAAGTTAATGTTATCTTGTGATGCAACACTATTAGACCAAGCATAAAAATAGGGCACTGATCCACCGGTGACAGAAATATAAATTGCACCATTATTCCCTCCTTTACAACTTACATTAACTGTTGAGTCAAGAGTGATAACAGGTGCTCCGGTAACCGGAACGATAGCAGTTTGAATTTTAACACAACCCTTATTGTCGGTAATGGTGACAGTATAATTCCCTGATAGCAGTCCGGTAATAGTTTGTGATGTAGCGCTATTATTCCACAAGTAGGTATAAGGCGAGGTTCCACCATAAGGGAATACAGTTATCGCTCCATTTCCGGCATTGCATGCTTCCGGAGTTATCTGAACCGAGTCATCCAAAAGTGCAGGTTGAGTGACCATTGCACTAAGAGTTGCTGTACAATTATTAATATCTGTAACTGTTACAGTATAAGTATTCGCAATCAGTCCGGTTATATCAGGTGTTGATGCTGAATTGGACCATGAGTAAGAATAAGGTGTAGCACCACCGGAAATTGACGTATATACGGCACCGTTATTTCCACCAAAGCATGTAACATTTTTCACTGAGTCGAGAACTAAAACCGGGCTTCCGGAATTCGCGATAGTATCTTGATTTATGATAGAACAACCATTGTTATCGGTAACTGTAACAGTATAAATTCCGGAATTTAAGGCAAATATGTTAGGTGAAGTCTGACCAGTATTCCACAAATAGGTATAGGGTATTGTCCCACCAAAAGCTATCACTTGAAGTGAACCGTTAGCGACTCCACAAGTGGCATTGTTAACAGAAATAGAATCATTTAGAACTGCAGGCTGAGAAATTACACCACTTAATATAGCAGAACAATTGTTAGCATCGGTAACAGTGACAGTGTAAGTGCCTGCGATAACTCCGATAAGATCTTGTGACGTTGAACTGTTTGACCACAAATATCCTAATGGAGAAGTTCCGCCAACAACAGAAATAAATATTCCACCATTAGCCTGTGAAAAACATTTTACATTTCGAATTGAATCAATAGTTGCAACAGGACCTCCGTTACTAATTATTGAAGCAATGTCCTGACGAGTACAACCCAGCACATCTGTAATTGTGACAGTGTAATTTCCGGGATTGAGATTGGTAATTGTTGCTGAAGTTGAACCTGTACTCCACAACAAAGTGTAAGGTGATGTGCCTCCAAAAGGAAACACTGTGGCACTTCCTGTAGCCGAACCACAAGCGGCATTTACTTTTTGAATAGAATCATTTAGCAATGCAGGTTGAGTTACAATTGCTGAAGTTGTTGAAGTACAATTATTAAAATCGGTAACTGTAACTGTATACGTTCCGGCAATTAAATTTATTATATCCTGAGATGATTGACTGTTTGACCATGAATAAATATATGGGTTTGTTCCACCTGAAACTGTAATGAAAACACCGCCGGTAGAAGCTCCGTTACAACGAACATTTCGAACAGAATCAATTACAATAATTGGCCCGCCGGTATTTCCGATAATAGCATTTTTTACTCTGGTACATAAATTAGCATCGGTAACGGTAACCGTATAGGTACCTGAAAGGACTCCTGTGATAGAAGGCAAAACAGAACCGGTATTCCACAAATAAGTGTACGGGCCTACTCCACCTGTAGGGGCGGCAGTTGCAGATCCGGTAGCTAAACCGCAGGCAGCATTTACCACAACAGTATCAACAAGAATTGTAGTCGGCTGAGTAATAATTGTGTTGACTGATGCGGTGCAATTATTGGCATCAGAAACAGTAACTGTATAATTACCAAACACCACATTTACTAAATCCTGTGTTGTGGCACTATTAGACCATAAATACGAAATGGGATTTGCTCCACCTGTAACAGTAATATAAATAGCACCTGTAGCAACACCAAAACATTTGACATTTCGAACCGAATCAATAACTGCAACCGGATTAGAAGTTGCTGTAACGGTAGCAGTTCGAATGCGTGTACATAAATTAGCATCTGTAACAGTAACTGTAAAAGTACCTGATGCTAATCCTGAAATAGTTGAAGTTGTTTGACCTGTATTCCAAAGCAAAGAATAGGGAGCTGTTCCTGCATAGGCAAAAACAGTAATCGAGCCATTTAGTAAGCCACAGGATGTATTGGTAACTTGAACAGAATCATTTAATGCAACAGCGGGTTGCAATACTGTTGCGATTGCGGTTGCAGTACACAAATTTGCATCTGAAACGGTAACTGTATAGGTTCCGGCAAGCACATTCGTGATATCTTGAGTGATAGCACCATTAGACCACAGATATGAAATTGGATTTACTCCTCCTACAACAGAAATAAACACGCCGCCGGTTGCTCCACCAAAACATTTTACTGCGCGTACCGAATCTATTGATGCAATTGGACCAGTGGCAGCAGACACCGTTGCAACTCTAATTCTTGTACACAAGTTTGCATCGGTTATAGTGACAGTATAAGTTCCTAGTGCAAGGTTAGAAATTGTTGATGATGTTTGCGAATTACTCCACAAATAGGTATAAGGTGAAGTTCCGTTATAGGGAAATACTGTGACAGAACCATTATTTATTCCGCAACCGACATTTACCACTTGAACAGAATCATTCAATGCTGCCAAAGGCTGGGTAATAGTAGTATCAAAAATTACCTGACAATTATTAAAATCGGTTACTGTGACAGTATAATTTCCGGCAATCACATTATTTATGTCTTGTGAAGAAGCGCCGTTTGACCATTGATAAATATATGGCAATGAACCACCATTTACAGATATAAACACTCCGCCAGTTGCACCTCCAAAACATCGTACATTTCGAACAGAATCAACAGAGATTATCGGTGCGCCAAGGTTACTCACATTTGCTACTCTTATTTTCGTACAAAGATTTGCATCTGTAACTGTTACAGTATACACTCCGGCAGCGAGCAAACTGATAGTAGGTGTTGTTTGCGAATTGCTCCACAAGTAAGTATAGGGAGCGGTTCCGTTATACGGGAAAATTGAAATAATTCCATTTGTTGATCCACAAGTTGAATTAGTAATTTGAACAGAATCATTGAGAGCTGCAAGCGGTTGTGTAACGACTCCACTAACAACGGAAGTACACAGATTTGCGTCCGTGACAGTGACAGTGTAGGTGCCGGCAATAACATTGGAGATATTTTGAGAAACTGCGCTGTTAGACCACAAATAAGTTAGCGGGGCTGTTCCTCCGGTAGTAGAAATAAAAACTCCACCGGTAGCACCACCAAAACATTTCACACTTCTAACCGAATCTAAAGCAGCTACTGGACCTGCAATATTAATTACACTTACTGTTCGAAGTCGTGTACACAAATTTGCATCAGTAATAGTAACTGTATAGGAACCCGGTGAAAGATTGGAAATAGTTTGTGATATTTGTGAGTTACTCCACAAGTATGTATATGGAGAAGTTCCACTGTATGGGAAAACTGTTGTTGATCCATTGCTTAACCCGCAACGTGCATTTGTAACTTGAACAGAATCATTTAATGCAGCAAGAGGTTGTGTTACAATTCCACTCACTACGGAAGTACACAAATTACCATCTGTAACGGTAACAGTATAGGTTCCGGAAATGACATTAGTGATATCTTGAGAGACAGCGCTGTTAGACCACAAATAAGTAATTGGATTTGATCCACCCACAACAGAAATAAAAACACCACCGGTTGCACCGCCAAAACAGCGAACACTGCGAACGGAGTCTAGTGAAGCAACAGGACCGGAGACATTAATCACACTTACCGTTCTCAATCGTGTACATAAATTCGCATCAGTAATTGTAACAGTGTACGAACCCGGTGCAAGATTCGTAATTGTTTGTGTGGTTTGAGAGTTACTCCACAAATAAGTATAAGGTGTAGTTCCATTATACGGAAAAATTGTTATTGCGCCATTGCTAACAGCGCAACTAGCATTCGTAACCTGAACAGAATCATTTAAAGCAATTGGCTGAGTAACGATTCCACTCACAACGGAAGTACAAAGATTTGCATCGGTAACGGTGACAGTGTAGGTGCCTGCAATAACATTGGAGATATTTTGAGAAACTGCGCTGTTAGACCACAAATAAGTAAGCGGGGCTGTTCCTCCGGTAGTAGAAATAAAAACTCCACCGGTAGCACCACCAAAACATTTCACACTTCTAACCGAATCTAAAGCAGCTACTGGACCTGCAATATTAATTACACTTACTGTTCGAAGTCGTGTACACAAATTTGCATCAGTAATAGTAACTGTATAAGAACCCGGAGCAAGGTTGGAAATTGTTTGAGTGGTTTGCGAATTGCTCCACAAGTAGGTATACGGGGAAGTTCCGTTATACGGAAAAACTGTAATTGATCCATTGTTTAATCCACAACGTGCATTAGTCACCTGAACGGAATCATTTAATGCAGCAAGAGGTTGTGTAACTATTCCACTAATTGTTGAAGTACACAAATTGGCATCAGTAACAGTGACCGTATATGTGCCAGCGATAACATTTGTAATATTTTGTGTTATTGCACTATTCGACCAAAGATAAGTTATCGGAATAGTTCCACCAGTTGTCGAAATAAACACGCCTCCTGTTGCACCACCAAAACATTTTACACTTCTAACTGAGTCTAATACAGCAACCGGACCGGAGGAATTAGTAACGCTCACTGATCTCAATCGTGTACATAAATTTGCATCAGTAATTGTTACGGTATATGTTGCGGGATTTAAATTGGAAATTGTTTGAGATGTTTGTGAATTATTCCACAAATAGGTATACGGAGAAGTCCCGCTATACGGAAAAACAGTTACAGCACCATTACTCACTCCGCAACTTGCATTTGTTACTTGAACAGAATCATTTAATGCAGCAAGAGGTTGTGTTACAATTCCACTGATTGTTGAAGTACACAAATTAGCATCCGTAACGGTGACAGTGTACGTGCCGGCAATAACATTGATGATATTTTGAGAAACTGCGGCATTAGACCACAAATATGTTAGTGGAACTGTTCCTCCCGTAGTTGAAATAAAAACACCTCCGGTAGCACCGCCAAAACATTTTACACTTCTAACTGAATCTAAAGCTGCTACAGGTCCTGCAATATTAATTATACTAACAGTTCGAAGTCGTGTACATAAATTTGCATCAGTAATAGTAACTGTGTAAGAACCCGGAGCAAGGTTGGAAATTGTTTGAGTGGTTTGCGAATTGCTCCACAAGTAGGTGTATGGGGAAGTTCCGTTATACGGAAAAACTGTGATTGATCCATTGTTTAATCCACAACGTGCATTAGTCACCTGAACGGAATCATTTAATGCAGCAAGAGGTTGTGTAACTATTCCACTAATTGTTGAAGTACACAAATTGGCATCAGTAACAGTGACCGTATAAGTGCCAGCGATAACATTTGTAATATTTTGTGTTATTGCACTATTCGACCAAAGATAAGTTATCGGAATAGTTCCACCAGTTGTCGAAATAAATACGCCTCCTGTAGCACCACCAAAACATTTTACACTTCTCACCGAATCTAATGCCGCAATTGGTCCGGTTTGGTTGACAATTGAAACAACTCTTTGACGCGTACACAAATTTGCATCAGTAATAGTGACTGTATATGATCCTACAGCCAGGTTCGAGATAGTAGACGATGTTTGAGATGTATTCCACAAAAGTGTATAAGGGCCAACTCCATCATAAGGAAAAATTGTTATTGAGCCATTATTTACTCCACAGCTTGGGTTGACTACTTGTACCGAATCGTTCAACAAAGTTGGTTGTAAAATATCAAGGCTTGTAGAAACAACACATAAATCATCATCAGTAACGGTGACAGTATAAGCACCTCCTGCAACTCCGATTATATCTTCAGTAATAGCACCATTAGACCATAAATAATCAAATGGATCATTTCCATCTACGATTGAAATATAAGCAGCTCCGGTAGTTGCACCATTACAAAGAGGATTTGTTGTTGAATCAATTACAATTTGTGGTGGAGGCAGAGTCTGTATAATCACTGTATCGGTTCCTGTGCAACCTTGAGTATCTGTAATTGTAATTGTATAGGTACCGCCATCAAGTCCGGATATAGTATTTGAGGTAATGGAGTTAGACCACAAATAGGTAAAGCCGGGAGAACCGCCTGCAGGGAAAGCCGAAGCAGTTCCGTTATTGGCATCACATGTTTCATCATCAGCAGAAAAAACTATTAAGATAGAATCAGGTTGAGTGATTACAAAAGATACACTATCGTTGCATAAAATCAAATCGGTAATGGTGACGGTATAGGTTCCAGCGATGAGACCTGTTATATCCTGAGTTGTTTCTCCGTTGGACCATTCGTAAGTTACAGGGTCAATGGTTGCAAAAACATCAATGTAAATTGCACCATCAGAAAGATTAACGCATGAAACATTTCTAACAGAATCAGTAATAATGGTACAAGGTCCGAATGAATTATTGATTATTGCAACATCCGTAGCAGTGCAATTATTTGCATCGGTAACAGTAACCGTGTAGACTCCGGGAAGCAAATTGAAATTTTGATCGGTTGTTGCACCATTTGACCAAAGGTAGGTATATGGCTGTGTACCTCCGATAGGATTAACACTTGCAAATCCATCCGGTGCTGCATTCGCATCCACGGTGATGAGTCCTAATTCAATAGAATCGGGTTGGCTAACAAGAGTATCCAAATTTGCAATACATCCATTATCATCAGTAACAGTTACTGTATAACTTCCAGCAGGAATATTGACTAAATCTTCATCAGTAGATCCATTCGACCATAAAAAAACATACACTCCTACTCCACCTAAGACATCAATATTTATACCTCCATCGGAGAATCCATAACAAGATACACTATCGACAGAAGATGTTGTAACGGTTAATAAGGCCGGTTCATTTATTTGAACCGTTTCAACTACAGTATCCAAATCGGCATCTATAACGGTAACCACATACGTTCCTACTCCAATACCTGAAATATCTTCAGTTGTTGCACCATTAGACCAAAGAATATCAAAAGGAAATGTTCCTCCGGTGATTGTCATATCGATGGATCCATCAGAAGCACCATTACAAGAAACATTTGTTCCGTTATAATCGCTTACAACAAAAGACAAACTGAAAGGTGCTGCCGGAGGTCGTTCGTTTTTTTTATCTGCACCCAGAACTGTTAAAGTGGAACTCAAAAAAAGAAATACAAAAAAACTAAAAACTGATAAGCCGTTTCTGAGGTGATTCAGGGATATGTTTGCAGATGGATAAAGCAAGTTGAAATTGATTTTCAAGATCGTGAACTATGCAGAATAAGAATAGGCTTAAAGTGATCTTTTTGTAGTTAACAAATGTACGGAATTTGACCAAATGAGAGATTAAAATTCTCTTAAACCTTAGCAAAAAAGAGTAAAACCAATTGTTTTAGATCATTGCAACCATCAAAATCAAAATATATCGTTGATTTTAAATTGATTACAACAAATAAATGAGTAATCCGGGGACAATTCCCAAAGCAAGGGTAATTACCATCACCGCCCACAGAATAAAATTGTGATGAGCAGGTATTTCTATCAAAACTGCATCTCTATCGGCAGGTTGAAAAATGGTAATTATCACTTTAAAATAATAGTAAACTCCTATTAATGAACTAATTACAGCTATTAACACCAGCCAAGTATATTCACTTTTGAGAGCACCGGTAAAAACATAGTACTTAGCAAAGAATCCAGCCACGGGAGGAATACCAGCCAAAGAGAGCATGATGATAGTAACAATAACAGCCTGAAACTTATTAACACTTGCAAAACCTTTCAGCGACGAAAGGTTCTCGTTGGCATTTTTAGTCATGGCAAGAACAATAGTAAAAATTCCAATTGACCCTATTGAATATGCTGCAGCGTAAAGTAACAGGGCACTTTTCGAGAATTCATTCATAGCTACAATAGCCATTAGCATATAACCGGCATGAGCGATACTTGAATAGGCAAGCATTCTTTTTAGACTTTTTTGATATACAGCCAAAATATTTCCTGCGAGCATACTCAAAGCAGAGAACACCGCAACAATAGGTGCCCACCAATCAACCAATCCGGAGAAACTTACTGAAAACAATCGTAAAAAAGCTGCGAAGGCGGCAGTTTTTACAACTGTTGACATATATGCAGTAACGGGGGTGGGGGCTCCTTCATAAACATCGGGTGCCCAAAAATGGAATGGAGCAGCGGATACTTTAAAGGAAAGACCTACTAAAATCAATATAATTCCTGCATAAAACATTGCCGGAATTGATGCCACATTAGCTGATGCATAAGCCGCAATTTCTTGGAGGTTAAATGAACCGGTACAACCATAGATAAGAGCTATACCAAAGAGTAAAAAGCCTGTCGCAAATGCTCCGAGCATAAAATATTTAAATCCTGCTTCGTTAGATCGGAGTTCATTTTTATTACTTGCCGCCATCACATACATGGAGATAGAAAGTATTTCAAGACCAATAAAAAACATGGTAAGATCAGCGAAGCTCACCATCACAACGGCACCGGCAAGAGAGAATATTATCAATGCTGTATAATCGGATTCATGTTCGGGATCCTTTAAATAACTTGCACTTAAAATGAAACCACAATAAATGATGTGACGATCATTATTCCTGAAAAAGCAATTGCATAATTATCAAAGTACATCATATCGGAATAGTATCTGATATTGGTATCCCAATCGGCAATCGCAAAGCCAAGTGCTAGCAACAAGTCCAATTAATAGCCACAGGGATAAATCGCTTTCCGAAATCTGAATATTTCCGAAAGCATTGCCAGAACGCCGATGCCTGTAAGTGCTATGAGGGTATTCATTGATGTAACTTAATTTATTAAATATTTACTCCGGCTTTCAATAGAATTGTTTGCAAGGATGGTTCAGCGATGTCTAATAACGGTTTTGGATATATGCCGAATAACAATTACAAGGGCACATATAATAATCAAGTAAGTGTTTTTTCATTAAATGTGAGCGGTCTGAATGATGAAGCAGCATCAGATTTTTCACCAAGCATGATTACCTGATAGGCTCTGAGCATATATACTGCGCCAAAGATAACAGTCATTGTTGCAAAGGCTGCCATCCACGGACTATATTCAAACAACCCGGTAAGCAGCATAAATTCACCAATAAAACCATTAGTGAGTGGCAATGCAACACTTCCCAGAAGAATAATCATAAATCCTATTGCAAATGGAGAAGAAACATGGGCAATTCCACCCATTTCTTTCATCTGGCTTTTAGGAAATCTGTTCAAGAGTATATCAGCAATAAAGAAGAGACCGACAGCATTTACTCCATGACTGATCATTTGAAATACACCACCTTGTAGTGCCTATCATATTCAAAGAAAATATTCCGGCAGCAATAAAGCCAACGTGAGCGATGGAGGAATAAGCAATCAGTCGTTTAAAATCTTTTTGAGCAATTGCCATTGCAGAACTATAAAGAATACCTACAACTGCCAAAGCAATTGCCAGCCATGACCATTCGGCAATACCTTCAGGGATAACAGGAAGCATCCATCGAATAATTCCGTAAAGACCCATTTTGAGCATGATACCCGACAACAACATGGTGCCTTGTGTTGGAGCGTTGGTATAGGTATCGGGTTGCCATGTATGGAATGGGAACACCGGAATTTTAATTGCGAACGCCAAAAAGAAAGCCCAGAACATCCAGCTTTGTTGTTCCTGCGAAAGCACGAGTGCATAAAACGAATCAATATCAAACGAATGTGTGCCGGGAGTTTGAAGATAGAGATAAATTAATCCCACCAGCATCAACAAACTTCCCGACAAGGTATAGATGAAAAATTTTAAGTGTGATGCGTGCTCGTCTTTTCCACCCCAAAGTAAACAAATAAACCAGATTGGAATGAGTGCAAGTTCCCAAAATACATAAAACAAAAATCCATCGAGTGATGTGAACACACCTACCAATGCAAACTGCATCAAGAAAATCAGGCTAAAATAATTTTTATGATCATCGATTTCACGATCGAATGTGGAAAATATAATTAATGGCACCAGCGCATTAGTAAGAAGTACCATCAGCAGACTGAAACCATCCATACCAACTTTAAAACTGATTCCCATTTGTTCAACCCACCACTGATCGAAATAAAAACTGAATTCCTCCATAAGGATCGAACATCGTTAATTTCCAGATGGTATCGGCAAGTGGAAAAAACGAAAACATCAATGCAGCTTGAGTAGCCGACTTTTTATCAGATACCAGTCTCACCGCAAGCATCCCAAGAAGGGGTAATATGAACATCAACAACGTTTGCATTCCGATATCAGATAACAATTTTAAATATCAAATCATAAAATAAGCAATTACCATTCCAAAAATATATAAACCAAGTGTGCCTGTTTGCACAAATCTTAGCACACCGGAAGCACCATTAGTGAGATTACCGAAAGAATTTACAATTCGATCGATAAATCCTTTTTCAATCCAGTTGTAAGAAAACGAGACAAACATTCAGCGGTTTTGTGATGAATGTGTTGTAGAATTCATCGACATAAAATTTATTTGCCAACACATTTTGAAATCCTGTCACCTGATGATCCGGCTTTAGGAACATGTGCTTCTTTAACATACTTATTATAAGTAAATAAATATACAATTCAACAACACCAGTGAAGAACCAATCAATATATATTCAAATGATGTGAGAACATGACCATGCGATACAGATCGGCCCATGCAGTTACCGGTTTCAGAAATTCATTGAGAAAATGAGGGCATTGGAAAATTTCGGGCATACCAAGAAATCCTCCAACTGTACTCAAAACAGCCAGAACCATAAAAGGAAAAGTCATTGTAGAAGGTGACTCATGTAAATGTTCTCTCTGATGTTTGGTTCCTCTGAATTTGCCATGGAAAGTAAGGAAATACAAACGGAACATATACACAGCCGTTATTATGGCAGTAATGGCGAGAATTGCAAAAATCAATGGAGAATGAAGTCCAAGCATCCGGCTAAAATTTCATCTTTTGAAAAGAAACCGGCAAAAGGTGGTGCACCTGCAATTGCGAATGTCCCAATAAGGAAAGTAAAATGAGTAACAGGCAATGCTTTTTTCAAGAGCACCCATTTTCCGAATATCCTGTTCGCCACCCATGGCATGGATTACACTTCCTGCACCGAGGAACAAAAGTGCTTTAAAGAACGCATGAGTGACAACATGAAAAAGTGCTGTAGTATAAGCACCTACTCCCAGAGCAACGACCATAAATCCAAGTTGACTAACGGTAGAATAGGCAAGTACTTTTTTAATATCGTTTTGTTTAAGTCCAATAAATGCCGCCATCAAAGCAGTAACTAAACCAACTACAGCAACAATTTCGGAACTGAATGGAGCCATTACATAGAGTACATTTGAACGAACCACCATATAAATACCGGCAGTAACCATTGTTGCGGCATGGATCAAAGCTGATACAGGTGTTGGTCCGGCCATGGCATCGGGCAACCAGGTATAAAGCGGAATTTGAGCACTCTTGCCCATGGCTCCAACAAAAAGCAAAAGAGTAATTGCAGTAAGAACAGGTGCATCAAACTGCATTAGTTGAGCTCCGGCAAAAACAGTATCATAATCAAGTGATCCGAAAGTCCGGAAAATAAGGAACATACCCAGCAGAAAACCAAAGTCACCAATACGATTCATGATGAAGGCTTTTTTAGCTGCATCATTATAATTGGTATTTTTAAACCAGAAGCCTATAAGCAAATAAGAACATAGACCTACTCCTTCCCAACCAACGAACATGAGCACATAACTTGAACCCAGTACCAACAACAACATGAAGAAAACAAACAGATTCAGATAGGCAAAATATCTTGCATAATCTTCCTCATCGTGCATGTAGCCGATAGAGTAAACATGAATTAAAAATCCAACTCCGGTTATAACCAGTAACATAATAACTGAAAGTCGATCAACTAAAAAACCAAAATTTAATTCAAAAGAACCTGCTCGAAGCCATTGAAAATAATCGGCTTGAACAACCAATGCAGGATTAGGCCAGTTGAGTGAATAAGAAAACAGAAATAGCAAAACTTCCTAACACGGAAATGGATGCAATACCACCACTCATATTAACAGAAAGTCGCTTATTTGCGAACCCATTAATCAGAAAGCCCAGGAGCGGTAAAACAGGAATCAGCCAAAGAAGATTTTCCACTTCGATAATTTAAATTTTTAAAAGTGTTACCACTTTAATCTATTAAGAATATTAATATCAACACTATTCACATTTCTGAAGATCATAACCAGAATGGCAAGACCGACAGCAACTTCTGCGGCAGCAACAGCCATAATAAAGAAGACCATTACTTGTCCACCCGGATCGGAGTGCATGGTAGAGAATGCAACCAATAACAAATTCACCGCATTCAGCATAAGCTCAATGCACATAAAAATAATGATGGTATTTCTTCTGAACATCACACCGATAACACCAATGGAGAATATGATTGATGCCAAGATGACATAATTGTTAATGTGTAACAATATCCAGAATTGAATTATTCATTTTTTTACAACTTTTTTTTTTCCAATCATGGTAGCAGCCAATCATAGCTGTTAGAAACAACAAGGCAGAAACTTCGAATGGAAGCATATATTTATCATATAAAACTATTCCCAGATTTTCAACCATACCAATCTGGTTATTGGAAGCGGGATTCATTTCAAGCCCATCGGAACTCTTAAGAATTGCGACTAACAACAATAGCAGTAATCCCCCGGAAAACACCGCTGACACTTTGGTGAAATTTGACTTATGTGGTTCCGCAACTTCGGCATTCAGATTGAGCATCATAATTACGTAAAGAAACAAAACCATGATAGCTCCTGAATATACAATAACATGCACTGCTGCCAGAAACTGCGCATTGAGCAAGAATATAATGACCGGCAATGGTAAAGAAGCAAAAAATGATGTACAACACACTATGGACCGGCTTTCTTGGAGAAAACCACCATCATGGCACTGAAAATGGATAAAAAAGCAAGGATAAAGAATGCGTATTGTGACATGAATTGCTTTATGATTATTGCTTAATAGTTTCATTTGTTTGAAAGTGCGAAAGTAAGAATTCGCAGCGATTCCGTAAAATAATAATTAATTTTTACGGTGTGCCTGCAAACGACCTGATATATCGACCCTTTTAGCCGGATCCACAGGTTCCACCAATTTATCTTTTCCATAAATAAAACCCTGTCGCTCATAACCGGAATTCACAATTTTATCGGTAAGGAAGATGGCTTCCTTCGGGCATGCTTCTTCGCACAGTCCGCAGAAAATACATCGGAGCATATTGATTTCATATACAGAGGCATATTTTTCTTCCCGATACAGTTTTTCTTCACCTGGTTTTCTTTCAGCAGCAGTCATCGTAATGGCTTCGGCAGGACAGGCTACAGCGCACAATCCGCAGGCAGTGCAATTTTCACGACCTTGTTCGTCACGTTTTAAAACATGTTGTCCACGGTAAACCACAGTAAAATCGCGTTGAACTTCAGGATAACTTATAGTGGTTTTTTTGCGAAAGAAATGTTTGAAAGTAATGATCAGTCCGCACAAAATTGCAGGCAGATACAGTTTTTCAGTAAAACTCATCTCCTTTTTCACCACTACTTTCGATCTATTCGTTAGTTGCATGATACAGTATAATTAATTTAATGTATGTGTTCCACAGGTCATACTTCCATAAGCAGATAATACGGCGGTTAGTACAATATTCAGAACGGCCAGTGGAATTAATATTTGCCAACCCAACCTCATTAATTGATCATAACGGAATCTTGGTATTGTCCATCGAACCCACATATAGAAGAATATAAAGAAGAATATTTTTCCAAAGAAGATTACACGTTCCTAAAAGTGTAGTTAAATTGTGAGATAATCCAAGATCATTAATGAAAGGGAAATTATAACCACCGAAATACAAACTTACAATTATAGCAGAAGAGATAAACATATTAATATATTCAGCAAACAAGTAGAATCCCAGTTTCATACTTGAATATTCGGTATGATAACCACCAACTAATTCAGTTTCACATTCAGGTAAGATCGAATGGCGTACGATTGGTTTCTGCAAAAGCACAAATAAGGAATAATAAAAATCCCAATGGTTGCACAAAAACATTCCAATGTGCCCCAGGTTGACCTTCAACTATTTCTCTAATACTTAATGTTCCGGTCATCATTACCAATGCAATAATTGACATTCCCATTGCAAGTTCGTAACTGATCATTTGTGACAGATGCACGAAGTGCACCCAATAACGAAAACTTATTATTAGAGGCCCACCCTCCTATCATAATTCCGTACACACCAATTGAAACAACACCGAAAATATATAGAATTCCAATATTTACATCAGTAATTTGCATGACAATACTCTCTGTCATTAATTATTAAAGAATTACCCCAAGGAATAACCACACTGGTCATACATGCGGTAAGCATTGCTATAGAAGGTCCAAGAATAAAAAGCGCTTTATCGGCATTGGCAGGAATAATTTCTTCCTTCATAAACATTTTCACTCCATCGGCCAGCGGCTGCAACAACCCGAAAGGACCTGCACGATTGGGTCCAATACGATCCTGAAAAAATGCTGCAACTTTTCGTTCGGCGTAAGTTGAATACATTGCAATAACAAGAGAAATCAGGAAAACTCCTAAAACAAATACAATCTTAAATATCAGGTCAGCGGTTTCCATAAAATAATTTTTCTTCTTTATTTAGAATTCTGATGAGCTTTTTCTGCAATTTCTTTTTGATGAGAAATATCCATTTTCAACTGCTTCAACAACTCATAATGATTTTGTGAAATAACCGAATGTCTATCAATTTTGCGAGGGCCTTCAATTTTCCAGTCGTTCACTTCTTTTTTATCGAACCGGCATTCATTACAAATCCAGGATTCAACTTCACCAAATGATCTTTACGACCGGTTACTCTAAGCAATATCACTTCCACTCAACCATAACGCAACTTTGCCACTACATTTTTTGCAATCACGATGTGCATCCATAGGTTTAGTAAACCATACTCTGCTTTTAAATCGGAAAGTTTGATCGGTTAGTGCACCAACAGGACAAACATCAATCATATTTCCAGAGAAATCATTATCAACTGCATTCTGAATATAGGTACTAATTTCAGAAACATCACCTCGATTCATTACACCATGAACACGACCATCACAAAGTTGATCGGCTACTTTCACACAACGGTAACACAAAATGCATCGAGTCATGTGCAATTTTATCTTATCGCCAATATCAATTTTATCAAATTCTCTTCTTTTAAATTCATAACTCGATTTTGCAAAGTCCATGTTCATAACTTAAATCTTGCAAGATGACATTCACCTGCTTGATCACAAATAGGACAATCGAGAGGGTGATTGATGAATAAAAATTCCACAACTCCTTTTCGTGCTTCGAGCAAATCGGGAGAAATTTTATTTTCAACCACCATTCCATCCAGCACCGGTGTGCGGCAAGATGCAACCGGTTTTGGCATTGGACGTGGGTCTTTTGCAGAACCCTGAGTAACTTTCACGATGCAGGTTCTGCAATATCCACCACTTGTTTCAAGAGTTCGAATAATAGCACATAGCTGGAGGCACAACATCACCTCCAATCATGCGGGCAGCCTGCAGGATGGTTGTTCCGTCGGGAACTTCAATTTCAATATTATCGATTGTTACTTTTGGCATCGTATTCGTTGATGATCAACTTAAATAATATACTGCTTTAAACAGGTAGCAAATTATTAAGTCTGTAATAATGTTTTATATCTTTTATCTTTTCAGGATTTCTAACATAGTCTTCGAATTCACTTCTGAAATGACGAATAGCGGCAGCAACCGGCCATGCAGCAGCTTCACCAAGGGACAAATTGTTTTGCCTTCAATTTTACTTTGAATATCCCAAAGCAAATCTATATCTTCAAGTGTTGCATGACCATCAAGAAATTTATGTAATATTTTTTCCATCCAACCTGTTCCTTCACGGCAAGGGCTACATTGTCCACAACTTTCATGATGATAGAATCGAGAGAAATTCCAAAGATTTTTCACAATACTGGTATCTTCATCCATCACAATAAATCCTCCAGAACCAAGCATGGTTCCGGTTAGGAAACCACCATCAGAAAGCGATTCATAAGTCATCAATCGAGGTTCTCCATTAGCAGTTTTTAAAATAAGTTCAGCAGGTAAAATTGGCACTGATGAACCACCTGCAACAACTGCTTTTAAGTTTTTTACCATTCTGTATTCCACCGCAATATTCATCGGAATAAATAAATTCTTCAACAGGAACACCAAGTTCAATTTCATACACTCCTGGTTTGTTAATATGTCCGCAAGCAGAAATTAATTTTGTTCCTGTACTTTTTCCAATTCCAATTTTAGCATATTCATCACCACCCATATTCACAATATGTGGAACGGCAGCAATAGTTTCAACATTATTCACCACGGTTGGACAACCCCATAAACCTTTAACTGCAGGAAATGGTGGTTTAATTCTTGGATTTCCTCTTTTACCTTCAAGTGATTCGAGCAAAGCAGTTTCTTCACCACAAATATAAGCTCCACCACCCGGGTGAACATAAAGATCGAGTGAATAATCAGTTCCTAAAATATTTTTTCCAAGCAAACCTGCTTCATATGCTTCGGCAATAGCTTCTTCGAAAATGTGATACACATAAAGCATTTCACCTCTAATATATATGTAAGAAGTTTTTGCTCCAAGTGCAAAACTCGAAACAATCATTCCTTCAATTAAGGCATGAGGAAGATGTTCCATCAGATACCGATCTTTAAAAGTTCCCGGTTCAGTTTCATCGGCATTACAAACAAGGTAACGTGGAACACCTTCGGGTTTAGCAAGGAAACTCCATTTCATTCCTGTTGGAAAACCTGCACCACCACGACCTCTGAGACCTGATTTTTTTACCTCTTCAGTAACTTCATCCGGCTTCATAGTACGCAGAGCTTTTTCCAAGCGCAGCATATCCACCATTTTCACGATAAGGCTTTTATCCCTTTAATTCCGGGGACATTTATATTTTTAAGGAGCAGTTGTTTACTCATAATCAGGCTTTGATCTTGTCTTTAGTCCAGTGTGCAATATGCCCGGTATCTTTTTCACTGATAGTCTCCAAGAATTTCATCTACTTTTTCGCAAGTAAGATTCTCATGATATTGCTTCACCAATTTGCATCATTGGTGCTGATCCGCATGAAGCCAAACACTCTACAGTCTTCAAAGTAAACATTCCATCTGTAGTAGTCTGACCTTCTTTTATGTTCAATTTGTTTTCAATAAACTTCACAATATCTTCAGCACCCAACAACCAACAAGGACCGGTGCGACAAACTTCAATCACACATTTTCCAACTGGCTTCAAATTAAACATTGAATAAAAAGAAGCTACTTCATAAACTTCAATGGGTTGAATATTTAAAATTTCCGCCACTTTATCCATCACCGGCGAACTCAACCATCCTTCAAATTCTGCTTGCGCAATATGCAACAAAGGCAGAATTGCAGATTTTTGTTTTCCTTCAGGATATCGACGAATGATTCTCTGAATTACTGCTGTTGCATCATCAGAAAAAACCACTTCACTTTTATCTTTATACATCCCTTTCAATTTGATTATAAATTACAGGCTGTTATATATTCTATTCTTATAAATATTTTTTATCAGCATCCAATTCACCGGCAATAACATTCATAGAACTCATGGTAAGAATTGCATCGGACAACATGCTTCCTTTTATCATTTCGGCATAAGCCTGATAAAAAATAAAACAGGGTCGACGGAAATGCAAGTCGGTAAGGATGTTCTTCCACCATCACTAACCAGATAAAATCCTAATTCACCATTTCCACCTTCAACACAATGATATACTTCACCTTTAGGAACATCTGTTTCACCCATCACAATTTTAAAATGCCAGATTAGACCTTCCATAGTATTGTACACATCCTCTTTTGGAGGCAGATAAAATTCAGGCACATCAGCATGGAATGAAGTTTGATCGGTCAGTTTGCCAAGTTTTTCAATTGCTTGTTTGAATGATGCTTAAACTCTGCCACATTTCTTCCTGACGAACCATAAAACGATCGTAAGTATCACCTTGAGTACCAATAGGAATTGTAAAATCAAAATCTTGATAAGAAGAATAAGGATTCATCACTCTCACATCATAATCAACTCCGGCAGCTCTAAGATTAGGGCCTGAGAAACTATAGTTAAGTGCATTTTCAGCAGAGATTGACCCGGTACCAATTGTTCGATCCATAAAAATGCGGTTTCTCTTGAGCAAATTTTCAAATTCTGTGAGAACTGCGGGAAAATCCTTAAGAAATTTCTCAAGCTTCATCCATGCAGCTGCACTGAAGTCACGCTCCAATCCTCCAATTCTTCCTATGTTAGTTGTTAATCGAGCGCCACAAATCTCCTCATATATTTCATAAATATATTCACGTTGCTGAAACATATATACGAAACCCGTTAGTGCTCCGGTATCAACACCAATAACAGTATTACAAACGATATGATCTGAAATTCTTGCCAACTCCATGATTATTACTCTTAGATAATCAACTCTTTTTGGCAACTGGGCACCGATAAGTTTTTCCACAGTCATGTGCCATCCCATATTATTGATAGGAGATGAACAATAATTTAGACGATCAGTGATAGGCGTAATTTGATAAAAAGGTCGGCGTTCGGCCAATTTTTCAAATGCTCTGTGAATGTATCCAATGGTAGGTTGTGAATCGACAATAATCTCGCCATCCATTTTCAAAACATTCTGAAAAATTCCATGAGTTGCGGGATGTGTAGGACCAAGATTAATAGTCGTGTACTCCGGCTCCGGCTCAAGAAAATGAGTTTGCTCCGGGGGAAAAAAGGGGGTTTTATCGTTTGACATTATTTTGGTGTGGTGATTTTTGATGTGATGATTTTTGATGTGGTGATGTGGTGATGTGGTGATTTGGTGATGTGGTGATGTGCTAATTTGGTAATGTGGTGATTTGGTAATGTGTTGATTTGTTGATGCGCTTGCTTATTTTTGTGAGCCACCTCTTTAACCCTACTGCCTACTGCCGACCGATGACTGCCGACCGAAGACTGCCGACAGCTACCGCTATCTTCCAAACATGGCGTCGTCTTTATCTTTTCTATCTTGATCTTCGAGGGGAAATTCTTTTCTTAGAGGCCATCCTTCGAGGTTATCCATATTTAATATTCGTCTCAGATCGGGGTGTCCGTTAAATTTGAATCCGAAGAAATCATATGTTTCTCGTTCCATCCAGTTAGCAGCTTTGAAGATGCCGGTGAGTGATGGGAAATGAGGTGGATCTTCGTTGGTAAAAGTTTTTAATCGAATTCTGGAGTTGGTAGGTAAATTATGCAATTGGTACACCATTCCAAATCTTTCAGGAGCATTCGGAAAATGCATTCCGAAACAGGTAGTTAAATATTTGTATTCAAGAGCAGGATCGTTGTAAAGAAATTGAATAATTTCTTTAATAACATCTTTAGAAACAGTTATTGTAAGAAAATCATACGGTGTATCCACAGCAATAATTTTTCCGGGAAATTGTTTTTCAATTGCCTCTGTAATCGATTGATGATTCATTGCTGACATAAATAATTATTCAATTCCGTAAGTAGCTAACATTGCTTTATATTCTTCCGAATCGCGACGACGCAAAGATTCATTTTGCACCAGTTCCTGAATTTTTATAACACCATCAAGAATTTGCTCAGGGCGCGGAGGGCAACCAGGCACGTATACATCAACAGGGATAATTCGATCGATTCCCTGAAGCACGCTATAGGTATCAAATATTCCACCGCTAGATGCACAGGCACCTACAGAGAGCACCCACCGTGGTTCGGCCATTTGTTCATAAACTTGGCGAAGGACGGGTCCCATTTTTTTTGCGATGGTGCCCATCACCATCAATAAATCTGCTTGCCGTGGCGAGAAACTCAATCTTTCAGAACCAAAACGTGCGAGATCATAATGTGCTCCCATGGTGGCCATGAATTCAATTCCGCAGCACGAAGTAGCGAAAGGTAATGGCCATAGAGAATTTTTTCTTGCCATTCCAACTACTTTATCAAGACTGGTTGCAAAAAAACCAGGACCTTCAAATCCTTCGGGGGCTTTAGTTATTTCAACCATTTAATTTATAAAACACTGTTATTTTTAAATTTAAATTCTTACTGCAAAACTAAACACAATATATTATTCCCATTTCAATGCACCCTTTCTTACTATGTAGAGAAAACCCAACATAAAGAGGCAAATAAATATGATCATTTCAATAAATCCATACAATCCCAGTTTCAGAAAATTCACGGCCCAGGGGTACATGAAAATCACTTCCACATCGAACAAAACAAACAGAATTGCTATCAGCAAATATTTAACGGAAAACGGAATTCTCGAATTCCCTTGAGATTCAATACCACATTCAAAAGTTTCGAGTTTTACAGCTGATTTGCGTTGAGGACCCAACAAATGCGTCACAAAAATTGTAGTCAAAACAAACCCCATTGCAACAACAAACATGATAGCCATTGGTAAATAATCGGCCGGCACACTGAGTAAAACCATAATTGTTTTTATTTAATTAACGATTTGACCTAAGGATCTGTTTAAATCAGGCACAAAATTACATTTTTTTAGAACCGAAATAGTTAATTTTTAATACTTCTATCAACAAACGAAAGGTTTTATAAACATTAGATTATGATTAGAATGATTACAAATTCTATTTGTCGAAACTTAATATCAAATCTATTTGTTTATTGCCTACATTTGTAATTAGCACAATGCAATATTAAATATTGGTTATTAGCTATTTGCGGATAAATTTAGAGGGCTGGATCGAATCAGTAGAGTTTTAATAAATTTCTGAATGTCAAAAAGAGTATTGATTATTGGAACCGGATTGGGCGCTTTGGCAACTGCTTTGAGGCTGACCACAAAAGGCTATCAAGTGGAAATGTTAGAAAAATTTGACAAGTCTGGAGGTAGATTGAATCTACTTGAAAAAGAAGGATTTACATTTGATATGGGGCCATCTTTTTTTTCCATGAGTTATGAATTTGTTGAACTGTTTAAATCGTGCGGAGTTCCTAATCCACTCAAATTAAATGAGTTAAATCCATTATATGCAGTTTATTTTGAAGGTCGTGATAAACCTTTCATGATTTACAAGGATTTAGACAAACTAGCGACTGAATTCAATGGAATTGAGGAAAATATGGCTGCAAAGACCAGTAAATATTTGGCAGCAGCCGGAAAACTATTCCACGATACTGAAAACATCGTCATCAAACAGAATTTCGATAGCAAACTCGATTATTTGTCTCAATTAACGCGGGTTCCTTGGAAGCATGCTCCAAAAATGGTGCGTTCGATGTGGCAGGAACTTGACAAAAACTTTGATTCTCAAGAAGTTAAAGTGATATTTTCGTTAGTTTCATTTTTTCTTGGATCAACACCTTTCGAAACACCGGCAGTGTATAGTTTGTTGAACTATACCGAGCTCAAGCACGATGGATATTGGAATGTTCAGGGTGGGATGTATAAAATTGTAGAAGAAATCAAAAAAATATTGGATTCCAGAGGTGTGAAATTTCATTTTAATACTGAAATAAAATCCGTTGAAACAGACGGCAAAAACATCTCTGCTTTTGTAGATCAGAATAATAAAAAATGGAGTTCCGATATTTATGTTTCCAATTCGGATGCGGCCTCTTTTAGAGGAAAAGTTCTAAAGCGTGATAAGTACAATGAAAAGAAACTTGATGCAATGGATTGGACCCTCTCCCCTTTCACCATTTATTTAGGAGTAAAAGGGAAACTAGAAAAAATTAAACATCACAATTATTTTCTTGGAAATAATTTTAATGAATATGCGAAAAATATTTTTAAGACTTCAGTAAGTCCACAAAAACCATATTACTATGTTAATGTGAGTTCAAAATCAAATCCTTCATCGGCACCGGAGGGATGTGAAAATCTTTTTATACTTTGTCCTGTTCCCGACTTAAGACACAAATCCGATTGGTCGGATAGCGAACAACTTGCAGAGAATATAATTTCAGATCTTTCGCAAAGAATTGATTTTGATTTAAAAGCCAACACCATCACAAAAACCATATTAAATCCAATAAACTGGCAGGATCAATTTAATTTGTATCGCGGAAGCGGACTGGGATTAGCTCATGGATTAAATCAAATTGGCGGCTTACGTCCAGCAAATAAAGATGAAGTTTTTGGCAATCTGTATTATGTAGGTGCGAGTACACTTCCGGGAACAGGACTTCCTATTGTAGTAATAAGCTCTAGATTAGTAACAGAACGAATAGAAAAAGAACATGCAGCAGTATAACAATTTATGTTTGGATCTTAGTACCATCGTTACACACAGGTACAGCACATCTTTTACGAGAGGAATTAAAACTCTTCATAAGAGATTTCACAAACCTATTTATGCAATTTATGGTTTTGTAAGGTTGGCTGATGAAATTGTAGATACGTTTCATGAATTCGATAAAAAAACTTTGTTACTTAATTTCAAAAAAGAAACATGGTTAGCAATCGACAACAAAATCAGCACGAATCCTATTCTACATGCATTTCAGTTGATTGTGAATAAGTATAATATAGATAGAGAACTTATTGATGCATTTTTATATAGTATGGAAATGGATTTAGATACAACATCATATGACGATTCATTTTATCAAAAGTATATCCACGGTTCAGCAGAAGTTGTTGGACTTATGTGTTTGAGAGTATTTTGCGAAGGCGATAAGCAAATATATGAAAAACTTGTTGAGCCGGCTCGCAGACTCGGTGCAGCATTTCAAAAAGTAAATTTCCTTCGTGATATAAAAAGTGATTTTCAGGAACGTGGGCGTGTATATTTTCCGGGAGTAGACTTTACCAAATTCGATAATTCAGCAAAAAAAATTATTGAGGACGATATTGATAAAGACTTTAAAGCAGCATATCCGGGCTTGATGCAATTACCAAAGGATGTTAAACCAGGAGTATACACTGCTTTTATATATTACCGTGAGTTACTAAAGAAAATTCAAAAAGTACCTGCTAACCAAGTTATGCAAATGCGAATTAGAGTTCCTGACAGTGAAAAATTTGTGTTATTATTGAGGACGTATTCAAAGTTCGGATTCAATATTTTTTGAGAAGTGGGCTTAATTATTTTCCGGTTTATAATTATCATCCCACTCATGTGATTGTGGCTTCCCTAATTTCCCTACACTCTTTCCAATCATCATAGCACAAAATGCGTCGCTGGTAACATTTACAGAGGTACGAAGCATATCAAGTGGACGATCGATTGCGAAAATAAGAGCAATACCGGCAGGGCTCACACCAATAGATTCCAGTACGATTACCAACATCAGTAAACCTGCACCAGGTACAGCAGCAGAACCGATTGATGCAAGCAGAGCTGTCAAAACAATTGTTAATTGTTCGGAAAAAGTAACATCGTGTCCGAAAGCTTGGCTAATAAAAACTGCAGCAACTGCCTGATACAAACTAGTTCCATCCATGTTAATCGTAGCGCCCACAGGGCAAACGAAACTCGTTACTTGTTTATCAACGCCCAGATGCTCTTCAACACGTTCCATTGTTACAGGAAGTGTTGCGGCAGAAGAAGATGTTGAAAATGCAACTAATTGGGCAGGAGCAATTCCTTTTAAAAAGAAACCGGGATTTGTACCTGTGAATAATTTTAATAGCACAGGATAAAAAACCAAAATCATAAATAACAATCCTAACACAACAGTTCCTGCATAGGCACCTAAGGCAACAAAAATATCAGCCCCCGGGGCTTCAGTTACTAAAGCTGCCATTAGTGCAAACACTCCGTATGGTGCAAAGAGCATTACAAGATCAATCATTTTCAAAATCACCTCATTCATCCCATCAAAAAAACCTTTAACAGGTTCAGCAGTTTTTGAAGGAATTAATATTAATCCGATTCCAAAAAATATTACAAAAAATATAACCTGAAGCATATTTCCATTTGAAGAAGCAGCTTCAAAAATATTTGACGGAACAACATCTATCAACATTTGAAGAGGTCCACGGTGAAGATTTTCGGCGGCGGCTGAAGTTTTACCATCTACTTCAGCACCATAATTTTTCATTAGTTCTATTCTGGTTCCATCAGAAACTAGATTACCGGGTTTTATTAGATTAACAACTAAGAGTCCAATGGTAATAGACATTATCGTAGTAAAAATAAAAAGCATAAAAGTTCTTATTCCTAATCGCGATAATTCAGTAATATCTTTAAGATCGGAGACACCTTTAATTAAAGAAGCGATAATTAACGGGATGGCTATGAGTTTGAGAACATTAATGAAAATTGTACCAAACGGTTTAATCCAGTCCGAAACAAACTCCTTACCACCTGTGAATTGTATGGCAACGAATCCAATAAGAATTCCGAGGAGCATTCCTCCCAATATTTTCCAATGAAGTGCTATTTTGTTCATATTTAAAACAATCGAGGGCGAAAGATACTAAAAACCAATTAAAACAAAAGCAAAAACTCCCGGGGATAAATTCCCGGGAGTCTCCTTCAATAAAGCAATTCACACAATCTTAAAAGGTAATCGTGATAGTACCTTTTTGTTCAAGAGGCATTGTAGGCCCGGTGTCGAACATAACACTTTGAGCGGCCTGCTTTGCTTTAGTAAATAAGTAATTACTAGTTGTGGTGGAACCTTCAATACCAGGCACAGCTTTTATTACATTGCCATATTTATTAATTGTAATTTCAACTACTACTATTCCTTTTTCCATAGTTAGGTTGTCGATCTTTGGCTCTTTAGTCATTTTTCTACCGGCCATAACATACGACACACCTTTAGTACTCGTTCCTGAAGCATCGGTAGTCTTTGAGGTGGTTGAACCGGATGCTTCAAAATTCACACTGCTTACTTCAGCAATTTTGAAACTCATTTCATTTCCTTTAAAGTTGAACTTGATGACACCGTCGTTCAGTGATTTGATTTCTCCATTCATTTTTTCACCCGATTTCAACACAAGTGTATGCTGAGCGTTAACGGAAATAATAAATAAAGAGAAACCCAGGATAAACAGGATTTTTTTCATTTTTGGTTTTTGGTTTTGGTTAATTATTGGCAAAATTATAACAATTTGAAACAGAAATCAGCTAAATATGCCGGATTCCTGACAATTTAATCAACAACCATGCCTTTAATAAATTGGTTAACTTTGACGCTCTTTTTCACTCACTACCAGACTTCATGAAAACACTATACAAATATCTTAAAAACTATAAGAATTTAGTCTTTTTGGCACTATTTCTTGCAGCAGTCAATCAGATCTTCTCGTTATTAGACCCCTGGATATTCCGGAAAATCATCGACAATTATGTTACTCAACCCGGAAAATATTCTACAGAAGAATTTCTAAAAGGTGCAGGATTACTCATTTTGGCGGCCATGGGGGCGGCATTTGTTTCACGAGTAGCCAAAAATTTTCAAGATTACTATGTTAATTCTGTCACTCAACGGCTTGGTGCGCAAATATATGCCGATGGACTCAAACACTCGCTAGAACTTCCTTATCAGGTATTTGAAGATCAACGAAGTGGGGAAACTTTAGGGAAGCTTCAGAAAGTAAGGATCGATACAGAAAGATTTATTTCAGCTTCTGTAAACATCATATTTACTTCATTGGTAGGAATTGTATTTGTAACAATTTATTCTATTCAGGTATATCCAATAATTGCTCCTGTTTATTTTTCAATGATTCCATTGTTGGGTATTTTAAGTTCGGTATTAAGTAAGAAAATTAAGAAAATACAAAAAACGATTGTTGCCGAAACAACAGCATTGGCCGGAAGCACTACCGAGTCGCTTCGTAATATTGAATTGGTAAAAAGTTTAGGTCTTGCAAATCAGGAAATCACAAGATTAAATTCTACTACTGATAAAATTCTTCAGCTAGAACTTAAAAAAGTAAAATATATTAGATCACTAAGTTTTATCCAAGGCACATTTGTTAATCTGCTTCGAAACTGTTTACTCTTTTTTATGATGTACCTAGTGTTTATGGAAAAAATTTCAGTTGGAGAATTCTTTTCACTCTTTATCTACAGCTTCTTTATATTTGGTCCACTTCAAGAATTGGGAAACATTATAAACATATACCGAGAAACAGAAGTATCGCTTGCGAACTTTGAAGAGATTATGCAAATGGAAAAAGAACCTGCTCCTTTGAATCCGGTTAAGTTGGGTCAGATTAAATCACTTTGAATTTAAAAATGTGACTTTTAAACATCAAACTGCTGCAACAAACGCTATTTCCAATATTAATTTCAGTACAGAGTTAGGACAAACAATTGCATTTGTTGGCCCATCAGGAGCCGGGAAAACTACATTGGTAAAAATGCTAGTTGGTTTATACCGACCACTTAGGGAGAAATATTATATAACAATTTTCGCTACGACAAAGTGAGTATGGATGAACTTCGTAACCAGATTGGATTTGTCACCCAGGACACACAGCTCTTTGCAGGAACGATAAGAGAGAATTTACTCTTTGTGAATCCATCTGCAACCGATGCGCAATGTATCGACGTCTTAAATATGGCTGCTTGTCAGTCGTTACTCGCTCGTGCAGATAAAGGATTAGATACTATGATTGGTGAAGGTGGTGTTAAGGTTTCGGGTGGTGAGAAACAACGTTTATCCATTGCTCGTGCTTTACTTCGACAACCAAAGCTGCTGGTATTTGATGAGGCCACATCTGCATTAGATTCACTTACTGAAGAAGAAATAAATGAGACAATCAGAAATATTTCAGGAAACCATAATCATATAACCATCCTCATAGCACATCGACTTTCCACAATCATGCATTCCGACTGTATTTATGTTTTGGAGCAAGGACAAATTGTGGAGCAAGGCAAGCATCAGGAGTTACTTGAACAAAAAGGATTGTATTATGCGATGTGGAGACAACAAATTGGTGAGAGAAAAATGGTTAGCTTGGTATAATAGATTTATATTTGGATTTTTTTATCGCTAATGTATGAATAAATCAGGTTCATTACAAAATAACTATTTATTCAATTTAACAGCACTAATCTTTTTGATTGGGTTAGCCTATTTCCCACTATTTCAAAATCTGGGAGCGTTTCAAATTAAACTTTGGGACGAGGCAACTTATGCGAACAATTCCATAGATATGTTGAATGAGCATTCAAACATTCTTGTAGTGAAATCTGAAGGGCTAACAGATTTGTACAATACTAAACCGCCTCTCGTAATTTGGTTACAGGCAATAAGTTTGAAAATTTTTGGAATAAATGAATTTTCTATCAGATTTCCATCAGCACTATTTGGGTTATTCACTGTGTTGATTGTCTTTTTGTTTTGTATCAGAAATTTTGGCAGTGCGATTATAGGATTTTTATCATCTGTTATTTTAGTCACCTCCCAAGGATTTGTTGCCAATCATGTAACCAGAACCGGAGACCTCGATTCTGTTTTAGTCTTTTTTTTAACATTAAGTATTCTAACTTTCATCGATCTGGTAGTTACAAAACCGGAAAATCCAAAAGTTCATTTCATCCTACTCACAATTAGTATGGTTTTGGGTTTTTTAACAAAGGGTGTTGCCGGCTTTTTAATGACCCCTCCGATGCTTTTAATTTTATTAATTAACAGAGATAAATCACTATTCAAAGAGAAACTTTTATATCTATCAGCCACAATTGTATTGGTAGTTTGTGCAGGATACTACCTCTTGAGAGAGGTGGCTGAACCCGGTTACATTAAAGTCGTTTTAGAAAACAGAAATATTCAGAATGAATACGGCTGTGATGAGTTGGCATGTTCATCCATTTGATTTTTACTACAAGCTATTGGTAAACAATCAATTTAATTTCTTTTTATTTATCATTCCATTTTCTATATTCAACTTATTCATACTAAAATCAAAACAATTTCTTCTTTATATATATCTTTTAGTTTCAACAATTTGCTACTTTTTAATCATTTCATTTCCTGCAGTAAAGCTGGAATGGTATTTAGCTCCATTAATACCACTATTATCTATAATAACAGGATTGACAATTATTGTGAATCTTCGATTCTCATTGGAGAAAATAATTAAATTAGAAAGAAAGCAAACCATCAATATAATTTTGTCAATACTTTCAATATTTATAATTTATCTTCCATATAAAAACATTTTGAAGTCAATAGCATTCCCGTCCTCTGAAATTTACCCTATGGAATATGAAGGGTTTTACTTAAAACAACTACATGAAACAAATCCGGATATAAAAAAGCTAACAGTTTTTAAAATCGAAAAAAATCTAGAATTATACGACCAGGTTTTATTTTACAAACGCATGTTTGAACAAACAAATAAATATCAAATAAAAATAACAAAAGAACCTATTTTTGTAAACAATGAAATAGTTTTGGTTTCGAAGCCAAATGAATTGGAAATACTAAATAAAAATTACCAAACCGAACAAATTGATACGCGGCCTTCCGGATCTTTGTACAAGGTCATTCATGCAATTCAATAAAATAACGATGATATAATTAGTACTACAAATGCAATTCTCTAGTAATATCAAAAAAATTAAATCTGCCCTTTCCCTTCCCTTACCCGGAGAAGAGGCTCAATATTTGATGGCACCAAAAGAGCGGAAGTCGAAGGCACTATATTTGCAGGAAAATACGAATCCGCGTTTAAGTAGTGTTTTGATTTTATTATATCCTGATAAAAAGGGTGAAACCCAAACGATGTTCATTCAGCGGCCGTTGAATGAGAGTGTACACAGCGGACAAATTGCCTTTCCGGGAGGCAAACTTGAAGAGGACGATGCAGATTTAGGCGCAGCAGCGCTTCGAGAAACACATGAAGAGATTGGTGTTGTCCCAGATTCTATTGAATTACTCGGTCCGCTTTCCACATTGTATATTCCGGCAAGTAATTTCTTAGTCAATCCCTTTGTGGGGATGGTGAATTTCACTCCGGAATTTATGCCTAATCCCGATGAGGTAAAAGCACTTCTACCGGCATCAATCAATGAAATACTAAACTTTAAAGCCGATCAAATGTTCTTCAAAACATCCTACGGCAATCTTATTGCACCCTACTATAAATTTAATGATCACAATATGTGGGGAGCTACGGCAATGATAGTGAGCGAGTTCAGGGAGGTGATTCGGCAGAAAATGTAAATCGCTATATTTGCAAATCCAGTGACCTGTGACCTGTGACCTGTGACCTGTGACCTGTGACCAGTGACGAGTGACCAGTGACAAGTGACAAGTGACAAGTGACAAGTGACAAGTAACAAGTAACAAGTAACAAGTGACAAGTAACAAGTGAAGAGTGACTAAAACTAATAAACTAACCCATCGACAAGCTCAGGGTAAACTATGCGCAGGCCGCGACCAAAACAACTAGTAAGCAATGACCTATTCCAATGACAAATGACTTAATGACTAATGACTAACAAACTAATAAACTAATAAACTATAACCTGCCTGCCATCGCCAAGCAAAAGCTTGTCTTTAGCTTAGCAGGCAGGCTAACAAACTAATAAAGAACCAATAAACTAATAAACTAAAATGCGTACAGCAACAATTTACACCGACAAAGGTAACATGGAAGTGGAGTTCTTTGATAAGGATGCTCCTAACACAGTAGACAACTTTTGCAACCTTGCAAAAAAAGGATTTTATAACGGGTTAAAATTTCACCGCGTAATTCCTGATTTCGTTATTCAAGGAGGTTGTCCTAAAGGTGATGGCACCGGTGGGCCTGGATACAAAATTAAGTGTGAACTTAATGGTGAAAATCAATATCACGATCGTGGTGTTCTTTCTATGGCTCATGCCGGAAGAGATACCGGCGGATCACAATTTTTTGTTTGTCATAGTCGTAACAATACTGCACATCTTGATCGTGTTCATACGTGTTTCGGAAAAGTTGTCGATGGCTTAGATGTTATTGATGATATAAGAGGCGGTGATTTAATCACGAAAATAG
Organism: uncultured Bacteroidota bacterium; assembly: GCA_963814475.1. GTDB lineage: Bacteria > Bacteroidota > Bacteroidia > AKYH767-A > OLB10 > JADKJB01. The sequence continues at coordinate 260,200 of CAWFDA010000044.1, read as the reverse complement.
AAATACACGAAGAAGAGTAGACGGTAGGCGGCAGCGGCGGTTTGCGGGCGGCGATAGCTGGCAGGTTTACTTGAGCTTGTCGAAATTTCTTTAGTAAAAACAAATAGATCGATAAATCGATCTATTTGTTTTTAATTTATATATCAATTTTTAGTCCCAATTTTTGAGTGTGCCTATTTTTGATTGTTGTACATTAATTACTTCGTGAGTGGTGGAACTGGTACCGGTTTTATTTACAAATGCAACAACATAAAGATTGGCCGTATTAAATCCAGAAATATCTGCAGTGAATGTCTTTTTTAACAAACCATCAACCACTAATTTTGACGATTCAATTGCATCTCCCATATTTGCTGTGAGTACTTTTCTAACCACATACATATGCTTGTAACCTACAATAGGATTCCCAAGATTATAATACGGACTGGATGCATCTCCATTGTAATTATTAACCTGATCGTAACCGGATCCTGTTCCCGCCACACTGTTTTCAATCAAATACACAGTGAGATTATGTCCACCGGTTAGATTCTGCCGAAAGGCTGCCTGCACCTCTACCGTTGCCGTAGCACCTGCTATTTTTGAATTAATTGCCAGTCCACATTTGGATGTCGCAGAAAGTGAATTTGTTGTATTCGTGAGCCATTGTGTACGATTTAGTAAAACAGTGTTTAAGGAGGGTGTTCTGTTTACCATTCCAAAGGCAGGATTAGAACCAAATGTTGCGTCAATCGTCATGAACAATGGAATTTGCATAGCATCTGATTGGTGAATAGCCACAGGAATCACCTTTCCCGAATACGTACTCATTATCTGATCTCTTTTTACTTCAGCATCAACACAAGCACCACAGAATGCCGCAGTATGGTATTCGAGAAGCACCTTTTTTGTGAATGTTCCCGGAGGAGTTGAAATTTCTCCGGAAGGAGGAGGTGTGGGTGCTGGAGCCGGTGACGGACTATCATCTTTACTACACGATAGAATAACAGTAGCCAGGAAAAAAATCCCGACAAGCATTTTAGTTTCTTTCATAGTTGAGCAGATTTTTGATGCATTGTAAAAATACAATTCAATGAAAATACAATCTCCTGATAAATGAATTGAGTTACGATTGTAAGAAAAGCATGATTTTAGCTATTATTTGATTGGCGTTAACCCAGTGGGATTAATCTTAGGATTTGCAATCCAATTTCGAGGAATTCACATCGATGAGAAATTAATCACAGCTTGGTGTTTTTCCTCACCATCATGTTTCGGGGATTAGAAATCCCCTTCATTTATTTCATCGGAATTGAAAATTCCGACGGGCGTGGCACCCAATAGGTAGAAATCACGAAGTGATAAAAACATCCATCCTAAGCCAAACCAATCGATTCAATCATTTGTTACCTTAGCCCGATGAATGAATACTCACTTCCACGACCGATTTTTAATGTAAGAATTTACGGAATTTTAATAGAAAAAGGATATTTGTTGGTATCTGATGAGATACATGCAGAACGGAAGATCACAAAATTTCCCGGTGGTGGATTACAATTTGGCGAAGGCACCATTGAAGGCCTTAAAAGAGAATTTGTGGAAGAATTAAATCTGGAAATAGAAATCATTAATCATTTTTACACTACCGACTTTTTCCAGGCTTCTGTATTTGATCCCACGCAGCAGGTTTTAGGTATCTATTATTTGGTTGGAAGCAAACAGGTGAACACCATAAAAGTAGTTGCAGAGAAATTTACTTTTTCAAATCAAAATAATGGCGCACAGTCCTTCAGATGGGTGGAAATAAATAAATTAGTACCGAATGAATTTACTTTTCCTATCGACCGGCATGTAGCCAACTTACTAATTGAAAAGAATCAAGGTTTATAAATTAGTACTTTCATAAATCCCTTTCGTTCGTACTCATCAATTTGCTTTTTTGCTTCTGTAGAATTTTCAATACCCGAAAGCACAATATGATACATTTTTTTTCCTGCAATGTCCTTGGTGCAGATGAACACCTTTGAAACATCCTCTTTAATATACAAATCACCGGCTACATATATCGCATGCACCAAATCTTCTGTCGACCATAATGAAATAGAAATTCCTTCGAGCTCACTCACATTACCAAAACAATCAACAACCGGAGAGGCGTGAAAGGCGCTATCGAGTTCAGCAGTGAGTTGAATAATGTCCAGTACTTCAATTCTCACAGAAACCAATCCATGATGGTACCCTCCTATTCGACGTGCTGCCGCTTCCGACAAATCAATGATTCTATTTTTAGCATAGGGGCCACGGTCGTTAACCCTGACAATAATATTGAAATTATTTTCTTTGTTGACCACATTCAAATACGTATTAAAAGGAAGTGAACGATGGGCGGCGGTGTAATCAAAATAATTAAACTGTTCGCCATTAGCAGTTTTTCGACCTTGGAAATTTTTAGAGTAATAGGATGCTTTCCCATCTGTTTTATGGTCATCCATTTCTACTTTCTGCGAATGAACAGAAATTGGTGCAGAAAAAATCAGGACTAAAAAACAAATCCATTGTTTCATAGTCCAATGATAGGCAATTTTTTTGGGAAATGAAAAATTACTTAGAAAGATATTAAATTTCAAGTGATTAAACTTCGGAAAACAAGCTAATAAAAGTTGAGCTACTGGGTAAGCCGTTTGCTCATAACCCCTTCAACACGTTCGAATAGTTGTTGTGGGTTAAAAATGCGCCAAGGGAAATTGTCGAGTTCACCGCCAAAAAGCAAATAGAAATCGATATTATTTTTTGAAAATTCGGAGAGGACATGCTCTCTAAAATTTATAGCAACGATCCATCCATTTTCGATATCATCAAACCATTCCTGATAGTAACAATCATCGGATGCATGAAAATTCAATACATTTTCACCTATCAAAATAAATTTATCAATCCCATTCACTATCATGTCATCAATCAAATCTCGTTTTAAGGTCATGATGTCGTTGTTGATGCAATCGTTCCATTCACCAATAAATTCGATGATGGCGAATTGCATATTGTAATCGGCGAAAATGACTTTCAAATAAAGAGTGTTGGAACCAAAATCATCCCACTGCGGATGGATAAAATAATTGTAAACGGTATTGCTATACTCAAACTCACTGTACTCCCTTCCATAAAAAGGTGACAGCTCATCCTCCTCAGCAACATAAAGATCGCGCCAGCGGTAATATGGTTCTATGTCTTGCATTTAATTAGTGACAAATAAGAAGATGCATTAATGTGTGTGTGGTTCGGCTGCGCTCACCATGACGGTTCTTGCGTCTCGGCTTCGCTCGACGCTCGACGCTCTGCGCATGGCGCATGGCGCTCGTTGCTCGGCGTTCGGCTCTTATCGGGCGACGCGGGAGGAGCTACGATCTAGGATCGATGATTGGTGCCCATCACCTATTGATTACAAAGTTAAGGTCAAAAATGGAAAATTGTACTGTAAAATAAAAATAAAAGTTAGCTTTTGTAATTATTGATAGCATTACGAACGCTGCCGTGTTTTTCGAGGAGTTCTTTGGCCAGGCCGGCTTCAATGTTAAGGGCATTCATTATCATTTGGGTACCTCTTTCGATGAGTTTATTATTCGAAAGTTGCATGTCAACCATTTTATTGCCTTTAACCTTGCCGAGCCTGATCATTACGGAAGTGGTTAGCATATTCAACACCAGTTTTTGCGCCGTGCCTGCCTTCATTCTTGTGGAGCCGGTAACAAATTCCGGTCCGACCACAACTACTACCGGAAAATCGGCTACATCGGAAATAGCAGCCTGCGGATTACATGAAATGGAGCCTGTTGAAATGCCATTCAATTTACATTTTTTTAATCCGCCAACTACATAGGGAGTTGAACCCGATGCGGCTATTCCAACCACAATATCATTGTTCATTAACTTCATACTCTTTCAAATCTCTCCAGGCACCATCCACATCATCTTCGGCAAACTCAACTGCTTTACGGATGGCGGTATCACCTCCTGCAATAATTCCGACTACTTTTCCATGTTCAATCCCATAGGTTGGAGGACATTCCGATGCATCCACAATTCCTAACCTTCCACTCGTTCCTGCTCCAATATAAAATAAGCGTCCACCATCATGCATCTTTTGGTAGATAGCATCGGAAAGCGTTTCAATTTGAGAGAGTGCTTTTTCAATGGCTAACGGCACTGTCTTATCTTCATTATTGATGTTGACCAACAATTCTTTGGTACTCATCCGCTCCAAAGAATCGTAATTTGAATCTGACTCTGTAATTCTTTTATTCATTTGGAAAAGTTAAATATGTATCGATTAACAATCATTCAAATCTATCATATGTGATCAAAAGAAATCATAACAGATTACAAAAAATCATATCAAAAATCTTCATCAATACACCGAAGGATACAAACCCGGATTACATCGACGGATCATTTCATAAACCGTATCGAAAACATCTTCCACATTCGGCTTAGAATAATAATCACCATCGGAACCGTATGCGGGGCGATGATCTTTTGCAGCAAGTGTAACCGGAGGAATTTCCAGATAATCAAAACCACCTTGTTCTTCCATTACTTTTTGAAACATGTAAGCGGTTCCACCACCGGGAACATCCTCATCAATAAAAAGAATTTTGTTGGTCTTCTTTAGAGATTCAACGATAGAATAATTAATATCGAAAGGAAGTAAAGTTTGCACATCAATAACTTCACAACTGATATCATATTGCTCCAATTGTTTTGCAGCATCCATCACAATTTTACAACATGAGCCGTAAGTAACAATGGTTATGTCGTCGCCTGCACGTAAAATATCAGGAACACCTAATGGAATTTTATATTCACCAACATTAGAAGGCATTTTTTCTTTGGTGCGATAACCATTTAACGGTTCAATAATTAACGAGGCATCATCGGAGGCCATCATGGTATTATAAAAACCTGCAGCTTGCGTCATATCGCGAGGAACCATCACATAAATTCCACGCATGGAACCCAAGATCATAGAAATTGGAGAACCACTATGCCAAACTCCTTCGAGGCGATGACCGCGTGTACTAATAATCAGAGGAGCTTTTTGTCCGCCCTTGGTACGATATTGCAAACATGCTAAATCGTCGGATATAACGGTTAGAGCATATATGAGATAATCGAGATATTGAATTTCGGCAATAGGACTTAATCCGCGCAAAGCGAGTCCGATTCCCTGACCAATAATAGTTGCTTCACGAATACCGGTATCCATAACACGATTGATACCGAATTTTTCTTGCAGTCCGGCCCAAGTTTGATTCACCCCACCAATTTGACCTACATCTTCACCAAAGGCAACCAACTCAGGATATTTAGATAACAACTTTTCAAAATTCGCCAATAATATTTCACGACCATCAACCAATGGAGCATCATTAAAATAAGCAGGCGGAATTGGTTGAATATTTAAAGCTGCGTGAGCAGACTGACTATACAAATTAGAATCAAAGCGCTCCACATTTTGCGAATCAAATTCAACCAGGTAGTTGATAAGATTAGAGCGCTCCGTACTTTGCTCACCTCGGGTTAAACGCAACACCGATTTAATTGTCATTGCAATATCTTTACGCTCAACATCAGATTGCTCAGCTAATTCAGCAACAATTTTAGAAATAAAAACACCATTAGGAGAAACTTGTTGAACATGAGAAATTTTTTCGACAGCTGCATTCAAATCAATTGCGATATCATTTTTAAATGCATCCCAAGCCTTCCGTTTCCCTTCGGAGGCAACACGTTTTGAATCTTTTTCAATTAAATCTAATTCATCGGTGGTAGCAATTGCAGTTTGTAAAATCCATTCGCGCATTTTACGGATGCAATCAAAATCTTCCTCCCACTTTAATCGTTCAGCATTTTTGTAACGTTCATGAGAGCCCGAAGTTGAGTGACCTTGGGGCTGGGTCATTTCCTGAATGTGAAAAAGAACAGGGATATGTTGATCTCTACAAATTGCAATTCCCTTTTCATACATTTCAACAAGTCCGGGATAGTCCCAACCTTTTCCGCAAAGGATTACAAAACCCTCTTTGTCATCGGTTCTTTCGAAACCTTTGAGAGCTTCAGAAATACTTTGCTTTGTAGTCTGGAATTTTTTAGGAACAGAAATTCCATAACCATCATCCCAAACAGAAATGGCCATTGGTACCTGAAGCACACCTGCCGCATTAATTGTTTCAAAAAATAAACCTTCAGAAGTACTTGCATCGCCAATAGTTCCAAAGGCTACTTCATTTCCGGTGATAGAAAATTTTCTAAATTTATCTTGATGTAATTCGTTATTTTTTCGATATAATTTTGATGCTAAAGCAAGTCCTAACAAGCGAGGCATTTGACCGGCGGTAGGAGAAATATCGGCCGAAGAATTTTTCAAGGAAGTAAGATCCTTCCAATTGCCCGACTCATCTAAAAGTCGGGTAGCATAATGACCGTTCATTAATCGACCTGCAGAAGATGGATCGGCATTAACATCGGGATGAGCATACAACTGAGCAAAAAATTCCTGCACATTTATAAGCCCGCTAGCCATCATGAAAGTTTGATCCCTATAATAGCCTGATCTAAAATCGCCTTTGCGGAAGGCTTTAGCCATTGCAATTTGGGCAATTTCTTTCCCATCGCCAAAAATTCCAAATTTAGCCTTACCGGTAAGCACCTCTTTACGGCCCAACAAACTCACCTGACGACTCTCATTTGCCAATCGATAATCATGTAAGACAATGTCTCTGAAATCGTTAAATGAAATTTCCTGCTTTTGTTCCGGATCGGTGGGTTGGTGTATTGCCATTAATTCAAATTATAGATAGTGACAAAAATAAGGAAAATTGAAGGAAAAAAAAAGTTCAAGAAAAAGGGTAAAGAAAAAAGCCATTTATATAAATTTAGGATGGGACTGATTAACAAAAAAAGGACATTAAAATTTCATTGAATTATTATTGATAAAAAAGCTTTGGTAACTTCAAAAAAATATAAACCAACAACAAATATGGATGTCAGGAGTAAATAAAAATTAATATTAATGAAACAAAATTTCGAAAGCAGCAAAAACAGAAAGCAAAACACTTGCGATACCGTTAGTAGTAAAAAAAGCTAAATTTACTCTACTAAGATCACCCGGCTTGATAAGAGTGTGTTGATAAATTAATAGTCCGGTAAACAATGCCCAGCCCGATAAATAAATCCATCCGTAAGCACCATAAAACGATGCAATAAGTAAAGCTGCAGAGGCAATTACATGTAAAACTTCAGAAATTCGTAGTGAAATTTTAGTACCAAACACAGAAGGGATGGAAAATAATTTATTTTGTTTATCAAAATCTTCATCCTGCAAAGCATAAATAATATCGAAACCACTCACCCAAGTAATTACAGCGATAGAAAACAAAAGAGGCACCAAGGCGAATTCACCGGTTACAGCCAAATAAGCACCTATGGGAGCAAGGGATAAGCCAATTCCCAAAACAATGTGACTGAAAGCAGTAAATCTTTTAGTGTAACTATAGCCAAGTATAACAGCTAAAGCAATTGGAGAGAGATAAAAACAGAGGGGATTGATGAACCATGTAGTACCAATAAATGCGATACAATTGAAAATAGTAAATGCAAGGGCAGCGTTTGGCGTAATGATACCTGCCGGGATCTCCCTAATAACAGTTCGGGCATTACGAGAATCAATATCACGATCGGCCCATCGGTTAAATGCCATGGCAGCTGATCGGGCGAAAATCATGCACAGAAGAACAGCCACAATTAACCACCCATTGAACTCAAAATCAACAGCTTCGGCACCAGCCAAAAATCCAATTAGGGCAAAAGGCAATGCAAAAATGGTATGACTGAATTTTACCAATGAAAGGTAATGAGCTGCCTTTTTAAACATTCTGCAAAAGTACTAAAAAAGCAATTGGAAAAAAGAGTGATTTATACCCGTCCTGATGGTTTTTACTACTGATGCTGAATGTGTTTGCCTAAAAAGCACTTTCCATGCTCCTTCCATAAATCGGGATTATGAAAGCTTAGAAAGCTCCATTAAACAATACTAAAATTTTTATATAGCAATAAATTAAATAAACTCACGATAATTTTAACAAAGCTATCAAATTGTTACTTTTGCAATCCTATTCACAAATAAATTAACAAAATGGCAGACGATAAAAAAATAATATTTTCGATGGTTGGGGTGAGCAAAATCTATCCTCCACAAAAGCAAGTTCTGAAAAATATCTATTTATCTTTTTACTACGGTGCTAAAATTGGTATTTTAGGATTGAACGGATCGGGAAAATCAACTTTATTAAAAATAATTGCAGGATTAGAAAAATCATTTCAGGGTGAAGTTGTTTTTTCACCGGGATATACAGTAGGTTACCTTTCGCAGGAGCCTGAACTCGACAATTCAAAAACTGCAAAGGAAGTAGTAATGGAAGCTGTTCAGGAGATGGTTGATATTCTGAAAGAGTATGAGGAAGTGAACAACAAGTTTGCAGAACCAATGAGTGACGATGAAATGAATAAACTCATCGAACGTCAAGGAGTGTTAATGGATCTTATTGAATCTAACAACGGTTGGGAACTTGAAAATAAAATTGAAGTAGCAATGGATGCGTTACGTTGTCCGGAAGGTGATACTCCTGTTAAAAATTTATCGGGTGGTGAACGAAGAAGATTAGCGTTGTGCAGATTACTTTTGCAGGAACCGGATGTATTGTTATTAGATGAACCTACGAATCACCTCGATGCAGAATCGGTTGATTGGTTGGAGCAACACCTTCAACGATATAAAGGAACAGTCATAGCAGTTACTCACGATCGTTACTTCCTCGACAATGTAGCAGGTTGGATACTTGAATTAGATCGTGGCGAGGGTATTCCCTGGCAGGGAAATTATTCATCATGGCTTGATCAAAAATCAAAACGATTGGCTCAGGAGGAGAAATCTGAAAGTAAACGTCAGAAGACTTTGCAACGCGAATTAGAATGGGTTCGTATGGCACCAAAAGCACGTCATGCGAAAAGCAAAGCACGTTTATCGGCCTACGATAAAATGATGAGTGAAGATGTAAAATCTAAAGAAGAAAAACTAGAGATATGGATTCCTAACGGTCCGCGTTTGGGTAACGAAGTTATAGAAGCAGTTGGCATTACCAAATCGTATGGCGACAGAATGCTATATGAAAATTTGAGTTTTAAATTACCTCCTGCCGGTATTGTTGGGATTATTGGTCCGAATGGTGCCGGTAAAACCACCTTATTTCGGATGATGATGGGAGTTGAAAAACCTGATTCGGGCGAAATACACATAGGCTCAACCGTTGCAATTGGTTATGTTGATCAGTCGCACGATGGAATTGATAATGAGAAGTCGGTTTACGAAGTAATTTCCGGTGGGCATGAAGTGATTGAACTTGGAGGGCGAACAATAAACTCCAGAGCTTATGTTGGTCGATTTAATTTTAGTGGTGCCGATCAAGGAAAAAAAGCAGGGGTGTTATCGGGAGGAGAAAGAAACAGATTACATTTGGCCATGACTTTAAAAACGGAAGCCAATGTATTGTTACTGGATGAGCCAACAAACGACATTGATATAAACACACTACGAGCACTTGAGGAAGCATTAGAAAATTTTGCAGGATGTGCTGTAGTTATTTCCCACGACAGATGGTTTTTAGATCGTATTTGCACACACATTCTTGCATTTGAAGGTGATTCGCAAGTTTATTTCTTTGAAGGAGGATACTCTGATTACGAAGAAAATAAAAAGAAACGTTTGGGTGATACAGGACCACATCGAATTAAGTATAAGACGTTGGTGCGATAGAAAACTAGTGGGCTTTTGTGGAAACGACTAACTTTGGTTTTTTGTTGAAACGACTTACGAAGTGTTGTTATGGAAAATAATGACGTGGGCTTTAGGGAAATTGTTTGAAAGCTCAAGAGGCTGCAGCATTATTTGTAGGGGAATATTACTGAAATCGATGATTTATTTTTTTATTCTACTTATAAATAGTGCAACAGCGATGCTAACGGTTGCTGCGTATATGAAAACGACTTGAGGGCCGAAGGAGTACCAGATTAATCCTGCTAAAGCACTTGCCAGTAATGCACATATACTTTGAAATGCAGTATATGTACCTATTGCGGTTGCTCTTTCATCTTTATTGGCGATTGAAGTAATTAGTGCTTTCGAGATGCCTTCGGTAGCGGCGGCATAAATTCCATAGCCGGCGAAGAGAATAAAAAATAAAATTGCAGTATTTGCATAGGCCATTCCGGCATAAACTGCAGCATAAATTAACAATCCTGCGACTAACATTTTCTTCAAACCAAATTTATCTGCAACAGCACCCAAAGGATAAGCGCATAAAGCATAAACGAGATTATAAAAAATATAGATGAAAATCATTTCGAAATCACTCGCTCCATTTTCCTTCATCATCAGCAAAAGAAACACATCGGAACTATTTACAACAGCAAATACAAGCAATCCCGAAACCAGTTTTCTGTATTCAGTTGAACTAGATTTCCAATAGGTAATAAAAGAGAAAAAATTTGTTGATGCTCCAATAGTTTTAGCTTTTGTCACAGATTTATCCTTCAGCAAAAAAGAAAATAAGACAGCAATCATTCCGGGAACAAATGCGATGATAAACAGCGTTTGATAATCTTCAGGATAAAAATATAAATAAATGAGAGCTGCAGCAGGACCAAATACGGCACCTAGCGTATCGAGTGCGCGATGAAAACCAAACACCCTCCCCCTATTCTCCTCATTACTTTCTTGCGCAAGCATGGCATCTCTGGCGCCGGTACGAATCCCTTTTCCAAATCGGTCGAGGGTACGAGAAAAGAAAATGACTCCAATGGAAGTAAATAAACCCATCAAAGGTTTGGAAATAGCACTTAGAAAATATCCCCACCTCACAAACGGCACCCGCTTGCCTGATAAATCCGACATTTTTCCAAAGTACCCCTTGCTTAATCCTGCTACTGCCTCTGCAACGCCTTCAAGAATACCGATAAAAACAACCGAATACCCGATACTTTTTAGATAAATGGGCATGATGGGGTACAACATTTCGCTGGCCATGTCGGTGAATAGACTGACTAAAGAAAGGAACCAGATGGTGCGGGTGAGAAATTTCAAGATTCAATATTGAATTTAAAAATAGACATATTTATGATCGAAACCTCAATTAAAGGATGAACAAAAATAGATTAATGTTTCAAACATCAGTCATCTAATTATTTTTTAATTCATTATTACTCAAATTTAGTTTAAATCGAATCCTTCTTTATCCGGTCGATACAAGGAAAATAAATGCACACCCCTCATTATCAATCAAATAAAGCATAATTAATTAATAAAAATTTGATTTCGGACTAATTTGTCCGATTTAAAAAAAAAGAGTATTTTTGCCGAATTAATTATTGATAAAGCAAAAAAATAAAATATGGAAATTTCAAAAATAAAACGTTCATGGGCTGAACCTTACAGAATGAAAATGGTGGAATTACTAAAAATGACTACCAAAACACAAAGAACAAAAGCCATTAAAGAAGCAGGATTCAACACTTTTCTTCTCCGTTCAGAAGATGTTTATATTGACTTACTTACCGACAGTGGTACCAATGCCATGAGCGACCGACAATGGGCAGGAATGATGATAGGTGATGAAGCTTATGCAGGAAGTGCCAGTTATTATAGATTGGAAGAAGCGATTCAAAAATACTATGGATACAAATATATTATTCCGACACATCAAGGACGGGGAGCTGAAAATATATTATCAAAAGTTTTGATCAAAAAAGGAGATATCATTCCCGGCAACATGTATTTCACTACCACCCGACTCCATCAGGAACTTGCCGGTGGGATATTTAAAGACATCATCATTGATGAAGCACATGATCCATTAAATGAACATCCCTTTAAAGGAAATGTTGATTTGAATAAACTGGAATCGTTAATAAAAAAATATGGCGCAAACAAAATTCCCTATGTAAGCATTGCAACCAATGTAAATATGGCAGGTGGTCAACCTATAAGTATGAAAAACTTAAAAGAGGTAAGATCATTAACTAAAAAACATGGAATCAGAATAATTCATGACATGACACGAGTTGCAGAGAATGCATTTTTTATACAGCAACGTGAAAAAGGTTATGCAAATAAAAGTATTCAACAAATTGTAAAAGAAATTTGTTCTCTCACCGATGGAGCCACAATGAGTGCAAAAAAAGATGCGCTCGTAAATATTGGTGGATTTATGGCAACCAATGAATGGGATGTTTTTGAAGAAGCAAGAAATTTGGTAGTTGTATATGAAGGATTGCACACCTATGGTGGTTTGGCCGGAAGAGATATGGAAGCTATCGCAATTGGCATAGGAGAAAGTGTGGATGACCATCATCAAAGAGCAAGAGTAGGGCAAGTGGAATATTTAGGTAATTGCATGGAGAAGTATGGCATTCCAATTGTAAAACCAATTGGAGGCCATGGAATTTTTATGGATGCTAAAGCCATTTTGCCTCATCTTTCGCAGGATGAATTTCCGGCACAGGCTCTGGCAGCAGAAATTTATATTGATTCAGGAGTGAGAACCATGGAAAGAGGAATTGTTTCTGCAGGAAGAGATAAGTAATGGAAAAAACCATTATCCAAAATTAGAACTGGTAAGATTTACTATTCCACGAAGAGTGTATACACAAGCGCATATGGATGTAATTGCTGAATCGGCCGCCGCAGTATTTGAACGGAGAAGAAAAATAAAAGGATTAAAAATGGTTTATGAACCAAAATATTTACGCTTTTTTCAAGCTCGTTTTGAGAAACTAACCTAACTATTTCAACTTCTATGATAGCATAATGAAAATTCATCCCAAATATATATTTTTTCTACTTTGCATTCTGTTTATAACGTATTCCTTCAGTATATATTTAAAACCAATCTCCATTTTACCGGATAAAAATTTGAATTTAATTGATGCTGCTGAAGGGCGAATGATATGGCAGAAATACAATTGTCAAGCATGCCATCAACTTTATGGATTAGGAGGATACCTTGGGCCGGACTTAACAAATCTTTATTCCACAAAAGGTAAGGATGATATATATATAAGGGCGATAATTGGGAGCGGTACCAGACAGATGCCACCATTTAAACTTGCAGAAAATGAAATGACCTTATTAATAGAATTCCTTAAGATGACTGATGCGAGTGGAAAATCCGATCCTAGAAATTTCGACATCCACATGAATGGAATGATACAAAACCGATGACCCTAACAAATTCGAAAATAGTCCGCCTTTACTGGTCAACTGCACTTTTGATGTTACTTTCGGCATTGGCATTAGGTGTGCTTGCCTCTCAGACTTATTTAATCCCTGATTTTTTCAAATCCATAAAAGGATTAACAACACTTCGCCCTTTGCATGTATCAGCAATTATTTTCTGGATACTATTAGGTGCCACCGGCTGTTTATATGGATGTTTATATTCGTTATCAAAAACACAATTTTCCAATAAAATTGCATTGGCTCAATGGTTATTGTGGATAATAGCCATCATTGGAATATTTGTATCTTATATAAAAGGAAATTTTGGAGGAAGAGAATATTGGGAATTCCCTCCTCAATGGTCATTATTCATTGCTGCTGCGTGGGTATTGTTTATAATCAATTTTATAAAAGTTGTTCGAAAAATAAAAAATTGGCCGGTCTACATTTGGATGTGGATAACGGGAATCACATTCTTCCTTTTTACATTCATTGAGAATTATTTATGGTTGTTTCCATATTTCAGAGAACATTTTGTAACGGATATGACCATTCAATGGAAGGTGAACGGCTCATTGGTTGGATGTTGGAATTTGATGCTATATGGTACTGCATTTTATTTGATGGATAAAATCAAGAATGTGAAAGAAACAGGTTCATCCAAACTTGCCTTTGCAATGTATTTTTTAGGATTGTTTAACCTCATGTTCAATTGGGGACATCATATTTACACATTGCCAACTGAAGAATACATTAGATATATTGGATATGCAGTTAGTATGACAGAGTGGGTATTTTTCATAAAAATAATTTACAACTGGAAACAAAGTGTAACTGAATCTCAAATTCACTTCCATTATTTTCCTTATCGGTTTATATTGGCAGCAGACCTTTGGGTATTCATAAATCTCGGTCAGGCACTAATGATGTCGATACCGGCAATAAACATTTACACTCATGGCACACATGTAACGGTAGCTCATGCCATGGGAACAACAATTGGAATTAATACGATGATTCTTTTTGCTGCCTGTTTTGAGTTTGCAGAACAAAAAATATTGTTACGACCTAATACAAAAAAAATATTGAATGTTTCTTTTTGGCTGATACAAGTGAGTCTGTTTGTATTTTTAATTTGCTTAGATGTAGCAGGAATCAAAAAAGCAATATGGCAAAGGGAGGTCATACAAGTCCCATTTAGTGAGATGATGAAAACCCTTTACCCCTGGTTCGCCGGTTTTGCTTATACCGGAGTGGTGCTACTAATTTCATTAGCGATTCCTGTATTTATTTTGATAAGATCATTTGCAACTAAAAATAAAATGTAATTTTTTTTGTGTTGATGACGCTTTAGTCATTTATTATCTTATTGATGTTCAATAAATTATAAAACATCAACCTCATCCAAACATATTTTTTATAAGAAATGTAAATATATCGGACTAATTTATCCGATATTTATCATTTCTGATGTATATTTGTACTAAAATAAAGAAAATATGTTGTTTTCAAAAGCTTGTGAGTACTCCATAAGAGCCTCAGTATTTATAACCCTTCAATCGTTGGAGGGGCGCAGAGTAAATCTGAAAGAAATTTCGAAAGAAATTAATTCTCCGGAGGCATTTACGGCTAAACTGCTTCAACAGTTGAAGAAGCATAAAATAATTAAGTCTGTTCAAGGTACCACAGGAGGTTTTGAAATTGAAAAAGACCAAATGAAAAACATTCGCTTAGGAAACATTGTAAATGCAATTGATGGTTCATCAAATCTCACACTTTGTTTGATAGGATTGGATGAATGTTCGGAGAAAAACCCATGTCCTATTCATCATAGCTTTAAAAGCATTAGAAATGATATGAATGCGATGTTACAAAAAACAAGTTTGTGGTCGATGGCTCAGAAAATGAAAGATGGAAAAACTTATTTAAAACTATAATATATTCTAATAAAAACAAAACATCATGAAATCACATCTACGTAAAGTAATACTCATTGCTTTAACAATACTTACGGCATTTCATTTTAGTTCCTGTGACAAAGAAAGTGACCCGGAGCCCACTCCTACCCCTGTTGAAAAAATTTGGAACTTTCGTATTGGGTTTCAAGTTGATGGAGTGCATTTACGTTTTGACACCATACTTTATCACAACGAAGCAGGAAATGAATACTCTGTAAATAAACTACAATTTTACTTATCAGGGTTTGAATTTAGAAATGCGGCAGGAGCGCACTCCTACTTGGATACAGTAATTTACATTGAAAGTATTTCAGGAGAGTCGATTAATTTTCAGTTGAAAGGCCTTGAATTTGGAAATTACACCTCTGCAAATTTCTACATAGGACTTGATTCTTCTCACAACGTATCCGCATCACTTCCAAATACGGTAGAAAATCTGAATATGGCATGGCCTCAAATGATGGGAGGTGGATATCATTTCATGAAATTTGAAGGCAATTTCCTTTCAGGAGGCACGTCTTATGGGTTTGCAATGCACTTAGGTAAAAATCAAAATCTAGTACCGATTTCGATAACAAAAAATTTCATGGTAACATCAAATACCGATATCCTCCAATTGAATATGAATATGAATGAATGGTTTAAAAATCCGGAAACATATGATTTCAATATCGACGGAAATTATTCAATGGGAAGTGATGATGCTATGTTAAAACTTGCAACAAACGGCACAGATGTATTTAATAATTGAGGAGGATTGTTATGAGTAAAAAAAATCTAATTTGGTTATTTGTTAGTTTCACAACAGTTATTTTTTCCTGTAAAAATGACAAGGAAGAAATGCCTGAAAATCCTTACATACCTACTCCATTCACAATCAATGTTCCATCAAATCTTCCTGTGATGGAAATTCCTGATGATAATAGAACAACGGTGGAGGGAGTTAAATTAGGAAGGATGCTTTATTATGATTCTTTGATGAGTCCTCAAGGAATGAGGGCATGTGCATCGTGTCATCATCAGTCGGCCGGATTTACTACTCCAACGATGAATGTTATACCACATGTTAACCTTGCTTATGGTAAAAAGTTTTTATGGGATGGTCACTTGCAAGGCACACTTGAGCACGCTATGAAATTTGAAGTAGAAGAATTTTTCAATACTGATATTTCAAAACTACAGGCTGATAGCAAGTACCCACAATTATTTTATGAAGCTTTTGGCAGCCGCACCATCACCTACCAAAATGTTGAATATGCATTGGCTCAGTTTTTAAGAACCATTGTCAGTGGCAATTCCAAATTCGACCGATTTTTAAGACATGAAGAAAATTTAACTACTCAGGAGATGATGGGTTTTACAATATTTAACACCGAGCAAGGAGACTGTTTTCATTGTCATAGTTTACCTTTGATGTCGGACAATGAAATGCATAACATTGGACTGGATTCCATTTTCACAGGATCAAATACCGGTTATTATAACTTTACAGGAAATCAGGCTGATTTAGGAAAGTTTAAATCTCCATCGCTTAGAAATGTAAGTTTAAGATCATCGTTTATGCATGACGGCAGGTTCAGCACCCTTGACGAGGTCATTAATCACTACAACAATGGAGTAAAACAATCACCAAGTCTTGATCCTATTATGACAAAACCGGGAAAAGAATTCGGGTTAGCGTTAACACCATTTGACATAGCTGCATTAAAAGCATTTTTAATGACGCTAACGGATACGATAGTAACAACGAACCCGGAATTTTCATCGCCATTTTAAGTCAATAAAATAAACTTGGATATTTTAAACTTTTGATAAACGTTGAGCAATATCATTAAGGATGCGGGTTTCTGCCTCTGAATATCCTACACATACATAGGATTCAGAATCATAATCGTAAATAATAGCACCTTTTTCAAAATAAAAATCGGGATACTGCTTTTGCATCTCCGTTTTAATCATGTGCGAATAGGCTTCTGTGATGGCTTGTCCGAATAATTCTTGATTTCCCATGCCACCAATTTAGTTCTGTTCTATTTTATATCGGCATAATATTGATAAACCGGCCTTAAATGTGGGTAAATGCCGTGTAAATGGATGTTAAAAACATATTCTATAATACGATATGAGCGACTGAATTAACCAAAAACCAGATAAATTACAATGAAATCCAAATCCTTCCAATGGCTGAGCTATTAAATGCCAACTCCCACCCATGAATATTTATGAGTACCTAAAAATCAAATAATCAGGATTTCGAAAAAATCAATTTTATTTTATTGAAATCTGCAGCAGCATTAATTACTTTTTTAAAATCTTCATAGGCGGTTAATGGTAATTCAATTGTTTTATAATATTCAACAATTGATACTTTAATCGTTTTCCCTTCTAACTTATAGGAAGATACAAAGCCAATGCCTTTATCATCATACACAATATTCATATTCAGTTTTTCTAACCCTTTAACTTCATAACCCTCAGGGATAGTCATAGTAATTTCACGATTATAGCTATGGGGATAATTCACATCAATAGGGTTTTGTCGAGCATGATCCTGGTACATTTCAAGTTGTGTACCAATAACCATTCCTATTGAAAACACCACATTATCACCTGCTGTTTCAATAAGTGATGATGAGGTGACAGTACTCTCCATAACAAGAGGCTTGTTATAATCATCTTTAACAAGATCATAATTCATCAATTTTACATCCTTCGATTTGGTATCCTTGAAGGTAGATTCCAACAAATCATCAACCAATTTCTCTCTATTTTCTTCATTAGAATAAAAATAAGCAGGACGAACAAGGTTATCGGCATGACCACCAAATTCTCTTTTAATACTAATTTTCGATTCTTTCATCCCATTTTCAAAAGAAATATTAGCAAACATATTATCATAGTTTTGTTCGAAATTAGTAGCTTCAATTTTTCTAACCGAACTCAAACTGTTCGAAACATCACCAATGGTAAGTTTTTTCGTGAACAATCCATTATTTTCACTGTATACGTATGGAACCATACCATATCTGTACAAATAATTGATTGGGTCAAGATATTTTCCTGAAAAGGGAAAATAAATCAGATAATCATTCAATAAACTCCAAGTGTCGAAATCGGGATCAATTTTCGCATCCATACGACTATTAGTCACCACAAACTCATGAGGAATTTCGAGGTATTCAAACATAAGGATATAAAGAGAGGCAATCTGATCTGAAGATCCGTAATTTTTCTTCAACATACTTCCTATTGAAGGCTTTTCATTATCAGATTTATTATTGATAGAAGTTTTCATGAAATTTTCAAGAGTTCGAATTTGTTCTTCTTTATCTTTCATTTTTTTCAACCCCAAGTTAGATGCCAATTTCTCAATATCTTTCTTGGCAGTTTTTTCTTGCTCATGCATTATTTCATAAAATCTGTTACTTGCATCTGCCCAAGTAAATAACCTAGCACTACCACCCGAAGTATTACGCGTCAACTTAAATTCCACTCGAATTTTGTTTGCATTATAGGCACAGTATTTTTCTTCCGGGTCAAGCACGGGAGTATTATCCCGCGAAAGCGTAACGAAATGCTTTTCGCTAATTATTGTATCTGTATTAACCATTGTACCATTATATACTTTTGCCTCAAAAATCAGGTTGGCCGGACTAATAATTTGGAATTGTGAATTCCGAGTAAATACTCCTGATTGTATAAATTCAGACACGAAAAAACCAACATTTTTTTTAATAGTATAAAAATACTCAAGCTCCGAATCTTTTTCAAGACCTTCTACTGCAAGAATTAGATAATCTCTTCCCTCTTCTGTAATCTTTTTCATATCGCCTTTATACATTTCACGCACCTTACCTGACTTATTCACAGCACGAAGTTTCAATGCTACCAAATCGGCAGGATTACTGACGGGAAGATAAATTCTATTATAATTTTCAACTCGTGCCTGTTCGTTTATATGAACAAGTTTATGACAAGTGTAATAGAGTTCAAGATCTCTGTCTTTGTTATAGATGTATTCATAAAACTTTTTATCTAGCAGCTGCACGGAGGGTTCTTTCATTTCTGCAGCAGTTAATGTGGTATGAGCAGTACTCGAACCGAGGTCGTAGGAGCGGGTTTCATAGGCCTGAGAGTTAGCCACCAGGCAATTGAAAGCAAGAAATACTGTCAGTAGCAAAGAGAATAATTTCATATAGTCAAAATTTTAAGGTTATATTTTTTTAAGAATCACCAGTTCCTTGCAAGCATTGTTCATGTCGGATACAAATTCATTCCATTGAACAAAATCTGATTTGGCGATAGTAAGCGTGTTCATATAAATTTCACGGATCATTTTGATAGACCCATTTTTGTTTTCATATTTTATTGAGAAACCGAATCCATCATTTTTATATTCCCTGTTAATCGGCAGTCCAACAACCTCATATCCTGCAGGGGTTTCCAATGTAGTTTCCAGAAATTCGCTATTTTTATAATCAATTTCTTTATCAGCAAATCGTTTTTCAATGTCAATCAAATCAAAGCCGGAAGGTTTTTTAAGGTGAAGGTTCACATAAGTTTTATTATCTACGGCAGTAACAAAATCATCAAGCACAAAATCATAAGTAAATGACAAGATAGAATCTCGATCATTATATCCCTTAGAAAAGGCAATATTTTTTGCTTCATATTTATCATTACCCAATGAAAGAGTTTTATTGATGAACTGAATTTCCTTGCCGAGGCCACCTTGCGCCAAATTATAATAAAAATTTTGTTTAATGTAACCTGTGTATGATGTATATCCACTTCCGGATATATGTTCTCCACTGAGGACAATTTTATATTTTTCTGTTTTTACAGTTTTAGATTTATCCATTTCCGGGACCTTTGCAATAAGAAATGAATCTTGTGAAATGCCTATTAACGCTTCTTTACCTTGAATCATTGAAGTAGGCATGCCATATTCAAGATGCACAGATGTTCCATCAAGAAATACCCAATTGTTATTGACTTTCACTGTTGCAATCATGTGGTTGTCGGATTGCGGAGTAGGAACTTCTGAATAACTGTAAGGAATATCTCTTGTTCCAATCCAAACGGGATAAGAGGGTATTCCTGATTGGTTCAGCAGTGCATTAATCAGTACAGCTTTGTCTTTACAATCACCAAATTTATTATTGTAAGTATCCGAAGGTTCCCTGGGAATGAAGCCACCTAAACCATCTTCAATAGCGATATATTTTATTTCTTCTTGTACAAAGTAAAAGACATTTTTAATTTTTTCTTCTTCTGTGGTAGCATTTCGGGTGAGGGAATCGGCAAGTGATTTTAATTCATCAGAATTGACATTTTTCATTTGTGATAATAATTCTCTGTACCATCCATAAAGTGCTTTTACATCGGGCAACACTTTTTTTTCCTTTCCATCAACAGGATAACTATCGATGTAGGCGATTATATGTGGCAGAAAATAGCTGCTTGACGGGGCATCTTCTTCAATAGGAAACCCACCATGACGGCCGTAAGAGAAGATATAAGTAATAGTATTCTTTGAATGCTGCTCCTTTCGGGTGATTTGATTTAACGGATCTTTAACCACAAATTTTATTTTAACATCATCAGGCATAGTGACCCGAAATTCAGCATTTTCAATTGGAGCATAGGTACCAAAATAAAAAGTAGAAAGAAAATGAGGATCAAATATGTCCTCTGTATAGCTGAGAGAGGTCACTGCTCCTTTTTTTAGTGATGAATAAGTAAAATATTTTTCCTTAACATCATCATAAAACACATTTCCCATAACCGGCTTCCTGGTATAAATTGTACCAACATTTATTTTCTTCATCTTTTTACCATCCTGTTCCGGAATCCATGAATTAGCTTCTATATCCCGAACCGAAGAGAAATGGTCGAAATAAAAGATTGATTTTTCCAGCAAATGACTTGCTTTTTCAGACATATAAAGAATCTCAGAACTTTTATCGCTTGAAATTTTTAAATTTTGCCCATTTTTCTTAATAATCAAATGTTCTTTTTGATTCAATAAAATCACATCCTTTCCGGGATAAAGTCCTTGCAATTCCTGAAAATTAAATACAGGTTGAGCATAAGCACCGGAACTGAGTGCAACTAAAAAAATCAACAAAGCCAGTTTATTCATAAGGCTCATCATTATACATTTTCACTGTTTTTACGAGTTTACCCGATTTATCATAAATTTTAGTAGGTCCATGATAACTATCCATGATATAAGCCGACTCACGCTGAATCACTCCATTGTTATAATACTTACAGATTCCATTCAACATATCATAAGAATAATTTTCTTCAACGGTTAACTGGCCGGCATCATTGTATTCCTTTTGAATACCTTCTTTTTCATGCATCACATAATTGCTTTCTTTCCTTACTTTTCCATTTGGATGGTAATGAATAAACGGTCCATCGTAGTAGCCACTTTTATAAGTGAACAATACAGAAGGATTTCCATTTTGATAAAATGCCTTCACTTCTCCTGTGCTATTCTTTAAAGGTATTTCAGGCTTGAATGTACTATCGGCATTAAGATAAGAATAGGAAACAACTTCATCATCTTTATACAACAAACGATAACGCAGCATTCCATTGTCGGCAAAATAATAAAAATAACCATCCTGATCATCATTAATAAAAGATCCTTTAGAAGAAACTTTACCATTGGGATATAACCAGCTTCTTTCACCGACAAAGTCCCCTCTGGTATAAGTCGCGTTCATGTAAGGCTTATCATTCAAATAAGTAGTACGGGTGCTGTCGAGATATCCATCCTTATAAAAACCCATATCATCTTTTTTACCATCCCAAGTATATTTTTTGAAAGCTCCATTGGCATTTCCGTTGGCATAAATAATAATGCTTCGTTCTTTACCATTAGCATACCATCTTTTAATCTCACCATCGAGACTACCGAATTTATAGATGTTGGATGACTTAGGTTTTTTGTTCAGATGAATTCCATTAATTGTTCCATTGCCATGTTTCAATTCCTGAATATTACATACAACTCCCAACGTGTCGTAATCATGATAACCGATCACTTGACCTTCCGAAAACATAAACGCTGCTTCCATTTTACCTGTCACGTCGTAATCAATCGATGGACCTTGCAATTCATTATTTTGATAATAATTAGATTCAGTGATGATTCCGTTTGGTGAATACTTAATCCATTCACCTCGCTTAACATCATTAACAAACCATCCCTGCGTACTGATTACACCATTTGTATAATATTCCACTGCATAACCATCTGCATTCCCTTTCTTGTATTGGTATTCAGAATACATTTTACCTGATTTGTTGTAATAAGTTTGCATCCCATCTAATTCATCATCTTTATAATTCTCTACCGATTTCAGATTACCATTCTCATACCAAGTAGTGCATTTTCCTTGAGAATTTCCATTGATATAAGTACGTTCACGAAGCTTTGCTCCACTTAAATAAAACGAATTCAGTTTTAGTGTTCCATTTTTTTCAGCTCCCTCAGAAATTACTTTTTTGTCTTTATCATAATATTTATATTTTTTAATTTGATCTTTAGAAAAAGTGAGCACCGACCAAAGTACACTATCTTCGTAATAATTGACATCGCCATCAATTTTACCACCTACATATTTAATTTCCGTCGAAATTGAACCATCCCGGTTCAAAGTTTTCCACAAGCCCTCTTCTTTTCCGCCTTTGAAGGAACCAATTGAATTAAGAAAACCTTCATCACTATAATATTTCCATTCCCCTGATTGTTCTCCATTCAAATATGCGCCTTCTGATTTCAGTTTACCATTTGCATACCATTGATTCGCATGACCATTTGAAAGTCCGTCTACATATTCAGATTCGCCTAATTTAGTTCCATTGTCATAGTATTCCACAAAATGACCATTCAATTTATCTTTGACCAAGGTAGCCTCTAACTTTTTGAATCCATTCTCATGATAATAAACAACAGGTCCATTCATTTCGCCATTCACATAGGTTACAGAGTTGCGCAATCCACCTGTACTAAAAAATAACCGAGAGCTTCCATTTCGTTTATCATTATTAAAATAAGTTATTTCGGAAATGCCCCCATCAGCAAAATAATAAATTGCAGAATCAAACATAAGGTCATTCTTAAAATACTTTATTGCCTGCAGTTCACCTTCCGGATAAAAATACTCCCACTTGCCAATAGATTTCCCTTCACTATTGAGAACACCTTTTGTTTTGGGATTATTGCATTGCCAGTAGTATGAATACTCACCGGAGTACATTTTTGTTTTCTCATCATAATTACCTTCAGAACCCAGATGTCCTGCATTAGTAAACCAGGTATCATATTTTGATAGATTTAATTTTTTCCATTCCATTTGTCGGTAACCACTGAGATACTTATTCAAGTGAGTAGCCATTTTTTCGATAGCACCTGATTGTTTCTTCAATTCTTTAGCAACGTTTTCATCCTCAATAGATCTCAGACAATAATAAATTGCTGTCTCGGTTTCATTCGCTTGTTTCATTTCCATAAAGAAAGGCACATAAAACTGCATATAAAATCCGGTGTCAGCCTTATTGAATTCTATTTTCTCACTTACAATCTGCATAGTTTTAACTAATGTGGTATATTTCAACTTTACATTTGTTTTGTATTTTTCATTCAAAGCAAATTTCGATTTCACAATGGCCTCCAACTCTTGAAAATTATCTTTGTTATCGGGCATTTTCAGCCAAAGCGAATCAGGGTTTGATTTGTATTCGCCATTTCCCATTCGTTCGTATTCACGAAGCACAGAAACACTGCTGGCAGAAGCATCATCAAGCATTAGAAAAAGTTGATACGACAACATAGCCGGAATCATTCGGTTGCTATTGTACATTAGCAAACCAAGTTTCAAATGAGCATTAGAATAAAATGGATTTGTTTGAATTGCTTTTCTTAAGTACATTTCAGCTTCTACGTACTTTTTTGAATAAATACAATTAAGACCAAGGTGATACCAAAAACGGGTATATGTTGGAAATTCCTCAAAGCCTTTTGTAAAAGTTTCAAATGCTTTAGTATATTCTTTATTTTCATCATAAGCAGCACCCAGGATCTCATAAAAATGTCTCTTATATTGCGACCGGAGAGTCAATCCTTTTTTGGCAGATTCAATTGCAGCTTCCCAATTATCAACAGAAAGATATGCGAGTGACAACTGATCAAGGGCTGTAGCATAAGCAGTATCAGCAGCAGGGAAATCTTTCAGCAGCGCAATAACTTTTTCGTATGAACCCAATGAATAGAGGGAATCAGCTTCTGCAAGTCTCACTTCATAATTAGGTTCCGGAGGAGCCGGTTGTTTTACCTGTGCATTGAGAGAGGAAACAAGTCCGAAAATAAAAACGAAGAAATGAACTATTTTTTTCATAAATGATAAGTTTACTTTTGATAAAATATTTTGAATTGACTACTTAAATTGTAATGTGATTTTTTTTACAGCACTAATCAAATATGTAAAATCTTATTTCTTGGTACAATTTTCGTGCATCAAGTCCTTGATTTCATTTCCATATTCCTCTGTATAACCCAGATCAATGGAGCGCTGCATATCAGCACAAGCTTTATCAATTTCTTTCATTTCCAAATAAACCAGAGCTCTGTTCCGATAAGCGTAGTTATTATTTTCATATAAACTGAGTGATTTATTAATGTCAATGAGTGCTTCGTTCACTTGTCCGAGTTTCAACTTAGCATACCCCCTATTGTTATAAGTCAGTGGTTGTTTAACATCCAATTTAATTGCTTTATTAATCCATTCGATGGCTAATTCAAATTCATTTTTACTGATCATAATAAAACCAATATTCATGGGGACAAACGCTAGAGTTGAATCAATGCTCCATAATTTATAAAGACATTCGAGCCCTTCATCGTGATTTCCATTTTGATTTAGAGCCAACGCCAAGCCATTGAGAGCGCCAATATTCAAAGAATCAATCGCTAGTACCGCTTTACTATCCTCAATGCCCCCTTCAGTTTGTCTTACATTTAATTTAGCACTACTTCTGACGAGGAGCGACCATACTTTAACACTATCATCAGGAGCATAACGTACGGCCATATTCAAATCATTGATGGCTTCGTGAGGTTCATCGGCACTCATAAACACTTTTGCCCGATACAAATAAGCCATAGCCATTTTTGAATTTACCGCAATGGCAGAGGTAAGATCATCGTAGGCATCCTGAATTTTATGCAACTCATAAAAACAAATTCCCCGATTGGTTAAAAGTGAATCGTTTTTGGCATCTTTCTTAATCAATTTATCAAGGATGGCTTTAGCAGAAGTATATTTTCCTTGCATCATGAGCTCATCGGCCTTAGACTTTTCATCATGCGATTGAGCATAACTTATTGAATAATAAAGCATTAAAATAAGAAGCAGTGCTTTTTTCATGCAGTTAAATAAGTTGGTAATATAGCACTCAAATTAAAACGTCAAACATATTTCGATGAAGTTTTATTATACATTCAGCAATTAAGAGTAAAGTTTGAGTTTAAACATACTGAGGAAGGTAATTCGAAGAAAGACATAGAAGTTTTATCAATTTTTATAAAAAGCCTAACAAAACCCATTACAAATTACTCATTATAATACTGAATATCAATTCATTGCTAAAATAATCTCAAATTAATTGATATCCCTTTGAAAATGTATTAAAATCACTACTTTTGTGCCTCCAAAGAAATTTGGGAAACGGTTCGGTAGTTCAGTTGGTTAGAATACATGCCTGTCACGCATGGGGTCGCGGGTTCGAGTCCCGTCCGGACCGCTTATAAGTTTCGATAGAAATTTAATTTACTCAAAGCCAATCTCTTAATAAAATCCCTGTAAATCAAGTATTTACAGGGATTTTTGTTATTAGTCAAAATATCTTTTAGTGCATTTATTATGAATAATATAATCTAGTTTTTATCTTAATTAGTTTTCTTACCTTCTAAAATTTTAGGGCATTTTCTGAACATAAATTAAATCTGCTTACTATGGAGTTAAAGATTCTGCACGCAGCTTAAAAGTGGTGTGTTTCTCGCAATATTCATGACTCAGGATTTTATAAATTTTAATTATAGCGATAATGGGAGAGAAATTAATTTTCGACTTTTAGAATTTTGTTTCGTTTTTCTATTAATTTTACAGATAAGTTGTTTGCCAATTTTCTATTATGAGTTCTTTTCACAGACAACTAAATATTTTTAATAAAGTAAATTGAGTTACCGATTTAATTTAATAAAATTGATACATGATTTGTTAAAATTTAAAATTCATTTACTAAAATTTTTTTAAACCTATTCTTTCATATTAATTTCTTTCATATTTTTTATTAATAAGGATGCTGTTTCTCAAGTATCGAATGATAGTTGTTTATCAGCTAATAATTTAGGATTTATTCCATTTGTATTGATTGGTACCTTTTGCTTTGATGGTCAGATAAACATACCTTCGTATATATTTAACCGTATCTCGCATTACCTAATTTTGATATCCGAATATTATTTTACCCCTGTACGGATATATTCCTTCCATTGCAGTTCCTGGTAAAGACCTTTGGTATACATTTTACACTAATTGCGATTTGACCTTCCTAGAGAAAATTTCTTGAATACAGTACACGTAGTTTTTGGATCGGAGACTTATTGCAATAACTTACTTCCTATAGATTGTTTCACTATCTAGTTTTTATCTTTAATTAGTTTTCTTACCTTCTAAAATTTTAGGGCATTTTCTGAACATAAATTAACTGCTTACTATGGAGTTAAAGATTCTGCACGCAGCTTAAAAGTGGTGTGTTTCTCGCAATATTCATGACTCAGGATTTTATAAATTTTAATTATAGCGATAATGGAGAGAAATTAATTTTCGACTTTTAGAATTTTGTTTCGTTTTTCTATTAATTTTACAATATAAGTTGTTTGCCAATTTTCTATTATTAGTTCTTTTCACAGACAACTAAATATTTTTAATAAAGTAAATTGAGTTACCGATTTAATTTAATAAAAATCTATATATGATTTGTTAAAAATTTAAAATTCATTTATGAAAATTTTTTTGAACCTATTCTTTATATTAATTTCTTTAATTTTTATTAATAAGGATGCTGTTTCTCAAGTATCGAATGATAGTTGTTTATCAGCTAATAATTTAGGATTTATTCCATTTGGATCCATTGGTACCTTTTGCTTTGATGGTCAGATAAACATACCTTTGATAGATTCAACCGATCTTGCATTACCTAATTTTCCATATCCGAATATTATTTTACCCTGTAATGGATATATTCCTTCCATTGCAGTTCCTGGTAAAGACCTTTGGTATACATTTTACACTAATTGCGATTTGACCTTCCGAGCAGAAAATTCTGATACAGTACACCTTAGTTTTTGGATCGGAGATGATTGCAATAACTTACTTCCTATAGATTGTTTCACAATTCCTGAAGGAATATCTTTTAGTCAAACATTAAACGGACTTGGTGGCCATGCAATATTTTTGCAGGTTAGTGGACCAAATACAATAGTAAATACAAATTTTACCGTTTGTTTTTCAGGAACGATTGGAGCATGTTTTCCTGTTTTTAATTTTTCACCCACACCTGTACAATGTTTTACATACGAGGTACAAATTACGGATTGTTCAAACAGCCAATCAAATGATGGTTCTGTTAATATTAATTCCATGCTAGGAAATTCACCGTACACATGCTATTGGAATGATGGTGTTATTGGATTTTCTAGAAATAATTTAGCACCAGGAGTTTATTACTTTACAATAACTGATGTCAACGGTTGTGCGGAAAATGATTCAATAGTTATATCAATTTCCACTTCATTAATAGAAAATAAAAATAATGATTTTTTAATTTTAAACGATACAAAAGTAAAGGAAATTACAATTTCAAGCAGTAATAATTATTTTAATGTAAATAATTATTATAATATTAAAAATACATTAGGTCACCTAATTTATACAGACCGAATCACATCTGATATAAAATTTGTTTTCAATTATTCATCGTTTGCTGCGGGGATATATTTTTTGCAATTTGAATTTCAAAATTCTATTAAATCAATAAAATTTCAAGTCTTAGATTAATGTTTTTATTAAATTTTTAATTTGTCTCATTTATGGCAAGTTTATGTTTTTGTCAAATTTTATTTTCCTTCTGCGGTCAATGCAGGGTAAAATCTACAACTTATAGATTACGGTAGAACTGGTAACTTTCACCTGCTTCAAAGCAGATACAAGGCCTACTTTTACGAGAAATATCTAAAATCCGGTTAAGGATTTAAGAATTACTTTTAATTTTTACCATTTGATGACAACGACCAGATATTATTTTCTTATTTTTGATTGAGGTTTTATTACGTTGAGAAGAGTTTCATCTTATAAGTTTTATTTCATTTTTAAACCAACAGCAAATGAACTTAACGAAAATTTTTGCAATACTATTTATTGCGTTGTTTGTGAACATTAACCAATTGTCAGCTCAGGCGGGATCACTTGATTCCACTTTTGACAATGACGGTAAGCTTGTACTAGATATCCTTGGTGATTTGGATCAATGTCATTCAGTACTTATGCAACCCGATGGGAAAATTGTACTGGGGGGCTATAGTCACCTTCCAGGGACAAATTATTTTACAATAGTACGCCTGCTGCCGGATGGCTCAATGGACAGCACGTTCGGAAATAATGGTGTTGTCACAAATGATTTGGCGGGCAACGCATATTATGTCGATAAACTGGCTATTCAAAATGATGGAAAAATAATTGCAGCCGGAACAATAATTGCGCCTTCAAATTTTAGTTCCGATTTTGCTGTCTTGCGCATCCACAGCAACGGAACTCCCGATTCTTCTTTTGGAACAAATGGTTTCGTAACTACGGATTTGAATTTTGGATCTAATGATTTGGCTCGCTCCGTCAAAATTCAGAATGATGGCAAAATATTGGTAAATGGATATTCGGAAGATTCATTCGGTGACGCAGATTTTGCACTCGTAAGATATCTCCCTGATGGTACACTCGATCTCGCTTTTAATTTAGACGGAATCATTATAAAGGATTTGGGATCATATGATGAAAGTTATGGAATGTGTTTGCAGCAGGATGGTAAAATTGTGCTTTCCGGGCTTACCGGAAATACACCGGATTTTGCATTGGCCCGATTCACAACCGATGGTGAATTGGATACAACATTTAGTGCTGATGGACTGGTTTCTCAAAGTTTTTCACCAGGATCTTCAGATATCGGAGCTGATGTGATCCAGTTGGGCAATGGCAAATTAATCATTACTGGTCATTCCTGGAACGGAATTCCACTGCAAAATGATGATTTTGCCATGATGTGTTTTAACACCGATGGCACTCTTGATACTTTGTTTGGCTATGGTGGAATGTTAATTACAGATTATGGTAACAATACAGATGATCTGGGAATTGCCCTGGCATTGCAGCCGGATGGAAAAATTCTTGTTGCCGGACGGACCGTTATCTCCGGATTGATGAGCTTTTCATTGCTGCGGCATAACCCGGATGGATCACTTGATACTACTTTTGGAATTGGAGGGAAAGCCAAGACTGACTTTGGATTTTCATGGGTTCAACTCGGTTATGCAGTTTGCTTACAAGCCGACGGAAAAATTATTGTTGGAGGATTTGAAGGTGAAAATGCGGACAACGATTTCGCAATAGCACGTTTCCACTCATCAGATTCTATCGTCGGCACAATGGAGCTGAGTGCAAATGCCCCGGACTTGATCCTATTTCCTAACCCGACGGACGGAATGGTTGAATTTGCATTTGATGTACCCAGTAATCAAATTGATGTTGTTAACATTTTCAATATCCAAGGACAATTAATACGCAGCATTTGTTGTCCACCTGCTATCAATGGAAAATTCAACCTCGACTTGACTCAATTACCGTCAGGTTTATTTTTCGTTGAGGTGTGTGGAAATATCAGTACACAGATAGCAAAAGTGGTGATCCAAAAGTAAGTTAATTAAATTCAAAAAGACTCCAATGGTGGAATTCAGAATAAAGTTTTGTAAAGGATATTTTGACTAGGTTTAATAATTAAGATTCAAAATTAAATTTGTTGACTGCATTAAATTCATAATGTTATTTGATCATCACCACTTTTTCCGTAACTCTTGAATTCTCTGAGGTAATCATCACATTATAAATTCCGTCGACTAATGATGATAAATCCACTGTTTGCAGAGTACTCCAAGGTGGTAGCGACAATGCATAGACACAGCGACCTGTTATATCAATTACCTCCAAAGTGCCGTTTTTGTTTTGTGGTAGGACGTAAATAACTTTAATTTGACCTAAAGTAGGATTGGGTGAAATGGTAAATTTAAAATCATGTACATGTGCATCTTCTAGGCCTGTAATTAAACAAGGACAACCTAAAGTTGAGTCACAACCAAGGTAATAATTGGGGTGGTTGGGTACAGACCTAAGATGAGCATAGTTGCCAATAAAAATACCGTGTTGCTGCACATTACACGCAACTCCAGCACTGTCGGGGTAATCTATGACCGAAACATGCCTAACACTACTTCCTGATGTTATATAAATTCTTCCGTCAGGAGCCAGAAACATATTATAGAATGTAGTTGGACAGCAGGTTGATGTTGGTGGAGAAATAAAACCGTCATATACCGCTACGGTATCGTAAGTTAAAGTAGATGTATGTATCTGAAATATTTCGGTGCTTGTGCATGCATATGCAAATTCCCCAGAGGGTGAAAATGCAAGTCCGTTTAAATAAGATCCACTGGAAAGTTGGATAGAATTTACATTATCAAAGATACCAGAGCATCGGTTAAAATCCGCTAATATTAAATAGCTATTTTGATCAATATAATTATCATAAGTACTACTAATAAACTTGCTTCCATCTTGAGAAAAAACAAGCTGTGATGATGCAGCATGCGGAATTGGATTATAGCCTAAAGATTGGGTAGAAATGGAAGCATTATTTAAAGAATCTACAAGAACTTTGAACACAATGTCACTTGAATCTTTCATCATCACAACCCACCAGTCTAATCCATTGCTATGTCTGCAAGCTCCAATACCCCACCCCAACGTATCTTGAAAAATAATATTGTTTTTTGAAGTAACGCTTCCATATCCGCCATTTTGTGTAATGTCAATTGTGCTGGAATATAATTCAAGAGCAGGAAGAAAACTACTTGAAAATTGTGTTGCAGTATGATGCATCAACAAATATTTATCAGGATTTCCGGGAAATGGTAAGAACATATTATTTGCTATCATTGGTAAACCGAATGACCAACTGCTTGTAATCCCATTTGGATTCAACCCGTTTCCATTCATCATAGTGTCATTAGTAGCATCAGCGATCCAAATTCCATTGCTACTCATAAGAAAGTTTCCATTTGCATCACATATATTTCCCTGAGTACCTTTAAATGGCATTTTTCGATTTTCAGGAACGATATTGATACTATTCGAATCAATAAACATTCTCCCTTTGGGATCCTGTGGAAAATTAAAACTGCCCAGTAACCATTGATGATTTTGTCCTTGACCAAAGGAACATCTTGATACAATCATTATGAATAGAACAATCGAAATCCATTTCATCGGATAATAATCAATTTAGTGTTTTTATATAACGATTCAGGCAACAATGCTTCTAAAACATACATTCCTGGAGCAAATTTGCTAATATCCAAATAAAGCTTATTATCAGCGCAATTGAATTCATGTACCAATACCGTTTTCCCATATGAATTGATTAGTCGAATTTTGCAAATTCCTTCTGTTACATCTTTAAGTTTAATTTCAACAGTTTCATTTGCAGGATTGGGAAATAAATCAAAGGCATTGTCCAAATTATTTTGTTCATCAATACCTGAAGAAATGCAGAGGTCGTTTCTATATAAATTTAAATCTACTGAAGCTAAACTAACGGTGTCTATTAAAAAAGAAGCCGGACCTATAGGTTTCGAAATTGTATAGTCTGTGCAAGGTATAATTTGAGAAGTTAAAGTAATTGGCACGAATGAACAAGATGGGTTATCGAAATAATCGTTCTCAAAAATTACATTGCTAGCTGCAGGACTATTATTATTTTTAGTAAAAATAGCTGAAAATCGGTTTTTATCAATGTAAGTATATCCAAATAAACTATCAGTTGAATATTTAGCATTCAAAATTTGAAAAGAGGTGTCTGTTTTTACTATTAATGGATGTAACATTCCGTTCAATTGGAATAACAAAATACCAGATAACAAAACCTCTGAACTATCATTAATTTGAAAATCGGTAACGCCTAATACCATTTGTACTTGTAATAGCTTTTAAAGATTTTGTATTCCCATAATAATCTATTTGATGGAAATATATCGTATTGTTACCGCCAAAATATTGTGATTCTGAAAGAATATAAAATGTGCTGTCTTGTTGAATGATTTTTGCTGAACTAAAAAAGTAGTTGTAACCCTTTTGCCATAAAACCAAACCTGAGGTGTCTAACATTGTTAATTCCGTTTTAATGAGGGGGTGATTACCCCTTCTGACAACTAAATAACCGCTTGTTACACCATTTAAATAACAAATCTTAGCATTGATAATGAAATGCGGTATCTAAAAAATTACGCATAAATACATGATTCAAATTTGTATCTGTCTTTAGCAAATATGAATGCCTGCAACAAGTATTACTAAATCCATCGTAAGCGTAGCTTTCAAAATAACTCAAAAGATCATCTGTACCTTGCTCAACTTCTAGTCCAACCATATTGCGTCCATTAAATTCTAATTGCCCCCAGTTTGTCTGTTTTGCAATAAGAACATTTCCCAACGAGTCGAGTTTTGAAAAAGTAACCCTGTCATAGTGTACCAAACATATAATCCTCTTCAGCAATAATCAAATAAAATCCTCCGCTATTGAGTGGTAATACCTGACAAGAGGAAAGATAACGATTTGAAAGCAATGGGTATTTTTTACTCCATTCGATGTTTGCCATGGAGTCTGTTTTAACTAAAAATGTGGCGTTAGTACTGGCAGGATCCGACAATCATTCCAACAGTAATAAACCCACCATCTGGTGTAGAAACTGTTTTTTCCATCTGAGCTTGTAGGACTTAAGGTATCAAGTATTACTTTAAAACTCATTTGTGCCATTCCAAAATGAGTAACAAATAACAGTGAAAAAACTATAAAATTAATTTTTGTGAGCTTTGGATTCTTCATAACTATATTTTAAAAAATTCTCTAGTTAAATGAGTGTGTACTGTTCAAAAATAGAAATGTGTTGTGAAGATTCATGCATTTTATTTAAACATTTGTTAGCTTCCTTAAAAATCAATAATCGGTTTGAATACTGATTCTTCAACAAAACAAATTTCCTTCTTAAAGTCTTGTGTGGAAATTGAAGTGTATCGTCCAGTCAATTTATTATTAGATGCCAATGCCAAGCATTATTAGCGTTAAATATATTGGTTATTATCCACACAAACAAATTTTCTCTAAAAATAAAAGTTGAGAATACATAGATTATTCTCTGCTTCAAGAACTAAACGACTTAATAAATCCAAATCAATACCCACCTGAAAATAACCATGGGGAACCCGCAGCGCTATGTCATTAAACCTCAAGCAAATAACACCCTATGCCAAGCTCCATAAAAGATCAACTATTAAGTTTCACAAGACTTTTCAATACATATAACTGGAATTTCAGCAAGGCAATTAAAATATGAATGCATTCGAAAATCAAGAATGTTTAAGTCTAAGATTAAAGTACCATTT
The DNA here is from genome assembly GCA_963814475.1 of uncultured Bacteroidota bacterium. GTDB lineage: Bacteria > Bacteroidota > Bacteroidia > AKYH767-A > OLB10 > JADKJB01. The sequence goes on along the minus strand of CAWFDA010000044.1, from coordinate 226,094 downwards.
TCAATCTTAAAAAGGACTTTTCATAAATGCGATGTAATTTATATAAAGTCAATGATTAATATTGCAATACAGACTGTTGAAATTATAAATATTCTTTCAAAATTAAATATTTCTATAATCTAAATCCCTTAATTATGAAAACAACTTTCCTTTCTATTCTTTTTGTAGTTTCCTTCTTACCGGGAATATCCCAATACCGCTTTCAAAAAAAGCATGTATATACTAACATTTCAAATGAATACAATGCCATTGTTCAAACATCAGACAGCGGGTATGCTGCTGCAGGCAGCCCCGGTGCAACAAATAATGATGATGATCTTAAACTTGTCAAATTAAATAAATTTGGTGACACTTTATGGACACGAACATATGGAAGTCCTACGATTGGAAATCAAGAAAGTTGTTGGGCGAAATCTTTGGTTCAGGCAAATGATAGTGGTTTCTTTATTGCCGGTTATACTGAAGGTTTTAATAGTACAGATTTTAATTTCTATCTTGTGAGAACGAATTCTATTGGTGACACTTTATGGACTCGCACATTAAGCTACCCCAACGGCGGACAAGATTATGCATATTCTTGCTTACAATCATCCGATGGAAATTTTGTAGCTTTTGGTAGGCAGGGGGTTTTTAATGTTGATTTTTATCTTTCTAAATGGAATACAGTTGGAACTTTATTGTGGACAAAAAAATATGACCTTGGTTCGAATCATGATTTTGGCAATTCCATTTGCAAAACTTCCGACGGAGGATTCTTTATGGGTGGTTATACCAATGCCAATGGCGCTACTCCTGAAGTTCTGGTAATAAAAGCGGACAGTACAGGGGCAATACAATGGGCAAAGAAATTCGTTTCTGCTTTTGACAGCGAATGTAATTCAGTGATTCAAACAAGTGATGGAGGTTATATTGTTGCCGGGACTACGCAGTATAATATTTTTGTTTTGAAACTCAATAGCAATGGCGATACAACCTGGACCAGGAATTATGGAAATACAGCTGTTGAATATGGAATGAAGATTCAGGAAATTCCGGGAAATGGTTATATCATCACCGGAAGTGCTTACAATTCTACAATTTCTCTTGTACAAATGGCATTGATAAAAATTGGTACTTTAGGGAATATTATATGGTCAAATACATATGGGCCGGTTACAGGTGTCACAGAGGGCATTGATGTATCTCATACATTTGACGGAGGCTTCATAGCATCTGGTCACATTGATTTCATGCAGGATGGTGCTTACATTGTTAAAACAGATGCAAACGGCAATAGCGGTTGCAACCAAACACCTATTACATTGAATACAGCCTTTGCTCCTTTTCAGGTAATATCTGTTACACCAACAGTAAGTTCCGCATCTCAAATTGGTAACCCCACATCATTGGTTGGCAGCGGCGCCAGTGAAACTCTTTATTGCTTTACAACCGGGATTGGTAACGAAAATATAGAGAGCGTGGATTTTAACATTTATCCTAATCCGGCATCTGATCAAATTACTATTGATTATGTAAATAATGAAACCGGTACACTAAATCTTTATTCCGTGTATGGAGACCTGGTGTATCAAGAGAATATTATAAGTGGAAAAACAAAAATAAATATTCACTACTTGAACCCGGGTTTATACATCGCTGAGATTAAAAACAAAACAGGGAGTGCAACGAAAAAAATTTCTGTGGTAAATCAATAAATGAATTGATTTACGGGTTGAAATATTCATTGTTCAAATCATCACCTTTATCTCTGCGGAATCTGCACCTCAATGGTCTTAATCACATTGTTCCCATTTTGGTAACCGGAATAAACGCGTAGTTCTTCTACATCCGAACCTGATCTCCATTCAGCAGCTCCTGATGAACTTTGTTCGTTTTCTTCAACAATATTATATGTTGCTGTTCCGCTTGAATTGAGATCTAGTTGTCCGTCCTGATTTTGATCGTATGTATCAGGAATTGTTAAACTATCTGCTTGCAAAACTGTTTCCGATTGCGATTCTGAATTTTCTGACTGTGCATTTACAATTGTAAAGCAAAAACTTAATATTGTAAACAGAATCACAGATTTCAATGTTTGGTGGTTGATTAATTGTTTCATGTTTTTCAAAATTAAATCCCTCACTTAAGTATAAGAGATATTTTTAATTTGCAATGATCGTGCTTAAAAAGGATGGGTATTTGAAAATTATGATTTGATCTAAGAAAACAGGTAATTAAAGCACTAACTCTGAGACTGTTGAAGGTGTTAATCAAAAATAAAATGAAAGTTGATAATTATTCTTTAATGAAGCATACGTGGTCAAAATGACACACATTTGTATTAATATTTCCTAATTTGGGAAAAACGAGTTCTCATTTTCACGCTAAAATAAATTGAATCCGCTTCAGAATGCAATCGATTGAAATAGGTCTGATTATTGTACTTTTGCCTTTCAAAGTAATTAAAAAACAAATCCATACACTTTAGGGTTTATATAAACATTAATTTGAAAGATTTCGAAACTTAAATAAATTATATTATGGATATTGAACACGCTTACAATCTTATTACCGAAAAACTTTTATTGTGGGCGGAAGCATTTATTAAATTGCTTCCCAATTTATTTATTTCAGCAATTGTATTAGTATTAGGAATTTTTCTGGCATCAAGAATTAAAAAGATCGCATATAAACTTACTTTAAGATTTTCCAAAAGGAACATGATTTCTAACCTTTTTGCGTCAGTTATTCATATATTTTTTATTGGGATAACGTTATTCATTGTACTAAGTATTCTCAAACTTGATAAAGCTGTTACATCTATATTAGCAGGTGCGGGAATTATAGGACTTGCATTAGCTTTTGCTTTTCAAGATATTGCTGCTAATTTTATTTCCGGTATTTTTATTTCATTCCGAAGACCAATAAGTGTCGGTCATATTGTAAAAATTAAAGATTACATGGGAGTTGTTAAAGAAATTAACATGCGCGATACAGTTATTCGCACTTTCCAAGGTCAACTGGTAATTATACCTAATAAAGAAGTGTTTCAAAATCCAATTGAAAATTATACTTTATTTGGTAAACGAAGATTCGATCTTTCAGTAGGTGTTTCTTATGGAGAAGATTTAGAAAAAGTACGAACAATTGCTTTGGAAGCTGTTAAAGGCATAGAAAATCTTTCTACAGATGATGAAGTGACATTGTTCTTCACTGAATTTGACGATAGTTCCATCAATTTTGTTATTCGTATGTGGGTCAATTCTACGGTTCAACAGGACTTCAAAAAAGTAGGTAGTGATGCTATTATTCAAATTAAAAAAGCTTTCGATGAAAATAATATTTTAATTCCTTTCCCTATAAGAACTCTAGATTTTGGAATCAAAGGAGGAGTAGCTATGAATGAAATGTTAAATACAAAATAGTCTTCGTTAGGCGGCGGAAGTGGTTCGGCTCCGCTCACCATGACGGTTATGCGTCTCGGCTTCGCTCGACGTTTTCGTTTTCTGCCTTCGGCAGGTGAGACTTAGTAGATGGTGACAATAACTCCACACTATAAACTAAATATCAAATTTACTAACAAACCAACAAACCTGCCTGCCATCGCCAAGCTAAAGCTTGTCTTTGGCTTGGCAGGCAGGCTAACAAACTAACAAACTAACAAACCATAAAACAAACAAACCATAAAACTAATTTTTCACACCTTCCTTACAACTTTATTTTTAAGCTTAGGAACTGTTCTCATGTAAGCGTAAATAGCTTTTAGTTCATTGTCGGTTAGTTGAACGAAGGGAGCCATTGGGGGGCGCAGAGCGGGGCCGTTGGGAACGATACCAAAACGAACCGCTTTCATGAATTCTTCCTCGGTCCATTTACCAATTCCGGTTTCATCATCAGGAGTAATGTTCAAGGACGTAATTTTCGAACCATCGGCGGTACCAATTGGATTTCCTCCACCAAAGAAGCCCTCTGATTTTTCAGGTTCCAACATATTCATCGTTTCAAATGATTTCGAATGACAAGCATAGCATTCTAATTGATAAAGAGTAAGGTATTTTCCCCATTCAACTAAGTTGGTGGTATCGGGTTGCGGAATAGGTTCTTTGGGGTATTCGAAAGGTTGGAATGCTACGAAACTAAGGAATTTTGTTAGAAATGAGGGCTCGGAAGATGGTAGTTCCGTTTTTGATGCTTGCACTTCAGGCCGGTCGGAACGCAAATAAGCTATAATTGAATTAAGATCCTCATCTGAAATATGAATCAGCTTAGGCATGTAAGGAGGAACAAATTGTCCTGTTACAGGATGGATGCCAGTGCGGATGAAATAGATCAATTGACTATCGGTCCATTTGCCAATTCCATACTCAGGATCATTGGTAATATTTTTGGAGTTAATAACACCGAATTCAGGTATTTCAATCATATGTTTTCCTGAAAGCGATTTTCCTTCTGCATCTAAATGGCAATGTTGACAAAGCATAGCCGATATTTTGGCTCCTTTTTGTATTCTTTCAGGTGTAATTTCCACATTGGCCACCTGTGGAACCCGAGGCTCATATTTAGGAACCCCACGAATTGCAATAAATGAACAGAATCCGGCAACTCCTATTATAGCGACTAATACTAGAATTCCAAGAATTTTTAGCATCTTTTTCATAGTGAAGAGTTTTAATTAAGGATCAAAATTAAAAGAAATATTTAAAACAAAAAAATCTTCTAACTTTTATAAATAATTAATATAAACATCTCAAAATAAAGCCGTTGAAATCAATTCAAACTATAAATAAAATATTTTTTCTTTAAAATAGTATTTGAAATAGTATTATTGAATTGAAGTAATCTCAAAAGCCCCTTGAAAATTTTCGCGTATGAGTTGTATCCATACGTTTTCACCTGGGCCGAGTGATTGATGAATATTTTCGCCATTAAAATTGATCATGTTAGGAGAGCGGTACACTTTGTTTAGATTAAAACTCATTTTTACAATCTTAACTCCCGAAGTAAAATTCAAATTAATTGGAATTTCTTCAGTTACAAGTGCATTCAAAGTCCCTAAGTGATAAGTAAGGTAATCGGTAGTGCCTGTGGAATCGATAAACATTCCCTCATGTTTAAAATAAATATAACCGGTGGACCAATCCCAAATCATTCCGTTAATCGGATCCAGATCTCCGGTGTGTACTCCTGAATGATTTTTAGTGCTGTCGACTCCCATGAAAAAACGTAATCCTGTATAATTTCCGAAGGGAACATTTTCAAGAGTAAAATATTTTGATGCTGAACTTTCTTCATCTATCAATTCATAATTCGAAGATTTGAATTCTGAACCGTCATCTTTAATAAGCACAAAATTACTTAAATAATATTTCAACTCATCCACACTATAGGTATTACCTGCCTCATTAACATTATTCATTGCACCAATTGGGATGGAGCCACCATCTATTGTATTATTGATCACAAATGTAATGTTTCCTGTTGTTGGTAATGGAGAAGGGCTTTGGTACTTGTCATCATCGCATCCTGCAAAAGCAAGTAGACCAATTATTAAAATAAATAATATATTTTTCATAATAATAAACATTTAAATTTGGAGATATTCGCAATCCTTAAAATCAATGAATAGCCTTCACGAATTTTTCATTGAGATTAATTCCATCGCCTTTTAGAGAAACAAAATACATTCCGGTAGCTAGTGAATTTAATTGAACCAGGTATTTTGATTTTCCTGAATAGAGTATATCTTCAGATTTGTACACCATTTTACCGGACATATCAATAATTTCAATTTCAACACTCAATTTTTTATCAGTCTGACAATAAAACGCTAACTCATTATACACAGGATTATTTAGTATTGAAATCGAAGTCGGTACCGGCTCAAGTGGAACACTACTTTTCAATTCCTTACCATCCAAAATAAACAAACCATTAGTAATATCAGAAGCAATTATATTTCCGGAAGGAAGAAATGGATAAAGTCCCCAGCAACCGGTATAACTATAATAACTTGTGTTTTGCGGATGGGTATCGTGCCACCCTAAAAGTTTTGGATTCGAAGGATTTGAAATATCATACACTTGCACACCGTCGTGATAGTAGGAAAGAAATAGCAAATTATTTTTAATATAGGGATTATGAGCCACACTTCCATATTGTGTCAGCGAATCAGGAACTTGAAGCATATTGGAACGAATCATACTTTTCAATTGAGGATCGTGAATATCTGTCATATCAAAAACCTTTACTCCACTCCCATGAGTTTCATCGGTAAAAACCAAGGTTTTACTATCTGCTGTAAGCCATGCACTATGATTGTAACCGCTTTCGGGATACAAATCAATAATAGAGATTAAAGCAGGTGATGAGGGAAACTTCAAATTATAAATCCACAGTCCATTCATTCCATTTGCACAATAAGCTGTATCGTTTTTAACAAAAACTTCATGCACCGAAAAAAAGTTGGGATGAGAGAGCGTTCCAAGAAGTGTCGGATTTAACGGATCGGAAAGTGTGAAAATATCCATTGGACCAAAAGAACCATCGGGTCGAGTGTTTGAAGCCATATACAAACGATCATTCTCTACAAATAAAGTATGACAACGTTTAGAGATAGCGTTAGTATCATATACTTTCACAACAGAATCGGGTAAATATTGAAGATCAAAAATCTGGAGTGAATTATCACCTTGATCACTTACTGCATATAAATAATGTTGGTAGGTTGCATAGTCTTTATTCACTACCAAAGTAGATGTATCTTTAGTTTGAAAATAATTGATAAGGACGGGGTTAGATGGATCAGAAATATCAAAAATATAGGTACCTTGTGTGCTACCCAAAAACGCATACTCACGATCGTTAGGAGCAACATAACCCCAGCATTCGCTGTATGCTCCTGTCCATGCCGGCGGAATTGAATCATCATCCCAATTAGAAAGGAGAGGCAAATTCCAATTATTTTGACCATTAACATTCTTAGTTATCCCGCAAAGGAATAGCATCAAAATAGCAAGTGACCTAACCATGAATTTCGTGATCATTGAAAATTGGGAGAATGAATATTTATGATTAAATTCCTCAACATAGAAATTTCAATCACAAATATACAACAAAAAAGAAGAATGTTATGTTCAGGAGATACTCTTGAGAAGATCAACGATAAGGGTAGTCATTTTTGATTCTGCTTCATTGGCAACCCTAACTACTTCTTCGTGTGTAATTATCTGAACTTCATCTGTTCCACCCATATCGGTGATAATAGAAATCGCAAAGCATGGCAGATTCATGTGGCGAGCGACAATCACCTCCGGCACTGTTGACATTCCAACTGCATCGGCACCAATGGTACGAATGTATTTGTATTCTGCGCGAGTTTCATAGCAAGGGCCTGTTACGGCAGCATATACTCCTTTGTGACATCTGAAATTGTGTTTCAAAGCAATATCAATTCCTTTACGGATGAGTTCTGCGTCATAGGGAGCGCTCATATCCGGAAAACGGGGACCCAGTTCATCATCATTTTTACCAATGAGAGGATTAACTCCCATCAAGTTAATATGATCATCAATAATCATCAAATCACCCACTTTAAAATTGAGATTCATTCCACCGCTGGCATTCGATAAAAAGAGTTTGGAAATACCAAGATACTTGAGAACCCTCACAGGGAAAGCCACTTCTTGCATGGTATAGCCCTCATAAAAATGAAAACGTCCTTGCATAGCTACCACCTTTCTTCCACCTAGCTCTCCAAGAATCAAGTTGCTACCATGGCCTTGTACTGTTGAAACAGGGAAATTAGGTATTTCAGAATAAGGAATAGTGTGAGTTACTTTAACCTGTTTGACAAGCCCTCCTAATCCGCTACCTAAAATGATTCCGAATTCAGGTTTAAAACCGGTTTTATTGATGATAAATTCAGCAGTTTCTTTTATTTTCTGTAACATAGTTTCTTATTGTGGAATTAAATAATTCTTCTTTATCTATTTTAATTATCAAGGGTATATAAAAACATGAAAGATTTTTAATTAATGAAAAGTTTACAGAGCTTTTTAATCGTTGATAATCTTTTTCTGTTGTTATCAAAATCGAATTACCGTCTGCAAATTTATTGAATTTTTCCAAAACCAAATTTATATTCTTTTCAGTAAAATCATGATGGTCGGGGAATTTTAATGTTTGAAGCTCAGCACAATTACTTTTAAGGTATTGAACCAATGGAGTTGGGTTTTCAATTCCTGTAAACAACACAGCTTTATAATTTTTAAGTTGAAGAATATTTTTTGTTTCTGATGAGTTTACTGAAATAAGATCTCCATATTGTATCGTTGAAAAAAAGAGTTGCTGATGAGCTAATAGGTTTAATTTAGAATTAATCTCTGCTTTTTGGTTTTCGGAAATGTCATCCGGACATTTAGTCACCACCAAGCAATCGGCTCTTTTATATCCGGAGCGGCTCTCCCGTAAATTACCAGCAGGAAGCAGAAAATCATTTGTAAACAGATGATCAAATGCAGTGAGGAGAATTTTAAACCCGGGGTTAATGCTGCGGTGTTGATATCCATCATCCATAACAATGACATCGGGAGGATTTGATGATGCAAGTAATTTTTGTGCACCTTCAACCCTATCTTCACAAACAGAGACAATCACATCGTCGAATTTCGACAAATACTGCATCGGCTCATCACCGATTGCAGAAGCTTGTGCTCCACGGCCACCCAAAACAAAACCAGTGCTCTTCCGGCCATAGCCACGACTTAGTGTGGCAACTTTAAAATCTTTATGAAGCAATGAAAGCAAATACTCTACATGAGGGGTTTTTCCTGTTCCTCCCATACTCAGGTTTCCAACTAAAATAATAGGAATATCAAATTTCTTCTGTCTAAATACATTGGTATCAAAAAGAAAGTTTCTAACACCCGACAGCGCAGCATAAACAAAAGACACAGGTAAAAGAAACAACCGTAAATTCATAGTTGGTTTAGTAATGAATGATGATAATTGTTGCGAATATAAAGAAAAATCTTAGTCTTCAATCGGTGGTATCGGGAAAGCCTTTAAAGGATTTTTTGTAATTTTGTAGCTATGGCAAAGATATGTAAACCCTGAAAGAAACCGCTTCAATTTTTTATGAGGTGGCTAAAGCAATGGTTGAAGGCAATCCTAAGCCGAAAGTCAAGAAAAAACCAGGCAAAAAGCAGCCCTAAGTATATGAAAGCCAGTAATAAGATATTGCCACGTGACAGGACATTTTATGTTCTCATCGTTTTTGCTGCCTTATTATCGTCTCTACTTCCTATTATTGATTCGGACGTAAAAGGCGAAATTTGGTTTGGTAACAAGGCTTATTATGAGAGTGTATATAAGGACTTCCCTGCGCATTTACTTTATTTCAATTTATTTTTTGTTGCAATGCTTTTAGTGGTTGTGATTTTTAAAATTTTAATATTAGCAATCCATTGGATATTAAAAAAAATTGCTGCACCAAGTATATAGTTACCTAAATGACTATTGACTCTCCCGTTCGCACAAATGCTCATGGGATGACATACGTGGCCCTCGCCAGCGAGTCCAAAGTCAAATTTCCAATGACCAATGACCAATGACCAATGACCAATGACCCTGCCTGCCATCGCCAAGCAAAAGCTTGACTTTGGCTTGGCAGACAGGCCTTCATTTACCTGAACAACTTCAAAACGCCTTTCAGCACTTTAGGTTGTTCGGTGCATGTTTCGGTATATTTTGCGATGTAAAAATAAACTCCATCGGGCAGTTCGGTGCCGGATTTTGTTCCATCCCAGGAAGGTGCATTACTTTTTTCGGCAAACACTTCTTTGCCCCAACGGTCGAAGATTACAAGCTCGATTTCATCAACAAAAGTAAGGCGAGGAGTGAATTCATCGTTTTTAGAATCATTGTTAGGGGTAAAAACATTGGGCATAAAAACACCTGAGAGGTAATCGATATCACCAATATAAAAATAAGCAGTATCGCCACATACATTGTTATCAACAATAAGTGAAAAATTTCCGGTGTCGGCAGTCGACAATGAAGATGCGGTGGAGAGATCAGACCAGAGATAATTTTCGATAACCAAACCTGATTCAACAACCACACTTGTTCCCGGGCATTTAAAAATTGAGTCGGTTAAATTTAATTGTGGCACATCGAAATAATTTATCACAACAGTATCCGATTTCGAACACACTGTAAGTGCAATTTCCAGCCAATACGTTCCCTCACTGTTCACATTCAAAGAAGTACCATTAGATCCGTCTGACCAAAGTACCGAAGCGGTAGTAGGAATTGCAGGGATATTCAAAGTAATTTCAACGCCATCACATAAATTTTGATCGGGACCTAAATTCACTGCCGGTAGTAATTCGTAAAATACATTGATTGAATCGGTAGTTAAACAAGAACCCAGTGCTACATCAACAATAAAAACCCCTGAGGTACTCACATTGATTGTTTGTGTAGTTTGACCCGTACTCCAAGTATAAATTGCACCAGTTGTTTGACCTGCATCGAGGACAATTGTTTGGCCTGCACACAAAATTGTATCCGTACCTAATTCAACGATAGCAACAGGACTCACCTGCACAGTATTAATTATGGTATCATTAACAGCACCACTTACATAAAGTGTTACCTGATAACTTCCTGAAGAGGTGAAGAGATGTGAGGGAGATTGAATTGTAGAACTGTTATTCAATCCACTGGCAGGATCACCAAAATTCCAAAGGTAAGTAACCTGTCCGGGAGCACATTGAATTTGATTAATATCGAACATTACCGAATCGCCATTGCAAGCTGCCGTGTTGGTAAAATTATACGATTCGAAAAGGTTGGATTGAATGTGATCGGAGCAACCTAAACTAATGGTAGACGTAACCGTTATAAAACTAATTAAAGGCACTACAGCACCGGGATTGTCGATTACAACTATTTGATGCGAGCCACTGTAACCCATATACAATTTATTATCGACAGCCAATTCAATTTGCCCCGGACCGTAATCACTTCCTGCAGGAGCCTGGGGAGAACTGATGGTGTAGAAATCATATAATTGAGTATTAAAATTATATCGTAACAAATTCACACCTCCGTTATAATACCAACGCGAAAAATAAACATAATCGGCGTTAGGAGAAAATTCACATCCATAAAAACCACCGGCAGTGTTGGTCAAGCCCGTTGGAACAATTGCAATTGGATTGGAAAATATTCCGGTAACGGGATCAAAATCCACTACTGCTCCTGTTGGAGAGAAAGCAAATGCAATTCCTATTTTTCCTTTATGGAAATCGAGTTCACCACGTCCGTCATATGAAGAAGGTTCATTATAAGCCACCCCTAATCCATTATCAGTGATACCAGCAGAATCAATACTAAATTTCCAAAATCCAACACCACATTTAAATGCAATCAACCAAAATGAATTCTGACAAGTCTTACGAACTATTTCCAAACCTTCAGCAAAATAATCGTTTGAAATAACAGTATTTAATTGCAAAATCCCCCCCTGACCTCCATTTAATGACATATCCACAACAGTGTAATACAATTCGGAACAAGTTTCGTCATTATAAATAATGTAAAATTTATTCGGCTGACCAACAAAAGGACAAATATTAATTTCTGTAGAGGAGGGATCAGCAAAAATTCCGGATGAACCGGGCATAAGTCCTGAAGTAGGATTATATACTCCATTGGAATTTACATAAAATAAAATGTTTCCATTTCCATCTTCAGCGTGGGCAATTCCTTCGTAACCATTCGCAATTCCGGTGTACTGGATTGTCGGTGTTCCGGATAAAAAATCAAGTCCAACAATATCATCAGTACAATTAAAAAAAATGTTATTAATGGTTTGTCCATTCGCATGGTGACCGATATTCGATATAAAAAGTGAAATCGAAAGTATCAGCAACTTAAAATTTAAAAATTTGTTCATAAAAGGTAGAGTTTATTTGTTTCTTTAAAGACATTTCAGTTATTAAATTAGTTGCATCTGAACTTGCAATAGATTTCGAATTAACTAAGAAATCCAGTTAAGTCGAGTAAAAGTAAAATAAATAGTCTTATTAATTACACAATTGTTCTAATTTTACAACCAAATCATTAGAACGTGGAAAAACTGAGTACCCTAATATCGCATCTTGAATCATTAGCGCCTCTCTCCTATCAGGAATCTTACGATAACTCAGGATTAATTACCGGTTCAGCCGACATGGAAATTACCGGAGCATTAATTTGTTTAGATAGCACCGAAGAAGTTCTTGATGAAGCGATCAGGCAGGGAATAAACCTTGTGATTGCGCATCATCCGATAGTATTTTCAGGTATCAAAAAACTGAATGGCAAAAATTATGTTGAAAAAGTCATCATAAAAGCCATCAAAAACAACATCGCCATTTATGCCATTCATACCAATCTCGACAATATTAAAACGGGAGTTAATGCCGAAATTTGTAAGAGGTTAGGAATTATTGAAACCAGAATACTATCGCCTAAATCAGGCATTTTGAAAAAACTTGTAACGTATTGCCCTGAAAATCAAAGCATTAATGTAACAAATGCACTTTTCGAGGCCGGGGCAGGCACTATTGGCAATTATGATGAGTGCAGTTTTAGTTCGAAAGGGACGGGCAGTTTTAGAGGAAATGAGGACGCAAATCCGGTGATTGGGCAAAAAGGAGTACGACATTTTGAACAAGAGGATCGAATTGAGGTTATATTTAAGGCACCTGAACAAAGAAAAGTTTTGGCAGCACTCCGATCGGCGCACCCTTATGAAGAAATCCCATTTGATATACATTCACTTGATAATCAATATGAAAATGTTGGATCTGGGATGATTGGGCAATTGGATAATCCATTAAACATTCAACAATTTTTGGAGTTATTGAGAGAAAAAATGCATGCAAGAGGTATTCGATACACATCTACAAATCAATCAATTATAAGCAAAGTAGCAGTCTGTGGAGGTTCGGGAAGTTTTCTTTTGAAGGAGGCTATTCAAGCTGGAGCGGATGCATTTGTAACTGCAGACTTTAAGTACCACCAATACTTTGATGCGGAGGGGAAAATTATGATTGCTGATATTGGACACTTTGAAAGTGAGCAATTTACCAAAGATTTAATTTATCAAATTCTTATTAAGAAATTTCCTACATTTGCACTCCGTTTGTCGGAAGTAAATACGAACCCAGTAAACTACTTTTAATATGACTGCAAAAAAGACAGAAACTAAAGCCAAACCGGCTGCTAAGTCAGTTGATAAAGCTCCGTCGAAAAAGGCAGAAACTAAACCGGAAACCCCGGCAAAAAAAGTTCCTGTAAAAAAGGCTCCAAAAGAAGAATCCAATACATCGAAAATATCAGACATGATCGCTGAAAAAAAAGCACCAAAAACAAAAGTAGCAGTAACAGCAGAACCAAAAGAGAAAAAACCATCTGCAAGAGCGGCCAAATTATTAGCTGAAAAGGTACCTGTTGAGCCGGTTAAAGAACGTCGATTCAATTTCAATCTGAAGACATTTAATAAAGACAAGGCTGAATTTTCTACTGAGGAAAAGTTGCAAGCACTATTTCAGCTTCAGTTGATTGATTCGGAGATCGATAAAATTAGAATTGTGAGAGGGGAGCTTCCGATGGAAGTGAACGATTTAGAAGATGAAATAGCAGGATTACAAACCCGTATCACTAACTATACGGAAGAAGTTGAGTCTATGCAAAATCAAATCACAGAAAAGAAACAAGCTATTAAAGATTCTAACGCTGCCATTAAAAAATATGAATCGCAGCAGATGAATGTTAAAAATAACCGTGAGTTTGATTCATTGAATAAAGAAATTGAATTTCAGCAATTGGAAATTCAGCTTTCTGAAAAAAGAATTAAAGAATGCACCGCAGAACTTGCTGCAAAAACTGCAATCCTTGAAGCCTCTACACAAACATTGGATGGCCGTTTAGAAGATTTGAAAATCAAAAAAGACGAACTAGACAACATCATCGGTGAAACCCGTAAAGAGGAAGAGCAACTCCAAAAATTTTCTGCTGATGCCACAAAAATGATCGATGAGCGCTTAATTTCGGCTTATCGCAGAATCCGTGACAATGCCCGCAACGGTCTTGCTGTTGTTACAATTCAGCGAGATGCATGCGGTGGATGTTTCAACAAAATTCCACCACAGCGTCAATTGGATATCCGTCAGCACAAAAAAGTGATTGTATGCGAACATTGCGGGAGAATTTTGGTTGACCACGAAATTGAATTATAGTTCACAAATTAAAAAAATATAAAGATCCTCTTTTCGGGGATCTTTTTTTTTGAAAGGATTTTGTAGCTTAGCACGGTACATGAGACCCACCTTACTTTACCTACTTCTGTTTTTATTTCCCTGCACAATCAATGCGGCTACTTTTGAAATGACTAATAATTGCAGAACCGCTTACAAGGCTATGCTAAAATTGAATTTTCAGGAAGCACGAATTTATCTCGATAAAGAAAAGCAAGTACAGCCTGAAAACTACGCAATACTTTATATTGAGAATTATATTGATTTTTTAAAAGCATTTATTTCTGAAGAGCAAACAAATTTTTCGATTCTCAAAAAAAACACTGATGAGCGAATCTCCCTAATAGCCGATTTAGATAACACCTCGCCGTGGAAACGGATTGCAAAAGCGGAAATGTTGTTGCAACTGGCACTGGTGAAACTTAAGTGGAAAGAATATCTCACATCGGGATATCTTTTAAGAAAAGCATATAAGCTGATGGAAGAAAACGAGCATCAGTTTCAATCTTTCGCACCAAATCTTAAATCGATGGGATTTTTTCATGCAGTAATTGGAGCTGTACCCGAAAATTATGCGTGGCTCTCCAACCTCGCCGGAATGAAAGGCACTATAAAGCAAGGAAGTGAGGAACTCGATAGAATGGTATCAGCTACCGAACATGATCCTAGCTTGAGCTTTATGAAGGATGAATGCTATTTCATCAAAATATTTGTGGCAATGCATTTTGAAAAAAATCATGATGTAGCTCTGAATCTTCTTGAAAAAATGAAACGTAACAACCCATCTCCGGGACCTTTACATATCTTTATTGAATCCAACTCATTAATGATTGCAGGCAAGCAAGATCAATCTCTTCAGGTTCTCAATTCTTTTTCTTCCGAAAAAAATCAATTTCCATTTCCATACCTGCATTACCTGAAAGGCCTTCTCAAATTAAACCAATTAAACCTTGATGCAAGAAATGATTTCAACAAATACGTTTCCGAGTTCAAAGGGACGAGTTTTATTAAATCGGCTATTCACAAAAACGCATGGATTAGTTTTTTGAAAGGAGACACAGTTGGATATTATCAAAATCTCGAACTGGTGCTTAAATCGGGTTCTGATTTTACCGATGAGGATAAACAGGCAAACAAAGATGCTGAAAACAAAGAATTACCCAACTTGATATTATTGCGGTCACGGCTATATTTCGATGGTGGCGATTATGTTGCAGCACTTGCAGAATTGGCGAGCAAACCACCGGCGATGTTTCCCAGGTTGAAAGATCAGTTAGAATTCACCTACCGATTAGCTCGTATATTCGACAAAAAGGAACTTAATGAAAAGGCAATTGTTTATTACACAAAAACGTTTGAAAATGGCCGTAATCAAAGCTGGTATTTTGCAGCTAATTCAGCATTGCTAAATGGTATGTTGTATGAGCAGTTGCAAAAAAACAGCGAAGCAATAATGTGGTATAAAAAATGTTTATCCTTACGAAACCATGAATATCAAAATAGCATTGATCAAAAGGCGGAGGCCGGACTAAATAGATTAAACAATAAATAACAAAATAACATTAACCACATATAATAAAACTATCACCATGGACTTTCTTGATGAAAAGCTAACAGCCTATATTGAAAAGCATTCCGGCAACGAACCATTTTTACTGAGCGAATTAAATCGCGAAACCTATGCAAAAATAATTATGCCAAGAATGTTGTCAGGCCATTTGCAAGGTCGTGTTCTTTCGATGATCACACACATGATAAAACCACAAACCATCCTAGAAATAGGAACCTACACAGGCTATTCAGCCTTGTGTTTTGCTGAAGGTCTAAAAGCAGGTGGCAAAATTATCACTATTGATATTAACGAAGAGCTGGAAGATATGGTTAAAACTTACATCCGTAAAGCAGGAATGGAAAATACTATTTTTCCGATGATTGGAAATGCAATGCAAATAATTCCAACTTTGAATGAACAATTTGACATGGTATTTATTGATGCCGATAAAGAAAATTATAGCAACTATTACGATTTAGTTTTCGATAAAGTTAAGCAAGGTGGATTTATAATTGCCGACAATGTTTTATGGAGTGGAAATATTCTCAAGAATAAAAAAGAAATGGATGATGAAACTAAAGCTATTGATGAGTACAATCAGAAAATTTACAATGACAGTCGTGTAGAAAAAGTTATTTTTCCAATTAGAGATGGATTGATGATTGCTAGAAAACTATAATGGATGGAAAACGAAATCCAAAAGAAAAAACCACATTATCCGGTTAACGATCAGCTTCGAGAGTACCTCAATTATTATTCAAGAGAGATAGAATTGGAGCTTCATTACACTGATTTGACTCGTTACAATAATGCAGTGCCTTTGTACAATAAAAAAGGCAAAGATACTCTTTGGGAAAGCGTTCTATATGCAGGCGATGAAATGGCATCATTAAACAAATCGCTCACCACTATCTATGCGCTTTTAAAAACCGGAGGAGACACAACGGTAACCGAGCATTTGTATGTCGACAGAATTGATTATTGCACTTTTGGTAATTCCAATCCATTTAGAATTCGCATTGTCAATAACTACAACGACAATTACGATTATTTTTATGTAAAGAAGGCAGATGCATCTCGTATTTATGGATTGGAATTGGAACACATCCTTTCCCCTAACCGAATCTCCTATTTTGTTTATGCCGACACATTAATTGAAGAACATATAGCAGGGTTGCCCGGCGATATGTTTATTGAGAACAACATTTACAGTGAAGATTTGAATGAGATTCGACTTGCGAAAGAATTCGTAAAGTTTAACGCACGATGTTTTGTGAAGTTGCTAGGCGATATGCGCTCCTACAATTTTGTTATTGATATTACACCCGATTTCGAGGAGGTACATTACAGAATTCGAGCAATAGATTTTGATCAGCAAAGTTACGAGGGGCGAAAGAATTTTTATTTGCCACAATTTTACAAAGAGAACAAACCGTTTGTCGATTTATGTATCAAACACATGTCGGAGCAAACCCTTCAACAATATCAGCGAGAAGAATTCACACTGATATCAAAACGTATGAAGGCGGCAGGAAAAATGCTTAATGATTTACTAAATTGTATGGTCAACGACACCATTTCAACACCTGAAAAAATCAGTAACCTCGCTGCTGAATTAACTTCACATTACAATGACAACAGATTTCTGGAATGCAAGTCAATGGGATCTCTTGTGAAAACGAGTCTTTTGGTTGTTACTGAAAAAATAAAAGTGTAAAATTTCTTATCATCAATTAAACTATTCAAAAAATGGTACATCCAACAAAATAAATAACCCACAATCAACTATGAAAAAAGCAGCATTTATCACGGTATTACTATTTACCGCTCTATCAACAGCAACATTTGCACAAAACGAAAAAAATCAGGGAACCCAAAAAACTGCAGAAGAACGAGCCACAATGATGACTCGTAAACTCACCCAAGAGTTGACACTTACCTCTGAACAGCAATCAAAAATTCACGCACTTCTGCTCGACAGAGAAAAGCAGCGTGATGCAGGAACTCTAGACAGGAACGACAGGACGAAAGTTGATGCAGATATCAATGCACTTTTGACCAAAGAACAGCAGGAAAAATGGGCAAAAATGAAAGAAGAAGCTCGTGAAAAACACAAAGCTCAAAATGGGCAACCAAAAAAGAATGGCGCTGAAAAACCAAAGGCGCCCAGTGAGGAAATAGATTAAAACCACTTATTTTAAATGAATTAGCTGTAAATAGGCAATTCTAATTTGGCCGATCATGTTAACCGGGACACGCGAATTCCGTTTTCATGATCGGCTATAATTTTTTAACTTTGTCCCTCCAAAAAGAGAAATTTATGGCCTACAAGTATCATGATGCGAAAATTGTAAAGATTACTGATGAAACGGATATGGTAAAGCGTTTTTATATCAAAATGCCTGACGATATGCAGTTTACTTTTAAAGCAGGTCAATTTATTATGCTTGATTTACCCATTCAATCAAAATATACCAACAGAAGTTATTCCATTGCGTCGGCACCTTCTAACGACAATATTTTTGAATTGTGCATTGTACTAAAACCCGATGGATTGGGCACTCCTTATAAATGGGAGAATTTTAAAGTTGGCACTCATGTTAAAGTTTCCAAAGTTTTAGGGAAATTCGCTTTGCAAGAACCCATTGATACCGACATTTGCTTTATTGGAACCGGAACCGGAATTGCTCCTTTAAGATCACAGCTGTTGGATATCTATAACCGTAAACTTCCACACAAAAATATTTACATGGTTTTCGGAAATCGCTGGGAGAAAGATATTTTATACCGGAAAGAGTTTGAGCAAATGGAAAAAGACATGCCGGATTTCAAATTTATTCCGGTGCTTTCGAGAGAAAATCCGGGTTGGACAGGTCGCAAAGGATATGTTCATTCCATTTATGAAGAACATTTTCGCCGACAAAAGACCTGCTAAATTTTACATCTGCGGCTGGGCTGACATGCTGAAAGAAGCGCGTCAACGTCTGGAAATCATGGGCTACGATAAGAAATCGATAAAATTTGAGTCGTACGATTGATGGCCCAATTTTCGACTTGATTGAGGCCTGAAACTTCACACTGTTAGGTCTACCGATTTGACCTTACAGTCGCATTTGGAGACCTGACAGGTCGAAGTTTTTAATTGGTCTGATTTTTATTCACTTATCAATTTTCCAAGAATTATTCTTTATTGCTATCCTCACATACTTTTCAACATTTTTCAAACATGTAAATTGATGCTATTGATGAATCAAACTACTTAATTATATTTGCACCATACCAAAAACAATATGGGTGCAGGTTCGATTATAGCTTTAATGTTGGCGGCAGTTGCTTTTTCGGGCATTGCCATTCTCATTTCTAAGTTCGTTTTAAAGACCACACACACTGTTCAGAAAGGTGAACCTTACGAATGTGGAATTCCAACCATCGGCCCTAGTTGGATTCAGTTTAGTGTTGGATATTACCTATTTGCACTTAATATTTCTGATTTTCGATGTAGAACTAATTTTCTTATTTCCGTGGGCAGTTGTTGTAAAAAAAATAGGTTGGTTTGCCTTTGTTGAAATCCTAATATTTCCTTTTTATATTATTTATGGGCTTTTTTACGCTCACAAGAAAAAAGCACTGAAATGGATGTAAACGCGAAACCTCCTGCACCTTTTCCCGGAGAAGTAATTCAAACTCCGCGGAGGTGGTATTTAGTAAGCAAAATGGATCAGGTCATCAATTGGGCACGTAGCAATTCCTTGTGGCCATTGGTTTTCGGAACCAGTTGCTGTGCTATTGAAATGATGAGTACTGCTGCAGCAAAATATGATTGGTCGCGTTTTGGATTTGAAGTAGCACGTGCAACACCACGACAAGCAGATGTAATAATTATTGCAGGAACCATAGTGAATAAAATGGCTCCTGTTTTGAAACGACTGTACGATCAAATGGCGGAACCAAAATATGTAATTGCCATGGGAGCCTGTGCAACCAGTGGAGGACCATTTTTTTACAATACGTATTCTGTTGTTAAAGGTGCCGATCATATTATTCCGGTTGATGTTTACATTGCCGGTTGCCCTCCTCGTCCGGAAGCACTCATTCATGCCTATGATTTCTTTACAGGAAAAAATAAAAAGTGGCATGACCCGCGAACAAATGAAAATGGAAAAACCGGAACAAAGTTTTTAAATGACATCGCGAAGAACTTACTGCCCGTACTACCTGAATTATTAGCTTCAATTACTTTCGAAGAAGGTGGTGAATGGCTCAATGCTGTTGTACCTGCTGAAGAGTGGCCTTCACTCTCGAAAGCATTGAAATCGACAGAAGGTTTCAACTTCGATTATCTTTTTTGTTTGACTTGTGTTGACTGGAAAACACATTTAACGATGGTGTATCATTTAACTTCTACTACACATCGTCATCATCTGGTTATCAAAATAAAACTCGACAGAACAAAACCTGAAGTTGAAACTGTATGTGATATTTGGCGGACAGCAGAATTTCACGAACGTGAAGTTTTTGAATTGTTTGGTGTAAATTTTATCAATCATCCTGACTTAAGAAATTTAATCCTTCCCGATGTGTGGGATGGTTTTCCTTTGCGGAAAGATTACGAGGATCCTATTAACATGATTAAACTCTGATTATGTTAGAAGAAGTAAAAACAACTGCCGAAGGAGACCTGGTCATTAATATTGGTCCACAACATCCTGCTACCCATGGTGTGTTGCATTTGGTAATTACTTTGAATGGTGAGACTATTAAAAAAGTTGAACCACATCTCGGATATATCCATCGCTCCATAGAAAAAATGTGCGAAAGTTTGACTTATCGCCAATTCATTTATGTGACGAGTCAGAATGGATTATTTATCCTCTCATATCAATAATCACGGATGTGCATTGCTTGTTGAAAAGGGAATGCAAATTGAAGTTCCTGAAAGAGCACAAGTTGTTCGTGTGTTAATGGATGAACTTACACGACTTGCTTCACATCAGTTGTGGTGGGGAGCAATGGCAATGGATATTGGTGCCTTCACTCCTTTCTTTCTTTCCTTTCGGGAACGAGAAATGATTAATGAAATCATGGAAGAAACCTGTGGTGCTCGACTTACCATGAATTATATTGTTCCCGGGGGAATCATGGCTGATATTCATCCCGACTTCTGCAAAAAAGTAAAAGCTTTTAATAAACACTTTCGGGTGAAGATAAAGGAGTATGACGAATTATTGACAGGAAATATTATTTTTCAAAATAGAATGAAAGGTATTGGTATACTTTCGAAAGAAGATGCAATATCATTTGGTTGCAGTGGTCCTACCGCACGAGCAAGTGGAGTGAATTGCGATATCAGAAAATTATATCCTTACGAAGTTTATGAAAAATTAAATTTCAAAGAAATATTATTAACCGAAGGAGATAGCTTAGCAAGATACAAAGTTCGTTTGCTGGAAATGCAACAATCGATGGACATTATTGATCAATTAATTGATTCCATTCCTGAAGGTGAAATACAAGGAAAAACAAAAGCAGTATTAAAATTACCAAAAGGTGAATTTTATAGTCGCGTAGAAACAGCTCGTGGTGAATTTGGCGTATATGTAGTTAGTGAAGGAGGCACCACTCCTTACCGCATAAAATTCCGTTCACCAGGATTCTCAAATCTATCAGCACTCGATCATATAGTACGTGGCCAAAAATTAGGAGATATGGTGGCTATTATGGGGACATTGGATCTGGTGATACCGGATATTGATAGGTAGGCGGCGGTTGGTGGCGGCGGTAGGCGGCGGCGGTTAGGCAGCGGCGGTAGGCAGTGGGCAGTTAGGCGGCGGAGGTAAGCAGTATGCAGTCGGTAATCTTCAGTCGGTAGTCCACTTCGCGTTCGTCAATAGGACTAAAGATATTCTTTGTATATAATCTCAGCAGTAAAGGCACAATTCTTACGCCTTCGAATAAAAGAAAATGTTTTCACTAGAATCAATAACTGATATAATACAAAACTGGCTTTACCAGATGATGAGTCCGGGATGGGCTTTGTTTGTGCAGTTTTTTATTATCGGCATTCTGGTGATTACACTTTTTTCTGTTTTAGGATTGGTATTGATTATGATGGAGCGTCGTGTTTCAGCATGGATGCAACTACGTATTAGGCCCAAACCGTGTGGGGCCGGGTGGTATGTTTCAAACCGTTGCCGATACATTAAAGTTGATTGTAAAGGAAGGCATGACACCAACAGGTGCCGATAAATTTCTTTTTAATCTTGCCCCTTATATAGTGATGATTGTTGCTATGGTAATTATGGCACCATTAATGTTTGCAAAAGGTTTTCAAATTTGGGACTTAAATATTGGAGTGTTTTTCATTACTGCTATTTCTTCCGTTTCTGTGATTGGAATTTTAATGGCCGGATGGGCAAGTAACAATAAATATTCGTTGCTTGGTGCAATGCGAAGCGGTGCACAAATTGTGAGCTACGAACTTTCAGCTGGTTTATCCATTATTACCATTGTGATACTCTCTGAAAGTATGCAAGTATCCGAAATTATTGCTGCTCAACAAACAGGGTGGTGGATTTTCAAAGGACATATTCCTGTATTAATTTCCTTTGTGATCTTTATTGTTGCAGTCACAGCCGAAACCAATCGCGCTCCATTCGATTTGGCAGAAGCCGAATCGGAACTTACCGCCGGTTTTCATACTGAATATTCAGGAATGAAATTCGCGTTGTTTTTCCTGGCGGAATATGTCAATATATTTGTAGTGTGTGCTATCGGAGCCACACTCTTTCTGGGAGGTTGGATGCCGTTCCATATCGGAAACTGGCAAGCCTTCAATCAGTGGATGGATTATATTCCTTCATCTCTTTGGTTCTTTGGCAAAACATTCTTTCTCATATTTGTAATCATGTGGTTCCGTTGGACATTCCCACGTTTACGAATAGATCAACTGCTTAATCTTGAATGGAAATATTTGTTACCTATCAGTATGTTTAATGTATTACTTGTAACTTTAATGGCACTGTTGGGATGGCATTTTTAGCCTGCCTGCCAAGCCAAAGACAAGCTTTTGCTTGGCGATGGCAGGCAGGTTCTTTAGTTCTTTAGTTTGTTAGTTCTTTAGTTTGTTGATTTGATAGTTTGTTGATTTATTGGTTTGTTAGTTTATTAGTGAATGCGAGTTGCGAGTTAGTTAGTGAAGGCGAGTAGGTTAGTTTTTGCGAGTGAAAGTATTAATGAAAAAAATGTTTATAAAAGACTACATAAAAGATATTTACTTGGGAGTTAGTTCTTTGCTAAAAGGCATGAGGATGACCGGGCGATATTTTGTTAATCATAAGAAGGAAGAAATTACTGAGCAGTATCCTGATAACAGAGCTACATTAATTTTAGCCGATCGTTTTCGGGGCGAGGTAATAATGACACATGATGAAAATAACGAACATGCTTGCACCGGTTGTACTGCCTGTGAATTGGCTTGTCCAAATGGGACTATTAAAATTGTTACCAAACAAGAAGTTAATGCCGAAGGCAAGAAGAAGAAAGCGATCGATAAATTTGTTTATCACCTGGAACTTTGTACAATGTGTAATTTATGTATTGAAGCCTGTCCTACAGATGCCATAAAAATGGATCAGAAATTTGAACACAGCGTGTTTGATCGTAGTCTGCTTACGAAAGTATTAAACAAACCGGAATCTAAAATAAGGGAGGGGGTTGAATAATGAGCGCTTCGGTGATCATATTCTATCTTCTTGCCGCACTGATTCTCGGATCGGGAATACTTGCTGTTACAACTCGTAAAATTTTTAGGTCAGCAATTTATCTTTTGGGATCTCTTATTGGTATTGCCGGTTTCTATTTTTGGTTAGAAGTGGAATTTATTGCAGCGGTTCAAATTGTAGTTTATGTGGGTGGAATTGTAGTTCTCATTATATTTTCAATATTCCTTACACAATCATCCGGAAAGGAAATGAAACAAACAACCAAGAAAAGAAATATTTCATCAACCATAGCGGCACTTATTGGTTTTGCATTAAGTTGCATGCTAATAAATGAATATGGTTTTGAGGACAAAAATCTGAGTTTTGATAGTAGCGTTGAAAGAATAGGCACACAAATGTTGAGTACTGGTGAACATGGATATGCGTTACCATTTGAAGCCGTGAGTATGCTTTTACTGGCAGCAATGATAGGTGCAATAGTTATTGCAATAAGATCACAAAACGAAAAATGAACGAGATTCCCTTACAACATATTCTATTTATGAGCACTGCCTTGTTCTTCATAGGCATGTATGGTTTGTTCACAAGAAGAAATATGATCACCATGTTGATGGCCGTAGAATTGATGCTTAACAGTGTAAACATCAACTTTGTAGCATTCAACAAATATCTTTATCCCGAAAATATGGATGGGATCTTTTTTACCATATTTATTGTTGCAATTGCAGCGGCCGAAGCTGCTGTTGCGATTGCTATTATTATTAACCTGTATCGAAAATATCAATCTATTGATGTTGAAGATGCTGATGAATTAAAATATTAGTCAGAACATGAATTACGCCTCTTACATAGCTCTCATTCCGCTGCTTCCATTAACTACATTTTTGTTACTGGGATTATTTGGGCAAAAACTATTTAAAAATCAAAGTGGTTTAATTGGTGTTTTGTCGTTGCTTACTTCCACTGTGTTATCTATTTACACCGCTTGGAAATATTTCTTTCACGATGGATTAGTAAATGGACGATATGAATCCATCATCCCCATAAAATTTACATGGCTTAAATTCACCGACACACTCTCCATCGACATGGGAATTATGCTTGATCCACTTTCGGTGATGATGTTGGTAGTGGTCACTTTCGTTTCATTGATGGTGCATGTATTTAGTTTAGGCTATATGAAAGGCGAAGAACGGTTCAGCACCTATTACTCCTATTTATCACTGTTCACATTCTCAATGCTCGGACTGGTTGTTTCAACAAACATCTTTCAGATCTATATGTTTTGGGAATTGGTTGGAGTTTCCTCGTATCTTTTAATAGGTTATTATTTCAACAAACCATCTGCAGTAGCAGCATCTAAAAAAGCATTTATTGTTACACGTTTTGCTGATCTAGGCTTTCTTATTGGAATTTTAATTCTTGGATTGGGTGCAGGCAGTCTCGATTTTGCAACCATTATTGATCGACTTACAGGAAGTAGCGGCACAGAACTCACTGGAATGATGACGACCTCCTTCTTGGGAATTTCAACTTTAACTTGGGCATTAACATTAATATTTATTGGTGGAGCGGGAAAATCCGCAATGTTTCCATTACACATTTGGTTACCCGATGCAATGGAAGGACCAACACCAGTTTCGGCACTTGATTCACGCTGCAACGATGGTTGTTGCCGGTGTATTTCTTGTTGCACGTTTGTTCCCAGTATTTTGCAAATGATCCTGTCACTTTAGATGTGATAACATGGGTAGGATTAACTTCCGCAGTGTTTGCAGCTATTATCGCATGTACACAAACCGATATAAAAAGAGTACTAGCCTACTCTACCATGTCGCAAATTGGTTATATGATGTTTGCTCTGGGAGTTTCCGGTATTGGAATAAATAATGATAGCGGTTACATCGGTTCACTTGTTCCATTTATTCACTCATGCCTTTTTTAAATCATTACTTTTCCTTGGAGCCGGAGCCGTTATACACATGGTTCACAGCAACGAAATGAAAGATATGGGTGGATTAAAAAAACTAATGCCTATAACTCACATCACTTTTTTAATTGCTTGTTTAGCCATTGCAGGAATCCCTCCTTTCTCAGGATTTTTTAGCAAGGAAGAAATTTTACTTGCTGCCTATAATTCAAATAAGATAGTATATTTTGTAGCATTAATCACATCTGCACTTACTGCATTTTATATGTTCAGATTATACTTCAATATATTTTTCCACAAAGAAGCACATGTACATAATCATCATGGTGAAGGAACTTGGTCGATGAAAATTCCTTTATTCTTTTAGCAGTGCTTACTATTGCAACCGGATTATTCCCCTTTGCATCATTTATTACATCCTCCGGAATACCTTCCCACACAGAATTACATTTACTATTTTCAATTGCTCCGGTTCTGCTTGCCGTTACCGGAATTGCAATAGCTTATTCTATGTACTTCCGTGAAAACGAAAAAGCTGAACGAGTAGCAAATACTTTTGGTGGAATATATAAAGCGGCATACCATAAATTTTACATTGATGAAATATATCTGTTTATCACTCAAAAAATATTATTCAATCTCATTGGTCGACCCGCTGCATGGATTGATAAAAATATTGTAGATGGTGCTGTGAACCTTTCGGGAAATGCAACAGTTCTTGCTTCTGAACTGAGCAGAGGAATTCAATCAGGTAAAGTTCAAAACTATGCTATTTATTTTTTGTGTGGAATTATCACGCTTACAGTTGTAATTCTTTATATCTGGTAAACTGAAGAAAATAAATTATGGATCTTAATCTCCTTTTACTCATACCATTAATTTCAGCAATTGCAATTTTATTTTGCAGTGGACTGAAACAGGTGCGTATGGTAGCAGCAACTAGTGCATTCATTCAACTGTTGTTGTCATTTGCTTTATTTTATAGTTACACCATCGAAAGAGCTGCCGGAAACACTTCACAAATGCTTTTTCAAAATAGCTATACTTGGTTTGCTCCTCTAAATATAAATTATCAGATTGGTGTTGATGGAATTTCTGTGGCAATGATTCTTCTCACAGCATTTGTTGTGTTGGCAGGGATATTGGTTTCATGGAAAATGGAATACATGAATAAAGAATTTTTCTTCCTCTTGCTATTTTTAAGTTTGGGTGCTTACGGATTCTTTATCTCTCTGGATTTATTCAGTCTCTTTTTCTTTTTAGAGATAGCTGTGATTCCAAAATTCTTACTAATCGGAATCTGGGGCAGCGGCAAAAAAGAATACAGTGCAATGAAATTGGCACTCATGCTCATGGGAGGATCTGCTTTAGTTTTTGTGGGTTTGATAGGAATATATTTCAACTCCTATTTACCTGATGGATCACACACATTTAACATTCTGGAAATTTCAACCATGAAAATTCCTTTGGATATACAAAAACTATTTTTCCCATTTGCCTTTATCGGATTTGGAATATTCACTGCTCTCTTCCCTTTCCATACGTGGGTGCCTGATGGTCACTCCTCTGCTCCCACTGCAGCTTCTATGTTCCTTGCAGGAATATCAATGAAATTGGGTGGATATGGATGTTTGAGAGTTGCTGTATTGCTGATGCCGGAAGCTGCAGCAGAATATTCAGGTATTATTATTCTACTTTCTACCATTGCAATTATTTATGGTGCATTTGCTACCATGATGCAAACCGATCTAAAATATATTAATGCGTATTCTTCAGTAAGTCATTGTGGATTTGTGTTACTGGGAATCGGAATGCTTACACACACCTCTATCACCGGTGCTGTTATGCAAATGGTTTCACATGGGCTCATGACAGCATTATTCTTCGCCGCAATTGGAATGATTTACGAACGAACTCATACACGTGAAGTACAACAAATAGGTGGATTATTAAAAGTGATGCCATTTATATCAACGGTGTTTGTCATTGCAGGTTTATGTTCCTTAGGATTACCCGGTTTCAGTGGCTTCGTTGCCGAAATGACTGTATTTATGGGAGCTTGGCAGAATACTGACATGCTTTACCGGTTGGCTACTATTCTTGCCTGTGCATCAATAGTTGTAACGGCAGTGTACATATTAAGAGCTGTTGGTAAAGTTATTATGGGGCCTATTATTAATGATGATCATAATCACTTTACAGATGCTTCATGGAACGAGAAGTTTGCGGCAGGTATTCTAATCTTAGGTATTGTTGCCATAGGTATTGCACCTTTTTGGTTAACGGATTTGGTTTCTCCGGGATCTGAAGTTGTTATAAGTAGAATTATGGGGAATTGATGCGGAAATTTAATAGTTGATTCAGTGGTGAATTTAGAGTGGAGTTAATATATGAGATATGAGTAAATGTAAAATAAATTATATTGTTTAAGGATTTTATATTTTTGTTATGATGATGAATGATTTTTTCTTACTGATGAAAAGTGAGTTGCTTTTGACGGCAATCATCTTTGTCATTCTCTTTATAAAGGTCCTTGGTAGGGATTCTACGGAGAGTTCACTTGAAAGTGACAACTCCTCTGTCCTTAGAATTATAAACATGCTATTGGTAGTAAATTTCGTTGGAGGCTTTTTCCTCAATGGCACCGGCTGGTTATTTGGCGACATGTTTAACACTAATGAATTAATTGTCTTTGAAAAGAATATTTTAAACCTGGGTATGCTTATCGTTTCATTTCAGGCACACGAATGGCTAAAGACTCATAAACATGTGCCCGAATTTTACATCTTAATTCTCTCCACATTACTCGGAATGTTCTTGATGATTTCATCGGAAAATTTGATGATGTTTTATTTAGGTCTGGAGCTGTCAACTATTCCCCTCGCCGCTCTGGTGAATTTCGATCTTGAAAGACGACGTTCGTCCGAAGCTGCAATGAAGATGATTATGATGTCTGCCTTTTCTTCCGGTCTTGTATTGTTTGGTATTTCGTTTCTTTATGGAACAACAGGGACATTAAATTTTACTGAGTTATCAAACTCTTTAAATAGCAGCAACCTCCAACTCTTTTCAATGATATTATTAATAAGTGGATTTGGATTTAAAATTTCTGCTGTCCCATTTCACTTATGGACTGCAGATGTTTATGAGGGTGCTCCAACACCGGTAACTGCTTATTTATCGGTGATTTCAAAAGGTGCTATTTTATTTGTAATGACAACAGTATTGTCAAAAGTTTTCGTTCCATTTGAAAATGCCTGGTATACCATTCTCTTTATTTTGGCTGTGGCCACAATGGTGACAGGAAATCTGTTTGCTGTTCGCCAGTACAATCTAAAACGACTGCTGGCATTTTCTTCCATTGCGCAAATTGGCTTTATTCTAGTTGGAATAAGTGGCCAGTCGGTGGATGCAAATGTATCGGTGATATATTTTGTACTCATTTATATTTTCTCCAACCTTGGAGCATTTGGCGTTATTTCGCTCGTGGGTGCAATTACCGGCAAAGAAACGATAGACGATTACAAAGGATTTTACAAAACTAATCCAATGCTCAGTTGGGTAATGGCACTATCACTTTTTTCTTTAGCAGGAATACCACCAACAGCTGGTTTTTTCGGTAAATTCTTTTTATTAATTGCCGGAGCTGCTAAAGAAAATTATTTGTTGATTACTATTGCTGCACTCAACATGATTGTCTCCATGTACTATTACATGCGCATCATCAAAGCCATTTTCATGGATAAAAATGAAAATCCGATACCGGCAATTACATCCGGAATATTTTCGAAAGCAGGCTTAGTAATTTGCATGTTGGGAATTATCATCACAGGAGTTTATAGTGGAGCATATAATTACATTCATCAGTTGATCTCATCCTTATAAAATGGCTATCAATAAAAATCATCTGTTCGACGATCTCGATGGTATCAAATGTGCTATTGTAGAAACGGAAGTCTCTTCCGAAAGAGTGAGTTTTTTAAAGTCATTACTTGAATTTAATAAATTTACAGTTGTTGTTGTTCCAAGTCCTCTGCCCAAGGGCGCCCCTGCTCCCAGTTCTACTCCTCCGGATGTTCAAACTGAGATTCCGCCTGCAGCACCTACAAAATTTACAGTGGGAGTTACAGATTCTACTTTTAATGTTACAAATGCAATTTATGGCCGTTTGTTACATACTCCTGATAAAAGGGTTGTTACAATGGCGTATTGGTTACAGAAAGAATCTGTTTCGAAAGATGAAATCCCCTATTTCGATAGAAAATTTTGAGTCTCGAAATAGCCTATTTTCTTTTCTAATAACTTAAATTTTAAGCAGTTACCCCTACCCATTTTTCCTTAAAATTCACTACCTTTGCAACCTTCCTGAAAAAAGGGTAATATTTCTTTGGAAAATCAAACAGACAGTATTGAAGTTTTTGGTGCGCGGGAGCACAACCTGCGTAATATAGACGTGACTTTTCCTCGCGAAAAACTTGTGGTAATCACCGGTTTAAGTGGCAGTGGAAAATCATCGCTTGGCATTCGACACCATTTATGCCGAAGGGCAACGTCGGTACATGGAAACATTTTCGGCTTATGCACGAAATTTTTTGGGTAACATGGAACGTCCCGATGTGGATAAAATCACCGGATTGAGTCCTGTAATTTCCATCGAACAAAAAACTACTAATAATAATCCGCGATCTACTGTTGGCACCACCACAGAAATTTATGATTTCATGCGATTGCTTTTTGCTCGTGCAGGGGAAGCATTTTCTTATATCACCGGTGAAAAAATGATTAGATTATCGGATGATCAGATAATTCATATCATACTTGAGAAATTCAAATCAAAAAAAATAATGCTCCTTGCTCCTGTTGTCAAAGGAAGAAAAGGACATTATCGCGAATTGTTTGAAACAATTCTGCAGATGGGATTTTTGAAGGTTCGCATCGATGGACAATATTGTGAAATTAAAAAGGGACTTCAAGCTGATCGATATAAAACACACGACATTGAAATTGTTATTGATCGTATTGGCGTTTCCGAAGATCAAAAAGCTCGCATCACCGACTCTGTTACGAATTGCATTGAAGCATGGCAAAGGATCGCTGATGGTGTTGAGATGAAGACAAAAAGAAAGTAAAGCATTTTTCGCAACATCTGATGTGTCCTACATCAGGAATTTCGTACGATGAACCTGCTCCTAATACTTTTTCATTCAACTCGCCTTACGGTGCTTGTCCTAAATGTAATGGCTTGGGTACAATTGCCGAAATTGATCTCAAAAGAGTTATTCCGGATAAAAAGATGACGATCAAAGCTGGTGGTATTGCTCCTCTTGGAACTCATAAAGATAACTGGATATTTTCACAAATACAGGCAATTGGTCGACGTTATGGCTTTACTTTAAATACTCCAATTGAAGAAATTCCTGATGAAGCAATTAATGTAATTCTTTATGGTTCTGATGAAGTGTTTCAGGTGAATCGCGATTACAGACAAGGCGATAATCAACACTATTCACTTACTTTTGAAGGAATCGTAAATTTTATTGCAGGTCAACTGAATGAAAATGCATCACCTTCCATTAAAAAATGGGCTCAAACTTTTATGCAATCTGTTGTTTGTCCCGAGTGCAATGGTAACAGATTGAAAAAAGAATCGTTGTATTTTAAGATTGATGATAAAAACATTGCTGAATTAGCTATGCTTGATATTATTCAACTAGAAAGTTGGTTCAAAGATATTGAGGAGAGATTAACGGACCGGCAAAATAAAATTGCTCAGGAAGTATTAAAAGAAATAAGAAAGAGAATTAAATTTCTTCTTGATGTTGGTCTCGATTATCTTACTTTGAATCGCACATCCAGAAGTTTATCTGGAGGTGAATCACAACGAATTCGCTTAGCCACTCAAATTGGTTCACAGCTTGTTGGTGTTTTATACATTCTTGATGAACCGAGTATTGGATTGCATCAACGCGATAATGTTCGATTGATAAAATCATTACAGGAATTACGTGATGTAGGAAATTCTGTTATTGTTGTTGAACACGATCGCGAAACAATCATGTCGGCAGATTATGTTATTGATCTTGGTCCAGGTGCAGGTGTTCATGGTGGTATTATTGTAGCTCAAGGAACTCCTGAAGAAATTTTAAATCAGGATTCACTCACAGCAAAATATCTGAATGGTACTATTCAAATTAGCATCCTCTCAAAAAATCGGAAATGGAAATGGCAAATCCTTAACTATTCAGGTGCAACTGGAAATAATTTAAAAAATGTAACAGTTCAGTTTCCTTTAGGAAAATTTATTTGTGTTACTGGCGTCAGCGGAAGTGGGAAATCATCATTAGTTAATGAAACCATCTACCCTATTTTAAGCCATCACTTTTACCGTTCTACATTAAAGCCACTTCCTTACAAA
Source organism: uncultured Bacteroidota bacterium (assembly GCA_963814475.1). Classification (GTDB taxonomy): domain Bacteria; phylum Bacteroidota; class Bacteroidia; order AKYH767-A; family OLB10; genus JADKJB01. Next base: position 194,188 of record CAWFDA010000044.1, on the reverse strand, counting down.
ACAATCAAAGGACTTACAACATATCGATAAAGTAATTGAAATTGATCAATCTCCAATTGGACGTACTCCACGCAGCAATCCTGCAACTTATACCGGTGTGTTTACTGATATCAGAAATTTGTTTGCACTACTTCCTGAATCAAAAATAAGAGGCTATCCTCCGGGATGGTTTTCATTTAATGTTAAAGGTGGCAGATGTGAAACTTGTCAGGGTGGAGGTATGCGTGTCATTGAAATGAATTTTCTTCCCGATGTATATGTGCATTGCGAAAATTGTAATGGCAAACGATACAATCGTGAAATACTGGAAGTTCGTTACAGAGGAAAATCTATCAATGATGTTCTTAATATGAGTATTGAAGAAGCGGTTGATTTCTTTGCAAACATGCCATCCATTGCTCATAAAATTAAAACAATAAAAGATGTTGGCTTAGGTTATATCACCCTTGGACAACATCAACTACTTTATCGGGAGGAGAAGCGCAACGTATTAAACTCGCTTCAGAACTATCAAAAAAAGATACAGGTAATACATTTTATATCCTTGATGAACCAACAACAGGACTTGCATTTTGAAGATGTAAGAATATTACTAGAAGTTTTGAATAAGCTCACCGACAAAGGAAATACAGTTGTGGTTATTGAACACAATATGGATGTGATAAGAAGTGCAGATCACATTATTGATATTGGTCCGGAAGGTGGACAACGTGGCGGTGAAGTTGTTGCTGAAGGAAGTCCGGATTCGATATTAAAAAACAAAAAAAGTATTACTGCCCAATATCTCAAAAGAGAGATGGAACAGTTCGCAACATAACTTTTATTTGACAGATCCGTACAAGGGAAGTTAAAAACATACCCGCTATGGATTTTCAATTTCAATCAGACATGAATTCAGAAGAAGCAAAAATTCGCAGAGCCTTCACAGACAAGGACTGGCAAGAGATTAGGGCCGATGATACTTGGTCCATTTTTAAGATTATGGCCGAATTTGTTGAAGGCTATGAAAAACTCTCTAAAATTGGTCCTTGCGTGTCCGTATTTGGATCAGCGCGTACTTTACCCGGAACAAAATATTACGATTTGGCTGAAGATATTGCTTATAAAATAGCAGGCGAAGGATATGGAATTATCTCAGGTGGTGGTCCCGGCATAATGGAAGCTGCAAATAAAGGTGCACAAAAAGCAGGTGGGAAATCGGTGGGAGTAAATATTAAACTTCCATTCGAACAACAACCAAATCCATTTATTGATCATGATAAATCAATTACATTCGATTACTTCTTCGTAAGAAAAACTGTTTTTATAAAATACTCACAAGGCTTTGTGGTGTTACCTGGAGGTTTTGGTACACTCGATGAACTGTTTGAAGCATTAACGCTTATACAGACCGGTAAGATTGCGAAATTTCCTATCATCCTAGCCGGGAAAGAATACTGGCAAGGAATTTACGACTGGATTTGCAATACTATGTTGGAAGAAAGAAACATTAACAAAGAAGATCTTAATCTTTTTAAAATTGCTGATACAGCTGAAGAAGTTGTAAAACATATTAATGACTTCTATTCGCGATATCTACTGAAACCAAATTTTTAAAATCACTTTCCTAAACTTTTTTTGATTGCGTGACTTCCGTAAAGGAATATCACGAAGAGCTTATATAATAGTTTTTAAGCACAATACTCCTGTGCAAATCTTCCATAGATATAAGCTTTCTAAGAAGCCAAATTTCACAGAAACTCAACCCCTTTTGTAGAACATCCTTTACAATATTCCTGTAAGTTTAGCACGCTTTATTACCGAAACATTTGATATGTATAGTAGTATAAATGTGCTGTATTCATAGGAATATTATCAATTAACAATCTCAATACATTGATTTACAACACATAATATATATGGAGGATAAATTAGTAAATATCCTTTTAGTTGAAGATGACACCGTTGACGTGATGAACGTTGAGCGTGCTTTCGCGAAGAATAACATACAAAATCCACTGTTTCTGGCAAAGAACGGAATTGAGGCTCTGGCAATGTTACGTGGAACTCATGAAACAATAAAAATTAATCCAAGACCTCAAATAATTCTGTTGGATTTGAATATGCCTCAGATGAATGGATTAGAATTTTTAAAAGAAATCCGCAAAGATCCTAATTTAAAATCTTTGAGTGTTTTTGTGATGACCACTTCTATTGACGATCGCGATCGCTTTGAGGCATACAATTTAAACGTAGCAGGCTACATTCTTAAACCGGTTTCATTTGAAAAATTTGTAGCAGCAGTTTCAATTCTCAACAGTTACTGGAAGCTTTGTGAACAACCCTAAAAAATTTATTAAAGAGTTCAAGAAATAATTAAATGAACGTAAATAAAATATCAGTACTGGTAATTGATGATGACGAAGTAGATCGCATAGCACTTAAAAGATCTATCAAAGCATCCGGATTTAATGCAGAAATTGTAACTGCAAATAACAAAGCTGAGGGACTCGCTGCTATTGGTGATAGAGTATTTGATTGTATATTTCTAGACTACAATCTACCTGATAGCAATGGGTTAGATTTTCTCAAAAATCATAAAGCTGAACTGAACGGAGCTCCGGTAATTATTGTCACTTCTCATGGTGATGAAAAATTAGCTGTTGAAGCAATGCGATTAGGTGCTTGCGATTATCTTCCAAAAAATTTAGTTTCTCCTGAAGGAATTTCTCAGAGTATTCGATATGCATTGCGTGTTCATGCAGCCCAACAAACTACAAGTAAAGTTGAGAAGGCATTACAAGAATCTGAAAAGAAATTAGATACAGTAATTGCAAAATCTCCAATTATACTTTTTGAAATTAATAAAAATGGAAAATTCACCATGTTTAAAGGTAAGGGTATAGAACTTTTAAATGTTGACCCAAGTGAAATTATAGAAAAGAGCTTTTTCGAAACATATCGTATTCTTCCTATTGATATAAGAAGTTTAAGGAATGTAATTCAAGGCAAAGAACTTACTACGTCCATTGAAGTGAACGGTCGACACCTCGAAATCACCTGCATCCCGCAAAGGGATGAAAACTTTGAGCCGGATGGTATGATTGGCATTGCTACTGATATCACAGAACTTAAGAAAAACGAAATAGTACTAAAAAATAATCTCAGTAATGCCCAGGAAACTCAACAAGTAAAAGAGCAGTTTCTCGCAAACATGAGTCATGAGATCAGAACACCTATTCATGGAATCATGAGTTTAACGAATTTGTTACTTAAAACAAAAATCGATCCGGATCAGTTAACATATCTTAACGCAATTAAGAAATCTGCCGATAATTTATTAGTAATTATAAATGATATTCTTGATCTTTCGAAAATGGAAGCTCAAAAAATGACATTTGAAAGCACAATTTTTAGTGCCGCCGAAATGGTTGAAACAACCTATGAACTCTTCCGAGCAAAAGCAAATGAAAGTGGAATTACAATAAGTAAAGACATTGATGATTGCATTCCGGAATATGTGAAAGGTGACCCAACACGATTGAGTCAGATCATTAATAACTTGGTGAATAATGCCATTAAATTTACTCATCATGGCGGAGTACAAATTAGTGTCAAATTGGTTGATACAAACGAACGCTGTAGTATGTTATGTTTTAGTATTAAAGATTCCGGAATAGGAATTCCGCATAGCAAACTATCCACCATTTTTGATATGTTCACTCAAGCCGGTGATGATATAACCAGAAAATATGGAGGAACAGGATTAGGATTGAGCATCGCCAAAAAATTAGTAGATCTTCAAGGTGGAATTATAAAAGTAGATAGTATTATAAATGAAGGAACAACCTTTACATTTAGTTTGCCATTTGATCATCCGGATCCTATTGAACTAGAAGCTCATCATGCCATATCGGAAGAACCTGAAAGTCGAATCGATAGTGAGTTGAGAATACTCATTGTAGAAGACAATGACATCAACAGACTTGTGATTAACAAAATCATGAAAGACTGGGGAGTTAAATTAGACAACGCTATAAACGGAGTAGATGCTATTGAAAAAATTAAAGCAAATACCTACGATATTATTTTATTGGATATTGAGATGCCTGAAATGAATGGGTACCAATGTATCAGAGAAATAAGAACTGCTTTGCCGGAACCAAAAAAATCAGTATCGGTGATGGCAATGACTGCACATGCAAATAAAAAAGAGCGAGATAAATGTATTGGTTTAGGTATGGATGATTATATCTCGAAACCTTTCGATCCACTTGACCTTAAACAAAAAATTGTTGCATTAAGTAAGAAACAGATAATTAGTCAAGATCAAGAAGATTCAATTTCTGTAGGAGTTGTAGTTACAAAGGAAATTCCTAAACAAAAACTGACAAATCTCAATTACTTGAAAGAGCTATCAGAGAACAATGAATCGTTCTTTAGAGATTTCATCAATCTATTTCTTACTAACACGCCAGAAACACTTACTGATTTACAGAATCACTTAAACAATAAAAATTGGGAAGGTGTTAGACAAGCTGCACACAAAATGAAACCATCCTTGAACTATTTAGGTTTGAAAGAAGGTCAAAAATTAGCTGCGGTAATAGAGGAATACGCTCTCAATAAAACACAACTTGAAGAAATAGAAGGGTTAACAGCACAGCTTCAAACGCTGTGCAACGCTGCCTTTCAAGAATTAGAAGATGAACTTAAATCATTACCAATATCTTAACCAATCCAAAAAAATATACAAATGGCAAAATTATTTATTATTGAAGATGATGTGATGGTAGCAACGCTGATGAAACAAGCGCTTGCAAAGTATGATCACGAGATAACACATTTCACCACTGCAGAAGACTGCATTCAAAACCTTCATATTAATCCGGACATCATAACGGTAGACTACAATTTACCGGGAATGAATGGAATTGAGTTGATGAGTCGAATCAAATCATACAATTCAGCCATTATGGTTGTTTTAGTTTCAGGTCAAGAAAATTTAGATGTTGTCATAGAATCATATAAAGGTGGGGCTTCAGAATATATTATCAAAAATGATAATTTATTTGTAAATCTTGAAAACTCCATCAAGAATCTATCAATGAACGTTGTGTTGAAAAAAGAGGTGGAATTTTTAAAAGACCAAATCATCGATCGTCACAAATATTCCAATATACTTGGAAATAGCAATCCTGTACTTCGGGTTTTGAAGTTAATTCAAAAAGTAGAGAAAAACAACATAATGGTACTAGTGACAGGCCAAAGTGGAACGGGTAAAGAGTTGGTTGCAAAAGCACTTCATTATAACTCACCACGTTCGCGCAAAGCTTTTGTAACTGTGAATATGGGTGCTATTCCGGAAGATTTAATTGAGTCGGAATTATTCGGCCATGAAAAAGGTGCCTTTACGGATGCGCGTGAAAGAAGGATTGGTAAATTTGAAGAAGCAAATGATGGAACCATTTTTCTTGATGAAATTGGCGAAATGAACCTGCATCTTCAAACAAAACTTCTTAGGGTATTACAAGAAAAAGAAATTACAAGGATTGGAAGCAACAAAATTATTAAACTTGATTTTAGAATGATTGCTGCAACAAATCGAAACCTTGCGATAGAAGTGAAAGAGGGTCGATTCAGAGAAGATTTATTTTATAGAATCCAAGGCTTTCTTATTCACCTCCCTCCTCTTAATGAACGTGGTGACGATGTAATTTTACTGGCTAAAAGCTTCCTATCAGATTTCAGCAAAAATAACAAAACGGAACAAGTTCAGCTTTCAAAGGAGGCTATAAAATTCATGTTGGAATATGCATGGCCGGGGAATATCCGAGAATTAAAGGCAGTTATGGAACGTGCAGCGTTGTTGTGTGAAAACAACATCATAAATATTGATGATTTGATGTTTATTCAAGCATAACAAACTATTTAAATCAAAAAAAACCCTGCTCAATTGAGCAGGGTTTTTTGTTGTAGATGCTATTTAAATTCACCTAAAATTCAAAACCTTTTCGGAAGACATCAAATTCACGGAATTTTCACATCAAACAGAATATTAACTTAGGTATCATTATTCAAAAATGATCTTTTTTGGTATAAATCTTACAAATGTAAGGCCATCGAACCAGAAAACGAACCCAATCTATAATAAACAGTTTAATAGATACTTATAAATGAGATGTGATTACGGAACACCTTTATGAATCTTAGGAAATCAAACAAACAAAAAAATACACAAAGCCAGCGCTTTAGATTGCGTTATGCGATTATTGCAGGCTTTTCAATTGTAGCAATTGCTACCGGAATATTTATTTACCTCCAAATATCGCAAACCGAATTGACAAAAGCTGAAGTTAGCTCAAACCTATCCTCAGAATCACTTCCGGTTGAAATGGTAGTAGAGCAACTGGTTCTCTCCTTACCCGATACAAACAATAGAAACGGAGCTCGTTACAAAATCGCCAAACAACTTACCCCAATAATAATACAATAATTATGGGGATAACATCTAAACTTTCAATCGCATTTCAAAGAAAATATATCCCAATTCGTCTTGTATTGGCAGTTTTCCTTTGTTTACTCAGTTTTAATGATGTATCTGCAGTAACAAGAATATCAACAAATTCCGGAAATTTTTCAGCTTCGACAACTTGGCAACCTTCAGGAATTCCTACAGCAGGTGATTTAATTCAAATTCAAAATAATCACATCGTTACCATAAATGGCGATGTTACTGTACAATCAGTGACTATTGATGCAGGAGGCAGTTTGAAATGGCTTTCTAATAAAAAGCTTACAGTCAATAATGGTATTATTGTAAATGGTACAGCTGAAATTATTGATGGAAACATAGAACTCTTGCAAAATAATGGTTTCTTTAAAATTGGAGCAACTGGTACTGTCATTTGGGATCCTTCCGATAATACAACAACAGGAGCCACAATGTTTATAAAAGGCAAAGAAGAATTTCATCCGACAAGTACTCTTATTATAAACAAATGGTACAATTACAATAACGTACCACTTGGATCTGTAGTAAGTGGCGATTTTGGAAATTTAAGTGTAACAACTTTATCCAATGGATTACTATTCGAGTGGGATCAAAACAATCAATTCGAAACTCATCAAATTTTAGGAACTTTTACAATAGACCAAGGTTGGATAGTATTGGATAAATCAGGTACTATTTCTAATACTTTCATTAATGAAATAAATCTCAAAAATGTAAATTCCTATTTAGATCTTCATAATGGAAATCATCCAGGTTCGTTCAAAGTAACTACCAATTCACTTACTAACATTGGCGGAACAATGAATGGCATTTACAATGGAGATGGAGATATTGAACTCGTTGTACATGGAGATGTTCTCAATCTAGGTAATATAGAATTAATTTATAATTCGGGTGTGCAAGGCATTTCAAATGGTGATGCTAAAATACGTATTAACGGTCGTTATAAGCAAACTCATGGCGACTTTAGAGGAATATTCAATCTGTCATCTAACGCGGCAGGTATCGTCGACATGGAATTTGGTTCTATGGAATTAACAGGCGGAATTTTTATGGCGCATTATGCATGCCATACAAATAATAATACTTCCAAAATAGTAGTTAATGGCGATTTAATCATTGACTACATCAACGCGGCATCCAAATTTAGAGGTAATGGATTAAATTCCTTGTCGGGAATAAAAAGTAATACTAAACTAGATTTAGAAATTCAAGGAAACTTGATTGTTAAAGGTACTCCATTGGCCGAATTCACAACAAGTGGAAGCACCGGCATTGAAAATATTAAAATAAAAGGCCTAACAGATTTTATAGGTTGCAACGCTAACTTTAATTATGGTGATCATCAATCTACCCTTGCGTTTGAAGATGTAGTCACTGTCAATGGAAGTGAAGTAAATCTATCAAAAACTGAAGGTCCATTGGTAGCCACTTTTAATTCTGATTTGAAAATTGTATCCGGAAGTTTAAATATTAAATCATCAAAAGGTTCCGCAAATGTTAATGTTGAAGGAGATTACAATCAGTCAGGTGGTATAGTATTACTTCACAACAATGCGACTAGCGGCACTTCAAATGCAGTGTACATGACAGTAAAAGGTGATTTCACAAATATTTCCGGTACGATTACTTTTGATAATAGCAGCTCTTCAACAATTGCACATATACTTTCAATTAATGGAGAAAACTTTACCATTGGTGGTCAGGCTGCAATAAATACTGTTGTGGCTGCTGTAAATCCAATTTACGGAATTATTTACTACGATCGCTCAGGGCTTATTTCATATTATGAAAATAGTAGTTCGGCAAAAATTCAAAACTTAAAACAAGTAATTAGTTCAGGCTGTATCGTTCGGATTGCATCTGGTAACATGCAATCGGCTTCTACAAATTATTTAGTTCCTGATATGATCAAAGTTTCCTCCGGTGGAACACTTGATGCAGGCTCACGACAAATATATTCAAACGCTTTAAGTTTATATTCCGGAATCACAGTTTCCAATGGAGGTAGAATTAAAACTTCACATTCCGAAGGATTATATAATGGAACTTCCAATGCTACTATAAAAGCAAATGGAAATATGAATTATACATTGTGGCCATTAAGCACGATTGAATATAATGGCACCGGAAATCAAATAATATCAGGAACAGGTGTTGGAACAGCTCAAACTGCCGAGCAGCAATACGGAATTTTGCTTATCAACAAACCATCAGGAGTTGCAAAATTAAACGCTTCAGGCGTTACTATTCGAAAAGCGTTAGACCTCATGATTGGGGAATTTCAACTGAATGGATTCAACATTACAATACAATCAGGATCTGCAGATGCCATTACCTCCAATGAAGGATATATCAAAAGCGAGACCAATGCATCGGGCCAAACCAGCTTAGTAATTTGGAAAAATATTGAGAGTAATGCTTACACAATACCATTCGGAATCGGCATCGGTGAAAAACTTCCATTGCGGTTTGAACCAATCAGTGGAATGGGATTAGATTTTTCAGCTTCTACAAGAACTTCCGCTAAGGACAACAGGCCCTTAGCAGCAAGCATCACAAACATAAACCTTAACAATTCTGATGTTAGTAATGAAAGAGTGATAGACCGTTGGTTCCATATCAATGCGCCGGGAGTAAAAGCTAATATAACTCTTACCTATTTACCTTCTGAAAACACAACTACACAAAGTGTTTCGAATGGCAATTTCTCGGCAATGGTTTGGAAAAATTCCCAATGGAATATTATTGGAGGAAATGGAGTTGGAAATACTACACAAGCCGGATCAGTAGTTGTTAAAAATAATTCTACATGGGGAAATATTTTACTCGTATCCAATGAAATCCCGGAACCAGCTGATATTTTAACTTTCGATGCTGTCCTTAAAAACAAACAGGTGGAACTAAAATGGGTATCACTACCAAATGCTATAGTAACAAACTATAGTATTGAAACATCAATAGATGGATTTAATTTTGAGGAACTGTTAACAGTAGATGCAAAAGCAACATCAACATTATCAATAACCTACTTAGAAAAAGATGCATCACCTCAAAAAGGAATATCCTATTACCGAATACGACAAAATAATGCAGAAGGTGATTTTAAATATTCAAACAGTATAAAAATCGAAAATCAGGATAGCAAAGCATCCAACCTAGAACTCATTTCTGTTGGTCCAAATCCATTTAGCACCGGATTCACAATTAAATGGGAACTTGCTTTTGAAGGAACTATAGATGTTAAACTCACAAGCACCAACGGACAAGTTGCACTGAAACAAACAATTAATAGTACACTAGGAATTAATTCATATCACATAAACGATGTTAATAATTTAATTCCCGGAATATATATCGTCTCGGTGACAGATGGCAAAACCATAAAAAATATAAAACTGTTTAAAAATTAATAATTAAAATAAAAATTCCAATGGGAAGAAGATCGTTACGAAACAGACAAAAAATGAGGACCATGAACCGCATGGTATTCGTTGTTGCAGGTGCATCTTTGATGGGGCTCGCAGCTTATTTCACATTCTTTATTAACACCACACAAGTTACAACATCAACAGCAGGATTGCATAAAAACATGATGCTGGGATATGATATTAACAATGGTGATGTAATTGTGGCATACGACTGGGATAATGGTGATTTGCTCAAGGCAGAAATTGGTCCTGATGCAGTTGCGATATCTAAAGAAGCTATTTGTGCCGGTGGTGGAACAGAAAACACCAGAGGATTGAGTCCGGGTAAAAACAAACAACCTCTCAACTTTGAAATTCCTGCAGTGAGAGAACTCAATCTTGGCGGAATTGATATGAGTGTGGATTACAGAAAATCGGAAGAAAATTGCGAACTTTTTACAAGAGGTTCTAATTTTTCCATGGAAGTAAAAGATGGCAACATTGCTGTATCTTATAAATTAAAAAACAAGGACAAAAAATATATTTCTGTTTCAGAAGTTACCAGGTATGAAATTCCTGCTGATAATGAATTCAGAAATTATCGTTTTATTTATGATCCTGTCAAAGGCCGATCAGAAATATTTGTGAATAATGTCACCATTTGGAGCCATGAAGATGATGTTGAAAGTGTGATGGTTTGGAAAGAAAAGGATAATCTTATAGTAGGAAAGAATTTGAAAGGTGATGGCACAGATAAAGTATTTATTGACAACGTACTAATCAAGGCTACCCGACAAATTAGCGAAATGCCGGTAACGTTACTTAATTTTGAAGCCAAAGCAGAAAGCAATTATGTAATGGTATCCTGGTACACGGCTTCTGAATCTGAAATTGACTCATTTATCATAGAACGCTCAATGGATGCCAAAGATTTTATGGAAGTTGGAAGATTAAAGGCTACTGGTGCTCCGGGTAAACTAACGGCTTACGCTATTGTTGATAAAAGTCCGAATACCGGCTTAGCTTACTACCGCTTAATACCTTCAAACAAACCCTTGAAATCGATGACTATATCTTTGATTGGTTACAAATATAAAGGAACAGAGGGCGATTTGAAACTTAGTGATGTTCCTGCTATGGAAGAAACAAAGAACTAGAATTTAGATATTATCTATAGGAGCCCGGAAAGTAATTTCCGGGCTTTTGGTTTTAGGAGAATATCTTTGTACAAAATGGTCAAAAGTAATGAATAATGTCATTGGGGGAATCTTTTCTTAAAGATGAAATCTTTAGTCATTAGGGAACTTCTACAGGAATGTAAAATGTTTAATGTATAATTTGTAATGTATAATGCAAAATGTATAATGCAAAATGTATAATGTATAACGTATAATGATCCTTTTCAATGACCTAATGACACTTCCGCGTTGACATCGACCAATGACTTAATGACATTTTTTCCAACTTTTCAAAATAAACAGTAGCTTTACCCTTGAAATATTTTGGAGTATGTCGAAAAATGAGTTGGTAATTTACAGATCGTCAGCAGGTTCGGGAAAAACATATACCCTTGTTTTTGAATACCTGAAGCTGGTGCTACAAAATCCAACTTTATACAGGTCTATTCTTGCCATAACGTTCACCAACAAGGCCACCGAGGAAATGAAGACCAGAATTGTGGAGGCTCTTGTCGCTATTTCCGAAAATAAAGAACCGGAACTTCAAAAATCGATTCATGAACAAACGGGCCTACCCCTTCAACAACTTCCTGCCAAAGCAGCTCAAGTAGTTGAAAATATTTTACATGATTATTCAGGATTTGCTGTTTCAACCATCGATAGCTTTTTTAGCAAGATGGTGCGATCGCTTGCAAGAGAATTACATTTGCCACTTCGATTTAATATCGAACTGGATATTAATTCGGTGATAAGTGAAATTACCGTAATGTTATTTAATGACATTTCGAAAGATCCCTGGCTGCGAAAATGGCTACAGAATTTTGTTTTTGATAAACTTGAAAATGAAAAAGGATGGCAAATTGAAAAGGAGATTCATAAAATTGCAAAACAACTTTTTGATGACAAATACAGAACTTTATTTGCTGAAGGTATAAGAAAACCGGAAAAAGAACTTATTGGTGAATTAAAAATACTGATTAATTCATTTGAAAGTAAAATGATATCTTTCGGAAAGGAATTTTCTACCATTGTTGCTGAAAACAATTTAAGTTTAGAAGATTTTCACTATGGAAAAACAGGAGCTGCAAATTATTTCTTTAAAATACAACAAAAAGTAAAAGATAATAACTACCTACCGGGGAAAAGGTTTTTGGATGCAGCAGAATCGGAAGATTTATGGGCAGCTAAAAAATCTCCTCAAGCAGAGGTTGTAAAAAGTTTGGCTCTTTCTAAATTCATTCCTTTGGCAAATAAAATTCTTAAGCTAATAGAAAATGAAAACAGAAGATATAAAGGAGCACTTGCTGTGCTTGCCAATGCCTACGAAGCGGGAGTTATTGGAGCGCTAGATGAGAAATTAAAAATATTTAGAGATGAGAATGAAATTGTTTTGCTCACTGACACAAACAGGATTTTAAGCAGAGCCATTAGTGGGCAAGACACTCCTTTCATCTATGAAAAAAGCGGAAACAGATATAGTCACTTTATGCTCGATGAATTTCAAGATACTTCCGATTTTCAGTGGCAAAATCTTGCTCCCTTAATTGAAAATTCAATTGGATCAGGAAATTACACTCTAATCGTAGGTGACGCCAAACAATCGATTTACCGCTGGAGAGGTGGCAATATGAACTTATTGCTGAATGGGATTAAATCACAGTTTAAACATTTCGATGAAATTACACGAGTACGACAATTGGATTCAAATTATCGTAGTCGTGAAGTGATTGTATCTTTCAATAATAAATTTTATGCCCAAGCGCCCTATGCCCTAGATCTTAAAATAGAAGAAGGGACTCCCGGAAATGCTTACAACTCAAAAGATATTGCTCAAGAATGGAAAAAAGGAATTGAAAATGATGGGTATCTTAAAATAATTCTTTACGAAAGTAAAAAATCGAAAAAGAAATCGTTTGATAGGGAAGCATCTGATGATGAAGATTCAGGATGGAAAGAAAATGCATGCCAAGAATCGCTGACTACTTTACACAAACTTTTTGAAGCTGGGTATGAACCGGGAGATATAGCTTTTCTAACAAGAAAGAATTCTGATGCAAAGGAAATCACAGCCTTTTTACTGAACAATGGTATCGACAAAATTATTTCTCCAGAGTCGATGCAATTATATCACTCTCCAAATATTTTGTTTATAGTAAATTTACTCACCTTCATAAACGATCAACAGGATCAGATTGCACTTGCACATATAAATTATTATTGGAATATCGTTTGCCATCCGGAAACGGCACAGGAGCCAGATCACTTATTTTCGCAACGTAAGTATGAGAATTTGCAAATGCTACCTGATTCATTTACAAAAAGATTGATTGAATTCAGAAAAATTCCACTCTATGAAGTAGTGGAAGAATTGCTAATTATTTTCAAATTAAATTCTATTCCCGAAGCATATACTCAGCGATTCCTCGATTTAATAATAGAATATTCAGTATCAAATCCCTCCAACATAAACGACTTTCTATTATGGTGGGATGAAAATCTTGAGAAAGATAAATGTTCAGTGATAGTTCCTGCAGGAGAAAATGCTATACGGGTGATGAGTATTCATAAATCTAAAGGATTACAATTTCCGGTTGTAATAATTCCCTTTGCCGAATGGAAACTAACTCCCCATCCGGATGAAACTATTTGGGTGACCAATAATCAAGCCCCATTCAATTCAGTTCCTGCACATCCCGTAAGAGTAAATAAAAAACTGGAAGACTCAGTTTTTGAAGAAGATTTAGATCGTGAGGTGCTGATGAGTAAAATGGATAACTTGAACATGCTTTATGTTGCCACCACAAGAGCGGAAGAACAACTTTATATTTTCGCACAGCTTCCAACCGAATCAACTAACAAAACAGTCAACACCACATCAAAATTAATTTATTCAATCTTACAAAGTGATGAACATTGGTCACACCAACTTGTTACGGATCAAAAATGCACATTTGAATCAGGGAAATTTTCAGCACCATTCCGAAAGAAAAAAACATCACATGTTACAGGGGAGAATTTGAATACTTGGATTTCGGAGGGTTGGAAAAGTAGATTGCAAATGCTCATCAGTAAGAAAAAAATATCGGTGTACGATCCCGAACCACCCGACACTATTTATGGAACCATTTTTCACGAAATTGCTTCCTCAATTTACAACTCTGATAATACTGAAAATATTATTGACCAATATTTCATTCAAAACAAAGTGGATGAAGAACAACGAGCAAGAATAGTAAATGATATTCAGTATTTTGTTTCTATAGCAAAGGAACGAGAATGGTTTGACGAAAATGCTGAAACATTAAACGAAACAGAATTACTTTTAACCGATGGTTCTTTACTCAGACCAGATCGGGTAATTATAAAGAAAAATGAAGTATTAATTATCGATTACAAAACAGGAGCTGAAGAAAAAAATCATCTCAGACAACTGGAATCGTATGCCGTTGTGTTGAAGCAAATGGGTTACTCGAATATTAAAACAATAATTATTTATCCATCATTAGGAAAAATAATAACGTCGGATGCAGCTTAAAGTGAGAATCTCAAATTGTTCATTCTTTTCTTTTTTACATTCGAAATAATGTCTTTGTAGTGGATAGAGTTGTCGTAAATCATCCAAATAAATCTTTGAATTCCTAATGCATCAACCGATTTCATAAAAGTAAAATCACAAATACTTCGATATCCATTTATCTCCATTTCAACATGAGGAAAAAATAATGGATCATGTGCAAATTCCGGCTCTTTCAATTTGGAAATGATACCCCACAAAAAAGGAAATTGTTTTTTGATCATCGAAGGTGTCATCTTTTTAGTTTCAAAAAGAGTGTCGCTGCTTCCTACAATTTCCCCTTTTTCATCAAGGGTGATACACTGGCACTTTTCACTTTCTTCCTGATTAAAGTAATTGTTTGACCTCATATGATGATTTCTTTTGATTTATAGGATGATTATGATCTCTTATGATGGATTTAATATGATTTGATTTTTCTGACCATTTCTGACCCAGTCAATTTCAACTTGTTATGGTATTTTACTCAAAGTCAAGTCAAAAAGTTTCAAAAATCTTACAGTTCAGTCGTTTACGAGTCAAAGTGACCAGTATCACCCTCAAATGAGGTATAAATTGCTACTTTTGCGACTCAAAATCCGAAATTATATGTCAAACGCAATTTATAAAGTACCGCAGGCCATCAACGAACCTATTTTGAACTACGCTCCGGGGTCGGTTGAGAGGGCCGATTTGAAAAAAGCACTTGCAGAAGCACGTTCAAAAGTGAAAGATGTGCCGATGTACATTGGTGGAAAAGAAATTAGAACCGGCAAAACAAAAAAGCTAAATCCTCCTCACGACCATCAGCATTTGTTGGGGAATTTTCATGAGGGGGATGCGTCGCATGTAAAAATGGCTATTGATGCGGCATTATCTGCAAAAGCTGCATGGGCGTCGCTCGATTGGGAACAGCGTGCTGCAATATTTTTGAAAGCAGCCGATTTACTCGCAGGTCCTTATCGCCCAATAATTAATGCAGCAACGATGTTAGGTCAATCGAAAAGTGTTTTTCAAGCCGAGATTGATGCGGCTTGTGAGATGATCGATTTTTTGAGATTTAATGTCCAGTACATGTACGAAATTTATAATCAGCAACCGGTTTCTTCAAAAGGTGTGTGGAACCGTTTGGAGCAACGACCGCTTGAAGGTTTTGTTTTTGCACTTACACCTTTTAATTTTACTGCAATTGCAGGAAATCTCCCTACATCGGCTGCAATGATGGGCAACACTGTTGTGTGGAAGCCTGCTAACACTGCGATTTATGCAGCAAGTGTTTTGATGGAGGTATTTATTAAAGCCGGATTGCCTGCAGGAGTTATTAACCTTGTTTATGTTTCAGGTCCTGTAGCAGGAGATATTATTTTTAAGCACCCTGATTTTGCAGGCATTCATTTCACCGGATCAACAGAAGTATTTAGAAATGTATGGGGAGAGATTGGCAAAAATATTTCTGTTTACAAATCATATCCAAGAATTGTTGGTGAGACCGGAGGAAAAGACTTTATTGTTGCACATCCAAGTGCCGATCCCGCTGTAGTAGTTACTGCATTGAGCAGAGGTGCATTCGAATTTCAGGGACAAAAATGCAGTGCTGCTTCGCGTGCTTACATCCCTGCAAGCATGTGGCCGGAGGTAAAAAAAGGGATGATGGAAGATCTCAAATCGATGAAAATGGGACCTACTGAAGATTTCGAAAATTTCATTAATGCTGTTATTGATGAAAAAGCATTCGATAAAATAACCTCTTACATTGCAGATGCATCGAAGAGTGGAGATGTTGAAATTGTTGCGGGGGGAAATATGATAAATCGAAAGGTTATTTTATTGAACCTACTATTTTATTGGCAAAAAAGCCGGACTATATTACCATGTGCGAAGAAATTTTCGGACCTGTACTAACGGTGTATGTATATGAAGATAATAAATTTGAAGAGACACTTGAGCTGGTAGACAAAACCGGAATTTACGCCTTAACCGGTGCCATCATTTCACAAGACCGTTATGCAATTGATCATGCAATGAAAAAGCTGGTGAATGCGGCAGGTAATTTTTACATCAACGACAAATGTACCGGAGCGGTAGTAGGACAACAACCATTTGGCGGAGCCCGCGGTTCCGGAACCAACGACAAAGCCGGATCGATGATCAATCTCCTTCGTTGGGTGTCGCCACGAACTATCAAAGAAACTTTTGTTCCACCGACAGATTACAGATATCCGTTTTTAAGTAAAGATTAATTCCTTACCACCTGTCAGGTCGAAAGCGGTCGGAGACCTGTCAGGTCGAAGTGCGCGGAGACCTGACAGGTCGAAGTGCGCGGGGACCTGTCAGGTCGAGAGCGGCGGGGACCTGTCAGGTCGAAGCGAGGTTGGGACCTGTCAGGTCGAAGCGAGCTGGGACCTGCCAGGTCGCGAAATTTATTTTAATTAGTTCATTTACAATTTTTTAACAAAGTTCCCCCTTTCCCAACTTTTAAACATCCCCCTGTAAATAACTGTACAATGAGGGATCCCAAATATCGTTTAATACCTATACTTTTGAATTATGAAGCGTTTTGAGAAAATTTGGCCCTGGCTGAAAAATAAATATGTGATCACCGTAATTGTGTTTACCGTCTGGATGATCGCTTTTGATCGCAATGATTTTATTTCACAATACAGCTACCGACAAGAATTACATAAGCTGGAAGAAGAAAAAGAGTATTTTACTAACGAAATTGAACTCAACCAAAAAAGCACCTTCGAACTCACCTCCGATCCCGGAAACCTGGAAAAATTTGCTCGGGAAACTTATCGGATGAAAAAAGACGATGAAGATATTTTTATGGTGATCGCCGCCGAAGATAAATCCCAAGTAGCGGAAAAATAGTGAAAAGCCTGCCCGGATCCGAAGGAGACGGGTGACAAGTCCGAGGATGCTGACCACAAAGTTCAAATGAGACTAGAGAAAAGTTGCCAAGTGACCTAGTTCGCATGAGCGACATTTGACGAGTGCACGTTCAAAAATTCTTTTTACTCTCTCACTCCCTCACCCACTTTTTAAAATCATACTTATCTCCACTCCAAATTTTCACTAAATAAATTCCCGAAGACAAACTACTTAAATCCACATTCTGCATGTATGTGAATCTTGGTAATATTTGATGAAATATTTTCTCACCATGCATATTATACACTTCCAGATTACCTTGCTTACCATTGGGCAAAAAGTAATTTATTGTCACTGGTCCTGAACCGGGGTTAGGAAAAATATTAGTGATAAGTGCTTGCTGCGATGCTTCGGAAATGGCGGTAATTGTGTCACATGGACTTCCAATTTTCGGACCCAGAAAATAATCAGGGTTATTGGGTAGTCCATAGTAAGTTCGCTTTCCGCCAAGGTAAAAACTGTAAGGTTGAAAATCGCAAGCAGTTCCTAAACTATCAGGTGAGTTGATTACACTCAAATTCATATTATAATTATTGTAAACAGTATCAGGATACGGATAAGAAACTCCGGTATTTGCATAGGCAATGCTGAAATATATTTTTCCATCAGGACCTCGCTTTACATCACCACCTGCGTACCTCGGAAAAGCACTCTGAAATAAAGTGGTTCGTGTTGCAAGTGGATTTGGTGATTGTAAATCATATTGAAAAAGTTGGGTGGTATCTTTGCTAGTGCTGGTGTAAATAAATCTACCGTCGCTTGAGAATTCATTACTCCAAGTCCAATCGCTATAAGTCGTTGCAGGGGGTCTTATTGTGACAGGATTGCTTAATAGGCCTGTACATCGGTCAAATTGAAAATATTCGATAACTTCCCCAGGGTTAGTAAATAATAATGTATCTCCTGATGGTGAAAAACTAATTCTGCCAAAACCTGATTCATTTATTGAACCGATTGTTTGGAATGAAGGTGCAGAGACTCCAGAGGGTGAAATTAATACTGTGTAATATTCATTTATTCCAAATAAGAAGAGTGTGTTGCAGCCTTCTCCCTACCACCCACCAGTCCCTGCCATTTCCATGTTTGACTGCCATAATACAATCAGCTTGTTGATCCGGCATAACCATCACATTCTTTTGAATGACTTCGCCTAAACCCCCATTGGCATTCATATTTACTACAGAATAATACAATCCATAGATAGTAGTCACCCCGACAGAAAATAGATAATAAAGAGAATCATTTGCGGGTTTAGGAACAATAACCTGTTCATGATACCAACCACGGCCTACAATCGTATCACCATTTTGCATTAATTGATGTTGATTGTTGAAGACTTTGGTAGTATTTCCAGGAACAGTTGCTCTAGTGAAAGCATACATCAACAAATTTCCAGAAGAATCACTTATAGATGCACAACTTCCTCGTGTTCTTAATCCGGAACCAAATGGTTGAGGTGAACCTAGATTATTAAAATCCACACCTGCCGAATCGCCAAAACACCAATTGAAATTTTGCTGTTGAGCAATGCAATTCACCGAACTCAAAAACAACAAGAAAATAATTGCAATTTTATTTTTCATTAAATCGAATTATTGCAGGAGTTAAATTTTGAATTGGTTGGCGGAAAGGTAGGGAAATGGTGGGATTTTTGCAAATGGAGAGGTTAAAATTGGCAACCTTGGGAGACCTTAAGTGGGCTTCTACGGCACAGTGTTTTAGTTGGTAAAATGTTACTAGGATTTGATTGTGATTTATATGCGAAGTGAAGTGTAATGAGAAAATTTATTTAAAAATTGTAATTGATTCCCTCCAGAATGTTTCGGGGATCGGAGATCCCCTATATTTGGATTGTGCGGAATTGCAAATTCCGCACGGCGGTAACTTTGCACCCGTCTCTTTCGATCCCGGCAGGCTTGTCACATGTCACTTTTCACTTATCACTAAAGCACCCTTCAAAAAAATAAATTTCCTTACTACGGACGTTGACTTATAAGTTTTTTTTATTAGCCTTCATACTCTCCAAAAACTTTTCTCAACGTATCCGAAATTTCTCCGAGCGTTGCATAATTTTCGACTGCCGTCAATATAAATGGCATCAAGTTACTTCCGTCGCGGGCTGATTGATCGAGTTGTTTTAGGTTTTGTTCTACTAGCTTTGAATCGCGGGAATTTTTAAGTGATTTTAGTTTTTCCATTTGAAGATGACGGATAGAATCGTCGATGGAGAAAACTTTATCGAATGGTGGTTCTTTTTGAGTGTATTTATTCTGACCGACAATTATTTTTTCTCCGTTCTGAATATCGCGTTGATATTTGTATGCGGAATCAGCAATTTCCTGTTGGATGTATCCCGCCTCAATTGCATTCACCGCCCCTCCCATTTCATCAATATGATGAATGTATTCCCACGCCTTTTTTTCGACTTCATCAGTTAGTGCTTCAATATAATAAGAACCACCAAGAGGATCAACTGTCATGATGGAGCCACTCTCGTGAGCAATAATTTGCTGAGTACGTAATGCGATGGTCGCTGCTTCTTCCGTCGGCAACGACATAGCTTCATCATAGCCATTCGTATGTAGCGATTGTGTTCCTCCCAACACTGCAGAAAGTGCCTGTACAGTTACTCTCACAATGTTGTTCATGGGTTGTTGTGCCGTAAGCGTTGAGCCTCCCGTTTGAGTATGAAACCTCAGCATCATGGCTCGTGGATCGGTGGCACCAAGATCCTTGGTGATCTTTGCCCACATCCTTCGTGCCGCACGAAACTTGGCAACTTCTTCAAACAAATTATTATGTGCATTAAAGAAAAAAGAAATGCGTTTTGCAAAGACATTTATATCTAATTTTTTATCAAGTGCCGCTTGCAAATAGGCTTTACCATCGGCAAGTGTAAATGCAAGTTCCTGCACAGCATTGGCACCGGCCTCGCGTATATGATAACCTGAAACTGAAATGGTATTCCACTTCGGTACTTCCTTCGAGCAATACTCAAAAATATCAGTGATGATTCGCATTGATGGCTTCGGTGGATAAATATAAGTTCCACGAGCCGCGTACTCCTTTAAAATATCATTCTGAATAGTTCCCGAAATATTTTTTAATGATGCTCCTTGTCGTTTCGCTAATGCAATGTACATACACAGCAATGTAGAAGCAGTCGCATTGATGGTCATGGATGTGGTAATTTTTTCCAATTCTATTCCATCAAACAATTGTTCCATATCGTGCAAGGAGTCAATTGCCACACCGGCCTTCCCAACCTCACCCTCCGATAAATCATGATCGCTGTCGTAACCAATTTGTGTTGGAAGATCAAAAGCAACACTCAACCCCGTAGTACCTTGTGAAAGTAAATAGCGATACCGTTTATTCGACTCCTCTGCAGTGCTGAAACCGGCATACTGTCGCATGGTCCAAACTTTGGAGCGGTACATGTCCGATTGCACTCCTCTTGTAAAAGGAAACTCACCTGGTTCATCGCCCTCATTACTAACTGCCTTGTATACACGTTTTATTTCAATCCCTGAATCAGTGAAGAAAGTACAGGGTGCTGTTTTTTTATCAGACATATTACTTCATATATACAAAAACGTTATACCTAAAAAAGTGAATGAGCTTCATTCTTTATCTGGTCGATGGCATTTTGAATGGGATACTCCTCGCTCTGCATCATATTTTCAAAAATAGTTTTGCTGAGTTCCACACCGGGAGCATTTGGATTGCATTTTGCAACGGATAGGTTCACCAGTTTCACCAATTCATCTCTGCTTGCGCGAACAGTGTTCCATGCTGCATTAGTTACATAAACCTGCTGAGTGATGTTGTGCTCATACTCCATTTTTATATTCTGGAGTATCTCGCGATGAAATTCCAAAACGGTCATGCCCGGTTCGTATATTCTGCTGAGCATGTTGTTAGGAGAAATTCTTTCCAAAAACAAAACAATACGCTCATAAGCCTGCAAACGCAATGGCATGAGGTTGTTGTCCATGGTCTTCTTTAATTCAGCATATTTTAACTTCTGATCGCTGTCGAGGAATTTTTTGACCAGAAAAAATGCGGTCAGGAAAACCAGTAACGACGGAGCCAGATAAACCAGAAAATCGAGTATGCCTTGTGGTAAATTCATATTTAATTCTTTTGAGGGTGCAAATATCGGAAAAAAAACGGCGGTGGTGGCGGTGGCGGCGGTGGCGGGTGGTGGCCGGCGGTGGCGGTGGCGGTGGCAGGAGCGGCACCCATCACGACATCACGACATCACCACATCACCCATCACGACATCACCACATCACCCATCACCACATCACCACATCACCACATCACCACATCACCACATCACCACATCAAATTTTTCATTCCACCCTGCACCGAACCATTTTTAGTAGTTTTGCGTTTCAATTTAAAAATCTTAAATGACCAAGCTCGCGGATAGAATTACCCATCTTACTGAATCTCAAACAATTGCAATGGCAAAGTTGAGCCGGGAACTTCAGGAACAAGGAAGAGATATTATCAGCTTAAGTTTAGGCGAACCCGATTTTGTGACCCCTCCCGACATCCGCGAAAGCGCCAAAAAAGCCATTGATGAGGGCTTCACTTTTTATTCGCCCATAGCTGGTTTTGCCGATCTGCGCAAAGCCGTGTCAGATAAATTCAAAAACGAAAATAATTTGGATTATGCGCCGGATCAAATAGTTGTATCAACCGGAGCGAAACAATCCATTGCCAATGTGATATTGAGTCTGGTTAATCCGGGTGAAGAAGTAATTGTTCCGACTCCCTATTGGGTGAGCTATTCGCAGATGATAAAATTGGCCGAAGGAGTTCCGGTTTACGTGGATGCAACTGTTGAAACCGATTACAAAGTTTCCGCAAAGCAAATTCGTGATGCCATAACTCCAAAATCAAAACTTCTTATTTTTTCTTCTCCATGTAATCCTTCAGGGTCTGTTTACACTCGTGAAGAGTTGGAGAAAATTGCCAAAGTGATAGCCGAACATGAGGATTTGTACATTATTTCGGATGAAATTTATGAGCACATCAATTTTTCGGGAAAGCATGAGAGTATTGCTCAGTTCGATTTTATAAAAGATAGAGTCATAATTGTGAACGGGGTTTCGAAAGGCTATGCAATGACCGGTTGGAGAATCGGTTACATTGGTGCACCGAAATGGATTGCCCAGGCATGCGATAAAATGCAAGGACAATTTACTTCAGGAACCAGCTCCATCTCTCAAAAGGCCGCCACTGCCGCTTTACGCTCGGGAACAGCATTTTACGATCAAATGCGCGAAACGTATAAGCGACGCCGTGACCTCGTGATGAAAATGCTGAACGAAATTCCCGGTATGAAAGTGAATGTTCCAATGGGTGCATTTTATTTCTTTCCGGATATCAGTGCTTTTTTCGGCAAAACAGATGGCACTACAGTTATCAATAATGCTACCGATTTTTGCATGTATTTGCTTAGAGATGCAGGCGTATCCATGGTGACCGGCGAGGCTTTTGGGGCACCCGATTGCGTGAGGTTATCGTATGCCACCTCCGACGAACTGCTCATAAAAGCAATGAACCGGGTGAAGGATAGCCTTGCAAAACTACATTGAGTCATAATTTCGATTAACTTTGCCGCGCAAGGTTCATCTCATTGAAAAACTCAGGAAATATCAGAGAAATCATAGGACATTTTTCCAGGCTCAAAGCCATGGTAATCGGAGATGTAATGACCGATGCCTATGTCTTTGGGAAAGTCGACCGCATTTCACCTGAAGCTCCTGTCCCTGTTGTGCATATTTCCAAAAGAGAAATGCGTCCCGGCGGTGCCGCTAACGTCGCGATAAATATAAAAGCCCTTGGCGCTACTCCTATCCTCTGTTCCGTTACCGGGGATGATGATGGTGGCACTGATTTTGTTAATTTGCTAAAAAAAGAAAATATCAGTAGTAATGGAATCGTAAAAATTGCGGGTAGAAAAACAACTATTAAAACAAGAATTATAGGTAACAATCACCAACTTTTAAGAGTGGATGATGAAACTGTTGAAGAATTAACTGATAAAGAATCCGATATTTTTATTTCTACTTGTATTGGCCTATTGGAAATTGAAAAACCTGATGTCATTATTTTTGAGGATTATGATAAGGGAGTTCTCACCAAAAAAGTAATTGAGAAAATTACTGATGAGGCGAACCGAAGAAAGATTCCTGTTACCGTTGATCCTAAAAAGAAAAACTTCAATACCTATAAAAATGTAGCTCTCTTCAAACCCAATCTGCATGAATTAAAAAGTGGGCTTGATGTGACCATAGATAAAATTTGTGAATCATCGCTACTAACGGCTGTGGACATACTTTTAAAAGACCGTAAAATGGAAATGGTTATGGTGACTCTTTCAGAAGCCGGTGTGTTTATTGCTTCCGGTAAAGATGGTATCATTATTCCGGCTCATGTGAGAAATATTTCGGATGTATCGGGTGCCGGCGACACTGTTATAAGTGTAGCATCACTTTGTCTGGCAGCGGGACTTCCAAAAGAAACTATTGCCGGTCTTGCAAATTTAGCCGGAGGAATGGTTTGTGAACTGATTGGTGTTGTTCCAATAAACAAAGATCGATTGATTGAAGAAGTCGAAAAAATTCCATTAATCCTGGAAATTCAAAAGAGCTAATCACTATGTCAATCGAAACCTTCCGAGAGAGGGTAAACCTGAAAATTTTTAACAGTAAAGACATTGTTCTGCTTATTTTCAGAATTCAAAGTTCTTTAGTTGCTGTCATGGCAATTGGACTTTTGATTTATAGTATTGGCTTCCCTCAAAATGATGAAAGCAGAAAAGTAGAAATATTTTTCATGAAGTTCCTTTTCGGATTTTACATCTTCAATTATTTTGTAAGATTTCTCTACACTTTTGAGCCTGCAAAATTCTTAAGATCTACCTGGCTCGAATTGATTTTGGTAGGGATTGTTATTAATAGAAGCTTTCAGTACGCTTATTTTCAAAACTCCATTCATACGTTCAACATTAACAGCATTGGGTTATGGAGAATTTCTCTTTGTTTATCATATTCTGCTTCAGTTTTTACTAGTAATTTTGCTGATTATTGACATGGCTAAAGCGAGTACCACATTGGATCTGGTAAAACTGGAAGCAAGCACCATGTTCATATTTTCATTTATTGTTCTTATTCTTGGAGGTGCACTTTTGCTGATGTTGCCTGAAATGACCACCGACCGTTTAGGATCAGATTGGATGACTGCAATTTTCACATCTACCAGTGCAAGTTGTGTTACAGGATTGATTGTTGTTGACACAGCAACGTACTTTACTTTCAAAGGTCAATTAGTGATAATGGCTTTAATTCAATTTGGAGGATTAAACATTATTTCGTTTGCCACTTTTTTTGCTTCATTATATTCAAAAGGAGTTGGAATTAAACATCACTCCATGATGCAAGATTTTTTTAGCTCCGGTTCGTTGATGGATGCCAAAGCGTTACTTCGTCAAATTATTTTTTTAACCATCACTATTGAAACCATCGGCACCATTCTAATTTTCTCATTGTGGGATCATGGAATTAATTTTAATTCATTCGGACAGAAATTATTTTACTCTGTATTTCATTCTATTTCTGCATTTAACAACGCAGGATTTTCATTATTCTCAAACGGACTTTATGATCCATTAGTAAAACATTCTTATATTTTACATTTAGCTATAGCAGGATTAATTTTCTTTGGCAGTTTAGGATTTTCAACCATCCGTGATATTTTTAGCTTCGGATCTATGCGCGAAAGAATGAGGTTGCCTTGGAAAAAATATACTCTCAGTACTCAAATTTCTTTATACAGTTCTGTTATTTTAATTGTATTTGGTGCATTAACATTTTATTTGATTGAAAAAAATCAGATTTTAGCCGGACAAAAACCATTTGAATCTACTGTAACTTCTATCTTTCAATCGATCACATGTCGAACTACTGGTTTCAATACTGTTGACACTGCAGCCTTACAAGTACCTACAATGATTCTCATGATTTTTTTAATGTTTATTGGTGCTTCTTCAGGATCAACTGGCGGTGGAATAAAAACATCAACTTTTGCCCTCATTATGGTGTCGTCTATTGCTACCTTAAGAGGAAAAAGAAATTTAGAATTGTTTCGGCATAATATTGCATGGGAATTATTGAATAAGGCATTCTCTATATTTATTTTTTCAGCATCATTTATATTTATTGCTACGTTTGCTTTATCTATTTTGGAACCGGCTACAGATATTTTGTTGTTACTTTTCGAATCCGTATCTGCATTTTGTACAGTAGGATTATCGGCAAATGTCACTGCAAATTTATCTGAACCATCAAAATACATCATCATAGCCTGCATGTTTGTTGGAAGAATTGGCACTCTCACACTTGGATTTGCTCTGAGCAAAAAAGTACTGACCGTTGCATACCGATACCCGAATGCTCATTTTATGATAGGGTAAACAATCAACCACTTTATCCTGTTACCTGAATATAAATAGCTAACAATGTCTGTTTCAGAAAATACTTTTAAGCCAACTTCTAGAACTGTTACTCCATACGGAAATACTGGAACAGGGAAAAAGAAAGAAGTTGCTTTGATGTTTAATAATATTTCATCACGTTACGATTTCCTAAACCATCTGTTATCAATGGGAATCGATAAAGGCTGGCGAAAAAAAGCTATCAATTTACTCAAAGAAAATCCCCCAAAAAATTTACTTGACATCGCAACAGGCACAGGCGATTTTGCAATTGCTGCCCTGGCGGTTAACCCGGATAAAATTATTGGAATTGATATTTCTGAAGGCATGTTGGATGTAGGAAGAAAGAAAATGGTGGAGAGAAAATTTTCGAATAAGATCGAGTTGTTGTATGGTGATTCTGAAAATATTGCCTTCCCCGACAATACTTTTGATGCGGCTATCGTTGCATTTGGAGTGCGGAATTTTGAAGACTTAGATAAAGGATTGAGCCAAATAAACAGAGTGTTGAAACCGGGAGGAAAATTCATAATTCTTGAATTCTCCAATCCAAAATCATTTCCAATTAAGCAATTATATTGGTTCTATTTCCGTTTCATATTACCTGTTATTGGACGATTAGTATCGAAAGATCAAGCAGCCTACTCCTATCTCCCTGAATCAGTTAAAGTGTTTCCTGATGGGGAAAAGTTTCTGGAAAGGCTTAGATTTGCAGGCTTTACCGGTACCAATCAAAAACAACTTACCTTTGGCATTGCCTCTATCTATAGCGGTGTAAAGTCATAATAAACATTCAAATAATTGATAACCAATCATTTTCGCTTAAATATCTTCAATTTCCTTAAAGTGATGGGGTGCCTTTTGGTGCTGGTTTCAATTTCAAATGATGTTTCTGCACAACGAAAAAAAACTCAAAATCTACCCAAATACGACCGGCAAATGGTTCATTTTGGTTTCCTTTTAGGGATAAATAGCACTGATTTTGTAATTCGAAGAGCTGATAATTTTAATAAAATTGATTCTCTTTATACAGTTGAATCTGATGGCCAAACGGGATTCAATCTTGGCATAATTGCCAACCTTCGACTTGCTGAAAATTTCGATTTACGTTTTGTTCCCGATCTCTCCTTCTCCCAAAGAAATCTTGAATATACTTTTTATCCTGACGGAAAAAAAACAATAGTCATAAAGCAAATTGAATCTACTTTACTCGAATTCCCTCTAGAGTTGAAATTCAAATCGAATAGAGTAAACAATTACAGAGTGTATGTTATTGCCGGAGCAAAGTATAGCATCGACATGGTTTCGCAAGCAAAAGTTGAAAGTGCCGATAAAGAGTTTGTGAAGCTCAAGAAAAACGATTATGGATATCAAGTCGGATTCGGTTTTGATTTTTATATGGAACGTTTTAAATTCTCTCCTGAAATAAAAATGTATAACGGACTAAAAAATCTCCTCGTCGACGATCCAAAAATATTTTCTACCTCACTAGAATCTCTCAAATCGAAAATTTTTCTCATCTCCTTCACCTTCGAATAAGGAGGCAGCCTTCGGTCAGCAGTAGGCAGTACGCAGTAGGCGGTCGGTGGCAGCAGTAGGCAGTTTTCGGTCAGCAGTCTTTTACTCTACAAAACTATAAAACTAACAAACCAATAAACCAATAAACCAATAAACCTGCCTGCCATCGCCAAGAAAAAGCTTGTCTTTAGCTTGGCAGGCAGGCTAATAAACTAATAAACCAATTTGAAAACCATCGAACTCATTCTGTCACCCGAAGAGGCGGCCAATGAAGAAATCTGGAAGAAGAAAGCAATCTCAAAATCCGGAATTCCATTTAAAGAAATTCATTCCATCCAACAAGTTAAACGATCGATTGATGCGAGGGGAAAAAATGTTACAGTAAGATTGGTTGTTGATATTTTCACAAACGACAATCCAGCCATCCCAGATCAAAATATACTTCGTAAATTACAATATGTTTCCAACAGTGAACCGGTAATAATTATAGGTGCCGGTCCGGCCGGAATGTTTGCAGCGATACGATTAATAGAAAATGGATTAAAACCAATTATAGTTGAAAGAGGAAAAAATGTAAAAGAACGCAGACGCGATCTGGCTACATTGAATAAAGATCGCGTTGTTAATCCCGATTCCAATTATTGCTTTGGCGAAGGTGGAGCAGGAACCTACTCCGATGGAAAATTATATACACGAGCCGACAAACGTGGAAATGTTGGTCAGATTCTAAATACTTTTATTCAATTTGGTGCCTCTCCCGACATCGCCATTGATGCACATCCGCATATAGGAACTAACAAACTTCCAGGGATTATTGAATCCATGCGTATTGCGATCATCGAATGCGGTGGGGAATTTTTATTCAATACAAGATTCACAGGATTGGTTAGGGATGGAAACGTTGTTACAGGAATCAAAATAAAATCAACGAATTCTGATTCAGCGGAAACAATCATTAAATCAAGAGTAGTAATTCTTGCAACAGGACACTCTGCCCGTGATGTGTTTGAATATTTGAATGCCGATGGAATTGCAATCGAATCGAAACCGTTCGCACTAGGTGTACGAATTGAGCATCCGCAATCACTTATTGACACTCTTCAATATCATTGTGAAACTCGCAATCCTTACCTCCCTCCTGCCTCCTATTCCTTATCTGCACAAGCTAACGGTAAGGGCATATACTCTTTTTGCATGTGTCCAGGTGGAATTATAGCTGCAGCAGCAACAGCACCGGGAGAAGTGGTAGTGAACGGTTGGTCGCCTTCGAAACGCAACAACCCCTACTCCAACTCCGGATTGGTAGTAAGTGTTGATGATCATGATTTCAAAACATTTGAGAAAACGGGTGAATTGAGAGCATTAAACTTCCAACGAAGCGTAGAGCAGAAATGCTTTGAAGCAGGGGGAAATAACTTATCTGCACCAGCTCAAAGAATGATGGACTTTATCAATAACAAATCTTCGTCATCACTTCCCAACTGCTCTTATATCCCCGGATTAAAAGCCATTAATTTGAGTGATGTTTTACCGAAATCAGTTGCCGATGCATTGCGATTAGGATTACAAACATTCGGAAGCAAAATGCGCGGGTATGCCACCAACGATGCAGTACTTGTTGCTACCGAATCGAGAACATCGTCCCCTGTTAGAATTCCTCGCGACAAAGAAACACTCATGCATCCACAAATAAATGGACTGTATCCTTGCGGTGAAGGCGCAGGCTATGCAGGTGGAATTATGTCGGCTGCCATGGATGGAGAAAGGGTGGCAGAGATGTGTAGCATGTTCCTTAGAATTCAATGATAATTATCGTTTTCTGTTTAAAGAATGCATTCCGATTATTTTGTATAATATTTTTCTGTAAATTCATCAAGAGACGCAATCATTGCGTCTCTACCACAGGGATCAAACCAATAAGACTATTTTTTCATTTATTTGACACGCCGATTGCGTTTAAAATTCCACGCGGATTTGAATTTTGAATTCCGATTTGGTGTTGCCTTGAATTTCATCCATACCACTGCCAATAACCGTTCTGTTTGAATAAAATGTGGCGGCATATCGGAACCATGCATCTAAACCCTTAACAATTTTATACCTCAAATTAAAATAAAATCTTGATCCCTTATAATAATATGCAGGGATTGAATATCCATACAAAACGTCATTTTCATAAGCATACATCCTGGCATCGTAGCTGTCACTGTCGAATATGGCATAACGTGCATTACACGACCATTTTATTCCCATAGGGTGAAACTGTACATCTTGAAATATCATGAATCCTTTATCAGAGGAAGATTCCTTTTTATAATGCACCAATTCGATCCGCGTTCTGAAGGTGAATGATTTCGACACTTTCGTGGATATATGAAAACGAATTGCGTTTTGTTTTACCGGAACGAGAAAACTAACTAGAATATCATCCTCTGAACTGTTCTGCATTTTTTGTGATTCACGATAACGGACATACAATTGAGTCCCGCGCGAAGGTTGATAAGTTATCATTCCAGAAAATTCATAGCCGTTGCTGGGAGCATCGGTGCGATAACGCAACCAAGGAAAATAAAATTTATCATACGCAGCATTCATTGTTATTATTCTATGCGGCTTAAATGAAACAGCTGAATAAATTCCGGTTTCATTAAAATTATTTCCGCTTTCGCGAAGAGCGGAAGAGTAAAGAGTTTTGAAATCTCTTGGGTAATTTCGAAAAACTATTGAAACAACCAATCGTGAATCAAGACTCATCAACAAACCATTTACAGTTGCAATTTTTCCGTTGGTATTAATACCTGTTTCACCATAAAAATTAATGTTTCTATACAACCAAGAGTAATCAATCCCCAAATTAGTGAGAGACTTCCCTGAAAATTCAAATTGATTATAAGGATGTGATTCTTTCTTGAGTGGGAGAGAGTAGTGCATGTGAACTCCCGTAACTCCTAATTGTAAATTTCTTTTTTGATATCCAACATGACTACCAAACAAAAGTTCTCTCATCGAATTTTTATCCGCAATCTCATTGGCAGTTCGGTGGTAACCACTTTCCTGAAAAGAAGTTATTAAATCATCAGAACTTGCTGAATCAGTTATTTGCTGAAGGTTTCCGTCCATTTTACGAGCAGAAAAAAATAAATCTGTTTGAATTTTTTTTCTCTTTACGGAAACACAAGCACCTCTTTTAAAATAAACTTCGTTGGCAGAAGTATAAGGAAGGATTCCTCTTGCACTTTTGCGTATCATGGCCGGGTCGGTAGCTTTTCCTCCCGACATGCCGGTCCATAAAGTGAGCCCTTGTCCATAACTTAATTGATAATCGCCAAGTAAAATAATTTTTAAAGGACCAACATCTCTGATAGCCAAATGCATCGAATAAAAATCAAAGCCCTGTTTTTGTGCACCACTAAAAAATTGCTCGCCTGCATCTTTTTCCGCAGTAATGCCCCAACTTAATTTCTTCATAAAATTAAACTTGTAACGCAAATAAATACTATATGGGTTGCCTAAATAATAAGGTCCCTCTTCGGTATCAACAAAACCTTTTCGCTCTTGCGGAATCCATTGTGTTCGCAAAATTATTTGATGTCTGCCTTCACTAACCATTCTACTTAATGATGCATTAGGTTCATCAATTTCTCTTCCAACGGTAATATAAGGAGAAATTTGCCGTATAAAATTCTCATCAAACCCTTCAATTACTTGCAATTCTGCAACAGCAAGTAATTTCCCAAAACGTTCAATATGGCTATGAAGATTTCTAATTTGCACCTCTGTAAAAATTCCAAATTCTCTGAATTCATCCGCAGGCGCTTTATTAATATTTAACGGATGATCTAACAGGTCATTAATACTTTCTGTTAATTCAGTAAGATCCACTTCCTGATCAACACCATCAGCATTACGCTCTACAATTTCTTCCATAACAATGGAATTAATGTTATCATCTTGAGCAAAACATGGAAATATACCGTACATCCATAAACAAACACCGAACAAAATTGTCGGCTTCAACAGCATTGAAATTTTCATATTACTTACTTTTAAAAATCATTGAAAAACCGGGAGAAAAACCCAAAAGCACATCGTAACCGGAAGCTACATCAAAATAGAAATTACTGACACGAAATTGAAAACCAAAATGAAATGCGTCTTTACCCGAAGAAACTCCTCCGTAAAATCCAAATTGATTTGATAAACTATACTTAAAGCCGCATTTTAAACGTTCTTTTTCAATACTTTTCTTTTCAACACCTAAATCAATTTCGGCATGATTACCAAAATTCCATTTAAGTCCAACAGAAGCAAAAGATGGAGTACGTTCATTACTGTTTCCTGAAAATTTTGAACGTTGCGGATTATGAAGATAAAAACCGGTTTGCAATTCACGAGTGAGTTGAATCAGTATTCCTGCAGAACCTGTCATCGCATAAGCATTGCCATACTCATTGCCAAAACGTGTCGATAAATAATCGAACCGAACTCCTGCTGTCACTGCAGATCCAAATTTCATTCCATAACAAAAACCAACATCCATCTCCTTATACAACGAGTAACCAAACTGTTTGTATCCAATTCCAAAAGCACCATTGGATTTAACCGGAAGCGAAATTGCAAATGAGGAGGTGGCTAATTCCTTCATCAGGAAAGTTCGATCGTGATAAAAACCTGTTGAGAATTTCCCATCACCGGGCAATCCTGCAGGATTATTCAAAACCGACCAAAGTCCATTCGATAAACTCGCAGTGCCAAGAGTGGGATTAGAAGGAAGATTAATGCTATTTCCAATAGCGGGTAGTAAAAGAAGGCCACCTAAAAGGCCTGAAAAAAGGTTAGAATACATGAAAAATGATTTAAAAAAGTTAATTGTTGAAGCAAATATAAGGCTTATTTTGAAAAAAGTGTAAAAAAAGGAGTTTTTTTTCATTTTGATGTTTTGTGGCGGTTGATTTTTTTGATAATTATGATGGTTATGATTTATTATGATAGATTTATTAAGGATAAGTGTGGTGACGTGACAGTAGCGATATCAGTAACTGTAGCAATTGCCTTGGCAACAGCGGATGTTATCTTTGGTAACCTACTGATAACTTTAGCAACTAAGGATTATCAACTTATCCCCAATTTGGCCTACATATTCCTTCAAGAACGATTGCCAACCTGCCTGCAATCGCCAAGCAAAGGCTTGTCTTTAGCTTGGCAGGCAGGCTGCCGACTGAATTTCCTCGTTTCAATATCTTTTCCTATTTTTAAGAAAAATTTCCAAAATGAAAAACATCCTGCTTCTTTTAGCGCTATTAATCGCTGTTCAATTTTCACCCATTTGCACTAATTTGGTTCTGGCTCAGGAAATTGATTGGCAGAACACCATTGGGGGAAGTGGTGATGATGGCTTACAAAGTATCTCTAAAACTTCTGATGGAGGATATATTTGTGGGGGATATTCAAAATCTCCAATTTCAGGTGACAAAACCGCTCCGTTAAGAGGGCAAACTGATTATTGGATCATTAAACTTGATTCCGCCGGTAACATTTTGTGGCAGAAAGCATTTGGTGGGAGTCTTGATGACTGGCTCTATTCAATTGAACAAACTTCCGATGGAGGATATATTTGCGGCGGTTGGTCATTGTCAAACGCAAATGGTGATAAAACCGAAAACTGTAAAGGCAGTTATGATTATTGGATTCTGAAATTAAATTCATCGGGTGATATCGAATATCAAAAAACTCTGGGAGGAAATGGCATTGATCAGTTATATTCCATTAGGCAAACTGCAGATGGAGGATATATTTGCGGTGGTTGGTCTGAATCAAATGTTACAGGAGATAAAACCGAACCTTCCAACGGAGGAAGTGATTATTGGGTCATAAAATTAGATACAGCCCTGGCAATTGAATGGCAGAATACTATTGGTGGAAATAATTCGGACCTGTTGTATGACATTTCTCAAACTGCTGATGGTGGATTTATTTGTGGTGGGTATTCAAAATCAAATCAGTCAGGTGATAAAGCGGATGATTCAAAAGGTCTGGATGACTATTGGGTAATCAAACTGGATCCAACAGGTAGTATTCAATGGCAAAAAACTATTGGAGGAAGTTCGTGGGATTATTTAAAATCGGTTAGCGTCACTGCGGATGGCGGCTATGTTTGTGGTGGTCATTCCAATTCGGAAATATCGGGTGATAAAATTGAAAACTGCTTAGGAAATTCTGACTATTGGGTAGTAAAATTAGATTCATTAGGAACTATTGAATGGCAAAATACTATAGGTGGTTCTAATGATGATATTTTGACTTCAGTTGTTCCGTTGTCCGGATCCGGATACATGTGTGGTGGATATTCCAATTCAAATATCTCCGGCGACAAAACAGAATATTCAAACGGTAGTAATGACATGTGGGTGATACGACTCGACTCATTGGGTAATATTCTATGGCAAAATACTATAGGAGGCTCAAATGATGATTGGAGTTATGATCTGATACAAGTTTCAGATGGAACATACATGTGTGGAGGTTTGTCCAATTCAGGAATGTCGGGTGATAAATCAGAAAATTCTCAAGGACTCTATGATTTTTGGGTTGCAAATCTTACCGATAAATATAATGCCCTTGCCGGAAAAATTTTTATTGATTCCGACTCGAATGGAATTCAAGATGTTGGTGAATTTCCAATTTCAAACAATATGATAAGTTCAAATACCTCGGGGAGAATTGCTTTTTCAAAAATTACGGGGGAATATTTATTTTTGGTTTTGGATACAGGAAGCGTTTCCATTGAAGCTACTGTTCCTAACTATTACAGTTCATCTCCTATTGCAAATGTAGCCAGCTTTTCTACATTTCAACAAATTGATTCTCTTAATGATTTTGCAATACAACCAATCGGTGTCATCAACGATTTGTGTGTGAGTATCACTCCAACGGGTTTATTCCGATCGGGATTTTCGGCTTCCTATTTAATCAATTACCAAAATTATGGAAACACTACCCTTACTCCTACCATCATTTTTTATGTAGATACAAATATTTCATACACATCAGCATCCCCTACACCCACTTCGGTTACAACAGATTCTATAGTTTGGAACTTTGGTCCACTTAATCCCTTTCAATCAGGACAAATATTAGTAAACGTAACCATCAATTTAGGTTTAACTATCGGAACAATTATCAATTCAGCAGCAGCAATTGAACCAATAGCAGGCGACGCAAACCCAACTTGCAATTTAACCTATTGGGAGGTATTAACTACAGGAAGTTTTGATCCAAACGATATATTGGTGAGCCACGATACACTTACTTCAATTGATGTTGCTAACGGACAATTCCTCGATTACATTATCCGCTTTCAAAATACAGGAAACGACACCGCTTTTACTGTTAAAGTACTTAATCCTATCGACACCAATTTTCTCGACCTTAATTCATTCCGATTTTTATCATCATCAAATCCTGTGCAATTAACCTGGATAAATTGGGAAAAAAATATGGAATTTTTGTTCACCAATATCCTTCTCGCCAGACAGTAACATCAACGAACCCATGAGTCATGGATTTATTCGTTATCGCATTCAACCAAAATCAAATTTAACAGTCGGCGACAGTATCACAAATTTCGCTGCGATATATTTTGATTTCAATGACCCCGTTATTACCAATGATGCAATTACGAAAATAGTATTGCTCACCTCATTAAACGATAATGCTTCTGCAAACATTCTAAATGGAGAGGTGAAATTATACCCTAATCCCGCCAAGGATGAAATTACTATTGAATGGAAAAACACCAAAAATACCCAGCAATCAGTGGAACTCTTTAATGTGTTTGGCCAACAGGTAAAAAGCATTTCTTCACCTCTCACAACCAACTCTACCCAAAATCAAACTCTAAATATTTCCAACCTGGCCTCTGGAGTGTATTTTGTAAAAATTGAAGAGGTAAATGTCGGGAAGTTTGTGAAGTAGAAACAGATCAATTTTCATAGTACAGCGTATTTACGCAACTGACCGGCTGGCAACTGCCCATTGCCGCCGACCACCAACTGCCGACTGCCTGCTATCGCCAAGCAAAGGCTTGCCTTTAGCTTGGCAGGCAGGCTGCCGACCGAAATTGACAATTTCTTAACATTGAAAAAACATTCTCATAAGTTTGTCGTCGTAATATTGCACTGTGAAATATTACAATTTGAAACAAATCATTAATTCCGTCATCACTTTTGCAAACCATATAAAAAGATGGTTTAACGGATTAATTTTCATTGCCTGGCTCAAATACGGAGCGGGATTTCATATCAGACAAACTTAATAGATGAAAGAAAACAAGAAGTCACCAAAGAGAAAAGTTGAACTTGTTGTTATTTCTGATGTCCACCTCGGCACCTACGGTTGCCACGCCAAAGAATTGGTTCAATACATGAAAAGTATTAAACCCGGAACTGTGGTATTAAATGGCGACATCATTGATATATGGCAATTTTCAAAATCGTATTGGCCAAAAGCTCACATGCAAGTTATTAAACAAATTATTTCATGGGCTACCAAAGGAACCAAAGTATATTACATCACGGGTAATCATGATGAAATGCTGCGGAGGTTTGAAGGTTTTAAGTTAGGTTCACTTAAAATTGAAAATAAACTCATCCTAGAATTGGATGGGAAAAAAGCCTGGATTTTTCATGGAGATGTTTTTGATGTGACCATGCAAAATGCACGATGGCTAACTAAATTGGGATCCATAGGGTACGATTTACTAATACATATTAATGCAGCTTGTAACTGGACACTTCAAAAAATGGGAAAAGAAAAAATATCTCTTTCCAAAAGAATTAAAAATAGTGTGAAACAAGCTGTTAAGTTCATTAACAACTTTGAAGAAACATGTGCAGAAATTGCAATTGATAACAAATACGATTACGTACTTTGCGGACATATTCACCATCCTGAAATAAAAACAATTACAAATACAAACGGAAGTGTAATTTACATGAACTCCGGTGATTGGGTTGAGAATTTATCTGCTTTGGAATATCATGATCAAAAATGGAGTATGTTTAATTACAAAGAGCATCAATTTAATGAAACGGAAGAAGATAATGAGGATGATGCTATGATTTATGCTGAAAAAACAGAAATTTTTAATCAACTTTTAAAAGAAATTCAAATAAGACCTTCTGTCAAAAATAATTCATGAAAATACTTTACGGAATTCAAGGTACAGGCAACGGACATCTAACAAGAGCAATAGAGATTTTACCACATCTTCAAAAATATGCCGATGTTGATGTGCTGATTAGTGGAGAACAATATGATTTACCACTCCCATTTGAACCTAAATACAGAATGAAAGGCTTGTATTTTGTTTTTGGTAAAAGTGGAGGAATCGATTTGATTAAAACCTTCAAGAAAATAAATTCTTTTCGATTACTAAAAGAAATTCGTCAGTTTCCTATTGAAAAATATGATTTGGTCATCTCCGATTTTGAACCCATCAGCTGCTGGGCGGCATACTTGAAAAATGTAAAATGCATTGGATTGAGTAATCAGTCTGCCACTCTGCATCCTAATGCTCCTGTACCCAAATCGTTCGATCCATTGGGAAAACTGATTCTGGAATACTATGCTCCTGTTTCTGATGAATACGGGTTTCATTTCAAATCGCTATCTGATAAAATCTTTACGCCTATCATCCGTAAAGAAGTTCGTGACTGTCATATAACCAATAAAAATCATTATACAGTCTATTTACCTTCTTACGATGATGATAGAATAATAAAAAATCTAGTTGAATTTAAGGATATAAAATTTGAAGTGTTTTCAAAGCATAACAAAAAACCTTCAAATAAAAAAAATATTAAAATTTTACCAATTCAAGGTCAAAAATTCCTCGACAGTATGTCCTCATCAACAGGTGTGATTTGCAATGCGGGCTTTGGCACAACCTCAGAAGCCCTGTTTCTTGGGAAAAAACTGTTGGTAATTCCTATGAAAAATCAGTATGAACAACAATGTAATGCTGCAATGTTAAAGTCGATGGGTGTTTCTTCAATAAAAAGTTTGAAATCTAAACATCATAAAAAAATAGAAGACTTTTTTCTGAATGCAAAAGCAATCAAAGTTGATTACCCCGATGAAATCAAGTTAATCATCAAAAAAATACTTCTCGTATAATATTTTTATGTAATTTCAGCTCATGACGATTTCTGATTTCCATTGGGGTGTTTCTACAGCTGCTGCTCAAACCGAAGGTAATACAGTAGACGATGGCAAAGGAATATCTATTTGGGATGAATTTGCTTCACAACGTAAAAAAATTAGTGATGGATCTAATCCGTCGGTAGCAACTAATTTTTATAACCGTTACCGGGAAGATATTGATATTATTGTTCAACTCAAAATTCCAAATTTCCGATTCTCCATAAGTTGGCCCAGAATTTTACCAATCGGAACCGGTGAAATAAATATGAAAGGAATCGATTTTTACAATCGATTAATTGATTATTGTCTGGAGAAAAATATTACACCCTGGATTACACTTTATCACTGGGATTTACCACAGGAATTAGAAAATAAAGGTGGTTGGACCAATCGTGAAATAATAAATTGGTTTTCGGAGTACACCAAAATTTGCATGAAACATTTTGGCGATCGGGTAAAAAACTGGATCATTTTGAATGAACCAATGGCCTTCGTTGGAGCAGGATATTTTTTAGGTGTGCATGCTCCCGGCAGAAGGGGTCGAAAAAGTTTTGTTGCGGCTGCTCATCATGCTGTTCTGGCTAATGCCGCTGCCTCAAAAATCATCCGTAAAGAAATAAAAAATGCCAATATTGGAACTTCATTTTCATTATCTCTCATTACTCCTTTTTCTGAAAGAAAAAATGATAACCTTGCGGCAAAAAGAGTTAATGATCTTCTCAATAATTTTTTTCTATATCCCATTATTGGAAAAGGGTATCCATTAAACAACTTAAAATTTCTAGAAACTATTGAAAAATTTATGCTTCCCGGTGATGAACAATTATTGAAAGCTGATCTTGATTTTATAGGTGTCCAAAACTATACCAGAGAGGTGGTGAAACATTCGTATTTTACTCCTTTCATTAAAGCCACAATGGTTAGCGCAAAAAAGCGTAATGTTCCATATACGGAAATGGGATGGGAAGTGTATCCTGAATCAATATACCAAGTACTAAAAAACCTTTCCAAAATTGAAGGATTGCCAACTATAATTGTTACTGAAAATGGAGCCGCTTTCACAGATGTTGTTGATACAGATGGAAAAATACATGATATTAAAAGAAAAGATTATTTCAAAAAAAATATCGAACAAGTATTAAAAGCACGAAATGAAGGTGTGGATATAAAAGGATATTTCGCGTGGTCACTCACCGATAATTTCGAATGGGCCGAAGGATACCGACCACGCTTTGGTTTAGTGCATATCGATTATGAAAATGATTTGAAAAGGACGATTAAGGAAAGTGGAAAATTCTACAGCACATTTATTAATACAAATTAGTTAATTCAGTAGTTGATTCGGTTGTTGATTCGGTTGTTGATTCGGTTGTAATTCAGTTGTAATTCGGTTGTTAATTCGGTTGTAATTCGGTTGTGATTCAGTTGTAATTCGGTAGTTGATTCGGTTGTGATTCAGTTGTAATTCGGTTGTAATTCGGTTGCAATTCAGTTGTAATTCGGTAGTTAATTCAGTTGTGATTCAGTTGTAATTCGGTAGTTGATTCGGTTGTAATTCAGTAGTTGATTCGGTTGTAATTCAGTTTTAATTCGGTAGTAATTCGGTAGTTGATTCAGATTAACCATTTAATTAACTATTGAATTAACCATTGAATTAACCATTGAATTCAACCATTTCCGCCCATCGGGATTTTCAATCACGATGAAATAAATAAAGGGGATCTCCGATCCCCGAAAACTTCAAGAGGAAAATAAATTTCTTCGATGAAAAATTTATTTTTTGAATTCTAAGAATCAAACAACTTGAAATACCAGAGAGTCGAATGGCAAATGACTAATGACCTTTCCTCTCCCGTTCGCACAAGGGCTCACGGGATGTCATACGCGGCGTTCGCCAGCGAGTCAAATGACTTAATGACTTAATGACCTAATGACCAATGACTCTTCCGCAGCAAAAACGACCAATGACTTAATGACCCAATGACTTTTTTTTCAATGACCCTTCCTTTTCATTTCAGAATCCGCCTTAATCACCTTCGACTTCAATCCTTCTTTAAAAGCGGCTACTTTAGCCTGAAGTTTTTTATCTGATGTACCGATTATTTGTGCGGCGAGGATGCCGGCATTCTGCGCTGCGTTAAGGGCTACTGTTGCAACCGGAACACCATTCGGCATTTGCAAAATCGACAAAACCGAATCCCATCCATCAATTGAATTCGATGATTTCACAGGAACACCTACAACGGGTAGCGGTGTGATTGAAGCGACCATACCGGGCAAATGTGCGGCACCCCCTGCTCCCGCGATGATTACTTTTAATCCTCGTGTAGCAGCTGTCTTTGCATAATCGAACATACGCTCCGGAGTGCGATGTGCCGAGACAACAGAAATTTCATACGAAACCCCTAACTCATCCAAAATATCAGCCGCCGCCTGCATCACCGAAAGATCAGAGGTGCTTCCCATAATTATTCCAACAACCGGTGTAAGTTTCTTTGCCATATAAATAAAATTAAATTCTTTTCAAATAAATCCACTCGCCCTCAGTTTTCCGAACTGGTTATTGGTCACTGGTCACTAAAATATGAACCTAAGCTACAATCATCTTTTATTCGATAATTTTACTTTCCACTCATTACGCGAAGAATACCCTTCACTTTCTTCGCATTCTCTGTAGCGATTTCCAACGTATCTGCTGTCACCGTTATATGGCCCATTTTGCGGAAGGGTTTTGTGATTTTTTTTCCGTAAAGATGTACGTGAACTCCGGGTATCGACAAGGCTTCATTAAAACCTTCGTAAACTGCTTCACCTGTATGCTCCTTTTCACCAAGTAAGTTTACCATTACCGAAGGTCTGGTAATTTGCGTTGAACCCGGTGACAGATTGAAGATAGCTCTTAGATGTTGTTCGTATTGTGAGGTAACATTTCCTTCTATTGTTTGATGTCCGCTATTGTGAGGACGGGGGGCAATTTCATTTACTAAAATTGTTCCTTGCTTTTGTTACAAACATTTCTACTGCAAGCAAGCCGACCATATTTAATTTTTCGATTACTTTACGTGCAATAGAAATTGCTTCGGCTTCTTGTTCCGAAGTAACATTTGCCGGTGAATATAAAAACTCAACCAAATTTGCTTCTGAATTAAATTCAAGTTCCACAACAGGATAGTTGCTTATTACTCCATCACTATTTCTCGAAACAATCACCGCAATTTCTTTTTCGAAATCAATAAATTTTTCAAGTACAGAAGGTTCATTAAATGCTTTATCAAAATCTTTTTCGGTGCGTAATGGTGTCACTCCTTTGCCATCGTAACCCGATTTGCGCATCTTCTGCATGACAGGTAAAAAATCTTTAAAACCATGCAATTCATCTGCTCTTTCAATAAGCCTGAATTCAGCAGTTGGAATACTGTTCAACCTATAAAACTCCTTCTGCAAACCTTTATCTTGAATCATTCGGAGAATTTTTGGTTGCGGAAAAACCATTTTTCCCATCCGCTCCAACTCATCCAAAGCATCAACGTTAACATGCTCAATTTCAACGGTTATAATATCCATTGATTCGCCAAAAGCCATCACTTCTTCAAAATTCTTGAAATTTCCCAATCTAAATCCGGTACACAAATCACGGCAGGGTGCATCCGGATCAGGGTCCATTATGAAAGTGGAAATATTGAAATCTATCGCCTTCTGTATCAGCATTCTACCAAGCTGACCACCCCCTAAAATTCCCAACCTCAACTGGCTTCCTTTGAATGATTTCATAGTATTTGTTTTCACTGCAAAACTAATTATAAGTTCGAAAGAATGAATTATTAGATTGTATATTATTGTAATTCAACTACTTAATTCTACATCCTGCCAAAGCAAATGCTTGAAAACCGACGCTTTTTAGTATCTTGCAGCCAATTCTTTCCCAAAATCCTATGCAGTTGGTTATGAACGTTCCTCAAGTGAGAATAAAGGACAAAGATTTTATTGTAAAAATTACAGCCGACACAATTCAGAAACGGGTTGATGAATTGGCTGTGGAAATTAATCGCGATTATGCTGATAAAAAACCTGTTGTAATTGGTGTGCTTAATGGCGCTGTAATTTTCGCAGTAGATTTATTCAAATGTTTTAATTTTGAATGTGAGCTCACTTTTATTCGTGTTTCATCTTATCATGGCGGACTAACGTCTAGCGGACAAGTGTCGAGTGTGATTGGCTTGAAAGAAAACATTGAAGGTCGTGATGTTTTGGTTATTGAAGACATTGTTGATTCAGGAGAAACTGCAGTGCACTTATTCAAAGAATTGCAAAAATCGAATCCGGCTTCCATAAAAATGGCCACTGCATTATTTAAACCTGCTGCGTTAAAACATCCTGTAAAACCGGATTATGTAGGATTTGAAGTACCTAACGATTTCTTAGTCGGATATGGTCTCGATTACGACGGATTAGGAAGAAACTTAAATGACATTTATGTATTGAAACCTTAATTTTTTATTATGCTTAACATTGTATTATTTGGACCTCCGGGAGCAGGCAAAGGAACACAGTCGAAACGTTTGATTGAAAAATATAACCTGGTTCATTTGTCGACGGGAGATATTTTAAGAGGAGAAATTACTAACGGAACTCCCCTTGGTTTGGAAGCAAAAAAATTAATGGATCAGGGAATTTTAGTTCCTGATGAAGTTGTTATTGGTATGATTCGAAACAAACTCAATCAAAATAGTGATGCGAATGGTTTTATTTTTGATGGATTCCCGCGTACCAATGCACAGGCTGCTGCTCTTGATATTTTATTAACTGAAATAGGTACATCTATTTCGAGTATGCTTGCTTTGAATGTTGAAGATGAGGAGTTAATTAAAAGAATTCTTCATAGAGGAAAAGATTCGGGTCGTTCAGATGATAATGATCCTTTAATTATACGTAAGCGCATTGAAGAATACAATGCTAAAACAGCACCTCTTATTAATTATTACAAAGCACAAAATAAATACACCGAGATAGTAGGAGCAGGAAGTGTGCATGAAATTTTTTCGTTGCTCTGTGAAGCTATCGACAACTTACCAAAAAATTAATCCTATTATTTTTCAATGGCCGATTCTAACTTTATAGATTATGTAAAAATATGTTGCCGTTCAGGTGCAGGTGGTCCCGGCTCTACCCATTTACACCGCGATAAACTCACTGCTACCGGTGGACCAGATGGTGGTAATGGTGGTGATGGCGGAGACATTATTGTTAGAGGTAACAAACAATTTTGGACCTTGCTCCATCTAAAATACAGAAAACATATCATTGCTGAACCCGGCGTTTCCGGAGGTAGTGCTTTGAGGACGGGTGCCGATGGTAAAGATGAAATTTTGCAAGTGCCTCTTGGTACTATTGCGAAAGATTTCGAAACAGGAGAAGTGCTTTTTGAAATTGAACATGAAGGTCAGGAAGAAATTATTCTTCGCGGTGGACGCGGTGGTATGGGAAATGCATTTTTTAAATCACCAACACAACAAACTCCTCGCTTCTCTCAACCCGGTGAGCCCGGAAAAGAAGAGTGGAAAGTTTTGGAATTAAAACTGATGGCTGATGTGGGACTCGTTGGACTTCCCAATGCAGGAAAATCTACTTTGCTTTCAGTTGTTTCAGCAGCTAAACCACAAATAGCAGATTATGCTTTTACCACTCTGGTTCCGAATCTTGGAATAGTGGCTTACCGTGATAATAAATCTTTTATCATGGCCGATATTCCCGGCATCATTGAAGGCGCACACTTAGGCAAAGGACTTGGTTTGCGTTTTCTTAGACACATAGAAAGAAATTCTGCACTTTTGTTTATGGTTCCTGCCGATGCAAAAGATATTAAAAAGGAATATAAAATTCTGAAAAACGAATTGAAACAACATAATCCTGAGTTATTAGATAAACGAAGAGTGCTTGCCATCACCAAAGCAGATATGCTTGATGATGAATTGATGACTGCATTAAAAAAAGAATTCCCACGCGATA
Organism: uncultured Bacteroidota bacterium; assembly: GCA_963814475.1. Classification (GTDB taxonomy): domain Bacteria; phylum Bacteroidota; class Bacteroidia; order AKYH767-A; family OLB10; genus JADKJB01. The sequence continues at coordinate 150,384 of CAWFDA010000044.1, read as the reverse complement.
AAATGAGTGATGGAAGCAAAGTGCCGATTTTATTTATCTCTGCTGTTTCAGGATTTGGTATTCAGCAATTGAAAGATGTTCTTTGGGAAACACTAACTGCAAATTAATACCTGATGATCGAGACCCTGGTAAACTTTGATCGTGATCTCTTTCTTGTCCTTAATGGGATGAATTCTCCGTTTATGGATACTGTGATGATGTGGATAGCCGAAAAGTTCACTTGGATTCCACTTTACATTTTGTTGGCAGGATTCCTCATCAAAAAATTTCAAATGCAGTCTCTTTATATGATTTTGTTTGTAGTGCTTTTGATCGTAGCCAGTGATCAGATTTCAGTATTAATTAAAAATAGTTTCGAACGCTTACGACCATGCCATGATGAATCACTTTCATTTTTGGTACATATAGTACAAAATAAATGCGGAGGTAAATTTGGATTCGTTTCCTCACATGCAGCCAACACCATGGCACTCTTCACTTACATATTGCTGCTTGCACGAAATAGCAGCAAATGGATAACAGGAATTACATTAACATGGGTTTTGCTTGTTGGCTATTGTAGAATTTATTTGGGAGTGCATTTTCCGGCCGATGTTTTCGGCGGTTGGATTGTAGGTGTTTTTTCAGCTGGATTCACCTATCTTATTTATCGATTGATTTTTGATAGTCCACTCAAACATTTTAGAAAATGAATATCGCCCTTGCCATATTTGTAGGAGGCGGATTAGGTAGCCTGGCTCGATTTGGTGTGGGCCGATGGATGCAGTTTGTTTTACCTCCAACGTTTCCATTTGGCACTCTTATGGCAAACCTACTTAGCTCTTTAATTGTAGGATTGTTTATTGGAGTTGCTTCCGGAAAAATCGTGAACGACAGCCCCTGGAGATTTCTGATTGTAGCAGGTTTTTGCGGTGGATTCAGCACCTTCTCAACATTTAGTGCCGAAACATTTGAACTTTTTAAAAATGGAATGCTCCTTTATGGAAGTTTAAATATCGCTGTCAGTTTAATAACTTGTTTGCTCATGATAGGTGTTGGAATCTGGATAGGAAAGTTATTCTGATTTAACGTACCCTGTTAAATATTCATGCTCTAGTTTATTCTTAGTAATTTGCAATGCAATTTGATTAATTAATGAAAAAAAATCTCTTCCTACTCGTATTTCCATTATTAGTAACTACTTCATTGTTTGCTCAAAATCCGGATACACCAAAACCAAAATTGGTAGTAGGAATTGTAATTGATCAAATGCGGTACGATTATATTACACGCTATTGGAGTAAGTTTGGCGACAATGGATTTAAAAAACTGATTAGAGAGGGAATCAATTGTACAAACACGCATTATAATTATGTGCCAACCAAAACCGCCCCCGGGCATGCCAGTATCTATTCCGGTACTACTCCTGCAGTGCATGGCATAATTGGAAACGACTATTATGATAAAAGAATCAAAAAAAGAATTTATGCAGCCTATGATACAACTGTGACCGGTGTGGGTACACTTCCCACAAATTACTCAGGTAAAATGTCGCCAAAAAACTTAATAAGTTCTAATATTTCAGATGAACTTAGGCTGGCAAGTAATTTTCGATCGAAAGTTATTTCCGTTGCTATTAAAGATCGTAGTTCAGTTATGCCGGCCGGTCATGCTGCCAATGGTGCTTATTGGTATGAGAGTGCTACAGGCAACTGGATCAGCAGCTCCTATTATATCAAAACTTTACCTAGTTGGGTTACCGATTTCAATAATAAAAAACTTCCTGCCTATTACTTAAAAGAACCTTGGACCACTCTTTTACCAATCGATCAATATACTGAAAGTACCCCTGATGATAATTTGTATGAAGAGTTGTACAGAGGAGAAACAAAGCCTGTTTTCCCTCATAACTTTCATTTGAATGATCCGGATAATTATGATATGATTAGGAAAAGTCATTTGGGAAACATAATGACAAGGGAATTTGCAGTGCAAGCTATGAAAGGGGAAAAATTGGGACAAGATGATTTTACCGATTTACTGGCCATTAGTTTTTCTTCACCCGACGAAATAGGTCACCAATTCGGAACTCATGCCATTGAAACTGAAGATACTTATCTCCGTCTGGATATTGAATTGGCGAAATTAATTTCCGAAATAGAATCGTATGCAGGAAAAGGAAATGTACTTTTCTTTCTAACTGCCGATCATGCTGTTATTCCAAATGTAGCTTTCTTAGCCGACAATAAAATGCCCGGTGGTCTGTTTTCTACTTCGGTACTAAACGACACTCTAAATAAGTTCCTGATAGCGAAATACGGCCAGCAAAAATGGATTGAATATTTTTATGATAACCAATATTATTTGAATCATGAACTACTTCGTGAATTCAAAATAAATACTTCAGAAATAACTTATGAAATTTGTCAATTTGTTTTAAAATATAAAGGTGTTGCTGATGTATTAACTGCTGATGACCTTTCGAAAAATGAATATACTTTTGGAATTAGATCTATGGTGCAGAAAGGGTTTAATAAAAAACGTTCGGGAGATATTGTACTTATTTTAGAACCCGGATTACTGCAATATCAATTAAAAGGAACTGACCATGGCTCAGGATATGCGTATGATACGCATGTACCTTTAATTTTTTACGGATGGAAAATTAAAAATAAAACGTATTCAGGTGAAGTTGATATTACTGATATTGCCCCTACCATTTCTCAAATTTTAGGCATCCAAAATCCCAGTGGAACAACCGGGAAAGTGATTGAATTTGTATTAACCGATTTGAGGTAGTTGAAAGGAACACGGATTACACTGATCCAACTGATGCGAACGGATTTGTTTAACGGTAAAAACAAATCCGTTTTTCTACCCGTTAAATCCGTTAGATCCGTGTTCCCTAAACCCTCCACCAAAACCCACCCGCATTAAATCTTCGAAAAAGTGAGGATAAGATTTATTCACTACTTCCGGATTTTCAATAAAAACAGAGCCGGTTTTTAAAGCTAATGGAGCAAATGCCATTGCTATGCGATGATCTTTATAGGTTTTTATAGGTTTGGGATATTGTCGAATACCTGAACCTGCATAGACTTTAAACTTTGAACCTCCACAAAAATCGGTTTTGATATTCATGTTATACAACTCTCGTTGCAACGCAGCAGCACGATCAGATTCTTTTAATCGAAAGTTCTTCAACCCCGTTAAATCAGCTGTTATATTCAGTGCAGCACAGGTATTTGTCACGGCAGGACCTAAATCGGGACAACCTGAAAAATCATCACTGAAATAATCAGGGGTTTTAAAATTAACTTTCTTAGTAAGCAATGCACCTTCATCAATAAATTTCGTCTCCACTCCTAGCTTTTCCATCATACCAACAACAGCAGAATCACCTTGCAAGCTTGTCGGTTTTAAATCGCGAAGCAAAATTTCGGCATCATCACACAATGCAGCAATCTCATACCAATATGAAGCAGCCGACCAATCAGGTTCGATGGTGATTTCTTTACCAATATATTTCCCTTCGTGAATAAAAATAATATTTTCACTATGATCCACCACAGATCCAAAATACTCCATTACCGATTTAGTCATCAAAATATAAGGCAATGATAAAATCTCTCCTGTCATTTCAATCTTTAACCCACCTGAAATATATGGAGCCACCAACATTAACGCACTAATAAACTGACTACTTATTTCACCACTCAAAATAACACTGTTACCGATCAATTTTGAGGGCGAAATTTTTACAGGCAACTTCCCTTCGGTTTCTGTATAATCAATTTTGGCACCTAAAGTTCTTAATGCATCAATCAATTCCGCTACAGGTCGTTTCTTTAATGAGTCAGATGCGGAAATTTCAACTTCATTTCCTAAAATACAACTATAAGCAAGTAAAAACCTCAAAGTAGTTCCACCATCACCGGCATCAATAGTATTAGAAGTTGATGAAAGAATTTCATTTAGCTGAACAGTATCAGCAGCAGTTGATAAATTTTTAATAACAAACTCATCCCCGCAAAGGGCACGAATAATTAAAACACGGTTACTAATACTTTTCGAAGCAGGTAACGATATTTCTGCCTTAATACTCTTCTTTTCAATGCTAACTTCTGTGATCATTTCGCAAGACTATTATAAAAATGAAATGAATTGAGAATTATCTCCTGTGATACCTCATTTACAGTAACGGGTACGCCTATGGCTTTTAAAAGTACCATAGCAACAACATCATTCTCCGATTTTTTATCAGATCGCATTACTTGCAAAATTTCAGTATAATTACTTTTTTTGATGTGGTGACTAACAAAAAATCCTGAAATACATTTGGTAATTTCATCATGCACTTCTCTATCTAATCCGGCTACTTGAAACGAAATATACGATTCACAAATTATACCAATTGCCACTGCTTCTCCATGAGACAAGGGCAGATCATCGTGTTTTAAAGAAACACTTTCGAGGGCGTGTCCGATAGTATGTCCGAAATTTAGAAATTTTCGTTCTTTCTTTTCAAACGGATCAATTTTTACTATGTCAGCCTTAACTTTTATCGATGAAAATAAATGACTAATAACTTTACTTTTAAAATTCTCTGACAATTTTTTTCCATCTTCAATAACCAAAACGGGAACAAGATTTCCCCATAAAATGGCATCTGCAATCAATCCATGTTTGAGCATTTCTGCGACACCATTTCTCCATTCATGATCAGATAATGTTTTCAGAAATACGGGATCAACAATTACTTTTTCAGGGAAAGCAAAAAGCCCAACCATATTTTTATAAAAATCTAAATCGATGCCTGTTTTTCCACCTGCAGATGCATCCACCATCCCCAAAAGGGAAGTAGGTACATTTAAAAAAGGGATACCACGCATAAAAGTAGATGCAACAAAACCGCCTATATCAGTCACCACGCCACCACCAAGATTAACAACAATAGATTGACGATCGGCCCCGGCTTTCAGCAACTGCTCCCATAAAATTTTACAGGTGTGTAAGTTTTTATTTAACTCACCACTGCCGATAACCAATTGATGAAATCCTTTGGGTAAAATTTCACTTATTACCGGCAGACAATGTTGATGGGTGTTCGCATCGGTTAAGACAAACACTTTTTTTCCGGTAATATGCACCGACTGAAAAATGTTAAGCAGCGCCTCACCAACTGCATCGGTAACAATAACTTCATGCCTTCCGGCATCTATAATTTGATCCATAATAATTCCAGTTCCGCAAATATATAAATACAATCCATTGAAAACCTGAATATTCCGATGACAATGGTCATATTACCAAATCTGAATCATTGATTATCTTTGCCCTTGCCAATTTTCACTGCTTTTAGTTCACAGGTTAATTGAGGCCAAAACAGAGACGTATGAACACTATTGAGACCGTGCCAGGTTCACAGACAATTGATTTTGAAAACCTTGAAATAGCCTTTTCAGGAAAAAGTGACAGCGACCTCACCCGAGCTTATTTGTTATTTTCTGCCATGGGTAGTAATTTTCTGGTCCAAAACGGGCCAAAATTTTTGAATGTGGCTATGGCTTTGAGAATCCCTGTACTCCCTATCGTAAAAGCAACCATTTACAAACATTTTTGTGGAGGTGAAGATATTTCTGAATGCAATGAAACAGTTGCAAAGCTTTATAAAAACAAAATTGGTAGTGTGCTTGATTATTCGGTAGAGGGAGAAGAAAATGAGGAAAACTTTGAACATACTACATCCGAAATAATTTCAACTATTGCGCGTGCAAAAGGTGATCCTGCAATTCCTTTTTGTGTTTTTAAAATGACCGGTGTAGGACGCTTTGATATTTTAGAAAAAGTGAGCAAAGGGAATTCATTATCGTCGAAAGACAATGCAGAATTTGGGAAAGTAAAATTTCGTGTAAGTAAAATTTGCAGTGCTGCATTCGAAAATAATGTGCGTTTGTTTATTGATGCTGAAGAATCCTGGATACAACCTGCTATTGATCACCTGGCCGATGAGATGATGGAAAAATTCAATAAGCAAAATACCCTCATCTACAATACGATTCAATTATATCGCACCGATAGATTGGAATTTTTAAAACAATCGCACTTGCGAGCGAAATCGAAAGGATATTTTCTTGGAGTAAAATTAGTGCGTGGCGCCTATATGGAAAAAGAAAGAGATCGTGCCGTTGAAAAAAAATATCCCTCTCCCATTCAGCCCGACCACGCATCCACCAATCGTGATTACGATGCAGCGCTCACCTATTGCGTTGAAAACTTTCCGGAAATTGCAATTTGTGCGGGTACACATAATGAAGAAAGCAGTCATTTGCTGGTGCGGCTGATGATCCAAAAAAATATCCCACACAACCATCCCGACATCTGGTTCTCACAACTGTTAGGCATGAGCGATCACATCTCCTACAACCTCGCCGCCGCTAACTACAACGTCGCCAAATACGTACCCTACGGACCCGTTAAATCCGTCCTCCCCTACCTCATCCGCCGCGCACAAGAAAACACCTCGATAGCCGGACAGACCGGGAGGGAGTTGAGGTTGATTTCGGCGGAGAAGAAGAGGCGGAAAAATTGATGTGAAAACTTGATGTGATGATTTTTGATGTGTTGATTTGGTGATGTGGTGCAATGTGATTTTTGACCTGACAGGTGTCAATTGCTGACCTGACAGGTCAGCAATTGACACCTGTCAGGTCTAGACTTCGATCGCCCATCGGGATTTTCAATCACGATGCAATAAATATAAGGGATCTCAGATCCCTGAAATGTGATGGAATATTAGACTTTATTTCTAGCAAAATTTAAAGGTCTCTACTTTGACCTGTCAGGTCAACTTCTACCACCTGACAGGTTGGAATATTGAGTGCGAATATTGAAATATGAAACATGAAGTACTTGTGCTACTCCTCTTTTTGAATTATTAACTTTTCAGAATATATTCCAAAATCTGAAATAACTTTGATAATATAAATTCCATTTGCCAATGAAGAAACATCTAATTGACAATTTAAACTTTCATCATCGTGCTGCTCCAACACCAAATTTCCTGAAATATCAAAGATCTGAATTTGATTGATTGATCCTTGGGTTAGGTTGATGTTAATAAAATTTGTGGCTGGATTGGGACTGATTTGAAGGTTTGCATTTTCGGATGATTCGTTTTCATCGATACCAATGGGGAGATTGTATTTTGTAATAAAATTCATGGTGTCGCCATTAACAGTTAAAAACCCTCCTCCAATATACAAATCAGAATTATTTGATGCGAAACAACCGGCTTTATTATTAAAATTTGCACCTAAACTAAGCCAATTTGTTCCGTTCCATTTCGCAATATAAGAAACCGGTAACCCACCAGCATTCAGAATGGCACCTCCTGCAAATAGTTCGCCTTGAAATTCATGCAATGCTGACACTGTCGAAGGCAATAAACCACTTCCTGCCTGACTCCAGGATATACCGTCCCACATAGCAATTCCATTTCCAGGATCACCTTGTCCAACTAATAAATTACCCACAATATACAATTTATTTTGATAAAGTTGCATATCATCAATTGATGAATTTGGCCCTGATAAACCTCCACCTACAGAAACCCAATTTGTACCATCAAATTTTGCTATGTCTTGAAGTCCTGGTCCTCCATCAAAATTTCCTCCTACATACAATTCACCATTGAACCAAGCTGATGCATTAAAATACCCAATCGGGTCTAGCATTGGATAAGTAAACCAATTTTGGCCATCAAATTTAGCAATTCCATTAGCCAACAAATTTCCAATTGAATCAAAATTCCCTAAAACATATAATTCATTGTTGATAACATTTAAATTCAAAACTGTTGAGAATGAAGGATTGTTGTTAACATTTCCAAATGATTGCCAAATACTGCCATTCCACCGTGCAATTGATTTTGAATTTACATTACCAGCAGAAAAAAAATTTCCTCCGACATAAATTTCACCATTGAATTTTGAAATTGCAAATACAATCCCTAATACTCCTGCTCCTAAAGAATCCCATTGTGTTCCGGTCCATTGAGCAATGTAGTTAACACTAACACCATTGGAATATTGCCAAAAATTTCCACCTGCATAAAGTACATTTGATAATGAGTCAAAATATAATGATCTAACTTGAAAATTAAATCCCGGAGGCAAAGTGTTAAATGTTTGACTTTCACAAGTATCTGTTTTAACAAAAAATAGAAATATAGCAACTACTAGCCCTTTCATCAAATTTAATTTATAACTATCTTAAAAATCTCGTAAACTTATCACTTGTCACCCGTCTCTTCCGGATCCGGGCAGGCTTGTCACTTTTTTTCAAATCCTTGCCGCCATCAACAAATTCAAATCCCTGTATGGCAACCTGCAATGCTCACTTACAAATTTATTGGTGACTGTTCCCTTGTAGAGGTAAATTCCGCTTCGTACTGTTTTGTTCGACCATAAAAATTCATCAACACCTCCTTCTTCACCTACAGCCAATAAAATAGGAGTGAAAATATTACTCATGGCATAAGAGGCTGTTCGTGCCACACGAGATGCAATGTTTGGTACACAATAATGAATTACACCATACTTTCTAAATACAGGATGTGTATGGTTGGTGACCTCCGAAGTCTCGAAACACCCCCCCTGATCAATCGATACATCAATAATTACCGAACCAAATCGCATTTCACTCACCATTTCTTCGGTAACATAAATTGGTGCTCTTCCCTCCTTCGCATGTACTGCACCGATAGCCACATCGGCCGTGCGCAATGCCTTCATTAAAAAACTCGGGACGATGGTGGAGGTGTATAGTTTTTGTCCGAGGTTGCGTTGTATTCTCCTAAGCTTATATAAATTGTTATCAAATACTTTCACCTGTGCACCCAATCCTAATGCGGTACGTGCTGCATATTCTCCCACAGTACCCGCTCCAATAATTACTACTTCGGTAGGAGGAACACCTGTTACTCCACCCAACAATTCACCTTTACCCGACATGGTATTGGATAAATATTCCGCTGCAATTAAAATGGAAGTACTTCCTACAATTTCACTCATCGCCTGAATAACAGGAAGCACTTCTGTTTCATCACGCATGTACTCATAAGCCAAAGCAGTAATACGTTTATTTTTTAAGCGTGAAACATAATCACGCTTTTGCATGGCAATTTGCAATATCGAAAGTAAAGTTTGTCGCTCTTGCATCAACTCCAACTCATTGTCGGAAGGAGGCGCCACCTTTAAAATTAATTTTGCGTTCTTATAAACTTCTTCAGTGGTGAAGGCAATTTGAGCACCTGCTTCGCTGTAATCGGTATCGGTGAAGTTGGCGTTTTTTCCGGCGTTAGTTTCTATCAACACTTGATGCCCGTTATTCACCAAAACCGCTACCGACTCCGGAACCAATGCGATTCTATTTTCTTGAAAGGAGGTCTCTCGAGGAATGCCGATGAACAAATTTTGGTTCCTCACCTTCACCTCCATCAAACTCTCCTGTGGCATTAAAATCCCCTGCTGCACAATTGCAGAAAGTCCGGGTTCACTGTGTACAGGTTTACTCATATAAACAATTTTATAATTCTTTTTTCTCCTTCTGTTGTAATCATCAATTTTGCCGATTTCTCAGGCAATAAAGATGCAATTTTTTCGGGCCATTCAATAAAACAATAACACCCACTGTAAAAATAACTTTCATAACCAAGATCATAAGCCTCAGTTTCTGATTTTATTCTGTAAAAATCAAAATGATAAATGCTTTCACTTTTTGAATTAAGATACTCGTTAACAATTGTAAATGTAGGACTGGTAACCATATCAGCCACACCCAACTGGCGACAAATTTCTTTAATCAAAGTTGTTTTTCCTGCACCCATTTCTCCATAAAATAAAATTACTTTATGAGCACTTGCATCTCGTACTATTTGCTCAGCTACATCAGGTAATTGAGAAATATCGGAACAGCTATATTGTTTTTCAGCAACAGCGACCATGTGAAGTTTACTTGCTTGCCAGTGTAATTACAGGTATAATCATTTCTTCGGGAGAAATTCCTCCGTGTTGTAATGTGTTCTTGTAAAAATTAACATAATAATTGTAGTTATTTGGATAAGCAAAGAATTTGTCCTGCTTTGCAAATACAAACGACGTACTCAAATTTGTTCTTGGCAACATCGCATCTATAGGATTCTTTACTTCAAAGACATCCTTCTTCTCATAATTCAAATTTTTTCCTTGCTTGTAACGAAGATTGGTATTGGTATTACGATCGCCAATTAATTTTGAGGGCTCCTTAACCCGAATAGTGCCGTGATCGGTGCTGATAACTACCTTCACATTTTTTGCTGCTATTTTACGGATGGCATCCAACAATGGTGAATGCTCAAACCACGAAACAGTAAGTGAACGGTAAGCAGATTCATCATCGGCCAGCTCACGAATTACCTGCATATCGGTGCGGGCGTGAGAAAGCATATCCACAAAATTGTATACTATAATGTTAAACTTATTCTGAAACATGTTCGGAATATTTTCTACCATTGCTTTCCCCGCATCCAGGTTAGTTACTTTGGTGTACGAAAATTTCATCGGCTTTCTTAATCGTGCCAATTGATCTGCAAAAAATTCTTCCTCATGTAAATTCTTCCCACCCTCATCCTCATCATTAAACCATAATTTCGGAAATCTTTTTTCAATATCTGATGGCATCATTCCTGCAAAAATAGAATTGCGCGAATATTGCGTAGCAGTTGGAAGAATACTTAAATAAGCTTCTTCCTCAACAATTCTTAATTCTTCACTCAAAATAGGAGCTATCATTTTCCACTGATCATACCGTAGATTATCGATCAAAATAAAAAACACCGGATCCTCCGTAGATTCTATTACAGGAAGAATTTTTTTCCTAAAGAGTGTGTGCGACATCACAGGAGCTTTATCATCCTGCTTCAACCAATTCAAATAATTATTTTCAATAAATTTACTGAATTGCACATTCGCCTCATTCTTCTGCATGGTGAGAATTTCATACATCCCCTCATCTTTCGATTTCTCCAGTTCCAGCTCCCAATAAATTAATTTTTTATAAACTTCTACCCATGCTTTGTAATCCAGTTTTTCATTCAAGGTCATTCCAATATTACGGAATTCCTGCTGGTAAACACTGGTCGTTTTTTCACTCACCAACCGTTTTGTGTCAAGGTTTTTCTTTATGGAAAGCAAAATTTGATTCGGATTCACCGGCTTAATAAGATAATCGGCAATTTTAGATCCAATCGCATCTTCCATAATATACTCTTCTTCACTTTTCGTGATCATCACCACCGGAATATCAGAATTGATGTTTTTTAATTTCACCAATGTTTCTAAACCGGAAAGCCCCGGCATGTTTTCATCCAAAAAAATAATATCAAAACGTCGCTCCTTAAATAGGTCCAATGCATCGTGACCGTTAGTTGCTGTGATGACATCAAAGCCCTTTTCTGTAAGAAAAAGTACGTGGGGCTTCAATAAATCAATCTCATCATCAGCCCAAAGTATGCTCAATTTATCCATAAATATCTTAAATTTGTGTGCTATTTTTAAAGTAATAAAATTACATATAATAATCGAACCGGAGACCATAAGTATTGTTTTGAATAAGAAAAAAATTATTAACGACCCGGTTTACGGATTTATAACAGTGCCTTTTGAAATCGTTCATGATATCATTGGCCACCCGTGGTTTCAGCGACTTACACGTATCAGGCAATTGGGACTCACCTATTTGGTATATCCCGGCGCTATTCATACCCGCTTTCACCATGCCATTGGCGCCATGCATTTAATGTGTGGAGCTATTGAAACCTTACGCTCTAAAGGTCATTCTATTACAGAAAAAGAAGCTGAATCGGCTGCTTTGGCTATACTTTTGCACGATATCGGCCACGGTCCATTTTCTCACGCCCTCGAAAAATTACTTGCAAAGGATATTTCTCACGAATATTTGTCGAGCCTTTTTATGAATCGATTGAATGAGGAATTCTCCGGAAAGCTCACCGAAGCTATCAGTATTTTTAATGATACGCATCCCAAAAAATTCCTGCATCAGTTGGTTTCCAGTCAGTTGGATGTAGACAGACTTGACTATTTAAACCGCGACAGTTTTTTTACAGGCGTTTCAGAGGGTGTTATCAGCTCCGATCGTATTATTAAAATGTTGGATGTTGCTGATGGGAATTTAGTTATCGAAGAAAAAGGGATATATTCGGTCGAAAAATTTATAACTGCCCGAAGATTAATGTATTGGCAAGTGTATTTACACAAAACAGTGCTTGCTGCCGAACACATGTTGGTGAACATCATTTTGCGTGCCCGTGAATTAGCAGCTGCCAAAACACCTCTTTTTGGAACCGAGTCCTTTTTGGAATTCCTTGTCAATGAATACAGTACAGAAGACTTCGCAAAAAACGATCAACTGCTTCGCAAATTTGCTTCAATGGATGATTTTGATGTTTTTACCTCTATTAAAGTATGGTGCAATCATCCCGACAAGGTCCTTTCAACACTTTGCACCGGCTTGGTGAATCGGAAACTGTATCAGATTGAAATTAGTCGCGAGCCTTTCGCAGTCGATGTTATAGAGAAACGCAGAGCTGAATCGTGTGCTATTGCAGGAGTTTCAGGTGATAATGGTCGATACTTGGCTTTTTCAGGGTCTATCGAGAATAACGCTTACGATAAGGATGACAATAAAATCAATATACTCTTCAAAAATGGTCAATACCAAGATATTGCTCAGGCATCCGATAATTTCAATATTTCGGCATTAACCAAGCCGGTAAAAAAGTATTTCCTCTGCTCGCTGCGCCAAATAGGTTAATTTGGGTGGTTTTATGTATAGTTTGAAGCATAATTTTTACATTTGTACCTTGGTTTTGCTTAGCTGCGGCCAAAAGTAAAAGACTAACTATTTATTATCGATGGAGTTTACAGCCAAGCAAATCAGTGACATTCTTTCAGGAACCATCGTTGGTGACCCGGGAGCTACTGTAACCAACCTTTCAAAAATTGAAGAAGGTATACCCGGCACTCTATCTTTTTTGGCCAACCCAAAATATACTGAATATATTTATTCTACTCGCGCATCGATAGTTATTGTTGGCAAAGATTTTATTGCTGAAAAACCCGTAGCAGCTACTCTTATTAAAGTGGATGATGCGTATGCCAGCTTTGCGATGTTACTTGAAATGTATAATCAAGTGATGCGCGATAAAAAAGGAATTGAACAACCGAGTTATATTGATAAAAGTGCGAAAGTTGGAAACGATATTTATGTAGGTGCATTTGCCTACATCGGAAAAAATGCAAAAATTGGAAACAATGTAAAGTTGTATCCAAATGTTTATGTTGGCGATAATGTTACTATTGGTGACGACACTTCACTTTTTCCGGGAACAATTATTTATTCCGATTGCATTATTGGTAAATCAGTAACTATTCATGCGGGAGTTGTAATTGGTGCCGATGGTTTTGGTTTTGCTCCCTCATCGGGAAGCTATAAAAAAGTTGCGCAAATTGGAAATGTAGTTATTGAAGATCATGTTGAAATTGGTGCAGGAACAACAATTGATAGAGCAACTCTTGGATCTACCATCATCCGTAAAGGTGTTAAGATTGATAACCTGATTCAAATTGCACACAATGTTGAAATTGGTGAGAATACGGTGATCGCAGCACAAACAGGAATTGCAGGTTCAACAAAAATTGGTAAAGATTGTATGATAGGCGGACAAGTTGGAATTGTTGGACATCTTTCTATTGCTGATAACACTAAAATTGCAGCACAATCAGGTGTTGGCACTAGCATTACCGAACCCGGACAAATTGTTCAGGGCTCCCCTTCTTTTAGTATTAGTGATTACAGAAGAACATACGTAGTTTTTAAAAAACTACCCGATTTAGATAAAAAAATACAAGAGCTCGAAAAAGCACTCGCCGAAATTAGGCAAACTATTTCCTGAAGAAGAAATGATTAGACAAACAACCATTAAAAAACCGGTTACAATTTCCGGTGTAGGCTTACACACCGGTGCTCATGTGAATCTTACATTCCATCCTGCACCTATCAATCATGGATTTAAATTTCGTCGAATAGATATCGATGGACAACCATTGATTGATGTTGATGTCGATAATGTTGTAGACACATCTCGTGGCACAACACTCAGTCAGAATGGAGCTAAAATAAGCACTACCGAACATGCACTTGCCTCTTTAGTAGGTTCCGAACTTGATAATATTATTATTGATGTAGATGGACCTGAAGTTCCTATCATGGATGGAAGTTCAAGACCTTTTCTTGATGCAATTAACAAAGCAGGCATTGTTGAACAAGATGCTGAACGGATATATTTTGAACTGAAAGAAACACTCACTTTTGAAGAACCGGCTCGCAAAGTTGAAATGCTTGCAGTGCCAAGTGCCGATTACAGAATAACTGTGATGGTGGATTACAATTCTCCGGTGCTTGGAACACAACACGCACAAATGCATTTAATTTCTGAATTCGCTGAAGAAATTTCTCCTTGCAGAACTTTTTGTTTTTTACACGAATTAGAAATGTTGGTTAAGCACAATCTAATTAAAGGAGGCGATCTCGATAATGCAATAGTTGTTGTTGATCGTCCTATTTCACAACAAAAATTGGATGAACTCGCTGAGTTATTCAATAAACCCCATGTTGAAATTAAAGAAAAAGGAATTTTAAATAATGTGCAATTGCATTTTCAAAATGAACCCGCACGACATAAATTACTTGACATTGTTGGCGATATGGCCCTAATCGGGATGCCGATTAAAGCACATATTCTTGCCGCTCGTCCCGGGCATGCTGCCAACGTAGAGTTTGCTCGAAAAATTAAACAACTTATTAAAAGTGAAAAATCGAAATCAACAGTTCCTGTTTTTGATTTGAATGCCGCTCCTGTTTTCGATATTAATCAAATTTCTAAATTTCTACCCCACCGTTATCCTTTTTTACTCATCGATAAAATAATTGAAATTTCTGATACCAAAGTTACCGGTCTAAAAAATGTTACGTTGAATGAATGGTTTTTTCAAGGTCACTTTCCTGAAAATCCTGTCATGCCCGGTGTACTTATGATTGAAGCAATGGCGCAAACAGGTGGTATACTTATTTTAAATACCGTTCCTGATCCTGAAAACTACTGGACGTACTTTATGAAAGTTGACAATGCACGCTTTAAACAAAAAGTTATTCCCGGCGATACAATCGTTTTCGATTTGCGATTGGCCTCACCCATTCGGAGAGGCATATGCCATATGGTAGGAAAAGCTTACGTAGGTGATAAAGTGGTTATGGAAGCCGAAATGATGGCTCAAATTGTTAAAAAGAGCTAAGTATGATTTCGCCATTATGCAGTGTGCACCCTGATGCAAAAATTGGAAGCAATGTGAAGATTGATGCCTTCACTACTATTGATAAAGATGTAGTAAT
Source organism: uncultured Bacteroidota bacterium (assembly GCA_963814475.1). GTDB lineage: Bacteria > Bacteroidota > Bacteroidia > AKYH767-A > OLB10 > JADKJB01. The sequence goes on along the minus strand of CAWFDA010000044.1, from coordinate 134,895 downwards.
TGGCGATGGCACTTGGATTGGTCCCAATGTTACTATTTTTAACGGTGCGCGTATTGGAAAAAATTGTAATATTTTTCCTGGTGCAGTTATTTCTGCTATTCCACAAGATTTAAAATACGAAGGAGAAAATACTACAACAGAAATTGGCGACAATTGCACCATACGTGAAATGGTTACACTTAACAAAGGAACTAATGCCTTAGGCAAAACTGTAATTGGCAATAATTGTTTGCTGATGGCTTATGTGCATGTCGCACACGATTGTTTAATTGGCAACAATGTTATTCTTAGCGAATTCCGTAAATCTTGCCGGACATGTATTGATTGAAGACTTCGCAATTTTGGAAGGATATGTTGGTGTATCACAATTTATGCGCATTGGTGCACATAGTTTTATTGCCGGACAAACAGGAGTGCGAAAAGATGTTCCTCCTTTTACAAAAGCTGCAAGAGAGCCACTTTCTTTTGCAGGAATAAATAGTGTAGGTCTAAAAAGAAGAGGCTACGAAACTGCTGCTGTTAATTTAATTCAGGATGTTTACAGAATTCTTTACACCAAAGGATTTAGTACGCGCCATGCTCTCGACATTATTGAAAAAGAAATTCCTTCAAGTCTACATAAAGATGAAATCGTAAATTTTATTCGTTCATCTGAAAGAGGCATCATGAGGGGGTACTCGGGTGCAGATGCAGAATAGCAATAACTTCACCGGAATTTCACTAAGTAATGTTGGAAAAAAATTCAGAGACCATTGGATTTTCAGAGGTCTTACTTTTCAAATTAACAAGGATGATAAAATAGCGTTGAATGGTCACAACGGTTCCGGAAAATCAACACTGCTTCAAATTATTGCAGGCTATGTGAGTCCGAGTGAAGGTAATTTAATTTGGCATACTGCATCTGCTCCTATCAACACCGATGATATTTTTAAGCACTTGGTAATCGCAGCACCTTACCTCGACTTAATAGATGAATTTACTCTCGAAGAAAATATCGATTTTTTTATTCGTCTCAAACCCATCCGTAAAGGACTTACCAAAAACGATTTAATTGCGTTAACCGGAATTGATAAAAGCACCACCGGTCAATTTCGTTATTTCTCATCAGGGATGAAACAAAAGTTGAGATTGACCCTTGCTTTTTCGGCTGATACTGACTTACTATTAATGGATGAACCTCTTTCGAATTTAGATCAGGAAGGGTATAAGTGGTATGCCGATATGGTAGAAAAGTTCAGCAAGAACCGTACGGTTTTGGTGTGTTCCAACATGGTAAAAGATGAAACCTTCTTTTGCAACCGACACCTTAATATAGGGGAGTTCAAAAAACGGGCGTCTAATTAATAAAGTAAATAGTTGGGTATTTTTTGTGAAACCTGAAACCTTTTCGTTTCGTATGCTTCTAACAAAATGAGCATCATGCACAAATCGCAGCCAAATAGAAACCAGCACGACAGCACAGATCAGTCTCAATCGCAGGGCATGAACTACGCCTTCAATCCCGACCCAATCATCACCTATGATCACATGGAAGATCAGTACGAGAGTGGACAACGCTACTTTTCACAACCTAACTTGTCAAACGACCAGCTATTAAAAAGTTTGGTATTTGAAGAATTAATAATATTTATGCTGTTGGTGCTGTTGGTTCTTACGAACTGAACAACTTTTCGCAGTGTGTTTTTACGACATCTGCATTTGCGCTACAGAGAACTCACTAAATTCGTTTTTGAGTTCTTTAAAAAGTTTTTCATAATCGGTTAATCTGTTCACATGTTTTTGGTGAGATTCTAAAATGGAACCGATTTCATTTTTTCCGGGCTTTTCAATATTTGCCTCTAACAAATTCTCATACTGTTTAAAATCGTGCCTCATGATATCCAAAACCTCACTTTGAAGAATGAATTGGTTCTGGAAATGTTCTAATTTGGCAGGGACCTCGCGCGGCTTAAACTTCGATACAATACCACCGAGGTCCTGATTGAGTAATTTCAATTCTGTCCTGAAGCTGCCAATTTTGTTTTGCCATGCAGCGTGCTCATTGAGCATTTTCCTTAAAAGATCTGTTGTTTCCATAAGTAGTTTTTTTTAAGTTTACAGGTGTGTGATTATAAATTTATTTTACTTAAATCAAATTTGGTAGTAAATAAAGAACGGGGTTTGGAAAGCGTTTTTGAAAAGATGAACCTGAAAGTAAAGGTATAAAACTCTTTTGGTAAGATCAAATAAAGTTTTCGACAACCTGAATTTTTGCAAGGTTTTTTCCCTTTCGACCTTCTATTTCTTACAAATCTCCTTAAAATCTATCAGTTTCCACTGATTTTCATTCAAATTCATGAAAGATGGCTTCGAAATGAACTTTGAGCATTCATGCACCTTTCGGGCTTTTTTGAGAGATTTTTCAGCCAAAAACAAGAACAAATCATCATTTAAACTTACAAACGACACAACACAGGTTGGATTTAAAAATACCCGGTCGGCGGTGAGGGTACTTTTGAATTGTACAAAAAATCCAAGTTATGGGAAATTATTTAAAAGCTATTTGTTGTGCCTTTTTGCTGTCTGTTTTGGCAGCGTCTTCACTATCGGCACAAAATGTTCAGGAATCGAGGAAGTACCGTGTGGTGGCTTACAAAAATGGGAACAATGGAGTAACCTCTACTTCCAATACTACCGAGGTGGTACCTTATATGAGCATTTACATCCCCAATTCTTTTACGCCTAATGGCGATGGCCTAAACGATATGTTTGGTGCATATGGCGAAGCTATTAAAGATTTTAAGATGCAGGTGTACAACCGCTGGGGACAATTAATTTTTGAATCGAATAATGTAACGAATCAGTGGGATGGTACTCATTTGGGTCAGAAAGTCCCTCAAGGTAGTTATGTATATAAAGTAATTGCAAAAGGTATTGTAGGAAAACAGACTACTAAAGATGGTACGGTTAATTTGGTGTACTAAGTCTTATAAGTTAAAATAGAGTTATGTTAACACTTGGCTTCCTCTCCCTTTTGAATTCCTATCTTCAAAAAAAAGGTATTAAAATTAAGTATTTATCATTTTTAAACAAACCTCCGGCTTACCAACACCCTTACTTCAAATAATCAAAAAACACATTCTAAAAAACCCTTATTTTTCAAGGGTTTCAGAATTAGATTTTTTTTGAATTTTTTGGTGAATGTTGCTTTATTTTGGGTGAAATTCACTTTTTTGTAGGTCAAATTAAGTTTTCAACACCCTGTTAATAATTTTATTAACTGATTATCAAATAGTTATCATTTCTTTATCTTGAAACCCTTGTCAATTCAGGGTTTTATCATATTTTTGGCGTCAACCCCAGTAAAAATGCAGGTTTTATAGCTTTTCCGGGAATGGGCCGGCATCAGAAACAGGGAAATATTAACTAACCAAAAACCAATTAAAACAAATGATCAACAAACTCAGTCAGTGGCTGAAAACCATTTCAGTCACCAGAATTGTGTATTGTGCAGTTGTAGCTGCGTCATCGGCACTTGTGTCAACACCATCTGCAACAGCACAAACGTATGCTCCTTATCAGTATTGGACCTTTGAAAGAAGTAATGCAATGCTCGATTCCATGAATCACTTCAACATGGATCCCACCTATTACCAGTCGCCGTACACTATCAATACCAATCCTTCAAATGTTGGCGTAGGTAAATACCTGACATTGAACAATAGTTCGGGTATGATTAAGTTGGGGGAATTTGCAGTTGACACAACGTTCACTTTTGAATTTTTGTTCCGACCCGGCTATCTGTTTAACAAGACCTCGTTTTTTAGACGAATCGACGGAGCCTTTGAAGTTCAAATGGGCTATCCGTACATTACCTTTTATACCAATACCACCAATTACAGCGGTGGGTTTACTAATGATGAGTTGCAGGTAGATCTGAATCAAGTCGGGAAAAGATCTTACGGGTATTTTATGGATGGCAACTGGCACCATATTGTATTTACTTATAATTCTAAAACGGGTGTAAAGAAAATTTATGTGGATGGCGATTGTCCTGATGGATACTCTAAAACAGTTACGTCAGGATATTTTGTAAATAATACTTCTACTAACCGTGATGTAATCCTTAATTCACAGTTTAGTTACTTAAAGTACCATGGCGATTATGATGAAATGGCTTATTATAAAGTTGTACTTCCTCCTAACCAAATTTACAAGCATTACCAGGATTTTATTCAAAAGAAACATTACACCTTTGCAACATCAACTACAACTGCCCCATCGCCGGCACCTGTAAGTGCAGGAGTTGATATCACCGAGTATGCTCCCGGTCATCCAAGTGTAAATGTGAATGCAACAGATCAAATTAAAACTTTTCCGGTGCCACGTTATAAAACAGGCCACACATTAATTCCCAATATTCCTCTTTATGGTGTTGAATATCTTGGCGGATTACTTCAGCCGAGTACTTCTTATACCCAGGCATTAAACACCTCAAAAATTCAGCAGGTTGAATTAATCACTAATTTCCACCAATCAATTCTTGCAATGAGTAACACTCATGAATATGGGTATTTGAATGATACAACCAAATTTGCCGGATGGTTTACCCGTTACGCCAATCAAAATCCAACTAAGCATACTAGTGTTTTTTCTTTCTGGCCTCAGGTATCACCTTCTATAATTGGAAGAGCATCTAATGAGCCTTATGTTACTTGCAACTGTTTAAGTAATAATCATTATTTGAGAAACAGTTCAGGTCAATTTTTGAATGAATCAGGAAATGTAACCTCAGGAAAATATCTCAGCCCTGCTGCACCTGTTGATTCACTTGCTTACGATGGACTTACTCAGAAACATTATCTGCAACAACTTGCTACTAAACTTACCCGCCCACTTGACTTAATTTTCGAAAATGGCGAAGTGATTCCTTTCTACAACAACGCAACAGTGCTTTCTAAAGATCCGGCAGTTGTAACTGATAAAAACAGTACAGGACTTGATTGGTATTCTTATGAAGGTCGTCGTGCCAAAGAAAAAGTTCTTGCATACAAAAATCAGTTCATGAATATTTCTCAACTTGCAAATACTAAATTCGTTTATTTCAGCGTGAGTGGTCACCCAATTTGGGATTGGAAATATAGTGAATTGCGTCAGGTAAATACTCCAATTAACGGACAGGTTTACTCAAATAACAGTATGTATATGCGTTATCCAAATAACTGGAGAAACTGGATGAGTGCATGGCATGGATGGCAGTGGTTGGTTGAATCCAGAAAAACAGAATTAGCTGCTGGCGATAAATTATTTTCACCTCCTGTTTCTCCGGGATGGGATGCCGACGAAACCAAGAATGTTCGTCCCGCACAATGGTTAGGAATGCTAAAAACTTATGCAATGGCTGGTGCTGAATTCTTTTATACTGCTTATTTTAACATCTCTGATCCCTATACCGACTCAAAGCAATGGGCTTGGCAAGTTGTAATGCCTGCGTATGTTCAAGGTGTTACCAGCCGTTATGAAGACATTTTGCGTAATGGTTACCTTATGGAAGGCGATGTACCAAACGATTATATTAACCCGGCTTGGAATGCTTATTCTTTCAATGCAGGAGACCTTAGAAAACTAGTTGTAGTGCGTAAACACAATTCCTTATCTAAATATGCAATTACCGGAACTTTGCAACCAAATTCAAACATGGTAGGAAATGCCGAGAATTCAGGTGTTGCAACCATTACTCTTGATGGCCAGAATTTAAAATTCACAGTAAGAAGACAAGGAAGCACATACATTTACGATAAAACAAATGCAAGTTCCCCTGTATTTTACCAATTAGATGGATGGCATGAAGCAACACATCCTTATACCTGGAGTAGAGAGTTTGTTTTGGAAGCTGAGCTTTATGACAACACCAATGCTAATGCAGTAATCAAAACCTCGGTACCTGCCGGAACTCAATCAGGTGATTATACAAACTATACTAGCTATGTTTCCTTTACTTCTACTTCAGATGTAGTTTATAACTTCTTCCCACGCAAAGGCGCAGCTACTACTCAATATCTTTGGGTAAGAGCACGAAGTAAAGACGGATCGTCAACAGGATTCACTGCAAAGTTAAATAATGGTACCGCAAACGTTTTCGATTGTATTGTTGATACCAATTGGGTTTGGTATCGAATGAATACTGCAAATGCAGCAGTTACCTTTACAGGTTTAACAAATACAAATCAAGAGCTGAAAATTACTGCATCAAATACCAAGATTGAAATTGATAAGGTTATTATCACAAGCAGCTCCGGAACCGTTTACGGAAACAATCCAAATCCTTGTTCAACTTCTCAGGCTTCTATTTCTGCAAGCGGAGCAACTACATTCTGTCAAGGTGGTAGTGTTACCCTTACCGCCAGCAATGGAACATCTTATCTTTGGTCGAATGGTGCAACCTCTAAAACAATTACGGTAACTTCAACCGGCACGTACTCTGTTACCGTTACTACCACAGGAGTAGGTTCATCAACATCATCGGCATTAACAGTTACTGTAAATAGCCTTCCTACTTCTACAATTTCTGCAAGTGGTGCAACTACATTCTGTACAGGTGGTTCTGTTACGCTTACTGCTTCCGCAGGAAGCTCCTACTTGTGGAGTCCGGGAAATCAAACTACCCAAGCAATTACCACTTCAACAGCAGGAACATACAATGTGCGAGTAACGAACTCAAACGGTTGTACTAAAATATCTTCAAATTCAACAGTTACAGTGAATGCTCTTCCTACTGCAACCATCACACCAAGCGGTTCTCTGAATATTCCTGCAGGTGGAAGTGTTACCTTAACTTCAAGCACCGGAAGCAGTTACTTGTGGACGCCGGGCAATAATACGACTCAAACAAAAACTGTTACTACAGCAGGAAGTTACACGGTTCGTGTTACTAATAGCAGCGGTTGTTCAGCTACTTCGGCCCCTGCAGTTGTTACCGTCACTTCAGGAGGCGTTGCTTCAATTACGCCTTCAGGAGCAACTACATTCTGTCAGGGCGGAAGCGTGAGTTTGACTGCAAGCACCGGAACATCCTACCTTTGGTCAACCGGCGCAACTTCTAAAACCATTGTTGCCACAACTTCCGGAAGTTATTCTGTTACCGTTTATAATGGAAGCACTCCATCTGTGGCACCTGCTGTTTCTGTTAATGTAAATGCTCTTCCAACTGCTACTATTACAGCAAGTGGATCAACAGCAATTTGCACGGGCAGTTCTATAACACTCACGGCCAGCACAAACTCATCGTATTTATGGTCTCCGGGTGGACAAACCTCCAAAAGCATTACTGTTTCAAGTGCGGGAAATTATTCTGTAATTGTTACCAACTCCAGCGGATGTACGAAGGCTTCTTCGGTAACTGCTGTTACTGTAATCACATGTTCATCCACATGTCCTACTCCTTACGGCTTAATGACAAACAACGTAAACTCTAATTCAGCCACCGTGGCATGGACCAATCCTAACACTGGTCAAACGCAATTCCAGGTGAAGTTGAAAAATATGAATTCTGGGTATGTTTATGTAACCGGCAAGGTTCCTTCAACTACTACTACTATTACAGTAGGAGCAAATTCATCGACAAATTATCGTTGGTGGGTTCGCTCATGGTGCGGTAATGTAAAATCAGGTTATGCCGGATATTTAACTTTTACCACTCCTTCAGTAAGGATTGAAAACCCATTAGGAGAATTAGTTCCATTATATATATCCAATGATGATGGGGAAGATGACCCATCAATGGTTGTTGATCTGGACGAGTCTGAAATTCAAATTTATCCAAATCCTGCTTCTACTGAAGCTAGTCTCTCCTTTAAATTGGATTCAGATGAAAAAATGACTTTGTCGCTGTTGGAAATGAGTGGCAAACTTATTTCGAAGGAAATATTGGAAGCGAAAGAAGGGTACAATATTCATTCAATAGATATTAGTTTACTTCCAAAAGGGATTTATCTGGTTCATTTAAATGGAAACGGTAAAAACGCAATTAAAAAGTTACTAGTACAGTAAATAGTTTAAAATTTAAGTTAAAAAAGAGGTGCTCATTCGGGCACCTCTTTTTTTTTGTTGTTAGTATTTGTAAAATCAAGTTCAACAATTGCTCAAATTATTCAAAAACATCTTGATTTGATTAAAATATAACAGTGATATTTCCTGACTTTTAATGCCTAAAAATACATTAACCAACCATTTTAGAAGGGTTTCAGAAATATCAACATCAAAAAACAGAACCTTTTTTGAAAAAATCTTTCAATTTAAAAACATCGCTTAAGTTGTAAAATATGCAGCTGGAGTTGAACCTACTTTTGGTGCATACAAAATAAAGCAACTATTATTCCTTCAATAATTAAAAAAAAAGCAACACTATGAAAAAAACAATTACCACTTTGAACATGAATCTTAAAGATCGTTTTCAGCAGAAAGCAAAATCCATTAAACTATTTGCAATAATCGCAATTGCCGGAACAACTATTGCAAATGCTCAGGTTCCTGTTAGTAATAATCATGAAGAGGTAGAATCTTCCAAATCGTTGGTTTCACCTATTCAGAGAAATCCGGGTACTATTGGAACTCCTATTCGAAACGTTACCATTAATCCAATTACAGCTACCATCACTGGATTAAATATGGTAGATATGGGACCTCACAAAGTATTAGTTGATTGGAGCAATTTAGCAACCTTCGACAGCATCTTTTTCAGATTCACTGTTTCCGGTTCAGGTTTATATAGAATTGTTACTATAGGAGGAAATCCTAATCCGGGTCGCTACTTTATTGATGGCTTGTTGTCGCAAACGACTTATGATATTGAAGTGGCTACAAAAATGGGTGCAAGCACATCTTCATGGAGCTCGCCTCTCACTGTTACTACCTTAGTAGAGCCTGGTCCTCGTTATGGAAATCCAAATCCTGAGGGTGATGAAACTGCTTCACAAATAATTAAAGCACTTACAGCTAGTCCGAACCCTGCTAATGATGCAACTGTTCTCAAATTTCACTCAACGGTAGATAATTTGCTTTGTAACATAACAATTGCATCGGCAACAGGCAGACGAGTTTATAAGAATGATTTCTATGCCGGTTTTGGTGCAAATGATCAAGCTGTTGATGTGAGTGAATGGGTACCGGGTGTGTACATGGTTAAATTATCTACTAATGGCTTCACCGGAACAATCAAATTGATCGTCCACTAATAAAATAAAATATATTTAAGCAAAAGGAGGTCTTTCGACCTCCTTTTTTTGTTTGTACCTAACGTAATTATTTAACAGCATTTGAAGGATAATTCTTTTCAAAAAAAGAAAAGTTGCAATTTTTATGCAACTTATTACAATACTTTTTTAAAATGTCATGTTTCTCTTGATAGGTAAGAACCCAATGTTTTCAAGGCTTACAGCGAAAGAATCAGTTAAAATAGAATTCTAAACAGGCAAATTCCTTACATCAGGGATGAGGCTGAAGATAAAAGTCAACACACACCTGATTACAGGCATATTTTTGAACCCATGATTAAATACTAAAAAACAGAAAAAGATTCAAATGACACTTGCAGAATATTACAAGTTTCATGCCAAAAAAAAGAAAAGTAAAAAAACCTTCAATAATAATTCAACAACAAAAATGAAAAACAACTTTACAAAAAACATCGTGAAAGGATATGAGCGGCCGGGAGTGGTCACGCAGTTTGGCTTGCTTGCTTTGCTGATGCTCATGATAGCTATTATGAGCGCTAATGCACAAACCGTAAACCCAATGAAGTACTGGACCTTTAATGGTTCTAATGCAACTACAGATTCAATGGGTGTATCCAATTTAAATTTCACAACTTACAATGCTGCATACACAGTGAACAACAATGGTCAGGTTGGAAAGTATATTTCACTTGAAGCAAATTCAAGTTTGATTGATGGTGGTCCAATGAGTTTAACAAATTCATTCACCATTGAATTTCTTTTTAAACCCGGTTACAATTTCAATACAGCTAATTTGCTCAAAAGAGCAGATGGCTCATTGTCGATTAGAATGGAATATGCGAAGTTAACCTTCTATACCTCCCATAAAAATTCTGCAGGTACATCAGTAGAAGATAATTTCGAAATTACTCTTGATGGTGTTGGCCGTAAATCATACGGATATTATGTAGATAATAACTGGCACCACATGGTTTTTCGTTTTGATGGAGTTAATGGTACCAAACAAATTTGGGTGGATGGACAATTGGCTTCAGGTTTCAGTAAGTCGGTTACTCCCGGAACATTTTCAAATTCAGGAAACATTAACTTTTGGTTGAATCACACGATAAGATATGTAAAATATCTTGGTAGCATTGATGAACTTGCAATCTACAACTCAGCTATTCCAGCCGCACTTATTTACAAACACTACCTGGGTGTTCAAAACGGACAACCTTATAACTTCCTTAACAACTATACTCAAGCAATTCCTGCAGCAGCATCCGTTACAGGACCTGTTGATGTAAATGATTTTGCTATTGGACATCCATCAGTTTCTATGACTGCAATGGAGCAGTTAAATTTATATCCTGTCCCTCGTTATAAACCGGGGAACACGTTGTTGAAAAATTTCAATTGGATGGATCCTAAATATATGGGTGGCCTTTTTCAAAATGGAGTTTCACAATCTCAAGCTGTAACAAATAGTGTAACCATTCAAACGGAACTTGCGAAAAATTTTAACTATTATTTCAATGTTGAGCTAGGTAATGATGCATTTGATATTGCGTGGGCGAATGCTGCCAATGCAAATCCTTCTTTTAAATTGGGATTGGTTACTTTCAGAGCACAATTAAATGGAAACTCTCCACAACTTTCACTACAAAACAAACCGAATGATCATTATCTGCAAAATTCTAGCGGACAATTCATTGACAAAAATGGTAATGTTACCACTCAAAAAATATGGAGACCTACTGCTCCTACCTCTTCCTATTCAGGTGATGGTGCTGCTATCAGAAGTGAATTAGATAATATGTTTACACGATTAAACAGAGGTGTTGACTGGATCAATGAAAATGGTGAAATTTTCCCATTTATTAAAGAAAATGTTGCAGCACTTGATCCGGTTGTGACATCTGCTAAAAATGCTTCCGGTTTAGATTGGTCAACTTTCCTTGCAAAAAAATTCATGGAAAATGAAACACAGTCTTATAGAGATATATTTATGTCGCATCCACGTTTGACTAATACAAAGTTTACAGAATTTTCAATTGAAGGGTATCCTCCAATGTACAACTACAAATACAGTGAAGCCAGGAAAATAAACTCATTGGTAAATGGACACTATTACTCAACAACTTCCTTTTATCCCCGTTGGGCAGATAACTGGAGAAACTGGGTCTCTGCCTGGCATGGATGGCAATGGATTGTTGAATCCAGAGTGCATGAGTTAGCAGTTGGCGACAATTTATATTCTCCTTTTGTGGCAGCAGGATGGGATGCCAATGAAGAAGTAAACATTCGTCCGTCACAATGGCTTGCATTGCTAAAAACCCTTGGAATGACAGGAGCAGAATTTTATTATTCTTGTTTCTTCTCTATCGGAGCCCCTTGGCCCGATTCAAAAAACTGGATCTGGCAAGCCGCAATTCCATCTTATGCTCAAGCTATCACCAGTCGTTATGAAGATTTCTTAAGAAATGGAACGCTGCTCGAAGGTGATGTTGCAGATTCTTATATCAACCCAACTGCTCCCGGATATAGCTTCTGGGCGGGAGATCTCAGAAAATTGGTTGTCGTGAGAAAACATAACTCAGCAAATAAATATTCAATCACAGGATCAATTCAACCAAATACCAACATAGCAGGAAACGTCGAAACTGAAGGTGTGGCAAAAATTACTATTGATGGACAATTAATTTCCTTTAAAGTTAGACCTCAAGGAAGTACTTATATATATGATAAATCAAATCCGGCTGCTCCTGTCTTTTATCAGCTAGATGGATGGCATGAAAAATCTCACCCTTCAAGATGGAGTAAAGACTTTAACTTTGAAGGTGAATTATTTGACAACACCAACACACAGGTTGTAATAAAAACACAAGTACCTGCAGGAACTGCTGCCGGAGACTTTACTAATCATACTTCATACATTGCTTGGCCTGATGGCACCTCTAATCCTACTGCAGTTGAATATAACTTCAGTCCAAGAAGCGGTTCAAATAATGAACTATATGTTTGGGTTAGAGCAAGAGCTCGTGGTGGTGTTTCTACCAGCATGAATATTCAATCTGATAACAATGCAGCAAAAACCATTGGTTGCATCACCGATACAGCATGGACATGGTACCGATATGATGCTTGTAATCAGCAACCAATAAACTTCCAGGGATTAACCATTCAGAATCATATCCTTAGAATTACTCCCGGAAATGATAAACTGGAAATTGATAAAGTTATTCTTACAACTGATGTTGCAATGATTCTTAATTCAGCACCTCCTGCTTGTGGTTCTGCTACTGCTACTGTAACCGCAAACGGGAATACAACATTTTGTCAGGGTGGTTCAGTAATTCTTACTGCAAGCAGTGGTTCTTCTTACCAGTGGATGCCGGGTGGACAAACGACTCAGTCGATAACTGTGAATGCTACAGGATCATACTATGTTAATGTTGGTTCAGGATCAGGATGTGCTGCTGTTTCTAATCCTACAATTGTTACAGTTTCAACTGCTCCAACTGCAATAATTACCGCTGGTGGCTCAACCAATCTTTGTCAAGGTGGTACTGTAACTTTAAATGCTCCGGCAGGTGCAACATCTTATCTATGGACACCAGGCGGGCAAACAACTCAATCTATTACAACAGGAACAACAGGTTCCTATACTGTAAGAGTAACAAACTCAGGTGGATGTTCAACAGTTTCTAACCCGGTTTCAGTAACTGCAGGTAATACTCCTGCAGCAAATATAACAGCCGGCGGACCAACTGCTTTTTGTCAAGGTGGGAATGTTACTCTTACCGCTTCATCAGCAAATTCATACTTATGGTTTCCCGGAGGACAAACATCACAATCAATTACTGTTAATAGCGCCAATTCATACACTGTTAGAGTAACCGGTTCAGGTGGTTGTACTGCTATGTCGGCTCCGGTTGCCGTTTCAGTAAATAGCGCACCAACAGCAACCATCACAGCAGGTGGGGCAACAACAATTTGTAATGGAGGTAGTGTAAACCTTTCGGCTAGTTCAGGGAGTTCCTATTTATGGACTCCCGGAGGACAAACCACACAGGCCATCAACGTTAGCAATGCCGGAGCCTATACGGTTCGTGTAACCAACGCTTCAGGTTGTTCTGCAACATCTGCTGCAACAAATATAACTGTGTCTTCAAATCCAACTGCAAACATCACCGCAGGTGGACCAACAAGTTTTTGTGCCGGTGGAAATGTAAGCTTATCTGCAAGTTCCGGTGCTTCATATCTTTGGACTCCTGGTGGACAAACTACTCAAACTATCTCAGCAACTACTGCAGGGGCATACTCAGTGCGAGTGACAAATGCAGCCGGCTGTTCTGCAACTTCATCTAATACCAATGTAAATATAATCACTGCTCCTAATGCAGCAATTGCTCCTAGTGGACCAACAAATTTTTGCACAGGGGGGAGTATCAATTTGACTTCTACCGGAGGTGCTTCCTATTTATGGACACCGGGCGGGCAAACAACTCAGGTAATAAATGTCACTAATTCAGGAATTTATTCTGTGAGAGTAACCAACAGTTCTGGTTGTACTGCTGTTTCGTCGGGAGTAACTGTGAATGTAAACTCTACTCCTCTTGCATTAATCACTGCCGGTAGCAGTACCAATTTATGTCAGGGACAAAATGTTGCTCTCACTGCCAGCAATGGTACATCTTACCTTTGGAGCAATGGACAAACATCTCAAACTATTAATGTTACAACTGCAGGAAATTATGCAGTAACAGTATCTTCAGGAGCCGGCTGCAGTGCAACTTCTGCTTCACAAGCTGTAACAGTTTCTCCTGCTGTAAATGCAACCATCACAGCAAACGGACCTACTTCAATACTGCCTGGTCAAAATGTAATATTAACTGCTGCCGGTGGCTCTTCCTACCTTTGGTCGCCGGGAGGACAAACTACTTCATCTATTACTGTTTCATCTGCCGGCACATATTCTGTAACTGCTTTCGGAAGTTCAGGATGTTCAGCTACATCATCACCAATAGCTGTAACAGTGATTCCTGTATCAGGCCCTCCTGCAACTATTACATCAAACAATGGAACAGCAATTTGTCCCGGAACAAATGTTATTTTAACTGCAAATGCAGGATCTGCATATTTGTGGTCTCCCGGTGGACAAACTACCAGATCAATTACTGTTACTGCAGCTGGAAATTATTCAGTAATGGTTACTGACATTTCAGGAACAGGTGCTTCTACTGCTGATGTTGACATCACAATGAACCCCGCTCCGGCTGCTCCTGCAATCATGAGTGCTTACATTCCGGGATCATCATTTCAGCTAACAGCTTATGAGCCAACTGCACATAGCTACAGATGGACTAACGGTTCTGTTGCACAAACTATCACAGTTAACAACACCGGGACCTATACTGTTCATGCTATTAACGGAATGGGATGTGAATCAGGTGCACAATCAATGATAGTATCTTCAATGGCATCATTACCTTGCAGCAGTCCAAATATGTTATCACATTACGGAATTACAAAAACAGAAGCTGTGCTTTCTTGGAATCCTGCAATTACCGCCGATTCATTCAAAGTTGTTTATACTCAAGTTTCCAATAATACAATTCAAACTCGTTATGTTAGAGGAAACATTAGTAAAATTTCATTGAAAGATCTTATTGAAGGTCAAACTTACAAATGGTCGGTTCAAGCAATTTGCGGTGGAAATGCTATTGGAACAGCAAGCACACAATTCACCACACTTACCGGACCATTACCTTGCGGTTCTACTCCACAATATTTAAAAACATACAACATAAATGCTACACATGCAAAACTGTCATGGTTCGATACACAAGCCGATAAGTTTGTGCTACGTTACAGAGCTGTTGGAACAACAAATTATCAATATCGTAGGTCCTATTCTTCTTTAACTGAGGCAATGATTCAAGGATTGATTCCAAGTACCGCTTACGAATGGAGTGTGCGTTCAATGTGTGGAGGAAATGTGAGCTTGTATTCTGATCCACAATTCTTCACTACACTTTCTGCTTGCCCTTCAATTGGCACAGCGACTCTTACTGAATTAAGTTTTGAAACTGCTCAATTGAATTGGAATGCTGCAATAAATGCAGATACCATTATGGTTCGCTATTGTGTAAGTGGAACTACAGACTATCAAGTTAAAAAGATAGCAGGAAACCCCGGCAAATATATCATCACCAATTTAAATGCATCAACAACTTATGATGCATGGGTTGCAACCAAATGTAGTTCAGGAAGTACTTCAATGTGGGGAACTGCTGTTACATTCACCACCTTTGATGAGCCAACTCCAAGATATGCTCCGGAAGCAGGTCCATTACACCTCAATGCATTTCCTAATCCAACAAAATACCAAATAGGCTATGTTTTTGATTCTAAAGATGAGGCTCCTTACACTGTAAAAGTTTGCGATTTGTTAGGTAAAGAATTAATTGCTGAAACTCGTATTTCAAGTTCCGGTTTACATGGAGATGAAATCAGTCTTCCCGGATTACCAAGCGGAATTTATATGCTGGTGGTTCAAAAAGGACCTATGATTGGCAGGTTCAAATTTAATATTAGCGAATAAATAAATTGAATTTTAATAAAAAAAAAGCTCCCGAAAATCGGGAGCTTTTTTTTATTCAGCATACAACAAATACTTTTTTCTCTTAATTCGGTATTCATCCAAACCCGGTAGCCAACTCTTCCTTATTTCTGTAGCAGACAATCCGCTGATAATTTGTTTTCTAAATTGATCCGTTCCGGCTAGTTTATCAAAAAAATTATTGAAAAATTTATCTTTGTCGGGAAAAGATTTATACATTTCAATAATCCAATTAATATTAATTTGTTTTGTATTAATTATTTGATCCGCATAGTTACTCAATTCAATACCATCACATTCAATATTCTCATATGGAGGGTCTTTTATTATTCCGGGCAATTCAACAGGAGTAAATTTCATATTTCCATTTTTATACCCGGGAAATCCTATCATCTCGAACGGTTTTGAAGTCCCTCTTCCTATCGAAACAGCTGCACCTTCAAAAAAACAAAGTGAAGGATACAAATAAATTGCATTCATACCGGGTAAATTTGGTGATGGCCTCACAGGCAATTCATACAATTTATTATGAGTATATCCATCCATTTTCACCACACTCATTTTACATTTAACAGAATTATTCAACCAACCTTCTCCATTTGCCATCATCGCATATTCACCCACCGTTAGTCCGTGCACAACCGGAATTGGGGCAATACCCACAAAAGAACGATAAACAGTATCCAAAACTGGTCCATCTACATAAAATCCATTCGGATTAGGTCTGTCGAGAATCAAAAGCAAAACATTATTTTCGGCGCAAGCCTCCATTACATAATGAAGAGTAGAAATATAAGTGTAGAATCTTGCACCTACATCTTGAATATCAAAAACCACTAGGTCGATGTCACTCAGATCTTCAGGTTTAGGCTTTTTATGAGATCCATACAAAGAAACTACCTTAATACCTGTTACAACATCTTTCCCTGAATCCACCTTATCGCCCGGACCGGCTTCTCCTCTAAATCCATGTTCAGGAGCAAACACCTGCTTAACATCTATTTTTGAAGATAACAATTTATCTACTAAATGAACGTCACCTACCATTGATGTTTGGTTTGCCACGACAGCAATTTTCTTTCCTTTGAGAAGCGGCAGGTATTCACTCAATTTTTGCGCACCCGTAATTATTTTGGTGCTGTCGGCAACTGTAGTTGTTTGCCATTCATTTTTGCTGCCTTTGCAGGAAATTACCGGGAAAGCCAGCAGAATGGTGAGAATGAAATATTTTATTTGAGTCATTCGAAGGTATAAATGATTATAATGATGCGAAAGTGATAAATTTGTACCGTTAATTCAATAAAAACTTTGAGTTTCGAAACATTCATAGCTAAGAAAATACTTACAAGCAAATCCGGTAACCGCAGGATGACCAACCCGATCATCAAAGTGGCAACCGGAGGAATTGCTTTGGGTATGGCGGTAATGATTCTGGCGGTAATGGTGGTTACAGGGTTTAGAAACGAAATCACTAACAAAGTTATTGGTTTTGGTGCTCATATCAGGATTAATAATTTCGATTCGAATAATTCTTATGAAGAAGTGCCGGTTTCTACAAACGCAGAATTTATTACCCAACTCAGGAATGACTCACGGATCCAACATATTCAGCAATATGCCACTAAAGCAGGAATCATAAAAACCAACGAAGAAATTCAAGGTGTGGTTCTCAAAGGTGTTTCTTTTGATTATAACTGGGATTTTTTTAAAGAAAAAATTGTTCAGGGTCGCATCATTCAATTTAAAGATTCTTCCTCTTTACCGGAGGTAATGATTTCTTTAAAAACAGCCCGAAACCTTTCACTCAAAACCGGCGATGATATGGTGGTATATTTTATTGAACAACCTCCACGCATTCGCAAACTGAAAATAACAGGAATTTATGAAACCGGTTTGGATGAGTTCGACAACCTTTATGCCTATTGCAACATTGACCTTATAAGAAGACTGAACAACTGGAGCAGTGATCAGGCTGGTGGAATTGAAATTATGCTCACCGATTTTGATAAACTCGATGCAATGAATGAGACAGTGTATGAAGCTGCAGGATATCAGTATTATACACAAAGTATCAAAGAACAATATCCACAAATATTTCATTGGTTAGATCTTCAAAATGTAAATGTCATCATCATCATCACCCTCATTCTTTTAGTTGCAGGAATTAGTATGATTTCTACCTTGCTCATCATCATATTAGAAAATTCAGGGCTCATTGGAATTCTCAAATCAATGGGTTCAACGGATCGAAGCATTCGCAAACTTTTTATTTACATTGCTGTTCCGGTGATTGGAAGAGGATTGTTGGCTGGAAACATATTAGCCTTATTACTTGCGGCATTGCAATGGAAGTTCGGATTGGTCACCCTTCCACAGGAATCCTATTACGTTTCGCAAGTACCTGTAAATTTCTCATTAGGCCATCTTTTGATACTTAATGCAGGTACGATTCTGGCCTGTTTTCTGATGCTTATTGGGCCATCAATGGTTATTTCAAAAATCTCTCCTGCTAAAGTTATTCGCTTTGAATAACCAATAACAGGGTTTAATTCCCCCATTTAAGGGCTTTTTGTACCTTTGCACTTCTTAAATCAAATAAATTTTATGTACTGTAAGAATATTTTAGAAACCATTGGTAATACGCCACTTGTGAAACTCAACAAAGTGGCATCAGAAGTAAAAGCAACTGTTTTAGCCAAAGTGGAGACTTTCAACCCCGGCAATTCGATAAAGGACCGTATGGCACTCAAAATGGTGGAAGATGCCGAAAAAGCAGGCCTTTTGAAGCCCGGAGGTACAATTATTGAGGGAACATCAGGTAATACCGGAATGGGATTAGCCATTGCCGCCATCGTAAAAGGATACAGTTGTATTTTTGCAACAACCGATAAGCAAAGTAAAGAAAAAGTAGATGCTTTAAGAGCTTATGGAGCCGAGGTAGTAGTTTGTCCTACCAATGTAGAACCCGAAGATCCTCGTTCTTATTATTCAGTTGCTGCTCGTTTGAATCGTGAAATTGAAAATTCCTTTTATCCTAATCAATACGATAACCTTTCTAACTCGTTGGCACATTATGAATCAACAGGCCCTGAAATATGGGCGCAAACAGAGGGAAAAATCGACCATCTGGTAGTTGGTGTTGGAACAGGGGGAACTATTTGCGGAACAGCAAAGTTTTTGAAAGAGAAGAATCCTAAATTGAAAGCGTGGGGAATTGATACTTATGGCTCTGTTTTTAAAAAATATAAAGAAACCGGCATCTTTGATAAAAATGAAATTTATCCATATGTTACTGAAGGTATTGGTGAAGATTTCTTACCAAAAAATGTTGATTTCAGCTTAATCGACCATTTCGAAAAAGTTACCGATAAAGATGCTGCATTGATGACTCGTCAGATTGTGCAAAAAGAGGGTATCTGGGTGGGAAATTCTGCAGGTTCAGCAATGGCAGGGTTAATTCAGTTGAAAGATAATTTTAAAGAAGGCGAAACCGTTGTTGTTATTTTTCACGATCATGGTACTCGTTATCTCGGAAAAATATTTAATGATGATTGGATGAGGTCAAAAGGATATACCGATATAAAAGGAATGACTGCTAAAGATGTTACCGCTTCTAATAAAAATGGTGAACTCATTACAGTAAAAAATACCGACACAATTGGTGATGCAATGAAATTGATTACTGATTACAGCATCTCACAACTTCCTGTTACACACGATAACAGAATCATTGGTTCAATAAATGAAGATTTGGTTTTCAATTCTATTATTAACAATCCTGAAATTACTAAATCTCCTGTTGCTTCAATCATGCAGGAAGCACTTCCCTTTGTTGATGCCTCTACTCCTCTTGAAGTACTTGCCGGAATGATTACTAAAGCAAATGATGCTGTGCTTGTGAAAGATTTTAAACTCGATAAAAATTACATCATCACCAGGTTCGATATTGTGAAAGCTTTGGCCAATTGATCAATTATTCAATGAATTATACCGACCAGATGATGCGTGAAGTGAGACTTAATAAACCTCCTTCACGCATTGTTTCATTGGTACCCTCTCAAACTGAATTACTTTATGATTTGGGTTTAAAGGATGAAATTGTTGGGATTACCAAGTTCTGTATTCACCCGAATGAACTATTTCGTTCCAAACATAGAGTCGGCGGGACTAAGAAAGTGAATCACGATGCAATAGACAAATTAAATCCTGATTTGATAATTGCTAACAAAGAAGAAAATCTGAAAAGTGATATTGAAATTCTTGAAACTAAATATCCGGTTTGGGTTAGTGATGTCAATGATTTGGATTCGGCATTGGAAATGATTCAAAAGATCGGACAAATCACACAACGAGAAATTGAATCAAGTGAAATTATAAAAGAAATAAAAAATAAATTTGCTGAAATCATTAAACCTGCAGTAGCACCTCGCACCTTATATTTAATTTGGAAAGATCCTTACATGGCAGCAGGAGGTGACACATTTATTAATTCAATGCTACATTCTTGTGGGATGAAAAATGTCTTACTTTCCAACACTCGTTATCCGAAACTAAAGGTAGAGGATATACGAAATTTGAATCCGGATGTGATATTATTATCATCCGAACCATATCCGTTTTCAGAAAAACATGTAGCCGAAATCAGTAAATCGATTCCCGAATCGAATTGCTTAACTGTTGATGGTGAGTGTTTCTCTTGGTACGGTTCTCATCTGCTAAAGTCACCTGCTTATTTTAATGACCTCATAAATAAAGTTCAAACTTCCATAAAGATTAATAATTGAACAACTTATTATGAAACTTAAGCTTTATGTTTTTTTTATGTTGCTTTTGCTGAAGGCGATTCTTCCGGAATTGGTGGATGCTCAAAAAACAGGTTTGGTATTGAGTGGTGGTGGTGTAAAAGGAATGGCGCATATTGGTGTTCTTAAAGCACTTGAAGAGAATGGAATTCCTGTGGATTATATCACCGGAACATCGGCAGGTGCTGTGGTAGGATCATTTTATGCAATTGGGTTAACGCCTTCTCAAATAGAGACACTTGTATTATCCTCCGAATTTAGAGAATGGGCTACAGGTAAAATAAATGAAGATCTCGATTATTATTTTAAGAAACCTGAACCGGATGCTTCATGGATCACATTAAAATTTTCACTAGACTCTTTACTGAGAACACGATTACCTAACAGTGTAATCAGCTCAGCACGTTCCGATTTTGCATTGATGGAAAGTATGTCGCCCGCTATTGCTCAAGCAGGATACAACTTCGATAGTCTTTTTGTACCCTTTAGGTGCCTTGCGGCAGATATCAAAGCGAAGAAACAGGTCGTTTTTAGCGAAGGAGATCTTCCTATGGCTGTGAGAGCTTCTATGGCATATCCGTTTTATTTTACTCCGGTAATTTATAATGACATGATCCTTTTTGATGGAGGAATTTACAATAATTTCCCGGCTGATGTAATGCTGAAGGATTTTAACCCCGACATAATTATCGGTGTAAATACCGGCTCCTACCCCGATATCCCATATGAAGAGAATGTATTATCGATGTTCAAAACAATGCTCATTCAAACTACTACTTATGCGGTGCCAAGAGAAAATGATATTATGATTTCTCCCTCCGTCAACGATATAGGTCTTTTTAATTTCAATGAACTTAAAGCTGCCATTGATTCCGGTTATCAGGAGACTATGAGAAATATGGACGTAATTAAATCACGTGTACAAAATCGTATTTCTGCCGACACATTGGCTGCTCGTAGAAAAGCTTTCAGAGCAGAACTTAAACATATTTACATCGATAAAATACAAACCACCGGCATAAACTCTAAACAAGAAATTTATGTGAGAAATATTCTTAATCATGAGAATGAATGCTTAAGTATTGATCAATTCAAAACACCCTATTTTCAGTTATTGAGTGATAAAAATATTAAATCTATTTTCCCTCGTTTGCATTACAACGAAACTACGGGGTATTATGATGTGGATGTATTAATAAAAAGAGAAAAAGATTTGATCGTTGACTTCGGTGGTAATATTTCATCAAGCCCTATTAACCAAGCTTACATGGGTTTGCAATATAATATTTGGGGAAAGCAATCATTAAGTATTGGTGGAAATATCTACTTTGGTAAATTGTATAATTCGGCAGCACTTAGATTACGCTATGACATTCCGGGAAGATTAAATTATTACATTGAACCGGTAGTAATTCTCAACAGATTCGATTATTTCAAAAGTAGTTCTGCTTTTCTTGAAGATATTAAACCTGCTTATCTAATACAATCTGACCGGACCTTCGGTGCCAACTTTGGAATTCCGGCACGCAATAAAGGACGAGTGATAATTTCAGCCGGGAATTTCAATCTTATCAATCAATATTATCAGACACGTGATTTTTCAAGTGAAGATATTTCTGACCGAACAGAGTTTGGCGGTTGGACAGGAGCAATTCAGTTTGAAAGAAGTACGTTGAATAAAAAAATGTATGCCGACAAAGGAACTTATATCAGCATTACAGGAAGATTAGTAAGCGGAGAAGAAAAAACTACTCCTGGATCAACTGCTTTGAATCCGGATACTATTACTGATTCACACCAATGGTTTCAGCTAAAAATGAATTATGACAATTTCTTTAAGAGTTTAGGTGCGTTTACTTTTGGGTTCACTACCGATATGTATTTATCTTCACAGCCCTTCTTTGCCAATTACACTGCCACCATGCTGTCTGCGCAAGCTTACCAACCAACAGCTCAAAGCAAAACAATATTCCTCGATAATTATAGAGCTCACAATTTCCTTGGAGCAGGATTGAAAACAATATTCGATCTCAAATCAAATTTTGAACTTCGATTAGAAGGATACCTTTTTCAACCTTTTCAGCAAATTATTCAAAAACCCGATTTCACATCTAAATATGGGAATGCCTTTGAATACAGATCTATTTTGGCAGCTTTTTCAGGAATTTATAACAGTCCGGTTGGACCGGTTAGTTTGAGTGTGAATTACTATGAAAAACGCGATGAACCAATTTCAATTCTTTTCCATTTCGGGTATATTATTTTCAACAAACGTGCCCTGGACTAAATTACTACCTAAACACTTTTTCACCCGAAACATATATCCTCACCTTCCAATCCCGTATGGCAAAATCATGAGTTACTCCCGACCACTTTACAAGTTCAAAACTTTGTGCCTTCCAAGCCTCACCTGAATCTTCCTCATTGATTTCAGCAATAATTATGCAAGGATGAAATTTTTCCATGGTGTTTATATCATTAAAATAATCCTTCCAAACAGGAATACTCTTTGCTATACAATTCCAAGTTAATGACGGCGCCCATGCTCCTACTACAACGCAGCCATCAATATTATACTTTTCAACAAATTCGTTCGCTTCCTTAAGTACATAACTTCTATTATTGAATGAATTAATATATTGATTAATGTTTGCATAAACCGGCCAGGAAAGAATCACTAACAATACCGGAATAGCTGCTTTTTTGATTGGGATGGTGTTGAACAATGCTTGCAAAGTTAAAATCGAAAATAATCCCATTGCAAAAAAGGTACTTACCAAATAGCGACCCGGTAAATAGGCCATCGCCGGCTTGTGGAGTTCCAATAAGCACCAGCTAAATGCAGCTAATAATTGAAAAATCACTTGTTTGTTTTCCTTAAACCTGTACAAAATGAATGGAAACAAAAGCACACAAAAAAGGAACAATAAAGTATGTGGTTTAATATTTTCGTTCATGAAAAAATGCTCAATGTTATACTCAATCATTTTTTGAAACCACTCATCCTGACCAAATATTACCGATGTTTGAGCATCTAAAACAAAGTCAAATAATTGTTTTGAGGGCAAATACCAACCTGCGTAGTAAATAAAAATAAATAATCCTGAAAACAATATCACAAATCCCCATTTCATTAAATCAAGTTGCCATCTGAGGTTTTTCATCAGTAAATTATAAACCGTAATCAACAAATAGAAAACTAAAGGCCATACAATCATATACAAAAATTGAAACTTCATATACAAAGCAATTGCTGTAAATAAACACACTTTTAATCCGTTACTTTTCCCATGAGTTACTAAAAATTCACTCGACATAAAATACCATGCTGCAAATAACGAGGCGACGGCCATAAATTCGGCAAGAGAAAGATGTGTGTAATGAAAAATTGTATATTGAAACAAAACAACAATCGTGAGCAAAACTGCAAGTAAGCGATCTTTCCTGACGACGAAATAAATAGCCACTAAACTTATCAGTAAAACAACCAGCCGAGCCGTCAATAAACTGATTCCAAAAAAACTAAATGCAACATACATGAATAATGAAAACAACGGCGTCTTAATAGTTGCATCCGATTCATTCAAATTAAAAGTGCCGGTGTTAAGGTAATTCCTAACTTGTGAAGTATATAAACCTTCATCAGTAAAAGCATCCCTGCTAAAGGAAATTGCATGATCAGGATCTGCATTCAAAAACGGAACGTGCAGTAATGCTAACGTCAAAAATAGTATCCATAAACCTTTATTCATGCATCAACAACTCAACTGTTAATAGTATGAAAATTGCAATAGTTAAAGTAGGCCGAATTTAATTGCATCCGGCTCTTCTTTAATCAATGAAAAAATTGTGTTAAGCTTGTGCTGTAGGTCCGCCGAAATTCATTGGAATTGACAGCCCTTCAGTTTGCTTTATCGTACCATGAACCGATTCGAATTTCGAAATATTATCAGCCAAAGCAGTCAAGCAAACGCTTTGCATGCTGTGGAGTTAAAACAATTCTTGATTTCACTTTTGCTTTTGGTATGCCCGGCATTACTTTAACAAAATCAATTACAAATTCCGAATTGCTGTGTGTAATAATTGCAAGATTGCTATAAACTCCTTCTGCGATTTCTTCAGTAAGTTCAATATTTAATTGGTTGGGGGTTTTTTCTTCCATGATTATGTATTTTACAGTAAAGTTAATAAATTTTTAAATTAAGTAGGAAAAAAAAGAACCGCCTTCGGAATTGAAAGCGGTTCTTGTATCAAATAACCAAATCAATTACTCTTGTCCGGCCAATTCTTCTTCTTTTCCTGTTCTTTTAGATGCCATCAGCATGTCATATTCTTCCTGAGAACCTACAATCAATTTTTCATATTCTCTCAATCCTGTTCCTGCAGGAATTAGATGACCAACAATAACATTTTCTTTCAATCCTAACAGGTGATCAATTTTTCCGCCGATTGCAGCTTCATTCAGCACTTTGGTTGTTTCCTGGAACGATGCTGCAGAAATCCAACTCTTAGTATGTAACGATGCCTGGGTAATTCCCTGAAGCAATGGTGTTGATGTTGCAGGAATTGCATGACGTGCTTCAACAAGTTTCATATCCTTACGTTTCAATACTGAATTTTCATCTCTGAGTCTTCTGATACTGATAATCTGACCTGCTTTGAAATTTGGTGAATCACCTGGCTCCATAACAACCATTTTATCAATAATGCTGTCATTTTCTTCCATGAAATCAATTTTGTTCACATGTTCTTTTTCAAGGAATTTAGTATCACCCGGATCTTCAATAACTACTTTACGCATCATCTGACGAACGATTACTTCAAAGTGTTTATCATTGATTTTTACACCTTGCAAACGATAAACTTCCTGAATTTCATTCACCAAGATATTCCTGAACCATTGCAGGTCCTTTAATGCTCAGAATATCGGAAGGAGTAATAGCACCATCAGATAAGAGGAGAACCCGCTCTGATAAAGTCATTATCCTGAACAAGAATGTGTTTGGAAAGTGGAACAAGATATTTCTTAACATCTCCTTCACGGGAAGTGATAATAATTTCTCTGTTACCACGTTTAATACCACCGTAAGAAACTTCACCATCGATTTCAGAAACAATAGCAGGATTAGAAGGATTTCTTGCTTCGAACAATTCCGTAACTCGTGGAAGACCACCTGTGATATCACCGGATTTTCCGGTAGCACGAGGGATCTTTACAAGTACTTGTCCTGCAATAATTTTATTTCCTGAATTCACAACAATGTGTGCACCTACCGGAATGTTATAAGCTTTAAGTACTTCTTTATCTTTCCCTTTGCCATCATTTACAATTTTGATGACCGGGTTTTTGGTCTTATCACGACTATCAATAATTACTTTCTCTTTGTAACCGGTTTGTTCATCGGATTCTTCACGGAAAGTAATATTCTCTTCAATGTGTTCGTACTCAATCTTTACCTGCCATCTCAGAAACGATAACGGCGTTGTATGGATCCCACTCACACATCATTTGTCCTTTTTCAACTATATCACCCTCTTTCACATACAACTGTGCACCGTATGGAATGTTAGTGGTTGCCAAAACAGCTTTTGTTTTAGTATCAACAATTCTTATCTCACCTGAACGACCAAGAACAACATCAGTGGTTTTTTTCTCTGATTTATAAGCGATCGTACGAACTTCTTCAAATTCAATTCTACCACCAAATTTAGCAAGCATCTGAGATTCAGTCGCTGCTTTAGATGCTGTACCACCCACGTGGAATGTACGAAGTGTAAGCTGTGTTCCAGGCTCACCAATCGACTGTGCTGCAATAACACCAACAGCTTCTCCTTTACCAACCATTCTTCCGGTTGCAAGGTTACGTCCGTAGCATTTTCCGCAAACACCTGTCTTCGATTCGCAAGTAAGTACCGAACGAATTTCAACCATTTCAATTGGTGATTTTTCAATTGTATCAGCAATATCTTCAGTGATTTCTGATCCTGATGCAATAAGTAATTCACCTGTTAACGGATGATAAATATCGTGAAAAGAAACACGACCTAAAATTCTGTCATAAAGTGTTTCAACAACTTCTTCATTATTTTTCAATGCAGTTTCAGCAAGACCTCTTAGTGTACCACAATCTTCTTCATTAATAATTACATCTTGTGCAACATCAACAAGTCTTCGTGTTAAGTAACCGGCATCAGCAGTTTTAAGAGCGGTATCGGCAAGACCTTTACGCGCACCGTGAGTAGAAATAAAATACTCGAGGATCGAAAGACCTTCTTTAAAGTTAGAAAGAATTGGATTCTCGATAATCTCACCACCGCTAGCACCTGATTTTTGTGGTTTCGCCATCAGTCCCCTCATACCACCCAACTGACGAATTTGCTCTTTAGAACCACGGGCTCCTGAATCCAAGCATCATATAAACAGCATTGAATCCTTGTCTGATCGGCAATCAATTGCTTCATCAAGTTTTCAGTAATTCTTGAATTGGTACGTGTCCAGATATCAATAATCTGATTGTAACGTTCGTTGTTGGTGATGAAACCCATGTTATAGTTACTCCTCACCTCTTCAACTTCTTCGTGTGCTTTCTTCACAAGTTCAACTTTCTGAACAGGAATCATTACATCATTCAAGTTAAAAGAAAGATCCTCCGCGGAATGCCATTTTGAAACCAATGTCTTTAATATCATCAAGGAAGGCAGCAGTTTTTGCAATACCTGTTCTTTTCAATACATCACTAATAATTTCACGTAATGATTTCTTTAGTCAAGTAATTCATTAATAAAACCAACTTCTTTTGGAACAACTTGATTGAATAATACTCGTACCAACAGTTGTTTCAGTAAGTTTGTTAACCAACGTTTCTTCTTCACGAACATTTACTTTTACTTTAATCCAGGCATGTAAATCAATACGACCTTCATTGTAAGCAATGATTACTTCTTCAGGAGAATAAAAAGCTAAGACCTTCACCTTTTACAACTAGTATCCTTATCATTTCTCTTTCCTTTGGTCATGTAATACAGACCCAAAACCATGTCCTGAGAAGGAACGGTAACCGGTGCACCATTTGCAGGGTTAAGGATGTTGTGAGAAGCAAGCATCAACATTTGTGCTTCCAAGAATAGCTGCATTTCCAAGTGGAACGTGAACAGCCATTTGGTCACCGTCGAAATCGGCGTTGAAAGCAGTACAAACTAATGGGTGCAACTGAATTGCTTTTCCTTCAATCAGCTTTGGCTGGAAAGCCTGGATACCCAATCGGTGAAGAGTTGGAGCACGGTTAAGCATTACAGGATGTCCTTTCAAGAACATTCTCGAGGATATCCCAAACAATAGCATCTTTACGATCAACAATTTTCTTTGCAGATTTAACAGTTTTTACAATACCTCTTTCAATCATTTTACGAATGATAAACGGCTTGAAAAGTTCTGCTGCCATATCTTTTGGCAATCCGCACTCGTGTAATTTCAATTCAGGTCCAACGACGATTACCGAACGTGCCGAATAATCAACACGTTTTCCCAAAAGGTTCTGACGGAAACGACCTTGCTTTCCTTTTAAGACTATCAGAAAGTGATTTCAATGCACGGTTTGATTCTGTTTTAACTGCATTTACTTTTCTTGAATTATCGAAAAGTGAATCAACAGCTTCCTGCAACATCCTTTTTTCGTTACGAAGGATTACATCAGGAGCTTTGATTTCGATAAGTCGTTTCAAACGATTATTACGGATAATAACACGACGGTATAAATCATTCAAATCTGAAGTTGCAAAACGACCACCATCCAATGGAACGAGTGGACGTAATTCAGGTGGAATAACCGGAACAACTTTCACGATCATCCATTCAGGACGATTTTCAATATGCGTGTTTGCATTACGGAAAGCTTCAACAACTTGAAGTCTTTTCAAAGCTTCATTTTTACGTTGCTGTGAAGTTTCGGTATTTGCTTGATGACGTAAGTCTGTATGACAAATCATCCAGATCAAGACGTCGCTAACAAATCATGCAAGTGCTTCGGCACCCATCTTTGCAATGAACTTATTAGGATCTGTATCATCAAGATGTTGATTTTCTTTTGGAAGATGTTTCCAGAATGATTCAAATATTCTTCTTCAGTAAGGAAATCAAGATAATTTACACCATCATCAGCTTTGATACCTGCCTGAATTACTACATAACGTTCGTAGTAAATAATTAGATCCAGTTTTTTGGTTGGTAAGTCCTAACAGGTAACCAATTTTATTTGGAAGTGATCTGAAATACCAGATATGCGCAACAGGAACAACCAATTGAATATGTCCCATACGTTCACGACGTACTTTCTTTTCAGTTACTTCAACACCGCAACGGTCGCAAACAATTCCTTTGTAACGGATTCTTTTATATTTTCCGCAATGACATTCCCAATCCTTTACAGGACCGAAAATTCTTTCGCAGAACAATCCATCTCTTTCAGGCTTGTAAGTCCTGTAGTTGATTGTTTCAGGCTTTAGAACTTCACCGCTCGATTGCTCCAGAATATGTTCAGGAGAAGCAAGACTGATAATGATTTTTGAGAAGTTACTCTTGATTTTGAAATCTTTCTTTATTAGCCATTTTTTTATGATTTCTTGATTAAGTTAACTCAATGAACTTACTGATGAACCTTCAACAATTATTAATCCAATGAAACTTTCAGACAAAGTCCTCTTAATTCATGAAGCAATACATTGAATGATTCAGGAATACCCGGTGTTCCGAGATTTTCACCTTTAACAATTGCTTCATAAGCTTTTGCACGACCCATTACGTCATCCGATTTAATAGTAAGTAATTCCTGAAGGATATTAGCTGCACCAAATGCTTCAATTGCCCAAACCTCCATCTCACCAAAACGCTGACCTCCGAACTGTGCTTTACCACCCAGCGGTTGTTGCGTAATAAGTGAGTATGGTCCGATTGAACGTGCGTGCATCTTATCATCAACCATGTGACCCAGTTTCAGCATGTAAATAATACCTACAGTAGCAGGTTGATCAAATCGTTCTCCTGTTCCACCATCATACAGATAAGTACTTCCGAATGTAGGAATGCCTGCTTTAGAAATATAACTATTCGATATCAGCAATGGTAGCACCATCGAAAATAGGAGTTGCAAATTTAACTCCCAATTTCTGACCAGCCCATGCAAGTACTGTTTCATAAATCTGACCAAGGTTCATACGAGAAGGTACACCAAGTGGATTAAGTACGATATCAACCGGTGTTCCATCTTCAAGGAATGGCATATCTTCATCACGAACAATACGCGCAACAATACCTTTGTTTCCGTGACGACCTGCCATCTTATCACCCACTTTAAGTTTACGTTTCTTAGCAATATAAACTTTAGCAAGCTGCATAATTCCCGGTAGGTAATTCATCACCAACCTGAATAGCAAATTTTCTACGCTTAAATCCTCCGATTACATCATTAACTTTGATGTTGTAGTTGTGAAGCAGACTGTTTAATCTGATCGTTCTTTTCTTTATCAGTAGTCCATTTGTTCGGATTGATATTTGCATAATCAATTTCCGACAAGTATTTTCTGAGTAAATTTAGCTCCTTTCGGCAATGAGCGTCTTCTTTGAAGTTATCCATAACACCCTGAGAAGTTTTTCCACTTACAAGAATGAATAATTTATCAACAAGTTTAGCTTTCAGTTCAACTAAGAGCTTTTGCCTGCTCTTCATCAATTTTAGCAATAACTGCTTTTTCATCCAGCTTATTATTTTTATCTTTCACTGCACGTGAGAATAATTTTTTATCGATAACAACACCTTTAACAGATGGTGGAACTTTCAAGGAAGCATCTTTAACATCACCGGCTTTGTCACCAAAGATTGCACGTAAAAGTTTTTCTTCAGGAGAAGGATCTGTTTCACCTTTAGGAGTAATTTTACCAATAAGGATATCACCTTCCTGAACTTCAGCACCAACTCGAATCAATCCATTTTCATCAAGTTCTCGAGTTGCTTCTTCACTTACGTTTGGAATATCTGCAGTAAGTTCTTCCAGACCGCGTTTTGTATCACGAACTTCAATGCTATATTCATCAACGTGAAGAGAAGTAAAAATATCTTCACGAACAACGCGTTCAGAAATTACGATCGCATCCTCAAAGTTGTAACCTTTCCATGGCATGAATGCCACTTTAAGATTTCTTCCAAGGCCAATTCACCATCTTGTGTTGCATAACCTTCGCATAATACCTGACCTGCTTTTACTTTCTCCCCTTTTTTAACAATTGGCTTCAGGTTAATACAGGTATTCTGGTTGGTTTTCTGATATTTTGTAAGTTTGTATACTTTCAAATCATCATCGAAACTGACTAAGTTTTTCATCATCATTTCTGATAGCTTCGGATAACAATTTCATTAGCATCAACATATTCAACAACACCATCCGATTCGGCATTCACAAGTACACGTGAATCACGAACAACCATTCCTTCAAGACCAGTTCCAACAATTGGAGCTTCGGGTCTGAACAATGGAACTGCCTGACGCTGCATGTTCGATCCCATCAAGGCACGGTTGGCATCATCATGCTCAAGGAACGGAATCAAAGAAGCTGCAATAGAAGCAATCTGGTTTGGAGCAACGTCCATCAAGTTGAAGCTTTGCAGGCTCCACCTCAGGAAAATCACCCTCATAACGTGCTTTTATTCTTGCATCTTTAAAGTTACCTTTTTCATCAATATTGGAAACCGCCTGAGCAATAACTTTTGAATCTTCTTCTTCAGCAGTAAGATAAATTACCGGCTTTATCTACTTCCACTTTCCCATCAACTAATGGTACGGTATGGAGTTGAAATAAATCCAAGATTATTGATTTTCGCATACACACACAAACTTGAAATAAAACCGATGTTTGGACCTTCAGGAGTTTCAATGGTACACAAACGACCGTAGTGAGTATAGTGAACGTCACGAACCTCGAAACCGGCACGTTCACGAGAAAGACCACCCGGTCCAAGGGCAGATAACCTCCTCTTATGAGTGATTTCAGCCAGTGGATTGGTTTGATCCATGAACTGCGACAACTGATTTGTTCCGAAGAACGAATTGATTACAGAAGAAAGTGTTTTAGCATTGATCAAGATCGGCAGGAGTAAAAACTTCGTTATCACGAACGTTCATTCTCTCACGAATTGTTCTGGCCATACGAGCCAAACCAACACCAAACTGAGAATATAATTGTTCACCAACTGTTCTAACACGTCGGTTGCTTAAGTGATCAATATCATCAACATCAGCTTTCGAATTGATTAGCTGAATAAGATATTTTATGATAGAAATGATATCTTGCTTGGTAAGAACTTTAGTTTCAGCAGGAATTTCAAGACTGAAGCTTACGATTGATTCTGTAACGACCTACTTCACCAAGATCGTAACGCTTATCAGAGAAGAATAATTTATCAATGATACCACGTGCAGTTTCCTCATCAGGTGGCTCTGCATTACGAAGTTGACGATAGATATGCTCTACCGCTTCTTTTTCAGAGTTTGAAGTATCTTTCTGAAGAGTATTGTAGATAATTGCATAATCAGCAGAGTTGGTATCTTCTTTGTGAAGAATTACTACTTTCACTCCTGAATCAGATGATCAAATCAATATGATCATCTTCGAGAATAGTTTCTCTTTCGAGAATCACTTCGTTACGCTCAATAGAAACAACTTCACCGGTATCCTCATCAACAAAATCTTCCACCCATGTTTTCAAAACCCTTGCTGCAAGCTTTCTTCCGATTGCTTTTTTAAGAGCGGCTTTGCTAACTTTTAATTCGTCGGCAAGACCAAAAATTTCAAGGATATCTTTATCTGTTTGAAAGCCGATTGCTCGGAGAAGAGTGGTTACAGGAAATTTTTTCTTACGATCGATGTAAGCATACATCACGTTGTTGATGTCGGTAGCAAATTCGATCCAAGATCCTTTGAAAGGAATAACCCTTGCAGAGTAAAGTTTGGTTCCATTTGCGTGGCGACTTTGTCCAAAAAATACACCCGGTGAACGGTGAAGTTGAGAAACAACAACACGTTCGGCACCATTAATAACAAAAGTACCTTTAGGAGTCATGTAAGGAATAGTTCCCAAGTAAACATCCTGAATAATGGTTTCAAAATCTTCGTGATCAGGATCGGTACAATACAGTTTGAGTTTCGCTTTTAGCGGAACGCTGTAGGTTAATCCTCTTTCGATACATTCATCCAGAGAATATCGGGGTGGATCCACGAAATAATCAAGAAACTCCAGAACGAAATTATTTCTGGAATCAGAGATCGGGAAATTTTCACTAAATACTTTAAACAAGCCCTCATTATGCCTGTTATCGGATGTGGTTTCGAGTTGGAAAAAGTCTTGGAATGACTTTAACTGAACTTCAAGAAAATCAGGATAATCAATAGCCTGTTTGCTGGATGAGAAATTTATCCTTTTAACGCTGTTCTTCTGAGGAGAGTTTTGAATTGCGGCCAAGGGATTTAGGTTTTAAGGATTAGTTAATATTAAAACACACTAAAAACCGTTCGTGATTTCACGCCGGTATATAAAAGGGTATAGACCTCTACTCCGAGAACCGGAGTAGAGGTCTGAATTTCAGAATGAAGCTCTGGTTGAATTATTTAACTTCAACTTCAGCGCCTGCTTCTTCAAGTTGTGCTTTAAGAGTATTTGCTTCGTCTTTAGAAACACCTTCTTTTACTGGTTTCGGTGCACCATCAACTAGATCTTTTGCTTCTTTCAAACCTAAACCTGTAAGTTCTTTTACAAGTTTAACAACAGCGAGTTTGTTTTGTCCGGCTGCTTTAAGAATTACATCAAAAGATGTTTTTTCTTCTGCAGCAGCAGCACCACCACCACCACCGGCTACCATTACAGGAGCTGCAGCAGCTGGCTCAATACCATACTGATCTTTAAGAATTGTTGCTAATTCATTAACTTCTTTAACAGTAAGGTTAACTAACTGTTCAGCGAATGCATTTAAATCTGCCATTTTATTGATTTTTTTTAGTTACTAATTATTTTTGAGTTTGTATAAAGACAAGGTTCTGTGGGAAGCACTACGAACCTCTTTCTTCCAGAGTTTTTAAGATTCCTGATAGTTTGTGACCACCCGACTGAAGTCCGGAGATAACATTTTTAGCAGGAGATTGAAGTAATGCTATGATATCTGCGATAAGTTCATTCTTAGATTTCAATGAAACCAATGCATCCAGGTTGTTGTCGCCAACAAATATTGATGAATCGATCCATGCACCTTTAAGAAGTGGTCGGTCAGATTTTTTGCGGAATTCTTTGATCACTTTAGCTGGATCATTTCCGATATCAGAATACATGATAGCAGAAGTCCCTTTTAGTGCTTCAAAGATTGGAGAATAATCGCCTTCCATTCTTTCCAGAGCTTTCTGGATCAGAGAGTTTTTTGCAACATTAACTTTAATGTTTTTGTTGAAGCAAATTCTTCTGAACTGATTCGATTTTTCAACCGTCAGATTGGAGATATCGGCAATATAGAAATTATTGTATTTTGAAAGATTCTCAACAAGTGAGCTGATAATCTGTTCTTTTTCTTCCCTTTTCATTAATATGAATGTGAATGTTAAGGTTTAAATTAATTAACCGGCAATGGATTTAGCATCAATCTTGATACCTGCACTCATCGTGCTCGACATTGCAATACTTTTAAAATAGGCACCTTTTGCTGATGAAGGTTTCAACTTTGAAATGGTCTGGAGCAACTCATTTGCATTGTCGTACAACTTCTGTGCATCAAAAGATACTTTTCCTATAGAGGCATGGATGATACCCGTTTTGTCAACTTTAAAGTCGATTTTACCGGCTTTCACTTCCATTACTGCCTTACCAACATCATTGGTCACAGTTCCTGTTTTCGGGTTCGGCATGAGGTTACGCGGACCAAGTACTTTTCCGAGCTTACCTACTTTTGCCATTACTCCGGGCATTGTAATTACAACGTCCATATCAATCCAACCATCTTCGATTTTTTTGATATACTCATCTAAACCAACGAAATCGGCACCTGCATCAAGAGCTTCTTTTTCCTTATCAGGAGTACAAAGCACGAGCACTTTTACCGTTTTACCTGTTCCGTGGGGAAGAGTCACAATTCCACGAACCATTTGATTGGCTTTGCGGGGATCAACTCCCAAACGAACTGCGATATCAACTGAGGAGTCAAATTTGGTATAGGAGATTTCCTTCACCAACTTTGATGCGTCAAGCAATGAATATTGTTTTGTACCATCTACTTTATTAGCGACAGTCTTTTGTTTTTTTGTTAAACTTGGCATTTTTCTGCGATTGTTTATAATGAATAAACTAGTTCCGGACTAATTATTTTCCGGGGAACTCCCCATCTACCGTAATACCCATACTTCTGGCAGTACCGGCAACCATATGCATTGCCGATTCAACGGTAAAGCAATTAAGATCGGGCATTTTTGCTTCTGCAATTGAACGTACCTGAGTCCATGATACTGAGGCAACTTTTTTTCTGTTGGGTTCTGATGAACCTGATTTCTGTTTTGTTACTTCAAGCAACTGAACAGCAACAGGAGGAGTTTTGATGATAAATTCAAAAGATTTATCAACGTAAACAGTAATGATAACCGGTAATACTTTTCCGGCTTGGTCCTGTGTGCGAGCGTTAAACTGCTTACAGAACTCCATAATGTTCACACCTTTTGCACCTAACGCGGGACCAATTGGTGGTGCCGGATTAGCTGCTCCGCCTTTAACCTGGAGTTTTATGAGGGCTCCTATTTCTTTAGCCATTTTATTTAAGGGTATATAGTTCCTCTGAATCCTGTTTCCTGCAGCGCGGAAGCTCTGCTGTTCGGTAACGATCCTCTTCGGAAGAGTTGTTATTCTTTTTCTACCTGCATATAACTTAACTCAAGTGGTGTTTTTCTACCGAAAATCTTAACCATTACCTTGAGCTTCTTCTTCTCTTCATTTACTTCTTCAATAATTCCACTGAAACTATTGAAAGGTCCATCTACTACTTTCACCGATTCACCCACTACAAACGGATTGTGGCTGATCTCTTCTGAATCGGCAAGTTCATCAACTTTTCCTAATATTCTGTTTACTTCCGATGTCCTCAATGGAGCCGGTGCCTCACCTTTTGCACCAAGAAATCCGATTACACCGGTAGTATTTTCAATTATATGTGGAATTTCACCGGTCAGATTTGCTTCAATTAAAACATACCCCGGGAAATAACTTCTTTCCTTGCTAATTTTTTTACCGTCTTTTATCTGGTAAATTTTTTCCATCGGTATCAAAACCTGTGCAACATAATCTTGCAACTTCAGTCTTGAAATTTCCGACTCAATATATTGCTTAACCTTCTTCTCTTTGCCGCTAATGGCTCTGATTACATACCACTTTTTATCGATCATCACTGAAGAATGTTAAAAAGAACTGTATATAAGATTCATTATTAGCTGAAATACGGTATCCATACCAAATACCATTAGTCCAATGATTAATGAGGCAACCAGAACAACGATTGCACTACTCTGAAGTTCACTCCAGGTTGGCCAGGATACTTTGTGCATCAATTCATTGTAAGAATCTTTAATGTAGGCCTTGATTTTTTCCATCTTTACCCTGGACTTATTTGATACTATTATTAACGTTCATCTTTTTCATGTTTGGAAACGAGGTTCAGAAATCCAATTCCAAATTCTCTCCTCCGCTCTTTCATTTCTGCACGGGTGGAGAGACTCGAACTCCCAGCCAATGGTTTTGGAGACCACTACTCTACCAATTGAGCTACACCCGTATAACTAGGGACAATCAAAACATGCCAGTAAAATACAGCCGGTCCTTTTTAAAGGTACCGACTGTGTTCTACCGGATATTTATTGATTACTTAATGATTTCGATTACCTGTCCTGCACCTACAGTACGACCACCTTCACGAATAGCGAAACGAAGACCTTTGTCCATCGCTACCGGTACAATCAATTGAACAGTGATAGTTACGTTATCACCAGGCATTACCATTTCACGTCCTTCAGGAAGTACGATTTCACCGGTAACATCAGTTGTTCTTAAATAGAACTGTGGACGATATTTATTGTGGAATGGAGTGTGACGTCCACCTTCTTCTTTCTTCAATACATAGATCTCAGCTTTGAAATCGGTGTGAGGAGTGATTGAACCTGGTTTTGCAATAA
Source organism: uncultured Bacteroidota bacterium (assembly GCA_963814475.1). Taxonomy (GTDB): domain Bacteria; phylum Bacteroidota; class Bacteroidia; order AKYH767-A; family OLB10; genus JADKJB01. The sequence goes on along the minus strand of CAWFDA010000044.1, from coordinate 98,038 downwards.
CCATACCTCTGCGGATATCGTTTTTCTCAATACCACGTAACAACAAACCTACGTTATCACCTGCTTCACCTTTATCAAGGATTTTACGGAACATCTCAACTCCTGTAACTGTAGAAGTAAGTTTCTTTTCCTGCATTCCAAGAATATCAACAGTATCGTTAGAGTTAATGATACCTCTTTCGATACGACCTGTAGCAACAGTTCCACGACCTGTGATCGAGAACACGTCTTCTACCGGCATAAGGAATGGCTTATCAATATCACGAGGAGGAATTGGAATAAATGAATCAACAGCATCCATAAGTTCGTTGATTTTTGGAACCCAGTTAGCATCGTTGTTCAATCCACCTAATGCAGATCCACGGATGATTGGTGTATTGTCACCATCAAACTGATAGAAACTCAAAAGTTCACGGATTTCCATCTCAACAAGATCAAGAAGTTCCGGATCGTCAACCATATCCACTTTATTCATGAATACAACAATCTTAGGTACACCAACCTGACGAGCAAGAAGAATGTGCTCACGTGTTTGTGGCATAGGTCCGTCAGTTGCAGCAACTACAAGAATTGCTCCGTCCATCTGTGCAGCACCTGTAACCATGTTTTTTACATAATCAGCGTGACCAGGACAGTCAACGTGCGCATAGTGACGGTTTTTTGTTTGATACTCAACGTGTGAAGTATTAATTGTAATACCTCTTTCTTTTTCTTCAGGAGCATTGTCGATTGAAGAGAAGTCACGCACTTCAGCAAGTCCCTGACTAGCAAGAACAGAAGTGATAGCAGCTGTGAGAGTAGTTTTACCGTGGTCAACGTGACCAATAGTTCCAATGTTCACGTGGGGTTTGGAACGATCAAATTTTTCTTTTGCCATTTTTTATTGTTTATTAAACGTGGTTTTTATTAATTGATTTTTGATTCCTGTTTTAGTGATCCTGTGTACCAATACCGGTGCTCAGGTATTCAGGTTCAAACAGGAATGGTATTATTTTATTCTAACTTTGCTAGCTTACGGCACATCCTTTATAATGGAGCCAATGACCAGGATCGAACTGGTGACCTCATCCTTACCATGGATGTGCTCTACCGACTGAGCTACATTGGCCTATTTATCAGCAGTAGCATGAATGTACATTAATATCAGCGATTCTGATATTGTTCTTAGAGCGGAAGACCGGGCTCGAACCGGCCACCCTCAGCTTGGAAGGCTGATGCTCTACCAAATGAGCTACTTCCGCTTATTATTTATTGGATTCTATATATTATCTTCAGAATTAATTAACTATCAAATTTCTATTCATTAAATGACTTTCCGACTCAGTCATTAATATAGTGGTGGGGAGAGAAGGATTCGAACCTTCGAAGTCGTAAGACAACAGATTTACAGTCTGTCCCATTTGGCCACTCTGGTACCTCCCCTCACCTGTGTTGCCACAGATTTTGACAGAACGGCTGTTGCCATTAATTCCGAAGAGCCGATGGAGGGATTCGAACCCCCGACCCACTGATTACAAATCAGTAGCTCTGGCCAACTGAGCTACATCGGCATACTTATTAATTACTAAGACACTCAAAGAACACCCCAAATTTTGGGATTGCAAATGTATGAAACATATTTTGATATACAAATGGTTAGTGAAAAAAATTATAAGGCCAAATTTGAACAATTATTGCAATTATTAAAGTTATCAACATTTCATGCCGTTGAAGCCTTGGGATTAATGCTAAAGTATTACTTAAAACGTCTTGTTATCAACAAAATAGAGGAAACTTGTAAGATATATTCTATTTGCTTACATTTGACATTAAATGAATTCCCCAAAAATTGAAAATAATGATAAATTATAGTGTAAGTAAATACAAATCAGCTCTTTGTATTTTATTGGTAAGTTTAAGCGTTACTAACAGTCAGTCGCAGAATGTCGGAATAGGTACAGCAACCCCACTTGATAAATTACATGTAATTGGTAGTATTCGCTCATCAACTTTGGCCGGTGTGGGCAACAGAAGTGTCCTTGCCGACCCTAACGGAACATTAATTGTTGCTACGGGAGCCAACTCACCCGCATGGTTAATTAGTGGAAATACTGCTCTTAATGGCGGTAATACTACCACCACGGGAACTAACTTTTTAGGAACCACCGATGCACAAAATATATGTTTTAGAACCAATAACATCGAAAGAGGCCGATTTAGTGCTCTTGGAGAATTTTTTGTTGGTGCATTTAATACTGTTGTCCCCGGTGATTTAATGAATTCTGTTAGTAATGTCACATTTCCTTGGGCTTTAAATGGTTATGTGCCTGCAGGAGCAAATGGTGGAGGTGTTTATGGTCAGGTTTTGACAGGGAACACCACTATTTTTGGAGCGGTTCAAGGTGAATATTACGGAACTAATTTCAGTGGTGCCGGTGTTCGTGGAATTGCAGGCACAGCTTCTGCAATCGGAGTTCAAGGTCAGGAACCTACCTTGGCGGGATGGGCAGGCCTCTTTGGTGGAGATGTAGGGGCTATTTTGCCTGGTGGTTTCTTTACTGTTTCCGATCAACGATTGAAAACTAATATTCTTCCCTTATCCAACTCTCTCAGCAAAATAATGCAGATGAAGGCCTATTCTTATGATGCCAACATAAAGGACTATCCCAAATATATTGTAGCTTCTCGTCGAACAATAGGTTTCTTAGCTCAGGAGCTTGAACAAATTCTGCCAGAAGCAGTTACAGAAAAAAACATACCTTCCACTAATACAGGAAGAATGGATCAGGATACTGAAGTAGAGTCTCTTAAAGTTAAAGCAGTAAGTTATGATTCAGTGATTCCGGTGCTTGTTGAAGCCATCAAAGAACAACAACAAATTATTGAAGAGTTAAAAGCCAGAATTGTGATTCTCGAAAATAAGTGAAAAATTTAGAGTTGAATTGCCCTAAAACATACCCCCCCCAACAATGAAAAAAAAAATTACTACAGCACTTGCTGTAATTTGCTTGTTATTCACACTGCCGAATAAAAACACATACGCCCAAAATGTTGGTATCGGTACCGCCACTCCCCTCGAAAAATTACATGTGATTGGCAACATCCGCTCTTCTACTTTGGCCGGTGTTGGCAACAGAGTAGTTTTAGCAGATCCTAACGGAACACTTATTGTTGCCAGTGGAGCGACGTCGCCCGCATGGATGACAACCGGCAATAGCGGAACTGTAGCAACTACAAATTTCATTGGAACAACCGATGTCATAGACTTTGTTGTGAAAACAGGTGGCAGTGCAGCTACTAATGAAAGAATCAGAGTTTTTTCTACTGGGCCGGTTTCAATTAATGCTGCCTCAACTCTAGCTGGAGACGTACTTGGTGTTTATGGAACCGGTTATCCGGGAACCATTAATGCTGCAAACAATTATGCAATAAACGGATATGTGAATGCAGCCGGTGGTGCCGGTGTATATGGAGAAAATCTTTCAGGACTAGGTGTATTTGGAAACTCAGGCAGTTCAGTAGGTGTTCTCGGACAATCAGCCGGAGGAAGTGGTTTCGGAATGCAGGCTTATAATGGCAATGTAAACGGAACAGGTCTTATTGCATCCGGAAATAATCAAGGAGGCACCTATTTACTTGCAGGTAGTGCAGGCTCTTTTAAAGCAGTGCGATTTGGAGTGCTTGCATTTTCGGCGGTTGGCCCAGGTGTTTCAGGTAGTGCTGTTTTAGGTACTAATAGTAAGACTCTCATAATGTCATTTTTTGGTGGAGCAGGTGTTACCGGCGTGGATTCTTCTTCTGCCGGCTCAGGTGTGATTGGCGCATCTTATTCAGCTGCCGGCGAAGGGGTGATAGCGCGTGGCTTTGGAACTAATGGAACTGGAATTCTTGCCATTTCCGATCTGGGTGTAAATCCTTATGCCATGTGGGGTGTTATTCCTGCAGGTACCGTTACCGGAAATAATTCATTAGCAATTTTTGGCGATAATCAATCTACCGGCACCAATGCTGTTGGTATTTTGGGTCAGGAATTAGCTGCCCCTAACGGTGCTACCCGATATGCAATCTTCTCCAATGGTGATATGGCCGCATCCGGAACTAAACCTTTCGTTATTGATCACCCTCTCGATCCTGCCAACAAATTCCTTAAACATTTCTCTATCGAATCTAATGAAGTGTTGAATATTTACAGAGGAAATGTAACACTGGATGCAAATGGGGAAGCTACTGTTCAACTGCCAACCTATTTCGAATCAATAAACAATACTAATTACGCTTATAACCTCACTGCTATCGGTCAACAAGGAAATGTATATATTAAACAAGAAATTTCTAACAAGCAGTTTATGATTGCCGGCGGTGCGCCCGGAATGAAAGTATCGTGGATGATTACCGCAGAAAGAAATGACCCTTACCTGCAACAAAATCCTCAGGCACGTGATGTTGAAATAGCTAAAACAGGCGACGCATCCGGCAAATACCTTCTTCCCTACCTTTACGGACAACCTGCTGAATCGGCAATTTATTATAAGCCTATGAAAAACTTGGCTCCTGTAGTTGCTCCTTCGGCTGAAACAAAAGAAATTCCTTCCAAAAAGAAACAATAACCCCCCATCCCCCCAATGAAAAAGCTTTACTTGTTATTTTTTAGTCTGCTCATCAGTTCCCTCTCCATGGGGCAATGCATGACTTATCCGGTATCATTTTCCGAAAGAACACTTCAGTCTGATGTGATTATTGAAGGTAAAATTGTAAGCAAAATTTCTTTCTGGAATGCCACTCAAGATTTCATATATACCAGCAACGTTATAGAAGTTTATAAAGTATTTAAAGGATCCATTAACACCAACCAAATTGAAATTATTACCGAAGGTGGTATTGTTGGAAATACCATGATTAAAGCAGAACCCGCTCTTGAATTTAATATTGATGATGTGGGAATTTTCTTCGGTGTACCTGCTTCTGTGCCAAACACTGCTTCGCCATTTGCCACTACATTACAATTTGAAGGTTATGCAGCAAATCAATCATTCATCAAATTTGATTTAAAATCAGAATCAGCAGTTGATGGTATTACAGAACTTCCTGATGTATCTGTTCAAGTGTATCAAAACTTGACATCACTCACCGGACAACCCTTCACTGAAATTATTCCATTCAATTTATTTCAACAAGCTAATTCCGGTCCGGGAGGAGCTCCTTCGCCACTTGCATTTCCCACTATAACAACTATTTCATCTCCATCAACTGCAGGAACTTTTTCATTGGTGACTATTAACGGAACTAATTTTGGTGCAGGCCCTTTCGGGGGAACACGTTTACTCGAATTCAGAGATGCCAACAATGGTGGAGCAGGGTTTATTCCAACACCTGCAAATCACATTACTTTGTGGAGTGCCACTCAAATTCAGGCATGGGTACCTACACAGGCCGGAAGTGGAAACATAAGAGTGACGAATGATTTAAATGAAGCTACAATTTCCGGAGTTACTATCACTATTAATTTTAACGAATCAAATGTAAATTCAGGTGGTGTTTATTACCAACCTGATTTAATTAGTGATAATGGTATTGGTGGCTACAATTATTTATACAACAATACATTTAATGGAAATGCTCCGGCTGTGGCTTCTTTTGAAAGAGCACTCCAAACCTGGAGATGTAACACCTTTGTGAATTTTAATAAAACAGGAACAACTGCAATTTCATGTCAGGCTTTAGATGGCTCCAATATTGTAACTTTCGATGGAGCATGTGTTTTACCTGCAGGTGTATTAGGTGTCTCCTACTCTTATTACAGTGCCTGTGCATCCAATGTTTGGTATTTGAATGAAAATGATCTTAAATTTAGAACAAATGGTACAGGAGGAATTAACTGGAACTACGGTCCTGCTCCTACCGCAGGAGGATTGTTCGACTTTGAATCGGTTGCTTTACATGAACTCGGACATAGTCATCAATTGGGACATACTATTTTACCTGTAACAGTTATGAATTATGCAGTAGGTCCTAATACCGACAGAAGAACACTCACCGGAATAAGTGAACTTGCAGGTGGAAATGATATTATGACACGAGCAGTGGTGAATAATAGTTGTGGACCATCAGCTATGATCGCTTTGAACTCATCCAACTGTGCAATCAATGCACCAATTGCTAACTTTTCAGGAAGCCCAACATCAGGTTGTAATTCTTTAACAGTAACTTTTACCGATTTAAGCGTAGGAACACCAACAACCTGGAACTGGACATTTACAGGGGGGGCACCTGCTGCTTTCGTAGGTCAAAATCCTCCTGCGATCACCTATGCCGGCCCCGGAAGTTACACGGTGACATTAGTAGTTACGAATGCTTCAGGAAGTGATACTGAAACAAAGACAAATTATATTGTAGTTAATAATTGCCCTCCTCCGGTAGCCGATTTTTCTGCTTCACCACTTTCAGTATGTACCGGACAACAAGTATTTTTTAATGACTTATCTACTAACTCTCCTACAGGCTGGTCTTGGACATTTCCGGGGGGAACACCGGGAACTTCCGCAATACAAAATCCTGCTGTTTCCTATGCGGCACCCGGCAGCTATGCAGTAACATTAACTGCTTCGAATCCTTATGGTCCTGGAACGATTACCAAAACTGCATACATAACTGTTGTTACTTGTCCGTTGCCACCGGTTGCATCCTTCACTGCATCTCCAACAACTCTTTGTTCGGGAGGAACAGTAAATTTTACAGATGCTTCCTCTAATAGTCCAAATACTTGGTCGTGGACATTTGCCGGAGGAACACCTGCTACATCTATTTTACAAAATCCAACTATCACCTATGCTGCTGCCGGAACCTACGCTGTTTCACTTACAGTATCAAATATTAGCGGATCAAATTCAACTACAATCGCCGGTTATATTACCGTAAATGTATGTTCGGCACCGGTAGCTGCTTTCACAGGATGGCCTACAACAGTTTGTGTTGGATCAACCGTTTCTTTTGTTGATCAATCCACCAATTCTCCTACTAGTTGGAATTGGGCATTTACTTCAGGTACACCATTTTTATCGGCAGTACAAAATCCTGTTGTCACTTATAATGTTGCAGGAACTTTCAATGTATTGCTGCAAGCTACCAATGCATTTGGAAATAATTCACTTACTAAAACTGCATATATAACTGTTGTAGCTTGTCCTGCTTTTGGTTCAGGGTTAATTGTTAATGATGGTTCATTAATTCAAGTTCAAACCAATGCGTTGGTAACAATTCAAGGTGGATTGATTAATCGTGATAATGGAGCAAATGTTGGACGAATTGATAACAGTGGAGAAATTACATTATCGGGTGACTGGACAAACAACAGTACAGGTAATGCATTCATAAATTCCAGTCCGGGATCAACAGAACTTCTTGGAGCCAACCAGGTAATCACCGGATCTACCACTACGAACTACTATGATTTAATTTTATCCGGGTCAGGGATAAAAACTCTTAACATAAATACTGTTTGCGAAGGAACGCTTCAATTAAGAGATCGTGAATTAGCAACACAGTCTTTTTGGATGCATGTAACAAATCCTTCCGTGAATGCAGTTACGCGCTTTGGTGCATTAAATTCAACTCCGGTACAAGGATTTGTAAGCAGTACAGGCACAGGACGATTACGCCGCAACACCAATTCTACGGGACAATATCTCTTCCCAATGGGATCCAGTCAGGGTAATCCCAGATTCCGTCCGGTTGGCCTCACTCCTACTAACGGTGCTGCCAATACGTATGCAGGAAGATTTGTAAACAATGATCCAACAATTGATGGATTCTCTATCCTTCTCAAAGATCCAAATCTTGGAAATATAAACCCATTATGGTACCAAAAAATTAATGGATTAACAGGAACAACTTATCCGGATATCACTTTGTACTTTGATAACGTTCAGGATGCTATTGCACCTCTACCTTCTTTGCTCATGACACAGTGGGCATACAACGCACCTCCGGTTCAATGGAGAAGTATTTCCGGTGTTGCCATTGGTGGCGCAGCTTCGCCGGTTCTTTCCTATGTTACAAAAAATGCATGGATATCTTTCAACACCGAAAATTTTAACCTAGCACCACAATCAATTCCACTTCCAATTGAATTGGTGAATTTTACAGGCGACTGCGACAAAAATTCTATCACGGTTCAATGGACTACATCTTCGGAAATTAATAACGATTACTTTGCACTTGAAAGAAGTGATGATGGAATTGAATTCGCTGAATTAGTAAAAATCAGTGGAGCAGGAACAACTTCTTCAGTTAACAATTACAAATTCAACGACGTCCATGCCGACGCATCAAAAATATACTACTACCGATTAAAGCAATTTGATTTTAATGGCGAATCCAGCACATCAAAAAGTATTACGGTTGGTTGTAAATCCAATACATCTGCATCAGCCTCCATTAATATTTATCCTAACCCTGTTATTAGCGAACTAAATATTTTGATTAGTCAAAATGTACAAGGAAAAGCTGTAATAAGAGTGGTAAATGTTTTAGGACAAGTCGTATATTTTAAAGAATATCCTGTCGCATCAGGTATGCAACAAATAACCTTAGATCTCAGCAATCTCGCACCCGATATTTATCAGGTGGTTGTTGAAAGTGGCAATCAGAAATTGGTTGAAAAAGTGGTCAAACAATTTTAGTTTGTTGGTTTGTTGGTTTATTAGTTTGTTGGTTTGTTAGTTTATTAGTTTGTTGGTTTGTTAGCCTGCCTGCCAAGCCAAAGACAAGCTTTTGCTTGGCGATAGCAGGCAGGCCTGCCTGCCAAGCCAAAGACAAGCTTTTGCTTGGCGATGGCAGGCAGGTTCTTTGGTTTGTTAGTTGTTAGTTTTTGTTTTTGGGTGAGGTATTAGCTTTTGGAGTGCGTTCCCATTTTGTTGGGTCGGCGGTTCAGCGGTTCAGCGGTTCGGCTTCGCTCACCGTGACGGTAGTTCTGGTCTCGGCTTCGCTCGACCATTCCGGAGTATGAGATCGCTACTGCTACTGCTACTGCTACTGCTACTGCTACTGCTACTGCTACTGCTACTGCTACTGCTACTGCTACCGCTACCGCTACCGCTACTGCCTACCGCCTACCGCCTACTGCCCCTTTTCCCTGTCGAGCAACCATTTCTTTCTCCATAACCCACCGCCATAGCCTGTGAGTTTTCCGTCGCTGCCGATTACCCTATGGCAAGGGATGAGGATAGAAATTTTGTTCATACCATTAGCTTGAGCGATGGCTCGAATAGCCGCGGGTTTGTTGAGAGCGATCGCTTGTTCGGCATACGACCTGGTTTTCCCGTAAGGAATAAGTGCTAATTCCTCCCACACCTGTTTTTGAAAATCTGTACCGATAGGATCCAATGGAATTGAAAATTCTTTTCTGATAGCTGAAAAATATTCCTCCAATTGCACTTTTAATTCATCGAGATGTGGATTCACACCGTAAATTATATCGGCATTCAGTTTCTTTTTAATGATTTTAAATTCCGTCTCCAGCATTTTACGATCGGTGAATTCAAGTAGACAAATTCCTTTGGAAGTAGCGCATGCATACATTGGTCCTAAAGGTGTTTCCATTCTGGCCAAATCAATTATTTGTTTCCCGGAACTGTTTTTGGGAGATACACCAAGAATGGATTTGAAAGATTCACCAAAGCCACTCAATGAATTGTACCCTGCATCGAAAGCTGTTCCGGTCACCGTGTCACCTTGTTTTAATTTCTTAAGAGCAGCATTAATTCGAAACACTCGCTGAAAGGCGTGAAAAGTCATGCCGTGATTTTTTAGAAACCACCTTCGCATTTGCGAAGGTTCAATGTTTCGTTTTTCCAGATCCCAATCGGAATATTTTAGAGAAGGATTTGCATTGAGCTCATCCAGTATTTGAGCCACATAATCCGGCGTTTGGCCCGCATATTCAAGCGGCTTACACACTTTGCAAGGGCGATAGCCACTCAGCAGTGCTTCTTTGGTAGTTTTAAAGAACTCCACATTTTCGGGCTTGGGTTTTCGCGCAGTACAAGTGGGGCGACAAAAAATTCCTGTAGTTTTTACTGCAGCAATAAATGTCCCTTCGAAGGAAGGATCCTTATCTACTAGTGCCTGGTACATTTGAGTGTCGGAGATCATTTTTTTTGCAAAAATGGAGTTTTATGAATTAGATAACAACCGAAAAATTAACAACTATTTTTTTTAGGGATGAGTTTATTTTAATATTCTAGTTGACAGCGAACTAAGTTAAAATATAAATCGTTATAAATATATTTGCATTCAAAAAAAGTATCTAATTACTTCAGCATATTTTCGGGGATCGGAGATACCCTGTATTGGGTTGGTGCGGAATTGTAATTTCCGCACGGCGGGGCGGAATTAAAAATTCCGCATGGTGGAAAATATGTAAACACTAAAAAAGTTAAGGCCCCGCTATTGAACAGGGCCTTAACTTAAACGTACAATGAAAAATTATTTCCTAACCACAAGAAATTTCTTTACTACAACACCTTTATCTGTTGTGAGTTTTATTGAATAAATGCCCTGAGCAAGTTCATTGGTTGAAAGTCGGAATCTGTTAGTGTGGATGATCTCACTTCCAACTATACTTCCAAACTGATTATAAAGTGTAAAATCATTAATTTTTAAATCACCGCTATTTATTTGAACAAAATCGGATGCCGGATTCGGATATACACTCATTAGATCATTCAAGTTTAACTGCTCATGAATGCCAACCGTACCTGTAGTATCAATTATCACTGAATCGTTTTGGAATGCAATCGATAATATATTCTCACTTGCTGTGATTGCTGTGATGTTGCTTAATGTTACCGGTAAAGTTACTTTAGCACCAACATTATCAACTATAACTATTCCTAATCTGCCCAGATATCCAAACCCTGTTGTGTTCTGCTGATCTGTTCTCACCAAAGTTACATCCACCTTACCATCGACCATCAAATCTTTATAAAATGAAAGTAAATCTACTTGTTGTGTACCCAACCAGCAACCGGAGAAATCGGCACTCAAATAGGATGTATTTACAAGTGCAGTATCAAGGTTCACCGTGAATGCAATTCCATAGATGCTGTCGACAGGAACGGTACTGGTTCCTAAGTAAATACTCACTTCAACAGTGTCGCTTATATTCGCAGTATCAGGATTTGTTGTGATGTACAATACGGGTGATGGCAACTGTGACAAACCGGGATTTTGAATTCTGAAAGGATGTGTCAACCCATAATTTAACGACACCGCAGTAGTATCATCTGCATCAACTATACCACTTCCGTCGGTGTCGGCATGTTTGAGGTTGGCGCCATTAGCAAACTGTGCACTCCAATCGGTAGCAGGTTGTGCAACCCATGCAAGTGATGCTCCTGCACGAACAGGACCGCTATATCCGTATGCCAGTCCGATGTTCAAGATATCAGTATTATCAGCAACCAAATCGTAATTCGCATCACCTGGCCACACGTTGCTTGCAGGAGGTACGCAGGTGAGGAACGACCATCCTGCATTTCCGCCAAGGTCAACACTATTTGCTCCTGCAAAAAATTGTGCACCACCGGTAGCAGCTGTATTTTTTAGCAATAAATAATCCAAACATACCTGACCGGAAAGTTTGGTTATGATTCCACCTCCGGCATTTCCTTCAATCTGAATCGGAAATCCACTGGTGCTGTTTGCAATCAATTCATCATTGACAGTGATATTGGAAAACAGAACCAGATCACCGGGATTGTTCAAAACAAGAGTATCGGCAATAAACGGAAGTGTAAACGTAACATTGTTATTGAACTCTGCACGGCCGGCAGTTATCTGAGAGTTACTGTTTACAAAATTTCCCAGGGCATATAAATTATCACAAGAGAATGTTCCTACAGTATTTGCATCACCGGTAAATGTTACCGAGCCAAAATCGGCATTTTGAACTTCGAAACTCAACCAGGAACTGGTCATTACAAAATTTGCATCGCTTGCATTAACTGTCAAAGTTCCTGAATTCATGTAAACTCCCAGAGCGGTAACAGTTGATGTTCCGAAATTTAATACCGCACCACCACCGGCGTTAATACCACCTGTATTAATGTTAAATCCATTTGTATTAAGTGTACCATTACTTGCACCAAAATTTCCAAGATCTAATGCATCCAACAATGTCCATTCACCTGAACCGGTGAAGGATATTTTAATAAGATAATTACCACCTGTTGAAATAGTGCTCCCTGTGGATGATCCATTCATATCAAGTAACAAACTATATACATTTAAATCAGGAGGGAGTGTTACAGAACCTGATACATGCAACTCTGCATTTGAACTTGAACTCCATAACGTGGTAGGAGAAGGGATGCCAGAAAAGGTAAGATTATTGCAATAGACACCACTGGTAGGATTCACATAAATAGTGTCGCCGGGTGATGAGAATGAATTGGCATCGAAGATGGCATTATCCTGAAAACCGGGCTGACAATTTCCACCGGCTCCACCTGATGACAGCGCCCAATTAGTGCTTTCACTCCAACTTCCCGTTCCTCCTACCCAATATAAATCTCTTGATGCTGCGCTGTTGATAGTCCATCCTGAATTATTTCCTAAGTCCCAACTGTTGTTTGCTACAAAAGTTGCACCACCTGTTGCATTGATACCATTTAAATAGGTATAATCAAGTTGAACGGTGCCGGTTGGTTTTGTAAATGTTGCCTGGCTTATGAAAGGATAATACATTTTGAGTGTTAACGGAGAAGAACAACTCACGTTAGTAATGAATTCATCATTTACAAAAATTGTATCAAATGCCATTTGCTGAACACCTTGCTGTAATATTAAGCTATCTGCAGTTATTTTGTTCGCATCAAATGAAGCTCTGAATTCAGCCGTAAGTGCAGTCAAATCTGTTAGTGTCACACCCTGGAAGGCATCAAATCTATTACAAGTAACTTTTCCTATATACGCAGGAGTTATAGCAGTTATGGTATTGAAAGTTGCGTCGCTTGTTTGAACTTCAATGGGTTGCGCGCCGGTAGCTTCCAAAACTAAACTTGCATTGGTACTATTAACTGTTATTAAATTACTGAATGCCATATAACGGTCACTGAGGTAAAGTGTGGATGTTCCCAGATCGGCAAAAATTGCTGCATTGTTTCCGTTAGCAAAAAATGATTCAGCATGAATATCATAATTGTTGGTATTTAAAGTACCTTCTTGAACACCGATTGCTATACAAAATACTTCATCAGCGAGTGACCATGAACCAGAGCCATTAATTACAATAGTCTGTGTACTGACTCCTGCAGTAAAAATTGTATTTCCGGTACTACCTCCCGAAAATTGCATTGTATATACATTCCAGGTAACTGAAGGGCTTAATGCTATCGATCCATATAAGACAATGGCCCCTGTATTGATGGCATTTATTTCAGCTGCAAATGAAACACCGGTCCAATCCATGTTTTTACAATTTGCAGGAGAGTTATTGATTGTAACTACTTCACCACTTTGTGAGAAAGAGTTGGCATCAAATATTACATCATCCAATAACGAAGGAATACAATTTCCACCTGTACCACCACTTGTCAACGACCAATTCGCATCGTCTTCCCAGTTTCCAGTTCCTCCTACCCAATATAATGTTCGTGGTGCAGCGGTGTTGATAGTCCATCCGGTATTGTTACCACCATCAACACTATTGTTAGCGACGAAAGTTGCACCACCGGTTGCTTGTACAGCAGTTATTGTTGCATATTCCACAGTTACATTTCCGGAAGGCACAGTTAATGTTGCACCATTTAAAAAGTCAATTGGTCTAATTTCAATTGGCTCACCACATATTCCATTTGCAGTAAATGTTGTTGCAATATTTAGATTTTTTATTTTCAAAAATACATCTGTTGAAGTCAAATTCACTGAATTTGCATTCAAACTACAATCCAGAGTTGCATTCGATCCAAATGTGGCATCCACGCAAGAGGAAGTTGTCCAATATGCATTGATATAAAACCCTCCATCGGCAGTTAAATCCTGACAATTAAATGATCCTATTATTTCTGCGTTAGCTTGAAAATAAATATCGTTGAAAGTTTGTCCGGTTGCCCACAAATACAATTTACTCACTACTGGATTAATGAAATTCAAATTGCTATTTGCAGAAATCATATTGATTGTTCCATAATAAGCCTGGAAAATATCACTTATGTTTAGAGTAGATGTACCAAGGTCAACATTAACAGTTGCCCCCAATATACCTACTATAAATTTATTTACAGTAACCGTGTTACTTGCAGTTGCGAAAGAACCATTTTCAATAATAACACTCTTGGCAATCAAATCATCTGCAAGTGTAAATGTCCCGGATCCTTTAATATAAATGGTATCGAGTGCCTGTCCGGCAGATGTTATTGTTATCCCAGACAAAGCACTGGAGAAATCAACTCGCTGCACATTCCAGTTCATCGCCGGATTAAGTGTGAGTGAACCATACATATATAGTGTATTATTTATTCCATCAATCGAAGGTGTATTCAATGCACCCGTCCAATTCATGTTATTGCAATATATGAAGGTGTTATCGAGAGTTACAAACTGATTCGTTGCTGTAAATGAATTGACATCAAAATATACATCATCGTTAATTGTAGGTATTGTGGTATGGAAAATTGTCCCACCACTAGTTGTTGACCAATGACCTGCATAATCGCTCCAGTTTCCTGAACCTCCTACCCAGAAATAATCGGCTGCTTTTAAATTTACTGAAGCCATCACAAAAAGTAAGGCAACCAGTACACTTCTTTTTACGGAGAAGTTGGTGTTTTTGAAGTTGAGATATGTTTTCATGTTTTGATTGTTTAAAGGTAGTTACTTCGTTAGTATTTTTCCACGATACAATGATACTACGGTTCTGTTGGCTGTAAAAATTCACTTTTTAGGATTTGCCAATCATGTGATAAACTAATGAAAATTGATTAATAATTGTTTATCAAATACTTAAATAAGTACAATTTGCAATATTTTGTAATATTTTGTTACTTTGCCAAATACTATTAGATAAATGGCCAAAAGTAAACTCGAAGAAATAGTTGAAAAACTAAGTGAAAAAGAACGACAAAGGTTCGAGCTTTATCTCGATTCACCCTTTTTTAAATGTGATGAGGTTTCAAAATCACTATTTAAATCATTAATAATCAGACCAAGTAAAACTTTCCGATTTTAAAAAGGAGCTTTTCAGGAGAGTTTTTAAAGACAAATCCTATGATGACAAGCAAATGCGCTATTACATCTCCAACTTGAACAAGCACCTTGAAAATTTTTTATCCATACAACAATTGGAGAAAGATTCGACTTTGTCGGGACACCTATTAGCTACTGTGTATGCTGAGAGAGATTGCGAAAAATCGTTTATGATGTTAGGCAATCAAATGGAGGGGCAACAGGAACTTGCTGATGCAACTACTGCACTTGATAAATACCGCTATGCGGAATTGTATTTAAATTATACAGGTAAAAAAATTTCGGGTAAATCTACTCCTGATTATACCGATACACTCTTCTATCTGGATAGTTTCTATCTGTTAAAAAAACTTCAACTCAGTTGTGAATTAACCAACTTATCCAACATTCTTCAAAAGCAATATAAAATTCAGTTGAGCGAAGAATTAAAGTCGCTCGCACAATCAGAACCTTTCAACAAAGAGCCGGCGATACAAATCTATTCTCACATACTTAATTTTTTGATGAATGCATCAGACGAAGAATCGTTTTTGAAATCAATTGAGTTGGTAAAAGAACATTCACATCTGTTCAAGCCGGGTGAAGTGGCAGAACTGTATCAATATATAAAGAATTATTGTGTAAGAAAAATTAATCAAGGTAACAGAGAGTATTTGCAGCGTTTGCTTGGCATATACAAGAGCATGCTTTTAAATAAACCACTGATGAGACATGATTATCTTTCACAATGGGAATTTAAAAATATTGTGAGCATAAGTTTACGACTGAACGAGAAAAAATGGTGTGAGGAATTTATTGCCAAGTACATCCATTATTTAAAACCTGAGGAACAAAACAACGCATTGGCTTACAATCTTGCTTACTCCTATTTTATAGATGATGATTATAAAAAATCCATCCGCAAATTACAGGAGGTGGAGTTGAAAGATGTATTTTACCAGTTAGATGCCAGAGTTATATTATTGAAATGCTATTTTGAACTCGACGATTACGACTCTTTCTTTTATCAGGTATCTTCCTTCAGATTGTTTCTGCTCCGCAACAAAAGTGTGTCTGAATATCAAAAAAACATCAATCGAAATCTTATTTCATTCCTGGCTGCAATCATGAGAGCCGGAACAAGTAAAGCAAAGTTGAGAAAAATTAAATCCGAAATAGAAGCCGAAAAAAATGTGGCTGATTTGAATTGGCTCCTAAAGAAAGTAACTATTGCAATTGGTTAGCATCACCGCATTTCGTTCAAAAAAAATGCCCTCATCTTTCGATGAAGGCATTTTTAGTTTAATTGAATTTATTCTGCGAGCAGGTTATTCCACTGCAATACGCATCTGTTGTGAGAAGCCGTCTTCGTTTTTCACATTCAGCAGGTACATTCCTTTTGCAAGGGTGCTTACATCCATACTGTTTCTGTTGAGTCCGATGATCGCATTCATCACTTCTGATTTTACAATCCGTCCTGAAAGATCTAGCAGTTCTACTACATAGCTTCCGGAAGTGGTTGCATCCAGATCGATCGTCAGATCTGAACTTACAGGATTTGGATATGCGTTCAAGGTTGCATTTGGCAGACTGCCTGCCATTCTGCAGTTCACAATCACGTTCAACGTACGGGTTCCCGACTGGCCACAACCATTCACTGCTTTCACAGTAACTAGTCCGCCGCCGATGCCATAATCAACGATGATGGCATTGGTTCCTTGTCCTGCTACTATACTCGCTCCTGCCGGTACAGTCCACACATAACTGGTGGCGCCGAAGGCCGGGTTGATGTAGTACAACAAGCCCGCATCATAACTACATACAGGGTTAGGTCCGGTGATCACACTTAGATCGGCTGGTACACCTTTGATGTTCACACAACGTGCTGTACTGCTTCCGCATCCGTTCTCTGCCGTTACACACAACTGACCGGTGGTGAAGTTCGAAGCAAACGTGATCTGAACGGTGTTCGTTCCTGATCCGCCTACTATCGTTGCTCCTACCGGAACGACCCAATTGTAACTGGTTACTCCTGATTGTGCTGGTACGCTATAGGTGATCGATTGACCACAAACTCCTGAATTAGGACCTGTGATGTTACCCGGTGTATTAGGTTGTACCGAAGAAATTGTTTTACAACGGGGTGCCGATACGATTCCGCATATAGACGTTGCCGTTACACAGATGTTTCCTATGTTAAACGTACTGCCTACACTCACCGTGATCGAGGGGGTGCCCTGACCTGATGTTAAGGTGACATTCGCAGGTACCGTCCAGGTATACGATGCCGCGCCTGCTACAGGATCGATGGAGAACACTTGTCCGGTTTGACCTGGACACTGTGCAAACGGTCCGCTCATGGTGCCCGGTGTGGAGGTCGCTTTATTTACGGTCATACAACGTGCTGTGCTGGTCGAGCCGCAAGAGGTTACCCCTACTACGCAGATGGTTCCGCTGGTGAACGAGGCTAAGAATCGTACCGTCACGTTCGGAGTGCCTTGTCCTGCGATGATCTGCATTTGGGGAGAGGCCGTCCAGAAGTAATTCGCTGCACCTACTACTGTTGAGGTCGAGTAAGGACCTGTTGTATTAGGACAACCTACGGTGCTGCCGGTGATGGGTGCCGGGGTACTTACCGTTCCACGAATCCAGATACAACGGGTGTTACTTTGTCCGCACGCATTTACTGCTGTGGCGCAAATGCTATAACCTGATGTGGTGCTTAATATTCCAAATTCTACCGATACCGAATTGCTCGCTGAAGAATAAGGTCCCGGTTGACCGTCAAATAACGTTCCGGCAGGACCACTCCATGTATAAGAGGTAGCGCCCGAAACCGCATTGGTGGTGATCGTTGCAATGGTTCCAAAGCATGCGGTGGTGGGTGCGGTGAAGGTATAAATCGATCCTACCGGTGGTGAATACACCACTGTGATCGATGCCGAGCCCGATACCGTTCCGCTACAATTGGAATCATCTATACCTACTAAACTATAAGTAGTGGCTACAGTTGGAGACACTTGAACTATCTCCGGATTGTTGCTGGTTGCAAAGGGTCCAAAGGTGGTACTTCCATTACTGTATGAATACGTCCATGGACCGGTGCCGGTGAAGTCTAATGTTAGATTCGCCGTTTGACCGTTACAGATCGATGTCGTGCCACTTACCGTTGCCGTTGGAAGAACATTGGTCGTCACATTTACATTATCAGAGTTACTGATAAAGCAAACTGCGTTGTCGATCGTCCAGGCATACGTGTTGAGCCCTGCTCCTACTCCCGTTACCGTGGTGGCAGGATCATTGGCATTGGTAAACGTTCCACTTCCTGCTACTACTGTCCATGTTCCGGTACCAACCGCTGCAGTATTACCTGCTAATGTAACGGTAGCACCTACACACGATGTTTGATCTTGTCCTGCATCAGGAAGGGTTGTAGGATCCGGTTCTGTAATCGTTACAGGAATAGAAGAGGCGCAGGAGTTACCATCGGTAACCTGTACAATGTATAAGCCGGCACTAAAGCCTGAGAACATTCCATCAAAGTTGATGTTTCCATTCTGATCATACAGATAGAAACCAACTCCGTTGGTGACTTCAATCGTGAACGCACCATCGAATCCTCCGTTACAACTTACATTCGTTTGACTTTGGATGTTAAGTGCAGGAAGGGGAGCAACGGTAACTGAAGTAGTGATTGTTGATGAACAACCAAATTGGTTGGTAACGATTGCCGAATATGTTCCGCTTGCTGCAGCTGTAGCATTACTCAACGTTGGGTTCTGTACAATATCATTAAATCCGTTCGGACCGGTCCATAAGTAACTATTACCTGTGGTTTGACCGGAAGCGATATTGTTACCAAAGAACGATACTGACTGACCTTCGCACACCGGTGAGTTACTGGATGCTGTTGGTTGCGGAGCAGGTTTGAAGGTGTAAGAGAAAACCTGAGGAGTAGTACAAGAACCTACTGAGTATAATGGAACAACTTTCCAATAGTAAGTATTAGTTGTTACAAACGAACCTACACTATATGTTGTTCCGGATTGACTTGCTGAAACAAGTGTTGTTGGGTTCGGGTTGTTAGCATCAAGGTACACATCATATCCAATTGCACCGGCTTTAGGAGCCCATGACAACGCAAGGTTATCATCAGGACAAATTTGATCGCCGTTTCCTGGGAAGAGAGGAATACCCACACAGTTAGGATCACCGATATTGATTAAATAATCTTCGGTTTCACCATAGTTATTATTACCGCAAGGTGATATGTTGGTACCTGAAACTCCTTCAACAGCAATTACACGCATGGCAGTATTTCCTGACAAGGCAGTTAAAGGAACGGTAAAGAATCCACCAACTACCTTATCGCCACCAGGTGACAAACCTGTAGCCGCTGAAGTACCGGATTCTTGATATACAGCTTCACCCGGATCAGCAAATGATCCATTTTGATTAAAGTCGATAAAGACTGCAATACCTGCACTATAATACGTAGTTCCATCACATTCATTCTGACGCACCTCCAATGGAACAGAAGCTCCTTGGAAAATCGTAGTAAGTGAACCTAATGTTTTGAAGTTAGAGTATAAACTTAACACTGATCCCGGACCGGGTGCAACTGCTGTACAACCATTATCATTTGCATACAAAGGATCTGTAGAAGCACCATTTAAGGTCACTTGATAAATCTCCTCATCTGCGGTGTATATAGCAGTAGAAGCACAATAACAATCAAAGAATGAACTAACATTCACCAGTATGGGAGTAGTAAAGTTTGAACTTGAAAGACAACCAACACTTGCACGATAGTGAGTTGGTGTAGATATCATAGCACCATAGGTGGACGCACCGGATCCTAAATCTGTCCAGGTAATTCCATCAGGTGAAGACTGCCATGAGTAGTTTGCTCCGGGAGGATTGAATTGAGTACTCAGCGTAAATGCCTGAGCAGGACAAACCGGATTTGCGGTAGACACAGTGTTACCCGGATTTGATGCCGGTTCAGTGAGCGTTACAGAACCGGAAGTAGAACATCCTGCATCAGTAACGGTAACAGTGTAGGTAGTCGAAGAAGCTCCGAGTGTTGCAACTGGGTTGTAAATAGTATAACTACTTAGACCTGGTCCAGACCACAAATAATTGAGGTTGGGATTACCGGATGTATAAGAAATAGAACCATTTAAGTTTCGTGGAGAATTGACGAATGAGAATGCTCCACCGTTTCCAATTCCTCCACATCCTTCTTTAATAGTTAAGTTAGCATCACTCACCCACGTGTTATCAAAGGCAGTTCCATTGGTATAAGAGATGGAACTGGTTGAAGTAATAGCTACTCCATAAGTTTGACCTGCTGGAATTGAAATATTAACATCAACATTTATTAAAGCCGGAGTAGCCTACTACCAATCGGAGCAGTACCTGCTAAAATCCAACCTGCACTATTGGTTAAAGTTGGGCCCGCAAAACCACCCGGTATATACCAAACTTCTGCGGTACCTGAACTAGTTGAAACAATAGACATATAATGCAACACAACTGCATTAGTAGCGGTCACATTGAATGCATTTCCGTTAGAACCATTATTAGGCGACATAGGAGTTGTTAGAGTATTACTGATAAAAGTACCTGCATCTAATGTGGAAGTTCCACCCTGACAAACTGTTGCAGGATTAGCAGTTACTGCAGTTATTACCGGAGTAAGGGCAACACCAACTGATATAGTAGCCTGTGCTGAACAACCTGCATTAGTTCCTGTCACCGTGTAAACAGTAGTTGATGCGGGCAATACAGATGCAGTTTGATTGAATGCACCTGAAGTGCTTTGAGGAGCAGGCGACCAAGTGTAAACATAATTAGGATCACCACCGGTTGCATTAAGAGTAGCCGCAGTACCACCCGGATAACAAACAGCCGGGTTAGGTGATGCTACTGAAACTGTAGGAGCCGTAGTATAAGTTGCTAAAGCAGAAGAACGCGGACCTGAACAAGTTCCATTTGTTTCCTCCACCCAATAAGTAGTGTTTGAATTAATAAGTGGCGTCATAAATGAACCACCGGTTCCAACTAAGTTTCCACCCGTCGCAGCATCATACCAATTTAATGTGCCTCCGGAACCGGTTGCAGTTAAAGTGACTGTTCCTGTACCGCACAATGTTGCTCCACCTGTAGCTGCCGGAGCAGGAGGTGTTGACAGTGCTGTTATAAGTACTGAATTTGAATTAGTACAACCATTTAACGGATCAGTAATTGTCATTGTATAGGTAGTAGTAGAAGTTGGCGTTGCTGTAACATTAGCCAAAGTTTCGTCACCTACCGGAATACCACTACCAACTCCGTTTGGAGTCCAAAGGAAGCCCATTGCTTGAATTGGTGCAAAATGCCATGCTTCAAAATCAGCAGCAACAGCAACGTTATTATGACCCGGTGCAGCAGTACCGGCAGAGCCGGTAAAGTCTTCCATGCCAATTGCACTAGTATAGGTGGTTTGCATGTGGGTGATATAAATATCCAGCGAGCCATCCAATTCATTTATTACTATTTGTCCGGAGTAATATGGCGTTGCTGAATAGTATTTCAGATTGTTAGCATTAACAATAAACTTTCGGTTAGGAGCAATTCCTTGAGTTTCGTACGAAATTTCACCGGCACTTGCAAACATATCTGCCCAATGACCAAACCAGTTGTTTGTGGCAGTTGTAGTAGGAATTGGACCTGTTGGAGAATATCCACCAAATACGTAATTGTTACTACCAAATACTATGTATCCATTGGTGTGAATTTGAACCTGAGTATAAGTTGTACCGTAGAAATTAAAACTAAAACCAATATTTGCAACAATTACACCTTCATCTCCGGTTGGACCCGCATTAGCTAAAGTTGTGGTTTCAGGAGATGGCATAGTGGCATAATTCAAAGTAGAAACAGAATATCCTGTTGGAGGTGCACTTGGTGCAACTGCACTAAGAATAGTTGAACTACCCGGACAAATACTTGACTGTGTTGCAGTAACAATTGGCGTTGTTGGAACTGTATTAATAGTCACAGTAGAAGAAACAGCATTACTCCAACAAAATGAGGTGTTATCTCTTGCTCTCAAATAGTAAACACCATTAGCAGGAGCCGGAAATGGGTTGTTATTTGTTCCGTCATCAGCAATTGATGCTGTAGAGGTACCTATTGGATTTGTTCCTTGCCAGTACGTGGTTGTTCCACTAGCAGCAACTGAAGAAACCAAGGTAACAGATCCACAAGCAGGATTACCGCCGGGAGCAGAAATAACAGGATTTGCAGGACCTACAGGGAAATCTGTTACTGTAATAGAACCTGCACCTGATGACCAAATAGCGTAAGTTGGGTTGTAAGATCTTATATAGTAAGTTCCGTTTGCTAAAATGTTAAGATTAACAGTTGCAGGCTGTGCTGTACTTGTACCACTTGCAGTAGTCTGCCAGTACCAAACTTCACCACTAGGGGCAGTGCCATTAGCAGTTAATGTTCCACCTGTTGCACAATTTGGAACACCTACTTCAAGTGGTGCCGGTGGATTTGCAGGTAAACCTGTAATATTAACAACCCAATCTTCAGTTTCACCATAAGAATAAACCAAACAGGGAGTAAGTGAAGCTCCAGAATATCCTTCTGCTGCAATAATACGAACACCAACAAGACCATTTGCAGCTCCTAGCGGCACAACAAAAGTTCCGGTAATAACTTTATCGCCTCCCGGACTAAGTCCTGTTGCTGCACTTGTTGTAGTTTCAATATAAACGGCTTCGCCCGGATCAGTAAGAACTCCATTTTTATTAAAATCGATCCACATTCCAATACCATTTCCATAATATGTTGCTCCATCACATTCGTTTTCACGAATTTCAAATGAAACTGTTTGGCCTGGAGAAAGTGTTGTTAGGGCACCTAGCGTTGTAAAATTAGAATACCTGCTGAGTAAAGAACCTGGACCAGGAGCAGTATTTGAGCATCCATTTGTATTTGCATAAGCTGCAGGTGTAGACGACCCATTAATACTAATTTGATATATTTCTTCATCAGCTGTATTCGTAGGAGTTGCAGTACAGAAGCAATTATATGCAGGGTTAAGACCTACTTGTAAGGGAGTTGAAGTTCCCACACCACCACCATTGGAACAAGTGACTACACATTGGTAATATGTAGACGCAGACAAGGTAGTAGAATACGGATTAGTTGTTCCTCCTGAAATATTCGCCCATGTTGAACCATCAGGAGATGATTGCCATTGGAAAGAAACACCCGATCCAATTGTAGCAGTATTTTGAAGCGACAAAGTAAAAGGTGTTGCGGGACATGCTGTTGCCACATTGCTTTCTGTATTTCCCGGAGTTGGTGTGCCGGCACATGCAGAAGGAATTGCAATTGTAACTTTATAATCTTCTGTTTCACCATAAGTCCACGATTGACAAGCATCCACTGCAGTAATAGGAGCAGGATAACAACAATAGTAAGCCGTACTTACACGCATACCGGTTAATCCGGCTAAGGCACCACTAGGCACCGGCACAGAAACAGTTCCTGTCCACGCACTTCCGGTTGAATTATTATTCCCGGAAACACTAAAATATTCAGAAGCATCATAAGTACCACTTTGATTAAAATCGATCCAAACACCAACACCGTTGTACACTCCACTACTAACAGAAAGGGTATAAGAATTTCCTGTTAATAAAGTAGTGGTTGCATTACCAACCGGCGGATTTGAATAAACATATGGAGGAGCATTTAATCCAGGGGGATTGTGATTTAGCGTGTTAAGTGTAATATTTGAGATAACACCATAAAATAAACCACTTGTTCCTGATGAATAAGAAGGATTACAATAACAATTCTCAAAAGTATTCATTCCAATAGCAATAGGATTGGAGGTACCGGGGCTACCGGCACAAATTACAACGCATCTATAAGAAGTTGCTACAGTCTGAGTAGCAGAATAAGAATAATTGATAGCACCTGGTATATTTGCAAAACCACCGCCATTGTCGCTTTGCCATTGGTATGAAACGCCACTACCGGAAGTAGTATTTTGCAGACTTAAAGTAAATGCTTGACCGGAACAGCCAAGTGCAACTGAACTAAGAGTATTTCCGGGAGTAGGTGTTCCTAAACAAGGAGTTGAAGGACTAAATGTAATGGCACCCACTAATCCGCGAGGAGAATTGGTTGGAGAAGCCAGAGTTCCTCCATATCCATTGCTGGTGCAGTAGTTAAGTGTTACACCTCCAGCCGAAAATGTACATGTTTGAACACCAATAGTACTATAGCGAATACTAGAACCTGCTATACAAAACAAATAAAAGCCAGGCGAAAGTGATACATTTAAACCCGACATTACTTGTTGGGTTGCCAATCCGGTTTCTATCGTTTGAGCAGTGGTGGTCAAAGTGTTTGAAGCCTGTAATGTCCAGCCATTAAGTGTTGATACAGCTCCAGGAGGGCCTGAATTAAATCCCCCAACCGGCTTAGTCCATAATTGGAAAGTTTGTGATCCGGATGTTCCCGGTGCACAATTGATTGAATTAATAATAATTGGACCTGCATTAGCATTTTCCAATGTACCAATTACGATTGATGAGCCATTGTTGTTAGCAAGAGTTGTGGCAATTGTTTGTGAATAAACTGCCGTTGTTCCCGCAACAAGGAAGGCAAGTAACAAGAACAATCGCGTCAAATGCGGCGATCGTTTTAACAATGGGTAGTTGTGTTTGTTCATGATAGGTTAGTTTAGATGAATTTATTGATTAGGTTTTGATTTTAAATAATGATATTGATCCATTAATTTACAATTAATTTCTCAGTCTTAATTCCAGATGAACTAATGAATTGCAAAATGTATTGACCCGGAGTTATAGCGGAAATATCAAACTCGGTTGAGCCTTTTTCGAAAGTCTTGATTAACTTTCCGGCTAGATCATAAATACTCACTAAATCAAAGTTTGAATTTTTAACATGCAACGTTTCGGAAGCGGGGTTCGGATAAAACAAAGGTTCTCTACTTTCAAAATTTGAATCATTTCCAATACGGAGAATTCCCATCGAATATGAATCAATCAAAATAAGTTCATTGTTGTGTGTTGAATTTGTAGACCACAGATTTTGCACAGAAACTATTACATTACGTGGAGGGTCCAATGCTAGGCAAACTCCTTGATAGCTATCATCACTGGTACCAATTACCGGCGTATTACTTAAAAACGAAAACACACCTCCAGAATTACCAAAATTTGCAAGATATGATGCCGAAAATGTTCCTGATGAAGAGTTGCCTGTTAATCCACCACTAAGGTAAACCTTTCCACTGTTTGAAACTTTCATATCGGAAATGTTTATGGCGGATATTGTAGTAAATGAAGGAGGATTTGGAATATAAAATCCTGTACCATTCAATACAAGTCCGTTCGTAGTAGTAAATTTATAAACCAAAACATGTGAATTACCATGCACAGCACCTAAAAATTTAACTCCCGATGCACCTTCTACAATTTCATAACCAAAATCATTAATATTGGTCCCGAAATTATAATGAAAAGGCAGTTTAGCATTCATTAATCCGGTAGAAGCATTATATCGCATCACTATTGCATCACTGCCATAAGTTGCATTTGAATAAACAGTACCAACTATATACAAAAAGCCGTCATTTCCTACAATTATTTTAGTACCATAATCATCTCCTGATGCACTGCTATTATTAAAGGTAGATTTCCATTTTAATAACCCACCGGAATTTACAGATGCTGTTAACACAACTTTAACACCTCCCACCAATCGATAACCTGTAAAAAACAGATTTAATGTTGGAGTTGTTGTTACACTATTTATAACGTCCAGGTTTGGATCAAATGAATAGAGGGGCACCGAAGTCGAGGTGTTTGGCATTGCTTTGGCAATGGAGTATGTGGTGTTTGCTCCGGAAACCGATTTGAAAAGAAAAAATGTAGCTGATCCTCTCAAAACAATATCAATTCCTGAATCATCTGCCGGTGAAGTATAAGCAAAGGTCCAAGCTGAAGTTAGTGCATTATTGTATTTCATAATTTGAACGTCGGAATTAGTCCCGGCTGCATTGTATCTATTAAATCCAATGAATACATTATTTCCGGCATCAATTACCAAAGCAAATGCGCTACTGTAATTGAAAGTACCCGCCACATGCATATTCCTAACGTTAAAGTGTTTTTGAACAAGCAATAATCCTGCAGGACTATATTTTTGAAGTAGTACATAATATTGTGTCGGACCCGGGTGATTGGCAGAATCAATATCTGAAGTGACATCAGATAAAACAAATATGTTTCCATTCGAATCTGTTGCTACCTTACGAACTTCATTAGAAAATCCTGATGATACTGTATAGGCATAACTGTTTGACCATGATAAATTAAACTGTGCCATTGAAGTGAATCCTGAAAATAGTACGATTAATAATGTGATGATTTTTTTCATGCTTTGATACTTATTTTATAATTATTTAACATTTATTAAATATAAAAAACTATGTATTTAGTTAATTTTTAAGGTATTTTAAAAAAAATATCAAATGCAACCATGATAATTAATTTTGCATCTTATATTAAAATGAAATAATCATCAATTTAATGCTCCATTTTGATGTAGGCAATATATGAATTTATTTTACATCTTACACAATTATTACATTTTCTTACAAAAAATACTAACCATGTGACATTTATGTAATCTCCTGTTTTCTAGTATTTTAGTATAAAAGTAGTAATAAATCCTATTCCAAAATGTTAATTTAATATCAGAACTCATACTAAAGTATGAGTTCTGTAACAAAAATTTTACAAAAAATAAAGGCTGATATTCAGAAGAATATCAGCCTTTATTTTTTGTAAAAAAATTAATTATCTGATAATTATTTTATCCGAATAACTATTTAGTTCTCCATATAACGAAACGAGGTACATTCCCTGAGAAAAAGCATGTCCCGGAATTGTGAATTGGTTGAATCCATCAGTTACAACTACCGCCTGCCTGTAAACGATTCTCCCGGAGAGGTCGGTAACTGTAATGGTGGCTTTTTCTGAAACGTTTGCCTCCATTACGAGCTGAATGTTGCGGCTACTTTCCACATAAGTGTAAATATTCACCTGACCAATAACGGCACAAGATGTTTGACTAATAACATCTGAGTATTTAAAATCACCATCATAATCGGTTTGTTTTAATCTGTAATAATTTATTCCATTAACCGGAGCGATGTCATGTATAGCATAATGTATAATAGAGCTAGTATTTCCGGCACCTTTAACAGAAGCTATAGGTTCAAATTCAATCCCATCAATCCCTCTTTCAACGGTGAAAAAATCATTATTTATTTCACTCCCTGTAATCCATGAAATTTTCATATCCTTATCGTCACAATCAGCTTTAAAATCAAGCAATTCAACAGGCAAAGGACTTAATAATGCAGCAAGAGTCCACCATCCACTGAGTGTTGGAGGCTGCGTGTTTGCTTGGGTACCAAAGGGAGCCATATTGGCTTGTGCTCCAACAGGTAAAGCCCAACCCAGAGAGCCGGGTATCCATTGTTGTGCTCTTGGATTTACAATTGCACCCTGTTCAGAAGCGGAGCACCTAAAACCTGCATTTACAGAACTAAAAGCTCCTGTTGCTTCAACCTTCCAGAAACGATCAACTGTTTGCAAACTATTATCTGCTCCACCCAAGCTATTAACATGTGCGACAGTAGGTGGAAAGGGCGTATTGTTAACAGCAGTTCTAAAGGTAGTTACCACCAATGAATCGAACTTTGCTCCAACAGGCGTGAGTGTTAAAGGTACATAATCGGCAGCAAGGCTACTGAATCCAAAAGGAATAGTAATTGAAGAAAGAACTCCGGCTGCGTGCCTCCAAATAACATTCCCTTCATTTCCATTAGTTTCAGCTCTTATGTAACCGTTTGTTCTGAGAATTGGAGGAAGTACGCTTGAACCGGTTGAACGGATCACGATATTTCTTCCACCTGAACCACCGACATGATCATTATCAAGGTTTAACTCACCATTAGTAAGTATCAATTGATTTCTTACCCATACACTTAAAGAATTTGGATTATTCGTTGGATATACCCATTCAGTGTTGGGGGTGCCTTGAAAATTAATTTCAAGATTTCCATACTGATGTTTGGTAAGTGTTGCAATTCCTAATCCAAAACCGGATACAATTTGATTATCCACTCCATAATATTCAACAGTTGAAGTCGGCAATAAGTAATAATCCAAATTGCCTGATGCATCGAAAGCAGCATTATTTGTATTGTTAAAAATACCATTCGGATGTTGTGTTCTTACCCTACCGGTCAAAATCAACAAACCACTAAATCCATATTGTTGATTAGAAAATACTTTATTGCCCCGTAAATCAAGAACACTATTATTATCTACTTTCAAGAAATCGGTAGACGATGCAGCAATTGAATATGAACCAATCTGTAAATTTCCTGATACAACATCCAATGTTGTTGTCAATACGATATTTTGTTTTATTTCTTGAATATTGTATGCACCTGAACGAGTGAAAGAAATGGTACCTCCGGATCTGATGTAGTTTAGAACCCCAAATAACGTATTGGAAGTCTTGGTCATTGAACCAGCAGGACCAATGGTAAAGTTAGGCGACTTCACTGTTACCACCGGTGCCACTGAAAGTGAATTTGCATTATTATCATAACTAAAAACTCCGGCACTATGCAAGAAATCTCCGTTAAGATCACCATCTGCATTAATAGTCATTTGAGCAGGGACGGTTTCGGTATTCGCAATTGTTGTTGAATTGTGGATGAAAAAACTTCCGTTGGTTTGAGAGTAGCCTCCATTTACGGTCATTGTAACGAAACCGGCACCACCTTTCAAAGACAAAGAACCATTACTTATAGATAAATTACCATTGACAGTACAATGCAAAGAATCGGATCGTGAGGATAAAAATGTACTCCCCCCCGTAACAGTCATGTTACCACCAACCGTCATAGTTACAGGATGTCCATTTGGATGAGTAAACAAAAGTGAAGAATTGAACGTATTCACTCCGCCCGCAAACGTTATGTTTCCGGTAATATTAATATTCTCTCTACCTTTAGCTTTGCTCGAAACGAAAGTTCCGGCAGCACCCGAAATAGTTAAATCACCACCTACAGTCATTGACAACCGCATTTCATTACTTGATGGATCAACTAATTCAACTCCAATTACTGAAAAGGTATCCTGAACAGCAAAGAAAGTTATGTTAACATTATTCAATACATTAAAAGTTGTAGTATTTAATAAAATACTGTTTGCATAAAAGACCGAAAATTGTCCTCGATTAAATGCAACAGAGTTGGCAGTAAAACTTGCGATTCCCGATTGTTGAGAAACAAGGTTATTTACTCCACGATAAATTCCATTGTTCTGAGTAAACGATCCGTTAATAACTGAAGTGAAACTTCCATCACCGTTATGAATTCCGTTAAATCGTCCTTGAGTTAAAAGAAAATTTCCACCAACATAAAAGTTCAAAAGAGAGTTAGCTTGATAAACTCCATATACTCCTTGACCATCCAAGACTCCGGATGTTGTTATAGTAAAGTTACCCAGCACACGAAAGGTAGTACCTCCTGTTGAACCTGCTCCTCTGTTACCATAAAAGTAGTTTGTAACAGTGGGAGAATTGAATAAAAAATTACCGCCAATCAAAATTGAATCGGCTTTAATATTTCCCGCAAAACTTTGCCCGGTAAAATTTCCATTTGTTTGAGTAAAATTACCTGTTAAGTCAAATAATAAATTGCCGTTTGTATTTGCTAAAGTTAAATTAGCAGCTGCTGCAGAAGAAATAAAGTTTCCTCCAACAGAAATTACGGTTCTATTAATATTTATATCTGAATTTACCAACACAGAAGTAGAATTTGCCGTCACACTAAAATCATTGAGAACATTAATATAGACAGCAGCCGTTGGTGAAGGTATGGCAGGATTTCCACCAACAAGAATATTATTTGATCCTCCTTGAATATAGAGGTTGTTCGTATTAAATGTCATGGTACCGGTATTACCTTCCATGAAACGAACGTATGACGGATTGCCACTAATTATAGTATTGCCTGTTACATTTAAATTAAGAACACCACTAACTTGACGCATTATAGAAACCGAGTCACCGGAAATATTAAAATTCCCTCCAACATTAATTGTTGCAGTAGCAGCTTCCGACAAAGTACCTTCTATCACAAAAAACTTATGCCCAAGCGTTAGATCGCCGGCAATGTTCCAAGTAACCGCTCCGTAACAAATACTTTTCAATTTACTGGAAATAACATTTGTGCTATTATCAATAAAACTGTTACAGTCGAGATTCAAGGGACGGTTGGCACCACCAAACCAAATTATTGCACCTGTTCCGGTAATCAATACATCGTTCATCGTATAATTTTGTGAGTTGCCGGTTCCATCATCCATCATCACTTCACCTTCGTTGATAGTTAAATCACCTTTAATTCTTGCAGGAGAAAATCTTCCATCCTGATCCCAATCACTTCCGGAAGGTGGAACACTGAGTGTAACATTTCCAAAATCGCCTGTTACTCGTGTTGGTGCACCTAAAGGAATAGAAACATCACTCCATTTTTCAATTGTTAAATTACTGGTTGGTGTGAAATTTTCAATTCCGTTTTCAAAAATTGTTTCGTCAGCCGCTACGTTCGCACGCGGGTTGTGTGTGTACGATCCTGCTAAATTAAATGGGAAAGGATTTAATAAATCAATTCTTCCATTATTAATCAAGGTTCCATTTACTGTAATAGGGCCGTCAATTGACAAAGTGGCTGAGGGGAGATTAGCGATTACAAGAACATTGCCTGCATTCACTGTTAGTGCAGAAATAAGATCTGTGTTGATATTCACTGTTACAGTAACCCCATTTGAAATAATTACAGCATCACCCGGTCCCGGTACAATGCCACCAATCCAGGTAGTAGTTGCTCCCCACGCACCTGTAGCCTGGGACACAATTTGTGCATGAGTTCTGGCTGAACAAAATATAAATAAAAATGCAAGAAGCGCACAGACAAATCGGGCTATATTTTTGTCTGAATTTGGAATTTTTGGGTAACTCATTTTATTCACTTGTTGATTATTAAATTATTCTCAGAATACTTGAATTATCGTATACGCAAATAACTCAACTTGGTTGTAATGGCAAAACAATTTTTGTAAGAATTAGTCACAAATTGCCCGATTCCATTAGGATACTAGTGTCGTAAAGATATAAATTAATTTTAGCGAAAGCAAGAACTAATTCAAATTCAGGGCTTTGATTGTTAACATATCAAATAAGTATAGTTGTTATTATGAAAAATACTTTATTGATTATCAATTATTTAACAAGAGATTAGCTAATCTAAATGGTAATAATCCTGTCAAAACCTTGTTGAAAAAAAATATTTCAGCACCAAAAATCAGTCTAAAGTATGATTGCTTGAGCAAAATGTTATTGTTTTGAGTAAAACATTGTCTTATAGTAGTTTAATCATTTTATTCGAATAGTAGTTGATATAATTGAAAAAGTGTAAGAAAATGTTCAAAAAAGTAAATTGAGAGATAATCATGGGATATTGAGTCATTGGACTTTGCGTCATTGGTCATTGGTCATTGGTCAGGTTGAAAAGAATGATGAATGGTCGGGACGCAACGAAAACTGAAAATTGAAAAGTATTGAATAGTCGGGACGAAGGGAAAACTGAAAATTGAAAAGTATTGAATGGTCGGAACGAAGGGAAAACTGAAAATTGAAAACTGAAAATTGAAAAATATTTATTATCGGGACGAAGGGAAAACTGAAAATTGAAAACTGAAAATTGAAAAATATTTATTATCGGGACGAAGGGAAAATTGAAAAGTATTTAATAGTCGGGACGAAGGGAAAACGGAAAAGTGAAAACTGAAAATTGAAAAATATTTATTATCGGGACGAAGGGAAAATTGAAAAGTATTTAATAGTCGGGACGAAGGGAAAACGGAAAAGTGAAGATTATTGAATGGTTGGGTCGAAGGGAAAATTGAAAAGTATTTAATAGTCGGGACGAAGGGAAAACGGAAAAGTGAAGATTATTGAATGGTTGGGTCGAAGTGAAAACGGAAAAGTGACGAGTGACGAGAAATGAACCCTTTATATTTTACCCCGACCATCTCGTGGGTCGGGCAGGCTTTTCAATTTTCAGTTTTCAATTCGCGTTGACGGCGAATTCGAAGCGTAAAGTCGGGACGAAGAAAGAGAGTGAGAGTGAGAGTGAGAGTGAGAGTGAGAGTGAGAGTGAGAGTGAGAGTGAGAGTGAGAGTGAGAGTGAGAGTGAGAGTGAGAGTGAGAGTGAGAGTGAGAGTGAGAGTGAGAGTGAGAGTGAGAGTGAGAGTGAGAGTGAGAGTGAGAGTGAGAGTGAGAGTGAGAGTGAGAGTGAGAGTGAGAGTGAGAGCGGGGGAAAAGAGAATCCCCCCCCCGACCGAAGTCAGAGAAGGGGATTCCGGGCAAATCAGGTTGCGTGAATTACTCCACTATTAACCTGATTTGACTTGACTCATTGTTATTCATTAAATTAACCATATAAGCACCTTTAGCAATTCCTGAAAGATCGATATTGATTTCATTTAATCCTTCAACTGCTGTGCCGTTGTTGGTTGAAATTACTCTACCTGCAAGATCCATTAAAGTCACTTTGTAATCAGTTCCTGCTACACCTTTGAAGCTGATGTTTGTGTTTTCAGAAGCAGGATTAGGGTATACATTTACATCTATAGGAGACGAAGAACTTACACCTGCAACACGACAGCTAACATTTACCAAAAGCGTTCTTGTTCCACTGTTTCCACATGCATTTGAAGTAGTCACTCCCATAACACCACTGAAAACACCCCAGTCAACCAAAATCGAATTAGTTCCCTGACCGGATATAATTGTAGCGCCCATTGGGACATACCAGGTGTAGTTACTTGCACCAAATACAGGAGGAACAGAATATGACAATGCTGATTCTTCAGCACACACAGAATTAGCACCTACAATTGATGTTGCATTACTTGGAACACCTTTTACAGCAATGGTACGTGCAGGGCCTGTTGAACATGCATTTGTTTTAGTCACTGCCATTTGCCAATATTGATTTGCAGCACCTGACAAATTCGCATTTGAGAAATCAACTTCAATACTATTTGTATTTGCTCCGTTAAGAATTACTGCTCCTGCAGGAACTGTCCAGTTGTATGATAGTATGTTCAATTCAGATGGAACAGAATAAACATACGTTCCACCACATATCCCACCGATCGGACCGGTTACTGAACCAGGCATAGTCGGTGTAGCTTTCTGAAC
Source organism: uncultured Bacteroidota bacterium (assembly GCA_963814475.1). Lineage (GTDB taxonomy): Bacteria > Bacteroidota > Bacteroidia > AKYH767-A > OLB10 > JADKJB01. The sequence continues at coordinate 64,441 of CAWFDA010000044.1, read as the reverse complement.
ATTTATACAACGTGATAAACCGGTATTACAAGCGTTAGAAACTGTTACACATATATTACCTCCTGCATAGCCACTGCTAAAATCAATAACAACATTCGCAGTATTTGCACCGCTGGTAATAGTTGCACCAGCAGGTAAACTCCAATTATAAGTTGTTGCACCATCTAATGCAGCAATGCTATACGACTGTGAAGTACCGGGGCAAGCTTTCAATAATCCGGAAATACTTACAGGTCTTACAGGAATAGAAGAAACAGCAATACATCTTTGTGAAGTAGCTATTCCACATGGGCCTGTTGCAGACACACATACATTTCCTGAAACAAATCCTGATCCAAACTGTGCATTTACTGATAAAGAATTAGTAGTAAACGGACCGGCATTTCCATCAAATGTAGTTCCCGCAGGACCTGTCCATGTGTAACTAACAGCACCTACAATTGCAGTTGGAACTTCATACGCTTTCACATCATTGGCACAAGCTTGCGAAGGACCGGAAATAGCAGGTGAAGAAATTGTACGACGTAAGAAGATTCCTGAATAGTTACCTGCACCACATCCGTTTATTGCTTGCACTCTGATAGTATAACCTGAATTACTTGTTGCACTAAAATCAGCAGTAGTTGAAATTCCATCAACAGGTGATGTAAATGTTATACCATTAGAACCTGGTCCTGCATACCATAAATAGGATATTGCATCAGCAACAGGAGCAATAGAGAATGACTCACCTAATTGGGGGGGACAAGCAAAGGATGCTCCGGACACGGCACCTGGTTGTGCAGGCACTGATGGACTGTTCACAATGGTCAATTCATCATAGTTTGAAGAACAACCAACTTGATTGATAGTCCATCTCAAAACGATATTACCTGTTCCTAATCCTGTCAATCCAGTTGTTGCTGATGAAGGATTAGTAATATTAGCAGTTCCACTTGTTACACTCCAGGTTCCTACTCCAACCACAGCACTATTTCCTGAAACACTTGAAGTTCCTGAATTACATAATAATTGATCGATTCCTACAGATGCTACTGTGATTGGACCCGGTTCTGTGATAGTAAAATCTTCGGTATCTTCACAACCATTAAAGTCTGTTACAACCACAGATACCATACCGGCTGCGTATCCTGTAAAAGAACCATCGAAACTAAAGTTAGTTCCATCAAAATAAGCGAAAGAAGGTGTTCCACCTGATACATTCATTTGTACAGAAGCATCGGATCCACCATTACAAGTAACGTTATTTTGAGTTCCTATGGAAAGTATAGGGCGATCGTTCACAGTTACTGAAGCTGTTGCAGAAGCCGTACATCCAAATGCATTAGTAACGGTAAGTGTATATGTTCCACCTGCAATAAGAGCAGCGGAAGAAATTACAGGGTTTTGATTTGAAGAAGTAAATCCATTAGGACCGGACCAAACATAAGAAACACCACCTGCACCGATCAAATTAATATCAGAATCTTCGCATACAGGAGTGTTTGAACTTGGTGATGCTGTTGGAGCTGTAAGAACTAGTAATTGCAGTTGAGCCCATAGAAAACTACAACCACTTAAACTTGCCCGAAACTGATAAGAAGTATTCGCTGATGGTGATGGAGCTACAGTGACTTCCGGCTGCAGATGATGAAAATCCTCATGAAACTGACGACCATGCATAAGTAACACCGGTTGATGCAAATAACATTTATAGTCCAATCAGTAATGTTCCCAATCGAACTTTACATCATCAACAACAACTAAATTCCAGGTACCATTTGCTGATCCGCTTAATCCACTAAATGCTTGCTCAGGAGCATAATTTCCGGTAAATGGAGCAGAGCCTGATGTTATTGCACCGCCACCTGTAATACAATACTGTGTTGGTAAAATTATTACTACTTCCACCTTTCCGTTGACAAGCTCAATTTGAGAACCATTTGGTGATTTAAGACAAATGTCAAGATCTGCATCGTATGTATGGGTAATATTCAAAGTAACAGATACTACTTGACTTCGCTAAGACCGGATAGCATTACCTGAAACGATAATTGGAGATGATATCCCGTAGGGTTATTGTCAGGAATTGCAATGCAATTTCCTGTGTTTGAACTAGCTTCAGGAAAACCTCCGTTTGCAGACAAATTAAAATTTGATTGCCGGAACATACAGATGATGCTGAAGCAGTAGGCGCTGATCCTGAAGTACCACTGTTAACTGTTGCAGATGTAGTTGTAGAAGCAGAACAACCTCCTGAGGTAACAGTAACAGTGTATGTACCTGTGGCTGCTGAAGTAGCTGATGAAATGACAGGGTTTTGAGAAGAAGATGTAAATCCATTTGGACCTGACCAAGAATAGGTGCCGCTTCCTGTAGTGGACAAATTCAAATTTGAACCTGCACATATAGGCCCATTATTTGAAGCTACTGGGGAAGGAGGAACACAAGTGGTAATAATTACCGACCATCCTCCGCTGATACTTCCTGAGTTGGAATTGTTATCGTCATAAACAAAAAGTTTCCATGTTCCATTTGCTGCAACTCCATCAAATGACGAAAGCACTGGAGTGCCTTGAGTGATAGTACCCGGACCCGGTGATGGCCAATTATCAGATGAACCTGAATTTGTAGGCCTATAAGTTCCGGAAGAGCTTGATAAGAAGGTGCTCAAGTTTGAGGAGGCTGCATCACTGAATGTATATGTTCTGTTTGAGATATCACTTGATCCCATGCAATCAGACATTAATACCACATTCACTCCGGTTGGAGATTGAGCGACAATATCCAAGTCAGTAGGATTAGTGTGAGAAACGTTTGTTAAAACGACTTTTACATCAATAATAATACCTGACATGCCACTAACAGAAATGTTAGAAGGATAAGGATTTGCATTTCCACTCGAAGGAACAGAAATATTTCCTGAATTGGTAAATGTAGTTTGCGCAAAACCCCAGAATGAGGAGAGCGTAAGAAGTGCAATAAGCACTGTCATTCGAATTCTCCCGTCCGGCTTACGGTCCGGAAGAATCATTGTGAAGTTGTTGAGTTTTTTCATTTTGTTTGTTGTTTAAAGTTTGTTTTTTATATGTTTGAATACCTAGCCAATTTAGCTTTGGTTTTTTTAAGAACGGTCCATTATTATGTAAACAGCTCCTATTTCTTGGTGAATGAGCTCGATTTTCAGGGCAGTCTAGAATTACCAAAACAAAACCCGGCAAGGAATAAGTTCCATGCCGGGTTTTAAAGGGGTATTAATGATTTATTACTGAAGGATCAATCGTCCAATTGACTGATTTTCAACTCCATTAACCTTTACAAGATAAGCACCTCTCAAAAGATCTTTGAGTTCTATGGTAAGTTGATTGCCACCTTTTTGAGCCGTAATAGTCTTTTCAAACACGACTCTTCCTGTCAGGTCAAACAATTGAATAAGAACCTGTTCGTTTGTATTTGACACAAAAGAAACCGTTGCTGATTCAGAGGCCGGATTAGGATAAACAGAGAATTCAGGAGAAACGGAACTTGACATTCTGCAGCTTATAGTTACAGGGAAGGTACGGGTTCCTGAAGATCCGCAGTCGTTGGTTGCTGTTACTGTAACAGTTCCACTTGAATTACCCCAATCTACAAATATACTCGTTGTATTTTGACCGGCAATGATGGTGGCACCTGAAGGAACAGTCCAAGTATAGCTGTTAGTTCCACTAACAGGAGGGATAGAATAACTTAAACCGGGTTCACCTGCACAAACTGAGTTGGCACCGATGATTGATGCCGGTGTATTTGGAACTCCTTTGATATTAGAGCAACGGGCCACACTACTTCCACATGCATTTTGAGCTGTTACACACACCTGACCTGTAGTGAACGAATTGACAAATGCGATATCCACAGAATTATTCCCATTAGAAGAGGCTATGGTGGCACCTGCCGGAGCGGTCCAGGTATAACCTGAAACCCCATTTATAGAAGGTACATTGAAACTAATTGTTTGACCACACACTCCATTTAGTGAACCAACAATGTTTCCAGGTGTAGGAGGAGAAACAGAGGCAAGAGTTTTACATCTGGAAGGACTCACCTCTCCACAATTGGATGTTGCAGTTACACATAGAGATCCTACATTAAAATTGGTACCTACATCAACTGTTAGTGTTGGTGTTCCTTGTCCACTTACTATGGTAACATTATTTGGAACAGTCCACTGATAGGAAGCTGCTCCGTTTGCAGCCGGTACCGAAAACACCTGATTTGATTGTCCCGGACAAAGTGCAAAAGGACCACTCATAGCACCTAAAATACCGGTTGAGTTCTTGATAGTGAAACAACGTTGTACGCTATTAAATCCACAAGAGAGGCCTGCGCTTACACAAAGAGTTCCTTGAGTAAAGCCCGGGTCAAACCCAACTGTTACACCTGTTGTTCCATTTCCTGTTAAAACAGTTACACCACCGGTACCTGTCCAGGTATAAGTTTGAGCGCCACCAACGGGTGGTATTGAATACGAACCAGTAGTGCTTTCACATGCAACTGCAGCACCTGATACTGCGGAAGGCATACTAACTCTACCGCGTACATAGAAACAATATTGGTTGGTAGATCCACAAGCATTTGATGCAAATACACAAATCAACCATCCCGAAGAGTTAACAGGTAAGTTACCCAGGGTAAGTTGTGCATTTGGAGTTAAAGATGTAAATGGACCCACTTCACCATTGATAAGAGTACCTGCAGGAACAGACCACGTATAACCGTTTACATTACCAACGGTATTACAAGAAATATTGATTACTTCACCGGTACAACCTGTTAACGGGGCTACGATTCCTGAAGCGGCAATATTATTAGTAGGGTTGCCATTGTTCACAGTTACAGTTGCTGAGCCTGCTCCTACTCCATCGCAAGATGCATCACTCATTGTTGTAATGTTATACGTTCTATTTACTGATGGTGCTACAGAAATAAGATCTGTTGCAGCATTGCTAACAAAAGGACCGAAAGTAGAAGTACCATCTGTATAGCTATAAGTATAAGGACTTGTTCCTGTAAAAGCAACACTCAATAAGGCAGCTTGTCCATTACAAATTGTCGGTGTACCACTTATTGAAGCAATCGGTTGATCAAGTCCGGATAAAGTTACTTCGTCATAATTTGATCCGCATACTCCATTATCAATAGTCCAACGAATAACGTTCGGGCCTACATTCAATCCGCTTACAGCAGATAAAGGATCAGAAGGATCTGCAAAAACAGCGTTACCGGAAACAACACTCCAGCTTCCTGTTCCAACAACAGCAGCATTACCAACTAAAGATGATGAAACTCCAAAGCAAACAGATGCATCAGAACCTGCAGCAGCTACCGTGGTAGGATCGGGTTCATTTACTGAAACAAAAACACTTGACGCACAAGAATTACCATCAATAACTTCAATGGAATAAGGTCCTGCATACATACCGGTAAATACTCCATCAAAATTGATACTAAATCCATCAGAGTATATGTAGAATCCACTACCACCTGTACCTTGCACGGTAAATCCGCCATCACTTCCACCATTGCAGGTAACATCAGTTTGTGATAGAACAGACACAGAAGGATTTTCATTTACATCAACTCCAAATGTGGACGAATTAGTACATCCAAAAGCATCTGTTACTACAACAGTATAACTTCCGACATTACTTAATGAAGAACCATTAATAGTTGGATTTTGTTGATTAGATGTGAATGATGGTCCGCTCCATGAGTAATTAACTCCACCGGAAGAATTCAGAAGAATATCTTGTCCTTGACATACCGGTGCATTGCTTGACGCTGTAATTGAAGGGGGAGGGATAATATTCATAGCAACTGATCCAATTGGATTGGAACATGACCGTATCCCGTATGCAGTAACAGAGTATGTTGTATTTACTGTAGCAGAAGTCGTTAGTTGTAGCACTAGAAGACGAAAATCCAGATGGAGTTGATGACCATGTATACGTTACACCGGAAGTTGATGTTATTGTTATGGTCCAATCAAGCAATGTTCCAGTATCGCTAAGCCATGCATCATCTTCAACAACCAAATACCAAGTTCCATTTGCTGATCCGGTAAGAGAACTGAATGGTTGTTCCGGAGAATATGTTCCTGTAAATGGAGCCGATCCGCTTGTTATAGAAGAACCACCGGTTTCAAAAACAGTGTTAGTATAATTATTTCCACTTCCACCATTATCGCTTGACAATTCAATTTGTGAACCATTAGGTGCTTTCAGAAAAATATCAAGATCGGCTACGTAGGGATGTGTAATATTTAAAGTCACATTAATAACATTATTGGCTACAAATCCCCCTGAAACAACTATAGGTGATGAAATACCGGTTGTATTATTGTCTGGGATTGAAAAGTTTGCTGTATTCGTTGAGGAATTTGCAAGTCCAATATTAGCATTCAAACCAAAGGCAGCACCTGCACAAGCCGACACCACTGTTGCAGAAGGAGCTGCACCTGAAGGTGCTGTTGTGATTGATGCTGTGGTGGTAGTTGATGCTGAGCAACCACTTGTTGTTACTGTTACAGTATAAAGACCAGCATCACCTGTTGAAGCACCAGGAATGATAGGATTTGCAGATGTAGAAGTGAAACCACCCGGTCCATCCCATAGATAAGTTCCCCCACCGCTAGCTGAAAGGTTTAGAGTACCACCGGGACAAACCGGGCCATTATTTGATGCTGAAATTATCGGAGGTGCACATGTTGTAAGTGAAATTTCATCAAATGCTCCTGCAGGATTTGTACCAGAAGAATTATTATTTCTCCAACTGAAAATTAATCTCTTTGTAGTACCGGCATTAGACCCGGGAATAGATATAGTTACCGTTTGAAAATTAGCACCTTCATCGTCATAAGGACCGGCAATTAAATTTCCGGATGCTACTTCATTTCCTGATGTAGGTGTTAAGGAAGTATTTGCCAAAAACACTGAGATATCGTCGGCATTAGTTTGTCCATCATTTTTCCATTTGAATGATAAAGTGATGCTTGTTTCGCCTGCAGGAAATGTAACATCCCTGTAGAAATGCACAACTCTGGAAGCACTTGGGAAACTAAACCCTTTATTATAATTATTATTGGAACCTGAACTGCTGGTTGAAATGTATGCACCTCTTGCTCCGGCAGATGTTGCAACAGTACCAACACACCAACTATTTCCACTGGATGCGTTAACTAATGTCCACCCATTGGCAGGGAAGGTGGTTCCTGATTCAAATCCCCCGTTTCCGGTAGGACTGATTAACACTGTTTGAGCATTGGCCGGCAAAATAAGCACCGACATCAACATACCAACCAGTGTGCTAACGAATAGCCTGGTGAGAATAATCATTCTCAGATTTTGGGGGTAGATGTCTTTTTTCATAATAAATGGGTTTTAAATTAAACTGATATATAAGAATTATTAAATAGAATCATGGTTATAGCGTTTGTTGCAAGTTAATTGGTCAGTCCACTTTTTTCCTCCATTTTTTGCGAAAAGCCTTTAAAAGTTGGTTAAATAACCATTATTTTGGGTCAATGACATCTATAAAAAGGTCATTCTCAAACAAAATACTGCATTTTTGGGCGTACAATTAATTCGAAAAATGGCCAAGAATTCCGTTTGAAATCAACAAGGTATTGTTATCTTTGCGCGCTCAAAATGATTTTTTGAGTAGAAAAATAATGTATGGCGAGGTAGCTCAGATGATTAGAGCGCAGGATTCATATCCCCGCCTGCGTCGGGCAGGCGCCGCGGCGGACGGGGATTCTCTTCATAAAGATAAATTGGCGAGGTAGCTCAGATGGTTAGAGCGCAGGATTCATATTCGCCGCGGCGAACGGGGATTCATCTTCATAAAGATAAATTGGCGAGGTAGCTCAGATGGTTAGAGCGCAGGATTCATAACCCTGAGGTCGGGGGTTCGACTCCCCCCCTCGCTACGGAAAAAATGCGAATACAAGAGTAAAAGGGTGAGTGGTATGACAAGCGGGCTCACTGCGGGATACAAAGTTTGCCAATCTTTGATATTCAATCATTTACGATTATTTTATTGAGTTTTTCGATCACCATCAAGTTTATTGTTTCCCTTGCAAAGTTCGAACTGCCTCACTATCAATTACATAAATATATTCGAAGCAAAATTTAGTTATAGTCAGCTGAGCAAATCATTTTTATGTTTCATTTTGTCAAAAGGTCAGAATTGAGGTTATTAATACTCTCATGTTGAAAGAATTATAGCTATTTTGATTTATTTCGAGTTGAGAATGACCTATTTTTGTGTAAACTGTTTGTAAAGAACTTCTAAACTAAATTTATGAAAAAACTATTACCCGCTATTGCTTTAAGTATGTTTTCAATTTTTGCCTTCGCCCAGCAAAATGATCTCAAAATAACATACGATGCCAATCAAGGTGTTTCAGGATTAGCCGGGGCTGCTAAAGTTTATATGTATTCCGGTGCCGTTACATCTAGTCCTACGGGACAATGGGAATGGACTATAGGAAGTACCAATCAAGATGACGGTGTTGGTTTGATGACTTCCATGGGAAATAATTTATGGACGATATGTATTGATCCTGTCCCTTATTATAGTTCAGGAATTGCAGGTCCTATACCGGCAGGCAATCCTATCCTGGCCATTGATATGTTTTTTCGTAATGCGAATGGCTCACAGTTTGGCTACAATTTTCAAGGTAACTATATTATATTAGATATGACTACCTCCCCTCCCTCCTCTTCATTTCCGGGAGTGGTTGCAGGTGCGTGTGCAGTTGGAGAAATTGAAATACCATTACAGGAATTTGTGATGAATAATTTTCCTAATCCGGTAAAGACAAATACTATTGTGACTTACAATTTAAAAAATGGCGCAAACAATGTTACCATTAAAGTATATGATGTAATAGGACAAGCAGTTCGCACACTTGCAAGTGGCCCACAGAGTGCAGGAGTGCACAAAATAAATTGGAGTGGTGATGGTGACAAAGGAAACCTACTTAAAAACGGTTTATATTTTTATACTTTAGAAGTTAATGGTGCAATGATAAGAACCAACAGAATGATAATTTCGAGATAAGTAAAATAACCTGGTCATAAAAAATCCCGATGTAATGATCGGGATTTTTTTTTATATTTTCTGTTATAAGAATCATCGCGGAGATGGTTGAACTTAGGATTGAACGCAGAGACGCAGAGACGCAGAGGCGCAGAGATGAAGTCGCTGAACATTTTTTTAATTCATTTTTATGAGTCTAATCACCTGATTCAATTCACCTGTGATCATTCTGCAATAATATACTCCATCACCTAAACCATTTCCGGAAACATTAATTGAATAGTCACCCTCTTGTTGAACGGCATCAACCAAAGTTCTAACTTTTTGTCCAACAACATCAAATAATTCAATTATCACAGCATTATTTCCGGTAACAGTATATTGAATTGTTGTTGACTCTTTAAAAGGATTGGGGAAATTTTGTGAGAGACTCGGTATTAATTCATGTAAAGGAACAATAGTATTCAAAGTTGCATATTTAATATCTGCAGCACTTGCCGATGCTTGAATGGAAGCCAAATCTGTTCCTGCCATAATTGCAAATGCCACCTTTACGGAATCACCGGAAGGAATGGTTAATGGCCCGGAGGATAACATCATCGAAATATCATTACCTACTGGTGATTGTCCAGCAGCAATTCGCGAAGTACTTAATGCAGTAAATTTTTCTACCTTAGTAAATCCATCATAAATATTAATGGTTGCGCCTGTTCCATTGTTATCGAGTGCATAATAATTATTACCGGCCATGGTTAGTTGCTTGATACCTGCGTAGAGAACAGGAGTACTTAAATTATAAGCGTATCCCATTTTTAATCCTGCGTCGTATTCTGCACGATTATCTACAACATTTCCAATATCCCAATCGGAATAAATTCCTGCAAAGAAATTTGTAAGAGTGTTCGTGCCGGTATTAGAAATGATATATTCAACAATAACATATTTAGCATCGGCAGGACTACTCCACGCATAAGTTTTTTGATTCACCTCCACATCAAGTTTTGTCGCTCCTGCACCATCATCATTAAACCTACTATCAAGATCAAAGTCGGAATAAACGGAAGGAATAATTTTACGGACATTTACCATAGAATAAAAATCATCAAGAGTTACAGAAACAGGTGCGCCGAAAATATGATCTGAAACACGGTTGGTATCATTCCCTAAAACTAATCCACCTTCATACCAAAATGAAGATCCGTCATTATAGGTAAAACCGATACCTTGTCCTTGTGGAATGTTGTATCCAATTCTGCCTTTGCTGGTAATGGAAGTTCCAACATCATTAACTAAAACGTTAATATAATCAACATTCACTACGAGATCAAAAATTTGCCAATCAGAATAAGTACCATCCGTAAAGCTAAGGGTAAATGTGACATTTGTATTAAATGGTATGTTAGCGCCGATAACTGCTTTAAAAGGCGAGCCGGTATTATCATAATTATCAAGCGTATTCATGAATCCCGGTGTGATTGTATTGGTGATGATATCAATATCAACATTATTACAAGTGAGAACAACATTCAAATTAGACAACGGCGCAAGAAAATTTTTCAAAAATACAGTAAGGTCAATTGTATCATTTCCTGCAAAAGCATCGTCGTTATTATCAGTGATAGTTACACTTTCCATACGAACAGATTTAGGTGTTTCTGTAAGGGCGCGAAACATGTTCAAACGACCTTTACCTAATTTATGTTCATACCCTGCGTTCCCGGGAACGGCATCAATATCATCTGAAGTAGCACGCAATTGTTCTGCAATTTGTAGCGGAGAATATAAAGGAAACTGAGACTTAACTAGTGCAGCAGCGGCTGCTACAATTGGTGCTGCAAAGGAAGTTCCTGATGAAGTAAAATAAGCATCATCAAAAACAGTTGAGTAAACGGCCTCACCGGGTGCGCTAATGTCAACGTAAGCACCATAACTTGAATTTACCCATTTGGTATCAGTTGCATTTGTACCAGTCACCGACAAAACGTTATTGTAAGATGCCGGAAAAAAGGGATTTTCATTAGCCGAATTTCCACTTGCTCCAACAACTAAAGCATTTTTATTGAAGGTGGCGTAATCAACAATATCTTGTCCAAAAACACCCCCCCCGAAGCCCCCCCAAGAACAATTAATAATTTGACAACCGTGATCGGCGGCATAAACAATACCATCATATGCAACAGTGAGAACGCCATTATTTGAAATTTTAATTGGAAGGTAACGAGTTTTAAAACCGGGTCCGGCAATTCCGATTCCGTTATTAGTAACAGCACCTGCAAAGCCACTCACAAATGAACCGTGAATTACATCAATGCTGGGATCATTATCATTTTGACCGAGATCCCATCCATAAAAATTATCTATATAACCATCCTGATCATCATCGATACCATTGATAGGATCGGCATAATTATAAGCAATTCCATTGGCAAGATCAGGGTGATCGAGATCGGTACCGGTATCGGTAACACCCACCACAAAAGTACTGTCGCCTTGAGAAATATCCCACGCAGAATACGCTTGAATCAGTCCGAGATAATATTGAGAAGCGGTGTCGGGATCATTTGGATTGAACAGGACATCAACCTTATAAACAGGTTCAGCATATTCAATTTTGCCTGAAGAAAGTAAAAGTTGAATAGCCTTGCTCATTGGAATTTCCTGTGTAAATTCCAATTCATAAATCGTGCTTAAATCAACCATTTTGTAACCTTGCGCATTACGTGAATTAGCAGGTGATTGATGATTTGGAAATTTCTTTTGCAATCCGGTTGCACTTATTTTTAAAAGAGCATCATTCACTTCTTTGATATCAGTAGTATTTTTTCGGCAAGCAGCACCAAGTTCAGTCTTCACCTTAAAAATTATTTTGCCCGGATAATAATACTGCGGATTAGGATTCGCTGAGGCCAATGTAATTGATCCTGTTCCGGCACAAAATAAAAATAGCATTATTTGAATTATGCATACCGTTCCGATGAGAAGAGATTTTTTCATAGTTTAACTATATTGATACGTAAATATACTAAAACATTAACAAATACACGTAATAAATGGTTTTAAGCATTATTTATAAATCCCAATTTCAAGTTTATGACCTTGTTTTACAAAACCTCTATACATTCCCTCACTATTAAAAACCAGCTCCGGTTGGCCGGTAATGTCTAAAGCAATAATGCCCCCTTCACCACCAAATTTAACCAATTTTTCAAGTACCACCTTTTCGCAAGCCTGTTTCAAAGAGAGACCTTTATACTCCATCAAACAAGAAATATCGTAAGCAACCACTGCTCTCATAAAATATTCACCATGACCGGTACAAGAAACAGCACAAGTTTTATTGTTAGCATAAGTACCGGCTCCAATAATTGGGGTGTCTCCTACTCTATTATACATTTTGTTAGTCATTCCACCGGTTGAAGTTCCTGCAGCCAGATTCCCTAAATTATCTAAGGCAACAGCACCTACAGTACCAAACTTTTTATCATCGGAATGATCGAGAATAACACCACCAACATCTTTAACAGCCAACCATTGCTGATGTCGGAAATCGTCATGAAAATAGTCAGGTGCTTCAAAAGGCAATCCAAAACGATTAGCCAACTCTTCTGCACCCGCTCCACAAAGCATAACATGATCAGTTTTTTCCATCACCAACCTAGACAAAAGAATAGGATTTTTAACACCGGTAATTCCCGCAACAGCACCTGCCATCAACGATTTGCCTTCCATAACAGAAGCATCCATTTCATGCCTACCTGTATGAGTAAAGACAGAACCTTTTCCGGCATTAAACAGGTGGTTGTTTTCAAGTACAGATATGGCAGCGCAAACGGCCTCGAGAGCACTTCCTCCGGAAGCTAAAATTTTCTCCCCTTCAACAAGCGCATTTGTTAAACCTTCGCTGTAAGCAGCCTCTTTTTCAGGAGTCATTGCCGATTTTAAGATGGTGCCGGCTCCTCCATGAATTGCTAATGAATACATTGTATATTTCTATTTTCTCAAAAATAGTGAATAAGTGGATTGCTTATGAAAAAGCATCTTAAAAATTGTAAAATTAAGGTCATTAAAAACTCATATCAGCAATTCAGTGCAAATCACCATCATCGACTACCAAAAATGGCACTTCCAATTCTTACCATGGTACTTCCCTCTTCCAAGGCAATTTTATAATCACCTGACATACCCATGCTAAGTGTGTCAAATGAATGACTACTTTCGGCATCAAATTGTGATTTTATATTATCAAAAATCTGTTTTAACTTTTGGAACTCAGATTGTACTTGAGACCTATCTTCTGAAAAGGAAGCCATGCCCATCAATCCACGAATTCGTACTCCGGGAAGAGGTTGCTTCGAAATGCTTTCAAGCAAATCCAGAACTTCCTTGTCATCCAACCCAAACTTTGTTTCCTCTTTTGCGATATGAATCTGAAGCAAAACATCAATTTTCTTCTCTAATAATTCAGCTTGTTTGCTTATTTCCTTTATCAATTTAAAACTTTCAACACCATGAATTAAATTCACAAAAGGTGCGATCTGTTTCACCTTATTACTTTGAAGATGTCCAATAAAATGCCAATTGATTTCTAATGGAAGTATGGCTTGTTTAGTAACCAATTCCTGTACATAATTTTCACCAAAATTAGTGAGCCCAAAATTAAAAACAGCAAGCAAATCTTCAACCGGTTTGGTTTTCGAAACTGCAACCAAAGAGGCATTGTAAGTTTTCAACTCCTCTAAAAGTCGATCAACAACCTCAAAGTTTACTGACATATATTGCTGTATAAAATTGAAATTACTATTTTTGAAGAACAAAGTTAACATCAAAAATCAAGAAAACCATGAAATCATTGGTAATTTCCGATATCCACGACAATATTAAAAATTTAGAAACAGCATTACAACTGGCAACAACAGCCTCCTGTGATTCAATTATCTGCTGTGGCGATTTATGTTCTTCATTCATTCTGAATCTGATTCATGAAAAATATAAACTTCCTGTACATATTGTTTTTGGGAATAATGATGGTGATAAATTTCATTTAATTCAAAAAGCGGTATTTTTAAATACAGACAGAAACCAGGGATGTAAAATAACTTTACATGGTGAATTTTTAATTGCTGAAAAAGGACACAAACTTGAAGGGATAAACTCTTCTGTTGCCATTGCAGTTTACCATTATCCTGAAATGGCAGAAATTATTGCAAGATCTGGGATATTTGACTATGTGTTTTATGGCCACACACATAAAAGTTCGATTGAAACAAAAGATATTTGTTTATTGGCAAATCCCGGTTCAATATTGGGATATATTCCATCAACAAAAGAAATAGTAGCAGCTTCTTGTTTAATTGTCAATTTTGAATCAAAGGAATTAGAACTTATAGAACTTTGAACAACAGGATGGACTATCTTATCGAAACTGAACGTTGTATAATGAGGGAATTTAAAATTGAAGATGCTCCTTTCATGTATCGGTTGAATCTTCATCCGGAAATATTCAAATTCACTACCGATCCTCCTTTTGAAAATATCGAAAAAACTGTGGAGTTTATAAAAGAATACAGCGCCTATAGTCAAATGGGTATTGGAAGGTGGACTATAGAATTAAAAGAGGGGAATAAATATCTGGGATGGTGCGGATTAAAATATATTGCTGAAGAGAATGAGGTTGATATTGGTTATAGGTTACTACCCGAATACTGGGGAAATGGTTATGCAGTGGAAGCTGCCATTGCATGTTGCCAATTTGGCTTACACGAACTTGGATTGAAAAGAATTGTAGCAAGAATTCACAAACAAAATTTTAAATCAATTCGGGTGGCTGAAAAAATGAAAATGGTATATGAAAAGGATTTGGACTATGACGGTGTACCTTGGATGAATTTTGTATATCCTACTGTCACCAATATAAATCACAAATCAAAAACAATGACTCCTCCAGACTCCCATTTTAAAAAGAAATAGTATCAATTGATTAATAAATAATTGACTCGATCTGCCAACTGCTTTCAAATAAAAAAACTCTTCAATTCATAAATCAATCTATTTTCATCTACAGCTTCAAAAGGATGTGGAGTGTTTGGCAAAACAGAAAAAGATCCTGAAGCAATCATCTTATAAACGTTGAACGACTCATGAACAGAAACCATTTTGTCACGATCACCTACCATTATGCGAATCTTACATTTCACTTTACGGAAATCATTTTCGCTTAAAGGACTTTTACTAAGAAAAATAATAAACTCGCCTGTTTTACGTACTACATTTTCCCAATTTTCAGGAGAATGTCTTTGCTTCAAAGTTTCGGCTAATTGTGGTACTTTAAGTTTTATATTTGAAGAATCCAACATTTTCAATTCGGCGGAAGCGGTACTTACAGTCCAATCAAATTTGGTGGCTAAAGTCATAATACTTTCAATTCTTTCCGGACATTCAGCAGCCAGTGAAAGTGCAACATAACCACCCATGCTATATCCAAAAATGTTTGCTGAAATAATCTCATTTTCATCCATATATTTTAGGACGTTGCTACGAAACATTTTCAATGAAAAAGAATCGTCAGGAATAGGAAATCCACCATGACCATCAAAATCAAGAACATGGACATTATACTCTGATTGTAATTTTACTGAAATTGAATCAAATTGTTTGGAACTACCAAGAGCACCATGAAGAAAAATAAGTGGTATTTTGTTTCGCATTTGCTACAGCAATGTATCTATTTTTCGTTTTATTTCTTCATCCAATTCATGAAAAATTGCTTTGTCGATTGAATCAATTGAAGTTGCTTCAAAAGTAGTTTTAATTTTTCCTTCTTTCAAATGATGAATCTTATCACATAAAGAAACCAAAGTTTCCAATATATGGGAAGTTACAATGATCGTTTTATTTTGGTCTTTCAACTTTTTGAGAATCGATGATAAAATTCGTGAAGATTCGATATCAAGTCCATTAAATGGTTCATCAAACAACATGACTTGTTTATCTGATTTGAGCACTCCAAGAATTGCCAGTTTCTTTTTTGTTCCGGTAGAAAAACTATCGACTAATTGATTTAAAGGAATATTAAACAAATTTTGCCACTCTTCAACATTGAAAGCTGAACCTGTTACACTTTTAAAAAGTGACAAATATTCGGAACCGGTTATGCCATGATACAAATAGGGTTCTGTTTCAAGAAAGGAAATATGTTTTCGTGAAAATTGAACTTGATCATGTAAAATAGATCCTGAATTCGGTTTTATTAGTCCGCATAAACATTTTAGCAATGTTGATTTTCCGGAACCATTCAATCCAACCAGACCATGAATTATGCCTTCATCAAGCGAAAGCGAAAGTGATTCCAACACACTCCTCTTTCCATAACCGGCATTTAGTTTATCGATGGTAATCATGTAATACAGGATAAAGATTGTTTAACGCTTTTCTATAATTCTTAATGAAAACTATAATTGGCAACGGAAGTAAGAAAGGTATAAATAGACCTATCATGCAAAGCGCATTTATAATTGAATTCGACCTATTCAAATCACTATTCCTCCAAACAGAATATTTTGAAACAATAAAAACAGCAATATTCAAAACACTAAAAACTAAGAATAATAAATATACCCACCAACGTTCAGGATTAAATACAACAGAAATCAACAATATTGGGAATACAGGAACCATAAAACTTTTGCAATGAAGGATGATTTTCTTACGCAAAAATAAAGAACCATCTAATCTAAAGGCTTCAATCATTTCAACAGGTTCTCCTTGATCATAAAAAGATGAAATTATCATCAATTGAAACCATAAGATTATCAGGCTAGCAAACGGAACTGCGACAAGAGCTAAAGCAATAATCCATAAAATCAAAAATACCCATCCGGTATTTCTCACTCCGGCCTTCCATTCAAAATTTTGTACCGGAATTATATTCCCAGGTTTAATTATTTGAGTGGTATTTTGTCTGCTGACTTTAATTAATGGTATTAGCGGAATGAATGCTAATGGTAGCAGTGATTGAAAACAAGTGAACCTCACCAAAGACAATAAAACGAACGGAAATGCAAGTATCAAGTATTCAAAAAATAAAATCCGATAAGGATTAGAACTCACAAGAAATAAAAATTGGTGATCACTTCTTGCAAAATGAATTGAACTAATTAAAACAATAACGAATCCCGAACCAATCAGAACATTCTCAGAGGTCGTTTGAGATTGGAAATAAAAACTGAATAGAGCTAGTATTCCGGTTAATAGAATGAGAGAATAAAAAAAGCCCAGTGCCTTTAATTCATGAAAGGACTGGACTATTCTTATTTTAATAAATGCAAGCTCTTGCATTGGTTACCCTTCAAGGCTATGCAAAACAAGGCCACTTCTTAGTTTAGGTTCAAACCAGGTAGTTTTTGGTGGCATTATATTTCCGGAATCTGCTATATCAATGAGTTGTTGCATTGTAACAGGATGTAAAGCAAAAGCAACTTTCATTTCACCGGAGTTCACTCTTTTTTCCAACTCTCCTAGGCCTCTAAGTCCACCAACAAATTCAATTCGCTTATCGGTTCTAAGATCTTTAATATTTAAAACAGGTTCAAGAATTTGTTTTGATAAAATAGTAACATCCAACACACCAATTGGATCCTCATCGTTGTAGGTTCCATTTTTTGCTGTGAGTGAATACCACTTCCCGCCAAGGTACATTCCGAAATTATGCAAACCTGAAGGTCGGTATGTTTTAGTTCCTTTATCCTCGATTGTAAAATTATTTTTTATGGCAGCGATAAAAGATTCTTCTGAATGATTATTAAGATCCTTGACCACTCTGTTGTAATCCATAATAGCCAATTGATCATCAGGAAAATGAACTGCAAGGAAATAATTATATTCTTCATTGCCGGTATGATTGGGATTAGCCTCTTTTCTTTCCTTTCCAACTAAAGCAGCAGCGGCAGTACGATGATGGCCATCGGCAACATAAGTAAATTTAATTTTCGCAAATTCATCGATTATACTTTTTATAACAGCGTTATCATTAATAACCCAAAACGCATGACCTATTCCATCATCAGCAGTAAATTCATACTCGGGTTTTCCGGCTACAACTTTATTAACGATAACATCTAAAGTAGGTACATTAGGATAAGCAAAAAATACCGGTTCGTAGTTTAAATTACTTACACGAACATGATTCTTACGATCCTCTTCCTTATCGGGACGAGTAAGTTCGTGCTTTTTAATTATATCATTAAAATAATCCTCGATAGAAGCAGAACCAACGATACCATTTTGTTTTCGTCCATTCATTGTTTGCTGATAAATATACAGACACTCTTTTTCATCTTGAAAAAAAACGCCTTCACTAAACATTCTATTAAAATTTTCTTTGCCCTTTAAATAAATCTCCGGTGCATAATGATCGAAATCATCAGCAAAATCTATTTCAGGTTTAATAACATGATAAAATGAGTTTTTATTTCCGGCACATTCGATCCGCGCTTCCTTTTCGTTAAGAACATCATACGGTTTAGATGCCACTTTTTGAACTTTATCCTGTACCGGACGAATACCTTTAAATGCTTTTAGAATAGCCATAATATTAAATACAAATTTGAGAGTTCAAAGAAACTAGTTTTAAGGCAGACCCACAAGAAAGTAATCGTTTAAATTGCGATGGATAAATGCTAACAATTAATGCAAATAATTATTGTGTTGATAATCAAAGTTATATCACTCACTAAATCATTCAGTTCTCCTAATTGCGTACACCAATTCATCTTTAAACTCACCATTTTTGATAAAAGTATCAGAGAAGCGGGCTTCCAAAACAAAACCTGCTTTTTCGAGTGCTTTTTGTGAGCCCTTGTTAGTTCCGAAAGGGCGAGCAAAAATTCGGGTCAGATCAAAAGTGCTAAATCCATAATCAGTCATCAAGCCAATGGCATTTGTAGCCACTCCTTTATTCCAAAAAGGTTCGGCAATCCAATAACCGAGTTCTGCATTTTTACGAAAAATATCTTGTAAAGGAAATACTCCAATTGAACCTATCACCTCATCATTAAAAGTTATTGCAAGAACTTTTAATGGCTGATCCAAAGAAATTCTTTCGATGAAAGCAGCACCTGCATGTTCTGTGTAGGGATGAGGAAAACCATCGGTCATGTTGTCTGCAATATTTTTATTATTGCCATACTTGACCAAATTTTCGAGATCAGAAATTCTCCAAGGCCTTAATTTAATTTCCATTGAAACATAATTTGATACTTTACAAAATGCAATATCAAATTTATAAAATTTGTGAATTAGTTGGCTGATTAAGGCTTGAACAATTCCACAACTTTATTTGCCAGTTCAATACCAATGCGTTCTTGTGCTTCTTTTGTGGAACCACCAATGTGAGGTGATAAAGATACGTTTGGATGCTCACGAAGTTCTTTTTTAATGAGAGGCTCGTCTGCAAAAACATCGAGTGCTGCATATCCAATTTTACCACTGTTTAATCCTTCGAGCAAAGCCATCTCTTCCACTACACCACCACGTGCTGTATTCACAATTCCAACACCTTTTTTCATGATTGCTATTTCCTTACTCCCAATTACAGGAGGTGCCCCTTTCGGGAAGGGAACATGCAACGTAATAAAATCACTGTGACTCAGAAGTTCTTCAAACGGAACACACTTCATTGTTACCATTAGAGAAGCATTGCTATGAGTTTGAAAAAAATCTATTTCAATTTTAACATCGGTTGCATTCAATTTAAATGGCATAACTTTCATACCTAAACCTAGTGCCATCCGTGCAACTGTTTGTCCTATTTTTCCAAAACCAATAATGCCAATTGTTTTACCTTTTAATTCGATTCCTGATGAATACTTCTTTTTGAGTTCGTTAAATTGTTCTTTTGTTTCACACTCCGGTAAATGCCTATTGGAATCATGCAAAAATCGTGTAAGAGTAAAAAGATGTGCAAAAACTAATTCCGCAACAGACTGAGAACTTGCATCAGGTGTATTCACTACATGCAAACCTTTTTCTCTTGCGTATGCAACATCAATGTTATCCATTCCAACACCTGCCCTGCCAATGAGTTTCAAATTCTGACAAGCATCAATATGTTCTTTTCGAACCTGTGTTGCGCTTCTAACTAAAATAGCATCAAAATTTTTCAAGCCTTCAACAAGATTTTCCTGAGGAATTTTATCAGTCACCACCTCAAAGCCTGCCTCTTCAAATATTTTTTTCCCGGCAGCATCAATGCCATCATTAGCGAGTATACGAATCATTTTAGTTCTTTAGTTTTTTAGTTCTTTGGTTTATTAGTTTTTAAGCCTGCCTGCCAAGGCAAAACAAGCTTTTGCTTGGCGAGGACATGCAGGTTCTTTAGTTTTTGAGTGACCAGTAATTAGTGACCAATATTTATCACATTATCTCATTTTCACATCATCAAATCACCACCCGCCCATCATCGCAAAGGCCAACTGGTCGGGCAGGCCTGCCTGCCAAGCCAAAGACAAGCTTTTGATTGGCGATGGCAGGCAGGCATCACCAAATCATCACATCAACACATCAACACATCAACACATCAATTTTACACTGTTTTCAGTGCAAATTCCTTCATAAGATGTGTAAGCACTTTCACACTTTCTAATGGCAAGGCGTTATACATTGAAGCTCGGAAACCACCTACGGAGCGGTGGCCTTTTAGTCCGATGATTCCATTATCTTTTAGTACTTTGTTAAACTCTTCTTCGAGTTCAGGTTTGGTTAAAAGAAAACATGCATTCATTAGTGAACGGTCTTCTTTTGCAGCGGTACCTTCGAAGAGAGGATTTGAATCAATTTCGCCATAGAGCAATTCGCCTTTCTGATTATTAATTTTTTCGATTGCCGGAACACCACCAACCGATTTTAACCATTCCAATGTAGCCATGCAAACATAAATTGAAAATACAGGAGGTGTGTTATAAAGTGAATCGCCATCGATATGTGTTTTGTAATCGAGCATGGTTGGATTCACACGGCCGGTTTTTCCTAGAATATCATTTTTAACAATTACCATAGTCACTCCTGCAGGTCCCATATTTTTTTGAGCTCCCGCATAAATCAAATCAAATTTGGAAACATCGACCGGTCTGCTGAAAATATCGCTCGACATATCACAGACAACTGGAACTGGTGAATCGGGGAAATTTTTTATTTGCGTTCCATAAATAGTATTGTTTGAAGTGATGTGCAAATAAGCAGCATCATTTGGGATAGTATAACCTTTGGGCACATACGAAAAGTTTTTATCTTTGGAAGAAGCGATGGTTTCGGTGCTACCAAAAAGTTTTGATTCTTTTATTGCTTTGTTCGCCCACACACCGGATTCCACATAAGCAGCTTTACCGTTTATAGGAAGCAGATTCATTGGTACCATTGCAAATTGTGTGCTTGCTCCACCTTGTACAAAAATAATTGAATAATTATCAGGAACATTTAATAGCTCCTTAACAAGCGATTTAGTTTGCTGAAGTATTGCATCAAAATCTTTAGTTCGATGAGATATTTCAAGCAACGACAATCCTGTTCCATTCAAATCAAGAACTGCCTGAGCTGATTTTTTCAATGCTTCCGCAGGAAGAATACCTGGTCCTGCTCCAAAATTATGCTTATTCATAGTATTGAGTATTTATGAGAGTACAAACTTAGCAAAAATCAATGAGGCCTTCTAGATTTCATACTTTATAGGCACCAATATGATTCGGATCAATTTCTCAGATCCAGATTCTTGCGGTAATACCAGATTCCTTTCTTGAAATAATATCCGTCATAGGTGAAATCCGGCCCATAATATTGGTATTGCCCCTTTACGGATGAACTCGATGGGGATAAATGATCGAATACAATCATTTTTTTCTTTTTATCATATCTCATAAGCATAACCGCCTGAGCACTAAATTCGAAAACAACTCGATATTTCAGTCTTTTGTTTTCATCTGAAAATACAGGAGCACCAAAAGTGATATTATCCCACGGGTCAAAAAAGAGTAAATCAATTACCTTTTTGTTGGTCAACCGATCATTGCCATGCCATCCTAATAAATAGTAGTAGGTATTTTTACCTGATTTTTTCTCAATTATATCGTAGTAAACGGCACCGAACCATGTATCTGCCTTAAATTCAATGCTCTCCGCCTCAGCTGTCGTCGATTTTAACTCCATCAAACCAATCAACTTTATTTTACCGGTTTTAGGAACCATTTTTTGAACTACACCAAAATATTTATAGGTACCTGTGGATCTTGATTGCTGAAGCCAGGTGTAAATCCTAACTTGACCATTTGCAGATTTTATTTTTGAAATTGTTTTAAGAGAATCAAATGGGTAGTTAAAAGTGGAAGAATCGGATAATAGATCAAAAAATCGAGCATTGAACTCTGAAATTGCAGCTTCGCGGGTTAAATCATTACTGCCTTTAGTAATACTATCTCCCAAAATCTGAAGCATAAGTTCAGTTTTAATAATATTCTCTGATACATTTGGCCGATTTTGGGAATGAGTCACTGATGAAAAGCAAAATAGGAAAGTCAGGAATGGGATATATTTTAACATAAATGATCTAATATTAAACAACGAAATTGAAATGATATTAATATGAATGTGATTAGATATTTCAAAATTCAGCTTTCAAACTTAAAATTTATAAATGAACTCAAACAAAATCAAAACAAACAGTATTCTATATCAGATACAAAAAACTCCGTACCAAAGAAATTGATACGGAGTTATTTACAAGCTATAATCAGAATCAATGCATAGTTTCTTTTTTCGCGAGTAGCTCTTCTTTGGATTCTCGCACATTTTCATCATCCACACAGCAATCCACCGGACAAACAGCAGCACATTGTGGCTCATCATGGAATCCAACACACTCAGTACACTTATCGGAAACGATATAATATACATCCATTGACACAGGGGTTTGCGGAGCATTTGCGTCCACTTCGGAACCATCTAATTTTTTAAATGATCCTGTAATACTAGTTCCGTCTGAAAATCTCCATTCGGCACCACCTTCATAAATGGCGTTATTAGGGCATTCAGGCTCGCAAGCGCCACAATTGATACATTCGTCTGTTATTTTAATAGCCATAAATCTTTCTTTTAGTTATAATTTTGAACTCCAATTTGAACACAAAGATAAATAGAAAAGTTACGTTTTACAATCTTAATAAAATTTGAATGAATCGGAGTCAGCAATTATCGGCCTGGAACAGTACCAAAGAGGTTCTTATTCAGCTAACAACAGGCGAAAAAGGGAACTTGTGGCACGAAGAATATGAAAATGTAATCCATTTGGCAGAGATTAACAACCCCTGGTTTACTAGAAAACAGGTTGAAAATGCATTTCAAGGGGTCATTAAATTGCTGGAGGCGAGCGCGTTGGCATCTTGGGTGGAGGGTTATCCCCAACAAGCTTCCAGCAAAGTTGGTGTTATAATGGCCGGAAATATTCCAATGGCCGGATTTCATGATTTTTTGAGTGTACTCCTTTCGGGAAACCGGCTACATGCTAAACTTTCGAGCTCCGACAAGTACCTGATACCATTCATAGCGAAAATACTTTTCTCTTTTGCTCCGGAAATAAAAGATCAATTTGTGATTGCAGATCAACTGAAAGATGTGGACGCTGTTATTGCTACCGGCAGTAACAACACTTCTCGGTATTTCGAATACTATTTTGGAAAGATTCCGCATATCTTCAGAAAAAACAGGAATTCGGTAGCGGTACTTTCAGGCAAAGAAAACGAATTCGATTTTCTTTTGTATGGCCGTGATATCTTCTCCTATTTTGGACTAGGGTGCAGAAATATTTCTAAATTATATGTTCCTGAAAATTATAGTTTCGATGATCTATTTAATAGTTTTCTTGAATACAATGAGGTGATGCAACATTCAAAGTACATGAATAATTTTGATTATAATCAAGCAGTTTATTTAATGAATCGTCAGCCGTTTCTCACTAATAATTTTGTTATCATTATCGAAAACAATGCACTTGCATCTCCGGTAAGCGTGTTGCATTATGAATATTATAAGAATGAGATGGAACTGCAACAAAAACTATCTAACTTAAAAGATGAATTGCAATGTGTGGTAAGTAAATCGGGACCTGTGATGCCCGGACAAACTCAAAATCCTGCTATAACAGACTATGCCGACAATGTTGATACAATGGCTTTTCTAACTTCATTAAAAAAATAAAAAAAAATTTACTGAAACTCGTAAGCACCTAAACTTGGATTTCCTGTTCTTGGGTTGCCGAGCAAATCAGTGGGCAAGATAGATAAGGAAGGATCTCCTGCGTCTTTTGCAGGGGAATTTTGTTGCAACTGATAATCATCTTCCTGATAATTTACAAAAAGTGGATCTTGATTGATGATCATGCTTGAGTATTGAATTCCTGTGAGATCAAGTTCTGATTTAATCAAAACATTTTTAAAATCCTGAACGGTATCATTGTTGTACTCAAAAGCAAATTCATATTCTTCATCACCATTCCCCCAGATAATACAATTATAAAAATTTGCTTTATTTAATTTATAATTGAATGCTTGATTACCCGAAACTGTGTAATCGCGAAGTGAAACCGAGGGTGTATTTCGTTGTCCGTCATTCCAATAATTTGTGAGTGAACAATGATTGAAATCAAAACTTCCGCCTTCAGCAAGAAAAACATATTGACCGCAACGAGCGATCACAGAATTTAAAACTTCAAGATTATAGTATCTCGAAAAAATACCAAATCCACTCATATTTTTAATAATAGTATTTCGGACAATTAACTTTTTTGCATCTGATGTATCGAAAGGAGTATCGGCATGTATACCGATGAATGCATTAGAAATTTCGGCATAATTAATTTCATTATTAACACTTCCTTCATTAATCCAAATTCGGTCCCATTGGCCTGCTACATCCTGATAATAGGATTCTAATCGTACACCTTTCATTTTAACAGGGTCGGTTTGAACTCCCAATACTTTAATGGTGCCACCTCTATAAACCCAAATTCCGGAATTATTACCAAAATAAATTCTTGTTCCCGGCATAATCTCCAATGTTTGAGAAGAATCCACAACGGCATAACCACCCCATACAACATAAGGCAAAACATTATCCCAAACTATGGTGGAGTTTAAAGCAGTATCCAATAAAGCATAGGGTATTGCGGAATTACCGGCAGTCACATATTTATCTGCGACTATAAATCTGGCATTTTGGCCAAACGCCACCAAATCTATATCTTGCTGATTTCCATTAGTTTCAAAAATTATCGAATCCTGGAAAATAAACGGAGTGAGCTGTCCATTGGGATCAACGGTGACCTCTACAAAAATGAAAAGACTGTCTTTTTCAGGAATTTCAACATCCGTAAAGTTTTTACCGGGAATACCGTCCACATTTAATCGAAAAGTTGAAGGCGCTCCACCCGCCAAACGGATGGAAGATATTCGAATGGTCTGTTTGTTTCGGTTATAAATTTTTAGCTGCTTGGTTGTTGACCCCAGGCTAACAAAAACTGTATCAAATAGAATGGTATCGGTTGAAAACTCCAGTTTTGCTGATGAATCCGTCAAAATATCATCCTTTTTGCAGGATGATATGACAAAAACCGAAATAAGAGCGAAAATTAGGAAGGAAGAGAATTTCATAGATTAAGAACTTTGCAAAGATAAATACATCCCATTAACAGGCTTAAATTAATTTTATTGTTCTTTACTACTGATTTACAGCTATCTAAATGAAATTTGAAGGGAATTTAATAATTTCGGGTTCATATTTTGACTTTTGAAGTGATTGTACTATCTTTGCACTCCGATTTGAAAAATCAGAATATTATGAAAAAGGATCTCCACCCGAAGAATTACAGAATGGTTGTGTTTAAGGACATCTCTTGCGATTACGCATTCCTTAGCCGTTCAACTGTAGAAACCAAAGAAACCATTAAATGGGAAGATGGCAATGAATATCCACTTATTAAGTTGGAGATTTCTCATATGTCGCATCCATTTTATACCGGTAAAATGAAACTTGTTGACACTGCAGGTCGTGTAGATAAATTCCGTAACCGTTATAAAAAACATACCGAGAAAAACGAAAAAACTGAAAACACTGAGCAGTAATATTCAGGATGTTTTTACTATTCAATATAAAAGTCCCTGAATGGGACTTTTTTTTTCTTTATCTTTTCGAAATTATAATTTTGAATTTGCATTTAAGTTGATAGCTAATGACCAACAACGTAATATTCGATTTCAATCGCAAAACACTTTTGCCTTTCACATATACCCGGCCGGTAGCTGATATCAGAACAGGTATATTAACTAACCGACAACATTGGGAGTTACTTTTAGAAGCTTCCACTTCGTCGCTCACCGAAGATTATCTGCTCAAGAAATTTCCGGTATGGAAAGAACATGAAAATCTATTCATTAATGGTGCTCTTATTCCAACAATGGAATTGGTTGATGCTGCAAGAAACCTGAAGCTTGGACAACGCTTAGTTGGCGGAGGAATTCCTTTGGCAGCTTTCGCAGAAGGTTGGCCTGATCCAACATCACCTTACGGTAGATTTAGGGATGTTGAATTCAATGGAGTGTTTACCATTCTCAAAAACAACTGGGATATTTTTTTCTTAGCAGAAACTATCATTCGTCAGCATTATTTATTGATAACTTCAGGAAGAAAGTCCGCTCCGATAAGCACCAGCAATAAAATAATTTCTCCGGAAAATGTATTCATAGAGAAAGGAGCGAAAGTTGAATGTGCTGTAATTAATGCATCAACAGGTCCTGTTTATATAGGTAAGCATGCTGAAGTAATGGAAGGTGCTATGATTAGAGGACCATTAGCACTTTGCGATCATGCAACATTAAAAATGGGTGCCAAAATTTATGGTGCTACAGTAATTGGTCCTCATTGCAAAGTGGGTGGCGAAATAAGTAACTCCGTATTTTTTGGATATTCCAACAAAGCACACGATGGATTTTTAGGAAATTCAGTGATAGGTGAATGGTGCAATCTGGGTGCCGATACTAATAATTCTAATTTAAAAAATAATTATTCCGATGTTCAAATTTACAATTATGCTTCAGGCAAAATGGTAAATACCGGGCTCAAATTCTGCGGTTTATTTATGGGTGATCATTCCAAATGTGGAATTAATACTATGTTCAATACAGGCACTGTTGTTGGCGTGAGTTCCAATATTTTCGGTGCAGGTTTTCCTCCAAAATTCATTCCTTCATTTACATGGGGTGGTTTTGACGGATCTCCAAAATTCCGCATCGAAAAAGCTACAGAACTTGCAGGACAGGTATTCAAACGCCGGGGAATGGATTTTGACTCTACAGAAGCAGCCATTTTAAATGCGATCTTTAACATGACAGAAAGTACACCGGAATC
Organism: uncultured Bacteroidota bacterium; assembly: GCA_963814475.1. Classification (GTDB taxonomy): domain Bacteria; phylum Bacteroidota; class Bacteroidia; order AKYH767-A; family OLB10; genus JADKJB01. The sequence continues at coordinate 36,940 of CAWFDA010000044.1, read as the reverse complement.
GGGAAGTGAAAAATAACGTTTTATTTTGCTTCTTTCTGAATTTCAACAATTTACATTTTACAACGCATGATATTGCCCAACCAAACACATTTGGCATATCTATTGAATCATAATCATCCAGCTTAATTTTACCGTCATTTTATAGTCCTAACTGACAAAATGACCATAACCCATAACAGCATGTTCGATAACCTTCTCAATAATCAATTTTATGGTTTATCCGGTATTTCAGAGGATGAACCGGAATTAATTCCATTATTATCAGCCGAAGACGAGGATCAGATGAATTCAGAGAATATTCCTGATATTCTATCTATTCTTCCTCTTCGAAATACAGTTCTATTTCCGGGTGTTGTGATTCCAATCACAGTAGGCCGCGACAAATCCATTCGGTTAATTAAGGAAGCATATAAATCAGATAAAATCATTGGAGTAGTTTCACAAAAAGACAGCACAGTAGAAGATCCTTCAGTTGAAGATCTGAATCAAATTGGGACCGTTGCCAACATCATAAAAATGTTGCGGATGCCAGATGGAAATACCACTGTAATAATTCAGGGTAAACGTCGCTTTAAGATAAACGAGGTATTTAACACCGATCCTTATTTACAAGCATCTATTATTCCTATCAGTGACACAAAGCATGTCATTACTGATAAAGAATTTGTTGCATTAATTGACTCTTTACGGGATCTATCATTGCAAATTATAACACAGTCTCCAAACATTCCATCCGAAGCGTCATTCGCTATTAAAAATATTGAGAGTCCATCTTTTTTGATCAACTTTATTTCTTCTAATATGAATGCTGATGTTGCCAAAAAGCAACAGCTTCTCGAAATGGTTGATTTAAAAGAAAGAGCGACAGTGGTATTGGAATATCTCACCAGAGAATTGCAAATGCTTGAGTTGAAGAATCAGATTCAATCGAAAGTTAAAGTTGATATCGACAAACAGCAGAGAGAATACTTTTTGAATCAACAGTTGAAGACTATTCAGGAAGAATTAGGAGGAAATTCACAAGACCAGGAAATTAGCAGTTTGCGTGAACGCGCAGCAGCAAAAAAATGGGGTGAGGATGTTGAAAATGTTTTCGAAAAAGAACTCGACAGATTACAAAGAATCAATCCTGCTGCTGCTGAATATTCGGTCACATTAAATTACCTGGAACTTCTTTTAGAATTGCCTTGGAATGAATACTCAAAAGACAATTTTGATTTAAAACGTGCCGAAAAAATTCTTGATGCTGATCATTATGGTTTAGATAAAGTAAAGAATCGCATACTAGAATATTTGGCAGTTCTTAAATTAAAAGGAAATCTCAAATCACCTATCATGTGTTTGTACGGACCTCCCGGGGTTGGGAAAACTTCACTGGGAAAATCTATTGCAAAGGCATTAGGCAGAAAATATGTTCGAATGTCGTTAGGTGGATTACGTGATGAAGCAGAAATTAGAGGTCATCGAAAAACATACATTGGTGCCATGCCGGGAAGGGTAATTCAAAATTTGAAGAAAGCAAAAACAGGCAATCCTGTTTTTGTACTTGATGAAATAGACAAACTTTCAACAGACTTTCATGGTGATCCTTCCAGTGCATTACTTGAGGTACTTGATCCGGAACAAAACACTACTTTCTACGACAATTATGTAGAGATTGAATACGATTTATCAAGAGTACTTTTTGTTGCTACAGCAAATTCACTAAGTTCTATTCAGCCGGCATTACGCGACCGAATGGAAATTATTGAGATTACCGGATACACAGTTGAAGAAAAAATTCAAATTGCCATAAAACATCTTATTCCAAAGCAGCTTGATGCTCATGGTCTGAAAAAAGGACAAGTAGTATTATCGGATAAAATCATTGAAAAACTAATTGAAGATTATACCAGTGAATCGGGAGTAAGAACTTTAGAAAAACAAATTGCTTCAGTAATACGATCCACGGCAAAATCGGTAGCAACAGAAGAAAAATACGATCCCAAAATTAAGCCGGAGCAATTAAGGAAAATATTAGGTGCGCCTATTTTCCAAAAAGAAAAATCCATCGATAATAATGTTGCAGGAGTTGTTACAGGATTAGCCTGGACACCGGTTGGAGGTGATATATTATTTATTGAAACATCGTTAAGCAAGGGTAAAGGAAAATTAACTTTAACAGGAAACCTTGGTGAAGTGATGAAAGAATCGGCAGTGATTGCCCTCGCCTATCTTAAATCGCATTCGGATGCATTAAATATCGACTCATCTATTTTTGACAACTGGGACATTCATATACATGTTCCTGAAGGAGCAACACCTAAGGATGGTCCTTCAGCAGGAATAACCATGCTTACTTCACTGGCATCTGCTTTTACACAACGTAAGATTAAAAAGAAATTGGCAATGACGGGTGAAATTACACTTAGAGGAAAAGTACTTCCTGTGGGTGGAATAAAAGAAAAAATTCTTGCTGCAAAGCGTGCCGGCATTACCGATATTATTCTTTCACAAGAAAACTTAAAGGATATTGAAGAAATCAAAGCACATTATGTTGCAGGGCTCAAATTCCATTATGTTAAGGAAATGATTGATGTGGTTGAAATAGCTTTACTTGCCGAAAAGGTGAAGAATCCACTTAAATTAGTTACACTTCCTGTTAAAGAACAAGTGAAAAAATAATTTTCGAAATTCTATGCCAAACAAAAGAGGCTTTCCGAAATGGAAAGCCTCTTTTGTTTGGCATTAATTACTTTTTGCTTATTTCAATACATGAGAAGTTGCCGCACTTAAATTTCCGTCAATATAAATTTCGATCACATATGTTCCCGGTGCAAACAATCTTTCCGACTCTTCCCAATGCAAACAAAGATCCTGACGATTGTTATCATAGGTCATTTTGAGAGTAGCGCTATATTGCACCTCTTCACCGGAGTTCATCATTTTGAACGTGTTTGATCCAGCAGATCTTGCACCCATCGTTTTTCCACCCGGCTCAACGATTCTAAGATAAACATCTTTTTCGCCGGATTTAGCTATTTTATTATCAAGAACAGAAAAACAAACTTCCATTTTGTTAGTACGTTTCGCCATGGCAGTTTCGCTATATTTATCACTTCCGCGTTTTTTATAGGCCTTAACTTTCAAATATTCAGATTTTAAAACAGAGGCTGTATTTACTGTAGTTTCCAAATTTTTCGATAAAGATTCCACTGTTGTTGAAAGCTCTTCCTTATCTTTTTTTAACTGCTCATTTTCAACTAAAAGTTGATCGATTTTCTCCAGATACTGATCTCTCAAAGTCTTCAATTCTTCAAGTTCGGCTTTAAGCTTTTTATTCAATGCTGCCGAGTTCTTCTCATTCTTCATCAATTTCTCAATTCTTTCTTTTTGCTGATCAATGTTGGTGTTAGCTTCAGCTAAAAGACTATCGAGACGCTCATTTATTCCTTTATATTGATTCAGTTCTTGGTAAGTTTCGCCAAGTTCCTTATCAATGGCCACTTTTGCCGTCATGAGGCTATCGGTTTTCACTTCGTAGCTTTCAATAACAGAGTTATTGTTTTGCCATTGATAAATGTTAAAAATCGCGGATGCTGCAAGCAGGATGATCCAGATTTTGTTGTTTCCACCTTTTTTATCGGAGGTGGCATTTGATTTGTTTTCCATTGATTGATTTTATTTAGTTGGTTTGATCCTATGAACTATGCGTTTTTCATAAATTCTCAGGCACATGCAAAATTATAGTGAAAAATGCCAAAGAACCAAATACCAATAAATATTTATAAACAATTCATTTCACAGCCCATCGAATCGGGCAAAGGGACTCGAATTCTGATTGGCAAAATCCTTTTTAAGATACTTAAAATAGCCGGTAATGGCAATCATTGCCGCATTATCAGTGCAAAACTCAAGTGGTGGAATAAAAGTTTTCCAATTTGTGTGACTATTCAGTGCATTTCGCAAACCACTGTTCGCCGCGACCCCACCCGCCAAGGCCACACGGGTGACACCTGTCAGGTCCACAGCTTTTTCAAGTCGATTTATTAATATTCCAACAATAGTATGCTGCACCGATGCACAAAGGTCGTTCAGATTTGCCGGAATAAAATCGGGTGTCTTGATAGATTCCTTATTCAGGAAATTCATGACATACGTTTTCAGACCACTGAAACTAAAATCCAGATGCGGCACATTTGGATGTGGGAACTTGAATTTCAATGGATTACCATTTAAAGACAACTTATCTATCATGGGTCCACCGGGGTAAGGGAGCCCTAATAGTTTGGCGATTTTATCAAATGCTTCACCCGCTGCATCATCCTGTGTTTGACCAAGAACCTCAAACTGAAAGTGACTTTTTACAAGAATTATTTGGGTGTGTCCACCTGAAACTGTTAAGCAAATAAAAGGGAAATCCGGCTTGGAATTGCATTCACCTGAGCGATTGGCAAAATGGGCCAAAACATGTGCCTGCATGTGATTAACTTCAATTAACGGAATATTGCTTCCTAAAGCAAAAGCTTTCGCAAAAGAGGAACCAACCAATAGGGCTCCCATCAAACCCGGACCGTTTGTAAATGCTATGCCATCAAGGTCTTTTTTATCTACTTTTGCTTGGTGGAGTGCTTGATCGACAACAGGGATAATGTTCTGCTGATGCGCCCGTGAAGCCAGCTCCGGAACAACACCTCCGTAAGCTTCATGAATCTGCTGTCCGGCGATGATGTTGGCAAGAATATTGTCATTGCAACTCACCGCTGCGGAGGTTTCATCACAAGATGATTCGATACCAAGAATTAGTACAGGCTTCTTCAAAATATTAGTGCATCAACACAGTTATCCGGTTCAAAATTACGTTAATCCTTTAAGAAAAAACTCATCTCCATCAGGAAGTTTCTCAAAATAGCATCATGGATCATCTTAAGTCTATTTTTATTGGCTATAGGATTAGTGTATGCTATCCGTACCCCGGCTTTTCAAACTTGGTTGGTACAACGTGTAACTAGTTACCTGGCTTCAGAACTAAATACAGAGGTTCGTTTAGACCGAATTGAGATTGAATTCTTCAGAACACTTACGATTAAAGGATTGTATATTGAAGACCTTCACAAAGACACTCTTTTATATGCGGGCGAATTAAAAACCGTTGTCAGCATGTTTGCGCCGGGTGAGAATAAAATATATTTAACAGGTGTAGAATTAAATGATGCGGTTTTCAAACTTCAGAAATATAAAAATGAAAAAGGATTAAATTTGAATTTCATAGTTAATTACTTCTCATCAACATCATCTGACACTACTGCTTCAAAACCATTTGATTTTGATCCAGGAGATATTCAATTAAATAATGTAGAATTTGTTTATCGGGACAACCGTTACGACGACCATAGAGAGGGAATTGACTTTGAAGACATACGGGTTTTGAATCTTAATGCTGAAATTGGAGATGTAGAATTTGATGCAGATACTATATTGGCAAAGATTCACAATATTTCGTTTGTTGAAAAGAGCGGATTCAAATTAGAGTATTTTGAAGCTGATGCAAAATTCACTCCTGAGAGCATGGAATTTGAAAATCTGCTTGTAAAAACTCCCTACTCACAAATTAATACTCATCTTGTATTTAATTATGATCACATAAGTGATTTCGAAGAATTTGTTGACAAAGTTAAAATCAATTCCACTTTTGAGGAAACAACTTTATCATCGAAAGATCTCTATTACTTTGCTTATGAATTAAAAGGACTGGATCAGGAAATTACGTTTAGTGGAAAAATAAGAGGAACCATTCCTCAACTAAGAGGAAGAAAAATGGAAATTGCATTTGCCAACCACTCTCATTTCAAGGGTGACATAAGTATAGCAGGACTTCCCAATTTTGAAGAATCTTTTTTTGATTTGGTAGTTGAAGAACTGGTGACTGACAAAACAGAAATTGAAAGCATACCCTCTTTTCCTTTCACTTTAGGGAAAAGAATTTCACTTCCTCCAAACTTGATCACATTAGGCAAGGTTAAAATTTCAGGGAAATTCACGGGTTTCCTTAACGACTTTGTCGCATATGGAAATGCTAGCACTGCTATTGGATATATTTCATCGGATATAAATCTCAAAATTGACAGTGTTGTTGATCGCAGTTCATATTCCGGACATTTATCAGCTATTGGTTTTGATGTAGGTGTGTTTACCAAAAGTCAAAATTTACTTGGAAAAACGAGTTTTAAAGCTGAGTTATCCGGAAGCGGGTTTTCTCTTAACGCTATTAAAGCAAAAATGGATGGCAACATAAGTTCATTAGATTTTAATGGTTATACTTACAATAATATCGATGTAGATGGCCAGTTATCAAAAAAATTATTCAATGGTGCGTTGACTATTGCAGAAGAAAATTTAAATCTTGATTTCAAAGGAACCATCGACCTTTCAGGAAAAATTCCTATTTATGATTTCACTACCAAAATCACAGATGCCTACCTCACAAAATTGAATCTAATCAATAGAGATTCAACAGCGAAACTAACTACTGAGGCTGATATTAGAGTGACAGGAAGAGACATCGATGAACTGACCGGTTACATACGATTAGGAAAAACCGAATATCGAGAATTTAATGATACAATAACCCTTGATTCAATTTCTTTCAACGCCTTTGTGGAAGGTGATAGAAAACGATCAAAATTCCGTTCCGACATATTAGATTTTGATATGTTTGGAACTTATAAACGCAGTTTACTTTATAGTGATATCAGAGAACTTGTTGCTGTTTTTATTCCAACTATTCCGGTAATAAAATCAACGCATCCGGATATCTTAGACATTAACTACAATTTGACCTTCAAAAAAACAAATAAAATCCTAGATGTATTTTATCCTGTTTTGGAAATTAGTCCCGGAACAAATATTACGGGTGAATTAAGTTCTAAACGAAAACATATTATATTGAATCTGGTTTCTGATAGCATTAGATATGATGAAGTATTATTTTCAACAGTTACACTGGATGCGTCAACAATAGGGCAAACACTTTCCATCACCAATAAAATGAAAGAAATTGAACTAAGTGACACTTTGAAAATTTTAAATTTCAGCTTCCTGGGAAGTACTGATAAAACTAGTTCATCATTTACAATTTCGGCAAATGCAAGAGATAGTGCAACTACAAATGTTGAATTGAACGCGCAAGCTGCCTATCTGCCATCCGGCCAGACCTCCTTTAAGCTGTTGCCATCCCGCATCAAATTGGAAGGTGATCAATGGATCATAGAAAAAGATAACTCAATATTATTGGATTCAAATTTTGCAGATATCAACAATTTAGAAATCACTCATGAAAATTCCGAGTTAAGTATAAATGGAAGAGTGTCGGAATTAAAAACGGACAACTTAAGAATAATACTTAATAATTTCAATGCAAGATTAGCAAATCCTTTTTTGGCTATTTACGGAGTATCAATTAGTGGAATTGCAACCGGCGAAAGCAACTTCGCGGGTTTGCTATCTCAACCCGGAATCAGTTCAAATATGTTTATCAAGGATCTGGGAGTTTATAAAGATACCCTGGGTGATGCAAAAATAAACTTTAATTATAGGATTTCAGAAAAACTAATAACAGTGAATGCACTGGTTGACAGAGGTGGAATAAAGAATATAGAAGTGGAAGGAAAATATTATATCAATACCAAAAACGATTCAATAGATATTGATATTACTCTTCAAAAAACCAATCTCACCTCCTTTTCAGGATATGTAAAAGGAATTTTTTCTGATGTAAAAGGAAAAGCTTCCGGTAAATTAAAATTATCGGGGCCGGCAAAATCACCTGAACTTGTTGGGAAAATTCGATTACAACAAACGAGCTTCGTTGTTGATTATTTGAATACAAAATACAACTTTGCAGATGAGGTAGAATTTACACCCAACTATTTTCGCTTCAATAAAATTACAGTTAATGATGCCAATGGGAACCAAGCAATTGTTGATGGCTACATTTACCATCAGAAACTTAAAAATTTTATTTTAAATTTCGATATTCAAGCAGAAAATTTCCAAATGCTAAATACCACTTATTCACAAAACGAACTCTACTATGGAACAGCATATGCAACCGGGAAAGTAAAAATAATAGGACCTTTTGATCTTATCAAAATGAATTTGGCATTAAAAACTGATAAAAACACTCAAGTATTTATTCCACTAACCAACCCTGAAGAAATATCAAAAATTAGTTACATAAATTTTGTAAGCCCCGGAATAGTCAGCATCGATAAAAAATCTGACGAAATTGATTTTTCGGGAATTGAAATGGATTTTGAATTGGATGTCACACCTGATGCAGAGGTACAATTAATATTCGATTCCAAAATTGGCGACATTATAAAAGGTCGCGGACAAGGAAATATAAATATGAATATTAATACCTCCGGAGACTTTAAAATGTATGGGAGCTATGAAGTTCAATCCGGCGATTACCTTTTCACACTTCAAAATTTAATCAACAAAAGATTCAGCATCACTCCGGGAGGTATGATTCGGTGGAGCGGTTCACCTTATGATGCAAGTGTTGATTTGGAAGGTGTTTACAAACTCCGTGCGAGTTTGTACGATCTTTTTCAAGATACAGCCTATACAAAACGTGTAGGAGTGGAAGTGAAGTTGACACTTAAAGAAGATCTGTTTAACCCAAACATACATTTCGACATAGAAGTGCCGGATATAGATCCGACCTCGGAAACATTGATAAAAAGATACATTTCAACTGAAGAAGAAAAAAGTAAACAAACCATGAGTTTGTTGGTGTTGAATAAATTTGCCAAACCCGCTGATGTTGATTACCAAGGGACTTCATCTACCGGTATCAATGCGAATGCAGCCGAAATATTATCACAACAACTCAGCGTTTGGGCATCTCAAATTAGCGATGTAGTTAATGTGGGTGTTAATTACCGGGCAGCGGATGCCTTTAGTGCTGAGGAATTGGAAGTAGCTTTGTCGACTCAACTCTTTAATGAACGGGTAAACATTGATGGAAACGTAGGATACAGCGACAACAATACCAGCACTTCGAATCTTATTGGTGACTTTAACGTTGAGGTAAAAGTAAGTCAAGATGGAAAGTTCAGATTTAAGGCATTCAACAAAACCATTAGCAACAGTATTTTGAACAACTATAACTCGCCCTACACCCAAGGAATTGGTATCTTTTATCAGGAAGATTTTAATTCCGCTGAGGAACTGATTGAACGATTCAGAGATCGTTTTAGAAGAAAAGAGGACCCCGATGCTGTAAATGATGCGGTTAAAAAGGATGAATTAGGCAAAGCTAATCCATAATCGCTTTTTTGTAAAATTTTTATTGTTCTTTTGTTATAAAGATTTTTTTTTCTTCTTCGAATCATCGAAGGAAAAACTTACTTTTGGAATAACCAAATTCGAGAATATGATTGAACAACTACTCCGGGTTCCAAGGGATTTTAATTTTAAAATATTGTTTATCATACTGTTAACTAGCTTTACCGCCAAAGCACAGCAAACAATCAATGGAGTTATAAAAGACTCGAAAAGCAGTGAAACATTAATTGGTGCGAATGTGGCCATTAAAGGAACCACTGTTGGAGCCCAAACCGATTTGGATGGGAAATTCAAAATTGAGACCGATCAAAACTTTCCTATTACGATTGTTATATCCTATATCGGATATATCAATCAAGAGGTTATTGTTAAGAATAGCAGCCCTATTACCGTTAAGTTACAGGGTAATGAGGTCATGCTTAAAGATGTAGAAGTGGTTGGTTCGAGGATTTCTGAAAAGCAAAAAGAAGCACCTCTCACAGTTGAGTCGATGGACATGATTGCGATTAAAGAAACACCTGCAGCAAATTTTTATGAGGGATTAGGTCAACTAAAAGGTGTCGATCTAACTTCTGCGAGTATAGGTTTTAAAATTATTAATACCCGTGGTTTTAATAGCACCTCGCCGGTAAGGTCACTTCAAATTATTGATGGCGTAGATAATGCTTCTCCGGGATTAAATTTTTCATTAGGAAATTTTTTGGGTGCCTCTGAATTGGATGTCACTAAAGTTGATTTGGTAGTAGGAGCCAGTTCGGCATTTTATGGACCGAACGCTTTCAACGGGGTGATAAGTATGACTACGCGCAGTCCGTTTTACAATCCGGGATTAGATTTTTCTTTTAAAATCGGAAATAGAGGGATGATTGAAAATGCGATTCGTTTTGCAGATGTTATTAAAAACAAAAAAGGTGAAGAAAAATTCGGCTATAAATTTAACATCTTTTATTTAAGTGTGAACGATTGGGAGGCAGATAATTTAAGTGCTACACCACAATCGAGAAGCACTGTTGATAATCCAGGTGGATATGATGCTGTGAATGTGTATGGGGATGAATACCAGAATGGATATGATCTCAGTCAAAACTCTAAAGACTATCCGGGATTGGGAGTGATTACGAGGCGAGGATATCACGAAAAAGACCTGGTTGATTACAAAACTGAAAATCTCAAATTGGGAGCGGCTTTTCATTATAAAATCAAACCTGAAACTGAAATTATTTTTGCATCCAATTATGGAACAGGTAGCACTATTTATCAGGGTGATAATAGATTTGCTCTGAAAGAAATAAAATTTTATCAGAACAAAATTGAAATAAGAAAACAGGACAAATGGTTTGTTCGAGCATACACTACGCATGAAGATGCAGGTAAATCTTATGACGGTTTTTTTACTGCATTGTTGATGCAGAATTCAGCAAAAATTAATGGTGAATGGTACCAGGATTATTTAGATTACTGGTTTATTAATGTTAAAAATCCCCTTCAACAATTGCCGGGATACCCACAACCTTCAGATTACCCAACTTACCAAGAATATCTTGATGCAATCAATCCATTTCTTGCGCAAAATTTTCCCGATACGCTTCAATATTATCATAACTTAACACAAGCTTATGCTAACGGAATTGGAAATCCGTTAAATGGAAACAGTGCATTTTATGAGCCGGGAAGTTATGAGTTCGATACGTCATTCACTGCTATCACTTCAAAAGAATCCTATGCTGAAGGGGGCTCAAAATTCTATGATAAATCTGCTCTGTATCATATTCATGGCGAATACAAATTTACACCATCATGGTTGGATATTGTAATTGGAGCCAACTACAGATGGTATCTCCCTAATTCGAATGGAACAATCTTTAGCGATACCGCAGGAGTGAAAATCAGAAATGAAGAGGGTGGAGTTTATGGAGGACTAGAGAAGAAACTCTTTACGGATAAACTTAAATTAAGTGGAACAGTCAGAGTTGACAAAAACGAAAATTTCGACTATCTTGTTTCTCCGGCATTCAGTGCAGTATATCTGCCACGAAAGGAACAGGTTATTAGAGCTTCGTTCTCTTCAGCAATAAGAAACCCAACTCTTTCTGATCAATATTTGTATTACCCTGTAGGAAGAGCAATTTTGGTTGGGAACAAAGATGGTTATGATGGATTGGTTACAGTTCCTTCGTTGATTAACTTTTACGACTCCAACAAAAAATTTGATACACTTGAATTCTTCAACGTAAAAGCTGTTCGTCCGGAAGAGGTGCAGACTGTTGAGTTAGGATACAGAACTACCATTTCAAATAAATTATATCTTGATTTAAGTGCCTACTACAGCTGGTATACAAATTTTATTGGATACAAAATTGGAGCCGATGTGGATACATTCCAAGTACCAATTATATTTCCTCCTTTTACTTACACCGATTTAAGATTTAATAATGTTGTGCGTGTTGCATCCAACGCTGAAGATAAAGTAACGACACGAGGAGTTACTGTTGGTTTAAATTATTATGTAGGTAGATATTTTGCTTTGATCACAAATTATTCATACAATATTCTTGACAAACTTGGATCAGATGATCCGCTCATTCCGGCCTTTAATACTCCGGAGCATAAATTCAATATTGGATTTAATGGCCGTGATATAAAAAGTTTCAGCTTTAATATAAACTATAAATGGATTGACGGGTTCCGATATGAGGGCTCACCCCAATTTACAGGTGATATTGAATCGTATGGTGTTGTTGATGCACAAATTAATTACAAATTCCTTGGTGACAAGTTAATATTCAAGCTTGGCTCCTCTAATTTACTTGATAATCAGCACTATGAGGTATATGGGGGCCCACTTGTCGGAAGACTTTACTACTTTAGCATAACCATTTCAGCTCCATCGAAAAATTTGAACTAAAATCTTTAAAATATTTAATCATAAAAATCAAAAACCATGAAAAGAACTTTACTTAAATTATCTGCCGGTTTAGCTTTACTGCTGATGCCCGGTTTAACATCTGCACAACGGTACTTGTCGGAAGTTTTCAGCAATGTAACAGTGACAACCAATGTGCAATACGGCGAAAATATTTCTATTTTCCCTCCTCCTACTCCAACTCTGATTCCTTTGGTGATGGATGTTTACGAACCAACAGGTGATGTACTCACCGATCGACCATTGATTATATTTATGCACACCGGAAGTTATCTTCCAAGATATATCAACGGATCACCAACAGGAAGTCGAAATGATAGTGCAACAGTTGAAATATGTAATCAATTTGCAAGAAGAGGATATGTAGTGGCTAACATGGATTACCGTCTTGGATGGAATCCAGCAGGATCAAATGTTGATATCAGAAGAGGAACTATCTTGAATGCAATTTATCGTTCCATTCAAGATGCAAAAGCATGTGTTCGTTATTTCAAAAAAGATGCTGTTACAGCAGATCTATTCAAAATTGATCCTGACAAAGTTATTTTAGGTGGTCAAGGAACAGGTGGTTATGTTGCAGTAAATTACATTCATCTCAATGATCCTTTAGAAATTACTTTACCGAAATTTATAAGCGGTGTTACTGATCCAACTTATGGATTTGTTGCAGGACAGCCTTATGTAAATCAAGCAATACAGGGCGACTATGACGGATATGGAGGAATTCCACAATTGAATAATCCTAACAACTCTGTTGGATACAGTAATGAAGTACATTTTGCTTTCAACATGGGTGGTGCATTAGGAGACAGTAGCTGGATTGCAGCAGGTGATGTTCCAACAGTAGGAGTGCATGTAATTGGTGATCCATTTGCACCATATGACGTAGGTATTGTATTTGTACCGGGTAATCCCCCACAATCTGTTGTTGACGTTGTAGGGTCAAAAACAATTATACGTATTGCAAATCAGTTAGGAAACAATGATTGTTTTATTAATGCAGGATTTACAGATGCCTATACCCAAGCTGCAAATGTAAACAATCAAGGTATAGAAGGATTATTTCCATTTGCTACTCTTCCTCCTACTCAAGCGGGTCCATGGGAATGGTTTGATTCTACAACAGTAGTGAATGGCGCTGCTTTAGTAGGGCAAAACGGAACAACCATATACTCTAATGCACTACTTACTAATCCTGATATGTCGAAGACAAAAGCTACTGCATATATTGATACTGTTATGAATTACCTCAATCCTAGAATCGTGTATTGCTTGAGTTTAACAACTAGTATTAGTTCAATCGAAGAGGCTTCCAATCTTATTTCTATTTCTCCAAATCCGGTTTCGGATAAAATCAACATTGACCTTTCTCAGGTTAAAAATAATTTAGAAAGAATTTCAATTTATGATTTATCCGGGCGTAAGGTTCTTGATATAGCAGCAACTGAATCACGTTTGTATACTATCAATCGTGGAACACTTAGTTCAGGAAGTTATGTTGTACGAATTCAATTAGAAAATGGAGAAGTAAATAAGAAAATTGTGGTTCAGTAATTTCAAATTTCAGATGAACCTGTAATCTGAATTAAAATTTAAAAGGCTGTTGCGTTAATTTGCAACAGCCTTTAATTTTGATACACTATTGAAATTAAATTTTTGGAGCATTACCGGCAATAAACCCTGTAGTCCAAGCAGCTTGAAAATTAAATCCTCCTGTAACACCATCTATATTCAAAATTTCACCTGCAAAATACAAGCCCGGAATTAATTTACTCTCCATTGTTTGCATATTTACTTCTTTTAAATCAACACCACCACAAGTCACAAATTCTTCTTTGAAAGTCGTTTTCCCTTTTACATTAAGTTGACATGCCACCAATTGCTGACTTAATTTCCGTAAAGAAGCCTTTGAAGTATCTGCCCATCTTTTTTGCTCATCAATAAGTGAACGTTCACACAATAATTCCCACAACCTAGATGGGAGATTAAATTGTGTCGAATTGATCACTTTTTTCAATTTGTTTTGAATCGATTGATCCATCAGCATATAAAACATATTTTCTTCATTGAAAGACGGGGCAAAGTTTATGGAAATTGTAAAATTATATTCATTTTCGGAAAGCCACCGTGCACCCCATGCGCTCAATTTTAATACCGCAGGTCCGCTTATTCCCCAGTGAGTAAAAAGAATAGGACCATGTTCCTCCAATTTCGAATTCACAATTTTAATTTTAACATCCTGCACCGATACACCCATAATTTTCACAAAAGGACTATCAGGAATATTAAAAGTAAACAACGATGGTACGGGAGGAATGATGGTATGTCCGAGATTAGCCACCCATGAATAAGAACTTAAATTAGGACTACCTCCGGTAGCAACAATTAGATAATCAAAGTACAAAGGTTTTTCGGAAACGAATTCTAACATAAATCCTTTTTCTGATTTCTCAATTTTGGTGACTGAGCAACCTGTTTGGATTTTTACATTAAATTTTTGCGCCTCGTTTAGAAGGCAATCAATAATGGTTTGGGATGAATCAGAAACAGGAAACATTCTACCATCTACTTCGGTCTTAATTTTCACACCTCGCGATTCGAACCAATTGACTGTATCAAGAGTTGTAAATTTAGAAAACGGTCCACGGAGTTCGCCCCTGTGTCCCCTGGGATAATTTTTAACTAACAAAGCATTATCCGAAATCACGTTGGAAACATTACACCTTCCTCCTCCTGATACCTTCACTTTTGCTAACAGCTTATTACTTTTCTCAAATATAACAGTCTCCAGACCGCGTTGCGCTCCGTGAATTGCGGCAAAAAAACCGGCTGCTCCTCCCCCTATGACTGCTAGTTTCAAGATTGTTGGTAATAAAAGTGTAAAAATAGAATAGAATTTTCTGAAACCATAAAAAAAATGTACTTTAGTACTGTAAATTAAAATAAAACTCTATTATGATGAATAATCAATCGTTTTCAACTGTTCTCGCTTTATTTTTAGCACTTGTTCTGTCCTTTTCCTCATGCAAAAAAGATGACGATATTAATGAACAAACTCCCATTCTTCCGGCAACTGTTGTTACTACCATTGGGGGAAGGGTTGCCGATGAGAGCAATAATCCGATTCCATTTGCTAAGGTGACTTGTCAGGGAATAACCACAGTTGCAGATGCAAGAGGTTTTTATCTTTTTCGAAATATATCTGTAAATAAAGGAAGATCAATAATTAAATTGGAAAATGAATATTACAGATCATTTAAACCTGTTCCCGGCGGAATAACCTATTGTGATATCCTCATATCCAAACAATCTAATTCACATCAGTTGAATGGTTCAGCGGGAGGAACTGTAAATGACCCTTCAGGTGTTTCCATTATTTTTCAGCCGGGATCATTACTAAAATCTGATGGAAGTATATACACCGGCAATGCAAATATTCGCATTGTATATTTTGATCCTAACGATGACATTTATGGCAATGTGATGCCCGTGCATGACAATATTTTGCTTGCCGGCAATGGTAACAAAAAATTTGCCTATTCATTTGGAACTGCCAAAATAGAATTGCTTGGTTCGAGTGGTCAGGTGTTGAAACTTGATCCCACAAAGTCTGCTACTCTTTCAATTCCAATAGCAGTTTCTCAGAGTATTTCAACACCTGCTTCAGTAACGTTCTCTTCATTCGATCCCGAAATTGGAATTTGGAAATCTGAAGGTATCGCTATGAAATCCGGAAATAATTTTGTTGGTGAAGTAAATCATTTCTCCTGGTGGGGATCCATTTCTCCTTTGGGTATTGCTACCGTAAATGGTTATGTTAAAGATATTTCAGGAAATCCAATTCCGAATGCAACCGTTGAGTCAAGTATATCCTACGTCTATGCTGTTACTGATCCGAATGGATATTATATAATGGATGTATTTGATGGAATAAATGTTGAAGTAACAAGTGATTTAATGAAAAATATGGGAATAATAACTTCCCCCCTCACATCGCCGGTACTGAACTCCGGTCAAGTGTACACTTTTCCAAATTTAGTATTTAATGATGCAACTATTATTACAGGCAATGTGGTAGATTGCAGTGGTAACTCAACATTAGGTTTTGCAACTATTTTCGATTCGCAGGATTATGTAATCTATACATTAACATCAAACTCGTATACTTTATTTGCAGGTGCCAACAAAAATATTCTGATTAATGCATTTCAGGGAAATAAATATGGGGAGATGCCTTTTACAGCCGGTAACTCCGGAACAATTTCTGTTGCAGGAAATATTCCAATGTGCAACTTCACTCCTACAGTAGGAAATGTTACCATCACTTTTACCAGCAGTATTACAGGCACATCAACCAGTTCGTTACAGTTAGCCTGGGCAGACGTATATTATCATCCTACAGAGCCTTGGACTTTTATTGATATCCTCTCAGATGATTCACTATATCTTTTTGGTATTTCAAATTATCTGGTAAGTTTTTTAATACCGATTAAGAATTCATTCATCCCGGGAACAATGCCTTGGACGGAGTGTGACTCTGTACCCGCAGGAGTATATATAGATCCGTTAACCATGTATGGCTCGGCCTCCGGAACTGTTACAATGAATAATTTTGATGGGGGTGAAAATTCATTTTCTCCCACCATAGGATCAACCATGATTTCACAAATTGGACCTGTCGGTGGATTAGTTACAGGTTCATGGACAGGCCCTATTGTCATAAATGGTTCCGGAACAGGAAACACCATTATTCATGGCGAAGCGACCATGACATTTAATTTAACCAGAAGATTTTAAAGAAAATAGGTTCTTTTATCTGGTCAATTTAATAATTATATCTTGGTGATCTGGAAATTGATTGACGAGATTGTCCCTAACAGCCATCTCAAAGTCTCTGAAATCGAAACCGGGAGCGACTGTACATCCAACTAAGGAAAAAGTACCTTCTGCATAAACACGAGAAGCAAACCAATTTCCTGCAACCACTGTATATTGTAATAAATGTCCATTTTGAATGTCAGATCCCACAATAGTTTTGATGATTACACCTGCATTATCGATTTCAATTACTTCTAAAGCATCCCCTGCATAAAAATGCCAGGTCTCATCAGATTTTATTTTATGAAAAGCTGAAAAATTATTTTTCTCGATAAGAAAATAAATAGATGTTGAGAAATTTCTTCCCTCCGGAAACTCACCATCACCGAAATGCAAACCTTCACTTCTGTACACTTCCTTGTACCAACCTCCTTCAGGATGCGGATTCAATTCAAGTAATTTCACATATTCAACAGCAGTTAGAATCATAATTCAAATTTAAAATAAATTACTAACTCCTCGGATGAAATTGCAGTATCGCAGAGCGAAGATATTCTCTGTCGAGATGTGTATAAATTTCAGTTGTGGTAATACTCTCATGCCCTAGCATTTCCTGCACAGCTCTTAAATCGGCACCACCTTCGATGAGATGCGTGGCAAATGAATGACGGAATGTGTGCGGACTGATACTTTTTTTGATCCCCGCAGCGAGAACTAATTGTTTTATTATTGTAAATACCATTACTCGTGATAACTTTGCCCCTCTTCGATTTAGAAATAGAAAGTCTTCATTACCCGGTTTAATGTTTAAATGATTTCTGTAACTACTTTCGTAGGTAGCAATTTGTTTTAGTGCAACACTTCCAATAGGAACCAAGCGCTCTTTATTTCCTTTTCCTGTTACACGCAGCAATCCAATTTCAGGATGAAGATTGGATTTCTTTAGACCAACTAATTCCGACACCCTCAACCCACTGCTGTACAAAGTTTCGAGCAAGGCTTTATTTCGTTCTCCTTCCGGTTTACTCAAGTCAATCATTCCGATAATCGTATTTATTTCATCAATCGATAAAAAATCAGGTAATTTCCTTCCCAACCGAGGACCTTCCATCAAGAGTGTTGGATCATCTTTAATAACATTCTCCAAAATCAGGTATTTGTAAAACGATTTTATCCCCGAAAGGAGTCTCGCTTGAGACCTTGCACCCATGCCCAATTCATTAATCCATTTAATAAAACCCTGAAGATCCTCGAGAGTTATTTTATCGGGCCCACCGGACAGCTCTTTAAATTGAACATACTGATGCAATTTTTCTATATCATGTTCATACGCCTCTATTGAATTCCCCGAAAGGGAACGCTCCAGCTGCAAATAAGATCTGAATCCTTTGATATAAGATGGCCAACTCATAGAACAAAGGTAATAACAATGACGGATTTTAGTCAGTTATATGATCACGGCAGCAATGTGCGAACAGAAGAAGTATAAATTTCACTAAAAGAGTATTTTTTAGCTTCTACCTTCTTACTTTTGTGAGAAGAACTATAGGGAAATGAAAATAGCAATCATCAACGGTCCAAACTTAAACTTACTGGGCACACGTGAACCGGGAATTTATGGATCTACTGACTTTAACACATATCTCAATCAATTAAAACAATTTTATCCGGATGTTGAAATTGAATATTTCCAAAGTAATGTGGAGGGCGAAATAATAAATTTCATTCAACAAAACGGGTTTCAAACAGATGGAATCATTTTAAATGCCGGCGGCTACACACACACTTCTGTTGCTATTGCTGATGCTGTTGCTGCAGTAAAATCACCTGTTTTAGAAGTTCACATTTCCAATATTTATGCTCGTGAAGAAGAACGAAAAACATCGCTGCTTTCAAAATATTGTAAAGGAAGCATTGCAGGATTAGGTTTAACCGGCTATGAGCTTGCCCTACTTTTTATAACAAAAAAAATTAAGGCATAAAAAAAGGCGGTTTCTCAACCACCTTTTTTTATTTTTAATTTTGTTAGTTCAACATAACAGGCATCACCAACATCAACACATTTTCGTCGGCTGAATCAGTTTCCGATGGGGTAAGAATTCCGGCTCTGTTTGGTAACGAAAGTTCCATGTTTACTGTTTCTGTCCCCATGTTACTTAACATATCGGAAAGGAAACGTGCATTGAAAGCAATTTCCATATCCTGACCGTTATAATCACACACCAAACGCTCATTGGCTTCACTATTAAAATCAACATCCTCTGCAGAAATAGTTAGCTCCGCTCCTGCAATTTTTAATTTTACCTGATGGGTAGTTTTGTTTGAGAAAATTGAAACCCGTCGGATAGAATTTAAAAATGATTCACGAGAGATGGCAAGTTTATTTGGATTATCTATAGGAATTACTGCTTCATAATTTGGATATCGTCCATCAATCAAACGACAAATAAGATTGAAGTTCTCAAATGCAAAAAATGCATTTGCTTCGTTGTAATCAATTTTAACTTTTGACTTTTGTCCTGTTAAAGTACTTTTCAATAATCCAAGTGGCTTACGAGGAACAATAAAAGATGCCGATTTAGCTGATCTAATATCAGTTCTGCGGTAACGCACCAATCTGTGTGCATCAGTAGCAACAAAAGTAGTATTGTCTTTATTCATTTGAAAAAACACACCTGACATAACAGGACGAAGCTCATCGGTTCCGGTTGCAAAAAGCGTTTTATTAATAGCTTCCAACAAAACCTCAGATGGCATTTCAATAGAATTTGCCTGATCGATAGTTGGAATTTTAGGAAACTCTGCACCATCGTGTCCGGCAAGTTTGAACTTACCGTTATCGGAACTTATTTCTATTTGAAAAGTTTTTTCATTGATCGTAAAAGCAAGTGGTTGTTCAGCGAACGTTTTTAGCGTATCCATCAAAATTTTAGCCGGAACTGCGACTAAACCTTTTTCTTTTGATGTTATTTCCATGGAGGTTGTCATGGTAGTTTCAAGATCGGAAGCCGAAACGATCAAAAATCCATTATCAATTTCAAAGAGAAAATTCTCCAGAATAGGTAAAGGACTGTTACTGTTAAGAGCTCCGCTAATAGACTGAATGTGGCGTAATAAAAGCTGGTACTGGAAACTATAAACTTCATTTCAATTTATTGATTATCAAATGTTTAAATAAATATTGCTATTTTTTGAATATTCAGGCACGACAAATATAATTCTAAAAATCCGAAATTCTTATTGTTATTTTACGGAAGGTGTATTTAAGAAATCAGCGGGACTTCTAAATAATTTCTCAAAGCTATAATATTGCACCACCAGAAGTGTTGTATCCTTACCAATTCTTGCTATCATTCTATCAATATCATATGCATAAGGAACCCCTTCAGAATTGGTTTTATTGGTAGTAGTTGAAAGTTGTGGACGTCTCCAAAGGTTAATAGTAGTTACTTTTTCTGACACATCAGTGAGTTCAATAGTTCTAAAAGGAGTTGTTTGATTAAGTGAATCTATTTGAAAAGTATTGAGAGATTTTTCGGTCATCTCATAGTTTACCATTCCATAAAATTGAAGATAACTTATCACTTTATCTTGACTAACATCAGGAACCTTATTGTTCTGACCATCCATAATAGAGAAAGTACCTGTTCCATCATTTAAAATCATGAAAGCATAATCTTGCCTTTCACGATCCACAACTTTAAGTGATTTCAGTTGACCTTGTTTCAATCTGAATACATTTTTAATTTTCCAATCCTCTGCTCTCACAATATACCTAGGTGTAAGATACCCTTCAAAACCCGGAATATGTATAACAAAAGGCACTGTTGAATTTTCGAGGTACATAAATGTTCCTGTTTGATCTTGCGTTGCACCACCCACATAATAAATTTTCGACAAACCGTCACGAGTGTACACTTCAACTTTTATTCCTTTAGAGGCAATATTTTTAATAACATTATTATAACCATTTTTTCCAATAGGACTCCTCACCTCCAGATCGTGCATTGTTTGCAACAAAGTTTTTATGGCATCAGGACGTGCAGGATATGCTCCATTCAAAATCCAATCGGTAGCATCAACTCTATCAAGAGTAACTTGTTGTCCTGATTTATCTGCCATAAATATTTTCACTACAGCAGCAGTATCTTTCACAGCAAAATCACGAAGTTCCTTACTGATTGTTCCACTTGTTTTCGAATAGATCAACCAGGCTGCTGCTGCTGCAAGAATCAGAAACAACAAAAGGAAAATAGTATTTTTTTTCATATCATAAAATATTTAACTTCTTAACGAGCAAAGCGGGCGCGACGGCGGTAAAATTTCAAAAAACCGAAGAGGGCAACTAAGGCAATTGGTCCAGCGGTATTAATGATTTGCCAAAATAACAATTCTTTGTCTACTTTAGTTTTATCGAGCAAACGAAGTTTTAGTTCTTTTGAACGCACCGTCATCAATCCGGAATCATCACAAAGGTAATCAATGCTATTCAACACAAAATTCTTATTTCCATATACCTGACCGGTGTATTTATCCATTCCTAATGGCACAATTCCATTAGTGGTCTTTCTAATTCCATTTTTGATAACATCACCATCACTAACTACAATCATCGCATTCATCTCACTTTTATCTTTGAAAGCAATTATAGAATCGTTTGCAATTTGAGGAGGAATTCTATTTTTAAAATTCGATGTAAATTCACCTTCCAACAACATCGCAACTGTTTTATTTGAAGAATTAAACTGACTCAATTCAGGCTCATTACGCATAATTTCGAGACTTACGCGGGCCGGCGCAACAAACACTCGTGAATATTTTGAAGTTTTAAGCAAAGGAGATTTCATGATTTCAGGAGAGCCTACGGCATCAATAGAACTCACAAAATCAAATTTAACCGCATTCAAATTATTTACAATTGGGTGTGTACTTGCCGGAATTACAACCGGGAAATAATACCAGGGCATGAGTGTGTGCTGTGGTCTATTGCCAACATATCCGGTTTGCACCGGTATGGGTGCTGCTTGAATATCGAGAACAAGATCGTAGTTGACGCGAGCACCATATTTAAAAAGCATATCTGTGAGATTGATATCATTAGCAATAGCAATTGTTTCATTATTGGTTTGAAGACTATCCATAGTGATATAGCATCCATCAATAAACCACAAAACTTTTCCACCTTTCATAATAAATTGATCGATAATAAATTTATCTTTTTCACTAAAAGAAGAATCTGGTGCTGCAATAATAATTGCTTTGTAGGAATTTCAAACTTCCAAGTGTCTCATCAATTTTTTTTCGTTCAATTATGTAAAAAGATTTTAATTCCCGTGTAATATCGGCAACCTGTTGTTCATTGGCTTCACGATGACCTTCAATAAAAGCAATAGATTGAGGTACTTTTGTCGATAATCTTCTGATGGAGTTTGCCAATCCATATTCAAGACCCTGAATTGAATTATTTAACATCTGTTCCGGCGACGCACCTATTTGATCCTGCAACAGCATAAGTGGAATTTCTTGTCCCATATAAGAAATAAGTGCTCCGGGAAATATAATCTGTTCAGAAGTTCCTTCTTTATTTTTTGCCTGAAGATTGGTGGGCTGAATTCCTTTCGAAACCAATTGAGAATACAAACTATTACGAGCTTCTTTATCAGGATTTTCTGATGGATTTATAAACTCATATTCTAAATTCCCATTCGAATAGGCTCGAAGCTCATCAAGCATTTCTCTGGTTGCGTTTTGAAGTCTTTTGAAGGCTGGAGGGAAATCACCATCAAGATACACTTTTATATAAGCTATGTCTTTCAAGTTTCCTACAAATTTTTTCGTTGCAGGCGAAAGTGTGAAACGTTTTTCTGACGTAAGATCGAACCGGGTAAAGACAAAAGAGGAAATTACATTTACAACAATAAGGATAAGCAACAACAGAACGAGACGGAAAATATTCTGTCCTTTCAAAGATCGTTTTTCGGTAGTAGTATTTTTATTTTCTGCCATAGCTTACCATTTTCTTGATTCAAGAATAGTACGAGTAAGCATGATAAACAAACTCACCAAACTAACAAAAAATATCACATCTCGAGTATCAATAACTCCTCTGCTCATAGATGAATAATGGGCATTAATTCCGAGCTGATAAATTACTCCCGCCAAAGTCCCTGAACCAAGCAAGCTTGAGATAGAATCAAATCCTACAAAGAAAAAGAAACTCAAAAAGACTGCAACAATAAAAGCAATCACTTGATTGTCAGATATCGAAGAGGCGAATACGCCAATAGAAACAAATCCGGCACCTAAAAATAACAGTCCAATATACGAACCCCACATCGACCCCGTATCAATATTTCCTTGCGGTGCTCCAAGCATGTGAACACTAACGTAAAAAATTAGAGTAGGAATAAGTGAAAATAACACCAATACCACACCGGCAAAATATTTCGCAAGTACAATTTGCAGTTCCGTTAAGGGTTTAGTGAGGAGCAACTCTATTGTCCCCGATTTTTTTTCTTCCGAAAACAAGCGCATCGTAATAGCAGGAATCAAAAACATATAGACCCAAGGAGTTATGATGAACAAGGGATCTATATTTGCATAACCTGCTTCGGGAATACTAAATTCGGTGCCTGGAAATACCCAAACAAACAAACTGATGGTAGCAAGAAATACAATAATCACAATGTATCCGATTAAGGAGTTCAAAAAACTATTGATTTCTTTTATCAGTAATGAAAACATCGTTAATTAATAATTAAGTTAACAAAAGTACAAATATGTGGCATTAAAGTTTTTAATTCAATCATTATCATTGCGGAGTGACTTCTTGCAATTGTTCCACACTCCATGCTTCAGGTTTGCCATTGAACCAAGGTTTTACTTTGGCCCAGGTAGATTTAAACAAAGGTGAATTAAGATAACTTTCAAGCGATTCCGATTGTTCCCACTTGCTATAGGTAAAAATAAAATCGTTGTTGTCTTTATCCCGAAGTAATTCGAGATGCAAGCAACCTTGAAAGGATCGGATATCATACTTCACCCTTTCAAAATATCCCATAAAATCTTCAATTTTTTCGGGACTCACCGATAACTTAACTATTCTTATGATCATTTGAATTCTATTCTAATAATATCACCGTTTGACACACCTATTAACTTAGAGGCATCGCCCTGAGCAATTGCAATTTCAAGATAGTCGGATTCATTATAATGAGCAAGAAGGTTACCTCGTCCTGCTTTAAAATAAGAATCATGAATTTCATTGATCATATATTCACTTGAACGGAGGGTAATTTCGAAATCGCGGTTTTTAGAAATTCTTTCAAAGAGACTTCTTGCAATGTTGGTAATTAAGTTTCCAAAAGTATCCACATAAATGATACTACCTCTAATCGTGTCTTCTTCGGTAACAGGTTGACCCATTGATTTTTGAACCAAATTGGTTGCTTTCTCTCCCATATCTTTGATTTTCCCTCCTTTTGCCAGAAATGCGGCAGAGCTAGCCAAAACCGTTGATCCGGGAATCACCTTATTACCTTTAGCATCAAGAATATAGTACACTTCTGTAGGAATTTCATCAAAAACCAAATAAAAAAATCCATCATCGGGCCCAACAAAATAATGATTTTTATAGCTGATCACCACCAGAGCCGGAATCTCTTTTGAAGCTGCACACATTCCAACTAGATGTACAGTTCCTTTCGGAAATCGGGTCCACGAATTTCTGAAAATAAAGGCACCTTGAACCAAATCGAACGGATTTATGGCATTGCTGATATCAATTATAGTTACTTCAGGGCACAAAGTCAGAATATCTCCCTTCATGGCCCCAACAAAATAATCGGTGGTTCCCCAATCGGAAGTGATGGTTAATACTGCCATTATAAATTTAAGATGGTGCTAAATTTGCAAGATGTCAAAAATAAGGATAATTGTGGCATACCTTTTTGCGTTCCGTTTTATAATTTTACACCGTTGATGTTTAATAACTCTCATTTCTCTAATCCGCCACATTTTTAAAACTCCCTATTGAAAGAAATCATAATCCCTATCAGCCACAATACCGTAGACTTTTTTGGAGTCAATGATGTTAATCTTGAAGCTTTAAGAAAAAAATTTCCACTTTTAAAAATCGTCGCCAGGGGAAACGAACTAAAGATCCTTGGCGATCAAGCTCAAATTGATCTCTTCAACGAAACAATTACGCAGTTAATAAACCACTTAGAAAATACAGGACACCTTGATCCTGAATTTGTTAAAGAAGTTCTAGATGGTAAAAACGAGACCACCTCAGAAGATCAGATTAAAAAATTTGGCGATGTGTTGGTGTTTGGTCAGAACGGTTTAATGGTTAAAGCCCGAACTGCAGGTCAAAAGCGATTGGTTGAATGCTGTAATAAAAACGACATCACTTTTGCAATTGGACCTGCCGGAACCGGTAAAACTTATACAGCAGTTGCTCTTGCCGTAAGAGCACTAAAAAATCGTGAAATCAAAAGAATAATCCTTACCCGACCCGCAGTTGAAGCAGGCGAAAATCTTGGATTCCTTCCCGGAGATCTAAAAGAAAAAATTGACCCCTACCTCAGACCGCTTTATGACGCCCTTTTTGATATGATCCCCGGTGAAAAATTGCAGTCGTTAATTGCTACCGGTGTAATTGAAGTGGCTCCACTTGCTTTTATGAGAGGACGGACTTTAGATAATGCCTATGTTATTTTGGATGAAGCGCAAAACGCCACTCAAAGTCAGCTCAAGATGTTTTTAACCCGAATGGGTCCTTCTGCAAAAATGATTGTCACCGGCGATGTTACACAAATAGATCTTCCAAAAAATTTACCTTCAGGACTAATTCAAGGAATGGCTTTACTTAATGGTATTAATGGAATTGGTTTTGTGTTTCTCGATGCAAGAGATGTAGTGAGACACCGACTTGTGAAAGATATCATTGAGGCGTACAGTCATGGGGAACATGATAAAAAGTGATTAGTTCCTTAGTTTTTTAGTTCTTTAGCTTCCCTGCCAAGCCAAAGACAAACTTTTGCTTGGCGATGGCAGGCAGGCCTGCCTGCCAAGCCAAAGACAAACTTTTGCTTGGCGATGGCAGGCAGGTTTGATAGTTCGGGTTTATTCAAAATTAATTTTAAAAAGAATAGGGAATTACGATCTCTAACTTTTTTATTTTGATTTTTGAGTTCCTTACTTCCACTTGTACTGAGTTTGCCGATGCATTCCAGATAATTTTCCTCAAAAATAATTGCGATTGCTGAGAAAACTTTATCTGATGAAACGACTTTGGAACATCCTTATTTAACTTTAACCAACCTCTGCGTAAATGAACTTGAAGGAGTTGCAATTTTAAGCAGATATACTCCTCCGGGGATGTCGGATAATAGTACACTGTGTTTTCCGGCAGATTGTTTTCCTGAATACACTTCCGAATGAAGTTCTCCGATCAAATTAAAAAGTTGAATTTTCACTTCGGTTTCTGCAGTTAGTTTATAGGTAATTTCTGTTGCATCCATAAAAGGATTTGGTGCAATATTCAGATTAGTTAACGCATCAACAGATTCAGTTAATCCTACCGGATCAACCACAGTCACCACTTGTGCAACATACGAAGTACAAACACCATTAAATAATTCAAGTGTTACCGTGTAAGTTCCGGCTGCATTAAATGTGTGTGCAACATTATTTACATTGGATGAGTCGCCATCACCAAAATCCCATTTGTAACCGGTAACTCCCGGAACAGTACTAATAAAATTAACTGTCAGTCCGGTTACTGCAAAAGTAAAAGAAGGATTTAGTGGACCGGTTCCTTGTTGCGTTAGTGTTATTGGCACAACTGCATAATTGTTATTATCATTTGTCTCCAAAAAATAATTTTCTGGATCGGTGTGAGAAATAATAAAATAATCACCGTTACAAATTCCCGGAAAATCTATTTGCTGACCTGCGAGACCTTGTCCATAAATATCAAGAGATCCCACAAATATTCCCTGTTCATTTCCACATCCGCTTACTGAACCCAATCCGGTATTTGGAAGTGTACTACCTAATACCACATTCCCTAGTGTATCCAAACAATATCCCGGACTACCGGAACAGCTACCTAAATTGATCAAACAAAAACTTATTTTGGAACCCAGTCCTGCCAAAGGCCAGCTCAATGGATCGGGATTCGAAGTGCCTACTCTCAGAGTATAAGTAGCCCAATTGTCAACATGGGTGTGACCATGGTTAGCATGGTAGGTCATTGTACCTGCAGGATGATCATAAAAAGACATTGTTTGCCCATTTTTATGATAAATACGTTGATTAATTAATTGTTTCGGATAGGATCCATCGGGACAAATTGGAGTGCTGCAACCCACAATCACTGTATCACAATAACAGGTATTTATACCTCTTACTTCCAGTGGTCCATAACCTATATTAGGAGTGGCATTTGAAAGTGTTAAATAACCGGGGTATTCGGTATGCTGATTTTGAATTATGAGTGCAGAGGCTGTCATGTCAGGCAATAAATCACAATCAATAACTGAAGTATCAGGACAATAGCATCCTGATGCATTGGTCACGCTACAAATTCCTGGAGGCAAACCGGGATCAGGTGGTGGGTTGGCCCCGAAAGTTATGGCTGCGAAGTTTAAAGTACCAAAATCGGCAGGCACCTCATCAATAATACATAGTTGCCATATCCCATTAGGAATCATGCCGTTATTCATTAAATTGATCGATTGCTCAGGGATATATGTTCCTGAGAATGGTGCACTTCCTTGGACCATCCATCCATCAGGTCCATCCATAGCCATACAACTTGAAGTAAAATTATCGCCACCACCTCCAATGTGATTCGCTAATAAAATGGTGGTGTTATCAGGTGCTTTTAAAACTATTCGCAAATCTGCTACATAGGTATGAGTGATGTCGATGCAAATTGTTATTAATCCGAATGAAGCATCAATTTGAGGAGGTAATCCTAAAACGTTTATCGGAAAACAAACTTCAGTATTATTATCAGGGATATTTCCACCTGCCGAAGTGCTAAATGTTTGAGCAACAGTAGCTGACATTAAACTAAACAACAAAGCAATTGACGCAACAAATCGTTTTAAATTCTTCATTCTTATTAATTTGAGAGGTAAAAATAATAAAAAAGAAGATGTAATCACAATCTCTTTAAAATTAAAGAGTTGAGAGGTGAGAAAGAAATCCGGATTTAATAAAAATCAGACTTTCTGAACATTGTGGGCCGACAAACCTTTGTCTCCCTCCTTTTCATCAAAAGTCACTCTGTCATTTTCCTGAATCGACTTTTTGTCAGACAGTTCGGTAGCGTGTACAAAGATCTCTTTTTCAGAGTCCTCATATTTTATAAATCCGTAGCCTTTTTGTCTGTTGAAGAATTTAATTACACCGTTGGGCATGCGATTGAATGTTTAAATTTAATAGAATAAACTCAAATGTAGAATAAATTTGACAAAAATCAAAAAAATGTATAAAAATATTTTTTTCCAACACATATAAATGTACTTGAAAGAGGGTCTTAATTGGGAATACGTTTAAAATTTAAAATTAAATGTACATTAGCGCCTTCAATTTGAAGCCTCACACCTTTAATATGAAGAGAAATTCTAAAAAATTAAACCTCTAAAAACCACCAACCGCTTATGGCAGAACAATCCTCTGTAAAAACAGGTCACCCCAAAGGGCTGTACATTTTATTCGTTACCGAGATGTGGGAACGATTCAGTTATTATGGGATGCGGGCAATATTTGTGCTCTTCCTATCAAAGGCACTCTTGATGAGTGACAAAGATGCTTCCAATATTTACGGAAGTTTTACCGGTTTGGTGTATCTGACTCCCTTACTTGGAGGTTACATCAGCGACAGGTATTGGGGAAACCGAAAAAGTATTTTTATTGGAGGAATCATGATGGCAATTGGTCAGTTTTTGATGTTTTTCAGTGGAAATGCCGTAGGAACCGATTTAGCAAGTCCGATGATGGTTTCGGGATTAGGGTTTCTAATTATTGGAAACGGATTCTTCAAACCGAATATTTCAACCATGGTTGGACAGTTATATCCAAAAAATGATGTTCGTATTGATGGTGCCTTTACCATATTCTACATGGGTATAAATCTTGGAGCATTCTTCTCGCCTCTAATTTGTGGCGGATTAGGTGATACAGGTGACGTATCAGATTTCAAATAGGGATTTTTGGCTGCCGGAATCGGTATGGTAATAAG
Source organism: uncultured Bacteroidota bacterium (assembly GCA_963814475.1). GTDB lineage: Bacteria > Bacteroidota > Bacteroidia > AKYH767-A > OLB10 > JADKJB01. The sequence goes on along the minus strand of CAWFDA010000044.1, from coordinate 7,607 downwards.
TGTAATCACTTTTGAATTAATGAAAAATAAGTATTTGGTGAGCCCTGAAGGTAATGCTGTAGGTATGCCACCAAGCCATTACCAACAAGAAGTGGTGAAGCAGGCGGTGGATACACCAAAAACTTCAATGAATAACATTTATATGATTTTTGGAATTGGCGTTGCACTTGCCTTTTTATTCTATAAGTTTCTGGATATGGATATAATTGGTTCCATCATTTTCTCCTCTGCAATAGCTATTCCTGCAATGATAATCACCGATAACTCCTTAAAGAGTGATGAAAAAGAACGAATATGGGTAATTTTCATCCTGGCATTTTTTGTCGTCTTCTTCTGGAGTGCCTTCGAGCAAGCCGGTGCATCATTAACACTTTTTGCCGATAAACAAACCGATCGGGCAATAGGGTCCTGGGAAATGCCTGCGTCCTGGTTCCAGTCAATTAATCCACTTGGTATTATTTTATTGGCTCCTTTGTTTAGCAGCTTATGGGTTGGATTAGGACGTAAAAAAATGGAACCTTCCTCACCATTAAAAATGGCTATGGGATTGGGGTTATTGTGTTTAGGTTATGTAGTAATTGCTATAGGTGTGAACGGTGTTGATGCTGATATCAAAATTTCTATGTGGTGGTTAGTTACACTTTATTTCCTTCACACTATGGGTGAATTGTGCCTCTCTCCTATCGGACTTTCTATGGTATCTAAACTTGCACCTCTACGATTTGCTTCTCTTTTAATGGGCACATGGTTTTTAGCCAATGCGGCAGCAAACAAACTTGCAGGAACACTGAGTGCACTTATCCCTCCGACCGGTCCTGTTAATGCTGCATTGGAATTTCCAAAATTGCTAGGATTCCAAATCACTAACCTTTTTGAATTCTTTATGATATTTGTAATTATGAGCGGAGCAGCTGCGGTAATACTTATTCTTATCTACAAACGTCTGCTAAAAATGATGCATGGTGTTAATTAAAAATATTTGATTTTAAAGAAAAAGCTGCTTATTTCATCAAGCAGCTTTTTTTATGCACTGTTACGGAAGAACTATTTGCAAACTTTTTTAATATTTTCAAAACAGAAAAATTTTTACTAAGATTACATCGGATAAAAACAAAATTATGGAAACACCTGAAAAAAAAGTATTCAAACCCTATATTTCAGCAACCGATTCAGTAGCTGAATTTACTATTAAGTCTATTTTATTGGGTTCCATGTTTGGAATTATATTTGGAGCCGCAACCGTATATTTAGCTCTTAAGGCAGGTCTAACGGTTTCTGCATCCATCCCAATTGCGGTGTTGGCCATTTCGTTAGGAAGAAAATTTTTTAAAACCACCATTCTCGAAAACAACATCATTCAAACAACCGGTTCGGCGGGTGAATCAATTGCGGCAGGAGTTGTTTTTACCTTACCGGGATTTTTATTTTTGTCGGTCAATGAAGCCGGCGTGAGTACAGGTGAAGCTTATTTTAATTACTGGACAATATTCATTCTCGCTGTTTTTGGAGGTATATTAGGTACTTTGATGATGATCCCTTTGCGAAGATCATTGATCGTGAAAGAACATGAAACTCTTCCCTATCCTGAAGGAACTGCTTGTGCCTCGGTATTAATAGCAGGAGAAAAAGGCGGCGACTTTGCCAAGACTGCCTATTGGGGATTAGGATTTGCTTTTGCTTATGCTATGCTACAAAAAGTATTTCATGTAATTGCTGAAACTCCAGCATGGGTTACATCAACAAACAAATAAATATTTCCCTTCTGCAACAGTAAACGGTGAAATCACTCCTGAATATCTAGGAGTGGGTTATATCATAGGTCCCAAAATTGCCGGAGTGTTGTAGCGGGTGGAGTGACTGGCCTGGTTAGGATTGATTCCATCTGCTTAGCATCGCTTGGTTCCCGTGAAACAATTGCCTTGCAACTGGTCAAACTGGGATATCTTAAAGATGTACTCACTCCCGGTGGACCGGGTGGATGGAATCCGGATACACAATCTTTTAACAGCACAGCAAATGCAGTTTACAGCGCTTATGTCCGTCAAATTGGTGCCGGCGCTGTTGCTGCCGGTGGATTCATAACCTTGATTAAAACACTTCCAACCATTGTTTCTTCTTTCAAGGAAAGTGTTGGTTCGATGAAAGAAAAAAATGACGGCGTTGCTGTTGTTCAGAACAGAAAATGATCTGTCCTTTAAGACTGTAATTATTGGAAGTATTGCTCTTGTTATTATTAATGGCTGTGTTACCTCAAATTCCGGGCGATAGCATCCTCAATAAATTATTAATTGGTATTCTTGTGGTGATTTTTGGATTCTTCTTTGTTACTGTTTCGAGCCGTATTGTAGGTATTATTGGTGCCTCCTCAAATCCGATTTCCGGAATGACCATCGCTACGCTTATGGGTACAGCACTTATTTTTATTGCAGTTGGCTGGACTGGTAAAGTGTTTGAACCAATGGCTTTGGTTGTTGGTAGTATGATTTGTATTGCAGCAGCAAATGCCGGTGCAACATCACAGGATTTAAAAACCGGATACATTGTTGGTGCAACACCAAAATATCAGCAGATAGCTTTATTTGTTGGAGCAATTGTTTCATCTATTGTGATTGGTATTACCATAAATATTTTGGATACACCAACGCAGGAAATGTTGAGATCAGGGCATCACTCATGCGATTGGAAGCGATAAATATCCTGCTCCACAAGGAACATTAATGGCGACATTGATCAAAGGCTTGCTTTCATTTAATCTTGACTGGCAATTTGTATTGGTAGGAGTTTTTCTGGCTATTACGATGGAACTTGTGCGGCGTGAAAGTCACTGTCATTTGCAGTGGGTGCTTATCTTCCATTGGCAACAACACTTACCAATATTTGCCGGTGGTGTAATTAAAGGCATTGTAGATTGGAGAGCAGAGAAAAAGAACAAGAAACTGAAGAAGACTGCCGAACTCGGCAAAGGAAGTCTGTTTGCAACCGGTCTGGTGGCAGGAGGAGCACTAGCCGGAGTAATTGTGGCCTTACTATCAGTTAACGATTACATAGCTGCTACACTTGCCACAGTAAATATAGAACACACTCTGAATGAAGCACTTGGAAGTGGTGGTTATCAGATTGCTGGGTACTGTCTTCTTCTGCCTGCTTGGTTTCGTTTTATACCGGATTGCCATTAAGAAAGACCAATAACTAAGAGCCATAATTTTAGAAACGGAATGGTTAATCGCCATTCCGTTTTTTATTTCATGAGAGTTACCAATGAACTCTATGGCTCGATTTCTGTTATCATATATCGTCAATAAAATCATATATAAATGACCTCAAATAAATTCAAGAAACTACTATTATTCATCTTGATTTTCGGTTCAGGTTTATTTACCTCCTGTAATTCACAGTCAGCTGAAAAATCGAATGAAATAATTGCAGATGCCAGCTGGTATTCAATGGATGAGTTTTGAAGAAGCTGTTAAAATTAATCGAACACCGCCCCTAAAAAACTGTTTATTGATGTTTATACAAATTGGTGTGGTTGGTGCAAAAAAATGGATGCCACTACTTTTAAGGAAGATACAGTCGTAAAATTTATCAATGAGAACTTTTATGCTGTAAAGTTGAATGCCGAAACAAAAGATACTATCAGGTTCAGGGATAAAGAATTCAAATACATTGCTGATTATAAAGCCAATGAGTTGGCCATTTCATTGCTGAGCGGAAAAATGGGCTACCCTTCCTATGTATTTTGGATGAACAGTTTACAATGATCACCCCTCCTGTTCAATCCTATTTAAACAAAGAAGATTTGATGCCAATTTTGCATTTCTTCGGACAAAATTTACATCGGCAAGAGTTGGGAAGAGTATGAAAAGACATGAGGAGGCGAAATAGTTTCAGGTGCAGCCTAAATTAAAGTAAATTTTGCTGATTCTGGTCAACAAAAAATTGGCTGTCAGTCCTTTTGGGAAGACAGCCCATTAAAAAGCAAATTCCAAAATTGGGGTGAAAGACGGGGCTCGAACCCGCGACCTCTGAATCACAATCTAGCGCTCTAACCAACTGAGCTACAATCACCATGTTGATTATCAGACCTTCAATGCCGTTGATAACCGTATCCTTGTAATCCAACTCCATGCCTTAACATGGAGGTGCAAAAGTAAACAATTCAATAGAATCATCAAACCTCTTTATCATTTTTGTTTTAGTAGTCTTGTTAGCAGTAACTTTGCAGTAGAAATGGATGGAGATGGCAGATAAAACGATCCTGAATGTAGAAGGAATGACCTGTAGCAATTGTGCTTTGGGCATTTCCCGTTTCTTAGAAAAACAGGGGCTTCATCAAATTAATGTCGACTTCGCTTCAGGAGAAGTTATTTTCGAACAGGTTGAAGAATCAAAAATTGAGACTATTAAAAAAGGGATTAATAATCTCGGGTTTACAGTCATTGATGAAAATGCCGATACTTCATCAGCAAAAACGCCTAAGTACACTTCTCTGGAGATTAAATTCATTTTTTGCGCAATTCTTACATTTCCGCTGTTATTGCACATGGTTTCTGACGCACCGATTTTGCATAACAGTTGGTTTCAACTGATCCTCACCATACCGGTTTTCATAACAGGGGTATTACATTTTGGTAAAAGCGCCTGGTCTTCTTTAAAGTCAGGGGTACCTAATATGGATGTCTTGGTCACCACCGGTGCTACAGCAGCATTTGTCTATAGTATTATTGGGCTGGTATTATATCAGCATACCGGTGAAAGCCACAATTATCTTTTCTTCGAAACATCAGCAACTATTATTACGCTGGTGTTAATGGGGAATATTATTGAAAAACGATCTATTCGACAGACTACATCGGCTTTAACAGAGTTGGCGGCATTACAACCTCAGCTTGCCAACAAAATAAGCATAGGTAAAGATCTCCAGGAATCCATAGAAACTGTATCGGCAGAATCCATCAGGAAGAATGATGCCATTTTGGTAAATACGGGAGGAGTTGTCCCTGTCGATGGTAAGATCTATTGGGGAAATGCATCATTGGATGAATCGGCGTTGACCGGCGAAAGTGTTCCTGTGATTCAAAGAATCAGGCGCAACAGTAATGGCAGGATCCTTAGTTCAGTCAGGGACTATAAAAGTGGTGTGCGAAAAATCAGGAAACGGGACTGTACTTTCAAATATCATACAATTAGTAAAAGAAGCTCGTCAATCGAAGCCTGAAATTCAAAAATTAGGTGATAAAATCAGTGGTTGGTTTGTGCCTGCTGTTATTGGAATTGCAGTAATTACATTTACTGTTTGCTATTTTATTTTAGACTATGCTCCGGATAAAGCTATCATGAATGCCATTGCCGTGCTTGTAATCTCATGCCCATGTGCGATGGGACTGGCTACTCCAACTGCAGTTGCTGTTGGTTTAGGCAAAGCTGCACGGGCAGGAATTATTATAAAAGGTGGTGCCACACTGGAAGTGTTCGACAAAATCAAAATAATAGTTTTTGATAAAACAGGAACTCTGACATCCGGAGCTTTTCGTATTCAGAATTTTCAGGTTTTTAATTATGATGAACAGGAAGCAATAAATATTATATACAGTCTGGAACAACATTCATCACATCCTTTGGCAGTATCGCTTGTCAAGGAACTAACGACAAAAGCATCAGGTTGGATATCATTCAATGCTGTTACTGAAAAGCAAGGTTCCGGATTAGAGGCAACTGACGATAAAGGCAATACTTATCTGATAGGATCGTTTGCTTCCCATCAACATCTTACCAATGATGCCGGACATACCATTTACCTTTCAAAAAACAATTCCCTGATTGCAACAATAGACCTTGCAGATGAACTAAAATCGGGAGTCAAAGAAATGGTGCAGGAATTAAAAAGTGACGGTTATAAAATTGTGCTGCTGAGTGGTGATACCGCTGTCAGATGTAATGAGGTAGCTTCTGCATTGGGGATGGATGAAGTATACAGCGGTCAACTTCCCCATCAAAAAACTGAAGTAATTCAAAAATTAAAAAAAGAAGGTGGTGTAATGATGATTGGTGATGGTATTAATGATGCTCCTTCTCTTGCAATGGCGGATTTAGGTGTTTCATTTGGTGATGCCACCAAAATTGCGGTCAACACAGCACAGGTGATCCTTCTTGGTAATAACACCTCATCAATTAATGAAGCATTGAAAACAGGAAAACAAACATTAGCAACTATAAAACAAAATCTTTTCTGGGCATTCGCTTACAATGTAGTGGCCATTCCAATAGCTGCCATGGGATTCTTAAGTCCGATGGTAGCTGCACTTTCCATGGCTTTTTCTGATGTAATTGTTATTGGTAATTCCATCCGATTAAAATTCCGAAACTAAAAACGAACTGCTTGGATCGAAAAAAAATACTCTTTCATTCCCAGGTGGTACCCTGACAAGCATGACAACATGCTTGGCTTGTTTGTGCAAAAACATGCGATGGCAGTTCAGTCAATGTTATGATGTTTCTGTTCTTTATGTAACAACCGATACAACTCTGCAACCGGGCACTTCTCAAATTGTTGAAGAAAATCATTTAGGAATTCATGAAATACGAATTTACTTTGGAAAGAAAAAAAGCGAAATCGATAATGCATTACTTTTTAAAATGGTACAGGCATGCAGTAAAGTTAGCTTATCAACATGCATGTCATTTTGATATTTCTCATGTTCATATTTTATCCCGAACTGCACTTCCTGCGATGTGGCTGAAATTCACCAAACAAGTTCCCTACATTATAACCGAACATTGGTCGAGATATCTTGCCGGTAAATCTGCCAAAAGGTTCGTATAGCGGAACCATTCGCAGATTCTTTACAAAAATGGCTGTAAAATATTCTTCGGGTGTAACTACTGTAACACAAAATCTGGCAGAAGCCATGCAAAATTTAGGGTTGAAAAACGATTATTATATCACTCCAAACGTAGCGGACATTCAAGATTTTTTTCCGAAAGAAAAAATAGAAGTATCACACATTAAAAAACTCATTCATGTTTCTTGCTTTGATGAACCTGCAAAAAATATTAAAGGAATAATTAATGTTGTAAAAAAACTTTCACAAGTGCGATCTGATTTCACCATGGAAATTATTGGAGATGGAAAAGATTATGCAATGATTCGTGAGTATGCGAAAATGGAAGGTTTGGACGCTCCACTTCTTTCTTTCACCGGCCTACTTACCGGTAGTGAACTGAGTCTTAAAATGCGACACGCCGACGCTTTTGTAATGTTTAGCAACTATGAAAATTTCCCTTGCACTATTGTAGAATCATTAGCAAGTGGAGTTCCTGTTATTTCAACCGACGTGGGTGGAATTGCTGAACATATAACTACTGATTTTGGCACCCTGATGAATCCGGGTAATGAAGAAGGTTTGAAAAATGCAATTATCAATATACTCGATCATCCTGAAAAATTCAACAAAACAAATATGCGTGAATATGCTGTAAAGAATTTTTCTATGGAAGAAAGCGGTAAACTGTTCGATTCTATTTATAATAAAGTTATTTCAAGGAATTAAAATCTCTTTTTTCATTTGAAATTAACATCTCCAAAATAATTCGATTATTTATTTATC
>CAWFDA010000043.1:0-5146 GCA_963814475.1 uncultured Bacteroidota bacterium | reverse complement strand
CGGGATTGGGGTAGGTGGTGATGGGGATGGTGGCAATAAATGAATAATATTCCTCCGGCGAAGGGATTTCTGTTCCAGTATTAATATCGCAATCATCTAAAAAAACAAAACCGCTTTGTGGGGGACCGGATAAGCAAAGGCTGTCGTAAATGTAGTTGCCTGTATAGGCTGTGTCATATTCAAGATTGAGGTTGAGTTTGGATAAAGATATGTCTTTATTGCTAATTATCTTAAAAGAGGAGGTGTTTAAAAGTTTTTTATCTAAAGTTGTTGCAAGTGTATACGGGTAATAATATCCTTCATAATTATTATTAAATATGGGAATAATATCAAAATTTTGTAAGTTTAAGTTTAATTTTAACTTTGCTAATGTAATATAATTTCCGAAGTTTTGAGGAAGGGAAAAAAAGCCACCTGAATACAAATAACAACTATCTAACGTGGAATATTCAAATGAACCTCCAGCTAATGTTGAATCAATTTGACTAGTTAATAATACTTTATGATCTATTTCATCTCCGTTTTCATTAATCATCATAAAGAGAGGTTCAACATATTCTTGGTTTGTCCAATATGAACCCGTACCTAATAATAAACTATCATTTAATTCAAGAATATTCTCTGCTGTGCCATAAATTGTATCCTGTAGACCATATGGTAAAACCCATTGTTCATTTCCAATGGAATCAACCTTAATAAATAATGGTCTAAGAAATACTGTACCAATTGGGCCCCAGGGATTCTCCCAATATACATAACCTGAAATTAAATACTCATTGTTTGAAGTAATAATTAATTGATGCCCTAATGGTGAGTCCGAACCTGGATATAGAGAACCACTACAAAGCGGTTTCTTCCATAATAAATCTCCTTCAGAATTCAATTTGAATAAGTAAACATTTTCTGGACCATTAAATCTATTGACTAGCACAACAATCTCACCAGATGATGTTTCTTTAATATCTGAAGCGGTCGGAGTTTCAAAGGGTAATGAAGTAAAAAAGCTCTTACACCACTCCTTTTCTCCACATGCGTTAAGTTTTAAAATAAAAGGAAAAATATTTGAATTATTAAATTGTATTGAACCACACATAAGAATACCACCGTCAATTGATTGATAAACCGCATTAATCCAATTTAAGTTTTCACATTTAAGGATTTTGGACCATAGCGTATCTCCATTAATGTTAGTTTTAATTAACCAAGAGAAGTCGTCAAATCCGCCGCAAATAAGATATCCTTTATCGAATGTTTCGATAACATCAGTACTGAACTCCTGCCTGTTGGGTTCACCATAAAATTTTGGCCAGGTTTGGGAATAAGAATGTAATGAAATGAAGAAGGAAACGAAGATTAAAAGTGCTTTCATGATTTATCATGTAAATATTTTATAAGCCAATGTCCTTAATTTTCTCATAAAGCTGATTCACAAGCTTCGCCTGTGCAGCAACCTGTGGATCCGAATCGCCTGCAAGCGTTCCGACTTTATCCATAGTATTTTTTGAAACAGGTTCTTGCCCGCATGTCATCCAGACAACCAGCAAAGCAACTTGTTGAAGAAAATCTTGTTTTCCTGCCTTAACAATCCCAACTGGTTCGGCACATTCAACAGATGATCTGAGTTCGGTTTTGATTTCAGTAGGCGTTTTATCGCCATTATATATGCCGGAAGCAGGAATCATTTGAAATGAATCCTTTACATAAAATTGGGGTCGAAGACGAATAACAGGTGCGTCACTCTGGAGGTAATAATAAACAATTTTGCCTTGATTAAATTCAACGTGGGCAAAGGGAGTGATCCAGTTTTCAGTACGTTGCTGGGCAAGGGTAATGATAGGCAGCAGGAATAAAATGATCAGGAAGCGCATGATGTCTTATTTGAGTTTATCAAAAATACGATAAAATTTCATTGTGATAATAGCGTTGAAAAATAATTTGGATAAACAAAATTGTAAAAACAATCCTTATTCTTCGTGATATCCCTGATACAGTCCGTTGAAGAAAAATTTTGCATTTGTTCCGAGGCTTCGGTTTTTATAGCCGCCTTCCTGGATTACGAGGGTAGGTAATTTTAATCGCCCGATCAAATGTCCGTTTTGTTCAAAATCCTTTGCAGCCAGTGACCATGTTCCGGTGGGGTCATCTTTGGCGGTATCGAAACCGAGCGCCACGATGAGGTATTCAGGATTAAATTTCCGGATAGCAGAAATGGCTTTCGACAAGGTTACCCTGTATGCCGCACCATCCAATGTTTCGGGCAAAGGAAAATTAATATTGTACTCCAAATCCATCCCCTTCACCCTTTTCTTCCCTGAAACCGCTGAAATACGGATATGCAAAAGAAGGATGTCCGTGTATGGAAACGGTTAAAATATCCGGTCGGTTATAAAAAATCTGCTGTTGCCCGTTGCCGTGATGGTAATCAATATCGAGTATGGCAACTTTTCCATAGCTGCTGAGGTAATCGGCGGCTATGGCGTTGTTGTTGAAATAACAAAAACCGCCAAACACAAACTTTTCGGCATGATGACCGGGAGGGCGGGTAAGTACGTATGCCAATTGGGTCCCTTTCAATATTTCTTCGGCTGCTGTGAGGGCGCTGTTGACTCCCCATCGGGCAGCAAGGTATGCGTTCTGATTCAGGGGTGTAAAAGTGTCAATACAATAATAACCGGCCCGAACTGACAACTCTTTTGGAGGACGTGCTGCGTTCCGTATAGGAAAAACATAAGGATAGACAGATTTTCCGGGCGGCAGGTCTTTACATACGCGTTTAAAAAAATTCACAAATCCCCTATCGTGTACTTTTAGAATGGGTGTTTCAGGGAACTCCCTCACGATACCTGATTGGAACAAACCGGTCTTTATCAACTCCCTCCTTATGCTTTCAACCCTCACAGGTGATTCAACATAACCGATTTCGCGGATATGGTGGATCGAATGACGGTCGTTGATCACCCAGAAAATTTTTTTCTTTTCGGTTAAGGACTTTCTGAACAATTCAGGTTTTATTTGCTTCTCGTATTTGAACGACCGAAGCTGCACAGGATCGTCTATAACACTTTCCACCACCTTTTTGATGTAATCTATTGGGCAATAGTCCTCGTATTTCCGTTCAAGTATAGCCCCGATGATTTGTTTGAGTATGCGCGATGGGTAAATTTTCTTTGGCACCCAAACCATCAAAAACGAGGTAGGGCGGGCAATCTTCATCAGGCGTTACTGTTGATTCATATTGTGTGTTGATCACCGGTCTGGCGCCATATCGTTCATAAAATGCAAGCCTTTTCTTGTTTTGTACCAACTTTTCAGAGTCCAAACAAAGAAGGGGATCATCAGGCAGACATTCAAAAAAAATACCGATGGTTTTTAATGCTTTTGCTTCCTCCCGTATCCTTTCGTATAACGCTCCGCCGATACCGCCAGAAGTTCTTCCTGGCGAGGCAGCCAAAAAATCGAGAAAACAGAACTGAAGGTCGGGCATAAAGAGGAAAAGTGCAAATCCACGGATGTTGCTTTTTCCATCTTCAGCGACAAAAATATTCGCCTTGTACTTGTATTTTAACGGATTGTTCAATTGTGCTGAAATCTCATCTATCTTTCCCGGATGAATGTCAGGAAACTGAATTGCTACAATTTCCTTTATTTTATTCATGGTCTGAAGATTTACTTCAAGATTAGGGTTAGATATTTTTCGGATTCTCAGCATAAAAATATTTTTTGCAAATTTAATCGAATATCCAAATGCCTAAAGGGAAATAATCAGACATAAACAACATGGATTGAAATCAAAGTAATGTTTGAGGATTATTATTTGAGTCCACTCCGAAAAGGGATTTATAGTCCTTGCGAGCGTAGCGAAGCAATCTATTGGTGCTGGAAATCAATAGATTGCTTCGGGCTTCGCCCTCGCAATGAACTGTGTTAAAAACCAAATTTATATTTATAATTTTCATTATATGTTCTCAAATTTGAGCCGATAGCAAAAGCTTGCCTTAGAAGTTTATTAGCAATTGCAATTTTTATTACTCTTTCTGGCTTTTGCTTTTCTTTTAACCTTTCATACATTTCCACACATTGCTTATTGTGTCTTTTGGCTGACCAGGCACACAAATACAGTAGTTTCCTTACATACTTGTTCCCCATTTTTGTTATGTGTCCCTTGCCATTTATACTTGTGCCTGATTGATAAACCCTGGGCGACAATCCCACATAAGCAGATAGTTTTTTTATATCATCAAATTTTTTGAAGTTGTTTGTAATTGCAATTAAAACAATGGCTGTTTTAGGACCAATCCCTGGGATTGTTTGTAGCGAAGAAAAGGTATCTCTATAATGATTATTTATAATCTCTAGCATCTTGCCTTCCAGTTTGGCAATCTTCGCTGTAATCGTTTTCAAAAGCGATCTGAGTGTACTCATTACACTCTTTTCTTTTACGGGCAACTGCGAAAAAGCCTCCAATTGGTTATTGAGCATCGTTGACTGCTTTTGTAATCCTTCAACTGCTGTGTGAATTTGTTGCAACTGCATTATGTGCACCTCATCTGGTTGCCACAAACCTGGCTTTTCTGACTGTCCGTACAATGCTATCATTGCAGCATCCTTTTTATCTGTTTTTGCCCTTGTCATACGCATCCTTACAAAATGCTTAACCTGTAAGGGGTTGACTACTGACACCCGTATTCCATGGTCAAATAAATAACATGCAAGGTACAAGTAATATGGCCCGGTTGCTTCCATTACACAATGATCCCCAGTATTGATATAATCCCTAAACTCTGAAAAACCTTTGGCATTGTTGTTAAATTTAGCATGATAAAATTTTTGTTCTGTTTTTTCATACGACACATCAAAACTTGCTTTTGATATATCAATTCCTATAACTTTGCACATAACACAATGTTTTTATATCGGAAGGTATTCTACTTTGTCTTTTCAATCCTTAATACAGGCTCTTATGGCCTAATGAACTGTTCAAGATCAAGTAGAAGGAGAAAGTGACTGGCATTGCGAACTGGTTTTAAAACCGAATGACGAAATATAGTCTTTCTCTTTCTCCTGTTCCTTCTGATTGTTAATTAAATACTAATTTAACACATTCTGCTATTATTGCATTTGCAAACATAGGATTTGCAAACATAGG
>CAWFDA010000042.1:0-32905 GCA_963814475.1 uncultured Bacteroidota bacterium | reverse complement strand
CGGTCCCGTAGGATTTATATCTTCAATTTATTATGCTGATATTCAGCATATATAAATATTTACGAATTAGAATATTTGGGAATAATAATAGTAATTTTGGGAATAGAATTTAACCCCAATACCTATGTATCACTATCCCAAGATTACATTCCAGCTTAAACAAACTGGTAAACGTAATACCATCGTACTACAGACTGAACTTTGGACACAAACAAGTATTAGCCACAGTAGGTAATAAAACCTTTGGGACATACAAATCATACTACATTTCCACCAAAATGGATATTAAGTCTTCTGAATGGGATTCCACTCGCCAACGGGCAAAAGGAAAGAATCCTTTAAATAAGGTGTTAGATAACATTGAACAGCTTACCAAGGATGTTTATTTTAAATATTATAGAACTGCCAATCATAATCCAGAATTAGTAGTCGCAAGTATAAAAACATTGGTTTTTGGTTTTCAGAGTAAAGTTAGGGAAGTAGTATTTAAGGACAATATGATTTTATCAGCTGATGATTATGATACACTCCCAGTAATTAAGGGTGATGCTGCTCAAATTTTACAAAAGAAATTAATATTTGATAAAAAAGAATCAGAGAAAGATAGACTACTTTCTATGAATTTGGTGGATTATATAAAAAATGAATATCTAGTTAAACGAACTGATTTAGAATTATCGAGTGCAAAAAGTTACACCAACATACAATCATTCATTAGAGAATTTGATAGTAAAGCGAAAGTTTGTGATTTGACGGAAGAATGGGTTATACAATTTATGAAGTGGGCGCGGCAAAGAAAGAAGTCCAATGGTAAATTATATGCCTTTAACTATATTAATACTGTTATTCAAAAACAATTGAAGGCGGTAAGCAATTATTTAGTTACCTATGAAAAAGTTGAAAATGATATTTCATGGCAAAGAAAAAAAGTTCAAGTCTGGAACCAAAACAGATGAAATAGCTCTAAATTTATCACAGTTAAAAATCATCATCAATCTGGAATTAACCGGCTCAAGAAAAAGGGTTAAAGATATTTCTAGCTTGGAGCTGGCAAGGAATTTAATGGTTATAGGGTGTTTGACATCTTTAAGGGTATCCGACATCAAGAATATACAACTTAATAAGTTAGGTGTAGACAAATATCAACTGGATATGATTACGAAAAAAACCAAAGCCCATGTTAAATTTATTGTACACCCAATTGTAGGTAAAATTTATGAAAAATATAATGGCAAAATTCCATATATGTCAGATGGTAAACTGAATAAAAATGTCAAAGAATTAGGCAAGCTTGCATTCGAAAAAGGTAATAAAGAATTTGGTGTGGAATTCATTCTAAAGAAAGTGGACCCAAGTAATATAAATAAAGTAATTGTAACAAAACCAGTAAAGTTTTATGACCGTATTAAAACATCTAGTTTTCGCAGAACTTGGGCATCATACGCTGTTCAGTCCAATTTGATGAGTTTGGACCAAATTTGTAAAGTAACAGGGCATTCACGAATTTCTCAGCTAATAGAATATTGCAAGACATCAGAAGATGATTTGAATGATAAATTAGCAATTTTGTATAAGAAAATTAAATTGTAAAAAAAAATGAAATTATTAAACCCAATTTGGAATTGTCCGTCAAATAATTGTTAAGTTTAGTAAATAATACCATAAAATATATGTTTATCAGTAAAATCTTCACCAACTATCACAACTTCATCAAATAGAGAATGTATATATTGAGTTTCCTTATGAGTTACATTTCTTGCTCCCTGGTAGCAGGTTTTGACATTCTGGAAAAAATATTCCATGTAGAAGAGTGCAGGAGTTTTAACGTTCTTTGTTAAAATTTCAAACATGTATCTTACATCAGATTCGAGCATTAAATGAACTATGTTAGATAAAATCACAATATTAAAAGGTCCATCTGGAAATTCTTTGCTGGCAAGACCTTTTATATATTCTTGAATTGATAATGGACATCTGAATTTGAACAGCTCATCAAATTCGTTTCGGGCAAGCTTTTCATGCAAAAAAACAGCCGAATGAATTTGGTCATATGTGTCATATGGTGTACTCCCAACAGAAATTACTTGGGAGAATGCCCATGGATGAATATCCTCATCTATGTCAACCCCAACATAACTTTCAATTATGGGATTTTCAGGGTCCAACAAAACCAAAAATTGTGTTTGCCCACATCCCAAGTCAAGAATATTTAACTTATGGAGTGGAATATTCTTTTTTCTAATGAAGTTTACTAGTGAGTCTGGTTCAAATGTCATATTCAATTTTTTTCAGTCTTGTGGAGTTATAAACCCATACAACTTTTATATGATAAACTTTGGTCAAAAGAAATAATACTTGTTATTCGTATTAAACTTTTTCAAGATTAATAGAGGATATTGGATTTCTATTTTCGGCAATATATACAAAAAAGTTTAATGAGATTGTAAAATGCATTTTTTACTTTTTCAAAGTATTTATTTATATGAAAGCAATAAATTATTTTGATGATGCTGGCAATCTTGTATTTTACATGTACCTGGTGGATGATGCCCGCGACTGCACTATGACTTTAAAATTTAGCATAGACAGTAATAAGATTATTACAAAAAATACAGAACGATACATCCGTTGCATTGAAGAGCGTCTGGTCAACGATGACTTACGACAACATTTCGTTGACAAACTGTTTGAATGTATCAGGAAAGAGTGCAATCTAACTGCTGTAAAGAATGATGAAATTAATTACCTATTCACAGAAAAATGTAGAACTTCATGAATATCCCCTGAGACAACATTTTATTGATAAGCTATTGTAACGTATCTGAAAAGAATGCTCAGGTTGCGTTGTGCAATAATTTGAAGTGGATAATAGACAATTTGCAACAAAAGGTCGAACCCTTTGCTCATAAACATACATAATGCTTGATTTTTTGTTCTCAGTGAGTCCTGCACGCGTACATATCATGTAGTTTTTAGGAAAAAAGAGGTAAATATCTTTCCTGTAAATGCTGTTAATTAGCATGCTCCATGTTGTATTATTGCTATGAATATTGGATGCGTACATGATTTCATGTGGATAGGAAATAAAAAGTTAAGCCTATCTTTTTTTCTTTTTAATTTTGTCCACTTGTTCTTTAAATAAGAACCATTTTCTCTTTACCTGGGCGATGCTTACGCCTGACCCCACGGAAACCACTTTCTGGGTTAGTTTTACATCACTTCTATATGATTGAATAAATTGCTTCATCTTAATAATAGATAAAGTATCATTACTTACTTTATCACCATTATTATTTGATATATTGTTTATGGGAGTGGGTGATGATACTTTTTTCCATTTACAATATATTCGGCTCGCGTTACTTTTCTTAAGGGAATGCTTTTTCATTAAATTTTTCACTCTATCCGTATATCGACTGTTAGGGTATTTTGTCACATATTTTGTAATTGTGTCTGCATACTTATCATTAATATATACACCCTTGACCCTATTCAGTTCCGCTTTAACAGCTTGCTGAATACTATAATCGTCACACTCAGGATAATTATCGAGGAATACATTCATAAATTTTTGCGAACGAATGCTTTTTTTGATTTCAATTGGAGGGTGTAATTCATCATTTAAATTTTTTAACCAGATGTATGTGGTAAGCTTGTTTATCAACTCATCATCAAGCGGCGTAGTGAGTTTGGAATTCAATATTAACAATATGTTATACACTTCATTTTTAGTAAGGATTTCACTGTACCGGCCTCGATTGCGTAAAATTTGGGACTTTGGTGTTCGCACAATGTTGAATATGAGATTTGACACAATTGCCAAAAACCGTTTTTCAATGTGAGTTTTCCAATTATATTTTTTTAATAAATATATTTTGATGGTTGCAACTCCATCAGGGCAATAAGCAAGGGTATATTGTTCATTGTGAGGAAACAATTCGATAATTTCTTTCTTAAAATATGTAGTTAAACTGTGATTCTCCTGGTTAAATTTTATCCCTTGATGCCAAGTGACAGGCTTTCCACTTCGTTTTTCAACTATGTGTAGGACCTGGTTAAAATTTCCTTGCAGGAATTTATACCGGTCAAAATATTCATCGGAGTAACATAATTCCGGGTCAATATCAAGTTCTAAATGCGCGTTGAAGCTGTATTTTTCCATCGTTGGTTAGTATTTAAAGTGCGTTGGTTAAATAAAATGGAGCCGGCTGTAACCAACGACGATAACCAGCCAGGCTCCTGTGTCATAATTGCAGTGGTGTTTCGACCCAGCGCTGCGGACATTAAATAAATAGAGTTAAATAATTGAAACACCACTCATTTGACACGGGACATCTCGCGGTAAACCTTCCCGTACAGCTGACAACCACATTTAGCATGAAGCAGAAGGTCTCCTTGGATGGTCCGGACTTTTGAATTAGGATTATGTCAAGCGAAACCCCATTATTTAAAAAAAGGCAAGTGTTTTAACCTGCATCAGATATCAATTTCTATTACCTAATGGGTCATTATACGAGCGTGAGCACCGGATTCACTGCCAACAAAACCCATTTGATTTTAGCCAAATTCAGGTGAGGTAATGGTCCAGTGGTCACATTTAGGGTAAATTCGGGCTACTAATTTGATGATTATTAACATAATAACTTGTCTTTAAATAAATTACGACTAAATCCAATGATTATTCTTGAATTCTCCTATTTAAACGAAAAAGCCGATAAAATGTTACATAATCAATTGATACAAAGGAAGTTATTCTAATTAGAATTCTTATAGAATGAATTTTCTAATTAGAATTTTTTATGCGGTATACTCTAAGAAATGTGAAATAGACAGATATCCGATGAAATTATCTGTTCTAAACTTGGACATAATTTTTATTTTTTGATGGCATGCTCATGCCCTGCATTTGGCCAATATAATTAAATTAGAAACTATCAATATTTGCGAAAATGTCCATGATTTGGTTGATGGTCGTTGATATCGAAAAAAATCACCGGGAACTTCCCGTGTGAATTTCTATTTTAAGCGACTTTTGGCCATTGGTCGTAACTAAGGCCATTTTTAAGGTAATGTGCTTTAAATCGCCTTAAAATGACAATTTGAAATTTGGCATCAAAGCGGTTTTCATCTGTAAATTTCAAAGAATTTAAGTGTGGATAGTATGGTTACAAACTCATTGAACTTTTACGTATATCGTAGAACACAGTAATAACATGTGAAGTCAGCTGAAAAACTTAAAAACCGAAATTTCTTGCCAGGAATGAGGCATTATGAAAACTGAAAATTTGCCTGTGCCTTAAAATTTCGAACTTGCATAGATTTTATGAAAATTTAGATTTTTAAATTTTGATGTCATGACTTTCTCTTATTGCATCAACGGAATTATTGTTGAAAATAAAAACCAGCTACTAAAAATAATGCAGCTGCTATAAATGCTGCAATAAAATTGTAAGGGTTTGCGTATTTTAAATATTTAGCATGGTTGGCATGTGCAATATTGGATGACATATTAGTCATGCCTGCAACAGGTGAAGTAACATCACCGAATGTTCCACCGGTAATAACAGCTGCTACACAAAGTGGAATACTTATATCTGATGCAACTGCAAGAGGGATTGCAAACGGCATGATTAAAGACGCTGCTCCCCAGCCTGAACCTATAAAATAAGTCACGGCAGAAGAGATAATAAAAATTGAAACAGCAATGCTCCATGCAGGCATTAAGCTTCCAAGTGTTTGTTCAATGAAATTATTTAACCCCAATTCTTGAGAGATAGATGCTAAAGGCCAGGCTAAAGTGAGAATTATCAAGGTAGTCATAATTTCATTTCCACCTGTTATAACATCGGAGGTCATTTTTTTAAGATTGTATTTTTGAAAAAAATACAAAACTGCTGTTATCATTATTGAAATAAACAACGCTACAAGCATTGCCCTGTTCGGTTCTGTATTTGTCATTGCAGATAAAAAAGTGGTGTTGCCCGGCTTATCTTTCCCAAAAAACCAAAAGAAAAAAATACTCAACATGATAACAACAAATAAAGGCACCAGAAGATTAATCACCCTTGGTTTGATTATCGGCTCAGGTTCTTCCATGTTCATGTCTTTCATATCCATTTCAACAGCTTGATTAACCTGAGTGTTTTTTGAATGCTTAAATTGGTAAAAGATGGAAAAATAAGTAATGATAATTAAAACGATGCTGAAAAATTCTAAAGGAATAGCATGAAGCCAAATTGAATAAGCCGAATTGTTTTCTGAAACACCTGCCGCTTTTAATCCAATATTGATAATAGCAATATTAAATCCAACATATGTTGTAGCAATAGGAATAAGTTCAACGACCGGACTGGCAGTGTTGTTTAGCATAAAAGCAAATCTCTCTTTTGCTATTTTGTGCTTTTCAGCAAGTGAACGGGTAATAGAACCAGCACCTACAATCCTGAAGCCACAGTCAATAAAAGTAACCGGTATTAATGCCCAAAGTAGAAAAAAAACTCCTCTTTCACTTTTTACATGTTTGTCAGCTAATTCTGAAAATGCTTTTATCCCGCCCGATTTTCTTATCAGGTAAATTAAGCCACTAAACAAATAAAGGAACAAAAGCACCTGAAGACTTCCTGTATCCGATAAAGTATTTACAATTTGGTCAATCGTTGATTCAAAACCACCTGTAAGTGTTGGATTAAGCAAATAGCCTCCAACTACTAATCCTATTAAAAGAGAAGGAATGATTTTCTTAGACCAAATTGCAAATGCAATCGTGATGATTGGTGGTAATACTGATACCCAAACATTTTGCATTACCTTTAAAATTTATATTTTACTTTTTGCGTCTATATCTTAAAGCAAATATAACAATCAGTATAATGGCAAGCGGAATAATCCACATCCCCCAACCCATTCCAAAACTCCACGAATTATCATGCATCATTTAATTAATTATTGATATTTTACTTAATTGTTTTTATCAAAAATAAGATTTATAAATTGATAACTATTACACAATTAAAGAAAAGTGTTGCATAATTCACACATTCTATCGTCATCATTATGGAATTCTTCATCATGTGCATTCCAGATTTCGAAAAATTATCCATTTGATTATATACGTTGTCATGTATTGACAAAATGGTTAATGATTTTGATTCAGTTTTCAATTTTTAGTGATTATGTCTTTGTCCTGCACCACTTTTAAGAATAAATTCACTGTTTATAAGATATGCTCCTGAACTTACGACTATTTCATTCTCCTTAATTCCCGATATGATTTCAATAAAATTAGAATTAGAATTGCCAGTTTCCACCATACGCTGTTCAAACGTGTTTTCATCCACTTTTACCCAGAGAGTTTTCATTTTTTCCAATAGAACTGCCGATTTAGGAACCGATAATAAAGGTTGGCTTTGCTGAAGCGTGGTTACATACACCATCATTCCGGGAATTAATATTCCTTTTATATTTTCCACTTTTATTCGTAATAATTGATATTTCCGGCCTGCTTCCAAAACCGGATTGCTGTATACAAGCCGACCTTCGAATGACTCATCAGATGTAGTTGAAGTAACTATTTTAAATATTTTACCATTGACGCTCTCATTTGAATAAATTTGAGCTTCCACCCACACATGACTCAGTGATGCTATTTTTATAATTGGAGAACCTTCCTTTACATACATGCCTTCAGTTATCAATACGTCAGTGACGTAACCCTCCACTGGTGAATAGAAGGTCATTTGAGGTGAAACTGATTTTGTTCTGGTTAATTCTGATATTTGGCCTGAAGTAAGTCCCCACAGTATAAGTTTATTTCTTGACGCTGTTAATAATCCATCTAAAAATAAATTGGGGTTTGGATTCAATTGAACTTTTTCCGTTAACAAAATAAATTCTTTTTCATCGGCTAATAATTCTTCACTGTAAATTTCATACATTGGACTTCCTTTTTGAATAAATTCTCCTGATGCTCTGATAAGTAAATTATCTATCCGACCGCTGACGCGACTACTAATACTTCTGACAAGAGTTTCATCAAGGGCTACTTTTCCAAGTATATCAGTGTCTGGATTGATTACATTCAATTTCACTGTATCGGTAATAATTCCGGCAAGTTGCTGTTGGCGAGAATCAAGAGTGATGATATTTTTATTGTGCCCAGAATTATTTTCTGCAACTTTATCGACTTTTATTAACGACATATTACAAACTGGGCAAACTCCAGGAGTTTTACTGACAACACTTGGATGCATAGGGCATGTATAATAGCTGGTTCTATCATCCTCCAGTTGATTCTCAGTATTTTGTTTACAACTGCAAATCAAAACTAAGAGCACAATAATGGCTGGACGCAACGACTGCATTAACTTAATAGTCATATAAGAATGTTTCACTGTCCGTCATATAACCCGCATGCTTAGCCACTTCCTCATTAATAACTAAGCCACTTATAATAGTTATCATTCCATTCGATACAGGCCCTGAAACCACTTTTCTCAATTGAAATACACCTGTCCCTTGCTGTGATGTATCAGTTTTCACCCAAACAAATGAATTTAGACCTGTTCTATACACAGCGGAAGCGGGAATCTGAAACCCCATTTTACTTGAAATAAAAATTTCAGCGGTAATAACTGAATTTATCTTCAATTCACTATTTAAGTTAGACATTTCAACTCTCACTCTAATAAAATTTTGATTCATATCTTCAAATGTTTTTTCAACTAACAGTATTTTACCAACTATTGGGTGTGCAGTCGATTCTGATTTTAATAATACTTTATCATTTACATCAAATTCTGATTGCATTTCACCGGCAACCGACAAAATACCCCATACCTTTTTAAGGTCATTTAAATTAAAAAGTGTTTCGCCTTTGTTTATGTACTGCCCCTCACGAATCTGACCGTTAGAATTATCATATGATTTATTTGACTTACTATCATCATTTAAATTCATACTGCCCATTTGAGAATTTTGTGAACTCACAACGCCAGTGGTCGCTTCTGTAGGAGGATTAAAGATTATAAAACCATCATTCGGACTATAAACTTCAAAAGATTGATTGACCAATCTTTCTCGTTCTAAAGCTATAATTTGATTTTCCGTAATACCTAACAATTTCAATTTTCGACGTGATTCATCCAACAGGGTGGAATCTTTTCCGGATTTCAAAAGAAACAGGTGGTCTTCCTGTATGGTATTTAGCTCCGGACTATAAATTTCCATTATTTTATCTCCCTTTTGTACGAATTGAAAATTATACCTGACAAAAAGTTTTTCAATTCTGCCACCAAATCTCGCTGAATAACTATGGTTCCGCGTTTTGTCAAAATCAATGTACCCCTGAGCTTGAATTGAACTTCCGGAATCCGCCATGTTTAATTTCACTGTTGCCTGCCGTGATAATACCTGCTTATTCGGTGAAACAAGTTGTGTCACTGCTTCAAATTGCAATATTTTCTCCAATTTCATATTACATTTTGGGCATATTCCAGGACCCTGCTGCTGCACTTCAGGATGCATGGGACAGGTGTATAGTGAATCTGATTGGCCATGATTCATCAAAACATGTTTATTATTTTCAGTATTGTTACAAGCTGAAAATATCAACACTAAGAAAGTTAAAAGCCTACTTAAGTTGTATTTCATACTCATATTCTGCCTCCAATTTTAAAATATTAAACAGCTGGTCATACATTTCAATTTGCTTCATCAGCAACATTTCCCAGGCATCCAAAAGTTCAAACAAATCCCCTGTGTTTTGATTGTATGCCCTTAAGTTAGCCTGCAAATTATTATCAAAAGCAGGAATTATCTCATTAACATAATTTTCATATTGCTTATAACCAAAATTGAGCATTGACAATTTTTCGGCAATCATTTTTTGAGCCATCAATTGCATTTGTTGCTTTTCAAATTCCATCGATTGAACTTTAAATCCAATAGATTTGACTTCTGAGGAATACATTTTTGAGGACCATGGTACTATGGGTAATGTAATCATACCCATGAGTGACCATTGATTAGGCATTCCAAACATCTCGGCATGCTCTGCCCTGATGCCAAAATCCGGCCTTGTTCCAATTCTCATTACCTGCTCTTCCAATTTCATAGATTGAATAGATTTCGACATTGCATCGATATCACTCCGATTTGATATAAGATTGCTGTCATAGTCGGTTAACGTGTATTTATGTGGTTGAATAAGTGTATCAATAATAAATTTTGCATTGACGTTTCTAACCATTAGTATATTCAGTCCAATGCTACTTTCCGAAATGTTACCAGCCAACATGATATTCATATTTTTAAGTTCAGCCAGCCGGGCTTTTGCTTTGTATATTGTTTGCAGTTGAGATTGATTATTGCTAAATCTTACTTCTGCTGTGCCTATAAGCAATTCAAGAATTTCTTCACTTTCAGAAATGACCCATTGCTTTTTCTCATTAATATATCTGAAATAATACAATGTCTTCGCTTCCTTGTACAATGCATTAATGGTCCACTGGCTTCTACTGTTCTCCACCTCCGCAAGAGAATTGTAATACTGTTTATTTGCATTCAGTTTACTGCTATTGGGTATCATTTGCTCAAATGAAAAAACAACTCCTGCCTGGTTCATGGGGTCGTCCTTTTCATTAATCATTGAAAAGTCATAAGGAAACTGCATTAGCCCGGAAGAAAAAGTTGGAGGCATCCAGGATTTAGAACCTTCAGCTTTTGCCTGCCACGATTGAGCATTTTGCTGGTAAGTTAAAATTGAAGGGTAATTCAATTCCATTTGTTTCAGAATTGCATCCAGCTTAAGTAACGTTGAGTCCTGAGCGGATACATTTACCTGGTTTACAATAAAAATTAATGATACAAATATGAATTTTTTCATGGCTTAATCTTTTAATTCGAGGAAATCAACTTTCCCGTGCTTCCTAATTTCTCTTTCTTTCACCATCTGATAAACAATAGGCAAAACAATCAATACAAATAATGTTGAAGTAATTAGTCCAAATACAAAAGGAATAGTGATAGGTTTCATTACGTCACTACCAACGCCGGTAGCTAATAGAATTGGTAACAAACCAATCATATCTGCCATTACGGTCATCAGTTTAGGACGAACGCGCATCACGGCTCCGGAAAATACTGCTGATTGAATTTCCTCGTTTGAAAGCTCTGAGCTTTTCTTGCGTTCAACTGAGTCCCTAATTGCCTCATTCATGTATACAATCATCAATACACCTGTTTCAACCGCAATGCCAAACAAGGCTATGAAACCAACAGCAACAGCAACTGAAAAATTCACGTCAAAAAAATACATGGAATATACCCCTCCAATCAGGGCAAATGGAATGCTGGAAAGTACAATAAGCATTTCTTTAGCGGAGTGGAAAGTGAAATACAAAACAAATGCAATTATCAGAAGAGTAATAGGGATAATAATTTTCAAACGTTTTTCAGCACGGACTTTATTTTCATATTGTCCACTCCAGGTTATGAAATATCCTTTGGGCAAATTTTTAAATTCCGCATCAATTTTATTTTTAGCTTCCTTAACAACACTACCCATATCTCTGCCCCGAACATTAAATAAAACAGTACCTCTTAACATTGCATTTTCAGAACTTATCATGGGTGGTCCTTCTGAAATTTCCATTTCAGCTACTGATGATAAAGGTATAACTCCATAATCACCTGTTTGAATTGGTGTACGTTTTATTTCATCCAAATCCCGTCTGAAATCCTGCGCCATACGCATTGAAACATTGAATCGTTGCCGACCTTCAACAGTATTGGTTAATGGCATACCACCCAAGGCCATCTCAATAATCATATTTATTTCCTCAATTGATAAATTATATCGGGCAATTTCTTCTCGATTAATTTTAATGTCGAGATATTTGCCACCAGTCAATTGTTCTGCATATAAATCTGCAAGTCCTTCTATTCCCTGCAAGGATTTCTCAATTTGACGTGAAATATTGTAAATGGTGTCTAATCCTTGTCCGTAAATTTTAATACCAATATCAGTTCTCACTCCGGTCGAAAGCATATTGATGCGATTAATTATAGGTTGCGTCCAACCATTTGTAACTCCCGGTATTTGCACTTTTTCATTGAATTCGGAAATCAATTTTTCAGTAGTCATACCCTCACGCCATTGTGACTTTGGTTTCAGCAGAATGATACTTTCAATCATGCTCATTGGCGCATTATCGGTTGCTGTATAAGCTCTTCCTGCTTTACCAAGCACATTTTCCACCTCTGGAATACTCTTGATTATTTTATCCTGTACCTGTAAAATTCGCTTAACTTCATTATTTGAAACATCCGGCAATGTAACAGGCATAAACAAAAGAGAGCCTTCATCTAACGGTGGCATAAACTCAGAACCCAATTGTATAACAAAAGGAATACTTCCTAAAACAATAAGCAATGAAATTGCAATCACTGTTTTTTTCCAACGCTGGCAAAGTCGTAAAACCGGGCTATATATTTTTATAAAAAAATTGGCTACCGGATTTCTGCTTTCGGGTATTAGCTTGCCTTTCATCAATGACCGCAACAGCATTGGAACAATAAATAATGCTACAATTACAGAACCAATCATTGTAAAGGTCTTGGTCCAAACCAATGGTGAAAACAATTTCTTTTCCTGACCTTCAAGAAAAAGAATGGGAGCAAAAGATATGAGAGTAACGAGGATTGAAAAAAATACGGCACGACCAACAACACGTGATGAACGTTCAATTATTTTTATTCGTTCTTCTTCACTAATTTCATTGGTATTTCCTATTCGCTGCTTGTCCATCATTCATCAGTTTTTAATACAGCATTCACCAACTTCTTATAGGCATTTTCGGTCATTACAATTCCTGCATCAACTAAATCTCCAATGGCCAGAGCAATACCACCGAGAGACATAATGTTGAGTGAAATTCCAAAAAACTTAATAAGCATAAATCCAATCAATACCGATAATGGAATAGTGACAATTGCAACTAACGCACTTCGTACATGAAACAGAAATAGCAACACTATCAATGAAACAACGATAATTTCTTCTATTAATGCTTCTTTTAATGTAGTGATAGCAGCTTCAATCAAATTGCTACGGTCGTATGCAATTTTTATTTTAACTCCAGGCGGCAATCCTTTTTCAACATCACTTAATCTTTCCTTAACATTATCAATTACTTCTTTTGCATTTTCTCCATAACGGGCAACAACCACACCACCTACCACTTCTCCTTCGCCATTTTCATCAACAATTCCTAAACGAATATCGCTGCTCATTTGCACATCTGCCACATCTTTTAATCTCACAGGAATTGATTTGTATGCTCCAACAGCAATTTCTTCTATATCTTTTATATCTTTAATGTATCCCAATCCCCTTATCATATATCCCATTCGATTCATTTCGTATATACTGCCACCTACATCACGGTTGTTTGCTTTCAAAGCATTTGAAACATCCATTGCTGAAACATTGAAATAAACAAGCTTGTGAGGATTTATGCTTACCTGGTATTGCTTCTGAAAACCTCCAAAAGATGCAACCTCGCTAACACCTTCTACATTTTGCAAAGCAAATTTCACATACCAGTCCTGCACAGCTCTTAGTTCACCTAAATCATATCCATCGCCCTGAAGCGTATACCAAAAAACATGACCAACACCGGTTCCATCAGGACCTAAAGAGGGTGTTACTCCTGGGGGCAATGCCTGCTGCGCGAAATTGAGCCGTTCTAAAACTCGTGTTCTTGCCCAGTAGATTTCTGCATCTTCATCAAAAATGACAAATATGAAACTCATTCCAAACATGGACGCCGCCCTGATTGATTTAACATTTGGAATTCCTTGCAAATTTGAAACTAAAGGATAAGTTATCTGGTCCTCCATAATTTGAGGATTTCGACCCATCCATTCGGTATAGACTATGACCTGATTTTCGGAAAGGTCAGGAATAGCATCAACAGGCGTGGTCATTACCGACCAAACACCGCCTACCACAATCATTACAATACCAATCCATACAAAGAATCGGTTGTGAGTGGACCATGAAATTATTTTTTCAATCATAGCTAACTTCGTTTTAATAGTTGTGCATTTATAGCAACAACAATAGTACTTAAACTCATAAGCACAGCGCCTACTGCAGGGCTCAAGCATTATATTCCATTTATACAGCACCCCAGCAGCCAGCGGAATTGCAATGATATTATATCCTGCTGCCCACCATAAATTTTGTATCATTTTATTGTAAGTAGCTTTCCCAAATAAAATCAGGTTGGCAATATCCATTGGATTGGAATTAACCAGGATAATATCTGCTGTCTCCGCGGCCACATCAGTTCCTGAACCCACTGCGATACCCACATCTGATTGGGCGAGTGCAGGAGCATCATTAACACCATCTCCGGTCATGGCAACAAATTCACCTTTTTGTTGAAGTTCCTTAACTTTCTCCAATTTTTCATGAGGCAGAACATTTGCAATAAATCCATCCATTTTAAGTTCCTCACTTACCTTTTTTGCTACGCGTTCATTATCGCCTGTTAGAAGTAAATTCTTGATGTCAGATTTTTTAAGCAATGCAATGGCTTCAAAGGAATTTTCTCTAATCTGGTCGAAAAATGTAAAATAGCCTTTAATGTCATTATTTACCATAACAAAAACAACCGTGCCTTCAAAATTTTCATTTGATTCCGGAATAGTTGATGTTCATGTTCTTTTAAATAATTAGGACCTACCACCTTTATTTCTTTTCCTTCTACAATTCCTTCCAAGCCTTTTCCGGGCAGATAATTAAACTTTTCAGACTTTGGGATATTAATTTTTAGTTCATTTACTTTTCTTAATACTCCCGCAGCGATGTAATGTTCCGAGTGCTGTTCAATACCAGAAGCCAGACGGAGTAATTCATTAGCATCAAAGTTCAAGTCAATCACCTTAATTTCCTGCAATTGATGCGTACCTTTAGTAAGTGTACCGGTTTTATCAAAAATAATAGTGGTAATCAACCGTGCATTTTCAAATGCGGTTCTGTTTCGAATCAGCAATCCTTTTTGAGCAGAAATTGATGTGGAAATGGCAACTACCAATGGTACTGCAAGACCCAAGGCATGTGGACAGGAAATTACCATGACTGTAACCATTCTTTCTAATGCAAACACAAAAGGAAAGCCTAATAGTAGCCAAACGATAAGAGTTAGAAAACCTCCACCTAAAGCAACAAATGTCAACACTTTTGCTGCCCTGTCAGCGAAATTCTGAGTTTTAGATTTTACCTTCTGAGCGTCTTCAACAAGCTTAACAACTTTATTAAGATAGCTGTCTTTTCCAGTGCTGACCACTTTAATTGTCAGTGACCCGTTGCTATTGATAGCGCCCCCTATTACTTTGCTCTCCTTTTGCTTTTTTACGGGTTTGCTTTCACCGGTAAGCATGCTCTCATCAACATAACTTTCACCGTCAATTACAGTTCCATCAACAGGTACCTTTTCACCTGGTTTTACTAAAATCACATCTCCTATTTTTAAATGACTTACAGGCATATCATGTATGTGCCCATCTACCATGTGATGTGCAGTAGAGGGCATCATTTTTACCAATAATTCAAGTGAACGGGATGCGCCCATTACAGATTTCATTTCAAAATAGTGACCTATCAACATGATATCAATCAGGGTTGCCATTTCCCAATAGAAATCCATACCCTGCAATCCAAAGGTGATACCAACACTGTATGCCCAGGCTACAGTGATGGCGACTCCAATCAAGGTCATCATTCCAATAGCCTTATCTCTAACTTCATCATATAATCCTTTTAAAAATGGATAACCTCCATAAAGGAAAATAAAGGTGGATAGAATCGCTAAAAGGTATTTATCACCTGGAAAGCTAATGGTGAACCCAATCCATTGCTGAATCATATGAGACAATGCAAGAACCGGAATGGAAACTAAAGAACAAATAATAAACCTTTCCCAAAAATCGGAAACATTGTGGCCCTCATGTTTATTGTGATTACCTTCATCAGTCGAAATATGATGATGATTATTGGTTTTGGATTGATGAATTGTATCTTCCATATAATGTTTGTTTCATTACTTAACAAATATACTATTAATAACTTCTCCAACTAATAACTTTTATGCCCAAAACGAGTAAAATATTTTTACCTTTCAACTCAGCGTCCATAGTTTGCCATCTCAGAGTTATGTCGTTGTTGATAATTCACCAGCTTATTTTTTGCATATTTTATTACGGGCTCTTCAATAGTCTTATAAATTAAAATGCTTAATAATATTGTTGCAAAAAGATATAAGAATAAATCTATAAACATGTATTTGACTACAAATTTTTGCCAAAAACCATAATGTATCAGAAAAAAGGCATAAGAACTATTACCCAGAAGCTGGAAAACAGGCGAAGACAATATCGCGCTAATAAAATTCTTACTTGCAATCAAACCATAAATCATCCATGCAATGCAAATTGGATATATAATGTTATGAAGGAATATGCCTAAATACGTATTCAAACCTCCTACACGTGAAACAATAATCATTATCACCATGAATACTGCAATACTCGCAAAAGTGAAATGCATAGGATAATTTCCTATATTCTTTCTTTCCCTGACATATAGGGCAAGTTTAATTCCTATCACAAATTCAAAACACCTTCCAAAAAAAGTTAATAGTAACATGTAATTGTAATCACCCCAAAAGTGTGTTTCTAGGAATTTATTTAATATAAATGTAATAACTAAACCAATGCATATAAATAAACAAGTTTGTATAAATATTCCTATTCGGTTGCGCAGTAGAAAAAAAATGAAAGGAACAATTATATAAAAAGTACACTCAACAGTCAAGGACCATGTGTGAGGGAGCGGAACAAAGACATATTTTGAAAAAAATCCATGCATCAGCGTTAAATTCAAAAAGAATAATTTTGTATCTAATTCGTACCAAAGCCAATTTCCAATAGTAATAAGAATGTAAAGTGGAATAATTCTGATAAATCGATTAACAAAATAACTTACCAACCCACCTTTTACCGTACTTACATTATCATAATATCGATACGCAATCAGAAATCCACTTAAAACAAAAAATATAGGTACTCCAACCTGAAATTCAACTAATATACTATTAATAAAATCACCATAATTTCGTGGAAAAAAGTGGGTAATAAATACCATCAAGGCTGCAACAAAACGCAATCCTGTTAAAGGTTCAAAATATAGTTGTTTTTCACCCATTAATCAGATAATTTCAAACAAAGAGAAGAGTACGACGTTCTATAATTCCCATTATTACAAGTGTATTATTTGATATGCGACCTGAAAGAAGCCTCGTTGTTGATTTTATTAGAAATGGTCACTGCATTACCAGCTTAACAAATATATAGAATCTCAGGAGCGCGAATAAAGTTAGCGATGTGCGATGCATCCATTATTTTGTTGATTCACCAGAACCAGAAGTAATAACATTGGAAAAGGTAATTACGAAACCTCCAATAACTTCATAGCATAAAATATTTTTCATTGTTTAATAAATTTTTGTGTAACTGTTGTATCGTCTAGTGTCATCTGAATGCTGTACAATCCATTTTTCAAAAACGAAATATCAATAGAGTTTTCTAAGATATCATCCTTAAAATAAACCATCTCACTCAATGCATTATAAATTTTAATTCTGGCAAGAGACCCTGAATGAGTTTTTATTATAATGGATGACGTAGCAGGGTTTGGAAATAGAGAAAACTTATTATTTTCAATTTCAGCAGTAGAGGTATTTAATTGATATGTGCCGTGGCGAAATTTTACAGTTCCGGAATTATCATCCTGCCAAACGACCCAAATATTCCCATTCATAATTTGGATATCAGTATTGGTAATATCCCCCAAATTCACGGTATCGTATGTTGAAGGGAAGCCATTTGTAACATCATTTGTAAACAAAATAGGTAGCTGAGCAGCACCATTAACCGTTTGCTTCCATGTTATTGCAATTGCATTCCCATCACCGGATATTCGTGGGTAATTCTGTTGACTTAAGCCGGGAACTGAGCCAGTCAGATTAGTAATTGCAGTCATCATTCCGCTACTTAGAGATGATTTACTAAGATAAGTACGGTAATTCCCACTTCCGGCGCTCATATGTGTTGAATAGAGTGTATCGCCAATTATGATTCCATCGGGTCCGCTTGAAGGGCAACTCATAATCATCCAATTGTTATTGTCTACTTCAATGCCAGAAGTAAAAGAAATGGCGCTGTTTGAGGAAATACCGGCCCATGTGTCCCTTATGTTTGAATTATTGTCGCGATATAACATAGCATAGGTAGTCCCTGCAGAAACCAATGCTCCAGGACAGCAATCACAAACTTCAGCTGAGCCACCCCACCCGCTTGCCTTTACATCAGTCATAAAAGTAGCACCATAATCAGTTGACTTTGACACAACCCATCTTGAATCTAAAAATGAAGAATTAAATTTCATGAAAGCGACTATGGGATTACCAGAAATATCTGTGGTTACTGTTGGAAATCTTGAAAGGCTGTCTGCAATAAAAGCCAATTCAACCGGCGTATTAAATGATACTCCTCCATTGAATGATGTAAAAATAAAAATGCGATTTGTATCACTTACTTCAGGAGTCCGTTTTACTACCACATATACTGTATCTCCAAAAGAAACGATGTCAGGACCCATCCATCCGGCTGAAGCAACCGTCATCCAGGGAGGATTTAATTTTATTGGAGTTGTAAACATGGAGCCATTCCATCTTGAAAACATAACAGATTCATCATTCATCTTTCCCCAAACTACTAATGGATTGCCAGAGCCATCTAACGCCATTCGAGGATGCATATTACCAAATGTATTATTTGATATATTCATAGGCATATCCCAAAAAATGCTTGATTGTGCATTTATAATTACTACGGAAAAAACGAGGAAAATGCATAAGATTATTCTTTTCATTCTTTAATTATTTTTTTTATGAACTGTGATTTGTTTGAATTTATTTGAAGAAAATAAAGTCCTGTTGAAAGGAAACTTGTCTCTATTTGATGATTTGTGATATAATCGCTTGAATACACCAATTCACCTAAAACATTAAAAATTTTTATAGAGAATTTTTCCAGGTTAGGCGTAATAATATGTAATACATCAGAAAATGGATTAGGAAAAACAGATATTTCGGTTTCCAAATCCACTGGAATTAAACTTAATAAAGTGGTATCTATAACTCTGAAACTCCCCATCATTCCTTCATCTTCATGATGAAGCATGTGACAGTGATACATGTAAGGAATTGTATCATTGGCGAAATTTTCAAATTTGGTAATAAACTCCACATATTGCTGGGGTAGAACTAAAACTACATCTTTTTGCCCCCGTTCATGAGGAGGTACCGTATTCCCATTAACATTCAATAAATAAAATTGCACATCATGAATATGGAAAGGATGAGCAATACCGGTATTATTAGTGATACGCCATTTTTCAGTATCATTTAAATAAACTGTTTCGTTAATAATTCCCATATCAAAATGAGCTCCATTAATATTAAACGGACCTTCTACCTGACCAACCGGGCTCATCATAGTGTCAGGGAGCAGATTAAAATTTCTTGAAACAGTATATGCTGTCCATGGGACATTTGTTGCAAGTGTTGTTGGCATTGTAGTTACAGGGTTACCAGATGGAACTACTATATTCATTTGAAGAATTCCAAAATCAGCCCCATTCAAGGGATTTAAATTGTAATCAGGAATTGTTCCTCCCATCGGACCTGTTACAGTTGCTGCACCATATATACCATTTTGAAATTCGGAACTAAAACTTACCAGATTAATTGTTTGACCTGCCATACCCTGCAAGTCCAACAGAATTTCTGCCCGCTCACCGGGAGCTAATCTTAATCTATTCATGGTAATTGCACTATCCAATAATCCTCCGTCAGAGGCAATCATTTTAAAGGACAAATTAGCAGTAAAACCGAAATTATAAACACGGGATGATGAACCATTCAATAAGCGAAAACGAATAACCTGAGCCGGTGCATCCAGATATGGATTGATAACCCCATTCACACAAATAGCAGTATCCGTTTGAGTAGAGATTGCAATTTGATTAAGTATATCAAACGATTTGGATTGTACTATAATCGGAAAATCATCAACTCCATAGGTCCGAGGAAGCACTAAGGATGATTCAACACTGTCCTTAATAATTATCATACCTGCTATTCCTCGCGATACATGCAAATCTGTTTTATTATCACCATGTGGATGATACCAAAATGTACCTGCAGAATTAAGTATTTGAAAATCCGGACTCCACGTAGTTCCTTGCGAAATGATTTGATGTGGACCTCCGTCGTCTTCAGCAGGCACATGCAAACCATGCCAATGGATGGTAGTAGAATTTCCAGACCCTGTCAGATTATTTGTCACATTCATGGTAACCATATCCCACTTATTGACTATTAAAGTTGGAGCAAGTAGCGGTCCATTGATACCGTATGTGGGCGTATTAATTCCGGGATAGAACTGAGTGATTCCATTTTGAATATCTAAATTAAAACTTGTTCCAGAGATAACCGGCGGAATAAATAATGGATTCTGTGCAATGATACCTTTGCATATTAGCAAATTAAATAAAATACATAAACTTTTTTTCATCATTATTGAAGGATAACAAATTTGAACTTTTGAAGATTGCCCTTTACATCATTTACACTCAAGTAATATACACCGCCTTTATAATCAACTGTATTAATAGTTATTAATTCAGAAGCCGAATGCCCCTTTTCAATTAACTTTCCGGATGCATCAACTATATTATAGTTGAGTGATAATAGTGCATTATTGTAAATGTGTATTGACTCATTTGCCGGATTAGGATGGAGCGATATCTGAGTTGTAATTTTATCTTCATTGATTCCGGTGGGGGCATTAATCGTTAAAATATAGGTTAAAGTATCTTTTATAAGGGGGGATGCAACATCCCAAACTGCATAACGAATAGTTGCAGTGCCGTAATTAACATGTGGAGTTACGTGCATTAATAAAAACCCATAATCCCCTGGACTTACAGGGTTCATAACTCCTCCGTTTACTAATGATGCATAGCAAATAACATTATCACATACATTAGTCTCCCAATCAAGTGGAATATTCTCACTAACTTTTTGCCACGCGAGTGTTAATGGTCCATTTGAAATATTGAGTTGTTGAATGCTTAATGTTTCCAAGTCTTCCATAATTCCGGTCATATTTATAGTATCATTTGGTATGATGGAATAGGTTTGAGCAGATGAAATATCGATAGCCGTAAATACAACGGCTATCGATACAATAATTTTACAAATATTTTTCATTCTAATGTTGAACGCTTAACTTCTGAGTATTTATTTTATTATTAATGTTTATGCGGACAAAGTAGTTTCCGTTTGGCAAAATTGAGGTATCAAATTGCTTGGATGTAATTCCACTTAATTCTTCATTAGAAATTATCGCAATTTGTTTTCCGGAAATATCCACTACATCAATTAAAACCTTAGAAACATTTTTTAGGTCAATGTTAATTGAAACGATTTCATTAGCCGGGTTAGGATATACTTCAAATGAATTTATTTCATTTGACAAATCATTTATACCTGTCGAGCCTAATAAAGCCAGAATGCTATCCCTCATAATTGTAGTATCGCTAGCACTGAAACTTAGTGTAGAAAACATTACCCTATGGTCCAGTCCTCCAAGCAATACAATAGTTGGCATACCAAAGCCCCCATAGTAAGCTACCTGGTAGGCTCCACTATCCATAGGAGTCCAAAATGAAGAAAGATTATTCGAATTTACCCAGCTTGTAGAGTAAGTACATGTGGTAGAATTTTGATAAGGGAACGCATAACCTTTTACCATACCAGGATATGTTTGGTTAATTTTATTCCCCATGGATTTAATTCTTTGAGCAGGTGGTGGACAGCTCCCGCAGTTAGGCATATAAAATTCAAGTATTACTGCTTTACCTGCGTCAAGGTCGGCAAATAAGTCCACAGGAATATTATTGCAATCCAATCCTGTAAATTGGTATGCTGACTGGGCTTTAGAAAATGTTATTGTGATTAATACAACAACAAATAGTAGTAAGGATTTTTTCATTTTTTAGTTTGTTTTAAATTTGTTTAATTATAATTTAATTTTTGATTGTTTTTTCTAAAATACCCGTGTGAGTAACGGTTACCGTATAATACATAAATACCTTCAGGTTTATCTTCAAAAAAGATATCACATGCAGCTTTAACACCAGGATTAGAATTTGTTCCCTTAACTGTTTTAGTTGTATCATGATAGTCCCTTAACACACAAATGGCACCTGGAGACATCCTTTCATATATGCTCTCCAGCAAGAATATTATCAGGTCCATGAGTTGGACCTGGTCACCTCCATATCCGGCATCAATATGAACAAATGCTAATTTGGAAGGTAATTCATCAGGAATGGTATCTGAAAACCGTCCTTCATGTATGATAGGTAATGGCAGGTTAGAAACTTCGAAGTTTGTAATCAATTGCTGTTTAATTTCCCATCGCGCATCGAACTTATCGAAAACATGAAATTCCTTTGATGATTTTCCTTGGTTAAGAATTTCTTGAATTTGTGTCGCACTGTTTCCCGCGTGACATCCAAATTCCGCAAATGAACCTTCAACGCCGTTTGCTATTACATCGTTTATCAGATGAAATAGATTTATGCGCTGTTCAAGGGAAATCCTATTATTTGAATCACCCTTTGGAGCAATTTCTATTTGCATCTTTAATGAATCTAGTAGCCAGTTTAAGGGACTAAGTCCTTTTAGCAGAAGTTCTTGCTTTTTTGTTAAAGAATTATAGTATTTGAAGTCCATAATTAAGATTTAATAATGAATAAAATTTCAAAGGCAATCAATTCTATATTTAGATATAGAATTCACTAGCAAAAATAAATTTAACTCAGAAGATTAAATCTCAAATCAGAAAAGACCAGGCACTAATGAAAAGTGGTTCTTTAGGTATTAAAGGAGGAGGAATTTTAAAATCAGCGTGTGCTTGCGAAATCACTTTTGATGGTGATATCTGCTTGTAGATGGTTGTCAGAAAAGCAATAAATACAATGGATGGTTTTAAATCACTGCTATGAGTAGCCTTTGAAAATTCATCACTAGCTTTCAGAAGAAAATTTGAATCCTTACAACAATTTGGCTTCATTGTTTTCTTCCCACATCCACACATCGACTTTTCAATTGAATTCAAATTCAGAGATGATAACTTGCCACCACACCAATGAAGATTAACTGCCGTTCCAGAATTGGCAATCAAAAAAAATAATAGTAAAAGAATTGAACCTAATTTCTTCATCATTCCTTGTATATAGGCCATTGACAGGCCCAGACGCTATAAATATAGTCTATTAATATGTACTATAGTATGAAATGATGAAAATATATATTTATGTATTTGTATATCAATTATTTAGCTAGGTAACCGATAAGCCTCAAATTGCTTATAAAAATTTGGTGAAAAAATTTTTGCAAAAAAATTGAAAAAATAATTTGCGAGGGTCTATATAGGAATGAGCAGTAGGCTTTTTTGGGCTGCTTAAAATTTGATACGACCTTTATTAAGCCACTTAATTAAAGACTTAATTAAGTGGCTTAAATTAGAAAGCTGTAAGATTTTCAAGGTATGTTTTGTAGATAGCATATGAAATCTGTCAACCGTGCATCAAATAGAAAAAAGAACATTTTTGGGAATGGAAAGGAACCTATAGTAAGATTTAAAGGAGCACTTTTTGTAACTAACATATGAATTGTGACATTAGCATTGAAAATTTAAAAAATGTGATATTGGGTATCAATCTTGCGCCATTTAAATCTCTGCCGATAATGAATATTGACCGGTGGGTAGTTTTTGATGCTGGAAAAATCCCTAGTATCCAATATGAAAACCATAACATAAACTATCAGGTAAATGGAAGCATTTCTGAAAAAATAACTGTTCGATTTTTCATCAGTGCTGAACAAAAAATTCTAAAAGTCAAATATTATTATCTTAAAGGGACTGATGAAGAACTGGCGCATTACATTGTTATGGAATTGATATTACGAATCTCTCAGAAATACCCCTTGGATAAAGATTATATAATTAAAAAACTAAAATATCTATGAAGGTGGCCTGTTACTTACGCGTGAGTACATTTTTACAGTCCGTGGACCAACAGAAAGGTCTATTAGAAAAGTATATTGCTGAAAAAGGATGGACTTGTGATTACTACGAAGAGATTGAAAGTACAAGAAAAACCAGACCAATCAAAGCTGCTTTAATACAAAAATTGCGGAATCACGAATATGAGGGAGTTGTAGTGACAAGGCTAGATAGGTTCGCCAGAAGCTCACGCGAATTAATAATGGATATTGATGAAATTTTGAAAAAAAATATATTCTTTATATCTGTAATGGACAATCTTGACTTCTCAACTGCCAGTGGCAAGCTGCACTTTCATCTATTATGTGCGTTCGCAGAATTTGAGAGGGCGCTTATATCTGACCGTGTGAAAAATTCTTTAATGCGTATCAAGGAAAAGGGTAAAAAATTGGGTAGACCTACCGGTTCCAAAGACCGCAGCAAACGAAGAAAAAGTGGATATCTGTTGCGTGAAGCTCGCAAACGCCAGAACAAGGACCAAGATGCAGGCAGTTATAAACATATAGAGGATTATCTCAAATAATAATAAATAAACCTCCACCAAACAATTACTCAAAAAATTTAATTTTGAAAATGCCCTTAAATCGATTTCATACCCCCCTGTTTAAATGTTACAAACAATTAGTAATTTGTTTGCTAATGATTTTAACCCTAAATAGTTGTATGTGCAAAGCGCAAACAAGTGGGGGTCCTTGGTCGAATCCTCTATTAATACATGGGTCCAGTTTTGGTAGCGTGTTTCAACAGTTGTATTTGACTCACAATTACGAATTGATGCTGCAATTAACGGCAACTGATAGTAGGAAAATCCTCGGAGATTCAGTCATACTTGGATACTATGAGCAAATGCAGTTTGCATATCCGATTCGCCTAATCTCACATACACAAAGAGGCAATACATACCAGCTCCTGTATAAAACAATAATTAATGGGACAGTTGTGCGATTAAAAGTGGATATAATGGTAGAAAACGATACTTCACGAGTCATTTGGCCGTTGAATCTAAATGAAACAAAATATTATCCATTTGGACATTTCTAAGCACGCTTTAAAGAGATTGGATTTAGTCTTAGGTGTTGAAAAGGCGAAACGAGAGGTGCGCTTTATGCATCAGTTTTTGCTTCCAGGGCGAAACCCGATTGCCTGGAATCGTGGTATGGCAACAAATGATATCCCTTTATTCGCTGAAAAATGCGATTCATTTAATGTAAATTTTTTAGGATGCGAAACTCATATTGATAGCGATTATCCATTGTATGTTTTTTGCTATGAGGATTTTCGTGCTCATGGTAGTCAATGGTACCTACAAGCCATCGCAGAACTAAAATCGAATAATGTTATGCACCATATTATTCCAACTATTGATGTTCCGGACGTAATTTTAAAAAAGTATTTATTATAAAATTCTTTATTCATGAATAACAATATTGAATCTATATTACCGGACCGAGATTTTCCAGATTATTCAGCTTTTTCAGTTAATGTTAATCCACTGTATTTTCATTTTGCTTTGCCGTTCATAACGGAATATGTTAAAAATGAAAATGTGGTATATGTTTGCAAAGACCATTTTGAAGAGTTAGTTGCTTTTGATTCTCAGCTGCAGGAAGAGTATGTCGAATGGTACAATCCAGGCAATGAATTTTATATTACGAATAGAGAATATGCTGGTCAAAGCCTGGATATTTACATTTTAGGACTAAATAAAACCGTTTTGATGTTTTTTATGAGGAAAACATTTTAATATTTCATATTGGTTGAAAAACAGTTCTGCGGTAAAGATGTAATTCATGAATAATATAGACCATCGATGATTTCATCCAAAAATCAATAGTTATCCACTTCCATCTTTAACAATTGGAACTTTATTATACTTGATAATCAACAAACTTTTTCTTTTATATACCAGTCATAAAACTTATGTCCCTTTGGCGTGATACTATAAAAGCCATCGAAGCCATTTGCCGGTTGAACCTTGATAAGCCCGATAGCAACAAAATAGTCACGCGAGTCCTCACTAAATGAGCCGCATTGGTGCCCATTTTTTGCTCGTCTCAATACGTCCATATCTTTCCATACTGATTTTGTTTTTAAATCTTCGAATTCAGCATATAATTGGTTGTGGTTATTGATAATATTCGTAAGTGGAATACGTTGTTCATTCCCCATTTCTACGGTGACGGGTCCTTCAATCTTCTCAACAATCAATTTTTGATTGAAGTTTCTTCCCAAATCAGTCAATACGGCACCACCGAATATTGGAAACTCTTTAATAATCCCTTTGGCTACATAGTATTGTAATACATCTTCAGGAGTATTGCTAATGGATAATCCCATTTGTGCATCCTTACATATACCCTCAAAGTATTTGAAAGTTGAATTTAATTTAAATTCAGCCCATTTTTTGTTAAATTCTCCTTCCGCTTCCGCCCTTTGAACTTCATCTTGTGAGATTCCTTTTAGTTCATTATCCGTTCGTATCATGTGCAAATCTTCCATATACCTTTTAAAATAATAATCGCCCTTTTCGGAGAATTTCCAAATGTTACCCACCGCTTCGGTTCTTACAATGATTTTATGAGCATTGAAATAATCGAATGTTGATTTATCCATTAAGTCAATTGAATCTCCTTGTCGTACATGGCGTTTTAAATCGCTAAATGCCGTATACAAATTGGAGTTTTGAAATGAGGTGTAATCTTTCTCCCATTGCTCCTCTTGTGTAAGGGGTTTATTTAATTTTAATTGTTCGATATTAGATTTAAGACCCGCAATTTCCTTTTCATATTCTTCGAGCTTATCAAGTGAAATATCCGAAGCCGTTTCATTGTTTTCAATTTTCATGGCAATCTTATTGAACAATCTATCAGTCGCCTTCAAAGCTTTGTAAACCGAAATAACCATAAGAATTGTACCTACTGCAAATGGTCCGAAGAGAATAATTTCGTCTTTGTATAAAACTAAGTTGTCTTTGAAAGAATATATTAATATTCCAACAACAAAAAAAAAGGAACCGAAAGTTGTTATTGTTCCCACTGAAAAGAATACTTGTTTACTAAAGTACTCCTTTATCGATATGCCTTTGAGGTAGGCAAATAGTTTAGCGATTAACCAAATGATTAATGCTGCTATGAGCGTGGCAATTACCGAGCTCCCAACTGAGTCCTTCCAGATGGTGGTGATAAATTCTCTCATGATTTTACTTCCTGTGATGTTTTGTGAAATTTATCTTCAAAATACCTCTTAACAAAATATCTTCCTTTAGGAGAAAAATAGAAATAATTTTGGCCCCAAATTATTATTTCTTGTGTTTTATAATAACTAACAACATCATGGTCCTTATAGAAATCAAAATTATCCTTTGATTCAACTCCGCTGATAATATCAGAAAAGAATTCATACACTTTCGAAGATTTAAGTATCAAATAACTCTTTTCATGTTTCTTATCAATATTATCACCATATATCACACCACCTCCACTATGACTAAGAATTACTTTGACTTTTTCAGGCTCATGGTATTTATCTTCCAAATATAGTTTTAGAAAGAAAGTACCCTTCTTTGTGAAAGTATATTTATTCTCTTTTGACATTTGGAATTGAGGCCGGCTAATAATATCTTGGGTTAAGAAATATGAAACAACATCTTTTTCTAAATCAGCAAATTCA
This sequence comes from uncultured Bacteroidota bacterium, assembly GCA_963814475.1. Classification (GTDB taxonomy): domain Bacteria; phylum Bacteroidota; class Bacteroidia; order AKYH767-A; family OLB10; genus JADKJB01. The sequence continues at coordinate 4,969 of CAWFDA010000042.1, read as the reverse complement.
AGTCTATCAATTCGACTTACTATTTCAGGAAAGGATTGAAATACATCGGAATTTTTAAAGATTGCATACTCTTTTCTCCAACCATCTTTATTAATAGAATTTGTGATGGTGGTTTCTTCTTTCTTTTTTTCTTGTTTTGATGAAAATAAATCAGCAACTGTTTTTTTTTCTGATGTTGAAATGGACTGATTATCGGTTGAATTTTTACCCATGTTATTTAAAATTCGCGTGAACATAATACCTATCGCCGAGAACAAACCTCGTATAACAAATTTTGTATGCCACCACCAAACAACAATCAAAAACACGATAAAGTAGAATAGAGCGATAAGGGCAACTCCCCAAGTAAACGGAATTGTTAGATATCTTTTACGGGTAAGCGAATCGATGATGCCATTGATAAATTCATTGTAGGAAAAGGAAATCAAAAACGAATACAAAAAAGGAATGGAGCCGATAGCTCCGAGTATTGCGGCAGCTATGACCTTGCTCCAAACCGGGTCTTTCCATATTTCTGTAATCCTATCTTTTTTCATTAAAACAATAATTGTAAAATAAGTTTCTCTGAATTAAATTCTTTTATACTAGTTTTTTTTTCATATTCAATCCGACGTGCTTCAAGAAGCTGAATTAAATCATCACACATTTGAATATCAACCTCTACTGATAAAGCGTTTTTGTACTTCTGTACCAATGTATCATTTTCTGGCAACTCAATAGGGTCAATCATTACTCTGTAATTTTTATCCGAAATTACATAATACCAACCAGTTGTCGTGTCAGTTAATATAATCTCCAATGGCAAATTTCCTGGAATTAAATTAAAGCCTGTCTGGAAAGCTTGGCAATATTAACGCTGTTAGCCTACATCAAACTTTGTTGATGAGATAACCATCAAATTAATAAAAAAGGTTAACTCAATCCTAAAATAGAAAATTTGGGAATAGAATTAGAATATTTGGGAATAAAATACTCCTAACACTTACAAGTAATTGATATTCAATGTATTTACGCGGTCCCGTAGGGATTCGAACCCCAAACCTTCTGATCCGTAGTCAGATGCTCTATCCAATTGAGCTACGGGACCCTAAATTTTTTTCAGGGTGCAAAGATAGTGGATTTATGGTTAATTTGAAAATGATATATTGATTACGATAAGTTATTGATAATTAATGAGATGAAAACAAGTTATTTGCATAAATGACCTAAGACACTCCCGTTCGTACAATGGCTTGCGGATGACATAAGCGGCATTCGCTACCTAGTCAAATGCCAAATGACCCAATGACCAATGACCCAATCACTCTTTTTTTATTCCGATTTCTTTCCCTGATTAGGTTTCGCAATTGAATCCCTCATGTCGGTATCGGCCTGAATATTTTTCATTTTATAATAATCCATGATGCCTAGATTTCCGGAACGAAAAGCTTCGGCCATGGCCTGTGGAACCTGTGCTTCTGCTTCGATTACTTTTGCTCGTGCTTCCTGTGCCTTCGCTTTCATCTCTTGCTCAAGTGCAACAGCAAGTGCGCGTCGCTCTTCTGCTTTAGCCTGTGCAACTTTTAAATCGGCACTTGCTTGTTCAGTTTGCAATTTTGCTCCAATGTTTTCACCAACATCAATATCGGCAATGTCAATTGACAATATTTCGAATGCTGTTCCTGCATCGAGTCCTTTATTCAAAACTGTTTTCGAAATTTGATCAGGATTTTCAAGCACCGATTTATGATCGTGTGCAGAACCAATGTTCGTTACAATTCCCTCTCCTACCCTTGCAAGAATAGTTTCTTCACCGGCACCACCCACCAACTGATTGATGTTTGCACGAACAGTAACACGAGCCTTCACCAATAATTGAATACCATTTTTTGCCATTGCGGAAACAGCAGGTGTATCAATTACACGAGGGTTTACAGAAAGCTGTACTGCATCAAACACATCACGACCGGCTAAATCAATTGCAGTAGCAGTTTTAAATGTTAATGGAATGTTTGCTTTGTCGGCGGAGATTAATGCCTTAATAACGTTGTTCACGTTTCCACCTGCCAAATAATGCGTTTCGATATCATTGGAAGTAAGATTTAAACCTGCTTTAGTTCCGTTTATCAATGCATTTACAACAACGCTTGGTGGCACTTTTCTTAAACGCATTAATATCAAATCCAGAATACTCACTTTGACTCCTGAAAAGATCGCAGTGATCCATAAATTGACAGGAACAAAATAAAGAAATAGAAATAAAACAATAATCGATGCTATGATTACCAGAAGTAGAAAGGGTAGTGTCATGGGGTTATGATTTTTTTAGGATGATTTTTAAGAATGATTGTTTTTGATCTTTATGATGATTATGATCTCTTATGATGGATTTGTTATGATTTATTTGTTATGATTTATTTGTTATGATTTATTTGTTATGATTTATTAGCTATGATTTATTAGCTATGATTTATTTAACCATTCCCGTCTATAAAGTGGGCGTTAAATATTTAGTTCGGTAACTTTAATTTTTACAATAACTTTATTAGGCAACACTCTAGTAACAACAATTTTTGTTCCGGCTTCGATTAATTCTCCGCTTGTTTGTGCTTCCACTTTATATTCTCCGATTATAACCGTTCCTGATGGGCGCAATGCGGAAATGGTTTTGCCTTCATCACCTTCAGCAATACTCAAGCCTCCCACTTCATTAACATGACTATCGATTGTATCATTTAATCCATACTTTTTCCAGGCTCTAGTTTTTAGTGAACCATAAATGGCGACAAAAGTTAATGCAAATGTTGATGCAAGTGTTATGTGCCCTGCAACATCACCGTGAGCTTTATACATCCAAACAATGGAAAATAAAAAAAAGATAGGACCAATTACGCCTGCAATAAAACCAGGAAGGACCAATATTCCAATACCAGTAGTAAAATGCCAATTAAAATTAACCCAATTATTAAAACCATATTCGATCTCCTGATGGAAGTTAACGTGGGTGAAGAGACTAAAAAAAACCAATTATTCAATGACAGCTGAAAGTCCTCTGTCCTGTAATGCATCGCAAATGGGACGTAACTTTTTAAAATCGCCATCTTTCACCGTACATCTGCCATTGTAATGGATGATGTGGGTACATTGTTCAGCCTGAATACGCTCGTGTTTACAGAAAATCTCGACAGAAGTGATTCAATCACAAAATCAAAAGTGTTCACGTCGTCGTTGTAAATGATTAGCTGATTATCCGGTTTGACCTCAGGATCAATGACCAGACTAAATTCTTCTAAGGTGCGAGTATCGAACACTAGAAGGGGTTTTGGTTTACGAATTACAAATTTAGTATTTTTTTTCAAATTCCAAAACAAAAATCACCCTGAAGTTATCAACAGAGTGTTGATATGTAGGCACTTGTGAAAATAAAAAAGAGACCCTGGAGAAGGAGATTAACCTATGAGGACTCTTCCCACGTGATTAAAAAAAGTAATCGGTAATATAATTAAAAGAAAAAAGAAATTGCAGATTATTCTTGCGGTCAATCTTAACCACACTTTCCAACGGTAGTCTTGTGCCATCGGAATAGGCAACTATGAATGTGCTACGCACTTCCTTTTCAATCATTGTTGCTTTAGGGTTAGAGCCTGATTCATAACTTTTCTCGCTGCCGGTCATGACTAATAGCAAGCCATCATCATTTTTAACATAGATGAGATCAGTAAGGCCGATATCAGCATATTTTTTCTTCAAATCATCTGCATTGCGGTCTTTGTAGGCTCCCAACTGCACACGGAAAATTAAGTTTTTAGGTGGCTCGGGCATATCAACAATTGATGGTTGTGCAGTTGCAAATTCCGGTATTGCGTTATTTTCCGTAACAATTTCATTTTCCTTTTTCTTAGAACGGTTTCCAAAAATTCCGGATCGTTTTTCTGATTTCTCAACTGATGTTATCTCACTTCCAATTTCCATTTCAACTGGCTGCGAAGAATTTTGTGATAAATTTTTATCAGGAATGGTAGTCTGATTATTTGTACTTACTTCAGAGGTTGTGGCCTGAGTATTTTCACTTTTTCCAGAAGTTGATGTGGACTGATTCGTTCCTTTATCAGAGTGTTTTTGTGTACTATTTGAAGGATCGTTATCATGAGTTGAATGCATATTGTTCGATGTTGCACCAGATTCGGTTTGAGATGAATTTGGAGTAACTGAACTATTCGATTTTTGCTCTTTGGCGATGGATTCATCTATATATTTTAATTCTGCATCAGAAGAAGTTGTGTTATCTGTAGCAATGTGTGAATTATTTGCCAATGGTGTTGTTTGTCCTGCAGGTTGTGAGACCTGTGCTCCTTCGTTAGTACTGCTCGATTTTTCTTTGGTATTTTTAACTGAATTACTTTCGGAAGTTGTCGATTGAGTGGAACTCACTTTAGGAGTAGCACTCAATGAAGATTCACCGGCTGAATTCTTGTTTGTTGAAGTGTTGCTTTTGGGATCAGAGTCTACAGTGCTCGATTGCTTATTTCCAGAGGTTACTTCAGGGGATGCGATTGTGCTTAGATTTCCTGATTCAGGTGATGCAACATCGTTAGATCTTTTTGCTTCTGCAGAAATTGAAATCTCATTTTTTGTTTCCGCTTTTGAAACATTGCTACTTGCAGTAGGAATTGAATTTTGATTATAATTACCTGAATTAGCATCTACAGCTTGTAAACTGTTTTCTTCTTTTGTAGTAGTGGTTGAAATTATCTCCGGAATTGAATTACTTGCAACTGATGATTTAGAATTATTTTCTACTTTTGAAGAAGTAGTGGAACTTGGCGATGAAGTTGTGTTCCCTTCAGGCATAACTTCAGAATTTTTAGACTGGGTAGTTCCTGCAGGATTAGTAGCAGTTAAATTACCTGTCGAATGAGTAGAAGATGAATTTGAAATAGATGTACTACCATCAGAATGTTTTGTTCGGTTTAACTCATCGGTACTTTTA
>CAWFDA010000041.1:0-24450 GCA_963814475.1 uncultured Bacteroidota bacterium | reverse complement strand
TGGGCAACGATCCCGGCGACGCATGTCTCGAGGCGACTATCACCGGTCCGGAGATTGAGTTTACAGACGCAACCTGGATAGCCATCACCGGCGCTGACATGGACCCTCTCCTCAACGGCCAGTGTATACCAATGAACACGGCCATTGATGTCAGGCCTGGCGACAGGCTTGTTTTTAAAGGTTTGAGGAGCGGCTGCAGGACTTATATTGCATTTACCGGCGGCATTGCTGTGCCTCCAGTGATGGGCAGCCGGTCGACATACCTCAGGGCAGGGATAGGCGGTAATCAGGGCCGGGCACTCATGACGGGCGACGAACTGCCGCTGGAAGACTCTATTGAGAAACCGCGTTTAAAAAAGATTCCTGAGGGCCTCATCCCGGAGTACAAACATGAGCAGACCATCAGGATCATCTCCGGTCCCGAGGCACATTATTTTGAGATAGCAGGTTTGCGCAGTTTCCTGTCCACCGAGTACACAGTCACCGCCCAGAGCGACCGCATGGGCTACCGGCTCTCAGGCGAGCCGATCAGGCATAAGGAAGGCATGACCAACATTATCTCGGCAGGCATTTCTGTGGGCACCGTTCAGGTCCCCGGCGACGGCCAGCCCATCATCCTTATGGCCGATCGCCAGACCTCCGGCGGCTATGCCCGCATAGCCAATGTCATCACCACTGATCTCACCCTCCTCGCCCAGATGCGGCCAGGAGACAAAATACGTTTCCAAGAAACTACTTTGGATATCGCACAGCAGGTCTGCATCTCAAGTCAGCGCGCATTGCTGGATCTTTGTTAAACATAATAGAATGTGACAGGGAGATTTTCCACGCCCTTTTTTCTATCTTGAAGAACAACTGCCTTAATCAGTCACCTGTTCAAAACTTCACTCATTATTAACACTCTATCTCAAATCGTTTTATTTAATTTTGATACACTGTTCTGAGTCATTGGAAATTTTTGAAGCGATTGAAGTACTTGATACAATAATGACGCTAAATAGACATGACCTTATTTGGTGTCCATAAAAGGTGAAAATCGAAGGATATTATCGAAGATATTTCAGGATAATATGATTTTACCAAAATATAGAAAGTTGACAAAATGTTAACATATAAGCGAGTTAGGCAAAATTGTAAGACAACCCCGTAAAATGTTTAAACAATAAAACAAATCATTGCAATGAAACTCAAAGTAAAATTGTTGGATAGAAAACTCTTTAAAAACTATTTAGAGGTATTATCGATTATAGGACTAGTTTGTTCATTTGCTTTTATTGTGATAACAATACCAAGTTGTTTAAAAATTTATTTTGGAATTGGACTCGTGTCATTATTGTTGTTTACTTATTTCATCATGTGGATAATTGCAAATAATCAAACAAAAACAAGGCTAACAATAAATAACTCAACAATGATTATTAAGACAGGCGATATTTTTGATGAAGATGGCCTTAAAGTAATTGCGTTTAATGAATATTTTGACACACAAGTAGATAATCAAATAATTGCAGAAAATACTCTTAATGGTAAGTATATAAAGTCCAAAATAAGTGATTTAAATGAATTTGATAGTCTGATAAATGAAGATGCTCATTTAAACGAAAGAATTTTGGACACAAATAGTGGTAGACTTCTTGGCAAAAAAAAGAGATATAGCCTTGGAACCATTTTTCAATACAAAGATTACGTGCTGACTGCTTTTTCGAAATTTGATAATGAAAATAGGGCTTATCTTTATATGAATGACTACATAAATTTTCTAATTAATTTTTGGAATGAAATAGACATAATTTATGCTGGGCGTTCTATTTCAATACCACTTCTGGGTACAGGAATAACTCGTTTTAAAGGATTTGATTCTGTTACGGAACAGGAATTACTTGAACTATTAATTTGGTCGTTTAAAGTAAGCAGAATTAAATTTACATATCCTTCAAAAGTTTCGATTATTATACATGAATCAAAAAGAGACAAAATCAATTTTTATAATTTAAAAAAGAACTAAATTATGGCATACAGAACAAGAACTTATTTAGCTGCTGAATGGGACGGAGATAAAGATGCAATTGACCAACTTCATATGTGGAATAACAATAATTTTTGGAGTTTGTCATTTACTGATGCTCATGACTTAACTCAAGCAAGAGACGGTAGTTTAAATTGTAGTATTAAATCGTCGCTAGCAACAAGACTTGATTCTTCAAAAACCTTTGTTCTTATTGTTGGTGTAAACACAAAGACTGCAAGAAACGGTAGCTGTCAATACTGTGCTAGTTATAATAGCCGGACACAAAGTTGTGCCCGTGGTATGAATGTTGATTACCGAAGTTACATAGAATATGAGTGTGAAAAAGCTATACGTGATGGTCTAAAAATAGTAGTATTATACAATGCAGCCTCAGTAGATAAAGCCAAATGCCCGGAAGTGATTAAGAATGTGGGTACACATAAAGCAATGTGTTATTATCAAGATGGTAGTTATGATTGGGATTATAAAACAGTAAAAGCTGCGATTGGTTAGTATAACCCATAATTAGGAGGATAAACAACTTTGCCTAACAGGTCGGTATATGCAATTGGCTTCCCGCACCGCGATAATCTTCTGGTTAAAGAGGAACGCTATGTGGTCGGCGGTGCGGCCTGCCCCGGCTTCCGCCGGGGACTCCCTCCTGGTGTCACGGTTTTTGCCAACGCGAGAATAAAGTAATAACATCATAATCCTGCATTGCATCACGAGTGCAAAAACACGCGCCACCGCGACTCTGCGCCAACTGCACATACCGCCGAACGTTACCAACAAGCCTATAAAAGAAACGACTGAGGTAATTTTGCTGTGATAAAAAAAATAAAATGAACAGCCAACGAACAAAACAGAACATTTGCAAACCGCACAAGCTAATACACAACCTAAGTTTGCAAAAGAGCTGTTTTCTTGCCGACGCACCAAGAATGTCACAGAATGATTGAAATTCAAAAGATAGCAGAAATATTAAATAACTCACCAAGTGTAGAACTTCTCCGATTGAGAAACAGGGAAGCTATCATAGTATTTCTAATAAATACATTTTCTAATCAGCAAGGAGCTATATCAGAAGAAAAAATTATTGCCCAACTTGCAGACTTCTTAGATTACAGAAAAATTGAGAAAGACGAAGAAAGTGACATTGATGTTTTTGATTCCTACGAAACAAAAGCCAAAAAATATATCTTAAGTTGGACAAACAAAGGTTTTTTAACAAATTATCCCGATGAACAAGGTGAAGTTTTTTATGAACTGTCATCTCATTCAAGCAAAGCCATTGATTGGTTAGCGAGTTTGAAAAAAGAAGAATTTGTTGGTACAGAATCAAAATTCAATAACATCTTAAATCAGTTGAAAGAATTGGTTGAGAATACGAACGAAGATTCTGAAAAACGTATTCAATTGTTGGAAGAAAGGAAATTGGAAATTGAACAACAAATTCAACGAATCAAAACGGGCGAAGATGTAAAAGTATTCGAGGAATTTGAAATTGTTCCTCGTTTCAATCAAATCAATCAATCAGCAAAAGAATTGTTGTCTGACTTCAAAGAAGTAGAAGACAATTTCAAAGAAATCACCAAAGGCATTTATCAAAAACACGCTGACGGGAGTTTAACCAAAAGCGACATTTTGGAATTTACTTTTGACGCACTTGATGCGTTAAAAGAAAGTCAGCAAGGAAAAAGTTTTTATGCTTTTTGGTCGTTCATTCTAAATCCCGACTTGCAAAACAAATGGGAAAGTCTTACGAAAGAATTGTACAAGACTTTGGAAGAAAAATCAATTCCTGTGAGCGACCCATTTCTTAAAAGGAATGAAAAAACATCTTCATAGTGCTGGACAAAAAGTGTATAAAGCCAACGATAAAATGGCTGAAAAACTAAGCCGTATTATTCGTGAAAACGAAAGTTCTAAATCGGAAGCCACAAAAACCATCATTCAGGAAATAAAGAAACAACTTGTAGAAATTAGCAAGACAAAAAAGAAGCCTGAAATTTCATTTGAATTGGAAACCGAAATCGAGATAAACATTCCGTTTGAACGCAAATTAACCACAGAACAAAGCGAAGAGATTACTTACAAAGACAAGCCCAAAATTGCAGACGAAGACATCACTTCGTCAAATCATTTGGTAAAACTGTTTTCTCAATCAAATATTGACAAAGAGTTGCTGACGGAAAAGGATTAAAGATATTCTGAAAGAAAAATCTCAAACAACACTTTTAGATGTGGTTGAATTATTATGGTGGACTTGATAAAGGCTTTACCTGAATTATTTGGATACATTGGAATTGTAAAAGAATTTAAACACGTCATTAGTCCAGACAAAACTCAAAGTATTGTGTTTGATTCTGAAAACAAAAAGCAAATTAAAATCCCCGAAATTATTATTGACCAAATGAGATTTAGAAAGAATATAAAAGCCATATAGCAAAGCAATTGTAAAGTTGCTGAAATCGCCAATTGAGCGAAACTCAAATGTATGGGAAGATGTAATAATTATCAAAACGAAATTCAAGACTACATTAGCCAAATTGGTTTGGAACTAATCGTAAAAAAAGATGAAGGATTTCGCATTTGTAAAGCAACTTGAAGATAGCGAAGGAAATACTCTTGGATTAGTTCAAAGACGACAAATTGGTTTTGAAACATCAATAGTGCTTGTTGTGCTTAGACAAAGTTTGGAAGAATTTGATAGCAACCCAACACAGTTGGCAACTGAAAAATTTATTACAAATACGGAGATAATAGACGAATTAGAATTATTTCTTCCTGAAAAATTCAATAGAGCGAAGTTTCATCAAAGAACTAGACAAGTACATCAACGCTGCTGTTGATTTGGGCTATTTGAAAGAAGTCAGTAAAAAAGACAACGAAACAAGATATCAAATACATCGAATCATCAAAGAAAAAATAACACTGGATATTTTACAGGATTTCAAAACAAGATTGCAGGAATATGTTGAGTCTGTTTAGTACAAGTTCCGACAAAGCGGGTTTCAGACTTCAATATATGGAAGTTTATAACTGGGGAACGTTTGACGAAAAAGTATTTAGAATTAATCCACAGGGAAATAATTCTTTGTTGACAGGTGCAAATGCATCAGGAAAAAGCACATACATAGATGCATTGCTCACATTAATGGTTCCTGCAAAGAAAGACCGGTTTTACAATCAATCATCAGGCATTGATAAGAAAGGAGACCGAACCGAAGAAACCTATGTTTTGGGGCATTATGGAAACATTCAAGAAGAAGGTAAAAGTTCTACTTCTACTCAAAAGTTGAGAGATAAAAACACCTATTCAGTAATTCTTGCTCATTTTAAAAACACAGATTTAAAACAAGTTACATTATTTCAAGTTCGTTGGTTTAGTAGTAGCGGAGAATTAAACAGACAATTTGGAATTGCTCACACGCCGCTTGAAATAGAAAAAGATTTTCGAGATTTTGATTCAAAAGGAATATGGAAAAAAAGGTTGGATAAAACATACAACTCAAACACAACAAAAAAGAAAATTGAATTCATAGATGGACCAACGGCTTATGCTGAAAGAATGTCTGGCTTATTTGGAATGCGTTCCGTTAAAGCGTTGAGTTTGTTTAATCAAGTGGTTGGCGTAAAAGTTTTGGAAGATTTAGACGAGTTCATCAGAACAAATATGTTGGAAGAGCAAGACGCTGAAACAGAATTTATTCAACTAAAAGAAAGTTTTTTGACTTTGATGGATGCTAAAACAAACATTGAAAAAGCCAAAGAACAAATCAAACAATTAATACCAATCAATGAAATTGCCAATAAGCTTACTAATATTCAAGTTGATTTACAGCGATTAGAAAAAGTCAAAAGAAACTGGCTGTTTATTGGTTTGCAAAAAAAGGTGTTGAATTAGGCAAAAAGGAATTAGAAAAATGTAAAGAAGAATTACAACGACTGAATGATGAATTAACTGATTTGCGAGGAAAAGAAGAAACACTAAAACAAGATGAAAGAACAATTTCTATTTCTATTGAAAAAGATGAAGTTGGAAGCAAAATCAAAGATTTAGAAAAAGAAATAAAACGCTTGAAACAAGTAAAAATTTGAGAAGCAAGAAAGCTTGATGAATACAATAAAATAGCTCAAAGTATTGAATTGAAACACCAATCCAAGCGAAGAAACTTTTATTATAAATCGAGAAAAAGCAAAACAGTTAAAGCAAAACACTCAACAAAGATTGATGATGAAAGTGAAAATCTTCGTGTTCATTGAAAAACAGAAGAAGATAAATTAACAAGATCAACGAAGGAATTAGTAAACACAATTCAAACGCTTCAAAAAAACAAAAACAATATTGCTGGTCGAGAAGCGGAAATACGAGATGAAATTATTGAACACATTGGTGCAAACAAAGAAGAAATTCCATTCATTGGAGAACTCATCAAAGTAAAAGAAGAAGAAATGAATTGGGAATCTTCCATTGAAAAAGTGCTTCACAATTTTGCTTTGCGATTGATTGTTCCGCCAAAATATTACTCCAAAGTAAACGAGTATGTAAACAACAATAATTTGAGAGGTAGAATACGCTATGATAAATATGAAGAAAACTATCTCAAAAATTTTCAAAACAAAAATGTAAACGAGAAATCTATAGTTAATAAAATTGAAATAAAGCCTAAAACGCAATATTACGAATGGATTGAGGATTATTTACAAAGTCAATTTGATTTTGTTTGTGTAGATAATCTTACTGAATTTGAACGTTATTCTGAAATGGCAATAACCCAAAACGGATTGATAAAATTCAAAAAAGGGAAGCACGAAAAGGACGACCGACCGCATATCACAAAAAAAGAAAACTATGTTTTAGGCTGGGACAACAAAGAAAAAATTGCTGCTTTAAAGAAAGAATTAACTAATCTGCAAAATCAACAAACTGAAAATAAAAAAGCAATAACAAGTAAAAATAGTGAAATAAAAAATTTAGGAATATTCAGAGATGAATGTCATAATCTGTTTTCAAAATTTGATAAATACGATGATATAAACTGGCAATATTATGCCAATGAAATACAAGAAAAAACAGAACAGAAAGAAACATTTAGAAAAAACCAACGACCGAGTAAAACAATTGCAAGAGCAACTGGAATAAGTTCAAACAGATTTAAAACAAGTTTCGGAAGTTGATATTTTAAATAAAGACAAGAGATTTTTACAAACTGAAAAACGCAAATTGAAATCATAGAAGGATACATCGAAGGACAATAAAGCCATTTTCGATTCCACGGGATACTGACATTGTCTGAGTTTGAAAACACCAATCTCTGAAATTATAAATATAGAATTCTGGAATATTAAACAACACAAGAAAATTTTCAAAAAGAATTCTCAACGCAAACAGAAACTGAACTTAAAGATACAAAAGGGAACAAAGGAAAGACGAAGTAAGAATCAAAATAAATACTTTTAAACAACCGTCAGAAGAAATCAAATACAAATTTAAGGACTGGCGTTCTGATGTGAATTCATTACCTGATTCTACCAATTTAGACTTAATCAGTGAATATCAAAGATTTTTAGAAAGATTAGGAAAAGACAATCTTCCAAAATTTGAAAAGAAATTCAACGATTATTTGCAGGAAACCATTACCAACAAAGTGGGTGAATTCAGAATGTTTTTTGAGAACTGGTCGGATTCAATCAAGGAAAACATAAAGCATTTGAACGACTCTTTGAAAGAAATTGATTTTAAAAGTAAACCTCAAACATACATCCAACTTGTAGCACCTAATAAAATCAGTGATGAAGTAAAAGAGTTTAGAAAGCTTTACTCGAAGAAGCAATTCCTAATATCAGAGAATTGATACCTCAATTGATGGACGAAAAAATCATTTTTATAATCATATTGAACCTTTAATAGCAAAATTAGATAAAGAAGAATGGCGTAAAAAAGTAATGGACGTTCGCTCTTGGTTCAGCTATAAAGCTGAAGAGTTTTACAAAGAAAACAATCAGAAGTTTAAAACGTATGAAGCAATGGGTCAACTTTCTGGTGGTGAAAAAGCTCAACTCACCTACACAATTTTAGGTTCAGCCATCGCTTATCAGTTTGGCTTAACAAATAATAATCAAGGATTAGAACCAAAATCATTCCGTTTTATTGCAATTGATGAAGCATTTAAGGCACAAGACGAAGATAAAGCCCGATATCTGATAACGCTTTGCAAGCAACTTCATTTGCAATTATTGGTTGTTACGCCGAGCGATAATATTCACATTGTAGAAAACGACATTTCTTTTGTTCATTTTGTTGAACGCAAAGAAGAAAGACATTCTTGGCTGTATGATATGCCTATTGAACAATTCAAAGAAGAAAAAGCAAATTATCTGAATCAATGATTACACCCAAAGAAATAAAAGACAAAGCCGAAAGAAAATACATTTCTTCTTTTCTTCAATCATCTGGTTGAGAAAACAAACCTTTTGAAAAACTCGTAATTCGTGGTGATAAATCTTATACTAAATCATCATTACCCGAATTTGAAAAAGAAATTCAACAAATTATCAGCCAATCAAAAGAAAAAAAAGGATTTGGCTACACATTGGAATTTCAACAGGTAAAAACAAAGTCATTAGGAACACAAGATTTGCCAATCTCAATTTTCTTTGATAATGAAAAAGATTTTTTGAAGTTTTTGGGCAAAGAAAAAGAAGTTGAATTATTCAAAACGAGTGTTGATAAAATCATTAAAGAGTTTCCCGAATTAAAAGGTTGGATAATCAAAAACCCCTTTAAAGTTGTTAATAATCAGGCTGAATGGGAAGGTATTTTGAGAGTATGTCAGTACTTTAAACAAAATCCCAAGCCAAATTTGTATATAAGGGAATTACCTATAAAAGTCCATACCAAATTTATTGAACGAAATCAAAGTGTAATTAGAGAACTGCTTAACATTCTAATTTCACAGCACATCTTCAGCGATGAAAAAGAGTTTGAAAAAAGATTTAACCTGAAATATGCCGAACCGCAAATTCGGTTTAAAATTCTTGACAAAGCAATAGCAGAAAAATTATTTTCAGGAATTGACGATATTGCAGTTCCTATAAGCCAATTTGAAACATTGAATTTGCCAATTAAAAAAGTTTTGGTTGTAGAAAATAAAACAACACTTTATACAACTTTGACACTTCCCAAGATGAACGACACTATTGCAATATTTGGAAGCGGATATAGTGTTTATAATCTCAAAAATGTTCAGTGGTTTGCCAATCTTGAATTACTTTATTGGGGCGACATTGATGTACAAGGTTTTGAAATTTTATCTCAATTCAGAGGCTATTTTCAGCAGACAAAAAGTGTATTAATGGATATCTGAAACTTTTGAAAAATTCTTTGAAAATGATTTAGGAACCCAAACGAATATATGTACATTACTTAATTTGACTGACAATGAACAAAAACTATATGAAATTTTAAAAACAAATAATTGGCGATTAGAACAGGAAAAAATTCCATACGATTATGTCAATCAATTTTTTGGCAATGAAATCTCCGCTTATAAAGAGGAAAAAGAAATGCAGTGATTTCGGGAAAATGAAGTGCAGTAAATTTGGGAACAAGAGTGAAGTGTTTTCGGGAACAATTTGGCACATCTCAGAACTATTTACACGCTCAGAATATTAATATCACATTTGCCATAATTTGATTGACATTACAATAGTAAGTACCATGGATTTGACAAGAGAAAGCATTGAAAAGGCCATAAAGCATATTGAGGAACTACCCAAGCTGAGAAAAGGAAGAGAATCAATAGAATATGATCTTGTTTATGAAGGTAAAAAGTATCCGCCGATTCTAGTATTATCTGAGGCGAATAAGATACTGGGAGGGAAAGAGTTATTGTTGTCTGACTTTCAAAATTCCACACAAAAAGCCTTTACAATTCTAAGGGATCTGGGATTTGTGGTTGAACCAAAGGGCTTTGACTTTAGTGAACAAATTGTTCATTCCGGACAAGCTGACCCCTCATTCCGGTTAATTGACCCCCCTCAGCCGGAGGCCTACCCCGTGAGGGCAATAGTGAGCGGTTATCAATGAACGATCAACAAAAGTAAAAATTTATTCTCTTCTTCTTTTTCTCATAGACTCTCCGGCTAGTTCTAATCTGTGTGCAGTATGAACCAGCCGATCAAGTATAGCATCCGCAACAGTACTTTCTCCGATTATTTCGTGCCATTTAGCCACCGGGACTTGTGAAGCAATTATCGTTGAACTTTTCTGGTGGCGGTCCTCAATGATTTCCAGAAGCATCATACGCGTCATCTCATCAAGAGGCTGCATGCCAAAGTCATCAATAATAAGGAGATCCTGCCTCTCCAGACGTTTTATTTGACGCAAGTACGATTCGTCAGCTCTTGACATCCGAAGCACTGTAAAGAGTTTTTGAGCTATAAAATAACTGACCTTATAGCCAAGCTGGCATGCCTGATGACCCAGAGCTGTTGCGATATAGCTTTTACCGACGCCGGTAGGACCTGTAATAAGGACATTGTCTCCGGATTTAACAAAAGCACCGTCTGCCAGACGCAGAAGTTGGGTTTTGTTAATACCTCTTGAAGAGATAAAGTCTATTTCTTCCATGCTTGCCTGCATTCGGAACTTTGCATTGCTCAACCGCCGGCCGGCTTTCTGGTTCTCTCTCTCCTGGAGCTCCGCCTGAAGAATGAGGTTTAACATCTCATCATTACTGATTGAGTGCATATTCTTTGTCGAGATAATGCCCTCGTAGGCTTCCCTCATACCTGGCAAGCGTAAATGCTGCATTAACTGTATAATTTCATGTGTCATAATGATTTGTTTCTATTGTTTATTGATAGTACTCTGCCCCGCGTATGTTTGGATGCGTTGGCATTGCGATAATCTCTGACCTGGGCTCTATCCTGTCAAGCTTATTGTTGATTATCTGCTCAATGACTTTGTAATTGTATACTCCGTATTCTCCGGCCCTGATACATGCAGCAACGAGGCGCTCCCGTCCGGCCTTGCGGTCAAAAGAGAGGATACCCGCACAACTGCGGTAAGTCTGCTCGGGATATGATCTGTTTTCAAGAACTTTTTCTATGTAGGACTTTACCTGTGGATCTATCCTGTCAGCCCATTCGATGAACTTTGAAGGGTTCCACTCGCTTACAAACTGATGACTAGATGGAAGGTGCTCTTTTACCGTGGTATACTTATAAGGCCTGCGGTCTCTGATGTGATAGGCAATGCGCTCTCCATGAAGGTAAATACTGACATGGCTGGCCGTGTAAACAAGCTTTACCTTTTGCCCAATATACTTGTAAGGTACACTGTAGTAGTGGCGGTCCCGATGCAGCTGAACATGACTGTTCTTCATTACTTTAACACTGAGGTATTCCTTTAACTCCCAGCGATCAAGCGGAAGAGGCTGTAAGCATGGAAGCTCTTCGGCATTAAAAATCTCATTACGGCTCTCTTTGCGGCCCTGCAGAGGAAGATTATTATGATCCTCGAGTAAATCCATTATGGCATCATTCAGCTCCTCCATACTCGTAAAAACGCGGTCCCTTAAGGGTGCATAGATCCTTGTGTATATTATCTGAACCATCCGCTCTACCCATGCCTTGTCTCTTGGCTTGCGGCTGCGGGCTGGAACGATTGCAATACCATAATGATTGCCCAGATCCAAAAGATCCCGGTTGATGTCTGCCTCCCACTTGTCTGCCTTGTCGACAGCGGATTTCATATTATCAGGAACCAATGCCCTTGGACTGCCTCCGTAATAGTGCACGGCACGTACAACGCAGTCCAGAAGATATTCTTTCTGCTGGCTCCATACGGCTCTGACATAGGTCTTGCCACTGTAACCAAGTACTGAGATAAATACTTCAACATCCTTGACCTCACCACTTGAAGAGTCTACAACAGACAGCTTCTTGCCGGCAAAATCAATATACATCTTGTCTCCGGCAACCTGCTCTATGTGAAGGGACACATCCTGATTGGAAAGATACTTGCTCAGATAGTCACAAAACTGTGTGTAGCTGTATCCATCAGGGTTACGCGTCCGGTATTCTCCCCATAAGATTTGCCGGGTTACTCCAGTGCGCCCCAGCTCTGACTGAACGTATGGAAAAAACTCAAACAATACCGCCTTCTTCTCTTCAGTCTTTGATCCAGGAGGGTCGCTCTTTTCCGACAGATATCCTTTTACGGTATTCTTTGATAGCCCTAACTCCCTGGCTATAGCCTTCTTGCTATATCCTAGATCACTTAACAATTTAATTTGTCCTCTGACTTCCATGCTTATTGTCCTGTTTGCCATTGTCCCTGTTTTTTACAAAGCAATAAAACAGGTCGCTCACCAGGGGGTCAATATGCCGGAATGTCAGTCGAAAATCTTTCCCAGAGGGGTCAGTTTCGCCGGAATGGCAGTCTTTTTCCCGATACTTCAGGGGGTCAGTTTCACCGGAATGAGGGGTCAATTTCCCCGGAATAGGGGGTCAGTTTGGTTCGGAATAAACAAACAAATAGTTAAGTTTCTGAAGCAAGCCACTTCGGGTGACTTAAAAATTGAAGGATATATAAAAACTTTTAGGGACTAAAGGTAAGAATAAGTTTTGGCCAAGGGAACCAGGCAAGAATACCTTGGATCGCATTTCTAGGAGATGGGCAGACTGTCCAGAATGGTATCTATCCAGTATATCTGTTTTACAAGAATAGGAATAGGCTAATTCTTTCTTACGGGATTAGCGAAACCAACATTCCATCACTAAAGTGGGAAATACCTAACTAGTAAGACCATTAAAGAATATTTTAAGGAAAACAATTTGGGTATTCCTGAACGATATGGAGATTCATATATTCTTAAATCCTACGATACCACTAAACCGCTAGATTCTAATGAAGTCAACCATGATCTTCAAGAAATTATCGACATCTACAAAAAAGTACTAGCTCAACGGCCAATGGTTGAAACCACAAACCAGACAAAATTCGATCTTAAATCATTTAAGAGTAGTATTGCATCCGCAAATCTAGTATTTGACGATAAGTTGTTGGCTAGATATGTGGCTTCTCTACTCACAAAACCTTTTGTGATTCTTACAGGCCTTTCAGGATCTGGAAAAACAAAGCTTGCACAGGCTTTCGCACAATGGATATGTCAAGATGAAAACCAATACTGTATCTTGCCTATTGGTGCCGATTGGACAAATCGCGAACCGATATTGGGTTATCCGAATGCTCTAAAACAAGGTGATTATGTCAAGCCAGACAACCGAGTTCTAGATGTTATTTGTGATGCAAACAAAAACCCATATCTCCCCTATTTCGTTATTCTCGATGAAATGAATCTAAGTCATGTAGAGAGATACTTTGCGGATTTTCTAAGTGCAATGGAATCGGGAGAAGCAATAACACTTTTCCCAGAAGGCATTTCTCACAACGGTGTCCCGGCCAACCTTAGACTTCCCCAAAACTTATTCATTGTAGGTACCGTAAATATTGATGAAACAACTTACATGTTCAGCCCGAAAGTACTCGATAGAGCAAACACAATTGAGTTTAGAGTTTCCAAAGAAGAGATAAAGCAATTCTTCGCGATCAGCCAAGATTTAGCTCTAAATAACTTGAAGGCCAAAGGGAAGGATATGGCCAAAGACTTTGTAGCATTGTCAATGAATAGGCAATTTACGAATGGCGAAACAAAATTAGTTGCACAAACAATTACTAGCTTCTTTGATCACCTTAAGAAGGCTGGAGCTGAGTTCGGATTTAGGACATCCTCGGAAATAATTAGATTAATAAACCAACTTTCAATAGTAGACCCAACCCTTAGCTTAAATGAAAAACTGGATGTTGGTATCATGCAGAAACTATTACCAAAACTGCATGGCTCACGGAGAAAACTTTGTCCAATTCTTCTTACTCTCGGCAAACTTTGTGTGACTGATAAAATCAACAGTATTGAAAAAGAAGTATTTGACTTAGAGGACTATGATTATAATGATGCCGATAAAACAAAGTACCCAATCTCATTAGAGAAGATAGTTCGTATGTACAGAGGGGCTGTGGATAACGGATACACAAGCTATGCAGAAGCTTAGCAATGGAAAGTAAAAAATCTGTTCAAATTGATCTAGGTAATATACGAGTCGGGCTTGCTCTTAACGATTGATGCACGGCAAGATAATACACTCTTTTATGCCCAGGACGCCCTAGATCATAATGAAGCATCCTATCAAATTATTGAAGGTTATTTTTATGATTACGAGTTTAATATCGAATCTTATCGTTTTCTTCAAAGTATCGTAGTTCGCCCTCATAGCAGGAAAGGCTATATAGGAACAATATCTCCTAATATTTATGTTGGAACTCTCTGCATACCTATATTTTTCAAAGAAGCAGAAATAGGTGAAGTAAGAATTGAAGTACAATCCATAAAGACAGGATATAGGAACGACTACCGTGACATGCTTGAGTATATCACGGTAAAATGTACTGATTTATTAATGCAAGCCAATTCGCCTGTATCTCAGCACTTCGAATCTGATTATACAGCTAATAATAAGCCAGAATCTCTTTACCAGAAATTCGCATTTGTAAGTTCCATTCTTAACTCCGATGAGTTCATCGAATCGATACATCGAGTGTTAGCGGCTCCTGCTACTAAATGGCAAGAATATGAGCAAAAGATTGATATAAGAAAGGCATCCCGACTCAAAAGGACTAATATCAAACAACTTACCTCTGAGAGAAATCGAGTTGCGTTACCCCTTGATCACCATTTAGCACTAGAAGGTGTCTTTTCTCTACCAAGAGAAATAACTGCAATCAATAAGTTAGATTCAATTGATACCCCGGAAAATAGGTTTGTAAAGCACGTCCTCACTGTATTTGAAAAGTTTTCTTCAGATATTAATAGAAAGGCCGAGCCTGAAAGCAGATTATTTAAGGAGTCCAACCTCTTAATAAAATCCCTCGAATCTTATCTAAGCCATTCATTCTTTAAAAAGATTTCGCCCCCCGAGACATTAAGAATTAACAGTCCTATTCTCCAGCGCAAAGAAGGGTATAGAGAAATATTACGCATCTGGTTGATGTTCGATCTGGCTGCCAAGCTAATTTGGAAGGGAGGAGATGATGTTTATGATGGAGGCAAGAAGGATGTAGCTCTTCTTTACGAGTATTGGATATTCTTTGTCTTACTAGATCTATTCCAGGGAATATTTAACATAAACGCCAAGTCACTTTCTGAATTAATACAAGTAACTGAAGACGGATTAAATCTTATGATCAAAGAAGGTAATCACGTTGCCTTAGAGGGCGTTTATAACGGGATGCGAAATCTTAATGTGCGATTCAGTTACAATAGATCCTTCAGAGGGAAAAGTCAATACCCAAAATCCGGGAGTTGGACCTTGCCATTACGCCCCGATTATTCATTGTCTTTATGGCCTTTGGGAGTATCTGAGACTGAGGCTGAGGCACAAGAATTAATTGTTCATCTTCACTTCGACGCAAAGTATAGAATTGAAACAAGTTTACAGAGCCTCTTGGAACAAAGGGATGGGTATGAAGAAATTGAGAACCTGAATGAGGAGAAGAGACAAAATAGGCAAGGTATCTACAAGAATGCCGACCTTCTAAAAATGCATGCTTATAAGGACGCAATTCGTAGAACAGGAGGTGCATACATATTATATCCAGGAGATAAGTCGATTAAACATATTGGGTTCCATGAAATCATTCCGGGTCTTGGAGCATTCCCTCTGAGACCTTCCAAAACTGATATTGGGATCAGTGATCTTAAATCTTTCATCTATGAATTAATTGATCATTTTAATAACCGAGCATCTCAAAGAGAAAAGCTAGCATTTCGAGTTTTCGACATATATAAAGACAAGTACCCAAATGTCCTTAACGAAAAAATTCCCGAAGCTCACGGACATAATCGGGAATTAATCCCAGATGAAACCTTCGTTCTTATTGGTTTTTATAAATCGGCGGAACACTACAATTGGATAATAAAAAATAGGCTATATAACTACAGAACAGGGCTTGACAGGGGATCTCTGATTTTGGATAAAGAAACAATTGGCGCAAAGTATTTGCTGCTCCATACTTTCAAACAACCAATCACAAATGATTTATGGAGAATTACAAGCAGAGGACCTAAGGTCTTGTTAAAAAATGATCTGATACAAAAAGATTATCCAGCTCCAGGTCATGACCATTATTTAGTCTATGAAATTGAAAAGGTTGGACTAGAAGATTTTAATCGTGGTCAATGGGACCTTTCGAAGTTAAGTAATTACCATCTCGTACGTGGATCAGCGCTGCCTTTTGTTGTTTCAATGACAGAATTAATGACTACAAAAATTTGAGCAATGATGAACACAAATCTAGCACCGACGGGACTGAGATCGGATAAGGTGTTTTTGCCTGGCCTCAAACTTGAGTATTCAGGTTTTTGCTAATTTCGGGAATCAACGGAAAACTATCATGTCGGATTTTGATTTTCTTATATCGGAGCTGGAAAAGTTCCGCGATGCCCGCGACTGGCAACAGTTCCATAACTCAAAGGACCTTGCGGTGGCAATTGCCATTGAAGCTGCTGAACTGAATGAACTATTCCTATGGAAGACAGTGGAGGAGTCTGAAAAAGTCAACCGCGATAAACTAAGGGAAGAGCTTGCTGACGTGCTTGCCTTCACCCTTCTTCTAGCCGGTAAACACGGCTTCGACGTCAAGGAGATGGTCCTGGAGAAAATCCGGAAAAACAATGAGAAATACCCGGTTGACAAGTCAAAGGGGACAGCTAAGAAATATAACGAGCTCTAGACATGCTTGATCTACCAGGGCTCGTCTGAACATTTTATATCCGATATCCGCGAGAACACAATCGCAGATACAATGGCCGCCAACTTCCGGGTCAAACTGGGAAAAGAACCGGCACCACAGGAATTTGTATCCTGGCAGAACAGCCTCTCAAGAGTCAGAGACCTGCTTGAACTTGGTGAGATAGAAAACTCCTTCGTTGCTCTCGAATACGAGGTGCCATATAACCAGAGCCGCCTCGACTGTCTCCTGTTCGGAAAAGGTGAAGGCGACTCCTCAAATATCATCCTCATTGAGCTCAAGCAATGGACTTCCGTCACCGCCCTGCCAGAGGAGGGTAACTTTGTAGAGACCTATACCGGTGGCAGGGAGCGGGTTGTCCCCCACCCCTCCCAGCAGGCTAAAGGATACCATTACTACCTTACCGGGTTTGTCGAGGAATTTGAGAAAACACCAACACTTAACCTCTTCAGCTGCGCCTATTGCCATAACTATTCGCGATCAGACGGAAAGGGATTATTTAACCCTGTCTATTCTGAACTTATCAGAGACTTCCCCCTCTACACAAAGGAAGACACCAGAGTCCTGGGTGCCAGGATAAAGGAACTGCTTGACAAAGGGTCCGGCTTTGAGATTTTCAACCGTTTCATGCAGAGCCGGATACATCCCTCCAAAAAGCTGCTTGAAAATGTACACAGGGTCATAAAAAATGATGCGGTCTTCTCCCTGCTGAATGAACAGCTGGTAGCCAAGAACCTGATATGGGCTCATGTCAGGAGAACCGCCAGGGACGGTTCGAAGTCTGTCATCATAGTGCACGGCGGCCCCGGTACCGGGAAATCGGTGATAGCCATAAATCTCCTCGCGGAGGCAGCAATGAGAAAGAAGAATGTACTCTTCGGCTGCAAATCGAAGCCGTTCACCAATGGGCTTCAGAAGCTCGTCGGCCGGGGCGCCGAGGTCATGTTCACCAACCTTTACAGGTTTGTACCAAGCCGTACCGCAGAGAATGAGTTTGATATTCTTCTTATAGACGAGGCACACAGGATTGAGAAGAGCAGCAACCACCAGTATACCCGTCCTGCGGACAGGACCGACATGCCGCAGATTAACCAGCTGATAAGATGTGCAAAGACATCCGTATTCTTTATTGATGACAGGCAGAAGGTGAGATCACAGGAGGCCGGCAACTCCGACCTTATCAGGAACGCTGCCAGCGAAGCCGGCGCCACAATCAGGGAAGTCACCCTTGAGACACAGTACAGGTGCATGGGTTCAAATGACTACCTGCTGTGGATTGAATCTGTCCTGGGTTATTCGGAGGAAAAACGTATCCTGCGCAAGGATGAGATATTTGACTTCCGGATAATGTCATCGCCTTCAGAAATAATGGAGATACTGAAGGAGAAAGAGGCAGAGAAGGCAAACTCGGCACGGATGGTTGCCGGATTCTGCTGGCCGTGGAGCAGCAAGACAGATGCAAACGGTGATCTGATTAAGGATGTCAGGATCGGTGACTTTGCAATGCCATGGGAGACACATGACAAGATCACCCGCACACCTCCAGGTTACGTGAAATGGTTTGAATGGGCTTACAGGCCGGAAGGCATAAAACAGGTTGGATGCATCTACACTGCCCAGGGATTTGAATTTGACTATATAGGAGTTATTATTGGCAATGACCTGCGATATGATCCTCTCTCAGATTCGTTGACCGGTGATATCTCTGCTTCAGAAAGACCCCATGCTGAAACGTGATGTTCAGACGTTTGATATGCACGTCAAAAACATCTACCGTACACTGCTTACCCGCGGGATGAAGGGATGCTTTGTCTATTTTACCGACAAGGGTACTGAGGATTTCTTCAGAAACAGGATGGAATCATAGATTAAACTGATTGGTTACATAAACAACATGGTCGGCCATGCTTTTGTGATATTGCGCCCTTATTGTCTTATTATCAATCAGTTTTGTTTAATTTTACATTAATAAAAGTCCGAAGAATTAGCACCAAATAAAAATGTACTCAAACTTAGGGCTTAAACATTGGAATATAACGGATGAAATACCTTGGACCTCTCCTTTACTTGACAGGTGGCTTAAGAATGAGGTCCATGGCAAACCCCTGAAGGGTGTTACAGTTTTATTAATTCAACATCAACTTGGCAATCATTTACCACAAGCTGTTGCCCTACTCGAGCTTGGTGTCAAGCCTGAAGACTTATTTTGGATAGATATTCCTTATACCTCAACTCCTGAGGTAAGAGCAAAGCTGCTAACACTGGGAATACCGGAACAAAACCTGGTAGTCAACGATTTTAAACTACTTGACGACTATGGTTCATATCAGCGTTTGAGAATTCTCAAATTCTTAGGCTCGTTTTCAAATAACACATTCAATAAACTTGTAGTTCTGGATGATGGATCCTATATGCTTGAAGCATGCTCAGTCATAAAAAACTGGCCGAGAAATCTTGCAATAGTTGAACAGACTACCAGAGGATTAATTAAACTTGAGGATAATTTGTCGATTGCTACATGCGCAGATCAAATTCCGGTTATTAATGTAGCACGTTCCTGGCCCAAAATAAATTTGGAGCCTCCATTTATTGGTCTGTCCGTTTGTGAAGGCTTACAAAGAAGGCTTGATAAGATAGGGGAGATTTCACCCGTTGATAGGTGTTTGGTTCTGGGGTATGGGGCTATTGGGGAACAGGTTGCAAATTTCTTAAGTAACATCCAGGGATTCAGCAGGGATCATATTCATGTTTATGATCCTTTGAAAAACAGGATACAGGATGCAATGAAGGCAGGATTTTCCACGTGGGAACGAGGAAACTGTAAATATCTATTCAAGCTAGTTATAGGTTGTTCAGGCCGAGCCTCTTTCAGACTGGGTGATAGTATTTTGCTTGAGGATGGGGCATATCTTGCGAGCGCCACATCAGGATCAGTTGAGCTATCACGGCAGGATTTCATTGAACAAGCTGATTCGAGTCCAGTTGATGATATCTGGATTAACCGTTCTGAAATGGATCTGGCAAATGTGCACAGTGACATACACTTCCACTTCATTGATCGCGAGGCCACCTTTGTCAACGGAGGTTTCCCGGTTAACTTTGATGGGAGAATAAATAACATTCCTCTTCATTATATTCAACCAACTGCAGTTATGATGTGCGCCGCAGCTGTTCAGGCAGCCAGATCCAACCGACCGGGTTTGCAGGACCTTGATCCTGGCTTTTGTAATTGGATTGTAAAGGAGTTTTTGGATGAACTAGGCGATGAGTCTGTTTTCATCAAGATGACTTGACCCCTCACAAAACTATTCGAGGTCAAAAGACCAATCTTCACTCCTAAGATTTATTTGACATTTGCTTTTTCCTGAAATAACTTGCTTAATAATTGCGAGCCTTGAACTGGGTGCACTTTATTTTTTAAACCACTATTCCGTATCCCTCAAATCTCGGTTCTTGGATATCTGAACTTGACCATCATTACTAAAGTAGCGATGGCATAAGACAAATTTTAACAGTGATAGCATAATAACAAGAATGCTATCAGCTGGCATGAAATGTTGTTTTAGGTATTTATAAATTATCTCAGATGAAAAAGATGCACATTTCAACGAAATTTGAGAACAGACTGTTCTCTGTTTTCTTATTGGCCATTATGCTCTCAATGCTGGCGCCTACCCTCTCAGGGCAGCAAGCACTTAACATTCAATTCACTATTAATGAATTTATTGTCAGTGTCGATAATGTTACGGGGCTGCCAAAAAAAGTTCGCCAGGGTGAGCAAAGCATACGATCATACCTGGCAGCCAATCCCGATGTCAGTTACTCGGGTTCAGGAAAAATTACCATAAAGGAACAAACAGTACCCGTTTCATTCACTAAAATTAAAATCCGTGTTGACCGAAACAATAACCTCACAGCAACCTCTGGCGTGGTTAAAGGGGGAAGAGTACTTTTGATATATTCACTAAAGGGCTTCGAAATATCAATCAAACCTAAATCACTTGTCATTAAGCCCACAATTGCCCAGGCATCTGTTAATATTAAGGTCCCTGCGCATGCCTGCTCAGATGACCCCCTAGCAAATGTTAAAATGTCCTCAGACCACTGTACTGTTTATAGTGATGGGTCAGTTTATGGAGAAGACCTCATGGTCTCAGGTCAGTTTATACTGAAAAAATCAGTGTATACAATTACTGCATCGAATGTTGCCGACGGAGTAATAAAACTTGGAGACAAACCGACAGATGTATCACCGGCTAAAGGGGTGTACTTCTCATGTAATGAAACATATAACCTTTTTTCTGGTCAATGTCAGATTGATGATAATCCATCCACGGCAAAAATCAGGCTTGAATTGCAAAGCCCTGTCGAAAAAACTCTTGAATATAATACGGGAGGAGACCAGTACTATTATTTGAAGCTCAATGAAGGATTCATTGAATTCGCATATGATGCTGATACTCTAAAGGATTGCTCCGGGGAGTTTCCCGCAAGAGTAACATTGCCGAAGCGCTTCAACAAGCTGGCTGACCTGCCTCCTAATGAGATCATTGATACATTTAATTTAATATTATATACAGATATCTCAAACGCGCTATTCGATACTCTTGATCTCTTTAATAAGCGAACCAATGACCAGTACCTCTTTAATTTAGGCCCTGTTACATTCCAACCTGAAAAAAATAAAGCCTGGCTTTACTTCCCAGAGTGGATCACTGGTGGCTCGACATACGATTTTAAAAAAGAAGAACCAACCTGCGAAGAAATGACTGATCATCTACTTGAACTTAACGGATCAGATAAAACCAAACATGACAGAAATCCTGGCTTAACAATCTCAAGAGGAACTGTTTTCCTGAGGTCTCCCCAGGTTGACTATCGGTACCAGGGCACTATAACGCCTGAGAAGGCTAATACCCTAAAGACCTATTTTTCAGGTTACCTGACATTTACCCCATATGGATTACATGGCTCTATTACCAGCAATGGCAATACTTTCGTTCCCTTTACCTACTCAATGGATAGTTGCGAGATACATAGGAATTATATTCCAGCTTCATGGGATCAAATAATGATGAAGGGGGATGCATTACCAGATGAGATAAACGAATTATTCAGAATCGAAAAGCTTCGTATTCTCCAGATGAAATTAATAGAAATGCCTGTTTGCCAGGATATGATTCAAACTGCCTCAACGAATTTCAGATACTATGTTCATTTCCCGTATCCATCTTATCTGAACCTTGAATTTGAGGATAAATCATTTGATCTTAACGGGAGATTCAGTCAAGCATATGGCCCGTTATCTAACCTGATAGATGAGGACCTGAGCTACCGGGAATCGGTTAGTACCATCAGAAATTGAATACTCAGGTAAAAAAGAGACTGTTCAGGTTCCTACCAGTTACTTTATATGGGCTTGGCGTCTGCCTGTCACCTTTGCAGACAGGGGTATAGAGATTGACTATACAAGATTAAGATCAGAGCCAAACAATTCGATTACAATAATGATGCAAAACCATGGCCAAAACTCTCTTGGGGAAATTTATGCCAACGAGTTATCGGTATATCCGTTATATTCAGATAATTCAGCATTCAGGAAAGGAGTCCGGTTCAAAGGATTCTTATCTACTGAAGGAATGTTCCAAATTGATTCATGGGATACAAAACCATTTTTCGGGAAGTATTATTCCCGGAAGTTTAAATGTGATCTTAGTGATATAGCTCTTGCAGATCTGGCATCGAGTCCAACCAACAGACCCTTTGATTTCAAGTGGGATGGTAAACTGCAATTTCCGTTCTTCAGCGGTGAATCCGCAAATTCCTGGCAGCCAGTTTATTTTCAGGTTAAAGATTTAGAGCCTTTTATGCCTACTCCGATAAATATAGACAGAACTTCATGGCAGGCTTATTTATGTGAAAACAAACAGTACCAAGGATCGAGTCCCCACTCAAATCCTAGTGAATCCATGACATTAACAATAAACAACCTGATTTACCATACCAGGCTTGGTGGTTTCATTTGTGGCAATGTTGTCAGAGAGGAAAATAATCAGCCTGGCAGGCTAGAGTTGTTTTCTTATAGTCATGCACTTTTTATCATGAATCAACCTGTGAGAGTCAATAAGTGGTTAAGAGTGACCAGAAGTAATGACTGCAAATATGTGAAAGTAAGCGAAAGAATCATTGATGCCATAAGTTCGGATAATATCAGTGATCTTGTATGCTGGGATACTTTAGCTGCACAATGCCGTCGGCCAAATCTTAATGATTCACTATGCTGTGGTGGAGAGTATTACTATGGAACATACCAGATTGTTGCTCACGATAGCGATAATGATTCAACAATTACTCTATCCGCCTCAAATGCAAAATATTATCCTTTTGAGCTCGAAAATTGCATTAGCCTGGAAAACAGTACAATGATTTATAAATCTGGTGATAACCAGACAGATAATTTCATTGATATTCCAGGGATGCAACTCGTGCGTACCGAGGACGGGTATTATGGTGCCTTCGGCTCAACATATACAGATGTGGCCTTTTCTCTGCCCTATGAAGGTGAGTTTAGGTTCTTCCTTGACCCGAAGTGCGGCTATTTCTATACTCTTGGCGCAGGATCATTTACTTATGCAGGCATTACATTCAGAGGGCAGGTATTTATATTTCATGCACCACGCAGAGTTCTTGATGAAAACCCATTTAATTATAATACAACTCCACTCTTAGAAGATATGGCGATAAGATCATTATCTGAAGAAGAGGTATTCAAGACAGATACTCAACTGCGTGGTATTGATTCCACCTCCATTCTAACCGGCGCTCTAACGTCAGCAGGCGCATCTTTCGGGTTTAACATTGCAGCTTTTGATGTATCCATTAAAGCGGGACTTACTAACTATCTCTATCATTCAGATGATCATAATACATTTAAAACTGGAATGTTTGGAGTAATTAAAGCGTCTGCCGGTATTGATCTATTAATATTCAGTGTAGAAGTAGGGGGTGAAGTCAGACTCGCCTTAGCATTATCAACGGAGTTCAATGATTTAAATGATATTCTCGGTTCTCTGGCAGAAACAGACCTTAGGCTCTCAGGCCAACTGGAGCTATATGGATGTGTAGACATAATACTACTGGGCAATTGTTGCGCAATTGCAAGAGCCGGTGCAAGTATTTCTAATTCATCAGGGCTTAACATAGAAAGATTAGACTTCCGAGGATGTTGTGATTGTGATGTTAGGTGACTGAAACTTCATTTACTGATGAAATTATAGTTAATGAATTATAATTAAAATTTTAATTGCTAATTACACTTCTGATTTTCAGAGTAAGCTATTCTATTGGCCAATGAACTCGCTGATTACATCCCTGATCTCCTCCTCGTGCCCAATTAACAGGTGACCGCCGGTGTCAACCGAAACCAGTCTGCAGCCGGGGATCCGCTCTGAAACCATTACTGCGCCGGCATAGGGCGGCTCGGGGGCAACGGCTTCGTGTCGCCCGGGCAGAGCAGGTGCTCCGGTGCCTGCGTTTGCTTACAACAAATCGTTATATGGCTGAC
>CAWFDA010000040.1:0-17257 GCA_963814475.1 uncultured Bacteroidota bacterium | reverse complement strand
ATTGAAAAAGTTGATGAATGGAGATACTACGAAGGTACGTTTGTAATGCCTGCCGGTGCCGTCCAATGGGGACCGTTCGCATACGTCGAAGGTCAAGCTGCAACTACCCTTAATAGCGTATTCCTTGATGATTTTTCGCTGGAATTTGTTCCTGAAAATATGGTTGACAACCCGGGCTTCGAAGTTGCCGGTGATTTAATCGACACCTGGTCAGGAGTAAGTGGAACAGCTGAAGCGCTTTCTTTCGTGAGCACAAAAACTCCTCATGCAGGCTCTCATTGCCTTGAAATCGGATCACCAACTGCCGATGCAGCCAGAAACCAATACACCTATGGAGCTATTGCAGGCCATACCTATAAATATTCGTTCTGGGTTAATCGCGGGCTTGACGGAGGAAAATCATATATTGGTGTTCGTTATAATGATCCTGCAGGAGAATACCTCAATGATGTTTCGATTGATGCTGATTTGATTTTGAAAACCAATGACTGGCAATATTTCGAAGGCACGTTTGTATTCCCGGCAGGTCCCGACGGTTTTGGCCCCTTTATTTATACCGAAAAGGGCGGGACAAACACCATATTGCTTGATGATTTTTCTATTTTGGATTTAGGTGATCAAACCGGAATAAAAACGTTGCCGGAATCAAGTGTGAAACTTTATCCAAATCCAATCAGCAGAGGACAATCCTTAACTTTGAATACAACCGGATTTTCGGGCGGGAAGATTGTTTCAATATATGATTTATCCGGAAGAATAATCTACTCGAAGAAACTGCTAAGTACAGATTCGCAAACATTTGAAATTGATGCTATGCTTAAAGCCGGATCGTATATTGTAAAAATTGCAGCAGGCAACAAGATTACATCTAAATTTCTCGTTGTTCAATAGCTGATTTTCGATCGGTTCTTATATTTAGTTTAACACAGGTTCTGATATGATTTTTATATCGAACCTGTGTTTTATTTTGGCGATGATTAAAAGAAAGTTGTATTGGGGATATTCAATCAGATGATTTTGTGAACGTCAACAAATTACTATAACTTTGTAGGAATTTTATATTAAACTTACTAAAATGAGATTAGTTGATATCGCAAAAAAAGCCGGTGTTTCCCTGGGAACAGTTGATAGAGTTGTGAACAAAAGGGGAAAGGTTGCACCAAAAACCGAGAAAGTCATCCAGGAAATCATTGATGAATTTGGGTATGAGCCAAACCTCAGGGCAAGCTCCCTTTCTTCAAAGAAGAAAACAAAATTTGCCGTTCTGGTCCCCAAACCACAGGGTGAAGATTACTGGAATAAAATCCTTTCGGGTATTGAATCGGCCGAAAAAAAGTTCGCAGAGTTTGGTGTTGAGATACCAAAATATTTATATAATGAGGAGGATGACATTCAATTTAAAGAATTGGCCACTCAAATTCTGGAAGAACAGTATGATGGAGTAGTACTTGTTCCGGTATTTCAAAAAGAAGTCCGTGAGTTTGTTATTAATTTAGAACAAAGAAATATTCCTTATGTATTTATAGATTCGGTAATTGAAGGAACCTCTCCGCTTTGTTCCATCAGCCAAAACGATTTTCAAAGTGGTGTTCTGGCAGCAAAGTTATTGAATTACTGTATTGAAGATGGGGGCGAAATGCTGATGATCAGCCACTTATCGCACACCGATAATTATGATATTATGCAGGAACGCTTAAATGGCTTTAAGTCTTATTTTGAGTCAACGGCAAAAGATAAGCGGGTGATTCGCTCGCTCGAGATTGTGAATCCAAAATATGAAAAACTTGCTATCCTGCTGGATGAACAACTAAAACAATTCCCGAAGATAAAAGGAATTTTTAAGGCGAATTCAAGGATACATTGGGTCGCCAGATTTCTGAGTGAAAATAATATTTCGACGATTAAGCTGGTTGGATTTGATTTGATTGAACAGAATGTGAGATACCTGCAAAACGGGATGATCGAATTTATCCTTTTTGATTATGCGCAAAACCAGGGCGAAATGGGTATTCAGATTCTGTTCGACCACATTTTAAAAAAGAAGGAGACTGTTCAAAGAATAAACATGCCGATTCATATTGTTGCAAAAGAAAACCTGGAAGGTTTTATTTAGCCTTACGATACCGATAAGTCGCATGAATCACACCAGGTAAAGGATACATTTTGCATTTTCTAAGCCAAATCTTAACTTTCAAGCTACAAAGTTTTTTACTTGTTCCTTTTGAAATTTAAGTTTTTGATACTATTTCCCCGATATTCAATGCTACATAGGGTATGTTCAACTAATCCCCTTTTAGTATTCCTGCCTCATTCCTCTTTGTTAATATGTTAGGATATGTAGTGAACAAAGCTGCAATTCAAAGAAGATCACTATTTACGACTACCTGAGAAAAATCAACAAAGCATCTTCATTAATCTACAGCTATTATGCATAAAAATGTGAAATCTACCACAATATACAAGATTGCTAAACTTAAGGAAGCCATACTATTAGATGGAAACTGGAATAAGCCCCAATGGCATGCTGTGGAAAGCATTGAATTAAAATACTTCATGGGAAAACGTCCGGAATTCCAACCTGTTGTACATGTTAAATTGATGTACAATACTACGGATTTATATGTCATTTTTCGGGTTAATGATCGCTATGTTCAGTGTAAAACCAAGGATATTAATGGCTGTGTTTGGGAAGACTCCTGCGTAGAGTTCTTTTTTTCACCAGACTCCGACTCCCCCGAGAAATACTTTAACCTTGAAACTAACTGTGGTGGAACCGCATTAATGAAGTATACACTAATTCCGAGAAAGGATTTTTTAATTCTTGAACCAGAAGATATTAAAAAAATAGAAATTGCCCATTCATTACCTGACCAAATCCTTAATGAAATAACAGAACCAGTCACCTGGACAATTGAATACAAAATGCCATTTGTATTGCTTGAGAAGTATGCCAAAATCAACCATCCTTTCCCCGGGGTCAGATGGAGAGCTAATTTTTTTAAAATAGCAGATAAAACCTCCAATCCTCATTATTTAACCTGGTCATTTGTTGATAATACTGAACCCGATTTCCACCTGCCCGGTTATTTTGGTAGCCTGGTTTTTCAATAAACAACTTAAAAATAGAAAGAAAGAGCTATTAAAATGCTAAAACCTACTTCTGAATTACAATTTTTATTAAGCAATTTATAATTTTAAAAAGTATACTTTCAAAGAATTCCGATTTAAGAAAATGAGTTTGCCCAGGAAAATAGTAAGATCTTTTTTTGGTAAGCATTTCTCTTTTCTCAATGCCAAAAGTAAAAAGGATCTGATCTCCTACAAATCAAAAGGAATGCAATAATTTTTATGTTTCAATTTTTAGCCGGGGAAAGCCCACATAAAAAGCCGGCTAAAACCGGCTTCATTTCAATCTTCGTTTGGCTTCATTATGAAAATGGCAGGACTGGGATCGTCAAAATCTCTACCTTGTATTACTGCTTTCAATGTAATTTCCCGATGTTCCGGCATATCAGAAATTCTTTTTTCGTGGCGTTCCCAGTTGCCGACATTTGGCAACATGCAGATAAATTGAAAATCAATTTGAGCGGATTCACTTTTGACTGCTTTTCGGGTGAACATATAAAGCAGATCCCACAAGCGGCCTGATTCGTCCTGCATCCCTTTGAGTGTTTCAGGTACCTGGACATATTTTGTAAAAACCTGTTGAGTGAGATAAACCGGGAATTTTATCCCGGTTTCCTTACTGATGTTTTCATCCACTAAAATTAAGCTGCCATCTTCAACGGCTTCGGCTGTTGAGTAAATATGTATAATTTCCCATTCCGGGTTTTCGTTCTTCATGTTGTTTGTGTATTTGGGTTTGTGATTATTTCATAGTTTTCGGGCCAAACAACGCAATGGTAGGTTGATCCGTTCTTGTACACATCAAAATTCATTGCTCCGACTTTTGAAACGGAATCTTTAATAGCACCAATTTCATCACCTGGCTTTAATCCGAGTGAACAAAGTTCCTGTTCCAGGTCGCCAATAAGTTTTATAATCATGGTTTTCAAAGTTTAGTTAGTTTGTTTTTTGATTGCTTTGTAAAGGAGAGAGATTTTCGATCGTGTAATAATGTGGCTTTCCCTGATCGCGGTGAAAGATCCAATAGTAAATACTCCATTCCTGTTTTGCACAATCGGTTTTACTTTAAATCCTTGTTTTTCTATTTTCTGCAGAATCGTCATAATTTCCTTATTTAGAATGTTTCTTAATAGATTACTGTGCGCAAAGCAATGTTTTTGCTTTTACAAATTCTTCTCATGTGGTTTGTTCCCGGGCTTTTACCATCCCAGAAACACAAACAAAAATCCGCTGTTTTCGACATTTCAACATTCCGGATAATTCCGGCACTCCTTCCATGTTTTATCCAATCCGGATTAAAAATTTCAAACTGCAAATTGTTGTTTTTTGCAAATTTGATCCCCAGGCTGTCCGCTCCTCTGGCGTTGCCTGATAAAATTGTAAACTCGTACCCGTTTTTCATTCCGAAAAAAAGAACTTTTTTCATTTCCTGTTCAAGCAGTAGGAAGCCGGAAAAATTCCGCCCCCCTGCAATTATTAACCTTTTGTTCATCCTCCTATAAATTGACTTTTTACGTTTCCTCCTTTTATTTCTTCCGTTCCCCACAAATTCCGGATGTCATCCAGTGACATAAATTTGCTGCTCCTTTTTACATATTCATCACAATGCCAATACCAAGACATTTTATTATGTGAAAATCTGAAACCTGCTTTTTTTAGTTCCGTTTTAACTGCAAAAGTGTTTCCGGTTATCCAAAGCCAGGAACCCATAATTTCAATAAGTACTCCAGGAAGGTTTAAAATTTCATCAATTTTTACTTTCATGTTTTTTGCAACTTCATGCTCATAGGTTTTGCGTCCTTCCGAAAAATTGACATTTCCATTTATAAGACTGGCACTCAGTTTTTCATATTCGTTATTGATTTCCTGCATGTTCCTGACGTCTCCGCCCTTGTCCGGATGGTGTTCAAATGCTAACTTTCTGTAAAGTTTCCGGAGCTCGTCTAACGTTCCAATATTTTTAAACCATTTCATTTTAGTATTGCCGTATTACAGTTGCCGCCTGTTTTAGTTTTTAAGGTGCCCGGTTTCCCGGGCACCGGTTACGAGTTACATGAGCCCTTCATCCGCAAAGGAATAAAAGCCTGATTCAGTATAGATAATATGGTCCAATATTGAAATATCCATAAATACACCGGCTTCCTTGATTTTTTTTGTGAGAGTAATATCCGCCTCTGAAGGTTGTAAATTCCCGGATGGGTGATTGTGAGATAAAATAATACTTTGGGCTGCAATTTTCAGGGCTGTTCCTAAAATGATTCTGATATCTACAACGGTTCCCGTCATTCCGCCCTGGCTGACTTTTAACCAACCGAGTGTATTATTTGCCCGGTTCAGAAAAATAGCAATAAAGGATTCCGTTAATTCGATGGTGTCCTCATCATAAAATAATTTGAAGGCATCATAAGCATCTTTTGAGGATTTGATTTGCATTTTTTTGACTTCTCCCCGTTTCAGTTTCAATTCGATTTCCGGGCAATTTGTTTTGTAAGTTTTCATTGTAAAGCTGCCGTATTACAGTTGCCGCCTGTTTTTTGTTTTTTAATTCATAATTGAATAGTAGCCTGCATTTATTGCCATTTCCAAATCCGAGTTATTAATTTCAAAAGATGGATTAAATTCGTTTTCATGTTCCGGTTTCAGTTTGGTTCTGTATGCACCCACTTTTGAAACTGTAAAAATTAAACCATCTGAAATGCTTCCGGGGCATTCTGTATGGTATTGCAATTTTGTGTTTTTTACTATTAGCATTTTGAGAAGTTTTAAAAGGTTTTTGTTTGTTGACCTGGTTAATAATTAGCATATTCCCAAAGCGATTAACCAGGAGGGGAAGCCGTGAGAATCATGTCCGTCCGGTTCCACGTCCTCGCCGGTGATTGAAGGGCAATAACAATCCATTACAGCTTCTTCCAGTTCTTCCTCGGTTACTGCATGAAAATCAGTAAATAATTTTGGCAAACGTGAATATGGAATTTTGAAGGCTTCACCACCTGAAAGAGGGAAGCAAAGAGCGCCATAATCCGGGCGATCAATTGAGGGTACTACGTTAAAATTTTCTCCGGTTGAAAAAATTCTGCCATCCTTTAGTTTGATTTGGTTTTTTGATGTTGTGTTCATTTTTGAAAATTGCCGCATTGTTTCAGTTGCCGCCTGTTTTTTTCGCTGCCGTATTTCTCAGTTGCCGCCTGTTTTTATTGATTAACTTCGTTAAAGTTACAATTTAAATACTTAACTAACAAGTATTTAGCTAATTATTTTCATTAAAAATGCAAAATATTTTAAGTATTTTTAGTAGGCAAATGTGCATTTTTCTGCATGTTTTTATTATTGGTTTTTCCTTTTAGCTTGTTTGCAACTCTACCATTGTAAACAATTCTCATTTATTTTTTATTATTTCTCAAATCAATAACATTCAGGTATTTAGATTTCGTTTTATTCAAACGAAATGTAAATATCTGTAATGGCATCCAGAGCCTGCCCTATCCGGAAAAGCAGAAAAAAGAGCAGAAAACAGGAAATATGCCAGAGAGTGTACATGTGTTCAAATGAACTAAAAAGGCAACCGCTGCCGACTGGCTGAGCTGACCAGCTGGCCGACTGCCGAAGGCAGTCCTAAGCAATGAGTGCAGCGAAGCGGAACACATTATAGTTTTGGAAGTCCTAAGCAAGGGCTGATGCCTGGCTTGACAGGCTCACCAACCGTATACCATTCAGTCTTTAAGTAAGGAGTGAAGCAAAGCGGAACACATATAATAGTATCATGAGTTAAGGCGTAGAGTGCTAAGCAGAACATCTTATTAAATCAGCTTCGAGTATCAGGAAGTCTCAAAGTGTTGACCTAAACAAATACCATACGCCGGTGGCTGGCGCATATGACCGACTGGAAGGAGATGCGCACACGAATACCATACGCTGTGGCTATGGGAAGTGGGCAGTCCTTGGCAGCTTATGAGACTATGTAAGCCGAATGCGGGTTGAAGGCCGTTGCCAGGAAGCATTGCTGACTTTTGGAAGACTTGTAACAATAGGAGTGCGCTGGCAGGGGGTCGGGTGGGCACGAACCTGAGCCGACGAAGGAGGCTCTGGTGAAGCCGCTACTTCTTCCCGGCTCTTACCAGCCTGGAATAAGTAAATGCTGCTTTGACTCCTATCAGGCAAAGCTGCATTAGGCGTGTGCCTACCTGACCACCGTGGCAGAGGAAAGCAAAGGCAAAGGCTTACGAAGGCTGCAATGCGTATGTGAGTTGGCAGGCGAAACCTGACTGCAGGCTGTAATAGGCGCATGTGCTGCCGTGTGAATGCGAAAGGCATGGAGTGAATATCCGACTGACTGAACGTAATGTAGTGAAATGAAGTGTAGGCGAAATGAAGGTCAGCTGGTGAAGCCGTTGCTTATTACAGGGCTTTTACCAGCCGGTAATAAGTAAATACTGCTTTGACTTTTACCAGGCAAAGCTGTATTAGGCGTGTGGATTTGTTTGGGACGAGGGACGAGACCAAAACAAATTCACGAACCTACTGAACTGTAATGCAGACGTAACGCAATGAAACAGAATGGAGAGAAGAAGGAGGATTGAACGACATGGCTTGCAGCATTATGTAAGTGGGTGGTGTCATGCCCTTACCTGGAGCGGTAGGTTTTAGCAGCTTATGTTGACATTCTACCATGGCGACATGTGCTGCTGTGGGAGCCGTTGTAATGTGTTTCAGTGTATGCAGAAAGTCCTATACAAATAGAGTGGAACAGATTATAACGGCTGGTATTTTTTACCCTTGCCCTGATTGTTGAATCGGAATAGTCGGGATTATTTAGAGCCGATCAAAGAAAAAGCCCTGTTTCCAGGGCTCTTAGCTTTGAAGTTGAATTTATTTTTTAGCTGAAGCTTTTCTCTTTTTTGAAGGTTTTGCAGGAATTTCCGGTGATGTTGGTTCCTGAGCTGTTTCAGGTTCAGCAACTTCTTCTGAGACGGTAACATATACTGTGTGTGTGCGCTCAAATTTATCCGGTTCTTTGAGGGCTGCAATTTCGAAGGTGATATATTCAGCACCTTCCTTTTCATATTTGTATTTCAAAATTTCTGAGATTGGAATTGACACTTTTACGATTCCGAAGTTTGAAGTTTTTCCTTTTCCGATGTACTTTTTAACGAATGTTTTCATGGCTTTAAAATTTTAAGTTAAATTATTTGCAATGTATTCCGCCATGGTATAAAGAAGCACAGCAAGGAGGAATTGGAATACCGGAATGTAATGAGGATATGCCGAGAAAATCCTTGTGTGGCAAAGTGAACTTCTGATTACTATGGCACATTTGCTAAATAATTAAATGAAATTAGCCATGAAATAGGTTGTTAAAAAACAGGATAGGGAAAACCAACTTATAATAAAAAGGTGTTGCCAGTCAATAAGGAAATGCCCAAAAAGTAGGATTGAATTTTTATGTTTCTGGATGAATTAATCAGAAAAAGGGCGGCATGCAATGGATTTAGTTTAAAGACTAAAAAGCAGATGATAGAACAAATAACAATAGTAGAAATTAGTTAGTCTGGACATTAAAATATGGTTTTTATTGAATTCTGAAGATAAAGCTAACGGAAATGAGTAATGGTCTTTTCTGAAGTGCTTAGTGATAATTTATTAGAAAAGTTAACTAAAGAAGCCTTTGTTGTTATTTTTTCAAGACTATTGACCTAAAATAAGTAAATTAGCAAACAAAAGAAATTCCCATTTTAAATTGGTTAATCTAAGAGTAGGAAAACCATCAAATGATGGGATATTATATTAATAAGGTGCTTAAGAAACTTAATTATTGAAATCAAATGTTAGATACTCTTTATGGGAAAACCGTTTAAAAAAGAACTAGAAAACATTTCAAGTACAATTGAATGGGCATTCGATCAACCTATTGAATTATTATCTGAGTTTTTTAATACTCATTCTAACACTCCACTTTTTATTGTTGGTTCAGGTGGCTCACTTAGTGCATGTTATTATGCAGCAAGCTTATATCAAAAGAATGGATCTATTGCTAAGGCGATTACTCCACTTGAATTATTTTATTCTAAAGAAGCCTTAAAAAATTCAAAAATTCTTTTCATTAGTGCTAGTGGAAAGAATACTGATATATTGTTTTCGTTTAACGTAGCTGTCATGCAAGATCCCAAAGCGATCCTAACGTTTTGTATGAAAAAAAATTCTCCGCTCGTTCACGCTTCAAATAAATACTCAATTAGTAAATCACTTGAGTTCGATATTCCCACCAAAAAAGATGGATTTTTAGCAACAAACTCATTAGTTGCATACTATACTTTGTTGTTTAAATCTTTCGGGATTAAACCAGCAAACAATATTAACTATCATATCAATGAAGATTTTCTTCTTCAAATCAAAGAATTTGTCTCAAAATTGTCAGCTTCCCATTCTATAACAATATTGTATGGGGGCTGGGGACAATCAGTTGCATATGATATCGAATCTAAATTTACTGAAGCTGCTCTAGGAAATATTTTATTAGCAGATTATAGAAACTTTGGACATGGACGTCATCATTGGTTTGCAAAAAGGCAAAATAATTCCGCTATATTAGCTTTAGTTACTCCTCTAGAAAAACAAATTGCGAAAAAATCATTAGAGCTGATACCAAATACTATTCCAAAACTTATTATAGAAAGCAAAATCAATTCAGCAGAATCTAGTATTGAGCTGCTAACAAAATCGTTTTATCTGACGCAATTATTTGGTGCACTTCAAGATATTGACCCTGGAAGACCTGGCGTTCCAGAATTTGGCAGCAAATTGTACCATCTAAAATATGCTACTTTTTACAAGGAATCTATTGATCTTAATTCCGCTGCAGCTACAAGAGCCGTTTTGAAGAAAACGCACTTAAAATCACTTCAAGGATTATCTGTTGAAGATCAAAAATTTTGGCATTTGAAATATGAGGATTTTCTAAAAAAAATAAAAACTACACTTTTCGGGTCAATTGTATTTGATTATGATGGTACACTTTGTTCCGGAACGGAAAGGTTTAAAGGCCTCTCCAGTGAAATAACAAGTGAATTAATTAAGATTTTGGAGTGTGGAGTGAGTATTGGTATTGCGACAGGTCGAGGTCAATCAGTAAGAACAGATTTGCAAAATAAGATACCAAAGAGATTTTGGAATAATGTTATTATTGGATATTATAATGGCTCAGATATAAGTGAACTAGATGATAACCATCATCCGAACAAAAATCTACCTCTTGATTATTCACTGGAACTAGTATTAAACATGTTAAAAGGAATTAAAAATGAATATTTTGATTTTTTAATTGAAGAAAGGCCATTCCAATTGACTTTAACTCCAGAAAACCCAAAGCATTGGTCCAATATAAAACAACATGTGCAG
The DNA here is from genome assembly GCA_963814475.1 of uncultured Bacteroidota bacterium. Taxonomy (GTDB): domain Bacteria; phylum Bacteroidota; class Bacteroidia; order AKYH767-A; family OLB10; genus JADKJB01. The sequence goes on along the minus strand of CAWFDA010000040.1, from coordinate 6,739 downwards.
AATGAAGTAATGAAATTACCTGAAGGGAAATGCCAATATTTGCAATCAACTCATTCAATTGACATTATTGTTAAAGAAAAAGCTTCAAAATTGAGAATAGTTGATGCTTGTTCACAAAGGGCAATTAAAGAACAGAAAAGTCCGAACTGTCTTTGTATTGGAGATCTAGGCGAATGGCCGGGAAATGATTATGAGCTGTTATCTACTAAATTTTCACTGAGTGTTGATACTGTTTCAGCTGATCCTGATACTTGTTGGAATCTATCATCTTATGGAGTTAAAAATGTAGATGCTACTTTGGGTTACCTTAAAGAAATATCATTTAAAGCTGGGAATATTATATTTCGTTAAAATATGAGAGATTTTCTTGCCGAAAGGCTGCTAGTTAAGATATTAGCGTGGACACCAGATGAAATTACTAATGAACGGCCATTGCTTCAGGCTCTTGCTAACTTTAAATATAATGACTATCAACAATTTTCAACAGGAATAAGATTTATTGAGAGTTTAGTCCGATGGTTAAACCAATTTGAGAAATTAAGTGAAAGAAAAGTAGCTTATGATTTTATAAAGGAAGAGCTTATTTTCATTTCAAATGAACAGATGTCATATTTAGTTAGTATCACTTTTAATGAGGTAATAAATCCAATCTTAATTAGTAAAACTGCTTTAGATATAGGTGTAAGCGCAAATCTTGTTCATAAAATTATTAATAGTGATGAGTATAAGTTAAATTTAAGGAAGAGCTTATTCATAGGTCTTAGTGATGGTTCACGTATTGATCAACTAAGAAGAAATAGTGGGTTAGACAATGAACAGGTTGCTACAACCCACCAGATTTCAACTGAGAAGATAATGGATATGTTGGATGAACTTGAGTTGGCAGTAAAAACCAAATGCAAATTCAAGACTGTTTTCTTGTTAGATGATTTTACAGCATCAGGTAAGAGCTATTTTAGATCTGAAGAAAACAAAGGAAAGATATTTAAATTCCTTATGAAAGTATTTAGTACAGATGAAGAATTGATTGCTTCAAAAGAGAGGGAAGAATGGGATTCTTTAACTGATAAGAATGATTTAGATATACATATAATATTTTATCTTGCAACAGAGGAGGCAATACAAACGATTCAATCTGAGATTGATAAATGGAAATTAAGCTATAATATATCTAATGAAATAAAAGTCAGCACTATTCAACTTATTAGTAGTGCCGTGAAAACGAAAGTTTTATTAAATCATGAATTCATAAAATTAGCAGAAAAATATTTTGATCCCACAGTTATAAATAAACATTATAAGAAAGGGAAACATGAAAATCCATTTTTAGGATTTAATGAATGTGCTTTGCCTTTAGTTTTAAATCATAATACACCGAACAACTCATTGCCAATATTATGGTTACCTGAAGACAAGAAATATCAAGGACTATTTCCAAGAATTACCAGACATAAATAATGAGTCAAAAGTTACGGAATCCATTTAGAATGAGGGCCTCTGAGAAAATAGAATCAGAAGCTAATTTTCTGCGTTTATATTGTCCACACGTTATTGAAAGTTTGACTTTAAAATATAATGAAAGCAAGCTTTGGGGGAATATTCTTTTTATTCACAGTTCTCCCGGTGCGGGAAAAACTTCTTTACTTAGAATATTTGAACCTCAATCATTACTAGCATTAAACTCTAGGCGATCTCAAGAATATAGCGACCTTTATAATGTTTTAAAAAAAATAGAAGTTTTTTCTGAGAGTGGAGTTGAATTGTTAGGAATACTTCATACATGTACTCGTAATTATGAGGTTTTAGAAGACTTAAATATACCAGAAGGAACAAAGAAGAGGATATTCTTTTCACTTATTAATGCTCGATTAATTTTATCTACTTTAAGAGGAATACTTACATTAAAAAACCTCTCATTTCCAGAAGGCCTTGATCAAATTGAGTTTAAATATATTGACGTGTTCAATTATTTTAAAAAAATAACTGTACCGTGTAGTGGAAAAGATTTGTACAACTGGGCACTTCAACTTGAAAAAGATATTTATACTCTGTTAGATAGCTTTTTGCCTTTTGAAAATAGTGGAATTGAAGGCCATGACGAACTATTTTTCTTGGAAGTATTAAATCCTAAGTACTTCACTCTAAATAACAAACCTATTTGCAGTAGATTTTTATTTATGCTAGATGATTTTCATAAGTTATCTTCTACACAACGTGAACTAATGATTAGATTTTCAATTGAAAAGAGAACAAATGCAAATATTTGGTTTTCTGAAAGAAAGGAAGCTTTATCACCTAAGGAGAATCTTGGTTCGAATCGAAATAGAGATTATGAAGAACTAAACATTGAAAGATTTTGGCAAGAAAAACCTTCAAGGTTTGAAAAAACGTTGATTAACATAGCAATTAAACGCGCATTACTTTCTACTGAGAATGTGAACAGTTTTCAAGAAAATCTGGCAGATGAATGGGATGAAGACACAATTAATGATTCACTTTTAAGAGCAATACCAAAATATGAAGGGAATTTATTGAAGTTAGCAATGCACTTTCCGAAATTTGAGGATTGGGTGAATTATTCAGTTACATTCAACGGAAGCCCATTAAAAAAGGCAATTTTGCTTAAAGATTGTGAGATATTGATCAATAGAAACTTAGGAAAACCACAATTAGATTTAGGATTTACCTTATCTAAAGAAGAATTTAATTCCATTAAAGATAATTCAATTGATGAAATTGCAAAATTCTTCATTTCGATGGAACATAATTTGCCATTTTATTTCGGATTTTCAAATCTTGTTAAACTTTCTAACAATAATATTGAGCAATTCTTATCATTTTCCTCTGACCTATTTGAAGAAATGCTTTCTAATAATCTTGCTGGAAAAACTCTAAGTTTGAGTCCCGAATCCCAAGAGAAAAAAATAAAACTAATTGTTGATAATAGGTGGAAGGAGTTACCGAGGCTTATTCCTTATAGCCGATTAGTTATTAATTTTCTAGAACAGTTTTCATTATTTGCAAAACGAGAAACATATAAACTCAACGCACCAATCGTTCAGGGTGTTACTGGTATAGCCATTTCAAATCTTAAAATGACTTCACTTTTTGAGGAAGTAGACTGGGAAACTGATGAAAGATATGCTCCTTTAGTAAATGTATTGTCAACTTGTGTTGCTTTTAACTTACTTGAAACAAGGGATATTATTCAAGGTCAAAAAGGTCAGAAACATAGGGTATTTTATCTTAATAGATGGCTTTGTATGAAATTTAATCTTCCACTCGCTTATGGTGGGTGGAAATCAAAAAAAACAGAGGAAATTCTAAAATGGATAAAGGGATAATGGATAAAAAATTCAGATGGGATTCGTATGTTTTGATGAAAGGATTTGAAAATATTCAGTCATTTTGGAGAGATAGGTGCATACAAACAGGACACAATCTTCTGTTTATCATGGGTAAAGGTTTTGATATAAGAATGAATATTGGTATCGAAGCTATTACGAATAACCCATTAACAGAGAAAATCACTTGCATGCTGATTGATTTTGAAGAAGGGATTGGATCATCATCGATACAATATAAAGAATTTGTTGATGCTAATTTATTGAATTTAAAGAAGATAGACAAAATTGTAATAATTAATAAAAAAATAAACTTATGGAAGGGGAAAGGGCGGAATAAAAGACGAATTGGAGATAGAGTAGCATCAGAACTAATCTTTAATTATGAGAATATTCAAGAGTATACTGATATCGTTGTTGATGTAAGTGCACTTCCAAGGGGAATATACTTTTCTCTTATTGGAAAAGTCCTCACCTTAATTGACTTGAATAAGAAAAGCGGAAATGAAATTCATAATTTATTCGTAGTTATTTCTGAAAATGCTAAAATAGATCAAATAACTACAGAAGATGAGCCAGATGATGATCTGAAATATACCCATGGTTTTGGTGGTGGGCTTGAACTTACTTCAGAACATCCGATTATTTGGTTTCCAATTTTGGGGGAGAATAAGCGAAGGCAAATTGAAAAGGCACATAATAAAATCAATCCTCATGAGATTTGCCCATTACTTCCCTTTCCTGCTAAGGATATAAGACGTTCTGATGCATTAATTATTGAATATCATCAATTATTATTTGATGAACTAAGAATTGAGCCACAAAATCTACTTTATGTTCCTGAGCAAAATCCTTTCGAAGTTTACAGAAATCTTCATAAAGCTATAACAAATTATAATGAGACATTAAGTATAATTAAAGGCTGTAAAGCTGCAATATCAACTTTTTCGAGCAAACTTCTATCAATAGGAGCTCTTTTAACAGCTTATGAATTGAACAGTCTTGACGATGAAAGCAAAATCGGAGTTGGCATATTAAATGTTGATACAAATGGATATAAAATTCAGAAAATAGAAGATTTAGTTTCTTTGAGTGAGGAAACTGAATTATTTTTGCTCTGGCTTACTGGAGAGCCTTACAATAATTGATAGAATGATAAAGAAAAGTGAAAAGAGGTCAATTTGTATTGGTACTGGCCTAGTGGCCCTAGATATTGTAATGAATAACAAACCCGATACTCATCTAAAACTTTATGCTGGAGGTTCTTGTGGTAATGTGCTTGCAATACTTTCATTTTTGAATTGGGAAACTTTTCCAATTGCTAGACTTAAAAATAATAAAGCTTCATTAGAAATATTAAATGATTTAGGTAGATGGAATATTAATACATCATTAATTAGTCAGACAAATGATGGTAGTACCCCAATTATTATCCAAAGAATCAGAATAGATAAGGACGGAAATTCATCACATAGGTTTGAATTTAGAAATCCGAGACAATGGTACTTGGCTACCACCATATAAACCTGTATTAGCAAAAGACATATACTTAATTATAGAAAATGCACCCATTCCTTCTGTTTATTATTTTGATAGAGTTAACAGAGCTGCTATTGAACTAGCTAAATATTTTAAAAACAAGGGTTCCCTTATTTATTTTGAACCATCTTCACTTAATAATAGTAAGCAATTTGAAGAATGTTTAGATTTAGCTCATATAATAAAGTTTTCTAATGAAAGAATTAGAAATTATGCTTCTTCATATCCTAAACAGCGAGTTAGTTTGGAAATAGAGACTTTAGGACGGGATGGATTACGTTATAGATTTAGTCATAACCTAGATTCAGTTGAATGGAATACAATTTCCAGTTATAAAATATCTTCTGTTGTTGATTCAGCCGGATCGGGTGATTGGTTCTCTGCTGGGATTATTTCGAAGATTGCAAGTAAGGGAATAAACAGATTCGACTCTTGCACAGAAAAAGATATATTAGTCGCAATGAAATTTGGCCAATCCTTGGGTGCCCTAAATTGTTTTTTTGATGGTGCACGTGGATTGATGTATGAACTTAGTCGGATTCAGCTTATGGATTTAATCAAGAAAGTTCAAAGTAATGAAGCCCCATTTACTATTGTAAACAAAAAGAATGATGTTAAACCTAATGCTAACTTTAGTATTAGTTCTTTATATTAAATTGATAATTTTTAAAAATATTGTTTACTATTGAATAATTTAACAAGGGAACATGGCTGCTTTTTATAAATATCTATTTATAAGTTCAGCAAAAATTATTAACAGAAAAGATTCACATCTGATTAAAGTTGAACCTTTTTTATTGTACCTAAGTAAAGTCAGGCATCCCCCAAGCATACCCAGTGCTTCGACTTCAGCATGACAGGGAAAAATAGACCACCACAAATAGTTGCCTTTGTGAACCAATCCTGATTTTGTTGCCAGCAACAATTACGGATTTACCACATGACGTCTAAGTTGAATTGCGTTAGGGATTGCAGCGGCATCCTTTCACAAGAAAGGCATGTGTGAAGGGGTGAAAGATACAGCGGAAAGCCTGACCCGCAGGGGAACGCCATGCTTCGACACTTCTACAGGCTCAGTGACCATTGTCCCTCAACTTTTTATTTATATCCTTGGACTTACAAACGTTGAAGATTTCAAAAGCAGACCTCCATATTTCGTCCAGATACGTTTGTCGACGGCATCGCCAAAATGGGTTGCTTCCTCCGGCATAACAGAGTTTTTACGTTCGGAGCTTTTATCCTTTTCGAATTTCCCCTGCTTATCCACTACCTTGGTATTATTCATGGAGATAAGGGTAAACTTACAATTCTTCCCGTTAATGATCACATTCGGGTATCGGGGATTGTTGCCCTGCATAATATTGGACCAAAGCAAATATTTCTCATGCTGAGGCGGCTCCTGGCCTTTATGAACTTTCGTAGTTACCCGCCATTTATTCTTCACGAACCGATCTATTGCCTGCTCATTATACGGCTTTGAATTCTTGATATTCGGCTGCCGGTTATTCCCGTACCGATCCACAAAATAAACGATCTCTTTACAATTGTGATGCTGGTAATACTCGCAGAACTGATCCACCAGCTCGTTGATCATGGTATCATTCACTTCTTCCGGCTTCACAAAGAATTCATTAATAATGCAGTCCACATGCTCATTTTTCTTTGTGGCAAAATTGTAGAAACGTTCCTGTCCTACAGAAAACAAGCAAATTTTAGCACCCCAATCCGGGCATATCTCCAGGGGCTTTGAGGAATCGCAATCCAGGTCGAAGCGGCTGTCAATTTTGGAAAGCTTGGTATAGTCGAAGTTATTCTCTTCAGCGTATGAGCGGATAAAAGCATCATTAGAGGCATCG
>CAWFDA010000039.1:0-5308 GCA_963814475.1 uncultured Bacteroidota bacterium | reverse complement strand
ATTGGTTTTGTGGGAGGACTGAGTGGTTATGCCCGAAAAGTAGGCGATAACAAGGATTTCTCATCCATTTCTATTAACCCATCGGTTTATGTCAGGAATTTTTACAAGTTTACCGATAACTTCAGTGCTTTTGCCGGTGTCTATTTCCATTACATTAATGGGATTGACAAAGATTACGATTATAGCACAGGCTCCGAGGTCGAAATAAAAGAAACTCACAATGGTTTTGGTGCCCGCCTGGGAATCGGGATTGCCTATGCCCTTTCACCAAGGTTTACAGTGATGGGGCAATATGGACTGACTGGATTTAACACCATCGTTTATAAAAATAGCGAAGGCGATAAAACAAGCACGGATACAAATCTTGATTTTGGAATCAACACAGTAGGCAGCGGAACAGCGTTTAATGTTGGTGTATATTACACTTTTGCAAAGGGAAAATAAACCCAGCGATAGACGGCTTTTATCATAAAAAATCACCTTCCCTCATGCAAGATGAAGGAAGGTGATTTTATTATCTGTAAAGGTTCTCAAACTTTTACCATCAGAATTTATAACCCAGGGTAAGTGACAAAATCCTGCCAACGAAACCCGTTTCTTCAAATACCGCTATTTGTCCGTCAATTACTGTACTGCCTTTGATTTTATGTTTGCCAAGTGCATAGAAGTCACATGCTAAACTGTATTTTTGATGTAAGATAAATCCGATCCCAACTTTAAAACATGGGGCGGTGAATGTAATGAGTTCATATTTGCTGCTCGTTTGATCCGTTTCCACTGTCATGTCGTTCATTTCAAGGAAATCAATTCCAAAACCCGCCTCAGCGAAAATTGCAAGGGGATCAGTCGCATTTAAAGTATAGTTTATTCCAGCAAGTACTGGTATGTTGTAATACTTATAGAAGTTAATGTTTACATTTTCAGGATTGCTGGCATTAATATCTTCGGTGATTTCGTTCCGGTATTCCTTTTTAAGTGGATTATAGAAAAATCCGAAACTGTACAACAGACTAATGCCTGTTTGATTGATACTATATAAATACTGCACTCCGGCAGCCACGCCAACAGCAACATCCTCATGACTTTCGAAAAAGAAATCACCCACAGGAAACGCCGTACCCGCATGAACCTGGTAATGGCTTTGTGCTGATGCCTCGCTGCAAAAGGCAAGCATTGATAAAATAACAATTAAATGCTTTGTCATTTATTCATTATCATGAAAGGGTTTCCAACCTTTGTAAGGTTGGAAACCCTTTCCCAAATTATTTTCGCTCGCAATTCCAGTCCTGCCCGAGCGCTCCTCCCTGGTCCTTTAGCTCATCTTCAAATTTATTTACCTGGGAGTTGGTTCCGCAATATTCACTTGATACGCCGCTGTGCGATTCGGTGCATTCGGTGCATACCCTGCAACTGCTGAATATAATTAGGGTTGCAATGACTAATAAAGTCCACAAGATCATTTTTTTCATAAGATTCGTTTTTAATTTATTATAGGTTTTACTTTAAAACTCAAATAGAGCAACTGTCCGCTATTTTATCGCCTCAGAGGGTATTGCCATGTCTGTTGTAAGTGTTGTATAAGGATACTTTAACTTCCACTCAGTTTCATATAGATTTAGAATATTTGCGGTAAACTCAGTTAGTTTGCTGTTCATTTCCTTAATTTTTGATTCAGGTGTAATAACCGGTGATTGTCCATTTATTAAAGCTTTAGCCAGAGCAAATTCCTCACTGTCTGCAGTTATTACTGAGAATTTTGGATTGTTGCGCCAGAAGCCCATTACTGTAGTAACTTTAACAATGTATGTTCCACCTTCAGGAACATCCATTGTAAGGAATTCTTTGCTTTCGGACGATGCCCACAAAAGTTGAGTGCCGGTTTCTACCTCGTATCTCATGTAGTTGTACTTTCCAAATACACCAATGTACTTGTCCTGATGGAAATACTCGAATTCCATTGATTTCTTTTTTAAACTTACGAAATAAACAACTGATTTTCCATTGGCCGGTGGTTGAAATCCTTGTGAATAGATAGTAGTGATGCCCAATACACATAACACCGTAATAATGATTGATAACTTTGCTTTCATTTTTTTAATTTTTTTAAATGATAACCATATTAACTTCCTATTTTCTATTTAATAAATTCACAATCTAAATATTCTAACATACCTTCCAGTTTTTTAACTATCAAAGTCATTAAGGGTTTCCAACCTTAAAAAGGTTGGAAACCCTTTTCTATTTATTTTCGCTCGCAATTCCAGTCCTGCCCGAGCGCTCCTCCCTGGTCCTTTAGCTCATCTTCAAATTTATTTACCTGGGAGTTGGTTCCACAATATTCGCTTGATACGCCCGTGTGCGATTCGGTGCACTCTGTGCATATCTTGCAACTGCTGAATATCATTACGGTTGCAATGACTGATACTGTCCACAAGATCATTTTTTTCATAACATTCATTTTAATTCATGTCATTTATTATACCTGCCAAAAGTTACAAACTTACGGTAGCACGTACTCTGAATACGCCAAACTATTTATCATAACTTCAGCTATATACTCTAAACGGTTTAGTTCCGCTACAAAAGAATTATTTTACTTGGTTCTTTAATCATTATCAAATCTGACAATATTCCAACTTTTCCACAAAATCAATTGTCTAAGTAAGAATTATAATTATTAAAGTAATAAATTTCCTTAATGTCTGACCCTAAACTTATTTCATTGTCGACTTCTTATAACTATTTTTCTATCAGGTTTTTAAATTTCTAATTTCATTCTAACAAAAGAATGCTCTTTATCCATTTGTTTCCATCTTCCAAATTCCTTGATATTATTGAACCATGATTCTTTAAATTTAATTAATTCATTTAAAAAATTTATACATTTTTCTTGAAGGAAAATAGACTTTTGCAAGATTCTAATATTTAAATTTTAGGTGCTTTCTTTGAATCTTTCCTTTACACAATATTAAATTTTCGATTGATTAATCAATTTCCCCTCCTAAATCAAGTTTGTATTTTTAATTTAATAATTTTCCATTTTGGTCTTATAAAAACCATATAACTTTTCCAATTAAAGCAACTATAAATGCAAAAAACCGGAGATAACCAAATGATAAAATAATCACCTAATTCAAGTTTTTCTAATTTGTTACCTACACCATCAACAAATTTATCATGCGATAACTATTCCCGTTAATTCATTTAGTTAACTACTTTTTAAGTTTTCAACTTTCCCTTATTTAAAGCATCCGCTATTTCATTTATCCCCCTCACTCCGGGTTCCCCACCGTTACTTCCCAGCTTCCGTCTTTGGTTTCGTCGTCGTTGTAAACCATGAGGAAGGTGTTGGTTTCGGCGCCGAGCTCCGGGTGTTTAAAAAATTCTAAGGTGGATTAATGCAGTTGGCTGATTCCATTTTCTTTTTCAAGTTTTGAGGAATTTTACCCAGCAAATATAAGAGATAATTTAATACAAAAGAATTTTGAGTGAAATTGAGAAAACCGGGATTCAAAATTATGAACCCAATCATTCCGCTTCTACGGAGCTAATGATTGGTCAGGTGTTATTTGCTGCCCCCGACGCACATCGAATGAGGTGTTTTTCAGAGATTTAAAGAGGAAAGGGGTATTTGATGAAAAATTGAAAGTGGAAAGTGGAAATTGGAGGTTTAGTTATTGGATTAACGGTATGCCAGTATTTTCTTTAATTTCATTAAGTAATCTGTTCTCGACTAAAGAAGTTCCAAATTCAATGTGTTTTACAATCTTGTAATTATTTACATATAATCTGGTTGGATTTGGGAATAAATTAATCTTTCTTGCTTCATTCTCTTCTATTATATAAACCTTCTTATAAAGTTTTTTCAAATCATTCACATTCTGATTGAAAGCATCAGAATTTTCGATATCTGAATTTTCTCTTTTTAACAAACAGATTATATCAATATTTTGAAGGTCACTTTGAAGTTGATTAACAGCTTTCGGGAAATCATTTGTCAAGCATTCTAATCCCCATCCACAATGGGTGTCACTCGAGATAATTATTGTTTCTTTATGAAGGATATTTCTAAGGTTCAATTTTACTCCTTCATCGCTAAATATTTCAATATCAGGAATGGTTCTGTTAATAGTATTAGATATTAATTCTTCTCCAAATTTTTTAATTTTCTTATTTGATTCTTCTTGAGTCTCTCCGTTTATTGTATCTGGCAATAATTGGGTATAATCTGTTTCAATGATATATTTCTTAGGTTTATCACATGATATAAATAACGTGCTGAATAAAAAAATCAATACAATGGATTTAAGTTGAATCTTCATAATGATGCTGCTAAATGCAAATATAATGTTTCTGGTGGAAATGGAAAGCAGAATATTTAACATTAAACACACAACATTTAACATTAAACTTTTAACCTTAAACCTTCAGTATTATTTTATCAACCTGCTCTTTAAGGATTGGCAAATGACGGGTTATAACGCTCCAGATAATTGCATCATCTATTTTATCATATCCATGAATTACCCAATTTCTCAAGTCAATAATCTTTCGTGCATTGGGAATAGGGAAATTTGCATCAATTTTTAATATCCGGCTTGCAGCTTCTCCAATAATTTCTAACTCCCGCTCAATGCCGCGCCGTAATAGTTTATTTGATTTATAAATCGTAAACTCTCTTTTATCGCCTAAAAATTCATTTACCGAATCAATAGAATTTCGGATGTCGTAGAGGTATTTTTGAATTTCAAGCTGCATAAATTAATTGCTTAGTTTGTTCGATACCTTTAATTAAATAGGGATTTGACAACGAACTTTCAGTAACCAAATCAATTTGCCGTGCAAACAGGTCTTGCAATTTATAATGCAAATCGAAATAATTGTCAGCGTATTGATCAATGGATAAATTGTTGAACGAAATTAAGAAATCAATATCACTGTGTTCAGTAAATTTATCAGTACATACCGATCCGAAAGCATACATAGACCGTACGTCATAATATTTACAGAGTTGTTTAAGCTCATTCAATTTATCTGTAACTATCTTATTCATTCTTAATATTTCTGTTGTCAAAGCAAAAATACATTTTTTATTTCATTCTGTTCGAAACGCTGAACTTTGAACCAAATAAGGGGAAAATTGAAATTGGAAAATGGAAATTGGATAATTCACCATTCATATTCAACATTAAATCTTAAACCTTGCACCCAATAACTCCGCTCCTACGGAGCTATTCCCTGTCCAGTGCATCAAATCAAATTTCTAACATCTCCCGTAGGGATGCCTTTTGGAATAATTTCTAATATC
>CAWFDA010000038.1:0-10491 GCA_963814475.1 uncultured Bacteroidota bacterium | reverse complement strand
CAGACTGCCGGTATCCTGAAAAATGGTTGGATTGATCTCAGCAGCAGCGGCAACAGCGGCTGCATCTGCTGCTTTCTGTACCTCAGAGATGGCATAAAAAATATCTGCCAAGCTCAATAGAAAATGCTAATGCAGGGATCATTACCAGTCCGATGAACACTGCCCAGAAAGTCATGGAATAGCCCCGCTGGTCTCTCCATAGCAATTTGATCCGCAAATTGCCCATTACCAACCCTCCTGCCGGAAGGTGGAATCGGCACGGACGTTGAACGTTTGCCCCGGTAAACCAGGAACAGGCTGGTTAACGGAGCAAGATAATTTGGGACACTTCCGCTTACTTGGATTTTCAGAATACTTCCAGCGCTGCCACCCGGAACGAAAACGCTTACAAAGTATTTTCCAGGATGCCTGCCTGTGAAATGGCAGACTTAGCCCCACTGATGGCGTCAACAGGCCCCGGACATTGCTGGGCAACACTGCCCATGCGTGCCCCATGCCTGGCAGCAGCCTGCACAGCCTGTTGTGCATAAACAACCATTCCCAGGTTGACAATCGCCAGCATAACCAAAATGGCAATCGGGGTCGTGATGGCAGCCTCCAAAGTTCCATCCCTCGTTTATCTTTCAAAAATTTCATCCCACCCCCTGTAGAATGGGTTCTGCCGATTTGAATCATCTTTTGGAAATGGATCCAATCCGGCAGAACTCAAAAAGATGCTAGATTTTTCCGGCAATATCATTCACAATGGCAGCGAGATCTGCCCCAGCAACCGGTAAGCGCCATACGCTACCAGGACGACCACAGCAATGATTAAGGCGACCTCGGTCGAATTGATTCCACGGTTATCTTTAAGAAAACGCAAAGCCAATCACCTCCTCTCTTTGTCAGATAAGGTGGGTACAAAACAAAAAACAATGTCCGCAGAAAATAGAAACCACAAAAGGGATTTCCCTTTGTTTTCGCAAGCTGGCAATCACGCCCTGGATTCCCCCCCACCGCAATTGGGATCAGAATCAATGGGCTTTCGAATAATGATTGTGATGGCAATCAGCAGCTTCACATCCGTGGCACCCAGGATACTGAATTCCCATAACATCCAAACGCTGAGGATCACCGCACAGAGTATTGCTGTATCTGGTTGGAAGATAGAAGCAAACGCAGAAGATTTAAGACAAATACCAGGCGTTTTTCTCTAGGATCAAGCCAGCAACAAGAGTTAGCACGATGGTCAACAAAACCGGAGACCAAATCCCATGAAACAATCCCAGTATTCCCCTGCACTCAACCAGACAGCCCAGGGTTAAAGGCGCGGGAATTTCACGATCTTTTAGATCGTAAAACATGCAAATAAAAAGTAAGACAAGCATGGAAAAATTGGTGACCAGTTGTAAGCTCCTTCGCCTTTTCTCAAAGGGAAAACTTGATACAAAAAATAGCCGGACACGCACACTGCGAATCCAGCAGGTATGTGTCCGGCCAACGATAATTTTATATGTCTTATTTAATTATATTTTATCAATTTCTGTTTGACATCCAAGGGGGAAATTTAGGTAACATCGTAGGCCCATGAGAACAGAAGAAAGTATTTAATAATAGGTATCGGAAGCACTTGTAAAAAAAGGATACAGAGACTGGACAAGCTTCAGATACACGCATTTACAAGATGAAGTACATTTTAACGAACTATTATCTTGCTTTATGTTTTATACGTTTAGACTGTCCGAACGACCGATGATCTGTCATCAGTTTATAATCATCGTATGAATTTTCTTTGTAGTATATATTGAGCCGACATAACCAACAAAATGTGGAATTGGTTCGGTGGGCAAATTCTTCAATGATGTCTTTTGACATTAGCAAATATTGGCCAGTTCTTGGTGGGACTTTATCAAAATACTTCTCACTCAGCCCATCTGTCCAGTCATTCCATTTGCCAATAATCCGGTTGTGATCGCGAATTATTAATGAGTTCTTTTCAGCAGAAAATGAAACTTGAGGATCACCGAGACAAGGGGCTGGCAGCCAAATATTTCTATACATTCGCCAGGCTTGCCAACGTGGTGTTGTTATAGTATGAACCCGGCCAGAAACAGGCAATAGAGTCCAATCATCAAAGCTTCTTACCAATTCATTTATATTTTCGGGCTCAATCGTTCCCGCAAACCTTAATAAAGAAGGGCATTTCGTAAGAACTTCATTGTACCCCTCTCTATTCACCTCTCCTTTGAAGTAGCTAATTATTTCTTCTAGATCAGGCACTACCGGCCCATGACATTTTTGAAATGCTCCATAAATCTTCGAGATCATAAACAGTTTCGCCTTGTTGAATAAATCCAGTAGCTTCGCTAAGTAGCCATTTATCTCCATCCGAGGTGGACAAAAACTCAGATTGTGCTGACCACATTTTTTCAACTTGATCCCAGATTGCTCCAATAGCCGAGTCTGTCTGCCGCTGAACCATACTTTCTATTGGCCACCAGTCGGGTCTTTTTTCGGGAGTAATTTTCCATAGTTCTAAATCGATTGGACAGGTTTCGGCAGCTAAGAAAAGCGCATTATCTTCTGAGATAAATCCCTGTTCCAAAAAATAAGCAAGCGCTCGCAAGAATGCAGAGCGATATACCTCACTCATTTCTGTATCAATTGCAGAGTATCTCAAACCGTTTGTTTTTGCACCCCAAAAATGATCCATCGGTATAACCGATGGTGTTATCCCTAACTGATTGATAAGGATGATCCATTCATATTCCCAATGCTTATAGAATGAGAACCCTTCTTTTTTTTCAATGTGTTTTGCCCAGTAATCATATATGGGAGGGAGAAAGCCTGTAACAAATTTACTAAAAAATGGATTACTCGGATAATTGTCTGGAACAGATCCAGAATGAATTAATGAGGCACCGATCGGTTCGTCATAACTTGAAGTCGTAAGCAGAAAATAACAACCATGAAAGTAAAGATCGCTTTGGATAGATCGTAAGAAGTTCACTTATTGAGGGCGTTCTGATAGTTGGATTTAGTATTTTAGATCGCAATAACACAAGAATTGCTTTCGCAGCCACACTTTCTAACAATTGCGACGACATCCATTTCAACAACAACTCTTTAATGCCAGAACCATTTTCCTTATCAAGAATTAGTGAACCGATTGAATTTGCCGCTCTCTCCTGAACTAAAAGCGAAGGCCAAGTTAACCGTGAAAATAATATGGGATGAAGCAAACTTTGATCAATCGTTTTGCTGCTCATCATTTATCCATCCAGGATTTGGAAAATTGCCAGGTGAGATATATTCCAAAACGCAAGAGACAATTCTATCGAGAACTGCTTTCGCCATTTCTTCTTGATCAAAGTAGAGCAAATAAGAAATAAGCCGATAGAAAGTATGGCTGCCTGTTGAAAATGTTTTTTGAATAAAATCGAACCATTTTTCTGGGTAATATTCCTTGATTATCTCCCAACGCTTTCTTGCATTCTCTTCCTTCGTATAATACCTATACCAACCGCTATCATTGTTTTGAGCTTGAATTAACCAAGGATATGCCTGATCTTTTCCGAACAGAGAGAGACACAAATCAAATACTTCATCAGTATTCCGGAAATAAAAACCACTTTCAATGACTTTTTCTAATCCCTTATACACTTCGACTTTCTTGCCGTTAGAAATCCAATAATTGATCCATTCTTTTACTTTTTCTTCCCGGTAAATGATCCTTTTATTATTTATCATCGTGAAGAATTCGATTGCCTGGTCAGGTGGAAAGTCACTAAAGGGAGGCAGCGCCTCATCCTTATGGATATTTTCAGATTGATTTCTTCTTGATTGGGTTGACTGATAAGGATCATGGCCTGGGTCGCCAGCTATTTTTCCAATTACTTTATTTATAAATCGATTATTTCTTTGGCAAAATTATCACCTTCAGACTGCTCTTTCGTTAAGAATACCAAGGCTTTCCTCATCAATAGCAGTTTGGGCTATTGCTTTGGCAATCGGATCTGAAAGATCCATTGTTCTTACAAGAACATTCAAGGCGTGGAGGGCATCATATGGCTCCTCGATTTCACTCAGCCATAGATAATATTTGGGAAGTTTCGATGGATTTATGTCCGCCAATACTGTGGCGAGCGATCTAGGGTAATGCCCTGTTTCATCACTATCTGTAAACAGGTCAATTTTGGCTATCGCTGGAGCTAATTGGAGAAGATAGGAATATGAATTCGGGGTTTCGCCAGGTTTATACAATGGATAACAAAGATGAATAACATCCATTGTTTCGCCAATTAACATATCTTTATGGTGATAATGGGCGACGAGATATTCAGATGCTTTATGGATAAAACCTCGAGCTTTTTCTCGTAACTCATGCGTTGCTGCAAGGTGTGCCAGGAATCCATATTCCTCGGCTTTTGTTGGAAACTCCTCAATTTCCGATTCTAAACGTTGAATTTGATTATCAATTATCCATTGAACTGCATCAATGTTAAGCCAATTTCGCGCATGATCCAAATAGGTTTCGATCCATTTTATGGGGTAACAATAACTTGACTTATATATTATTTTTACGTCACTTGAGTCGATCTTAAGCTTTTTGTCAAACGATAAAGAAAAAATATAGAGGTCAAACGAGATCATCTGAATGGAAGCGACAGATCCTTCGCTATATTCTTTCTCGTCTTGGTTTTCTGGCCATCTTATTCTAGGAAAATCATCTAGTTTGTCATATACCCAACCTGGTGTAATCGGTATCTTGGCTAAAAGACAAGCAGAAGCATCTTTTGCAAGCTTATCGAGCCGATGTAGAAATTGATGGTTCCATGTTGAATGTCCAACATCTTTGAGCCACCTGGAATTCTCATGTGTTCTTCCTGACAGACAATTCGCCAATAAACAAAGAAAAAAATATCGGTAGAAGTCCCTTATCTTTGAGTCCCACAAAGAATAATCGTATTGTTTAACCATAAGCAGGTCTATTGATGGCATCTTGAAATTGGTCACGTTTAGAGAATTCGTGTTTCGCAGTTTTGAGTAAATGACCAATATCGGATTTTCTGAATTTGTATTATTAAGCTCTTGATCGATGTCGAGTCCCTCTTCAAGGCTAATAAAACAGCATCCTGGATGATGACATCGCACTCACGGTTTGATAAAGTATTCTCATCACCTTTTTCAAGACATTTTCCCCATGTGGTTAATACGGATCGTAAATGCTCACTCTTCTTTAGGGCCCTTAAACGAGATATATATAAAATAAAGCATCTCTTCAGAGTAACCTTTATCCCGATTTCGAATAGCCCACTGTATTGTCTTTTCTGATTGTGAGTTATCTAATAATGCCGTTGTCTCTAGTATCGGCCGAATATCTTCTTGCCAAGTCGTATGCCGTCCATTTTCCTGGGGATGACGGTGCTTATGGATAAGTGTTTTAAAAATTCGTTTTATTTCTAAGTCATTTGAGTATCTGTACTCATTGGATGCGAGACCGGCCAAAATTTTTCCATCTAGCTGTTCTAAATTGCTCCGTAATCTGGCCCTTAAATAATTATCCTCTTCTAGAATTAATTGGGGGGCTATAAGAATCTCAAGGACATATTCCTCAAAATCGTATACAGTATTGCAATATTCCTGTAGCAATCCAAGCTCAACCGCTCTCGGTAAATCTTCCATAGCCAGAGCTATTTGTTTGCTTTTCGAGATTATTAATTCAATATCTTCTTTGGCATAACGCTGGGAAACAGCATCAATCGCCCAATTTCTGTTAGGTCCATTTACTAAGGGCGTTTTATTCCCTAATTCTGCTTCTAAAATCCATTCGTATGCCCATCGCCAGTACAAAGGCGCTTTAATCTTGAGCCAGTTTAATGCTCTTTTCTTCTCAATGATTATGTAATCATTATGGTCAGATGTGGCTTCAATGAATGTGTAAAGACTGGTATGAAAAGGACGTAATCCCATATCACTATTAATTAACAGGTGCTCAACCTCGCATAAACTTTTTCTTACTTGGCTCCTGTTTTGGGCAGAGGGATCTACGGCATCAAATATTCCTTCCCTCGGCCATGGAAAAGGACAGGCTGAGATCAAATGAAGAATTTCACGTGATTCTTCATCCAATGAGGCCCATAATTCGTCATAATACTTTGTGATATCTTCGTGAGCACATTCTGGAAGTTCCAAAATATTATCTTCAGTGACCTGTTTGTTCCGTTCGATTAGGGATTTCAACGAATATCGAATATGGAGCGGATGACCTTTGCTCTTTTTGTAAAGCGCATCCGATAGCCTATCTAACATCCAATCCTGTATTTCTTCTTCACCAGGGTTAGAAATTTCCCTTGCATGTTTCCCGAGCCAAACCTTCACAGATGCCCTGTCCAAGAGGGGTAGATGCAGCCACTCACCTTTTAGGAGCAAACCTTATTAAGCTTCTTGGCAATTTGTTGTCTTCTACAGGTTGGGTGGCCAGTAAAACAATAACGCCCTTCACGGGAGGAAGAAGGATATTTAGAAAATCCTCTAATTCTTTTATGGATTTTTGTTCTCGCCAGACGTGATCTAATCCATCTACAATAACAATAAGACATTTACCCCGGTCTTCATAATAACTGCCAGATCTTTCTAACCAGTTAGAAAGATCCTTATGGTTTGGATTTCTGGAATCTAATCCTTGAAGCGATTCGGCATAATTTAATTCCAAATCATGCATCAAAGATTCGGCGGCGCGCACATGATCCAGGCGATAAACCCGGTTACGATCCTCCATGGACAAATAATAATGATGACGAATTACTGGAATATCTACTTCACAAAGATGGTCATAAAGATAACTTACATAAGTGCTTTTCCCTACACCAGGGCTAGCTGTAATTACCAAGCATTTCTTGGAATGTTTTTCCAAGGTGGTAAGTAAATCTTGGTGAAAATCCTCCGATGGAAGGACATAGTCAGAAGGTATTTCAAACCGTTGGGGGAGAGATTGTAGGGTATACCAGAGAGAAGCTTTTTTTATTTCAGATAAAATAATTAGTCCCCCCGGTGGCGGTTCATTACGATTAATCACCCATTCGCGAAGTTCATTTTTTAGATTAAGCCAACCAGTTTCTGTCCCGCCTAACCCACCGAATCTTCTTCGGAGTCCTTCTTCAATTTCAGATAAACCAGGTTGATTTAAACGAAACTGGAAATTTTTAAAAAACTCTTTTGAGGCATCCTCTCCCCCCAACTGTTTTACAATTTCTTGCTGAATATCAGGTTCATGAACTTGATCAAAAATTATGTATCCATTTTCAAGAGCTACTTCGAGCTCGGTTGCGGCCTTCCGGTTACTATAAACGCTTGCTTCAAAGATTGGCCATTGGCTTTTTATTTCTCTTAAAGATGATGCCCATTTTTGCAACAGAGATAAATTCTGGTTTCCGTTTTTTGTTTTTGACCGCTCAAGGAGTTTTTCCCAGGTCCAAGGGTCATCTTGCATATCAGGATTGGTTGAATATTTCACCTGCAAAACTTGGATTCTGCCGTCCTGCCTAAGCGCAATGACATCATCGAGAAAACCCATCTCGTCAGCTTCTAGTTTTATCCATTGATATCGGTCATTATGCTCTATCCAATCGATTATTAGCTCTAAAGCGACGATATCTTGATAGGCATCACCAGCCCGTCTGGCCCCTGTCCGTGTGTATTGGCTATGAGATCTATTGGTAGGCATAGGAAGTATTATTATATAAACAGAGCATATTAATTAATGGAGTTTCAGTTCAACCATTTAATTATACCGAAATTCCACGTCTGATGATTTTTGTCAACTTTTTCACCCCAGAAGGGTGATGGTTGTGGCTGAACACACTTAAGTTTAGCATGGTTTCCTCCATTGTATAACGATTTTTAGCGATCCATTTCATAAAATCGGATGTAGAAAATGATTTTTCTCGGCCTTGCTTAAATACAAACAACAGATTGGGACATAAAAACGTGTTTTTTCAGGAAAGACTTTTTGCATAGATCTCTTGATAAGGATATTTTTTGAGAGTTTCAACACGACACTTCTTGCCATTCTGATGATCTTCCCGGCCAGAAATATGTACTTCAAGCGAAAGGTTTTGATTTGCTGCCGGTATTCCGTTCCATTTGCAAAGTCCATTTTGAACAGCAGAAAAAGATTGTAAGCCAGCATCATCAACTGAAAGATGGCTTCATTGGCCCAAAAGGATTGGAGCAGGAGATGTCCAACGGCCATATCGTACTTGGCTTCTTTGATGTAATTTTCAGCATTGCCGCGTTTTTCGTAAGCAATAACCACTTTTTCTGAAGGCATTTCGGTATTGGTCACAAAGTAGAAGTACTCGTATTCATCACCTTCCAGAAGGGATAATTGCAACCTGTCTTTTTCTGGTTTCAATACCCGTGAGACGACAAATCTTCTGTCTTTGTCCCAGGTGTCCAGTTTGGTAATAAGCTCGGTTGTTTCCCTGCCTTCATCACCTTTGATGAATGAAATGGATGGAGCCGTGACTTGAGAAGCGAGCGTTGGATACTCTTTTCCCTTGATCAAATACTTGCAACCGGCTGATTCGATTGTTGTAATGATATCGTCATCAAAGTATCCACTATCCATGCGAAACAGGATTTCCAAATCATCGGTTTTTATATGGGCAACGATTTCTTTGATCATTTCTGCTGCGCCATTGGCAGTATATGTGTTGCCGCTACGTACAAATCCAGTGATATAAGCCTTCAATTCATCGCAGAAGGCGAACTGTATGTTGTAACAGTTGTTCCCAAGCTTTTTGGGATTGTATCCTCTGACAGCACCTTCCTGGTGGCCTTCCACATTGACCACACTGCTGTCGATATCAATGGTGATGACTTTGAGTTTGCTCTTTTGCAGCAGATTTTTGAAGACCTTGAAGTTAATTTCTCTCAGCATGTGGGTTGTTTTGTAGCTGAAGTTCCCCAGAAAACGCGATACCGTTTCCGGCTCTTTGATCGAGATGGCAAATTCATTGATCAACGGATCACTTTGCAGTAATTTCAATCGTTCCAGTTTATCAATCCCAATGAAGTTGCCGCACAGCATGGTCTTGATGTGGTTCATTTTGATTTTGTTGGTGGATGCATTGTCAAAAACCAGGTCGTGATCAATCAGGTCAAAAATCCCATTCTTGTTGGCGTGTTCGAGCAGTAAAAATAACCCGGCATTGGAAGTAAGATTTTTGGCAGAGAATTCGATTTTATTGATCACGGCAGTATCCTCACGACAGGTTTTCTTATCTCTAAAAATTTTAACATGGTATCTCTACCAAAAATATCCGATTCACTTTTTTAGTGAAATCCTGCGAATGTCGATATACCTAAAAATACATCAAAAGTGGGGGTAAAGTGGTGATTTTGGCTCTAATTTCATGAAATATTGGCTAAAATTCCTGTTTATTACACGTAAAGTGGGGGTATTATCCAAATTCCGCAATTTGACTGATTTGGCGACGTGGAATCCGGGTAATACTAAATTTGGTCCTTCTGAGCATACTGGTAGGAGATGATTTCGCCATCTGTCGAATTTCAATACCCTTTTCCTGGTGGGAAAAATTTCGTATTTGTCTAGCTCTATTCTTGGAACTTATCTTGTACAAAGCAAGTACAGTCAATTCTGAAGTTGAGTAAATTAACCTCTTAGGTTCATGACTTGTATCAACTTCACCTACAAATTTCATCAATAATGAATATTTTAAAGATTTATTTGCATTTGCCTTAATTGATAATTAAAGATACCTTTAAACAGGCTTACTTTATAATTTATATATGATGCTTGACTCCTATTCTGGATCTATTTTATGTTGACTTGCTATTAGGAAATCAAGTAATAGACATTGACGACTATCAATCTAAGGAGCAACTACTTGAATTGAGAAATTTGAGTAATCAAGGTCTGCTCCAGCGTCCCGATCCTTGGTGCAGCGGAAAAGTAATTCTGCATAAGTGCAACCTCAAAAGGTCTCACTTTGCACATCTGAAAAAAGGCGAGCGATGCCGAATTACCGAGGAATCCGTAGAACATGATCTGGCAAAATCATGGATATACACCATATTACGAAATCAATATTCTTCCATATGTGTGAAAAAAGAAGCTTTTGTTGAATTCTGGACAAAAAGCAGATATTTTGCTGACTACACCCACCAAAAGATTTGCGATTGAAATACAATTCAGCCCTCAAAGTGATGAGGTCTGGGCTAAAAGGACTTCTGATTACCACAAGGCCGGAATTATTCCGCTTTGGGTAATAGGAGTAAGGGACGAGTTGGCACGGGTATTAAAAATGGGAAACGTATTATCATCTCAGCGAGATTTTTCTACTGCCAGAAATTTCGAGTATTACGAACAAAATATTGTAAGGAATATTTATTTTCGACCAACATGGGAAAAAGCTGGTGTGAATTTACGACAGGAATCAGCCCTTTCTCATTTAGTTGCAAATAGAAATCAACCGTCAATTTTTC
>CAWFDA010000037.1:0-83250 GCA_963814475.1 uncultured Bacteroidota bacterium | reverse complement strand
GGATCGGCATTCATGCTATTAATATTGAAGGAATAGAAATAGGTGGCTATGTAGGGGTTACAGAAGTACCAAATTTGATAACTTACAATTTAGGCAACGGCAATAATGTAACAAGCAATTATTCTGCTATATGGCTTCAAAATTGCGACAATTCCACATTGAAATTAAATGAAATCGATAACGATGAAATTATTTCGTTAAATCCGGAATTAATTCGGGGTATTGTAGCCGATAATTCTGTAAATTTGAACATCTGTGGTAATAAAATGGATAAATTAGGTTATGCCATGCGTTTCGAAGGGGATTGTCAAACTACTCGATTGAAAAATAATGTGATGACAGATTATTACAAAGGTATTTATTTTGAAGATGCTAAATTCTCACTTCAAGGTGACCCCAACCCATCTCCCGATGGCACCGGATGGGATAATGTTTGGACTCATTACGATGCTGCTAATTTCTACAAAGTGGACGTCGGCTTGAATAGTTTTAATACTCAAATACTTTGGTATTTTAATGGTTTGAACAATGATGCTACTGAAACTTTTAGTCCCTTTCCTTATAATTCATCTATTTTGAGTCCGAATGATGAAGCTGATCATTTAAATGAAGATTGCACTCTAGCTATGCTTACAAATGATGGATTTGATAGAGATTTAGTATTCGGTCCTATTGTAGGTGATTCGGCAGTTTATGAAAGCAACGCAGATGAGTTGGCCTATCAGGCAAGAGAATCTTTGTTTAAGCGACTGAAAGAAAATCCGGAACTTTTGACAATAAGTAGTCCTGCAGATTCTTCTTTTAATGCCTTTTATCAGACAATGCTTTCAACAAATATAGGTAAATTTGACTCCGTACGAATTTCTTTGAGTGAAAGCGATTTAGTATCAGCTGATGCAATTAACAGTATCATTTCAGAGGATAATACAGTTGAAGAAAACAATAAAATAGTCAATGAAATAATCATCAATAAAATACTAACTGGTGATACTCTGAGTAGTACCGATACAACTACTCTGGTATCAATTTTTGAACAAGATTGGCGTTCCGCAGGTAAAAGTGTATATATAGCAGCAGGTATTTTGGGTGAAGAATATTATACAACATCCACATATTCAAGGATTATGGAACCGATTCAACCATTAAAAATAGATTCAGTTATTGAGGCAAAATTAGAAATCAAAATGCATCCCAATCCTTCAAGTAACAAATTATTTTTCACACCCATTCCTCTCAACGAATCAGTGATAAAAATATTCGATAGCACCGGAAGAACCATTTTGTCAAAACCTTTCAGCCAGGAAATTGATATTTCACATATTGAAGAGGGATTTTATGTGGTAAAAATTTATTCAAAAAATGAATTTCTTTTTAATAAAACATTAATCAAAATAAAATAGTTAATTATCTCCTTCCTGAATGTTTGCAGGAAGGAGATAATTATTTAAAAAAATGAACAAATTCATAATATACTTATTCTTGCTATTTGCTATGCAAGCTGCAGGTCAAAATCGCAACTCCGTCTGGTGCTTTGGCGATAGCGCCTTAATTGATTTCGGAGATACTTCTAATTTAATAATAGGCTCCTGTGGTTTAGATACCCGTGGTTCGTGTGCATCTATAAGTGATCAGACTGGGCAACTTTTGTTTTATGCTTTTACCAGGGCTGGTTCTGGAACATTTACTACATTAGTTTTTGATACCTCCGATAATCTAATGCAAAATGGGGATTTAATCATGGGAGAGGGTTGGTATAATGAACTGGTAATTATTCCCAACCCTTTCAATGACAGCACTTATTATTTATTTTCAATCGGTGTTGCTGGAATATATGGGCTGAGTTATAGTATCATAGACATGCGATTAAATGGTGGATTAGGAGCGGTTACTTCGAAAAACAATATGTTGCAAACGTTTCCAATAGTAGATTGTCTGAATGCGGTAAAACATGGCAATGGACGAGACTGGTGGATCATTTTCAGAAGAGATCCTACATTTGTTGCATCAGATGAATTTTTAACCTATTTGGTAACACCAAGCGGTGTCACTAATTACACAGTTCAAAATGTGGGCGGCTATATTTACTCCAACAATGGCGACATTGTATTTGCCCCTTCAGGAAATAAATTTTTATCGATGAACCCTGCCGGATTGGTTGAAATTTTAAATTTTGACCGATGTACAGGGATCATTACCTTAGACAAACACATCGAAGATAATGTGCTTACCCCACCCAGTCATAATTTGTGGCATGCAGCATTTTCTCCTGATGAAAGTAAATTATATATAACCGCACTTGATACTACCACATATTTGTATCAATATAACTTGAATGCTTCAAATATAACCGCCAGCAAAGATACTTTATGGTCAATTAATTTTCCTCATTATGTAGGTGGAGGGTTGAAACTTGCACCTGACAACAGAATATACATGGCCTCATGGTATGATAACGAAATGATGTTTCCCTATCCCTACCCTGACAGTGTTTATAATTTGTACAACATGAATTTATCGGTAATTGATCAACCGGATAGTTTAGGAGCTGCTTGTGATTTTCAACCATATAGTTTTTATTTAGGAGGGAAGAGAACATATTTAGGGCTGCCGAATAACCCTGATTATGAATTGGGACCACTCGCCGGCAGCCCCTGCGATACTCTAGTTGGAATAGGCGAATTTCCAGCAATAAATTCAGCAGCCATTCACGTGTTCTACCACTCTTCATGGGAGAAAGTCTTTATAAACGCCTCCGATCTGAAAGGCAATGACGGAGTGTTGATGATGTATGACATGCAAGGTATGGTGATTTATTCTGAAGACATGCGAATTCAAAACGGGTATTATACTAAAGACCTATCAATGATAGGAAATGCAAAAGGAACATATGTGGTAGTTGTTCAGACTGAAAAGGAGCAATTGGTGAAGAAGTTTGTTGTTGAATAGCAATTTCGAAAAAATTCTTATCTTTCGGTTTATGAAGACTTTTGAGAAGTTACTTGGTTCCGATTCCGCTACTTTTGGAGATGCTGCCGTGTTGAATGAATTAGTTGTTGATGACATTGCACTGGAAACGAACCTCAAAACAATAAACACATATTACTTCACCAAATTTGCCATTGGTGATACTTTGGATAATGCTAATTCAACAGCTATACTAGAAATAGCCACATTGCCTTATTTTACCGGGGGAGAAGCCTCTTATCATGCAATAGGAATGTTGGGACTGGAATTAACTCCCTCAATTCCTGAATTAAGAATGAGGAATGAGCAACTAACAGTTACAACAACTCCTCCTAAAATTCGTGCAGTTGCTATTTATCCGAACCCCGCCAGCGATTATTTTTATGTTCAGAGTGATGGTTTAGCTGTAAAAAAATTGGAAATTTATGATGCACAAATTAAGTTGCTTAAAACTATTGATGTGAACATTGTTGGAAGCTCAATCCCAATAAACTATAAGCCTGGTATTTATGGAATTAAGTTATATTTGGAAGCAGGTGAAATAAAATGGCTCAAACTTGTAAAAATTTAATACAATGAAATTATTTTTAGCTATTTCATTTTGTATAATTTTATCAACAAGCGTATTCGGTCAAAAGCGCGGCGCGGTTTGGTGCTTTGGCGATAGTGCGCTTGTAGATTTTAGTGATACTTCGAACATTGTGCCAGGAACCAGTATCTTAAAATCTAGAGGAAGCTGCGCATCAATATCTGATACCACCGGAAATCTACTATTTTATGCAGGTTACGATAACGATGTTTACATCAACGGAGGAGGTGCCTTTATCAACGGAGAAATCATCAGTCATAATCATGCAACTATGACCAACGGAGATTCAATTAATTTGAGCCTTTGGTATCATGAAGTAGTTATAATAACTGATCCTGCTAACAATGAAAAGTATTATGTTTTCACAATAGAGGTTACTTCACCTAGCCCACCAATGGGCCTGTTCTATTCTGTTGTAGACATGAGCCTAAACGGTGGATTAGGAGAAGTGATCCAAAAAAACGTGCAACTGGAAAATTTTAAAACGGTAGATTGTTTGACTGCTATAAAGCATGGAAATGGAAGAGATTGGTGGGTGGTATTTCAGAAAATCTGATTTCCCTTCCGGTTCCAACAATGATTATTATGTATATCTTATTACCCCTTCTGGAGTAATCAGTCAGCCAATTCAAAGTGTAGGCTCTCAAAACAGTACCAATTCCGGAAGAATATCATTCAATTCAAATGGTACAAGAATGTCGTTCATCAACCTTATTGGCTTAATTGAACTATACGACTTTGACCGATGTACAGGATTGATCAGTAACCCAGTTACTATTTCTTTGAAAGTGCTATGGCCCCGTGGCCTGCGTATTGGAGTGCGGAGTTTTCGCCTTCGGGAGATTGATTGTATGTTTCAAGAATTGCAGAAAATGCAACTGATTCATCCAGATTATTTCAATACGATTTAGAAGCTCCAAACATTTCGGCAAGCAAAGTTATGATATGGGAAACACCCTTTGTAACTACGATTGCCCAATTAAAAAAAGCACCTGATAATAAAATTTACATTGCCACTGGCTTTGGTCAGGTTTATCCTTACACAGATTCTATGTATAATTCTATAAATATGAATTTAAGTGTAATTAATTCACCCGATAGCATTGGATTAGCATGTGATTTACAACCATTCAGTTTTTATTTGGGAGGTAATCGTTGTTATTCAGGGCTACCGAATAACCCTGACTATGATTTAGGGCCACTCGCCGGCAGCCCCTGCGATACACTAGTTGGAATAGGCGAATTTCCAGCAATAAATTCAGCAGCCATTCACGTGTTCTACCACTCTTCATGGGAGAAAGTGTTCATAAACGCCTCCGGTCTGCAAGGCAATGCACGGAGTGTTGATGATGTATGACTTGCAAGGTAAAGTGATTCATTCTGAAGACTTTGCGAATTCAAAACGGGTATTATACTAAAGACCTATCAATGATAGGAAATGCAAAAGG
The DNA here is from genome assembly GCA_963814475.1 of uncultured Bacteroidota bacterium. Taxonomy (GTDB): domain Bacteria; phylum Bacteroidota; class Bacteroidia; order AKYH767-A; family OLB10; genus JADKJB01. The sequence continues at coordinate 78,249 of CAWFDA010000037.1, read as the reverse complement.
CACGTATGTGGTAGTTGTTCAGACTGAAAAGGAGCGGTTGGTGAAGAAGTTTGTTGATTGAATAGCAATTTCGAAAAAATTCTTACCTTTCGCTTTATGAAGACTTTTGAGAAGTTACTAAGTGCTGATTCCGCAACCTTTGGTGATGCTGCTGTGTTAAATGAGTTGGTATTTGATGAAATTGCACTGGAAACAAACCTTAAATCACTAACACATATTATTTTACCAAATTTGCCATTGGCGATAGTTTGGATTATGCTGATTCAACAACCATTCTGGAAATAGCCACATTGCCTTACTTTACAGGAGGTGAAGGGTCTTACTTGGCCATTGGAATGATGGGACTTGAATTAACACCTATCTATTCCTTCGTTAAGACTGCAGGACGTGACGATACCTCAAACGATTCCTGTTCCTATTTTGCACACGATTCAACTCTATCCTAACCCAACAGGAGATTATTTTAAGGTGAGAAGTTTACACCAACAAATTAAAAAATTCGAAATTTATGATGCTCAGATAAAACTGCTTAAATCAACAGAATTGGAAAGTAAAGAAATTGAAATAGACATTAACTACAAACCGGGAATTTATGGAGTAAAAGTGTATCTGGAAAATGGTGAGGAGCAGTGGTTCAAATTGGTTAAATTGTAAAAAATGAAATACAACTTAACTGCAATTATTATACTGTTGCTCAGTATTACTTTCCCTTGTAAATCACAAAAGCGTGGAGCAGTTTGGTGCTTTGGTGATAGTGCATTGGTGGATTTTACTGACACCTCAAATGTGTTAGTTGGTCATAGTGCAGTGAAGTCTCGAGGAAGTTGTGTTTCAATTTCTGATTCTGTCGGGAACTTAATCATGTATGCCTATACCAGAGCGGGTGTGAATGGAAATACAACTTGGTTAAAAAATAATCAGGATTCTCTCGTTCAATTTGGAGACAGTATTGTCGGGGAAGGATGGTACCGTGAATTAGTTCTTTTGCCATATCCTGACAGCGATTCCTTGTTTGTTTTGTTTTCAATTGGGGTGACCGGTTCGAGTCAAATGGGGTGTTATTTTTCAATAGTAGACATGAACCTGAACGGAGGTTTAGGAGAAGTAATCCAAAAAAATGTACAACTGGAAAATTTTAAAACGGTAGATTGCCTTTCTGCTGTTAAGCATGGAAATGGAAGAGATTGGTGGGTGATAATTAGAAAATCTGATTTCCCTTCAGGGCCTAACAACGATTATTATATTTATCTTATTACTCCTTCTGGAGTAATCAGGTCAACCAATTCAAAGTGTAGGCTCGTTAAATAGTACCAACTTAGGGCAAATTTCCTTCAATTTGAATGGAACAAGAATGTCTTTCATCAATTATACCGGTCTGGTAGAACTCTACGACTTCGATAGATGTACGGGTCTTATCAGCAATCCAATTACTATTGTACCAGAAAGTACTCAGGCACCCTGGCCAGGATTGTGGAGTGCAGAGTTTTCACCTTCAGGAAATATTTTGTATGTTACAAGAATCCCGGCTGTGGTTACCGACTCCTCAAGATTATTTCAATATGATTTAACAGCAACGAACATTTCGGCAAGCAAAGTTATGATATGGGAAACACCCTTTGTAACTACGATTGCCCAATTAAAAAAAGCACCTGATAATAAAATTTACATTGCCACTGGCTTTGGTCAGGTTTATCCTTACACAGATTCTATGTATAATTCTATAAATATGAATTTAAGTGTGATTAATTCACCCGATAGTTTGGATTAGCATGTGATTTACAACCATTCAGTTTTTATTTGGGAGGTAATCGTTGTTATTCAGGTCTACCTAATAACCCTGATTATGATTTAGGGCCACTCGCAGGCAGTCCCTGCGATACACTAGTTGGAATAAGCGAAATTCCCGCAATAAATTCGGCAGCCATTCACGTATTCTACCACTCTGCATGGGAGAAAGTGTTTATTAACGCCTCCGGTCTGCAAGGCAATGCAGGAATGTTGATGGTGTATGACATGCAAGGCAAGGTGATTTATTCTGAAGAAATGCGAATTCAAAACGGGTATTATACAAAAGACCTATCAATGATTGGAAATGCAAAAGGCACGTATGTGGTAGTTGTTCAGACTGAAAAGGAGCGGTTGGTGAAGAAGTTTGTTGTTGAATGAGAATTAAGATTTTGAAATTAGTAATTTAGAAGGTTGAGATATAAGAAAAATGATGTCGCTTGCCAAACTTATACTCGCATTCCATCTCAACGAAAGTAATCCTTACTTCCTCGTCCCAAACCACAGGCCGGCGCGTCAGACGAGGACGAGAGAGGGTTGCGCTTATGATGATGGTGTAACATTCAACTACCCCTATAATAGCAGTGAATACGATACTGTAAACATGAATTTAAGTGTCATCAACTACCCTGATTGTTTAGGAACAGCTTGTGGCTACTCGCCTTTTAGTTTTTACCTTGGAGGCAAACGCACTTACTGGGGTTTACCTAATAACCCGGATTATGATTTAGGGCCACTCGCCAGTAGCCCCTGCGATACACTAGTTGGAATAGGCGAATTTCCAGCAATAAATTCAGCAGCCATTCACGTGTTCTACCACTCTTCATGGGAGAAAGTCTTTATAAACGCCTCAGATCTGAAAGGCAATGACGGAGTGTTGATGATGTATGACATGCAAGGCAAGGTGATTTATTCTGAAGACATGCGAATTCAAAACGGGTATTACACTAAAGACTTATCCATGATAGGAATTGCAAAAGGAAAGTATGTGGTAGTTGTTCAGACAGAAAAGGATCAATTGGTGAAGAAGTTTGTGATAGAATGAGAATTGAGATTTTGCAAGTAGTAATTTAGAAGATTGAGGATATAAGTAAAATGATGATACGGGTCACACATGAACTACACTCCATCTCCAGGATATTCATCCCTACAACTTCTCTTCAGCAGCAGGATTCGTCTCAAGCCACGTGGCCTGCCCTTCAGAAGGACGAGAGTGGGTTAATCTTCATGCGTGATGATTCTCGCGTCCTCGTCCCAAACCACAGGCCGGCGCGTCAGACGAGGACGAGAGTGAGTACAAGTCAGGATAGATACCATATACAATTCTCCGGTGAGTTAAACGACTTTTTTTTAATAATTATATGAATAATTTTTTTTAAGAAAATACGTTCTGGAAGCTGAAATCAACTACTTTTATCATCAAACTAGAACACAAATGACAGCCAATTTAAAGTATGTAGTTGTATCATTCTTATTCTTCTTTTTATTTCTCACTCAATTTGCCATCGCTCAAAGCTTCGAAAAAGGTAATAAGATTTTTGATGCCGGTATAAAAGTGTCTATTTATAAAATTTCTAATCCTGATGATGATGATGGTAACGATGATAGCGATGGAGCTGCAAGTTATACGATTCCGATTGCGTTTGAATATGCATTGTCGAACAGAATAGGGTTGGGTGCCGAAATTGGAATATGCAATTATTTTACCGGTGAAGATACCATCACAGGTGCCATTGCCGAAGCCAATAGTTTTGATATGTTGTTTAAAGGAAATTTTCACTGGGTACGAGGGGGTCGAGTTGATTTGTACAGCGGATTAGGTATTGGTTTTTCATCATTTAAATATGAAAGCAACGATTCGAAAGAAAGTAAATTCAATTCTGTCGGTCCTTATGTGCACCTTAATTTATTTAATGCACGATTTTATGTTTCAAAAGCTTTTGCATTAAACCTGCATTTTGGTATTCCTTACATGAATTTTAGTAATGGAAGAATTGAAGATAACCTCGGATCCGATTATGCTTATGAATTGAAATTTGCAGGCGTGGATATAGGAACAGGATTGACCTTTCGCTTTTAATGGGATCATCCTCCGACCGAAAACCCACATGATGATTCGAATTGAAAACTGAAAATTGTCGCCTGAAAAATGAATTGTATATGCGGGTCGAAGCGAAAATTGAAAATTGAAAGCTGAAAATTGAAAACTGATAACTGATAACTACTGGTCACTGGATACTGGTCACTTAGCTAAATGTACTGCAATCCCCCGGTATGTACTGCTAAAATTTTAGTTCCTTCTTTAAAATATCCTGAATTAATTAGCGTTTGTAAACCCCAAAACATTTTTCCCGTGTACACCGGTTCAATTTGTATTTTATAGTTGATATTAAATTTTTCTACGAACGAAAGTAACTCTGTGGTATTTTTCGCATATCCACCAAAGTGAAAATCGTGTTCGATGCGCCAATTTTTTTGTGAATTATTTCCACTTAATTTAAAAATGTTTCCTTCAATCGAACCTCCATCTTTCAGCACACTCAAACCTATGAGTTGTTGATGTGGTTGTAACGCAGTGAGAATACCGGCGGCAGTTGTCCCGGTTCCGCAACTAACAGTTACTACATTAAAAATAGAATCAGCTTGTGTGACGATTTCCGCACACCCTAACATTCCCTCATAATTAGAACCTCCTTCCGGAATGATAAAATATTCGTAGTGATTAGGTAGAAATTCCGATAAAAAATTTGATTCGTCTTTATGCCGGTATTTCTCCCGATCACAAAAAATCAACTTCATCCCGTTAAGGGCAGCCGTTTTAAGAGTTTTGTTATTTAGGGATGTACTTTCACCCCGAATAATGCCCACTGTTTCAAACCCGTTCATTTTTCCGGCCACAGCCAAAGCCGCAATATGATTGGAAAATGCACCTCCAAAGGAAACGATCTTAGTAAATCCTTTTTGTTTGGCTTTCAGTAAGTTATGCTTCAGCTTGAACCATTTATTGCCTCCATATATAGGATCAATCAAATCGAGTCTGCGAATATACAGTTGAATCTGATGTTCCGGGAATGAAAAAGGTCCATCATCAACCACTTTAATAGAGTCAAAAGTGCTAAACATAATGCCAATGTCAACTGTTAAAACCCGAAATTACAGTATTTTTGCCAAATGGCCTTTACGGATAAATTCGACAAAGAAGATTTTTACTTTTCTGAAGAGGGATTTATTATTTTTACTGAAGCGTACCATCGGAAAAGAGGGTATTGCTGTAATAATAATTGTAAACATTGTCCGTGGAAATCAAAAAAGCCCACTGATGCAAACGCATCTGACAAAAAAAATTAAGCACTTAAAAATTCGCATTACATGAGCACACTAACCGGAAAACTGGATCTTACAAAAGTAAAAACGCCAACAGGCACACAACTCAATTGCAAAGGTTGGGTACAGGAAGCAGCGTTGCGAATGCTTCATAATAACCTTGATCCCGATGTAGCAGAGCGCCCTGAAGACTTGATTGTTTACGGAGGAACAGGAAAAGCAGCTCGCAATGTGGAGTCGTTTGAACTGATTGTTAAAGCACTTAAAGATTTAGAAGAAACAGAAACGTTGTTGATTCAATCGGGAAAACCGGTGGGAATTTTACCAACACATAAAGATGCGCCCAGAGTTATCATCAGTAATTCCATGCTGGTTCCACATTGGGCAACGTGGGAGAATTTTAGAGCGTTAGAAGCAAAAGGTCTTACCATGTATGGTCAAATGACTGCCGGTTCGTGGATTTATATTGGATCGCAAGGAATAGTGCAAGGTACCTATGAAACATTTGGAGAAGTAGCACGACAACATTTTGGTGGATCACTCCGGAATACTTTGTCAGTTACCGGTGGACTGGGGGGAATGGGTGGAGCTCAGCCTTTAGCAATTACTATGAACGAAGGTGTTTGCCTTGCGGCAGATGTAGAAGCCTGGCGAATTCAAAAGCGGTTAGATACCCGGTACATCGATTTTATGACTCATAATATTGATGAAGGCATCGACAAAGCAATTGATGCAAAAAATAAAGGTGAAGCCATCTCCATTGGAGTTGTTTGTAATATTATTGATTTGTTGGAACGAATGATTGAACGGGGTGTAATACCTGATACACTCACCGACCAAACTTCTGCTCACGATGCATTGGTTGGCTATTTTCCGCAAGGACTTTCTGTAGATCAAGCGAAAGTGTTGAGAGATTCTGATCCGGATAAATATATTCAGCTGAGCAAAGAAAGTATGGTGAAGCACACACAACTCATGCTCGATATGCAGAAAAAGGGAGCAATTACTTTTGATTATGGTAACAACCTAAGAGGCCAGGCATTTGCAATGGGACTAAAAAACGCATTCGATTTTCCGGGATTTGTGCCGGCTTATATCCGACCCTTGTTTTGTGAAGGAAAAGGTCCTTTTAGGTGGGCAGCTTTATCGGGTGATCCGAATGATATTTTGGAAACGGATAAACTTATTTTGGAACTGTTTCCGGAGAACAAAGGGCTTGCCCGTTGGATCAAAATGGCACAGGAACGCATTGCATTTCAAGGACTTCCGGCAAGAATTTGTTGGTTAGGACAAGGCGAGCGAGAAAAAGCAGGCTTGGCATTTAATGAATTGGTGGCATCCGGAAAAGTGAAGGCTCCTATTGTTATTGGACGCGATCATTTAGATACCGGGTCTGTGGCATCGCCTAACCGGGAAACCGAAGCAATGAAAGATGGATCCGATGCCATTGCCGATTGGCCGGTTTTGAATGCCTTAATTAATACTGCCGGAGGCGCTAGTTGGGTGTCGTTGCACCATGGAGGTGGAGTAGGAATTGGATATTCTATTCATGCAGGAATGGTGATTGTTGCCGACGGTACTCAGGATGCAGCTATTAGAATTAAACGTGTGTTACATAACGACCCGGCTATGGGAGTGATAAGACACATGGATGCCGGTTACGATATTGCTCTTGATACAGCACGTAAACACAGGTTGGATATTAGAGAACGATTGAAATAACTGGTAGCCACCATTTATTTTTGGAACAGTATTTGACTAAGAGAAGACATTAGTTCAAAAAATATGAAAAAATTCAAGAGTCTGTTTGTAGTATTGGCACTGGTTTCATTTCTTGCTTCCTGTGTGGATGATAATGGTGCCGATCCAAATGTACCGGGTAGTGATCGTGATAAATTTGTAGGTTCCTGGTTGTGTAAAGAAACTGTTGCCGGTAGTACTCCAAATACTTTTACCATTACCATTCAAAAGTTTGGTGATGACGATACTTTAAGGGTGTACAATTTTAATAATCTTGGAGCACAGGAATACGTGGTTTGGCTGGTTGCAGGAAACAGTGTCACCATTCCCGCTCAAACCATCACTCAAATTGATATTGGGGGATCGGGTTTTTACAGCAATGATAAAATTAATTTAAATTATTCTTCAGATGGCGAACAAATTTCCGCCGTTTGTTCACAATAAATTAAAAATAGTACACCATACTTTTTTTGTTGGTTCACCCAGTTTATAAGGCTTTCTGCGGAAAAGTTCCCTCCACAACCATTTTTTGTAACTAATGTTGTGTAAATATCCTGAATAAGGAACCGATTTAACGAACGAAAACTTAAACACATGAAAAAATTATTACTAGCTCTACTTGTTGTTATTGGCATGCAGGCAACTGCGCAGGTCACAATTACTCAAAACGAGATGCCCTATGCGGGCGATGAACTGTACCGAACGCGGGCAAACATTAACCCGTTCCTAAATTATGCCGCAACAGGAACAAATTATGTGTGGAATTTCACCAATTTGGTACCCACTACACAAGATTCAGCAATCTACCAAACGGTTGCATCCACAAACTTCGTATATGCGCTAACGTATGCCGATATTTTCTTTAATCCTAACAGGGCTAATCATGCAAGAGCCGGAGTAGATATTCCTTTTAATAATTTGTTACCTATCGATAACCCCTATACGTTTTTTTACAGAAGTTCATCTGTTTATAAGAAGATTGGTTATGGTGTAGAACTGGTAGGAATTCCTGTTCCAATTATTTATACCGATCATGATGTTGTTTATAATCTTCCACTAAATTATGGTGATATTGATTCTTCATTTTCTGCGTACAATTTAAGCATTCCTACATTGGCTTATTATGGTTATGATCAGGATCGTTATAACGAAGTTGATGGATGGGGAGTTATCAATACCCCTTCAGGAAGTTTTGATGCATTGAGAGTAAAAACTGAATTGCATGGAAAAGATACGATTGCAATTGATTCACTCAGTTTAGGTTTTGTAATTGATCGTCCCGTGGTAACGGAATACAAATGGCTTTCGCCGAATTATCGTGTTCCGATTATGCAAGTAAATACCACCGAACTTTTTGGAATCGAAATCATCACTGATATATTTTTCTACGATGTACCAAGAACTCTCAATGTTGCTCCTCCGTTAACGAATGTAATTTGTCCGGGTTCAACTATTACTGTTCCTTACACAGCAACAGGAGCTTTCAACCAAGGAAGTTTATTTAATCCTGCGAACATATTTCGTGCACAGTTATCAGATGCAACAGGAAGTTTTGCTACTCCTGTAAATATTGGTTCTGTAACGAGCACTGTTTCGGGAGTCATTACTGCTACCATTCCGGCAAACACACCTATCGGAACCGGCTATCGCATTAGAGTTATTTCTACCAATCCTGCTTTGGTTGGTGATGATAATGGATTTGATATTAGTGTTGGAGTTGCTCCTGTAGCAACAGCAACTGCAGCAGGCTTAACAGAATTTTGTGAAGGTGGATCGGTTTTGATTAGTGCAACAACAGATCCTGCTTACACTTACCAATGGCAATTAGATGGAGTTGATATTTCAGGAGAAGTTTCTGCTGATCTCATTGCCACTCTTGCAGGTAATTACACTGTTGTTGTCACCAACGCATGTGGAAGCGTTACTTCAACAGCAGTTGCTGTAGTAGTAAATGCACTTCCTGAACACACATTTGCTCAATCAACTTATTTGGTTTGCGATGGTTCAACAACTAATATTGTATCAACAAATGTTACCGGACAAGCTAACTTAACCTATCAATGGTATTTGGATGGAACAATTCTTGCCGGAGAAACCGGATCGGATATACTTGCAACTGTTGCAGGAAATTATACTCTCGAAGTTCTTAACACTGTAACAGGTTGTGCCTATACTACAACTGCTGTTTCACTTACAATTGATATTATTGCTGAACCAATTATTACTGCTGCTGGTGTTACTACTTTCTGCGATGGAGGTTCAGTTATACTTGATGTTCCGGTTGTTGTCGGTGTAACTTATCAGTGGTATTTGGATGGAATTGCAGTTACAGGAGCTACTACTAACTCATTAACTGCTGTGGCAGGAGGAACTTATACGGTGTTAGCTACTTCAACAAATGGTTGTACATCAGTTTCGACAACAGGAGTTGCGGTTACAGTTGATGCATTGCCCACTGCTCCGGTGTTGACTTCATCAGGCGCTACTACTTTCTGCCTTGGAGGATCTACCAATTTAACTTTTACTACGGAACCAAATGTTACGTATCAATGGCAATTGAATGGTGTTGATATTGGCGGTGCAACCGGTGCAACTATACCTGTTTCAGATGGTGGAATTTATACAGTTATTGCTACCAGTGCTGCAGGTTGTACCAGTGTGAGCTTACCGGGATTGGAAGTGATTGTAAATTTACCTCCTGTTTCTCCAGTAATTACTGCTAACGGAAGTACTGTATTTTGTGAGGGTGGTGCTGTAACTTTAGAAGTGCCTTTAGTAACAGGACAAACTTATCAGTGGAATTTAGCTAACATAGATATCACAGGTGCAACATCTAATCAATATACTGTTACAGCTAATTCAGGATTTTATTCTGTAAATGTAACTGATCAGAATGGTTGTAGCAGCCCTGCAACAATATCCTATCAGGTAACAGTTAATCCGCTACCAGCAGTTCCTGTTATTATGCAATCATATGACACCTTATCAGTAACCGGTACCGGACAGTTTCAATGGTACTTGAATGGAGTTGCAATAGCAGGAGCAACAGGACCTTTCCACGTTGTAACTGTAAACGGCAACTATACAGTAACCGTTAGTGACTCCAACAGCTGTGAAAATGTATCTTTAGTATTTCCATTCAACAGTGTTGGTATTACAGAAATGGGTTCACTTCAATTGAGTGTATATCCAAATCCAACAGAAGGATTTTTCACCATTCAAAATGGAACAGGTTTATCGGAACTCAACTATACTGTTTCTGACATGACCGGAAAAAGCATCCGTAAAGGAACTATTACCGGAGAGAAATTTATGATGGATATTTCAGAATTGCAGGGTGGTATTTACCTGCTGAATCTTGAAAACAATAAAATGGTTCAAACAGTGAAATTAGTAAAGAACTAAAAGAATACATAAAATAAAAAGGAGCGTTCTGTAATATACGGAACGCTCCTTTTTATTTGCTATGACTTTACTTTCGTTTGTCTTTACGAATAGAAATACGTGTGTCGTTGATTTTGGAGGCAGGTTTTGTTGCGGCGTGTGTTGTTGATTACGTTGGCCGGAGGCAGGTTTTGTTGCGGCGTGTGTCTTTGCGAAAAAAAACATGAAGGCACTAAGTCACGGAGAACCACAGAGAGTTTTTAGTGAAGAGTAAAATTTCAGGGCGTGTGTCGTTGATTACGGAAGCCGAAAGCCGGTTTTGTCGCGGCGTGGGTTGTTGATTACGTTGGCCGGAGGCCGTTGGCCGGTTTTATTGCGGTGTGGGTTTTTGATTATGGAGGCCGGTTTTGTTGCGGCGTGTATCGATTATTACGGAGGCCGGTTTTGTCACGGCGTGTGTTGTTGCGGCGTGGGTTGTTGATTACGTTGGCCGGAGGCCGTTGGCCGGTTTTATTGCGGTGTGGGTTGTTGATTACGGAGGCAGTTTTTGTTGCGACGTGTTTTGTTGCGGCGTGTGTTGTTGATTACTGAGGCTGGTTTTGTTGAAGCTTGGGTTGTTGATTACGTTGACCGGAGACCGATTTTATTGCGGCATTTTCTCTGCGAAAAAAAACACGAAGGCACTAAAGGGTCACGGAGAACCATGGAGAGTTTTTAGTGAACAGAAAATTACAGGGTTGTGTCGTTGATTACTGACGCTGTATGCAGGTTTTTTGGCGGCGTGTGTTGTTGATTACGTTGGCCGGAAGCCGGTTTTGTTGCGGCGTGTGTCGATGATTACGTAGGCCGGAGGCCGTTGGTCGGTTTTATTGCGGCGCGTGTTGTTGATTACGTTGGCCGGAAGCCGGTTTTGTTGCGGCGTGTGTCGTTGATTACGGAAGCCGAAAGCCGAAGTCGTTTTTGTTGCGGCGCGTGTTGAAGCTTACTTTAATATTTCTAAGGCAACTCAGCAATCACATCAATACCGCCGGTAACTTTTTGGTTGAGGTGTACATTTACCAGTGCAGTAAGTGGAAGATAAAGATCGACACGTGATCCAAACTTAATAAAACCTAGTTCGGCACCTTGACGAATCATATCTCCTTCGTGAGGATAACAAATAATGCGATTGGCCAATGCACCTGCAATTTGACGGACTAGAATTTGTGTTTTATTATCCTTTTCAATTACAATGGTAGTTCGTTCATTTTCGGTTGATGACTTTGGGTGCCAGGCAACTAACTTTTTTCCTTTGTGATATTTTAAAAATTTAATACGACCACTAATAGGATACCAGTTTGCATGAACATTAATCGGCGACATAAAAATTGAAACTTGAATTCGCTGATCTTTGAAATATTCGCCTTCAATAGTTTTTTCAATTGCCACGACTTTACCATCTGCCGGGCAAATAATGTAACTATCGTTGCGAGAAATTTCTCTTTTCGGATATCTGAAGAACTGTAGTATCAGCAAAAAAATGATGAGTGAAATAACAATGCTCGTAATAAGCAATTCAGCTTTTCCCGGCAACAGCAAAAGAAGCAAAATGTTAATGAGTCCGAGCAATGCAATAGTGCCGGTGATGATGGTAAAACCTTCCCTGTGAATTTTCATTTTTACTAATTAATGGTATTAAAAATAATGAAGAAGCCGGTGAAAACAATCACCGGCTTTCATCTGTAAGTTAATAATTCCCTCGAGCTTTTATTGCTTTTTCTACTTTTTGTAAAGCATAAATGTAAGCGGCAATTCTCATTGAGACCTTATAGTGTTGGGCAGTAGTCCACACATGATCGAATGCTTTTTTCATCCATGTATCGGCACGCTTATTAATTTCTTCTTCGCGATAATAGTAGCCGGTACGATTCTGAACCCATTCAAAATAAGAAACAGTAACACCGCCTCCGTTAGCAAGAATATCGGGAACAACTGCGATCCCTTTCTCTTGTAAAATTTGATCCGCCTTAGCTGTAGTAGGGCCGTTAGCACCTTCAACAATTAATTTTGCTTTTATTTTTGATGCATTTGTAGCAGCACGAATTTGATTTTCCATAGCACAAGGAGCAAGCACATCCGTTTTTAAAATGAGCAAATCTTCATTATTGATAAGTTCACCGCCTTTAAATCCTTTGAGCATTCCTTTATGCTTATCGCGGTAAGCAATAGCCTTTGCAATATCAATACCTTTTGCATTATAAAAAGCACCGGTGTGATCAGAAATTCCTATGACTTTTAAACCGGAGTTAACAAAGTGAGCAGCTGTTATAGAGCCAACGTTTCCAAAACCCTGCACAACAGCAGTAGATTTAGTCGGATCCATTTTTAATTTCTCCATAGCTTCTAAAGCAGAAACCACAACACCCCGTCCGGTTGCTTCCACGCGTCCCAGAGAACCACCTAAAAAGAGTGGTTTTCCTGTTACAATTCCGGGAGTAAATCCACCAGAAATTTTCGAATATTCATCTACAATCCAAGCCATTTCCTGAGGACCCGTGTTCATGTCCGGGGCAGGTATATCTTTATCTACACCAAAAATATCGGCCATAGCGGAAGTGTATGCTCTTGTTAGTCGCTCGAGTTCACCTTTCGACATAGTGCGAGGATCGCAGGTGATACCACCTTTTGCTCCACCATATGGAATGCCTGCAATGGCACATTTGTAAGTCATCCAAGCAGCAAGAGCTTTTATTTCTTCCGGATTCACATCCATCGAGTAGCGAATTCCTCCTTTTGAGGGTCCAAGTGCAGTACTGTGAATAATGCGGTACCCCTCAAAAACTTTCGTAGAGCCATTATCCATTCTTATTGGAAGACTCACGAGAATCTGCTTGGCAGGAATTTTCATGATTTGATATACGTCTTCATCCAACTTAATGACTTTTGCAGCCTCATTAAATCGTTCAATCATTGCCTCATAAGGATTCGTGCTATCAGTAGCACCTCCGCCTTTTTTTGTAATTTTTAGTACCGACATGGGTTTATTTAGTTTGAAACAGGCTGCGAAATTAGGGTTTTTTGGCAAGTCTCTGAAAGGGAAAGTTTATTTTATTGTGCCTGAAAATCAAATAATTAGACTGATTTCACCGAACTTTAATATTTTATTCATCTGTAAGTGGCCTGATAAACAACTACTTGATGATGTAGTATAGTTTTTATGCTAGAAATTGATAATTTTAGAACTTCAAAACAGATTAATCACCTCCACCATGAGAATCACACTTATTTTAATATTATTGTTTCCATTTTTAGGGAAATCACAAGATTTAATTAATCATTGTCAGAATAAGCATGCAGGTGCTAATCATAAGTCATCGGCTGTAAATACTGCCGCACTTGATTACAACGTCAGCCACACTGCGTTGCACATTGATACCATCAGTTTTGTGCCACAATTATTAAAGGCGCATGCAGCACTGACAATAGTTGCTGAACAGGGTCCGATGAGTAATGTGGAAATTGATTTATTAGGTTTTGATATTGACTCTATTATTTCATCAGGAGCTGCTATTACTCATACTTACAATGATACAGTTATTGATATTCAAATATCACCTGCAGTTAGTCAAGGTGATTCGGTGGTGATAACAATTTATTATCACGGAACACCTGCGCAAGATGCATCCGGTTGGGGGGGATTTTATTTTAGTGCCGGTCATGCTTTTAATTTAGGAGTAGGTTTTCAAGCCGATCCCCATAATTATGGACGAGCCTGGTACCCTTGTTTGGATAATTTTACAGCACGTAGTCGTTACGATTTTTATATCACCACCGCAGCAAGTTCTAAAGCATTTTGTAACGGAACTTTGCAAGGTTCGGTTACCAATCCGAATAGTACCATCACCTGGCATTGGAAATTGAATCAATCCATTCCGTCTTATTTGGCGAGTATGGCAGTTGCTCCTTACATTACACAACAAAAAACATCTAACGGCATTCCGGTTGAGTTTGCTGCATTTGCTTCAGATACAGTAAATATTAACAACACTTTTGTACATTTAGATACTGCTCTTTATACCTATATTAATTCTTACGGTGTTTATCCTTTCGACAAGGTAGGCTACTGTTTAATTCCATTTAATTCGGGAGCTATGGAGCATGCTTCGAGCATTCATATTGGAAGAGGATTTATAAATGGATCACAAACGTATGCAACTTTGTGGGCTCATGAACTTTCACATATGTGGTGGGGTGATAAAGTTACCTGCGAAACAGCAGAAGATATGTGGTTGAACGAGGGATTTGCTTCTTTTAACGAAGCACTTTATACACAAGTAGTGGATGGTGAAGCTGCTTACAAAGATTGGGTAAGAACAAACCACCGTAAAGTACTTCAATTTGCACATACACCTGCTCAAGATGGAAGTTATTTAACGATGAATAATATTCCTCATGATTATACTTATGGAATGCATGTGTACCAGAAAGGCGCCGATTTGGTTCATACGATGAGATATTATATGGGCGACAGTGCATTTTTTGCAGGTTGCCAGAATTACATGAACAACAAAGCATATAGTCACGCTAACAGCGATGATTTGCGAGATGAACTTACAGCTGGATCAGGAGTAAACATGAACCGTTTCTTTGATGATTGGGTGTACACACCGGGGTTTCCACATTTCTCAATCGACTCGGTGATATACATTCCGGGTGGATTGGATCACATGTTTGTTTATACCCGTCAAAGGAGCAAAGGGAATACTCATTTGTATGAGATGCCGATTGAATTACATTTCAGCGATGGAATTACAGATACCAGTGTTACAGTGGTTATTGATTCGGTAACAAATATGTTTCATGTTCCACTTTATTTTATGCCTTTGTGGACTTCGTTAGATCGACATGAAAAAGTGAGCGATGCTATTGCATCCAATGAAAGAACTATTACCACAACAGGAGTACAAACATTTCCTGAAACAAATGTAACGTTGAATGTTCAAACGGTGGGAAGTACACCATCTATAATTAGAATAGAACATAATTTTGTTGCACCGGATCCATTCATTCAATCTAATCCGGGAATTGTAATTTCCGATTATCATTATTGGACCATAAACGGAATTTTTACCTCAGGACTCGTTACAAAAGCAACGTTTCTGTATAATGGAACAACCAGTGGTACGGCAGGTTATTTGGATAACACACTTATAACAGGAACCGAAGATAGTTTGATGATTTTGTATCGCCAAGGTGCAGGATATAATTGGCAAATAGTTTCAAGCTACACTCACAATCCCGGAGCATCTGTTCTCGACAAAGCAGGAAGTTTTATTGTAGATACATTGTTGATTGGAGAATATGCAATTGGCAGGTATGATTACACCGTTAGTTTAAATGAAAATGTTGGAGAATTGAATTCTGTGTTGACTATTTCGCCAAATCCTTCCAACGATAATTTTAAAATATCATTCTCCAACACCTCAAAATATAATCGTGAGCTGGTTGTTTTCGATATGGGAGGTAGGGAGATATTTAAAACGATAATTCAAAAATCACAGAGAGAAATTATTTGGCACGCCGAAAATTGTCGTTCTGGAATTTATAATGTTGTTTTATTCGAAGATGGAGTTCGTGTAGATGGCTTAAGAGCGATGCTGAATCGCCAATAATGAATAGAAAAAATCCCGCTTAAATCTTTTAAGCGGGATTTCATTAAAATTATGAATGATTTTTTAATGCTTTACCAGAGATGGTTCTTTAATAAAAGTTCTGTTAATCAAATCATAACAATTGCCTTTTGTTAAAATATGAACTTTAAGGTTTTCAATGGAGATAGGACAACCGTCTTTAAGATCAGCAATATTAGAATGTTGAATTTCATGACCATCCACAATAGTGACAAGCGTAGAGCCAATTATTTCTAAATAGCGACCTTCAGTAATTAAAACGCCGGTATCTTCACCTAATCCAATACCTATACAACCAGGATTTGCAGCAACTGCTTGGGCAACTCTTCCAAAACGGCCTCTTTTATCGAAATGCGAATCAATAATCACATTTTTAATAAATGACAATCCGGTAGTTAATTTCACTTCGCCTTTTAGCAAAGCACCGGAACTACTCCCTTGATAAATCATTGTATTAGGCATTGCCATAGCACCGGCACTGGTACCTGCTATAACAAAATCCTCCTCAAAGTAACGTTTGTAAAGAATATCCAGAATTTCGGAGCCACCAAAGATGGTACTTAATCTCATCTGATTTCCTCCTGTAAACATCACCCCATCACATTTATTAATGCGTTCAATAAATTCAGGATTTTTAGCATCTTCTCTGTCTTTAATGAGCATCAACTGAATATGGTTGTTGCCTAATTTTCCAAAAGCAGTAATGTATGCTTCACCTACTTCTTCAGGAATTGATGATGCAGTAGTAATTACTTCAATATGAGAATCATGGTGCCCTTTGATTTCATGAAGTATTCTGCTAAGAATTTGAAGCTCAAAAAAATTGATGTTGTTCTTCTGTTCTGAATTTGGTTCGTCTTCTGAACCCTTATCTTCATTCCCCCCGATAGCGATTAATTTGCCTTTTGGTTGTTCCATGTTATATTTGATAAGGTGGCAAATTTAACCCAATAAAACAAACATGCCAGATAAATTTGAGAAGCTTATCAAGACTGAATTGTTATTATTTTAATTTAAAAGGCTTATAATGAAATTGATACAAGGGCATTTTGAAGGTTAAATAGGCATGCAAAAGTTTGTGAAGAAACAAAACGGATTCAATAGATTGAACTTTTTTGATGAGGATTTTTAGCTAGTAGAATTCAATTGAAATTCATTTTTATTAGTTGGATTAAAATCGTGGATTGCATTCTAAATGAACAGATAATGTGAAGAATTTTGGTTTTTATCAGAAGAAATCACATCCCATTTCAAGGATCAATCCGACTTAATTATTGTGTATTTCATAAACAATACCTATTTTCAGCGAACTTTTCAAAAACATTCAACATCACTTTATGAAAATTATCGATATCCGTGCCATGCGGGGTCCCAATTACTGGTCGATCCGACGCCATAAGTTAATCGTCATGAAACTTGACCTTCAGGAGATGGAGGAAAAGCCAACCAACCTGATACCTGGGTTTTTGGAACGACTAAAAGCAATGTTTCCAACAATGTATGAACACCGATGCTCTGAAGATCAGGCCGGTGGGTTTTTCAATAGAGTTGAAGAAGGAACCTGGATGGGTCATGTTATTGAACATATAGCCTTAGAGATTCAAACTCTTGCCGGTATGGATTGCGGATTTGGCAGAACAAGAGGCACCGGCGAACCGGGTGTGTATAGTGTGGTTTTTTCCTATATGGAAGAAAAGGTAGGTGTTTTTTCTGCAAAATCGGCAGTCCGTATCGCTCAAGCATTAATTGATGGTGCCGATTACGATTTGGCAACGGATATTCAAATGATGAGAGAGATTCGTGAAGATGAGCGACTTGGACCCTCAACAGGTTCTATTGTGGAAGAGGCTCAGAGTAGAGGAATTCCTTGGATTCGCTTGAACAGGCATTCGTTAGTAATGTTAGGGTACGGCATGAATCAAAAACGCATACAGGCAACTATAACCAGTCAAACTAGTAGCATTGCAGTTGAAATTGCTTGTGATAAAGAAGATACTAAAAATTTGCTCGAAGCTTCTAATATTCCGGTTCCTCGTGGACGAATTATTTATGATGAGGAAGATTTGAAATTAGCAATTGATTCTATTGGTTATCCTGTGGTGTTGAAGCCCATAAATGGAAATCATGGTCGTGGTGCTACTATAAATGTGAAAGACTGGACAGGAGCAATTGAGGCTTTAGAACTTGCAAAACGTGTATCCAGAGCCGTTATAGTTGAAAAATATATTACAGGATTTGATCATAGGGTGCTGCTGATTAATTATAAGTTTATTGCAGCAGCTAAGCGAACTCCTGCAATGGTAACAGGAGATGGGAAACAAACAATTCAACAGTTAATTGATGAGGTGAACAGTGACCCAAGAAGAGGTTATGGTCACGAAAAAGTTCTTACTGCAATAAAGGTGGAAGAAACAACATTAAATATTCTTAAAGAAAAAGAACTTTCGCTTGAATCTGTTCTTCCAAAAGGAACTGAGTTGCATCTTAAAGCTACTGCCAATTTGAGTACGGGTGGAACCTCCACTGATATAACCGAATTGGTTCATCCGTTCAATGTTTTTATGTGTGAAAGAATTGCACGAATTATTGGTTTGGATATTTGTGGAATAGACATTATGACCAACGATATAAGCCGGCCTCTTGACGAGGATGGTGGAGCTGTTTTAGAAGTGAATGCCGCACCGGGTTTCAGAATGCATATTGCTCCAACACAAGGATTGCCTCGTAATGTTGCTGAGCCGGTTATTGATATGTTGTATCCTCAAGGTAGTAATGTAAGAATTCCGATAGTTGCTGTTTCAGGAACAAATGGAAAAACGACTACAACACGTTTGATTGCACACATGGCAAAAACCGCAGGGCATAAAGTTGGATTCACTACCACTGATGGAATTTATATTCAGAATCAGATGGTGCAAAAAGGTGATTGCACCGGACCAATTAGTTCGGAGTTTGTTTTGAAAGATCCTACTGTTGATTTTGCAGTTTTGGAATGTGCACGTGGTGGAATTTTAAGAGCGGGTTTGGGTTTTCATAATTGTGATATCGGAATTGTTACCAATGTAGCTGCCGATCATTTAGGTTTGCGTGATATTAATACACTCGAAGATATGGCACGCGTTAAAGGAGTAATTCCTGAAAGTGTGTTCCCCAATGGTTATGCAATTTTGAATGCCGATGATGATTTGGTAGTTCAAATGTCAAAGAAACTTAGCTGTAAAGTTGCCTTTTTTAGTTTGAATGAAAATAATCCCATTGTTAAAAAACATTGTGAAGCCGGAGGATTAGCAGCGATTGCCGAAAATGGATACGTAACTATTTCAAAAGGAAATTGGAAAATCAGAGTGGATAAAATTGTAAGTATTCCGCTCACCTTTTCAGGGAAAGCGATTTTTATGATCCAGAATATTCTTCCTGCTGTGTTGACAGGTTTCATCCGCAATTTCAAAATGGAAGACATTCGTTTGGCACTTGAAACTTTTATCCCTTCTCCGGTTCAAACTCCCGGAAGAATGAATTTGTTCCAGTTTAAAAAATACCAGGTAATGGTTGATTATGCCCATAACCCGGCAGGCTTCCAGGCAATTGGTAAGTTTTTGGAAAAAATTGATGCCAAACCTAAGGTTGGTGTCATTGCCGGCGTTGGTGATCGTCGTGATGAAGATATTATTTTGTTGGGAACATTAGCAGGGCAAATGTTTGATGAAATTGTTGTCAGACAAGATAGAAACTTAAGAGGCCGTTCCGAACAAGAGATAATTGATTTGATGCTCGTTGGAATTCATCAAGTGAACCCCGACAAAATTGTCAAAGTGATTCCTACTGAAAAAGAAGCAATCGACTATGTAATGAAACAATCCAAAAAAGGGTCTTTCATTACTATTTGTAGTGATGTTGTTCCTGATGCACTCGAGCAAATTATGAAGTACAAAGAAGATGAAGATCAATTTGAAATTCTGGCAGAGGATATTCCAAACCAACATTAAAATTTAATCTCGGAAATCTTGTAAATCGAAAAGTCAAATTAAATGCCGCTGCAAAATCTTTTTTAGCTATTAAATTAATTGATTTGTTCTCTTATTATATATTTAAATAAAATTTTAAGGAATTGAACAGACTATTTTTTTTATTAATTGCTTGTTGTTTTCTTAGTTTGGTTGCAAATGGTCAACAAAAAGTTTCATTTCGAGATTCGCTCGATCACAAACTGGATATGAGCGATTGGGTGTTAACAGCCAATGGTTTTATTCCGGTCCCGTACCTGATTACAGAGCCTGCATTAGGTGGAATTGGCGGCGCACTGTTCCCACTTTTTGTTGATGTGAACACCCCATATCTAGATTCTATTAACGGAGAGTTGGTGCAAACACGTGTGAAACCTAATATTTATGGAGTTGGCGCAGCTTACACTGCAAATGATTCGTGGTTAGCGGCCGGTGCTGCAATGGGAGTAATTAAAAGATGGCGATTGAATTACCGTCTAGCAACCGGGTTCGCCGATTTGAATTTAGAATTTTATAAAGATTTTGAAATTGGTGGTGAGCGTTCGTTTGAATTTAATATTCAAACTTTTCCTGTTTATGCTCAACTAATAAAACAGTTTCGAAATAGTTCTTGGTACCTTGGATTTAATTATCTGTTTTTAAATACAAAGTTAAAAAGCACTAATTCGGAATTTCATTCAGAGAAAGAAGAAAATAGTAATGTCAGCAAATTAGGTGTGTTGTTGGAGTACGATAGTCGTGATAATATTTTCACACCGGATAAAGGTTTTCGATGGAACACACTTTTTGCAGCTTCTGATGAGGTTTTAGGAAGCGATTATGATTATACATCGATTAATTCTGCTGCCTATTATTACCTTCCCATTTCTAAAAAATTAATTTCCGGATTCAGGTTGGAATACCAACAAACATTTGGTGATGCACCATTTTATCTTTTACCTTATCTGAATTTAAGAGGCATACCTGTGGCACGTTATCAAGGTAATTTGACCTCTCTTGCAGAAACAGAATGGAGGTGGGATTTTTCAAATCGATTTAGTTTAGTAACATTTGGTGGAGGCGGCAAAGCTGTTTCTGATGGCACTGATTTTAAAGATTCAAAATGGAGGCTATCTGGTGGCGCAGGTGGTCGATATCTTCTTGCCCGAAAATTAAAACTGAGGATGGGACTTGATATTGCACGAGGACCGGAACAATGGGCCTATTATATTGTTTTTGGAACTACTTGGGTGCGATGAACTTACGACAAAGTTGATATTTGTCATGTGTTGGCTGTATTTTATTTTATACTATTGCTAAACTTCAAATTGAGTTTCTATTTATTCATTTTGAAGTAGATGGATAGTTTCAAAATGAAAAAAAGTTTATTATTTATTATTCTTTTCTCGTTTCTTTCTGTTTCTACTTCCTTTGGCGAAGTAGTGAAATTGCCATTTCTATTTAGTCATTTCCAAAATCATAAAACATCGACGGAAGAAATGACTTTTATAGACTTTTTAATTCAGCATTATATAAAGGAATCTGCAAGCAATTTAAATGATCCTGATTCTGAAGAAGATTCAAAATTGCCCTTTAAAGCAGATGAAAATATTAATAGTCAAATCACTCCTTATATTGTAAATTCATTAAAAACCAACTCGATTTCAACACCTGAAAGTATAATTTTTGTTAACATTAAATACACACCTGTTTTTTCATTTTCGCCCCAAATCTGGCACCCGCCACGGCTGATTTAGTTTTTTAGTGTTGGTGTCATCTTTATTTCAGGGATGTATTTATATTGTATCAATTTTAAGTTCACAGTTCTAAAAATATTCGTTATGGATTTCACGCATTTGCATTTATTATTAAATCACTTTCCGATCATCGGAACATTAATTGCTATTATGTTTCTAGCTTATGGGGTTTACGCCGGAAGCAAAAGGACAACTAAAATGGCATTGTTTATTATTGTTTTAATGTCCATTGTTGCAATTCCTGTATTTCTCACTGGTGAACCGGCAGAAGAAGTTGTTGAGAATCTTCCCGGAGTAACCGAAGCAATTATTGAAGAGCATGAAGAAGCAGCAGAATGGGCCATCTGGATCATGGCTTTTTTAGGTGCTATGGCCACCATATCACTCGTTAATTTGATTACTAACAATCAAACTAATAAGATATTGTTGAGTATTACACTTTTACTTGGTCTAATCACTTTTGTTGCAATGGCTAGAACAGGTTATCTGGGTGGACAAATTCGGCATACCGAAATCAGAAGTGGTGGAACAGCAGTTCAAAATTCAACCGGTCAAGATGGAAAAAGTCATGGAGGAGAAGAAGATGATGATTGATGTTTGAATATTAAGTTTGCTAAAAGGATCTGGAGAATTTCAGATCCTTTTTTATTATCTTTTGATAATTCTTAACTTTGGAATCAAAATAAATCATACTTATCCAACATAAAAGATTCAAATCAACCTAAAAATCAAATAAAATAAATCCTAACAAATCCATCATAATTGATCCTAATCAACATCTCAATCAAAAGAAATCATCTCAATCAAAAGAAATCATCTCATGGATCCAAGCACTCCTCCTAATAGTCTCATCAATTCTACTAGCCCTTATTTATTGCAACATGCCTATAATCCTGTTCATTGGTTTCCATGGGGGAATGAGGCACTTTCAAAAGCAAAAGCAGAGGATAAAATGATTCTGGTGAGCATAGGCTACAGTGCTTGTCACTGGTGCCATGTGATGGAACATGAATCGTTTGAAGATTTTGAGATTGCTGAAATAATGAATCAGTCTTTTGTGTGCATTAAAGTCGATCGTGAAGAGCGACCGGACATCGATCAGGTTTATATGGCAGCGGTTCAACTAATGACCGGCAGAGGTGGTTGGCCCTTGAATTGTTTTACGCTTCCCGATGGCAGACCTGTATATGGCGGCACTTATTTCCCTAAACAGCAGTGGAAAAATATATTACTCAATCTGGCCGATTCTTATGAAAAGGAAAGAGGACGTTTCGAAGAGTATGCAGAAAAACTAACTGAGGGCATAAAGAAGTTTGAAAATGTTTTTCCTGAAGAATCTATTTCCAAATTTGAATTGGAACATATTAATATTGCAGTTCAAAATTGGTCTAATTTTTTTGATAATGAAGAAGGGGGTCCAAACCATGCACCTAAATTTCCGCTTCCAAATAATTATTTGTTTTTATTGAGTTATTACTTTGTGTCGAAACAAGAATCATTAAAAGAACATATTGTACTCACATTGAAAAAAATGGCTTATGGAGGTATTTATGATCAAGTAGGAGGAGGGTTTGCCCGTTATTCGGTAGATGCTATTTGGAAGGTGCCGCATTTCGAAAAAATGTTGTACGATAATGCTCAACTTATTTCTCTTTATAGTCAAGCATTTAAACTTTTTAAAGACCCATTGTATAAAGAGGTTGTTTATCAGACTCTAGATTTCATTAAGAGAGAACTCACCGGACAAGAAGGCAATTTCTATTCTGCACTTGATGCAGATTCAGAAGGTGTAGAAGGGAAATTTTATACCTGGACACGTGAAGAATTAACGGAAATTTCAGGTAGTGATTATTCGGTAATTAGTGATTATTTTAATATTAATGATAAAGGATATTTTGAAGATGGACAATACATCTTGCTTCGACATGATGACGATGAAATTATAGCAGCTCATCATTCTATTTCAGTAGATCAGTTACACTCAATTGTTGATAATTTTGAAAGTAAATTACTTGAAGTACGAGCTGCCAGAATAAGACCGGGATTGGATGATAAAACACTCACCTCATGGAATGCACTCATGATTTGTGGCTATCTAGATGCATTTGATGCTTTTAAAGATGAATCGTTTTTTATTGCTGCAATTACCAACGCCAAATTTATTTTAGCAAGCATGGACAATCGCGATGGTGGGTTGAATCATAACTATAAAAATGGGAAAAGTACTATTAATGGCTACCTTGAAGACTACGCTTTTTTTATTCAAGCCCTTATACGATTGTATCAATGCACTTTTGATGTTAAATGGCTCAATAAAGCAAAGGAATTTACTGAATATGCCATCAGAAATTTTGGTGATGATGCAACAGGATTATTTTATTTTACATCACTGCAAGATGCTCCTTTAATTGCCAGAAAAATGGAATTGCAGGATAATGTAATTCCGGCCTCCAATTCGCAAATGGCTATCAACCTACTTCATCTTGGAATTTATTTTGAAATTAATGATTGGCAAGATCGAAGCAAAAAAATGGTTTCAGCAATAAAAAAATTATCTGAAAGCTACGGCTCTGCCTATGCGAATTGGTTGTTTCTAAATCTTCAGTTGGCCACATCATCACAAGAAATTGTTTTATGTGGAGATAATGCATTGCAACTAAGATCAGAAATTTCTGACCGGTATTTTTCACCCGGTACACTTCTCGCAGGTTGCACAATAGAAGAAAATATTCCACTGACCAATTCCAGATTAGTTGAAGGAAGTACTTTAATTTACGTATGTACAAATAAATCATGCCAACTGCCGGTCTTGACTTCCGAACAAGCCTTAAAATTCTTAATTTAAAGTATTCAGGCTTAATTGCAAATCATTGATTATTAGCAGCTTTTACCCATGTTAGTAAATCATGGCCTTCATCATTTTGTTGTTTAGAAATTATTTCTTACTTTCATATTCATTATCTGCATTTTTGGCAAAAAGTAAGTGTTTCTAACAGTTTAATATTTATCGATATGAAAACCTATGATGAAAAGCACATTAAAAACATTGCATTGGTGGGTGGGGCGAAATCCGGCAAAACAACTCTTTCTGAAACCATGTTGTTTGAAGCCGGATTAATAAATCGAAGAGGTGCTGTTGAAGATAAAAATACAATCTCCGATTTTCATGAGATTGAACACGAACGAGGAAATTCAATTTATGCAACCTCGCTTCACACTGAATGGAGGGATTATAAAATTAATATTATTGATACTCCGGGTCTTGATGATTTTATTGGGGAAGTATTATCTGCTGTGAGAGTTTGTGATACTGCGGTAATGTTACTCAATGCACAGCATGGAGTAGAAGTTGGATCTGAATTGGTATGGAACTATGTTGATGAATATAAAAAACCAACAATTTTTGCTGTCAACCAACTCGATCATGAGTATGCGAATTTTAACTCTACAGTTGATCAAGCTCGAGCGCGATTTGGTAAACAAGTTACCATTATGCAATATCCGGTGAATGCAGGAACAGGATTTAATGCAATCATTGATTTGTTAAAGATGACCATGTATCGCTTCCCGGAAAACGGTGGTAAACCCGATAAGTTGGAAATACCACCTGAAGAAATTGAAAAAGCAAATCAGCTACATAATGAATTAGTTGAGAAAGCTGCAGAGAATGATGAGAAATTGATGGAGCTGTATTTTCAGAAGGGAAATCTTGATGAGGATGAAATGCGAATCGGCATTAAAAAGGGAATGATGAATCATGATATCTTTCCGGTTTTTTGTTTGTCGGCTAAAAAAAATATGGGAAGTGGACGACTGATGGGATTCATTGATAATGTTGCACCTTCAGCAATAGAAATGCCTGCCGAAAAAACAATTGATGACACAGATGTATTATGCGATCCTTCCGGCCCACCTGTGTTGTTTGTTTTTAAAACATTAGTTGAACCTCACTTAGGAAAATTAACATTTTTCAAAGTGCTTTCAGGAGAAGTTACAGTAGGAATGGAATTGCAGAATTCTACCACTGATACCATTGAGAGAATTGGACAGCTTTTTATTATGGATGGCAAAAATAGAAACCCAATTGATCGTTTAAAAGCCGGCGACATTGGATCGACACTCAAATTAAAAATTACACAAACGAATCACACTTTATGTTCAAAAGGAAAATCGATTCAAATTAAACCAATTGAATTTCCTTTGCCTAGAATTCGTACAGCCATTGTTTCTAAAAATAAGGCCGATGATGAAAAGCTGAGTGAAGTTCTTGGTGAAATACATATGGAGGATCCGACTCTGATCATCAAGTTTGATAGAGAAACAAAACAAATGCTCTTATTAGGACAAGGAGAGTTGCACCTGGCTGTTACTAAATGGAGATTGTCGCATATTTACAAAATGGAAATTGAGTTTGAAAAACCTAGGATTCCATATCGCGAAACTATTTTGAAATCTGCGAATGCATCGTACCGTCATAAAAAACAATCGGGTGGAGCAGGGCAATTTGGTGAGGTGTACATTAAAATTGAACCTATCAGCAGCGAAAATTCAATTAAACCGGAACATCAGGTTCGTGATAAAGAAGAGGTCCAACTTCCCTGGGGTGGTAAATTAATTTTTAATAATTGTATCACAGGTGGTGTTATTGATTCTCGTTTCATCCCTTCGATACTCAAAGGAGTAATGGATAAAATGAATGAAGGACCACTAACAGGATCTTATGTTCGTGATATTGCTGTAAGTGTTTATGATGGAAAAATGCATCCGGTAGATTCAAATGATATCTCTTTTAAAATTGCCGGAATGATGGCCTTCAAAGATGCATTTCATCAGGCAGAACCACAATTACTTGAACCTATATATGATGTTGAAATTGAAATGCCTGAAGAATTAATGGGAGATGTGATGAGTGAACTGCAATCAAGAAGATCAATAATAACCGGTATGGATGCACGTGGAGGATATCAAATTATTAAAGCTAAAACACCACTCGCGGAACTAGATAAATCGTCGGTTTCGCTAAGATCTATTACTCAAGGACGTGCTCGTATTAAAAGTGTTTTTTCGGAATATCTGCCCGTGCCTCCCGAATTGCAAAAGAAATTGACTGAGGAATATAGTCAGAACCATCATCAAGAGGCTTGATTATCAATGTGATATAAAGTTCGTGAAAACGTAACTCTACATGATGGTTTTCGTTAAACATTCTTCATGAGAAAATCCGACATCTTATCGCAGCCCTTAAATTCGTTCTATCTTTTAGTTTTGCTGTGTAGTATATTCACTTTTTCATCCTGCATGAAAGATGAATCGAATTGTATTGCAAAAAAATCAAATGGTGGTATCAACGTTAAAGTTTATCCTGAATATAATGGAAAGCCTGTTGTTTCAAGGAAGGCTTTCAGAGATACTGCTTATGTTAAATATGGTGCAACTTCCTATCCCGGAGCTTCCTTAAGTAAATACGAAATTAAATTGATAGGCGCTGAAGGTGATCATTTTGTAAACATTACAAAATTGAATTGCGGAGTTTACTATTTTTATTTAGTTTGTCAGGATAGTGCCTCAGGACAGCGATTGACCGGTGGAGCGAGCTTTATTACCGATAAAGTAGTTGGTGATTTTGATATCGTTATTCCGGTTCAAGGACAATAGAATTTATTTTTTTAATATTTTTTTTGTCAGTGACTTCCTAATTTGTTTTCTTTGTTGAAATTTATTTGTTATGTCTGAACAAGATTTAGGTATAGGTTCAAGAGTTCGTCATCCTGAATTTGGCGAAGGAGTGGTGATCAATGTAAAGCCAAGAACTTATTTAGTGGTTTTTATGCAACGAGGAAAAATTGAAGTTGCTAAGTCATACACTAATTTAGAAGTAATTGATTCAGTTGAACCGGAATCAGATTTAATTAGTTTGTCGGACGTGGAACGAATTGTGACTAACATCATTAAAAAATATAGTGATGTTCAGGAGACAGTCCCGATGGGTGCAAAATGGAGCGGTGGAAAAATGATTCTTCAACCGGGAAATCTAAATCTAAAACCCAAAGAAATACCTATCGACACTTTTTTCAGCAAAATAGTAATGCTGCGCGATCGCTTGAGAGTTTTAGAACAACGAATCAATTCAAACGACAAAATGTTGGAAGAGGAAAAAGTGAATCTTCAACAATATATTACCAGAATTTATGGTAGCCTCACTACATTCAATGTTTTTTTTAGAGACGATAAAGATCAATTTGTTGGAGAAAAAGGCAGTAAAGAATAAATAAGAAACTACCTTATTTTTTCAAGGCATTTTAAAATATTCTGTTCTACGCGTTCAGATATTTTTGAAGCATCTGCTTTGATGAATTTTTGACCACGTACTTTTTCATACAATTCAATATAGCGATCCGAAACCATTTCCACAATTTCATCATTCATATCAGGAATCTCCTGTCCCTCTAATCCCTGAAAATTATTTTCAATAAGCCATTGTCGTAAAAACTCTTTCGACAATTGTTTTTGGGGAATACAATTTTCCTGACGTTCATCATAACCTTCTTTATAAAAATAGCGTGATGAATCGGGAGTATGAATTTCATCAATCAACAGTATTTCGCCATCCGATTTTCCGAATTCATATTTTGTATCAACCAAAATCAAACCTTGCTCTGCAGCCATTTCTGTGCCTATATTGAAAAGTTTTCTGGTATAATCTTCTAGTACGAGGTATTCATCTTCATTAACAATTCCTTTATCAATTATTTCCTCTCTTGAAATATCCTGATCGTGACCATGATCACTTTTTGTAGTAGGGGTAATTATTGGATGTGGAAGCCGGTCATTTTCTTTCAATCCTTCAGGAAGTTTTATCCCACAAAATTCACGCAATCCGCTTTTATACGTTCTCCAGGCATGTCCGGCTAAATAGCCACGAATTACCATTTCCACTCTATAAGGAATACACATTTTACCGACAGTAACATTTGGATCCGGGGTGTCGATGATCCAGTTAGGCACCTCATGTTTTGTGGCTTCCATAAAGTAAGCAGCGAGTTGATTCAGCACTTGCCCTTTGAATGGAATAGCCTTGGGTAATACAACATCAAATGCCGATACTCGATCGCTCACAATCATCACCATGTATTTATTGTCGATGGAATATACATCCCTTACCTTCCCTTTGTAATACATGGTTTGCCCGGGAAAATGAAAGTTTGTTGAATTTAAAGTGCTCATATTAATGATTCATTTAATCGTAAATATCTTGTTTCTTGTTGAGTTTTAAATCTTTTAAAACAGAAGATTTAATATTTATTTGAAAGTAATAGTTTTGCTGTGAGCCAAAAGGCACCCAATTTATGCGCATCTCCCAACAGTGTAAATCACGGTAAATTCCAAGAGAAGTATACGATAAATCATTTGCCTCAAAATCGTATCCTGAATTAAAGTTAACTTTCCAGTTTTGTGTTATTGCAACATCCCCATAGAAATTTAAAGTTTGAAAAATAGTTGATTCCATGACTCCCGGCTTTGAGTAGGTGACATTGTAATTTACTGAAAGGTTAAATGGGTACGAGAATTCTGCATTGCTGGTTTGTTTTTGTTCGGTTTTCGGCTTCAAACTATTGAGCGATAAACTAACACTAAAAGTGGAACTTACTAATCGTGCGAGTCGGTTATTTTCACTTAGTTCAGAAGTGTTGATTCGCACTCCTTCACTGTTTGAAATATAAGGATCAAAACTTCCTGAGAGATTTACATTCACTCTTTCAAACAATATAGTTCTTCCATTCACATTTATATTCGACCATTGTAAAGAATCTATAGCGGTGTTGTATGAAACACCGGCAGATAAACTTTCAAATAGTTTAATTTTTTTCAAAGTTACCGATGAATCAGTAGCTGTTCTGGTTTTCATTTCTAGATTATTATCGAGATTGAAACCAATGATCCCGTATTTCCCGGAAGGAGGTCCACCATATATACCGGTTTCAAAAATGGAATACTTTGCAGTGGTCCCTTGTGCATCAGTTTGATACTCTTTATAATAATTAAATGAAGGATCACTGAAATCGGGACGGTAGCCATATGAAAGGGTAGGAGACATAACATGACGGAATGCCGCAATTTTACCTTTTCTCATTTGTACCATTCCATAAATTCTGGTATTGAGTGATGCAGACACCAGAAAGTCGCGGCCGGCTCTAAAGCCTTGTATTGTATCAGTAATTATACTATCATTGGTAGCATCATATTTTTTTTCAATGGTAGAGAGATACCAATCTTCATTATAATTTAACGAAGGTGAAAGTGTAAAATGTTTTAGCATTTTAATTGAAGTGCTCACCGGAATACTGTGTGACATTCCATAGCGGTATTGAGAGGCACTCGATGCGGTAAACAACAATGAATCTTTTGTTTGAATGGTATTTTGGAAATTATTTTGGTAGCTGAATCCAATTTTCTCAAACCACTTTTCAGATCCAACCATCGATCTTCGTTTAAAAGGATAGATACGATTTACGTTGAAATTGGTAGTAGGTAAACTCAATGTGATATCGTGGGTGATCGTATTTTGGTTATGTGATAAGCTGGATGAAAACGAATAGGGTTTTCCGGTCCACGATTTCGACCACGCAACCGATGATTGAAATGTGTTGGTGAGATAATTATTTGCACTCGAAATATTATTCTGGTAATACCCCGAACTTCCCATATTTACATTTGCCGAAAATACACTATTCGGCCGTGCTTTTGGATCTTGTCTGTGATTCCATCTGATAAAAAAATCTTTGTAAAAATTATAATCGGGTAATTCTTTTTCTGATTCCACAATTTCAGAATAGCTCACCGATAAATTTCCATTGTAATGATATCTGTTTGCATAATTGGAATTTAATTTCAATCCCCAACTACCCAATGTATAAATATCACCGGTGATAGCAAAATCAGCTACATCACCAATACCAAAATAGTATCCGCCATCCTTAAAGAAAAAACCAAGTCGTGTTGATTCGCCGTAAGAAGGTATCAACACACCTGAAGTTCGTCCTTTATGTGTTGGGAACAAACCAAATGGAATTGCCAAGGGAGTTGGAACACCTTCAATAACCATAATTGCAGGACCGGTTATGATTTTATCATCTTGAATTACTTTTAATTTATTTGCAGAAATTGTATAATGAGGATTTGGATTATCGCATGTTGTGTACGCACCATTTTTGATGAAATAAACATCTTCATTTATTCGCTTGATCGTTTGTCCGAGAATATAACCTTCCCCCTGTTGAGTTGTGATGCTTGTAATCTTTCCTTTTTTTGTATCGAAATTATAGGTTACTGTTTTGGCTGTGAACGATTCTTCCTTTTGTTTAAAAATTGGCAATCCGATATCATTTCCCACCGAATCTTTTGATCCTGTACTATATAATTGTCGAGTGATCCAATCGACCTCTATATAATCGGCATCAAGTTGAATATCTTCATAGAAAACTTTTGCTTTTCCATATAAATACACCTTTTCGCCCGCTATGTCAAATCGAATAGAGTCATCAGCAGTATAATGAACCTTCGATTTAAGTTCATCACTAAGGGTCATCGAAATTGAATCAACAGGAATAGAATCCACAGAAGCCACTAACGAATCAATTGAAATAGAGACTGAATCGGCAATAGTAATATTCGCGAGACTATCCGGCATAACTTGCGCTGACAGATCATCCGAATTCACGATGCAAAATAAAAGCAACGCAAAAGTGGTTAATATTTTTGTTGATATTGATTTCCCGCTACACAGCATTACGCAACAAAGTGGAGTAATTTTGAGGTCTCAAAGCTAAAGAAAATAAAAATTGCCAACATTGAACCGACTCGTCTTATTCTCAATTTTAGTATCATCACTGCTGTTTGCTTCATTTTCAACGGGTAACAAGCCGCAAAAGTATCAAATTAGAACTATTGTTATAGATGCTGGCCATGGTGGACATGATGTTGGTTGCAAAGGTTCATCAGCTTACGAAAAGCATATAGCCCTTGCAGTTTCCCTAAAGCTAGGTGAATTGATTGAAAAATACTACCCGGATATCAAGGTCATTTTTACGCGGAAAACTGATGTTTTTATAGAGTTGCACGAAAGAGCTGCCATCGCCAATCGCAATAAAGCCGATCTTTTTATCTGTATCCATTGTAACTCAGGGCCTTCCGCTGCTTTTGGTGCAGAAACCTTTGTGATGGGTTTGCATAAAACTACCGATAACCTTTCTGTTGCAAAACGGGAAAACTCCTCTATTTTGCTCGAAAAAGATTACAAAACCAAGTATGATGGCTTTGATCCAAATTCGCCTGAAGCAAACATTATTTTTTCGCTTTACCAAAATACCTTCATGAACCAAAGTTTACAATTCGCTTCATTGGTTCAGGATGAGTTTACCCAAAATGCGGGAAGATTCAATCGGGGTGTTAAGCAAGCCGGGTTTCTCGTTCTTTTTAAAACTGCTATGCCAAGCGTCCTCATAGAATTAGGTTTCTTGACAAATAAAACCGATGAGAAATTTTTGATCAGCGAAGCAGGACAAGACAAAATGGCCAATTCTATGTTAAAAGCCTTTAAACAATACAAATCCGACACCGAAAAAAGAACTTCAGGTAATTATGATGTTGCTGATGAGGGAGTTGTGGATGATAAAAAGGATTCTAAACCAGTTGCAGATAAAGAAGTTAAACCTGAAACTACTAGTGGAAATGCAGATGAAAAGGTTGATAAACAACCTGTTAAAAGTAATGATAAGCTAGTTGGTGACACAACTGCAATAGCTCATGTTGATGGAAGGGTGTTTTATACAATTCAGGTTGGGGCCATTGCAAATCTCTCCCCAAAAGAGGAAATAAAATTTAATACTGTCCCTAAAGTTCGAAAATTAATTGGAGATGATGGTATGACACGTTTTTACTCAGGGGTTTTTGATGAGATGGAACCGGCCAGAAAATCACTGGATGAGTTGAAATTGAAAGGGTTTAAGGATGCGTTTATTTGCGCTTTTTCCGGAGCTAAGCGAATTTCTATTACCGAGGCAGGGCAATTGATGAAAAGAAAGTAAATTCGCATTCTCAACTCGATAATTGTTTAGGAGTTGTAATTTAGCTAGAATTCTAAAAATAAAATGGTGAAATTATCTAAGGAAGTCAAAGTAGGTATTTTGGTAACAGGTGCCATTGCAGCATTGGTTTGGGGAATGAATTATCTCAAAGGGATCGATGTTTTTTCAAAACAAAATACATACTATGCAATTTATTCACAGGTTGATGGATTAACTTCATCAAGTGCGGTTATCCTGAATGGGGTCAAAATCGGACTAATTCAAAAAGTTGAATTTATTAATGATAATTCAGGAAGAATTCTAACTACACTTAAAATCAACAGTGATGTTTTTGTTGGTAAAAATTCCATCGCTCGAATAACAAGTTCAGATTTGCTGGGTGGGAAAGTTGTTTCCATCGTATTGGATACGCTTTCACAGCCTGCAGTAGATGGTGACACGCTAGTTGCGGAAGTTCAATCTGCACTTTCCGAACAAATTATGCCGTTAAAAGATAAAGCGGAAAGTTTGATGCTTTCGCTCGATTCCTTGGCAATGTCTCTTAAAGGTGCATTCAATCCGCAAACACAAAAAAGTTTGAACTCAAGTTTTGCAAATCTCGATAAAACACTTGCTAATCTTGAACATGCTTCTGAGAGTTTAGATAATCTTGTGTCAACTGATGATAGTAAACTTCGTAAAATGATTAATAATTTGGAGTCGATTACATCAAACATTAAAAATAATAATGAAGCACTTTCAAATGCATTAAAAAACATTTCTACCATCACCGATTCATTAGCGAAATCGAATTTAGCTTCAACAATCAATAATGCCAATGCCACGCTCAGTCAAACAGCATCTATTATGGATAAAATTAATAGGGGTGAAGGCACTATGGGCATGCTAATAAATAACGACAGCCTATACAATGCACTAGAAAAATCTGCTGTAGATCTTGACCATTTGTTGGTAGATTTGAAACAGAATCCAAAGAGATATGTTCATATATCTGTATTTGGTGGTGGGAAGAAGTCGAAATAAATAACCGATCACGTTTAATTTTTAAAAACCTATGGTAAGCAGCATCATATTTCTGGTTTTACTCTCTGTTGGCATAGGATTTTTTGCCTTAAGCATTAAAAAAATTGTACGTAACATAGGTCTCGGACGCGAAATAATAATCAATGATCGCCGTAGTGAACGATGGATGACAATGGCCAGAGTTGCAATGGGTCAATCGAAAATGGTAACACGTCCTGTTGCAGGCTTTTTTCACATCATCATTTATTTAGGTTTTATAATTATTAATATTGAAGTTCTTGAAATAATTATCGATGGGATTTTTGGTACGCACCGCATTTTTGCTAGTCCGCTCGGAACATTTTATGACTTTTTAATAGGGAGTTTTGAAATTCTTGCTTTTGGTGTTTTAGCGGCATGTGTAATTTTTCTTGCTCGCAGAAATATTTTGCATCTTAAAAGATTAACCAGTAAAGAACTTAAAGGCTGGCCAAAAAGTGATGCGAATATCATTTTGATTACAGAAATTATTTTGATGTCGCTTTTTTTAACTATGAATGCGGCCGATCAAATTCTTCAGAATAGGGAAGTGGAGCATTATGTTGATGCAGGGGCTTTTCCGATAAGTTCATTCTTCACTTTTATTTTTGATGGCATTTCTACACAAACTTTAATTGCTATTGAACGTTTTTGTTGGTGGCTGCACATTGCAGGAATTTTACTCTTCATGAATTATGTTCCTTTCTCTAAACATTTTCATATTTTCTTATCTTTTCCAAATGTTTGGTATAGTAAATTGGAAAAAAAGGGAAAGTTTACAAATTTGGATGCAGTAACTACGGAGGTAAAACTCATGCTCGATCCATCAGCAGTTCCTCCTGTTGTTGATCCGGCAGCGCCACCATTACGTTTTGGTGCCAAAGATGTGAGAGATCTCACCTGGAAAAATTTGATGGATGCTTATTCTTGCACTGAATGTGGAAGATGTACTTCAGTTTGTCCTGCAAACATCACAGGCAAAGAACTTTCGCCACGAAAAATAATGATGGATACCAGAGATAGACTGGAGGAAGTTGGAAAAAATATTGATCAACATGGCAAAGATTATGATGATGGAAAATCTTTGCTCAACAATTACATTACGCCTGAAGAATTATGGGCATGCACTACTTGCAATGCATGTGTTGAGGCTTGTCCCGTGAATATCGACCCATTGAGTATTATTATTGACATGCGTCGTTATTTAGTTATGGAACAATCATCTGCTCCGACAGAATTAAATGGGATGTTTACTAAAATTGAAAACAATGGCGCACCCTGGCAGTTTTCACCGGCCGATCGTTTGAATTGGGTGAATCAAGATTAAATATATTTACCATGAGCGATATTAACTTTAAAGTTCCCACAATGGCAGAAATGGTTTCGAAAGGTGAAACCCCTGAGGTACTATTTTGGGTAGGTTGTGCAGGCAGTTTTGATTCGCGTGCTCAAAAAATTACCAAAGCTATTGCCAAAATATTAAATCATACAGGAATTTCATTTGCAGTTTTAGGTACTGAAGAGAGTTGCACCGGTGATCCTGCAAAACGAGCCGGCAATGAATTTCTGTTTCAAATGCAAGCAATGACCAACATAGAAGTGATGAATGGGTATGAAATAAAGAAAATTGTTACAGGTTGTCCTCATTGTTTTAATATTATAAAAAATGAATATCCCGGCCTTGGCGGGAAGTACGAGGTGCTGCACCATACAGAATTGTTGCAACAATTAATTAATGATGGAAGGTTGAAAGTTCAGGGGGGAGAATTTAAAGGCAAGAAAATTACTTTTCACGATCCCTGTTATTTAGGTCGAGCCAATGATGTTTATGAAGCACCACGTGAAGTAATCTCTAAATTAGATGGTGCCCTTGCCGAAATGAAACGCAGCCGAGCAAATGGTTTGTGCTGCGGTGCCGGTGGTGCTCAGATGTTTAAGGAGCCTGAAAAAGGGAACAAGGATATTAACATCGAGAGATCCGAAGAAGCCCTTGCGCTCAATCCGGATGTGATCGCTGTAGGTTGTCCTTTTTGCATGACTATGATGACTGATGGAGTGAAAAATTTTAATAAAGAGCAGGAAGTGCAAGTTTTGGATGTAGCTGAACTGATTGCAAAAGCTAACGATTTATAAAAATAAAATTGAATGTACGTAGAATTTGATTCCTTGCCCGATACCTCTAAAGTTTGGATATACCAGGCCTCAAAAATTATAGATGATTCTATGGTACTTCAAATTACGATAGCAGCCCGTAATTTTATTCAATCCTGGACTGCACATCAGGCAGATTTGAAAGCTAGCGTGAAAATTTATGATAATTTATTTATTGTTTTTGGTGTGGATGAATCTTACAACGATGCTAGTGGGTGTAGTATCGATAAAAAAGTGCATTTTGTAAAGAGTATTGAACAACAAACCGGCCTTAATTTTTTTGATAGGATGAAAGTTGCATATATCAATGATGGATCAATTATTCTTGAAAATATGAATAAGTTTTCATCTCTCATTGAATCCGGGAAAGTAAACGATGATACTATTATTTTCAATAACCTTGTGACTACTAAAGAAGAATTTGATACTTCATGGAAAATTCCTTTTAGCAAATCGTGGCTTGTAAATGTCATCTAATTCATAAAATTAACTGCATCATAAAAAAAATAATAACTCATTTCACCAAGTAATTTCCGGAGATTCCTTAAACATGATGACCTATGTTTTATTTTTTATTGGATTTATTATCCTCATCAAAGGAGCCGACATGCTTGTTGATGGTTCGGTTGGTCTTAGCAAGACGATATGGTATTTCTGATATCGTTATTGGATTAACAATAGTTTCATTCGGAACATCTGCACCAGAGTTGGTGGTAAATTTAATTGCATCCTCAATGGGAATTCTGACCTTGCATTGGGTAATATGCTTGGAAGTAACATCGTAAATATTTTCTTTATTCTCGGATTTGCTGCGGTCATATTTCCACTTACAGTCAAAAAGAACACCACATATAAAGAAATACCATTTGCATTATTATCGGCATTAGTTATCCTTTTTCTTGGTAATGATATGTTATTTGATTATGAAGATAAAGCAGAATTGTCAACCGGAGATGGATTAGTATTATTAGGATTTTTTTGCAATATTTTCTATATTACATTTTCGCGATATCTAAAAATGATATTTGCCGAAGAAAGAGATGAAACCGTTGTTTACATGAAACCCTTAAAATCTGCCGGATTGATTGTGATTGGACTTGTTGGATTGGTTTTTGGAGGAATATGGATTGTTGAAGGAGCTATAGAAATAGCTACCGGTTTTGGTGTAAGTCAGAGTTTAATTGGACTCACCATTGTAGCTATTGGTACTTCATTGCCGGAATTAGCAACCTCTGCGATGGCTGCATATAAAAAGAATACCGATATTGCGATTGGTAATGTGGTAGGTTCAAATATTTTTAATGTATTTTGGATATTAGGGATAAGTTCAACAATAAATCCTATTCCTGTATTACAAAGAAGCAATATCGATTTCGCGATGAACATCCTTGCAAGTGTTTTGTTATTTGCATTTCTTTTCGTAGGTAAACGCCATATACTAGAACGTTGGCAAGGTTTTGCATTTATATGCATTTATATTGCCTATGTATTGTATCTCATTAAATTAGGTTGAACTCAAATTACTAAATATGCACCTGGCTCATGATTTTGAAACGTTATTTACAATTGCTTCACTGGTTAGTTTATTAACTCTAACTGTACTTGAAATTGTATTGGGAATTGATAACATTATCTTTATTTCTGTTATAGCAGGAAAATTACCTGAAGAAAAACAGAAAAAAGCCAGGACACTTGGACTCCTGCTTGCCCTTGTGATGCGAGTTGCTTTATTGTTCAGTATCACGTGGGTGGTAGGGATGAAAGGCGCCTTGTTCCATGTGTTAAGCGAAGCGCCGTACCTCGTATTCGATCTACCCGATTCTCTGATAGATTCATTACTGTGGAGTTGTTCCGGTAGGGATCTTATTCTGCTGGCCGGCGGAGTGTTTCTGCTTTATAAAACTACCGGTGAAATTAGACATAAGATCGAAGGTGAAGATGAGCTTCAAGACCCATCTTTGAAAAGATTGACACTGAATTCCGCCATAATGCAAATTGTAATCATTGATATAGTATTTTCATTCGATTCGATTCTTACGGCAGTAGGACTAGTTGATAATCTTTTAGTAATGGTTCTTGCTGTAATCTTTGCAATGATTGTGATGCTAATTTTTGCAGAAAAAGTATCCAACTTCGTGAATCAAAACCCAACTATTAAAATGCTTGCATTGGCATTTTTACTCATGATTGGTATGATACTCATTGCCGATGCATTTCACTTCCACGTTCCTAAAGGATACGTATATTTCTCAATGGCCTTCTCCTTGCTCGTTGAAATGTTAAACATGCGTATGCAAAAGAAAAAGAAGCTCTTGAAAAAAGCTGCAATTAATGAGGAGCCGAAAAAGGTGTTGTAGGTTGAAATAAATTGTTTGCTGTTCAGAAAGTCGTTCAATTTAATGGCGTTTTGTTTAGCCACATCGAAATCAACCGGGGTTTAGTTATTTTGAGTAGTTTCATTGATTTAAATAGTTAATTTTGAAATGAATCTTCCTAACCTGATATCGTCTTTTAGAATTGTTGCAGCACCCATTTTATGGTATTTAATTTATATAAATAATCAACCAGCATTTGCATGGCTGCTAACAATTGCATTTTTTACTGATTTAATAGATGGTATAATTGCACGTAAAACTCATCAGGTTTCAAAGTTGGGTAGTAAACTCGATTCTATAGGTGATTCTCTCACAATTCTTACAGGTCTTATTGGGTTAACGTTTTTTCGTTTCGAATTGGTACAACAATATTGGCTTGAAATAGTAATTGTGGTTGCATTACATTTTCTTCAACTTTTGCTAAGTCTTTTAAGATACGGAAAAATAAGCAGCTTTCACACATGGTCAGCAAAAACAGCTGCTCTGGTTGTAGGAATTTTTATCCTTGTTACCCTTCATTTCAATTTTTTTCCTTGGCTCTTTTACCTCTCAATTGTTCTTTTGATTATGGATGGAATAGAAGATTGTATTCTTGTATTCCTTCTCCCGAAATGGGAAAATGATGTGAAAGGTATTTATTGGGTATTGAAAAAGCGGAAATGAGGAAATTGTAGGATGTGCTTGTTTGATGGCGACGGACAGTATACTATGTCGAAGTTTATTGCTTCAATGAGGTTCAACAATTAATTTCTTGCTGTAATACATTTCTCCATCAAACACATTTACAAAATAGATGCCTGCCTGTATATTTTCGATACTAATATTTTTGTTTGATTCATTTGAAACAGGAATCTCTAAAACTTCTTCACCAAGAGTATTTAAAATAACAATGCTACCTTGTTGAATTGGGTTTACAAATTCAACAGTAATATTACCTGATGATGGATTAGGCGATATGCTAAAATGACTAAACAATGTATTGGTTTCCTGAAGACCGGTTGTGAAACATATATTAAATTCAGATCCCCCTGTACCGTTCACTGCACCGGTTATAAAAGAACCACCTGTTCCTGTTACTCCTCCACTTGAGCTTGTTCCACCTGAACTAGCAGTTCCTCCTGTCCCCTGATTTGCGCAAGTGTTTCCATTACTATCCATTTTTACTATATAAACTGCGCTCCAACTATTAAATGAGTTGGAATATCCACTCACCACATATCCGCCATCTGTATCAACTAAAATACCCCATGCCTGTTCATTTCCTGAGCCGCCTACAGTTCGTGTCCATAAAAGATTACCGACATTATTTAATTTAACTACATAAAAATCATCACCACCAGCACCGAAAGAGTCAGTGTATCCAACAATTATATAATCCCCATTCAAATCTTGTGCAATCCTAAATCCAGCTTCTTCTCCACTTCCGCCAACTGTACGTGTCCATAATAAAGTTCCGGCACCATCGAGTTTGACAATGTAAATATCGCTTGCACCTGCACCATAAGAAGAAGTTTGACCTACTAAAACAAAACCTCCATCAATCGTTTTAGTTAATGAATATCCCCAATCGTATTGCGCTCCTCCAACAGTCCTTGTCCATAACAATGCGCCACTGCTATTTAATTTTACACAATAAAAATCACTCCCTCCTTGTCCATAAGAATAGGTATATCCTGAAATCACTAAACCATTATCTGCAGTTTCTACAATGTCCATACCTAAGTCTAATCCTATACCTCCAATATTCCTGGTCCACATAATATTTCCGGAAATATCCAATTTAACTACATAAAAATCATTTACACCAATACCAAAACAAAAAGTAGAAGAATACCCTGCCACAACCAATCCTCCATCCGAAGTTTGAATTATGGAGCGGAATTGGTCCATTTCATAACCACCAATATTTTTTGCCCATTGTACATTTCCTTGATTATTCAATTTAACAACATAGCCGTTATCATATCCCATAAATGCACCTACAGTTTGTGATCGACCTGCAATTGCATATCCTCCATCAGTAGTTTGAACAACTCCAAAGCCATACTGACTAGTAGTATCTCCTATTGTTTTTGCCCATTGAAGATTAAAATTGCTATCAAATTTTGTTAAGTATACATCATGCTTATCTAGAAAATTTTGAAAATACGAGCCGGTTGTTGCATAGCCATTGTCAGATGTTTTAATAATGTTAGAATAGCCTGCGGCTGACATTCCCGGCCCACCAATTACTTTTTGAAATCTTGATTGTGCAGTTGCATTTACAATTAGCATACAAAAGAGCATCAGTAAAAAGGAAGAATTTAATTTCATTAGATCTTGTTTTGAATTAGTTCAATATCGAAGTTAGTAATTATCGTTCTCAATGATATCTTCCCGCCTAAAAACTCACTTCACTCCAAAAATAATCAAATTTCGTCTGCCAACCAATCTATTAATGCGATTTATGCTAAGTTGACCTTAATATATTGATCCAACGATAAATACGTTATAAAAATAAAGAAAAGTTGTTGTACAAATGCTTCTTTAATTGTGCAGTTAAAAACTGGGACTTTGAGGGTAGATAGATTATCTTACTCAAGTATGCCCAAATCTTTTTCCATTTTTTTAAAATCCATTTCGGGAAATCGAAATACTTTACATAGATCACTTTTTTTGTAAATTATCCATTGGTCACTATCATTGAACGGATATTTGTTGAAATAGGGCCTTAACTTTATCTTTTGTTTCATCCATATATTACTGATGGATCAGTTACTTAAATAATATTTTAAGAGTCAAGGAAATTTTTCCAAATAGTCATTTCTAAAAATAGGAAATCGTGAAATTAGGCGAACACATAC
This sequence comes from uncultured Bacteroidota bacterium, assembly GCA_963814475.1. Lineage (GTDB taxonomy): Bacteria > Bacteroidota > Bacteroidia > AKYH767-A > OLB10 > JADKJB01. Next base: position 37,113 of record CAWFDA010000037.1, on the reverse strand, counting down.
TATATCTAAATTTAATTCTGTGATACTTCTTCAAATAGTGTAATATTAATTCATAACGAGACGAGGATGCTATTTAAAATATCACATAAAATTTATTTTTGCAATACACAAAAATTTAACAATTTCGTACTCGACTGATCTATTTATTTTAATCTTTCTAATTTCCCTTTTCTTTTAACAATATTTTTATAGTCCCATTGAATTTCTCTTGATTTTTTCAACCACCGTTTTAGTGCATTGGGTTTAATTTCTGAAACATCTTTGTAAAAAATGGATGCATCTTTGAATTTTTTACCTATAATGTTTAAATTTTCTTCTTCAAAATCAGCACCACTCCAAAACATCAATCGAACTCCGGCTTTTTGTTTGCTGTAGCCCACAATTGGATTGCCGGCTATAAACCAAACAGGATGAGCGTGCCAAATTTTATTTTCTGATTCATTTAGTTCTTTGTCAATGATAGTTGCAATTCGTTCACAAATTTCTTTGTCTACCGATGTTTGTTTCTCATTGTATTCGATAATTTCTTTGTTCATGAATAAATGTAATTGTTGTTATTTTCTGATTTCTTTAAACAGGTTAAATATCGGTAATCTGTTCGTTAAAACTCTATTCTTTTATAATTTTAAAAACTTTCATCACTTCTAACACATAAATTTCCATAAAATATATACCTGATTCTCCATCAATGTGTAAATTGATTTGGTTTGTATCTGTGTAATTAGTTTTCATGATTTCTTGTCCAAGTACATTTCGAACAATAATTTTTACATCGTTGATTGTTGTTTCAAATTTTAAAGTTACTTGACCGTTTCCGGGATTAGGATACATCAAAATATTTTGTTCAAAGTCGTTTTTTGAAAGTCCTACATTAAGATTAGAATTTAATTTTACTACAAATAGATCGTAACTTGGCAAGGTCGCAATTAAATTAAATGTTGTTGCAGAATCAGGGTCAAAGTCCGCTGTTCCGTCAAAATAACCTGTAAAATATATGTGATTACTCTTATCTATTACCAGCGATTTAGCCCATACCTGGTTCGTTCCTGATAGCAAACCTGCCCATATAAAATTACCTGCCGAATCTAATTTACTAATATAAGAATCACTATTACCTCCTGATAAATTAAATGTTCCGGCACCCGGATCAAAATCATTTGTGCCGGAACAATATCCGATTGTATAAATATGGTTGTTATTGTCTGTGGCAATAGATACTCCGGAAATTCCACCTGGATGTTTCGACCATATCACATTACCCATAGAATCGAGTTTGGTAATAGCATGGGTAAATCCTGATGGAGACCAACCTGTGGAATAAGAATTGCTATTCATATCAACATCAAGGGATAATCCTTCTCCCGGCCCCATTTGTTTTGCCCAGGCAAAATTTCCAATTGAATCAAGTTTGCTAACAAAAATTTCTGTTTGAAAAGGAACTGACGGAGTAAGAAAATAAGTTCCTGATCCCGGATTAAAATCCACTGTTCCTCCAATAGTTCCTGTTGAATAAATATTACGATTATTATCTACCTTTATCGCATATCCGACTCCACCACCTGTTTGACCGGAAAATTGTTTTGCCCACATAAAATTGCCATCTGTATTTAATTTACAAATAAAAATATCGGAAAGTTGATAGGTGGAAGTCATGTTAAATACAGAATTTGTATCCGGATCAAAATCGATTGTTCCATCAAAATAGCCTGTCAGATATTGATTTCCACTTGTGTCTACGGCTATGGCATTGCAATGAACAGGGGTTGGAAAAATTATTGAAGGCTGTGAACAACTTATTTTTTTAACCCAAAGAAAGTTGCCGTTGGAATCTAGCTTTTGGATAAATGTTGTTCTTTCCCATCCTGAGGAAGATAAATAAAAACTACCTGTTCCTGGATCAAAATCTACTGTGCCTACAAAAGAATTGGTAATGTATAAATTGCCCATTGGATCAATTCCTAAAGAACTTTCTTCATCAATAGCAGCGCTATCTCCATATTGTTTTGCCCAAATAAAATTACCCATCGAATCTAATTTGAAAATAAAAACATCTGTTTCTCCAACAGAAGTAAGATTGTAAACACCCACACCGGGATCGAAATCAACGGTGCCTGTAAACAATCCAACTGTATAAATATTATTATTCTGATCCGAAACAATTGATGTTCCATTGTCCCAACCTAAACTGCCAATTTGTTTCGCCCATTGAAAAGTTTGTCCAATTGAGTTTGTACTTGAAATTGTAATGAGGAAGATGTTAAATAGGATTAAAAGAAAGGATTTTGTTTTCATTGTATAATTAATTTTCTTCAATTCATTCAGCTAAAAGTCTACGCCATTCATCAAATATACTAAAAATTACTTTCCTGCTATGCCTTTAACCGAACTTTAAACCGCATTTAGATGTGATGTGCTAAATGTAAACGTTGTGCACGTTTTATGAAGGAAAGGGTAGGAGAAAGGAAGAGTTAGATTGGGGAAGGAGAAGGATATGCTGGCTAGGCAGTGCTGTATGCGAGGTTCTATCAGCCTTTCTAAATGGAATAATAAAAGAATAAATACAAAAAATGGAGTTATAAAAAGCGTTAGCTCCAACTTACAACATCCTATTGCATAAAGGCAAGGTAGCAGCCGGTGTTTTATTCAATAACTAACTTTCCTTCAACACGTATAGTGTCATCCATTCTCAATTGCAAAAAGTAGAGTCCACATGAAAGATTATTTCTTTCTATTTCAATTTTATCGGTGGTTATATTATTAATTATTCTAACTATTTGTCCATACGTGTTGTAAAGTGTTAGCGAGCAATTTTCTTTTCCGGAATTTTCAAACTGTACTGTTGTACTACCGTTAAACGGATTTGGATATATCGATAAAATGGAAGAATTTACAATTTTTGGAATACCCACAAAGGCAGGAAAAGTGATTTTCCAAATGTCGCCATCATATTCAATAACATACATCACATTGCCTGATAATTCCGCATCTACAGGTAAATAAAATCCGCCTGCAATGTTTGACGTAGTCATGGTGTAATTGTCAATAGTTGAATTGTAAGTCAGCTTCAATTGAACCAGCTCTCTCGAAGAATCCACAAACGGGCAAGGGCCTCCCCATGGTGAAATAGGAGTATAGCCTGTGCTGTCGCCACCCGGCATAAAGCTCATAACAAATCCATCACCTCTGAAAGGTGCAGCTAGCAGACTGTCAGAATCAAACAACAATCCCACCGGTGAGCGATGAGCAGTAAATGAAGAAATATAAGTACCTTCATCATGTGCATTTTTTACCTGCCCGGTAACAGGATCTCTGAAAAAGTCAGCAGTTAGTCCATAGTTGCGAACGGGTTCGGTAAATGTAATGCCGGAAGGAACGGGGGGGAAAGTCGGATCATCGGCAAACCAGCCATTGACGTATCCGGAGCTAAGATGATTTACCATTGGATCAAGATTTACATCATATGGTGAAAATCTGAGCGGATTATCGTTTCCTCCCATGTTCCAAGGAAATCCATAATGGTTGCCTTGTCTCAACCAATTCAACTCTTCAGGATCATCCCTCTCTCCTGAATTGTCGATAGCGAATAGCATATCATTTCCATCCCAAGCCATATCATAAGCATTACGTGTTCCCCATGCAAAAACATATCCGCTGTTATCTACAAGATTGGAATCATTTGGCAGTACAATACCAATAGAATTAACTGGAAATTTGAATATACGTGATGTTACAGGTACTTCTCTGGTGCCCGGCCAAGCACCTCCATTAGTTCTGATTTCACCTAAATGTGTTCTTGCGCCACTTGAAACATAAATATTGTTTCCGTCAGGATCTAAATTCACTCCGGTAAATCCATGATCACCGCCACTGCTCGCAGTAGGATAAGGATCTGTTGTCACCACATCCACCCATGCTCTTGTCCCATTAGGTTGTAATGTTCCTTTGACTATTTTCCCAATACCGGTTGTAGCTGACCAAATATTGCCGCAGAGGTACATAACACTGTCCCGCAAATAAAAACCTTGTAAAGAAGTTATGCCATGATCAGCGGAAGTGTATCTAAGCGAATCTGTGGCTGCTCCTACACCTGGTATATATACTTCGTAAATGTCTCCAGGTGCGGTGGAGTAAAAAAGATGACCACTAACAGATTCCATTGCTATTTTGGTTGCTCCTGACTTCGTTTGCAAAATTGAATCAATGGTAATCCCCGGTACCAACGGAAATACACTCTGAGCCGACATGCAATTAACGCTCAAAATAAAGGAAGTAAATTGGATGAGTTTTTTCATAACCATTTTTTTGTTGAACTATTGTTGAGTAAGTACAAAATCACCGCTTCCTCTAAAAGCGCTCCCTACATCACAAATATAACTCTTTTTAATTTGATTTACCAAAAGTTACTAATTCTTGATGTATTTATGTGGTTACTTTCTGGTTGTCTGCCTTATTCCATCTTGTATAGCTGCTTCAAGAACGTCAAGGTTAATATCCTTATTTGTTTTGAACCTAATGCAATAACCGGTGACTTTTGCCTTGCCAATTGTTGTACCATAAGTTTCAGGTAAATAGTTCTTATCTTCTATACCCATAATATAAACTGAAATCCCTGTCGTGTTTGTACTAATTCCAATCTGGTAAAATTCTTTGCTTGTTCCATTGGCGTAGTTGATTGTTTGTGTTCCATATCCTATGTTTGGATTAGAAACAATTTTACCTTTATCGTCTTTGCCGTCTAAAAACCATAATTTACCTTTGGGTAAAGTTTGTAGTATTCGTTTGTGCAAAGCTTCAATATCTGCACGTTTTTGCTCCGGTTGAGAAGCAATAAAATTTTTGATTTGTTCTTGAATGTTCATTTGATATCCTGTTTAAATTTTCATAGTACAATAACCGTTAACGTTCGTTTATCTAAAATCTCAAAATTGATTGCCGAGAATCTGTTTGCCGATAACGTCAGTCCGTCTAAAAAATCCCTTCTATTTACAAATATAACTCATTCCAAGCTAATTTGCCAAAAGTTAATTTTGAAGTTGTAAGTTTAGGTTGGGAAACAGTTAGCCTCTTATATTGAAGTTTGTAGCTTTAAATGAGCCGAAACTTCCAAAAAATAAATTGCAAAGTTCTCGCAGGAATTTTTTGAAAACATATTGACCTAAAATATTCATGATGAAGTGTAGTTTGTAGAGTTTATTCGATGGTGGTATAAATTTCAAACTTAAAATTCAACAGGTTAATGCTCCACACTAAAAGTTCAATGATCCTTACTTCGCTATCCTGTTCAATAATTTGATATGGAAATTCCGGAAACAGGACGCTTTGACCTCGGCTTTCACTTTGTGTAAGGTGCATGCTGTAAGATAAATATAATGCTGCAACTAATGTAAATTAGTTTTGAAAAGTAATGAACAAATGGTGGTTAGTTTTTAGACAGTTTGACGGTTTCTGTTAAAACAAGTTGCGTATTGATTATCTGCTTGCTTTTTGTCACGATAATATAATTGATTTGAACCATCTTCCGGCATCCTGAAAGCAGCAAGTTATTTTAGCCAATTAGGCGTTTTTGCCATTACTGATTTCATTATAATTATCAAATTTCTCCGGTTCATTTTCGCAAAGCTTATTTTTGAGTTTCAATAAATCGGAATAGTAATCGGATGACATTTTAAGTAAAAAACTAGTTTTAGTATCATGACTTTTAAAGTTTTCTTGTAATGCATTTCCGTACATTCTAATAAAGCTTATCATAAAATCCTTTACCAGACTTCGGTCAATATGATTTTGATTATACAACTTAGCCATATCATTCAGTAAATCATATATTCTTTCATAAACATGGAAATCTTCATGATTTTTTTCATACATCATTTTAATATCGATTTTAGAGTCATCAATTCTATTTTCTTTTATAATCCTCCAAAAGCGTAATCTTAAACTTTGCATGTAGTCTGCATTCCAGTATTCATATATTTTGAAAAATGTATTTCTTCTCTCCATTTTTACATTATATAATATTGGAAATACTATAGCTAGGATAGAAATCGTTATAGCTAAAAACGAAACTAGATTTGTAGTACTACTCGAAAAATCTCCCATATTAGCAGGTTTAGTTACTGTTTTTGGGCATGACGCCTAGCGTCAGTCCGTCTAAAAGCATTTTTTATCTTACAAAGATAACTCATTCTATGTCGATTTACCAAAAGTTACAAATCCTTTACTGTAAATTGTTCTTGCGTACTCTTATAGTGTTTGCCACATCTTATAAGATCTCTTTACTATTCTTTTTAAAATTCTCTGCCTGTTCAAAAATCTCAACATACACTTCATCTCTTTCAACCGGTGGATAGCCAAATTCGTCAAGCAATAAAATTAATCCAACTTTTAAAGCTGATTTTATGTCGTCCCGTTTATTCCAATCAGGGAATTTTGCTTGACCGTCAACCAAGTCTTTAACAGCTTTTGCCAGTTCAATCATCTTGTCTTCAGGATACTTGAAATCATATTTAATACAAAGTTCTTTCAGGATGTCGTAAAATGCTTTTTCTTCAAAGTCAATTCCTAATGCATCTCCTGCTGAAAATTCTTTGTGTACTTCCCAAATTAAATTGGTTAAAGTGTTCTGCCATTTCCTCATATACTTCGCTTCTTAAAATATCATTGTCATCACGGTTGTTGTAGCGTTCAACAATGGCTTGCATCTTTTTAGTGAAGTCAATTCCTTTTACCCGGTTTACTTTTCTTATTTCACCAATCACTTTTGCCAATAACTGTTGAAGCAATTTGATTTTGGTATTTGGCAGTTTGATTTTATCAATTTTAGCCAAATAATCTTCATCAAAAATATCCTGTTCCGTTTCGTCTTCATCACCCAGTTTAAATATTTCTTCTACTCCATCACTTTGTAAGGCATCTTTTATCATTTCCCGAACTCTGGCATTCATTTGTGCTGTATCGGGTGCATTGCCTTTGGTGAGTTTGAAAACAATGGAACGAACAGCCAAATAAAAATGGGTATAATCTCTTTCTGTTGTGTTAATTTTTCACTTCCTGCACAAATATCATAAGCTGCTTTTAGTCGTTTTACCAAGCCCATAAAACGGGTTTCAAATTCTTTGGTTTGTTGAACAAATTCGGCAGCCAAATTCAAAGTGTTTAACTGCTGTATGGTTGTTCCCTTGAAATACTTCGAGCTGTCAAATTTGTGAAATCAGTTTAGCCAATAAGATCTAAATGATTTCTAACAATGATCAAAGATTCGTGCAATGTCTTCAAAATTATCTTCGTCTCCTTTGTTGTATTTGGCTAAGAGCCAGATTCATTTGTTTTTTGATACCGATATAATCTACAACCAAACCTTTATTTTTACCTTCAAATTTCCGGTTTACCCTTGAAATGGTTTGAATCAAATTGTGTTGCTGAATTGGTTTATCAATGTAAATGGTATCCAAGAATGGTACATCAAAACCAGTTAGCCACATATCAACCACAATGGCAATTTTGAAATTCGATTTTTCGATTTTTAAACTGACGGTCTAATTCTTTTCGGTATTCTTTTGTGCCTAATAAATTCATACAGTTCTTCTGGGTCATCTTTCCCTCTGGTCATTATCATTTTTATGCGTTCAATTGGTTTTAATTCCCGTTTATCTTTATCGGTAAGCTCTGCACCTTCTTCGGCTTCCCGTATTTGATTCCATTCGGGCTTTAGGCAATAATATTTTTATATAATTCATAAGCAATTTCACGGCTACTGCAAACAAACATTGCTTTGCCTTTTACAGTTGAACCTTCAGAACTCGGTTTTCATAATGGTGTTACAAAATCTTCGGCAACAGCTTGTAAACGATCGGGTCACCAAGAATAGCATACATATTTGCTGTTTCCTGTTTGCTTTGTTCTATCTGGTATTCGTTGGCTCCTGCTTCGGCAGCTTCTTCGTAGTATTCTTCAATTTTTTCTAGCTCACCATTTTTCAAAGCTACTTTGGCAGCTCTGCCTTCATATACAATTCGTACAGTAATTTCATCTTTTACCGATTCTGTCATGGTGTAGGCATCTACTACTTTTGCCAAACACATCCAGCGTTGCATCAATTGGCGTTCCTGTAAAACCAACAAAGTGGCATTTGGTAATGAATCGTGTAAATATTTAGCAAAGCCAAAAGTTTTTGTAACACCTTTCTCGGTTACTTTTACTTTTTGGTCAAGATTTACCTGACTGCGGTGTGCTTCGTCTGAAATACAAATCACATTGGTTCTGTCAGTAAGTAGTTCGTATCTTCTGTAAACTTGTGAATGGTGGTAAGAAAAACGCCTCCACTTTGTCTGCCTTGTAGTCAATTCCCGCAAATTGGCTCTGCTTTCAACACTTACAACAGTATTATCGCCAATAAAGTTTTTGGCATTGGTAAATTGTCCCGAAAGTTGATCGTCTAAATCGGTGCGGTCGGTAATCAATACAATGGTTGGACTTTCAAAATATTCGCTTTTCATCAACAAGCCTTGTGAGATAAAGCATTGTAAAACTTTTACCGCAACCTGTTGCACCAAAATAAGTTCCGCCTTTTCCGTTTCCTTCGGGCTTTTGGGCTTTCTTGATGTTGTCGTACAATGCTCGTGCTGCATAGTATTGCGGATAGCGACAAACAATTTTCTCGTTCTTTCTTGAACTATCGGGAATGTAAATAAAGTTGCGAATAATATCACGCAAACGGTTTTTATGGAACATTCCCTGAATCAGAGTAAACATACTGTCAATGCCATCAACATCTTTTGCCAATCCTGCCACTCTTCGCCAAGCATAGAAAAACTCATAAGGTGCAAAGAATGAACCTGCTTTGTTGTTTACTCCATCGCTGATAACACAAAAAGCATTGTATTTAAACAGTTCGGGAATATCTCTGCGGTAACGAATCAGTTAATTGCTTGAAAGCATCATAAATAGTGGCTTCTTCACGAATGGCACTTTTAAATTCAAACAACACCAAAGGCAAACCATTGATGTAAACAATACCGTCAGGAATTCGTTTTTCTGTTCCAACAATTTCCAACTGATTAACAAATTTGTAAATATTATTGTCGTTTGGATATTGTCTCTTCGGGTTCTGGCAGTCAATTCAGGAATTAAATTGATCTGCTTCGGGTTGGCGGTGTTTATTTAGCCCTGCATAATTAATAAGTTGAATGTAAATGTCTTTTTGGTTGCGGTCTTCTCGTTTGAGAATAAAACCATCTGAAAGCATTTTTAAAAATGTTTTGTTGCTTTCGTAAAGGTCAGAAGCGGAAAGAGATTTGAGTTGAAGAATAATAGATTTGGTTTCGTTTACCGTAATGCCTTGCCTAGCGTATTGCGTTAAAAGAAATTTTTGCAAATCTTCTTCAATCAATACTTCGTCTGGCTTACGGGCAATGAATTGCCTAAGTGGTGGGGAAATCCTTCCTGCCCCAACAATTCGGTAAACGCTTGTTCTAATTTTTCTTCAGTGAATTTATTCATTCTTCCAGATTTTTAAATTCATTTTCGATTTCTTCAATGGTAGGTAAACTACTTTTCAAGTTGTCGGGTAGATTTTCAGTTATTTGAAATTCGCTAACGCCCATTGGTTTATTTATATCTCTAAGAGCAAATTCAGCTTCGATATTGTTTTTATCTCTGCATAATAAAATACCAATTGTTGGTTTGTCTTCATCTTGTTTTACAATAGTATCAACTGCCGAAAGATAAAAATTTAACTTGCCTGCATATTCAGGAATAAATTTTGTATTTTTTAATTCAATAACAACATAACATTTTAAACGCGTATGGTAAAAAAGCAAATCAATGTAATAATCATTGTCAGCTATCTCCAGATGATATTGTTGTCCGACAAAAGCAAAACCTTTTCCCAATTCGAGCAGAAATTTGGTAATATGTTGTACCAATTGCTTTTCAATATCCTTTTCTTTAAAGCCCGTTGCTAATGTCATAAAATCAAATATGTAAGGGTCTTTCAGAGTTTGTTGAGCTAAATCTGATAATGGATCCGGCAGTGTGCTTTTAAAGTTGGAAATGGCTTTGCCATTACGCTCATATAAATCTGTTTTAAATTGCAATGCCAAGGCATCTCTGCTCCAGTTATTTTCTATGGTCTGCTGAATGTAAAATTGGGCTTCGATTATATTTTTTGACTTAGTAAAAATAAGAATATTGTGCCCCCAAGGTATTTGTGTAACAGCATTTTGGATTGATATTTCTTTTTCATTATCAATGTTTTGAAATTGGGCAACAACCTGTTGCCTAATTAATGCAACAGCAGGCTTTATTAATATAGGTTCATAAAATTGATAAAACATTCTACAATACTTGAGGTTGCGCTCTGAAAACCCCTTCATAGCAGGAAATTCACTTTGCAAATCCGCCGAAAGTGTTTCTAAAAACTTGCTACCCCAAACAGTTTGTTTCTCATTAATCATTTTACCCAGATCCCAATAAAACTGAATCAAAGCTGAGTTTACAGCAATGGCAGCTTTTATCTGAACCGACTGTATTTTATCTTTAAGTTCGGTAAGCCATTGTATGTATGTTGGATCAGTTAGCTTCATTCGATATACCATTTTGATTTTGTGGGCAATTCGGTTTCTTTTAATCCTATTTTGATAGTGGTAAGAGGGTTCAGGCTATCTTTTAATTTTTCCAATCCTGTTTTGCCATTTTTTTCCAACACCGCCCCAACTAATGCCCTTACTCTTGGAGGATACACCAAGGCATATTTAAGTAGAGAAGCTGTTTGTTTTTCATTTAGTGCTTTAAGAATGGCACTTAATCTTCGGATGGCCTGAGCTACCGAACAATCGGGAATGCGTTTGATGTCTTTAAATGCATCCAAGATCCCTAAAATTTCATAATTAGTGTCAGTAACTTCGGCATAGCTTTTTACAGCATCGGCTTTTAATGTGCCTCTATTAATGGAAATACGTTTACTTCGACTGGCTATTTTAATACGAAATGCCATTTGGGTAGTTAAGCCCATTCGATTATATAATGAATATCCTGTTTCATAGGCAATGCGTTTCCCGTTTTCATACAAAAAGGGGCGAAGCTGTTCGCTGTAATCAGGTTCTAATTCTCCAAAAACAGTTTCTTCGGGTTTGTAAAAAACACCTTTCGATAATTTTTTGATAATGCCTTTTGCCAGCAACCGTTCCAAGGCTTTGGCAGCCGTTTGAAAATCTTCTTTAGCAATTCCCAAATCGGTATACCCAAAGGATTTCCCAACGGGTAGCTTCTTTATTTTGGCTTGTATTTGTGATGCTAAAGTCATTTCGCAAAGATAGTTATATTTTTAAAATGTCAAGTTTATTGAGTGGAAAACTTGACATCTTTAGGCCTTATTAACTCGGCAAATGCCTTTTCGGATTTTGCTTTGGTGAATTTCATTTAATCAATTACATAAAATTTCTGTAATCATATGTTTTGCCTTCAAATCGGCTCAGCAACCATCCGATACGAGCAATTTCATTCGAAGTTTGTATAGTGGCTGGTAATTTTGAATATAAATCAAAGCTGTTCCAATTCATTTTGGTTAGTCCCAAAATTTCAGTTGCAATCATATTGATATTGGTTGAGCCGTAATGTTTCTTAATCTTAATGGGCACTGGAATTCCTTTTCCTCCTTGGAAGTAACTATTTTTTTCCGCCCGAACAGAAGGAACAATACCATGTGTCCATAATAGTGCAGTATAATTGTCTATCAGAAAGCAAGAGCCACGGGATAATGGAAATAAATTTGGTTTTATCTCTTGCTGATTTGTAAACAATGCAACAAACTTTGCATCTGGTTCATAACTAATTTCTATCAGGTCAATTTGGTTAATTCCCGTTTTCCCTAAACTATCAATTATGCCCTTTAACTCTTCTGGTTTAAAATACGTTCGTTTATGTATTACTACACGCTTTGGTAAATCTCCCATAGCATTTAGGAAGAGCTCCCTAATCATTGTACCAAATTTATACGCATCCTGATAGGATAAGTATGGATTGTTTTGACTATCAAACGTGCAGTCTTCTACTTTAGATAACTTATACTTTAATCCCTGTCCCAAAGAATTATAAATATGACTACAGCCTAAAACTACCTTGTTTTGTTCTCTGCGTCTATCAACACTATATCCTATTCCAACGAAGGCAGTATCTTGTTGGAGTCCTTGAAGTACCCAAGGAGTTCGATATGATTTAACATAAAATGACAATGACAACCACCAATTTACTTGGCAAGTAAGCCTGTCGCTAAGAGTTTCTTCTTGAATAAATTGAGTAGCAATTTGTTTTTGAGCAGCGTAGGCTTTAATGTAATCATGTAAATCAAATTTTTCTTCTTCAGTTTCAATATAAGTGATACCATCCCATAATGAAGGAATAAAAATTATGATAACTGTTTTTTTACGGCTTTGCCTCTAATTGGTCAATAATTCTTTTAATGTTATCAGCTAACGCTGTAGCACTTTGTAAAAGTGTTGCATGATTCCCTGTAGTGTCGCAGTCTTTCCATAGTTCACTTGTCGGGTCTGGAATGTTTAATGGAATACCATACGCTGACGAAAAACCAGGATAATCCAATAAATAATCAGGATTATTCTTACCAGCCTGTATTGTTCCGTTCAACCTATTTAGGAAAGCATAAAAAGTTTGATTATGAGCCGTTGGGCAAATAACGGCAAGGTTTATTTCAGGTTCAAATACATTACCATTGAGGGAACTATCATAAGGCCTATTATCTCGTAAACCTCTCATAGGATGAAAATCATAAACAATAGAGCCGTTTGATTTACTTGTAAATTCTAGTCTAGGTTCGACATATTGAATTCCCTTGTGGATTATTTTACTTTGAGAAAAGCTGGACGGTAGATTCAATCTATATTTTGGTGTACTGTTTTTCATTAATGCCACATGCATTGTATCTGGGCTAACAGAAAACTTGAAACCTGTTCCACTATTCAACGGATATTCAAATTGAAGTTTATTCCCTTGTGGAAACAATATGTTTATCCATTTTTGTATTTGCTCATTAAACTTAACATTAGGTTGTCCTTTTAAGAGATTATCATGATAGGCTTTTCCTATTTCAAATCTGACTGATTTTGAAACTTGGCTATCCGACTTAACGTAAAATGTGGAATTGACGCTTAAATAACAGAATGGATTGGCTGTAAAAATTTTATCATCAAAAAACAATCCTAGTTCGACAGCGTCATAAACAGCATAACTCATACCGTCTTTTGATACGAGATAATTATCTGTACCCCACATTTTATTTTTTCCATTTGTTTCAAGTCCGAAAAATTCGCTGATTCCTTTAATAATAGTTGATAAAATAGAGATTCTTAAAAGAAGAGCCTTCTTTAATTTCCTTATAAGTAACTGGTGTACGCATAATGTCTCCTTTTATTATGCTTGAAAATGTCTCTCTGATTTCACTTTGAGTGCCAAAGCTATAAAGACAACCTTTTAATGGCACCGAGCATATCCTTCTATCTCCAGTTAAACTTCTAATTGTTTGCCAAACCTTTTCATTTTCAGGAAAAAAAACTTCTATCTGAAAAACTTCTTTGGGTAAAAGAATTGGGAACAAGTTGCTACGCAATAAAATATTCTGCTCTTTAATATCAAGTTTAAATGGTGTTTTTTGAACCGTTCCATCTTTTGTACGTTGGAGATGCTTATCAATTTCAGCATGAAAGATTAAATCATTCTCATAGCATGTCTTGGCTATATGAATCATTGTTGTGTCAAACCCTTCTGTCGAAATATAGAATCCCTGCCGTCCTAAATTATGTACATGTTCTAATAACTCCCTGACATTTGGAGCGATTTCATTTCCAAATCCACACCAAAATAACATACCTCCTCCTGCCTCGGAATACGCCTTTTTTAAAGCATCCATCAAGGACTTGTCTCTGCCACTATAACCCATTACAACAAGATGTTTGTCATAAAGATGCTGTTTAAGTGCAGCTACAAAAGCATCATGTTGAGTGTCTAATTCTGTATTTATATTTTTTAGAGGGCCATACTTAAAATCACCGTGTAATGCAACACATAGCAGTTCTGAGTTACTTGATGCTCTATGAATGTATTGTGCTGTTGCTAATGAAACAGAAATAGGGGTAACACTTGTTTGATGTGCAGCTCTTTCAATTAATCCATCAAAATTTGTAGTAAAAACGGATTTAATCATTCCATTTTTGGAAAGTTGACAAAGAATTTTATATCCTATATGAGGCTCCTTATTTTTACATATATTCTCAAAATACTTTTTCCTTGTCTCTTCTATTGGAAAAGCGGCCTGAGCAAAAAAGGAGTATTCTTCCTCGCTGCCTTGCTTCGGATAAATTCCTTCAATATCTAACCATTTCTGTATTGATTGCTGAACTGATTTTTCTGACTTAAAAGCAGCGTATTGTTTTGCTAGGCTTGGGTTTTTGGTAACAAAAATATTCCGCTTCCATTCCCAAATGCAATCATTAGCAGATTGAACACTAGAAGATATAGATGCCCCTGCTCCTAAAAGAAAAGCATGGTTTACATCTGTGTTTTCTTTCAGCGTTCTTAAAAAGGCGTCATATGTGAGTTCAAATTTATTCATGACTATTTTTCTATTGTCGCTAATTTTGAAAGCAGCATATCTTTAAGTTCGGTTAGCTTTTGGTTTTCTAAAGATTTTAATTTGACTGTTTCAAAAATTGGTTCAACCGATTTATTGAATTCAACCATCATTTGAGTTTCAATTTTAGGTAATTGATATTCTTCAAGATATTTTTCGTGAACTCTTTGTCTACCAGATGAACCAATCATACTGCTTATAGCGTATCCCCTAAAACCTTCATCCTTTGCTAAGCAATACACCCAATATGGACTAACATTATGCTTTGCTCTCATTACAATAAATTCAGTTGAACCTGCTGCAATTTCATTTCCTTCAAGAACGTTAACGAATGCTGTTTTACCATTTTCTAAGCAAGGTGTTATTCGAGCAAGTAGTGTATCATTATTCTGAAATCTGGAACCTCCTCGATATTCTCTCGTTACCTTTTCGCCTCAATACACATTGGTTGTTTCAGAAAGGTTTGACATTTCGATGTAGGAAGAGATTTTCCCTTTTAATAATTCAAGTTTGGGATTAGTTTCAATATATTCTTTTAGTGAAACAGATTTCTTTGTTTTCAAACCATCCACAAACCACTCCTTATAAATAGCCTGTGCGGTTTCTTCGAGTTTTTGTATCAGTTGTTGGTTAAGGGCTATGCGGTTTTGGATGACGTTGTATTCTTTTACGATTTCTCGTTGTTTGGTCGATGGTGGGGAATAGGTAATAGTGTATTGCACATTTCTTCCCATTCAAAACTTCCTCTTGCACTGCCATGGCTTTTAAACCTTGCATAACGGTCAAATTCAGGTCTGCGAAACCACATCATTAAATATTCAGGATCAAGTTCATTGCTGTCTTTTACTTCAAAAGGTGGATAAGCTTGTGAAATCAATGCGCTTCATCAAATCCTTGCAATAATGCAACTGGCAATTTTTTTATCATCGTCTTGACGTGACATGGTACTATAAGCAAACTGATTTTTGTCAATAATTTTATAAGTTGACATATCTGTTCCAACAATATTGGCAATTGAAGGAATAAACTTCTTTTGAAATACTTAAACCCATTAAAGTCGAATCACTTCCAAATCACTATTTCGCTCTTCAACAGGCTGAATGTATTTACCTAATGGTTTATAATTTGATTTCATAACCCAATTCTTTAAACACGGTTAGTAAATCATTTTTCGATTGCGGCTTCGGCTTTTAGCAATTCGGCAAATTCGGTTTGCAGGCTTTGCATTTTTTCGTCAAAGTCAATGTTTTCGTCACGGTTTACAAACTCAATGTATTTGCTTGGTACCAGTGAAAAATCTTTTTTGGCTACTTCATCAAATGTTGCAGAGTAACAAAACTCAGGAATGTTTTCAATTTCTTCCTGGTTTGCCATTGGTGGTAAGTGCTTGTTACTTTTTGAATATCGGCATCAGAAAACTGAGTATATTTCTTTTCAAAGGGTTCGCCCATTTGCCGCAAATCCATAAACAGAATTTCTTTTTCACGGTTACGGTAATTGCGGGTTTCATCGCCAATGTTTCTGGTTCTGTGCTTTTTTGTTTTTGTTTAGAATCCAAAGCGTAACACTAATGTCGGTGGTATAAAACAAATTTCGTGGCAATACCAAAATGGCTTCCACCAAATTATTTTCAATCAGTTTTCGGCGAATTTTGTATTCTTCGCCACCGCCACTCAATGCACCATTTGCCAATATAAAACCTGCCACTCCGTTTTCGGAAAGTTTGGAAACCATATTCAAAATCCAGCCATAGTTGGCATTGCTTTTGGGTGGCACATCGTAGCCACTCCAACGTGGGTCGTCTTTCAATTCGTTTTCGGCACGCCAGTCCTTTTGGTTAAAGGGTGGATTAGCCATGATGTAATCGGCTTTCAGGTCTTTGTGCTGGTCGTCGCCAAAAGTATCGGCAGCTTTTTCGCCCAGGTTGGCAGATAATACCCCGAATGGCCAGGTTCATCTTTGCCAGTTTGTAAGTGGTGTTGGTGTATTCCTGTCCGTAAATAGAAACTTCTTTTTTGTTGCCGTGGTGTGCTTCAATAAACTTAATAGATTGCACAAACATACCACCCGAACCACAAGCAGGGTCATAGATAATGCCTTTGTAGGGTTCAATCATTTCGGCAATCAGGTTTACAATGCTTTTGGGTGTGTAAAATTCTCCTTTGCCTTTTCCTTCTGCCAGTGCAAATTTTGAAAGGAAGTATTCATACACTCGTGCCAACAATATCCTGCTGTTTGTCTTTGAGTGGTATCAATGTCATTGATGGTATCGAGCAAGAAGCCAGTTTGGTAACATCCAAGCCCAAACGAGAAAAATAATTGTCGGGCAAAGCACCTTTCAAGGCTTTGTTGTTTTTCTCGATGGTGTGCAGGGCAGTATCAATTTTCAGGGCAATGTCGTTTTGCTTTGACTTTTTTATCAGGTAACTCCAACGGGACTGGTTTCTTCCAGAAAAAACACATTGTTCATGTTGTAGAAGTCCGCCATTTCAATGTATTTCTCTTTGCCTTCGGCAATGAGTTTTGTCCGGTGTTCTTCAAACTTGTCGCTGGCAAACTTTAAGAAAATCAGTCCCAATACCACGTGTTTGTATTCGGCAGGTTCTACGCTACCTCTCAGTTTATTTGCTGAATCCCAAAGGGTTACTTCGATGCTTTTTCTTTTATCTTGCCTTGAGCTTTTAGAACGGGTTCCTTTTTTTGTTTCGCCATTTTTTGTATCACAATATCTTTGCCTTTTTGGACTGCTAAGTTAAGTTTTAAATGCACAATGCCATAATAGATGCATTAGTGAAAATATCACGTTCGGTTTTAATTGGTGAATGCAGATAAGGTAGTTAATAATGCAACTATCTCATCTGTTCTGTTGGTTTTCAACTTGTTACTTTTTCAACTCACACATCCAAACGCCTATTCAAATAAGCAATACTTAAAACCAATAGAGCTAAACAATGGTTAAAACCAACAGCAACTTCAAGTCTTAAAGATAAACGTTTCTGCTCAAAGCACCAAATTTATTGATGGGTATGCCAAAAAAGGGAATTGGAAAAAAATAAAAAATTTAGGTGTCAACTTGGAAAACAGGAAGCCTAAAAATACAACGGATCCTGCCCCAAACAAAAACGTCCCGCTTCGCGAGACATTTCTTTTTCTTTGGTCGGGGTGACTGGATTCGAACCAGCGACCACCAGCACCCCATGCTGATACGCTACCGGACTGCGCTACACCCCGAAAAATTATTTAGAGCGGCAAAAGTAATGATTTATTCTATTGTACTATATTTATTTGAATATTTGATGGTATGTTGTTGAAATTAAGTGAATTAAGAATGCAAACGGGTCTGCTTTTTCTGTGAATATTTTTAATTATTCTCGTCAAATCACTTTGCATTGGAATTCTTAATTTTGCACACTCACTCCCACACTTTGCGATTATTTTATGTCTAAGAAAAGTTTCCGGATTTTCATATTGTTTTTATTGGCACTCGTTTACAGTGTTGATAGTAGCCTTGCTCAATCTGTCCCAAAGTACACAATTAGCGGTTATGTTAAGGATGCTCGATACCGGCGAGTATCTCATTGGTACCAACGTGTATCTTAAGGAACTTTTAAAAGGTACTTCTACAAATCAATATGGATTTTATTCCATCACTGTGGCTTCAGGTGAATATACGCTGGTGGTCTCTTTTTTGGGGTATAAAGAAAATTCACAGAAGATTATTCTCAACAAAGATCTACGAATAAATATTGAACTCGCAGATGCTTCTTACACCTCCAAAGAAGTTGTGATTACCGGTGAGAAACAGGATAAGAATGTGGAATCGCCGCAAATGGGTACTGTTGAAATTGAAATGGAAAAAATAAAAACACTTCCTGCTTTTATGGGTGAAGTGGATATTTTGAAATCCATTCAACTTCTTCCCGGTGTGCAATCTGCCGGCGAAGGCAATGCAGGTTATTATGTGCGAGGAGGCGGTCCCGATCAAAATTTAATTTTACTTGATGAAGGTGTCGTATATAATGCATCACATTTGTTTGGATTCTTCTCGGTATTTAATGCCGATGCAGTTAAAAATGTAACGCTTATAAAAGGTGGAATGCCCGCTCAATATGGCGGTCGATTAGCTTCTGTGCTTGATATTTCCATGAAAGAAGGAAATAGCAAAGAGTATCACATGCAGGGCGGAATTGGTCCCATCGCAGGAAGATTTACTGTTGAAGGTCCTATTAAAAAAGATACTGCTTCTTTTATTATTTCCGGAAGAAGAACGTTCATTGATCTATTTTTACGAGAACCTTTTATTGATTCTGAATCAGATGCTGCAGGAAATAGTTATTTCTTTTATGATCTGAACACTAAAATTAATTACCGTCTCTCCGATAAAGATCGCTTATTCGTGAGTGGCTATTTTGGTAGAGATGTGTTTTCCTTCAAAAGTGCTGAATCAGGTTTTAGAGTTCGTGTTCCTTGGGGAAATGCAACTGCATCGGCTCGTTGGAATCACTTATTCAACGATCGACTTTTTATGAATACTACTCTGGTGTTTTCCGATTATAATTTTTCTTTTGAAGCCGAACAACAACAATTTGAGTTTAAATTATTTTCAGGTATCAGAGACTGGAATGGTAAAGTAGATTTCAATTTTTTCCCTTCTATTCTTCATAATATAAAGTTTGGTATTAACTATACACTATCACACGTTCACACCTTCAAACGTTTCGGCTCGCTCTGGTGAAACAGAATTTGATTTAGGTGAAATTGTTAAACTCTATTCGCACGAAGGGGCTGCTTATATTAATGATGAGTGGGATATTACTGAAAAGCTGGGTGTGAGTATCGGTTTACGCTATACGTATTTTAATCAGGTGGGTCCGTTCGACAGATATATTTTGAATGCCAACCAGAGATGTGATTGATACCATTTCTTATGATAATGGTGAGAGTGTTCAGAAGTATAATAACGTTGAACCACGCTTCTCCACAAAATATACTTTAGGAAAAACTTCTTCTGTAAAAGCATCGGTAACTCAAAATTATCAGTACATTCATCTAGCTTCTTTATCATCCGCTTCATTACCAACAGATGTGTGGGTACCTTCAAGTACAAAAGTAAAACCTCAAATTGGTTGGCAATATGCTCTTGGTTATTTCAGAAATTTTAAAGATAATCTTTGGGAAACTTCCATTGAAGTATATTACAAAGACATGAAAAATCAGATCGAATACCGTGAAGGTGCTCAACCTGATGACGACATAAAAAATAATCAAGATAATAACTTTGTGTACGGTGATGGCTGGTCGTATGGTGCCGAATTTTTTGTGAAGAAAGCGAAAGGGAGATGGAATGGTTGGGTTGGCTATACACTGTCCTGGACCAATCGCCAATTTCCCGATTTGAATGATAACAAAACATTTCCTGCAAAGTATGATCGACGACACGATGTATCAATTGTGTTAACATTTGAAATCAATAAAAAATGGACTATTGGTGCGACATGGATTTATGCCACCGGAAATTCACTCAACCTTCCTGAAAGCAGATTATTTCTTGAACGGCCCAATTGATCTTGCTCAACTCGTAGCAAATCAAAGTGTGCCCGGACAAATTTATTATGAATATGGTGAACGAAATTCTTATCGTCAGGATCCATATCATCGTTTAGATATTTCCGCAACGCTTACAAGGAAAGAAACATAAAAAGTGGGAGGGAAGCTGGAATTTTTCTGTATTCAATGTGTATAATCGCTACAATCCCTACTTCATCTATTTCGATGATTCAATAGATGAAAGTTCGGGGCAGTTAAAATTACAAGCCAAACAAGTATCATTGTTTCCTATAATTCCTTCCGTCACCTACAACTTTAAATACTGATGAGAATAAAAAAATATATAAATTTATTTCGTGTTCTGTTAATACTATCAACAGTTACTTTTTTCATCTCTTGTGAAAAGGATATCACTGTTGATCTTCCTGTTCCTGAAGAGCAGTTGGTGGTTGAGGGTTACATCACACCCGGTTCACCTGCAACATGTATTTATCTCAAGAACAGCAGCATTTTTTGCTCCGGTTGATTCCGCTTCGTTGTTGAGTTACACGATTAAAGATGCTATAGTAACTATTACAGATGGTATTACTACCGATACACTTCTTGCACCTGCACCAGATCTTGGTTATTTATATGTATCACCAAATATGCTAGGTGAAGTTGGTAAATCTTATTTTCTTAAAATTGAAACTGCTGATGGAAGAATTGCAACAGCAATTACTACTATTAATATTCCTGTTCCATCTCGATAGTGTGTGGTTTCAAGTTCAACCCGGTTTAGATACTCTTGGTTGGGCATGGGCTACATTAAACGATCCCCCCGTTGCAGGAAATAGTTATCGTTGGTTTGCTAAACGTTTAGGTAAAGATGATGACTTTATTGCTCCGTTAGGTTCTGTTATTGAAGATAAATTTTTTAATGGATTGTATTTCGATTTCGCATACAACCGCGGACAAGTACCGAACTCCACTGCCGAAGATGATGAAAATGAAGAAGCCGGTTATTTTAAAGTTGGTGATTCGATCGTTGTAAAATTTGCATCTATCACCGAACAGAGTTTTGATTTTTGGCGAGCTGCCGAAACACAAGCCTCTTCAAATGGAAACCCTTTTGGCTCTCCGGCTCCCCTTAAAAGTAATATCGAAGGAGCATTAGGTATATGGGAAGGATTTTCTTTCACCTTGGATACTATTGTTGCTCAATAGGTTGGTTTTCAATCACCAATTATTCATCGGTTTGTATTAATTTTGCACCCTCTTTTAAATATATAAAATTTTATGTCTCCAACTCCCGAACACCACAAATGCCTGATTATTGGATCCGGTCCTGCCGGATATACCGCTGCGATTTATGCTGCCAGAGCCGATTTAAAACCTGTTATGATTCAAGGCATGCAGCCGGGTGGACAACTTACTATCACCACTGAAGTTGAAAATTATCCCGGTTATCCTAAGGGCACTCAAGGTCCAGAGATGATGGAAGATTTTAAAGCTCAAGCTGAACGTTTTGGTACAGAAATTCGTTGGGGTTTTGTTTCATCAGTCGATTTTACAGGACCAATTCACAAAGTTATTGTTGACGAAAAAACTGAAATCACTGCCGATACTATTATTATTGCAACCGGTGCTTCTGCGAAATGGTTAGGATTGGAATCGGAACAACGCTTAAATGGATTTGGTGTTTCTGCTTGTGCAGTATGCGATGGATTCTTTTTTAAAGAAACAAGATGTTGCAATCGTTGGCGCAGGTGATACCGCAGCTGAAGAAGCAACTTATCTTGCAAAATTGTGTAACAAAGTTTACATGATCGTCCGTCGCGATGAAATGCGTGCTTCTAAAGCTATGCAGCACCGCGTTTTAAATACTCCTAACATTGAAGTGTTGTACAATTCGGAGACAAAAGAAATTCTTGGCGATAAAGGTGTCTCCGGTGCACTCATTTTAAATAATAAAACAGGTGAAGAAAGAACCCTTGAAGTAACCGGCTTTTTTGTTGCCATCGGTCATGAACCGAACACAGCTATTTTTAAAGATTGGTTGGATTTAGATGCGACAGGATACATCAAAACAATTCCCGGTACTACCAAAACAAATATCCCCGGCGTTTTTGCATCAGGTGATGCCCAGGATCATGTGTACCGACAAGCTGTAACAGCAGCTGGAACCGGCTGTATGGCTGCTATTGATGCTGAGAGATATCTTGCTGATAAAGGTATACACTGAGAATGTAGAATTAAGAATGTAAAATTGGTGGTTCAGTTTTCCCTTCGCACTAAATATTTCCTTCGATGATAGTCAACGCGAATTGAAAACTGAAAACTGAAAACGGAAAATATAAAAGGTTCCTTGGTCTTCAGTTTTCCCTACGACGCGCAATATCAATGATTTTAACTTTTCAATTTTCCGTTTTCCCTTCGTCCCGACCTAACAAATGACTCAATGACCCCAATGACTCAAAGGACAAGTTAGGAACAAAATCCTAAATAAAAATCACCTCCGTCGCACCATACCCATATTTCCCTTGGTCTCCATCCTTGAATGCAGTTCCGGGATAGGCTCGTAGTTCTTTACGGATTTCTTCTTTTAATTTCCCGTTTCCAACACCGTGAATAAAAACTATTCTTTTGAAATTGTTTCTCATCGCATTATCCATTTCCTTATAAAAGCGCTCCAATTGAATTTTCACCATTTCTCCATTTGATAAACCTGCGAAATTATTTGTCAGTTCTTCAATGTGAAGATCAACTTCTTTTTCGTTGATAAACGTTCCGGGTTTTGAGTAGGAATGTTTTTTAGGTAATTCTTCCTTCTTTTTACCTGATGTTTTTTGATACTGCTCTAACAAATCTTTAATATCAACCTCTTCAATCGGAGCAACTTCAGAATATATGGTAGTTATTTTTGCATATGCTGTTGTTCCTTTGAGTTGGTTGTTCAATGTTTGTAAATCGGGTAAAATAATTCCCGTTTCTTTTCTGAAACTTCCCGGCGAGGGTAATTCAGCATCAGTGTAAACTAAACCTTGAATTAAGAACAAGGAAGTATCAATCAAATCTTCTCGTTTACATTTAAAAATAAATTGGCTTTCGCCTGATGGTACACTTCCCTTTTCTTTTCCTACCCATTTATTTTTTTCTTTTGCATAAAAAGTAAATAGCAAGTGGAAATCGGTGTTATTTACAACGTGATGATGAATAGATCCTGTTAGTACCGCCCCAATTGATTCGGGAACAACGGTCAAGCTGATGGTGCCTTTCTCAGTTGTTTCAATCAAGTTGGATGCTATTTCGTTTGGTACGGAAGCAATAATTTTCTGCTCAGGTTGCTTTTCGGTTTTTTGTGTACCACTTTTTTTTACTAACTCTTTCTCATAAACTTCAATTTCAAAACCATCCTCAATTTCCACAATTAATTTATTTCCCTGCAAAAGTTTTACAACTACGCCATCTTGTTTTTCATTAATAAAACTTACTTTATCTCCCGGTAAAAAATTCATAATCAGTATTTAATTTTAGAAGTATAACCAATAAACTTTAGTATTTCCATTGCCATTAAATTCAATAGTAGGAGCAGGGATTTTAAGGAACCCGAACGCGCCGAAGAGTGTTTTAAGTGCACGGCTGCGTGTTTTTATTTTGGTAAGGTCAACATCGGGTGCAATATAAAATTGACGGTGACGCTCATAAACAGTTGTGTTACCACTCTCCGGTGTATTTATATTTTCTTTTGCACCAGTCATGCCATCGGCACCATAGCCCATCGATAAATTTAACCAAGCCGGAAATTTAGATTGTTCCGGTAAAAATGATTTTATATTTGCCGATAGCCAATAGGTTTGACCGTTATAATCTTTGAATAAACTTTCTATAGCATTACTGCCAAGTTGGTCGGGACGGTACTCCGCAAATTCTGTAGGGTGATAAGAGAATTTTATATTAAAGCGTTGTTCGTTCCATATCAATTCTTGTGAAATTGCCATAGCGGCTCCAGCAGTATTTGCAATCATATCACCGGTTGAAAATCCCCACTGTTCCGAAAATCCATCCAGCACTTCAATTGTTGTGAGGAAAACAAATCCAACAGAACCTCCAATCCAGATTGCTTGTTTTCGCTCCATGCCTGTCCATTGAAACAAATCAATTCCCCACTTTCCCAAATAATATGCAGAACCAAAGTGACCCACTTTATCAACCTGCAACCATTCGTCATTATCATTAAAGAGATGAAATTCACTCATTGGATAATCTTTGTACCATAAGGCTATACAAGTCCTGCCATTGAAATTCACATAGGTCGCTGCAAGGCTATATCCGACAATTTTTCCTCTTTTAGGAATATACTGATGCAGGCTCGAAAAATTTGAAAGTATCCTGAGCTGCTGCTGGTTGAATAGTGAAAAAAGAAAAGGATCAAACCGGCAGTTCCGGAATGATCCTTGTTCTTCGATAATCTAGTTTTATTGTGCGGAATACAATTTCAGTACAATCAATTCAAAAGTGTTTTCTTCGCTGCTTCCAGAATATCGAATGCTGCTTCCTTTGTATGATGATTCCGCATAAGTTCGCAGTACAGGTTCTGTTCCACTGGCACGAATCATCAACCAATCGCCATTTTCAAAGAAATATTTGAAACCATCTAAGATCTTCAATACTTGATACTTTATATTTTCCGAATGCATTGTAATTTCCTTCGATTTGACAATTTTCGAGATACTTTTTGTTTAATATCTTCTTTGATATGCAAATCGTTTCTTTCGAATGAAAAAGGTCCAACAATTTCGTATACTTCCTCAATCAATTCCTGCAACGATTTTCCCGATTTAGCCATAAATTCCCATATCACCAATCCCATCCAAATACCATCGCGCTCCGGGATATGTCCTTTAATAGCAATTCCACCTGATTCTTCTCCACCAATCAATACATCTTCTTTGATCATGATCTCAGCAATGTATTTGAATCCGATTTTGACCATCTCGAGTTCAATTCCATAATGCTTACAAATTTTTGCAACACGTGGTGTGGTTGAAAATGCAGTACAGACTTTTCCTCTCACTCCTTTGTATTTGTACAGGTAATGAATGAGCAATAAAATTAATGTGATGTGAATCAACAAAATTACCTTCTGAATCGTAGAAGCCAATCGGTCAGCATCACCATCAGTTACCAAACCGCAATCGATATTACCCGACAAACCTAATTAACTCAGAAAATTCATTCAGGTTTTTGTGTATAGGTTCCGGTGCTTGTCCCATAAATGATGGATTGTAATCGCAATGCAAAAATGTGATATCCGGAAATAATCTGCGCATCACATTTTGTCCTGCACCATACATGGCATCGTATGCAAATTGCAGGTTTGAATTTCTGATTGCTTCAAGATCAAAAGATTTTTCAACATGCTCACAATACATTGTTTCCAGATCGGTGATATTCCTAATTTGCCACTTTTTTCGAAATGGCAACTAGGTCTAATTTGTCCGTTTCATAGTTGGTTGATCCTGAATCATATCTTCAATTTCAGAAACCAATCTGGTAATAGTGGTCCACCATAACTTCCTTTCAGTTTAAAGCCATTGTATTCAGGAGGATTATGACTGGCAGTAATAATAATTCCCAGATCGCATTTGAAGTGAACGGCACCCATAGAAATCATGGGAGTAGAAACAAATCCTTTTGTCAATAAAACTTTTACTCCCTGTTTGCACACATACTTTTGCAACTGTTTCAGCAAATAACTTCCCGGCAAAGCGACAATCATGTCCAACTACTACCTGTGGATTTTTATTTTGTTTCAGTACCCAGTCGGCGGTTGCTTCTGCAACTCGTGCGACATTGGCAACCGTAAAATCTTTAGCAATGATGGCTCGCCATCCATCGGTTCCGAATTTAATTTTTTTCATGGATGGTAAATTAAAATTGTCTTTAAAATTTAATTCTAATAATTAATTACATAATCAATAACTCTATTCCATTCTGCCGACATCAATCCTTTGTAGGAACAAATAGGAATCTTGTCGTTCTAATGACCTGAGAATTTATTTTGGTAATAATCAGTTGAATTGCTTTTTCTTTAAGAAATGCAGGTACTGTTCCCATTTCATTCACCATTAAATTTCCATATCTTTATAGCGCTAGGACTCATTTCATTGAATGCGGAATCATTCACATAAATAGTCATTGATTTGGGTTCGAATTGAATTTCACCATTTATTTTACGCCACATTTCATTCACTTCAATCCTGTTAATTTTAATTTTATTTCGTTGAATATGAGAGGTAATTCTATCTCCACCCATGTTGAAGAAAATTTCCTGATTATTGTAAAAAATATTCTTCAATTGATTTTGACAAAGCTTTTTGCTGTTAATAGATTTCTCATCGGTTCCCTCTGTAAAGTTATCAATCAAATATGATACATTTTATCGGGAGGATAAAATCCAATTAACGATTCATTAAATTTTAAATTGCCAATAACTAGATTTCTTTATGTCCTCCGACTCGCCCATCGACTTCACTTGTTTTCCTGCAAATTGCACAATGTTATAGGCAAATTTTTACTTAACAAGTAGGTAGTATATGTTGAACTATAAATGCCATTTGCATTGGTATTAATTCGAGTTTTCATAAAAACTTCATTCAAATCCTTAAAATCAACATATCCAAACGACACTTCATCATCGGTGCTGCTTCGGTGAACAAAAGAAAACCCTAAAGTTTTGGTAATGATTTCTTTTTTTGCATTCTCCCAGGCTTCATAAATAAATAGGGTTTCTTGATTTAGAAAAGAAACTTTAGAATTTTTTTCAATCTCCTAATAATGTGCTTCCGGTGATTTGAATTTCTTTTGACTGTGAATCCCACAGCTTAACACGATTTTCTAAAATTTCTTTATAAACTAATGCAGTTACCTGCTCCACAAAATTGCGATCCCGAAGTATCGGATTGTTCTGAACTGCGTAACATCAACAACACCGGCACCGGATCAGCAAGTGTCTGAAAGGAAGTCGACATTCAGTAATAGAAGCAGAATGAGTACTTTGAGTGAATTCATTGAATTGAGTTGCAATTGTGTGTAAAATTAAGGAATTTGATTTAATTCTCTCACGACTTGATTTTGCGTCGGTTCAACTCATTCTGGAACCGTCTGGCATTCAATAGGTGATCGCTGTAATTCTTTGCGAAGCTGTGATATCCTGAAAAGTCGTCTTTGGCACAAAAAAACATGTATTCATGCTTTTCATAGTTTAAAACGGCATCAATCGCAGAGATGGAAGGAATGCAAATAGGACCGGGAGGTAAACCAGTATAGAGGTAGGTATTGTACGGTGAATCAATTTCTTTGTGAATATTTAAGACCCTCCGGATGGTGAAATCGCCGACAGCAAATATTAAAGTCGGATCTGCTTCCAGCTTCCAGCCTTTTTTATATCGGTTAATATAAACGCCTGCAATGTGGCGCTTTTCATCATTTTTGCTGGTTTCCTGTTCCACAATAGAAGCAAGAACACTCACCTGAGTCTGAGTGAAATTTAACTTTAGCAGCCTTCTGCTTTTCGAGCTTGGATTCCAGAATTTTTTGTATTCGCTTGCCATTCGTTCAACAAACATTTTTGAACTGGTATTCCAGTAAAATTCGTAGGTATTGGGAATGAACAAAGCCATACAGTTGTCGGAGTCAAAGCCATAACTTTTCAAAAAAGTCTCATTTTTCATTAAGCCCATAAATGGCAGCGGAATCAGCTTCTAACTGTGATGCCAATTACCGATGCCAATTGTTCTGTGGTTCGACATTATTGAAATACCACATTAATAGGAGTTTGCTTGCCACTTCTTAGAAGTGCCACCAGTTCCTTATTACTCATATTATCTTTGATCCGATATCTTCCGGCCTTCACCCGATCCTTATACTTCATTTGCTCGGCCACCCATTCAAACGAAGCTTGATTTTTTAAGCAAATTCTCTTCCCTTAATATTTTTAAAACGTCCGTAAAGGATGATCCTGTTGGAATATACAATATAGTGTTCTTTTTGTTGCTCTAAGGTGATGTTTGGGAAAAAAACTTTCGTATAAAAACTGTATCCGACACCCAAGAATGATATCAGAATCACAATCCCTAATGTGATTATGAATTTTTTTTCCTTTTGAACTGATTTACTCTTTGCCATTTATCGATCGAATTCAATTGTATACTCAATTCTTTTGCAGATTGGGTGATCTCGGGTTGCGTTTTAAAAATTTCTTCAGCAATAATTTGGCAGCGTCTGTTTTTTCCTGTAAACATAAATAATCCTACTTTGTTCAGTATGGCCTGCTCATAATCAGGATCAAGAGCCAATGCTGTGTTGTAATAGTGCATTCTTTTGCAGTATCTCCCTCATTTACCAACACCAAGATAACCCAGATTTGAAAGTGCAGCAGGATATTTCGGATACTCAGTAATAGTTTTTTGCAGAACCAATAACGCATCTTTCAAGTTTTCATTTTGTGCCAATGCAGTGGCATATTTATTGGCAAAATCAGGATGTGCATCTGCCAATTCATAAGCGAGTTTGTAAAACGATTCCAGCTTGAATATAGTTGCCCAATTTCGTATAAGATTCACCAATACGATAACTTGTCCACGCATCCTCGTTTTCGAAACTCTTGCGGTTTAATGACTGTAATGCAGTACCAGTTTTTCAGCATATTGAAGCACCTGTTGGTAATTGTTTTCCAAGAAATGAAACGTGAATTAACTCATGAAAATTTTGTTTTATTTCTTAAGTTGTTCTGTTCGGAAATATTTTTTCGCTGAATCCAATACTTCCTTACCAAAGTTAAATTTTTCGAAATAAGCAATAAATGCTCTGCCTTTTGCTTTGCAGGTGGATTAGGATTGTTGATGGCATTAATACCTACAAATTTTTTTATTTTGTTGATGTTTGTTCCTTTAACCGGAATATGAATTTAATGGTCATGAACCGAAACGTGTGGGATATCGGTTGCCCCCGAATGGGGCATATGGCAACTGACACAATTGTTATTTTTAAGCTTAAATTGCTCCGGTTTCTCTGTGCATAAACCATCTTTTGACCAGTCGTATGACAAGAATTACATGCCTGATTAAATGACTGCATTTTCTGTTTGTTTTACACTCACATGAGGATCGTGACAGGTAATACAGGTGAGCTGCTTTTTATAGGGAGTCAATAAATTCAGCAGTTTTTTCCGCTCGCTTCACCGATTCCGTATAGCATTTGCTGACTTTCAGTCGCTCGACATGCGATGCCATGATGTGTTCCTGTTCTGCCCTTTGTAAACAGGCATAAAAACATTCATCACATCCGATAATTTCATGCCCGGGCTTAAAATCAAAAAACGATTTTCCTTCATTCAACACTGCATTTCCCTGAATATGACATCGCTGACAAACATCCATTTGTTTGTCGATAGGAAATTTTGCAGGATTGACAATGGAATAATCAATTGCTTGTGATAATATCCACCAACTTACCCGCTCTTTTTTCATTTACATGTGCTTCACCGGGGCCAT
Source organism: uncultured Bacteroidota bacterium (assembly GCA_963814475.1). Lineage (GTDB taxonomy): Bacteria > Bacteroidota > Bacteroidia > AKYH767-A > OLB10 > JADKJB01. The sequence goes on along the minus strand of CAWFDA010000037.1, from coordinate 7,392 downwards.
GGCATCGTTCACAATTAATTCCATTCTCAACAAATTCATATTTATTTTCGGAACCCGGAGTAAATTTTGGGTAGGAATTGTGACAGCTCATACACTCGAGATCCAATCATTCTGTTGAATCGCGAGTTGCCGCCATTTTCAAAACCCGGTGGTAAATCCCATTTGTCCTTTTTGCGTATAAAAAGTAAGTGGCATCTGATGTAAAATACCCACCGTATTCGTAATGTGAGAATTGGTATGTTGCCCCGACCCGACAATATAACTTACGGTTTCTATTCGTTTGTGAATCGTATCTTTTCCTTCCAATCGGAATTCCATAATTCTCAGACTATCATTTTCCCAAAAGGGTAGTAATAAAAATCGTGGAATTTATCGTAAACAGGTTGGTGGTTATCGTAATTTGCCGGAACTTTTGGTTAAAGAAGCATGATCAAAAGATTTACCCATGCCGGTCTTGAATAAATGTTTCATAAATGATCCTGATGACAATCCCTTGCATGTTTCCATGCCGACATATTCTGTTGTCTTGTTTCAGACCTGCATACTGTTGTTCAGTTGCGGAATTGTTTTTTTCAGTTTTACAATGGAGATTTGTAACCAGTAACCAAACGACATACTGAAAGCCAAAACCACCAGTTTCGAAAAATGTTTTTTGAATTGTCAGTTCCATGTTATGAAATAGTCGGGAATATTATTCCGGATTTATACGTTGCATGAAGTAAACATTGGTCCAGCTGCCATTGTTTAATGTCCAGTCCGTGAGTTCGCCTGTGCAGGCATATCCTGCCGCAGAGAATAGTCGTGATACTGGCTTCGTTATCGACATGAATGTGGCAATAGAGCTGATGTAAATGAAGTACTTTAAATGCATACATGGACAGTAGTTCCAGTGACTTCTGCTGCAAGTCCCTGACGCCTGCTTTCTTTATCACCAATAAGGATACCAACACCTGCCCGCATGTGTGCCGGTTCGAAATCAAAGAGATCAATAAACCCAACAGTGAGTCGGAGGATTTTCATCACCGTTATTTTATCTATTGCCAGCCGAGTTGTTTGTTCGTGTAAATATCCTGATGAGCCATATTGACAAATTGCTCCACAGTAGTGTCTTGAAAATGGAGTCAGTGTGCCGCTCACCGGCCAAATGGTGAGGTCGTTTTCCCATCGATACATTAAATCCACATCGGTTGGTTCGAATGCCCTCAGAAATATTTGTTTTCCGTTATCATCTCTTTAATACGGAATAGTTATTAATCCTTCAAATACCTTAACTGGCAGGTCCGCAAGACAAATATCCGAAAGCCATTTCCCACTACGTTTCAAATCGTACCATAATGTTCCCACCTTTGGTAATTACTTCAACCTGATTGTCCTGCAAGGCTTTGCCTTCCAGTTCCAGAGCGAGTGCAGCTGCAACACTTCCGGTTCCGCACGAAAATGTTTCATCTTCAACACCTCTTTCATAGGTTCTCATTTTCAATGTCCTCATTTCCGGATTAATAAAGTTCACATTGATTCCTTTTTCTTTAAATACTGATTGTTATATCTTATTTTTTTTCCTTCTTCAACAACATCTAGTTTCAACGAGCATTCTCAACAAAAGATTACATAGTGAGGAGAACCGGTATTCAGAATATAATCGGAATGATTTTTTTCTATTCGAGCAACATCATTCATCTTTAAAGAAACATAGTAACTGTTGTCAGTTTTTTCTGAAATGTTGCTTCATGAATTGCCATCAACTGCTTCAAAAAGTGGTTTTATCTAGCTATCAATCCCAAGGTTCGCGCGAAAGCAACCATACATCTGCCTCCATTTCCACACATGCTCCCTTCCTTGCCATCTGCATTATAATAAATCATTCTGAAATCATTCATTCCTGATTCCTCCAAAAGAATCAATCCATCAGCACCAATGCCAAACCGTCGGTCGCATAAAAATGCAATTTCCTCGGTCGAATGTCAAACGATATTTTCTGATCGGTTATCGATCAAAATAAAATCATTGCCGGTGCCGTGGTATTTATAAAATTTAATTTTTTTCAATTTCTAATTCATTTAAAACTATTGCTTTAAACTTATATATCGCGTTAAGATATGTCAGTGATTATTGACAACCGGTATAAAGAATAATTTCAAAGGTAAAGATGAGCTTATCCCGTTTGAAAACATAAGCCAGAAAGGTAAAGTTTCTTCATCAAAAGTTCATGAAATCACGGTTCCTCTTCATTTTATGTTCATTCATCCAAAATAATTTTGCACTCATGTAAATTTAAAACGTTATTGAAAAACATTACCTAAATTTCTAAAAACTGATCAATACATGGTAACAAAATTGAAAAAAGCAATTGGCTTCTTTCTGCTGGCCGCTGTTGCAGGTTTTGCCGGAGCCGGTGTTTACAATAAGGTCAATGAAAACCGACTACAATCAAATCCGGCTCACAACAGGAATTCAACAACCAGTCGCCGGTTGGTCAAATTTCCTCAATGATAGCCCGAATGCGTCTACAGAATTTGTGATGGCTTCCGAATCTTCCGTTCCGGCTGTTGTCCATGTTAAAACACTCATAGCAGTTTCAGTCAGCTAATGGGCAGCAATTTTATAATCCATTTCAGGATTTTTTCTGGGGTGATCGGGGATTTAAGTCCCCGGCACCTGCAATGAGTTCCGGTTCAGGAGTTATTATAACGGATGACGGTTACATTGTAACCAACAATCACGTGGTTGCAAATTCCGAAAAAGTTGAAGTAACCCTAAATGATAAAAGAACATTCACAGCCAAAGTGATTGGAACGGACCCATCAACGGATTTGGCATTGTTAAAAATTGAGGAAAAAGGTCTTGCCCTTTATTCCTTATGGAAATTCTGACGATGTGAGAGTTGGAGAATGGGTTCTAGCCGTTGGTAATCCATTTAATCTGACCTCTACCGTTACCGCAGGTATTGTAAGTGCTAAAGCCCGTAATATTCACATTCTACCTGATCAGCAGTTTCCAATTGAATCATTTATCCAGACAGATGCGGCAGTAAATCCTGGAAATAGCGGTGGCGCTTTGGTAAATACCGAATGGTGAATTGATCGGAATCAATACTGCAATTGCTTCAAGTACAGGTTCTTATTCCGGTTATTCGTTTGCAATTCCGGTGAATATGGTTGAAAAAGGTGGTTGATGATTTATTGGAATATGGAAATGTTCAGCGTGGATTTATTGGTGTAAATATCAGAGATATTGATTCGAAACTGGCTGATGAGAAAGGAATTAAATCACTGAAAGGTGTTTATGTTGCGGGACTACAGAAGGTGGGGCTGCTGCTGAATCTGCCGGAATTGAAGAAGGTGATATTATTACCAAAGTTGCCGGAAATAAGGTTAATACTTCTCCTGAACTTCAGGAACAAGTAAGTCGTTTCCGTCCCGGCGATAAAGTTGAAGTGACCATTTTGCGTGGTAAGAGTGCAAAAACAGTTGCGGTTACCCTCCGAAATAAAGACGGGAATACCAAAATTGTGAAAAATGAAATGGTTTCGCTACTGGGTGCTGAATTTGAACCACTCTCTCAAGGAAGAAGGAGCAAAGCTTAGGAATCAGAATGGGGTGAAAATATCAAAACTGAATGCCGGCAAACTACGAAGTGCAGGTATTCGGGAAGGTTTTATAATTCAAAGTATCGATAAAAAAGATGTCACCAGTACCGATGATATTGTTTCTGCTCTCCAAAGATAAAAAAGGTGGCGTACTCATTGAAGGGATTTATCCGAATGGTGTTCGTGCCTATTATGGGTTTGGTTTATAAGTTGCATTAGTGTTAATGTGTTAGGTTAAGGGTCTCCCCGGTAAGGGGGCCTTTTTTTTATGTCATGACCGATATTTATCTGGTCTGAAAAGGGCGTTATTGCATCATTTTGAATTAGTTTCATTTATTTTCGAGAGTCTTCCTACGATGGAGGGAAGCTCAGTAGGAACAGTTTACTTCGTTATAGAATAAAATCGACAAGTTAATGACTAAGATCATTTAACACTGGCTTGACATAAAAACTTTTTCGTTATACTTTTGCCCCCACCAATTTTTTGAACTACACCTACACAACCAACTAACAACCATACAATGAGGCAACTAAAGATTACCAAATCAATTACCAACCGGGAAAGTCAATCATTAGAAAAATATTTACAAGAGATCGGAAGAGAAGATCTCATTAACGCCGAAGAGGAGGTGAAATTGGCCCGAAGAATAAGAGAAGGTGATCAGGTAGCGCTCGACAGACTTACAAAAGCTAATCTCCGATTTGTGGTTTCAGTTGCTAAACAATATCAAAATCAAGGACTTAGTTTGCCTGATCTGATTAATGAAGGAAACCTCGGGTTAATCAAAGCAGCCAAACGATTTGATGAAACAAGAGGTTTTAAATTTATATCCTATGCCGTATGGTGGATTCGTCAATCTATTTTTCAGTCACTAGCTGAACAATCCCGGATTGTACGACTTCCTTTGAATCAGGTTGGTTCATTAAATAAAATCAGTAAAGCATTCAGTAAACTGGAGCAGGAATTTGAAAGAGAACCATCTTCAGATGAACTATCGAATATTCTTGAAATTTCTTCCGATAAAATTGCTGATACCATGAGAGTTTCCGGAAAGCACGTTTCTATGGATGCGCCTTTTGTTAATGGTGAAGACAACAGTTTGCTCGATGTGCTGGAAAATGGCGATTCGCCTCGTGCCGATAATTTACTGATGTCGGAATCACTTCAAAAAGAAATTGATCGATCTCTAAGTACTTTAACCGAACGAGAACGAGAAGTGATAAAATTGTTTTTTGGAATCGGAGTGAATCACGGGTTAACTCTGGAAGAAATTGGAGCTAAATTTGAACTAACCCGCGAACGTGTGCGACAAATAAAAGAAAAAGCTATTCGTCGTCTTACGACATAAATCGAGAAGCAAATTGCTGAAAGCATATCTTGGTTAAGACTTTCCGGAGTCGCAGTTATTCTGGCGGACTTTTTTGTTTATATTGAATTCAATTTATTTAACTTAAAAACTTCAACAATGTCAACAGATGCCTCAAATCTCTCAGTCAGTAAAGAAAAGTATGAATCAGGTCTAAACGACTGGATCAGCAGGAAAAAGCTGCAATTGAGCTGATTCACATTCTGGGTTCACTTTGGTATGATAAATCAGTAGAACTGATCATTTTCCGCAATCAGATGGTTGATCGAAGTGCCAGTCAGATTCTTAGCCTTGCATCAATATGCAAAAGAAATTGTAAAAAAACCAATTTCTATTTATGATTCTTTGATTATTGCTAAAGAGATTAACAACCTTCAGTTGGCTCCTGCCAGACTTGATTTGGGACGTCTGACTTCTGAATGGATCAATGAAAAAGAAAAATTTGGTATGCTTGCTGCTTTATCGCCCTGGCTATTCTTCTTATCCGTGGGCTGCAGATTGGGCGCGCTTCCGCGAGATTGCAGACTTGGTCGGCGCCTTGTTGTTTGCCGATATTGCCCATGTTGCCGGTTTGGTTGCGGCAAAAGCATATCCATCCCCAGTGGGGTATGCGGATGTGGTGACATTCACCACGCATAAATCTATGTGCGGTCCACGAGGAGCGTGCATCCTGACCTTTAACCAAAAACTATCCCGTGATATCGACCGGGCGGTTTTCCCAGGCCAGCAGGGGCGGCCCGCATGTGAACTCTTATGTGGGAATGGCGGTGGCATTCAAGTTGCTGCAACCGAGCAGTTCCGCCAGTTGCAGATGCAGGTAGTGAAGAACTGTGCCGCCCTGACGGAGCGCGGCAGGACGGGTACGGAAGATCTCCTATGGCGGCACAAACACCCATCTGATGAACTTGGCCTGTAATTCGGTGGTGGGGGCGGATGGAACCGGTCTAAGCGGAGATATGGCTTCGCGGCATCCTGGATATTGCCGGGATCGTGGTCAATCGAAATACCATCCCTGGCGATGAATCAGCTCTGGATCCGTCGGGCATCCGCATGGGCACACCGTGGATCACGCAGCGTGGCTTCAAGGAAACTGAAACCCGGCAGTTGGCAGATATTATTGCTGATATTTGCTGGCAACGAAACCGCATAGCCGGGTAGGCATAGGCGCTAAGATCCGGCGGGCCAAGGTGGATTTTCAGCGTGCTTGAGCATGGAAAGGTGCGTGTGCGCGCGGGCACTGGCCGCAGGCATCGATTTTGAACCCACCAATCATGGCTATCCCCATTTCTATTACATTGACGAAAAACCTGTTCAGAAAGAGTGGACTGTGCTTAACCTTTCGGGAGACCGGGTGCGCTTTCTGGATCTGGCTCTAGGTAGTGATGTGGAGCGTCTCAATTCGGGCCAGTCTCAAGCTACATTGGTCAAGCGACCTCGGGAAAGTGTTAAAATGTACTCTAACTGCTGTTTCAGCTTATGAATATCGCCTGACGGTGCCTTCTGATAAGGCGGTAGTAGTTGCTACCTGGCTGCGTGATCTGACCGATGGGTATGTGGTCTTCGATCAGGATGTGGAGAAAAAGCTGCCTGGTTTGACGGAAGTGGAGATATCCACTGATGAACCGGTGATTATCACAGAGGCGTCGACGGCTGCGTGCTGTAAACCCTATTATGTTGGCATCGAAGAGACAAACTATAATGTGCTGCCAGAGTTCCATTGGGAAGAGAAGGAAGCACCGCTGCGCAGGACACCGATCTTTGAAACCCACCGCCGCTTGGGCGCCAAGATCATTCCATTCGCCGGGTGGGAGATGCCGGTATGGTACAGCTCTGTAATGGATGAGCACCTTGCTGTACGCAATGCAGCGGGTTTTGTTCCATGTGCCACATGGGTGTGTACCAGGCAGAGGTCCGGATGCAGCCGCATTCCTGGATAGTGTCGTTGGGAACGATGCCAGCTACCTGACCATTGGCGAATCACGCTGACACGCACTTCCTGGATCCGGATGCGAATGTGATCGACGATTCGCTTATCTACCGGCGCGGTAAAGAGAAATTCCTGGTAGTGGTCAATGCCTCGAACGATGATAAGGATTGGGCCTGGTTGAATGCCGTCAAGGATGGCAAGGTCATGGTGGATCGCCGCCGTCCTGCAGCGTGGGGTCTACGGCCGGTGGTGTTATTCTAAGGGATCTGCGTGATCCGGCTGGCCAGGTGCAGATATGCGTGTGGATATTGCCCTGCAAGGTCCCAAGGCGTGTGAGACACTGCTGGCATTGGGCTGTGAAGAATCACTTACTGTGGTGTACGCTCCCTGAAGCGAACCAGATTATGCGATGCGACCCTGGGTGGTTTTGATCTGATTGTCTCCCGCACAGGCTATACTGGCGAGAAGTTTGCCTATGAGCTATTTGTCCATCCAGACCAGGCGGATGCTCT
>CAWFDA010000036.1:0-7047 GCA_963814475.1 uncultured Bacteroidota bacterium | reverse complement strand
AAAAGAATGGAATAATCCAAACAGAATTAAACTCTGTCTGAACCTTTACATTTTTGCAAAAAACTCACAGAATTAAATGTGAAATCAAATTAATTAAATGGAATTATTTTTTTGATTAAACGAATGTTATTAAATGTTTTTATAAATACTGATTTAATTCCGCTATTGATTTGTTCATTTCCAATTCGGCTTCGAGCAATTTATCCACGCTACTGTAATAAAAAGAAAGTTCGAGCATATAGTCCGTCAATGATATTTCTCCCTTATCCAATGCTTTTTTTACATAAACCGAATTATCATATATTTTCATTGCGTCACGATAATCATATACTGTTAGCTGCAAACCAATAACCTTCGCATGTTGATTTTTAAGCTGATGGTAAAAACTTAATTTATTATCCGACTCTATGTTCTGCAGGGCAGTGGTTTGTGCTTTTGCATATTTAACCGTGTTTTTGTTCTCCCAAAGCGGAATTGAAATACCTACCGTAACTCCCTGATAATGCTGACCAATTATTTTTTCACTCATATAACCTGTGTACATTTTTGGCAAACTCATGGCAAAATTTAATTTTTCCTGTTGATGATTTATTTCAATTTCTTGTTTGAGCCAGTTTAACAGGGGATTTTTTTGTTCGGCAACCAGATACCATTGTTCAAAATCAGCAGGTATTTCGGGCGATTGAAAAATATAATCATTCAATTGGATATTTATACCGCCGTTCAGCAATGTTAACGATGATAATATTGCATTCCGTTCTATTTCAAGAATTTCGACTTCTTTTCTAATGTTCAGATGGTTAAGCTGTGCCTTGTTGAATTCTATAATATTAATTTCCCCCTTATCAAATTTAGCCTTATAAGCATCTGCAATTATTTGAGCATTATGCAGCCTTTTGTTAAATTCAGACTTCATCGCGTTGGAATAAATCAATTCAATGCAAATTAACCGGCTTTGAAGCAGTATAGCTTTTTTTTGCTTTTGATAATCCAATTCTATTTGGTCATTACGTGCGTTTACAATCTGCTTTTTATGAAAATAAGCTGTAGGGAAATCAAATGACTGGGTTATCGAAATATCAGTGCGGCTGCCTACTTCAGAAGGGTTTCCCCAAAGATAATTAAATTCAAGTTCAGGATTCCGGAGGTAGATTCCTGTTTTATTTTCAATCTTTTGAGCTTCAACCTGCTTTCGCAAAGCAGCAAGTGTAAGATTATTCTTTTCGATATCCGATAAAACCTCATCAATACCGTTTTGCGCGAAAAGTGGAAAACAGTAAGCTACAATGGTGATTACTGTGATTATCAATGTTTTCATGCTTTTTCTGTTTTTAAAATTTTACGATTTTTGAGAATACTGTAAACAACAGGTACAATATAAATATTAAGTAGCGTTGATGTCAGCAACCCTCCTAAAATCACTTTCGCCATAGGGCTTTGAATTTCATTACCCGAAAGTTCGCCTTGTATAGCCAATGGAATAAGTGCAAGCGCCGCGGTCAGTGCGGTCATCAAAATTGGATTTAACCGGTCAGCAGAGCCTTTTGTTACTGTTTCATAAAGCGATTTGCCTTGGGTTTGAAGATGCTGGTAACGGGAAATCAATAGAATTCCGTTGCGGGTTGCAATACCAAAAAGTGTTATAAAACCGATGATGGCAGGAATACTCAATACACCTGAGGTGAAATAAATTGAAAAAACCCCACCAATTAATGCCAAAGGCAAGTTGAGAAGTATTATTCCCGCCAATTTGAAGTTTTTAAATTCCTGAAAGAGCAAAAGGAAAATGATAAGTATTGCAAGAATGGATGTCAACATCAAAGTTTGTGAAGCTTTTGCTTCGCTTTCAAACTGTCCGCCATATTCAATTCTGTAGCCTTCGGGTAAAACGACATTGTCATTGATATTTTTCTGAATATCCTGAACCACACTTCGCAAATCACGTTCTGAAACATTTGCAGAAATAACAATTTTACGTTGCACATTTTCACGACTGATTGAACTTGGACCGGAAACGGAAACAATATCAGCAACCTGTTCCAACGGTACTTTTTTGCCATCGTATGTATCAATCAATGCGGTACGGATACCTTCCATTGTTTCGGTGTAATCTTTATTCAGTCGCAACAGCAGATCAAAACTTCGCTGACCTTCATAAATATCAGCCAGTTTTTCGCCACCGAATGAAATATCAATAAACTCGTTAAACTGTTCAATGGTGATGCCATATTGAGCCAGCATATCCCGGTTGGCACGAATTTGAATCTGTGGTATTTCAACTTGCTGGTCAACATTTACATCAACCAAACCTTCTATATCCGCAATTGAACTTTTAATTTGATTCCCAATAGTAAACATCTTGTTTAAATCGGTACCAAAAAGTTTGATAGCAATATTTGCGCGTGTACCCGAAAGCATATGGTCAATCCGGTGCCCAAGTGGTTGTCCCACTGTTGCAGCAATTCCCGGAATGCGAGCAAGGGTTTCCCGTACGTCCGCCAAAAATTCCTGCCGGCTGCGGTCTTTGAGTGAGAAATTGACATCTATTTCGGCACTGTTGGTCGTTTGCGAATGCTCATCCAATTCACCCCGTCCGGTTCTTCGTGCGGTACTTGAGATTTCGGGGATTGACAACAATTCTGTTTCAACCAAATTACCCAAATGGTTGCTTTCTTCGAGTGAAGTTCCGGGTTTAGTTACAACAGAAAGCGTTAATGAACCTTCATTAAATTCGGGTAAAAAACTACGACCAAACGTTGAAAAAGCTATAAGAGATATGATAAATAACCCAAGGTTGAAAAAAGAACAGCTTTTTTGTGCTTTAAAGCCCATGAAAGAGATTTTTCGTAATAAAAAGTAAGTTTTCGAACCAACCATTTTTCATTTTCATTTTTTGCAAGATATTTTTCATTTGATAGCAGCATTTTCGACAATAAAGGTGTTAAGGTCATGGCAACAACAAGCGAAACAAACAAAGAAACAACAAATGAAATTCCAAGTGGTTGCAACATTCGCCCTTCCATTCCCGAAAGAAAAAACAAGGGTAAAAAAGCTACCATAATTATTAATGTTGCATTCAGAATAGAAGCTCTGATTTCTTTTGAGGCTTCAAATACCACTGTAAAAGAGGATTGTCTTTCATCTACCGGTTTTTGCCGGTTCTGCCTGAGTCGTTTATACACATTTTCAACATCAATAATTGCATCGTCAACCAAAGAACCAATGGCAATTGCCATTCCGCCCAGACTCATGGTATTGATGGTAATTCCCAATAATTTCAATACCAAAATAGCACCTAGCAACGACAATGGAATTGCCAAAAGTGAAATAATGGTGGTTCGGAAACTTCCCAAAAAAACGAACAGGATAATTATTACGAAGATACCTCCTTCTATTAATGCATTTTGAACATTTCTGACAGAAGTTTCAATAAAATCTGCCTGACGGAATATTTTAGTATCTATTATTACATCGGGAGGTAAGGTTTTTTGTAATGCAACAAGATTTTTTTCAATACGTTGCGTTACATCCAATGTATTGGCGTTGGGTTGTTTCGAAATGGAAATAATAATTGCAGGTTTTGCATTTTCTGAAGCATATCCCATTTTTGGCGCACTTCCAATTTCGACTGATGCTACATCATTTATCCGAACGGGCCTATTATTTATGGATTTGATATACGAATTCCCTAATTCCTCTATATCAGAGGTTCGGGCTATTCCGCGAACAACATATTCATTCCCGTATTGCCGGACCACACCACCCGTTGAATTCTGACTAATTCCCTTACATATTTCTGCCAATTCAGTCATTGAAACATTGTAATAATTCATTTTTTGAGGATTTGCCAGAACCTGATATTGTTTATAATCGCCGCCAATAATAGTAACCTGCGAAACACCTCCGGTAGCAAGAATCAATGGTTTTACATTCCACTCGGCAATGGTCCGTAATTCCATCATTCTCGTGCTATCAGCCTGAATGCCAATAAAAAATATTTCACCCATCACACTTGATTGCGGAGCAAGAATTGGTTGTCCGACACCCAAAGGCATTTGTGCGGAAACACTGATTAGTTTTTCGCTTACAATCTGTCGGGCTTTGAAAATATCAGTGCCCCAATCAAATTCAATCCAAACAAAAGAAAATCCTTGTGAAGAAGCTGAACGAACCCTGCGAACATCGGTAGCTCCGTTAACAGCCGTTTCAATAGGAAAAGTAACCAGACGTTCGACTTCTTCTGACGCCATTCCATGAGCATCAGTCATTACAACAACTGTTGGAGCTGTAAGGTCAGGAAATACATCCACATCCATATTTGTGGCTGTTCTCATGCCAAAAATCACTATCAATACGGAACACAAAAGAATGAAATATTTGTTGTTCAGTGAGAATTTTATAATATTATTTAACATGACTCTGCGTGTTTAATGAACATGACCTGAATGGGCATCAAGGGCGCCGGATGACTGTGCTAACTTAACCAGTATGGCTCCTTTGCTTACAATACGGTCAGTCAAGGAAACACCCCCTATTATTTCGGTTTTAAGCCCATCGGTTGATCCAATTTTCACTTCCCGTTTCTCAAACAATTCCGGTGTGATTTGGACAAATACAAAGAAGTTGCCCTGCTCTTCCAGTAAGGACTCATTCGGAATAGTCAATGCCTGCAAATTGGTAAGGGTTTTTAAAAACAATTCCACAAATCCCCCCGAAACAAAACCTCCTTTATTGTCAATCTGCAATTTCACAGGAATCAGAAAATTGTCGCTGTTTATTGCTTTGCCATACGATAAAATACTCCCGTTTAATTGTTCGAGCGGGTAAGTTTGATTGTTATGCAGGGTACGAATATTTGCAGTATGAATAGCGGTTAATAATGATGCGTATTTCTGCTGAACCTCTGCATACAGTACTAACTTTTTGTTTTGTGAGATAACAACAATTGGTTGTCCGGCTTCAACATATTGTCCGTTTTCAACAAATAATAGTTTTATAAAACCACTCATAGGGCTTGCTACTTTTTGACCTGCTGAACTGAAGTTAATATTCAGGTTATCGAAAGTAGCTTTCGCATTATCGAATTGATTTTTTGCATCGAGCAATTCTTTTTCAGAAATGACCCTATCTTTTGCAAGCTCTTGTAACCGCTCGAAGTCCGCTTTGGTTTTCTCAAAATTACTTTTGGCTTCGGCAAACCGAACAGAAGAATTATTGCTGGCTAAATCGTTCCCCGAAACTGTAACCAGGTACTGCCCGATAGATACATTTTTTCCTTCCAAAATATTTTCTGGTGAGAGGATTACTATTCCATTTGTTTTAGCAGTAACTATAATTTCATCCCCTTGTGCAGATTGAATCTGAGCCGTGGTCTTAATGATTTGACCGAAGGGTTCTTTTTTTGGAAATTCGGTTGAAAAATCAATTTTCCATGATTGCTCTTTGGTAAAAACGGTTGTGTTTGTTTTTGAAAGGAAGACTTTTTCAGCTGCTGCTATGGCTTCTTCTTCCGTTGAATAAACCATGACATCAGGTATGATTACATGAAAAACTTCTTCTTCAGTTTTTATGTCAAAAAGGATTTGTCCCCTGCCCTGAATTTCCGGTTTTACATCAAAACTATAAATCCCTTTTCGGGTAGGCTCGTCCAACGTTTGAAATACTTCATTATTATTTATAATAAGCCGTATGGTCATACTACCATTTTCCAAAGCTTTATATGATGAGAGATGGGAAAAATGTGATAATACATTTGATGATTTGCCGACAATAAAAGGGTCGGCTTCTGCAAAAACCTCAAATTCGCTACTGTAAGCTGTAAGTTGAATTTTTACATCATCATGGTCGTCTTCTTTTGCGGTATTGAAATTATTATTGCAACTCGCGATTATCAGACCAAGTAATGCAAATAAAAATATTTTGCTTTTCATTGAAAATCGTGTTTAAATTTTAATATTAAATTGCTTTACGAATGCAAATAATTATAATACGATAAGTTATTTATCGCAAGCATTCAATGAGAATTTAAAATTTAAACAATAGGGGGAGCCCGTAACCCCAAAGCTGTGGATAAGAAGCGGGTATAACCTGAAGTTAATGAAGGCGCAGGTTCATTGAATACCAATAATGGAACAAATGGCTCCAAATCAGTATAAAGCAATATTGCCTGAAATCCATCAAAAGCAGGGTAATTTAGATAACAACCAAAGTATTTTCCGTCTTGTCTTTGAGGAGAGGATGGTACTACAATTAGTTGTTTTAAAATACAATATTCAGTAGTGGTTTTGCCATCATGCCGGTGGTCTTTTTCACTATCATTATGCTTTGTTGCCGGATTTTCTGTCTGGCAATGAGAATCCTGAATACAAACCTGCTCTTTATGATGATGATGAGGCACAAGAGTATGTACCAATAAAATTATATTGGCCAAGTATAAAAAAGATATAGCTGTAATTCGCCTCATCATGGAATCATCAAAAATGCAAAGATTGAAAAAATTTTCATTGTTGATACTCTTATTTTCTCTTTTTAGTTCATACGCTAAACAAAACAATCCGGAGGTTAAAAAGTTTTAAAACTGATGATTGGCATTTTTATTTTTCAATTTCAAAAACAGCAATATTAGCCCCCACCAATTTATCTTACGGTATGCAAGATATAATTAATTTGTTTTTTCATTTTTCAAATCAAGGAGGTTTAATAAGGGACTAAGAGCCTTCAAAAGAAAAATTTTACTGTGACGAATCATTACATTTCTACTTCAATAATATTCTCGTGTTCATTCAGCAATGTTAAAAACTGCTCTTCAGGAATTACTGCTCCACCCGGGCGATATTTATTTTCTTCATAAGTGAATTTAATAACTTTACCGTTAATGGAAATAGCTTTGGGGCTGAATTTATTTTTCTTAATATTATAACGGAACAAAGCAGGATAACCCATAAAATCCATTGATGACGATAAGCCATCCAGTGAGTATGGAATAACAGGATCTATAATAACTTTTCCGAATTCAATTCGCAAGCCAAGTAAACGCGAAATAATCAG
>CAWFDA010000035.1:0-88580 GCA_963814475.1 uncultured Bacteroidota bacterium | reverse complement strand
TTTGGAATGGAAAATCACCGTCCTCCATAGCCCATAGACCGCCAATAACCCACCATTCAACCCATATTTTTGCTTGAATGCCACTATTTTCCTACCTTGCAGGCAGCCATTGCATAAAGCAACACACCCAATAATTGGATTGAATGAAAAATAAAATTGCCATTATTTTATTGATGCTTTTGAGTTCGGTGAATTGTGTGGGACAAAACCGTAATTCAGTATGGTGCTTTGGTGATAGTGCAGGAATTGATTTTTCAATCCCTGCCAATCCAATACCGATGTTCGACTTCACTTGTGACACGAGGATCTTGTGTTTCTATTGCTGATACAAGTGGAGATTTGTTGTTTTATGCGAATACTAGATCTGGCAACTGGAAGTGTGATTACAACGGATTAATTTGGAATAAAAATCATTTATTGTTGAATAATGGAGATTCGATTTCTGGGGATGGATGGTATCAGGAAATGATTATTGTTCCAATGCCAGATAGTGATTCTCTTTATTATCTATTTTCAATTGGTGTGACTTATGCCAATATGGATTAAAATATTCCAATAATCAATATGAAAAGTAATGGTGGATTGGGTCAAGTTATTCAAAAAAACATTTCATTCGTAATCGAAATTTCCATGGTGGATTGTATAAATGCAGTAAAGCATGGTAATGGGAGAGATTGGTGGTTTATTGTGCGACCCTCGGACCAGTTGGCCAACCACAATACAATAATGAATTGCACTTGTTCCTTGTTTCTCCTTCGGGTATTTCAGCCATTCCAGTTCAGAATGATCGGACACCTTAAATGCAACCAACGGAGGTTCTTTTAGCTTTAATCCAATTGGTAACAAATTGTGTTTCATTAATTTTATCTCAATGATTGAATTGTATGATTTTGACAGATGCACAGGCATTAGTTCAAATCCAATTAATGTTGAATCTCCTTCAACAGGTCCATTTCCTGTTTATTGGTCCTGTGAGTGCATTTCGCCAAGTGGAAGGTACTTGTATGTATCCTCCCAAATGTCAACGGTCAATAATCTTTGGCAATATGACACATGGGCATCCAACATTTTTACAACTAAAACACTTATTTGGCAATCTTTTTCACCGCCCAGCTATATCCTGGCGAATTTAAAACGTGGTCCTGATGAAAAAATCTATGTTAGTTGTGGCATAGTCCATAATGGCACTTCAATTTTCCTTATGATCATCCATGAATTATTTGGAAAACATGAATTTGAGTGTCATAAATTATCCTGATAGTTTGGGACTGCTTGCGATTTTCAACCTTGTAGTTTTTATTTAGGAGGCAAACGTACCTATTGTGGGTTTGCCCAATAATCCGGATTATGAACTCGCTGCTCTAGCAGGTAGCCCTTGTGATACCCTTGTAGGAATTTCAGAATCAGCAACCCACAATAATCAATCCTCAACTTTACATTTATTACCATCCTGAGTGGCAAACCGCCTTCATTAATGCCAGCAATTTAACCGGCACAAAAGGCACTCTAGAAATTTTTGATGTACAAGGTAAAATGGTACATCAAGAAGATATTCAAATCGTAAATGGATATTACACCCGCAATTTTAATATGACTAGTATGGCAGATGGGATGTATTTTGTGAATATAATTTCATCCGGCCAACGGCTTTCAGGAAAATTGGTGAAAAATTAGTTTTTATGGTATCCAGTTAATTTTCACTGGAAAGATTGTTATTACTATGTTAAAAACTGGATTAGCAAATTTTAAAATTTGTTAAAGTGGTTAGTATTGAAACTAATATGACGTAAACATTTGTCAATCATCCCTCATTTAAATTGTCGCAATTCTCCCCCAAATATGTCGTATTGACCGATTTTTTTTGTTTAAATCTATGTATTTTTGAATTCAACAATTCATCATTAACAATTTAAAATTTAATCAAAATGGAAACAGCTAATAGTACCGTAATAAAAGTGGAAGCCGTTATTAATGCGAAGGTTGATAAAGTCTGGAAACTTTGGAATGGCCCGCAGCACATTACTAAATGGAACAATGCCTCGGATGACTGGCATACGCCCAAAGCCGAAGTGGATCTTAAGGAAGGTGGAAAATTTCTTTCACGAATGGAATCCAAAGATGGCAAAATCGGATTCGATTTCGTTGGCACTTATTCACGCATCGTGGAAAACAAACAAATTGAATACACCATGGAAGATGGAAGAAAAGTGCAAGTTGTCTTCAATGAAAATGGTGATACTACTACAGTAACAGAGTCGTTTGAAGCAGAGAGCATGAATTCCGTTGAAATGCAGAAAGCCGGATGGCAGGCAATTTTAGACAACTTCAAAAAGTATGTTGAAACTTATGGAAACACCTCAAAAATGCATTTTGAAATTTCGATTAATGCAAAACCAATTGATGTGTATAATAAAATGTTAGAAGATAAGACTTACAGGCAATGGACAGCACACTTTAATCCATCGTCTTTCTATGAGGGTACGTGGGAAAAAGGTTCTAAGATTTTGTTTGTAGGGTTTGGTGAAAATGGTGAAAAAGGGGGAATGGTGAGCCGTATAAAAGAAAATATACCGGGTAAATTTGTTAGCATCGAGCATTTGGGAGTTTTAAAAGGTGATGAAGAAATTTTAGATGGTCCCGATGTGGAAAGCTGGCAAGGTGCGCTAGAGAATTATACTTTTACCGAAGTGAATGGCGCCACAATTGTTTCCATTGATATGGATGCAAATGAAGAATATAAAAGTTATTTTGAAGAGACATGGCCCAAAGCTTTGAAGGAATTAAAATCTATTTGTGAAGCATAGATCATTATTTTTATTCGCATTGATTTATAATATACAGTTAATATAGATTTAATACAAATTATTAATCTTTAACCCCATCTTTAAAATTAACCTTATGGAAAAATTAAGTGAAAACACCAACGCATTAAATTGGTTCGAAATACCCGCTACGGATATGGAAAGAGCCACAAAATTTTATGAGTCTATTTTTAATATTAAACTGCAACCTCTCGAAATGATGGGTTTTCAAATGGCCATGTTTCCATCACAGCCTCCTAAAATTGGCGGTGCACTGGTGAAGAGTCCCAGTCATGTCCCTTCCGACAAGGGTGCCGTCATTTACTTAAACGGCAATCCGGATCTACAAGCGGTTTTGGATAGAATTGAAGCCGCAGGAGGTAAAATCGCCATGCCAAAAACTCACATAGATCCTGATACCGGATACATGGCATTCATTATGGATACAGAAGGAAATCTGGTGGGATTGCATTCACAACAGTAATTCTTTTTGAGTTGCTTTTAACAAAATTTGTAAAATAGTTTAACTTCTTTAAAATCATTAATTGCAATGTTATCAATAGCATTGCAATTAGTGATTTTCTTTTTGTATGAATTATTTTCTTAATTTTATTCCCTAAACAAAAGTATAGTCATGTACGATCTGCCTAATCACAAAGAGAATAATGAAAAAATAGTCAAGGAATTTATTGGACGGTACCCGTTTGCTTTTATATCGGGTTGTGATTCAGAAAACAAACCCGTTGCTACTCAAATACCTGTTTTTATTGAGGAGAAGGATGGTAGAAAAATTTTAAGAGGTCACATAATGAGGAACACCGATCATCACAAGGCGTTCGAACACAATCAAAATGTCCTTGTGGTTTTTACCGGTCATCATATTTATGTGAGTGGTACCTGGTATGATAATCCCTATCAGCCATCGACATGGAATTACATGAGTGTACATGCCACAGGTGAAATTAAATTTTTAGACGACAATGCCCTCATAGATGTTTTGCGAATGATCACACTTCATTTTGAAAATCAGAATCCGAAGTCTACTACCATTTATGATAATCTTCCTCCCCAGTACATGGATAAATTGAGGAAGGCAATTGTTGCATTTGAAATTGAAATAAGTGAGTTGGATACGGTCTTTAAATTGAGCCAGGACAGAGATCCCAAAAGCTACGATAACATTATTGGGCGACTCAGGGAGAAAGGCGAGGACGGACAGGTGATAGCAGCTGAGATGGAGAAACGCAGAGATCAGGTCTTTCCTCCGGGGAGTTGATGAGTGTGAGGAGTTTTTGTTAAAAGGAGGGAAATGTGGAAAACTCATTCAATTGCCTTACTTTTGCGCAATTAGATTCCTGACAATGCATCCCTTGAAAATACTCTTCTGTTTAATTCTTAGCACATTCTTCGCATCGTGTAGTTTCAATGGCGTTTTTCTCCATCCCGATCCAATTCCATCAGAAACCAAGCAGGCGAGTTCAAATGATGGTGTTGATACAACAGTTATATTTTTCAATGGAGATACTCATCAGCCGGTTTTTGTAAAGAACGGAAAGGATACACTGGAATTTGATTATACCATCGAAAGTGTGCTGTTTAATAGTACTAGTGGAAATAAACTGCACGGATGGTTCATCAAGCCCAAAGATGTTAAACCAGATATAACCATTTTAGCTTTCCATGGAAATGCGGGCAGTATTTTAAGTCAGTACACTTTAATGCTGCCTTTGGTTCAAAAAGGTTTTCAGGTTTTTATTTTTGATTATAGCGGGTTCGGTTTCTCGGAAGGAAAAGCAACACGAAAAAATGTGCTCATGGATGGTAACTCCGCTCTTGATTACATTAAAACACGCACAGAAGTTCAATCAACTAAATTGGTGATCTATGGTCAGTCATTGGGTGGACATTTATCAGGTGTGGTGGCCAGCGAGCGACAAGCCGAAATTGATGGTTTGGTTATAGAGGGTGCATTTTCATCACACGATGATATTGCAGCCTATTCTGCAGGTTTTTTTGGCAGACTGATGGTGAGGGAAATGTATAGTGCAAAAAAATCTATTCGAACATATAAAAAGCCGGTGTTGGTCATTCATAGTTCGGAGGATTCAGTCGTCCCATTTGAATTAGGAAAAATAATATATGAAAATGCGAATGAACCTAAATCGTTTTACGAAATTAAAGGCAGACATGTTTATGGTCCTAAATTGTATGCCGATTCAATTGCGTTTAAGATTAATCAAATGTTGCTCAGTAAATAAAATCAACCATGAGCACTAATTCAGAATTGAAAAAACATTTATTGGGTTTGCTGTTCGCTACTCTGGAGCTCAAAATTGCTGAAGCGAAATCTGCTATTTCTTCCGCTAGAGAATCCAGGGATAGTGAAACGAAAAGCAGCATGGGAGATAAGTACGAGACTGGTAGAGCCATGGTGCAGATTGAAATTGAGAAGAGTGAAATGCAGTTGAACAAGGCACTTGAATCGCAAACAGAATTAGCTAAAATTAATTTGAATGCACAATTGAATACAATTAGTTTTGGAAGCATAGTATTTACCAACAACGAAAATTATTTCATTTCCATTGGTATCGGTAAAATAAATTTTGAAAATAAGGAGTATTATGCAATTTCGTTAAACTCACCCATTGGACAGTTTCTCAATGGAAAGAAGTTGGGTGAAAGTGGCACCTTTCAGGGACGAAGTTTTAAGATTTTAGATATTCTTTAACAACAGAATTACCGCAGCTGATGATTGGCGAAGCAAAAATACTAAAGCACTATTGCAACTTAAATACGCCATTCCTCCATGCTAAAGGAAAATCTGCCACCAATTTATTGATCCGACACCTCGATTGCCAACCCGGTGAGAACATACTGGAAATAGGATTTGGTACCGGGGCAACGCTGGCTATTTTGGCTAAGGAATACAAGCAAACGAAGTTTTTTGGTGCTGAATATTCAAACGAAATGTTTGACAAAGCTGTTTCCCGATTTAAATTCTGCGGACTACTCGATAAAATTTCTGTAACCAAAATTGAAAGAGCAAATACACTTCCTTTTGAAGATAATTCATTCGATAAAATTTATATCGAATCGGTCCTTGCAATTCAGATAGACGATTCCTTACCAATAATGTTGCAGGAAATTAAACGAGTTTTAAAACCGGGTGGTTTGATTGTGATGAATGAAACGGTATGGTTGGATACAGTTCCTCTTTCGAGAATTATCGATTTCAATCAAAGATGTTTAACGCGATTTTGGAATTATTCAGGCAAACAGCATGTATCCCTATTTGAAAAGTTGGACGGCATTGCTGGAGAGTATGAATTTCGAAATTGTTTTCACACAGAATCTGAACACGATTGATCCCAACACAATAAAAGTTGATTATACAAACCGGCTTTCTCAACTCTTCACCATAATCGGTAAATTAAAGGGGAAGTTTAATTTAGAAACAAGAGAGAACTGCAAGACTTTTTGAAGAGAAAATGAAGGCCCTTGCTTCAGCAGATGAAATTCTCATGGCGGGCTATTTAATAGTTGTGCGAGTTGTTAAATAGAGATCTTCACTCGCTTGTTTTTCGTTTTTGCAAGCTAACTTTAACTTCACCTTAACCAATATAACGGCTATTCGGTTAATAATCACTACTTTTGTGGTCTATTTGCCATCAACATGACCCAGAAATATCTCGATAACTTAAAAATATCCAAATTAAACGACATGCAGCTCGCAGTAATAAGCGCTGCTGAGAAGTCGAATGATATACTGTTGCTGTCACCCACGGGATCCGGAAAAACTCTGGGTTTTTTATTGCCGGTGATAACGCGGTTGGATGATGATTTGCAGGGAGTGCAGGCTCTAGTTATTGTTCCTTCCAGAGAACTGGCATTGCAAATAGAGCAGGTTTTTAAGCAGATGAATACAGGGTTTAAAGTGAACTGCTGCTATGGCGGACATTCCACTAAAATTGAAAGGAATAATTTTTCGCATCCTCCCGCCTTGCTCGTTGGAACACCGGGAAGAATCGCCTACCATTTAAAACATCAACATTTTGAAACCAATAACATTCATACATTGGTGTTGGATGAATTTGATAAGGCGTTGGAACTTGGATTTAAAGATGAGATGTCGTCGATTATTTCGAAACTGAAAAATATCTCCATGCGAATTCTAACCTCGGCGACTAACATGCCGGAGATTCCATCATTTACCGGAGTAACCAACATCAAGGAACTTAATTTTCTAGGTACCGAATCACCGGTGAAGGATGAGTTACGGTTGAAATATATTCAGGCAGAGGATAAAGATAAACTTCAAATATTATTTTCCTTGCTTTGCATGTTGCAGAATAAACCCGCACTGGTCTTTTGCAATCACCGTGAGGCAGTGGATCGCATCAGCGCACTGCTATTTGAAAAGGGAATTGCTCATGGCATTTTTCATGGAGGAATGGAACAGGAAGATCGCGAAAGATCATTGATAAAATTCCGGAATGGCAGTCATCGTTTATTGATTACTACCGATCTCGCTTCAAGAGGGCTGGATATTCCAGAAATTGAAGCAGTCATACATTATCAATTGCCACTTACCGAAGATATTTATACGCACAGAAACGGAAGAACCGCACGAATGAATGCTACCGGTACCGCCTATCTGCTTTTATCAGCCGCCGATCAGCTGCCACCATTTCTGAAAACAGTTCCTGAAGAAGAAACGCTACCCAAATCAAATACCCTTCCGGGCAAACCGGCATGGACAACTTTGTACATTGCTGCAGGTAAAAAGGATAAAATTAACAAGATGGATATTGTTGGTGCTCTTTTACAAAAGGGAGGAATTGAAAAGGAGGATCTTGGCAAAGTCGAAGTTCTCGATCATTCATCTTATGCAGCCATTAACACTTCCAAAGTGAAACAGTTACTGAGTACGATTGTGAATGAAAAAATTAAAAACAGAAAAATCAAAATTGAACTTTCAAGATAAGTTAGCTTCCTCTTTCTTTCTTCTTTTTTTTGAAGGGCAACGATCACTTTCAACAATTTATATTTTTATTTAATTATGCAGGGGAATAATTATTGAACAGGTTTATAGATCAGTTCCGAATGGGTTAATTTCAAAGATATCACCTGCCAAAACCTTATCAGCAATTTTGGGTTTACGTCTAATAATTGATGCGACACTTTATTCAATACAACAGTCGGCCTCATTCCGGGAGCAGAATCCGCTTGCTGCGATAAATTTGCTGAGTTGCATAGCATTATTGTTTTCTATAATGTATTGTTAAAAAATGTTCTTTAAGAAAAGCAACAATCGTTAGATTGAAGTACACTAGATTTAAATTGTTTTATTTTACTGAAGGATCTTGTTCAAACTGCAGAACTATTGGTTCTAATTTGGTGAGTTTGGCCGATTTTAAAGCATCGTTCCATAACATAATCATAGGCTTAATGGTTTTGAAAATAGTTACAATAGCTTCAGTCTCTCCTTTTTCAAGAGCGAATATATCTTCTTTGTTCATATTCACTAAATTCTCTCCAACGTTAGTTAACCCTGTTATTTTTCGGGCCTCAACAATTCCTAATCCATCACCGGTATAAGTTATTTTAAATTTTGCTCTCCACTGTGAATCCGATTGTGTGTACGACGATTCCAATTCTATTTTAAAATCGCCCTCTTCAATAATAGTTTGAGCGGGAGGAATACTGAAGTCATCCATAGGAACAGTTGTGCTGTTTTCGGATTTATAAAAGCCGGTTCCATGAAAGGAAATGTTATATTCATACATGCTGTTTCCTTCAGTGTTATTACAATTAATCACTTTGTTTTCGGAATCTAAAGGTCGCACACTAATTCTTTTTTTATCTTTTGGAGCCACTTCTCCACTTTCTGATTTTAACGTGCATTCATTGGGCTTAATAATTATAAAATCTTTTGTATTGTTTGTAACGGTTAATTTGAATTTTGTCACTTCCTTTTCAGATAGAATGTTCTGTGCATCAAGTTTTACTTCTTTGGTTTCTACCTTAACAGGTTTATAGATGATTTTAGCTGGTTTCTTCGGTTCTTTTTTCTGAGCAGTACTCAAGGAAGGCATCAGGAATAACGTACAGACAAAAAAGAGGATGGTTTTAATTTTCATAGATTTTTGAGATTTAGATTTGTTTATTTTAATGGTTCATTTAAAATTTAAAGCAATGTTGCAAATTAAAGCAATTTTTAAAATGATTGAAGATTTAGCACAAATATGCGGCAAATAAAATATGTATAATGTTGAAAAACAGATATATGTGATTTTGAACCGAATTCAATATTTTTTAGGTTCGGAATTCAGTTATAGACATTTTATACAAATTGGAGAGGTTCACTTTTTTGAGTATATTTGTTCCAAGCGATTTCTTTCTTAACAAATGTGGATTCTCAAAATCCTGTCATCATAATTATGGGCAGATTATTTAATCAAACTCTGAAAGCAAATTATAGGCTCCTTCCCCTTAAAAAGAAATTGTTAACTTTGTTTGAAACTGTTTTTAAAGAAAGTGAACCAATTTACAGACATTTAAATTTTATGGATACTTTTAAAGTTAAGTTGAATGATTCATTTTCTATGATAACAAAGGATTATGGTTTGGAATTTGAGAACATCATTTTCTATATTGATAATAATGCTATAGAAACTGCAAGAAATTAATTTCTTATGACCGATCAAAATTATTTACACAGTTTACGTATTCCTTCAAAGGAGTTTCCTTTACGAATTATGATGAGTGCCTGTTTATCCGGTATTACTTGCGGATACGATGGAAGTGCCTATGGAGATTACCCATCAGCATCAAAACTTTTAAAATATGAAACTGCAAAAATAATACCCTTTTGTCCTGAAGATTATTCCTTTGGCACTCCTCGTGAAATGTGTGATATTCATGGAGGAACCGGATTGGATGTTTTAGATGGGAAAGCAAGAGTGCTAACTGAATCCGGAAAGGATTGGACGCAAGGAATGATTAAAGCTGCTGAGAAAATGTTATCCGCTGCAGTTATGAATCAAATTGAATTAGCTGTGTTGATGGATGTAAGTGCTGCTTGTGGAAGCCAAGTAATTTATGAGGGGAATAGATTTGGTGAAAATAAAATTTATCAAATCGGAGCAGGTGTTTGTGCGGCAATGTTGATGAGAAACGGATTTAAGGTGATTAGTCAGCGCGATTTCAAATCACTGGACATACTTTATAACTTGCTCGATCCCACCCATCATCAGAATAACGAAGCAAAAGATCATCATGAAAATGAATGGTATAAAACTTATTTTAAAGTTTAACTATAGTATATGTTTTGGAATACTCTTTACCTCTATTTGAAAATTGCTTACAAAAAGTATTTCCCCTTCACTAAAAGCAATTTTTCTCATCCTAGAGATATTGGCGAGGTTTTCAAAGAAATTTACTTAAAAAATTATTGGGGGAGTGCAACAACACTTTCCGGACCCGGATCTGAATTGGCAGTAACTAAAAAATTTATTCCTCAATTGAATGAATTATTTAATCAATACAATGTTAAAAATATTTTAGATTGTCCTTGTGGGGATTTTAACTGGATGAAATACGTTAACTTAAAAGATCGAAAGTATTTGGGAGCGGATATAGTGAAGGAGTTAGTCGAAGTAAATATACAAAAATACAAAACTTCTGAAATTGATTTCAAAATACTAGATATAACGAATGATAACCTTCCCTTCGCCGACTTGATATTGTGCCGGGATGGACTAGTACATTTTAGTTATGAAGAAATATTTAAAGCGTTGAAACAAATTAAACAATCAGGATCAAAATATTTATTGACAACTACTTTTAATATGTTTCCTGCAAATTTTAATATTAATACAGGTGAATGGCGGCCTATAAATTTTTTGAAAAAACCATTTTATTTCCCTGATCCTATTTTTACGATAAACGAATATTTGCCTTCTGATATTCCTAAACAATACACTAAAAGTTTGACTCTTTGGAAAATTGATTCACTACGGATACCGGAATACTACAGGAATTAGTTGATGTGTTGTTTAATTTTTAAACGTACACTTTAACATCATCATGCGATAGTATTTATTTTGTCGTTTCATTTTGCCACACTACTTTTATTATCCTATTAACACCAAAAATTTGGGAGTTCTGTTTTAATTTATTGAAGCAAAGGAACGAAATCTATTCTAATCTCTAAATGAAAGGACTTATGAAATTTGTTTTTATTAATTTACTGTTATCTTTTATAATAGCATTACTATCGCAAGATGCGAAGGGGCAAGATTTGAATGTTGTTGTATTGCCATTCATGGAAAATCAAGTTAAACAATTCCCGAATGTTCGTGATGTTACCCTGAGTGGAGATGGGAATGAAGTATATTTTACTGCGCAAAGCCACTTGAGTGAATTATCAGCAATAGTAACAACTCGCAAAATAGGAGGGAAGTGGGCTGCGATGCAAGTAGCTCCATTTTCGGGTCAATATATGGATATGGAGCCATTTTTGACACCTAATGGATTAAAACTTTTCTTTGTATCCAACAGACCAAATCATGCTGATTCAACGCATCCTAAAGACTTTGATATTTGGATGGTTGAACGAACTACTGTGAATGATATATGGTCGCGACCTATGAACATTGGTGCTCCTGTAAACAGTGAGGAAAATGAATTTTATCCCTCTATTGCCGCTTCCGGAAATTTATATTTTACGAGTGATGGTAAGGGATCAAAGGGGAAGGATGATATTTTTATCAGTAAAATAATAAATGGTAAATATCAGTCACCACAAAATTTATCCGACTCGGTTAATTCCACAGGATATGAATTCAATGCTATGATAGCTCCCGATGAATCATGGCTTTTGTTTACATGTTATAATCGTGAGGGTGGATATGGAAGTGGTGATTTATATATTTCTTACCACAATGACGATCATTGGACGGCACCGATAAATCTTGGCAAAGAAATTAATAGTCCTCAAATGGATTATTGCCCATTTGTAAATTTAAATACCGGGATAACTTATTTTACCAGCAAAAGAACTTCCGTAAAGGACCATTTTGAACAAGCACAAAGTATCAAAAAGTTTAAGGAAGAAATGGAGAAATACGACAATGGACAGAGTAGACTTTATCAAATTCAGATATCTGACTTTAATAAGTGGAATCCATTGAAAAAGTAAATGATATTTTTTCAGCCACAATACTATTTTTCAAGCTAACAGATTTTTATTGAAACGCTTCATATAAATTTATATATGTTCCGGCAATACTTATTGGTCCAAATCCGAAATCAACACGCATGTTGATATTATTTTTAGTTTTCACTCTAACTCTATAACCGGCACCATAAGAAAGGTAAAAGTTATCCATTGAAAGACGTTCGTAATCAGGCGAAGTGCGTCCTGCGCCAATCCAACCTGTTACACCAAACATTTTCCAAACCGGTATTCGATATTCAACCTGCTCATCAACAAGAATTTTATCATGTATAAATCCTTTGTAATTTCCACGCATTTTACTATCACTACCTTATAATAAGAGGTCATAAAATGGCATAACACGATTTGAAAATCCTGTATTGAATTGATCGAAGCTGGCTTTGAACAAAATGTATTAGCGGTCTTTTTTTGCATTTTCCCGATTATTTATGAAGAAATGAAAATTATTGTAAATCGTATTGTATTCGCCAAGATCATTTTTAACGGGCAACAAGGCCTTCTTTACGAAACAATCAAGCAAAAAAAAACTACCGGGATTACCGGTAGTTTTTTGAATAGGTGAATATCCTATTATTTTGCTGCTTTAATAAAAGGAAGCTGCTCGGAAATTTCGCTGCGAATAGCAGTCTCCAAAAAGTTCTCAAATTGGATGAACTGAGAAGCTCTCAATGGAGTAATAGCTTTTGACATTTCTTTAAAAGCTTTACGTTGTAATTTTGAAAATGCTTCATGATTTGAAATCGTAGCATTTACAAGTGCAGTTGCTTTTTCATCATTCATTGATTCATAATTTTTAGCAAAATCAATAATCAATTCCATTCTTTCTTTTCCTAACACTTTACGTTCTGCTTCGTATTTGTCATACACAGGCCAAAATAAAGGTGATTCAGTTTCTGTAAGTTTCATGTGGTCAGTGATCAATTGTTTTTTCTCAATTCCATACATGCTTTGGATCAAGGCAATTTCATCGGTGTTTGATTGTGCTTTTACATTGAAAGCAAGTAGACCGCAAACAGCAAATAAGATAATTTTTTTCATGTTCTTTTAATTAGAGATTGTTATATTTTTAAGGGTTATATTTTTAAGGATGGCAAAGGTAAAAAGAACTTCTCTTATTTTTACTAATATTTACGACAGATTTTAATTTATTCTAAGGTGAAGTGAATTATTGCGTAAATGATTTAAAATCAAATAGTAAAAGAACGCTTTGTCTTGTATTTTACTGTTCTAACAGGACCTCCGTACTTCGAATTATTCGAAGGTGGTATGGATTTGAAGTCACCTTTGTCAATAATTATTATATTTTTGTCCAACATCTCCTAAATTAGCCATTATTAAAATGCCACGTAATATTTGGATATCATGCCTTTTTGCTGCTGTCATTTCTATTATTTTTTATTTTTCTGTTGTAAGTTGTAACAATACGGATTCGTCAAAGAATGATGAAATAAACGATAAGAATATAGCCTCTGAATATGTAGGAGGACAACAATGTAAATCGTGTCATGAAGAAGCATATAATGATTGGAAAATGTCAGATCATTACCAAGCGATGCAACATGCAAATGATTCCACTGTGTTGGGTGATTTTAATAATGCTTCATTTACAGCAGATGGTGTCACTACAAAATTTTTTAAGAATGAGGATAAGTATTATATTAATACAGAAGGAGCTACAGGAGTAAACGAAGATTTTGAAGTACTTTACACTTTTGGTTATTATCCGTTGCAACAGTATTTGATAGCATTTCCCGGAGGACGATTGCAATCTACTCGTGTGAGTTGGGATTCAAAAAATAGTAAATGGTTTAATCAATACCCACATCAGAATGTTCATCACCTTGATTGGTTACACTGGACGGGAAACAGCCAAAACTGGAATACGATGTGTGCATCTTGTCATTCAACAAATTTGGAAAAGAACTACGATTTTGAAAACGATAATTATAATACGACATGGAAAGATATAAATGTAAATTGTGAAAGTTGCCATGGGCCGGGAAGTGTACACATTAATTTTGTTCAGTCAAAAGCATTTCAAAATGGTAAAAGAATAAATAACTCTGGATTGATTTATGCTACTGATACAACTCCACAAATTCAATTAAATTCGTGTGCACCCTGTCATGCCAGAAAAACAGATGTTGGAGCAAAAACGGTTCACAGCAATGAAATTTTAGACGATCTTATACCGGCAATTTTGAGCAATGAATTTTATTTTCCGGATGGTCAAATCCGAGAGGAGGATTATGAATATGGATCCTTTGCGCAAAGCAAAATGTTTCATAACAATGTACAATGTACAAACTGTCATAATCCCCATTCAGGGAAACTAAAAAAAATTGGAAACGAATTATGTTTGAGTTGTCATGCATCATCATATAATACAGAGCAACATCATTTTCATGCTTTAAATACCGAGTCGTCACAATGTGTAAATTGCCACATGCCTACAAAAACATATATGGGTAATGATGTTCGCAGAGACCATAGCTTTCGCATTCCTCGTCCGGATCAATCTGTTGTATATGGAACACCAAACACTTGTAACAGTTGTCATACTAAGCAATCAACCCAATGGGCAGCCGATGCTATTATAAAATGGTATGGCCCCAAAAGAGCCTATCATTTTTCGGATGACCTGGCACCGGGAAGTTTGCTTAACAATAAAAGTGAAGGACATTTAATAAAACTGATTTCCGACACTTCGCAACCCGAAATTGCACGTGCTACTGCAGCCAATTATCTGGGTAATTTGGTTACACAAAAAAGTGCCGATGCTTTAATTTTAGCACTTACAGATGTGAAGGCTATGGTTCGTTATCACGCTATACGCTCACTTGAAAATTTCCATCCTACTGTTTGGAGACAAAATGTGCTTCATCTTTTATCCGATAAAGTTAAGGCAGTTCGAATTGCTGCAGCCGATTTGTATCATCAAATACCGGTGTCTGAAATTCCTGCCGATTACCGAGCTGTTTATGAAAGTGCAAATAGTGAAAATAAAGCATTTCTAAGAAACCAAACAGATTTCTCTGTTGGAAATGTAATGTTAGCTGATTACGAAATGCAAGGGGGTAATTATGCTGAAGCCATTAGACTTTATTTGCGTGGTCTGAAAAAGGATAGTTTAATGAATTATGCACGTATGAATTTATCGGCTGCATACAGTAATGTTGGAAACAATGAAGCAGCTCTAAAAGCACTACAAGAATCGGCTGCAATTGATCCAACAAATGATCGTGTATTTTATAATTTGGGATTATTGTATTATGAAATGCAAAACACCCCTTTCGCAATTAAAAGTTTTCAAGTGGCCATTTCATTAGGGACGAACATTTCGGGAGTTTACTATAATTATGGACTCATGCTTCAACAGGAAGGAAAATACAAGGAAGCAGAAATTATTTTATTACAAGGAAATGCAGTGGATCCGGAAGCATCGAATATTAATTATGCTCTTGCTTATTTTTATATACAAGGCAAGCAAAAGGAAAAGGCGTTGAACTATGCTATTAAATTAAGAAATCAAGATCCACGAAATCCCGAATACCAAGCCTTATTTAAAGATTTGGGATTGTAATTTATCAGAATTTTATTTCTCACATCAATATAATTGGAGAATTTTTTTCATGTATATTTCTTCAGTTGGTTGCTGTTATTTATAATCTATGGAAAGGTTTCAAAGCATGGCTAGTTGAGTTGCAATGTGGCCTAAGCACTAAACAATGAAAGAAAACAATAATTTCTCACTACTTTTGTGACTTGTCAGGAAATAGAGCAATAAAAAGAGCAGTTGAATTTGGCCAAAAGTTGAAAGCCGGATTTGAAGCATTTGATAAGGAGAAACTTAACAAAAACGCATTGAATGCCCTTCCATTCTGGATTGGAGCTTTCATAACCGGTGGCATTGCTGTTTTTTATGCTTCATTGTTTGGTTGGGCTGAAGAGTTTTCTCACTATATTTTTGAAAAATCCAGTTTGTCATTTTTGATAATTACTCCGCTATGTTTTGTAATTGCATGGGCTCTTGTTGTCAAATATTCCCCTTATTCCGGAGGAAGTGGCATTCCGCAAGTAACAGCATCCATTGAATTATCTAATCCGAAACATAATTATAAGGTAAGTTCCTTATTAAGTTGGCGTGTTGTTTTTATAAAAATAGTATCCAGTATTGTTATGGTGTTTGGGGGCGGAGTTATTGGTAGAGAGGGACCAACAATACAAATTGCTGCTTCGGTGTTTAAGAAAATTAATGACCTACTTCCTTCATGGTATCCAAAAATTTCGAAAAGGAATATGATTGTCACCGGTGCTGCAGCAGGTTTAGCAGCAGCCTTTAATACTCCTTTGGGAGGAATTGTGTTTGCAATTGAGGAAATAACAAAAACTCATTTTAGCTTTTTTAAATCCGCTTTGTTAACCGGTGTAATTATTTCCGGACTAACCGCATTAAATTTTCTGGGGCCCTATTTATATTTGGGTTATCCTCAACTAAATGATATTCCTAAATGGATTACATTTGGCATTATTCCATTAGCAGTTATTACAGGTTTTTGTGGAAGTTGGATGGGGAAAATCATTTTATTTATTTTGAAGAAAAAAGATAAATTGAAAACTAATTTTCAGAAAATAATATTTGTGGCACTGTGTGGGTTCATCATAGCAGCAATTGCAGTATTCATTGATAGAGGCATTTTTGGTTCCGGAAAGGAAATTATGGTAACCACTTTATTTACCGATGAAAAGCACCTTGCATGGTATGTTCCTATTCTGCGAATATTTGGATCAATTTTATCCTTTTCAACTGGTGCAGCAGGAGGTATATTTGCCCCTTCTTTAAGTGCTGGAGCCAGTATCGGTGCTGTGTGCTCAGAATTTTTAAATTTATCTGGCACCGAAACAAATCTTTTTATTTTATGTGGCATGACCGGCTTCCTTACAGGCATTACCAGAAGTCCTTTTACATCTTCAATTATTGTACTGGAAATGACCAATACTCACAATGTTATTTTTTATATAATGATGACTGCATTGTTTTCAAACTTAATTGCAACATCAGTAAGTAGTCGATCCTTTTATGATCATTTAAAAGACCGGTTTGTTAATCAAATTCACAAAACGGAAGTGCCTCGACCGATGGTAAGGTAACTGAAGTTTGGATGTTTTTAAATAAATTGATTCTTTAAAGAGAAGATATTTTCTACTCTGTTTTTGGAATATCAGAAGTGTATAAAAAAGGAATTGAAATCGATACTTTGAATCTCAATGAAATAGTTTCTAAAAGTCAGCTTCTGTGAATGGAATTACAATTTTGATTTCTGCACTGTATCAATAGAGTGAATAAAATGCTTAATTAGTATATAGACAAATCAGTTTAAAATGCCTCAGAGAAATTGATATATGTTCCGGCAATTCCATTTGGGCCAAATCCGAAATCAACACGCATGTTGATATTGTTTTTAGTGTCCACACGAACTCTAAAACCGGCACCATAAGAAAGGTGAAAGTTATCCAATGATAGACTGTCGTAATCAGGCGAAGTGCGTCCTGCGCCAATCCAACCCGTCACTCCAAACATTTTCCACACAGGCATGCGGTATTCAACCTGCCCATCAACCAAAACTTTGTCACGTAAAAAGCCTTGATAGTATCCTCGCATTTTATTATCACTACCTAGTAAAGATAAATCATAGAATGGAACATCCCTGTTAGAAAACCCGGTAGTTGCCTGCAAAGCAATTGTATGTTTATACCAGGGATTAAAATATTTACGAGCATCGAGTGTAAATCTGGTAAATTGGTATTTACTACCTAAAAAAGAAGGATAGGTCAATAATGTGGAAAGAATATAGGTTCCGGTTAATGGAGTGTATCTACTGTCTCTAGAATCATAAGCTCCCGCAAGACCAATTCCAACATCAGGACCACCTGCCAACCCAAGTGCATTGTCTCGAACTAAAAAACTATTGGTATCGGTTTCAATACTAATGTAATTTGAATAATCAAAAGCAACACCGGCGTATAAATTCTCGGCAAACAAAAATAACCCCGTTGCATAAAATCTCAGACGGTCGAAAGTAACTGCTTCAATGCTATCTACTGCCCCTGTACTATCTCTGTAAATGGTATTGCCAATTTTGGTCATGTATTCAGGTTGTTTTTTGTAATTAAAAAACCCTGCTACAATAGTTTTATCATGATTAAAAACCAGTTGAGTTGCAATTGAAACATTGATACGACCTTTCGAGGTAACAGATCCTACTCCGGATAAAATTGATGGTTCGGAAATAGTATCATTTTTTGAAAGTTGAAAAGCATTAAATTTTGCAAGTCCAAATAAATTTCCCCCCTCACTTGAATAGGAGTATAAGGGCACAGGAATATACTTAAAAAGATTTTCCATTTTTTGACTGGTGGTTTTCTCAGTGGTATCCTTTGCAGAAGTTGTGTCAGCAAGGAAATGAAATTCTGGTTGCGCAAATTGTCTTAAAGTGGGTTTGAAATAACTTGCCTCAGTAGATGCTAACGTAATATTTTTATCTGATTGCCCATTGACATTATTGTGAAAAATTAAAATCGTTGTAAATAAGTACAAAAAAAACTTTAATGATTTAATTGCTTTGAAAGCATTTTTTAAGTTCATATGATACGATTTTAATTTTGAGTAAGAGGATTTTCGATTCAACATCTCAGGATTTGTGTTTGTATAAAAAGGGAGTTTTTATAAACGGCAGAATCTGTATAATTTAACGGTTTAAGAAAGAATATCCTAATTGGTTTCATAACAGCGGAGGTAAAAGTAATGAACTTTTATGAGTAACTGAAATTCCGACTCTTAAAAGACGATATTATATAACAAATTGATAGTGAAGGTGTTAATTTGTTGATTTTCTTACAATTGAATCTTTAAAATCATTGAAGTACTGAAAAGAGTTATCTAAATGGAGGCGCCTTTAGTAACGATAACAATTTTTAGAAGGAAAGAATGGTACATTTGTTAGAACTGGAATTGTACGAATAGAAATATACATTTATGAATTTAAAAATAGTTTTATAATATTTCCGGCTTTTAAAAACAATGTATATTTTCAAGAATAACTTTTAAGCACGAATTGAAATCTATTTGGACAAATCTTTAAATAATTTCAATTATTCTTATTTTAAAAGTGATGATAAAAGTACAAAATTGATAGGCCTTCTACAGTGTCTCAATTTGTTTTCAAACAATTAGTTTTTGAAAAAGTAAAGACAAAAAAAAACTACCGGACTAGCCGGTAGTTTTTTAACAAAATAAATATATTATTTCTTAAGTTCAATAAAAGGAAGTTGTTTCGAAAGCTCACTACGTATTGATGTCTCTAAGAAATTCTCGAATTGTATAAATTGAGCCGCTCTCATTGCAGTAATAGCTTTCGACATTTCTTTAAATGCTTTTAGTTGCAATTTTGAAATTGCCTGATGATTAACAATTGATTCGTTAATAAGTTCAGTTGCTTTTTCGTTGGTCATAGTTGTATAATTTTTACTATAATCAATGATTAGTGCCATTCTTACCTTACCAAGTTCTTTACGCTCTGCCTCATATTTGTCATATACCGGCCAAAATAATGGAGTTTCAGCTTCAGTTAGTTTCATAAGATCTATGATCATTTGTTTTTTCTCAATCCCATACATACTTTGGATCAAGGCAATTTCATCGGTGTTTGATTGTGCTTTTACGTTGAATACCAGAAGTCCGCAAACAGCAAATAGAATAATTTTTTTCATGTTCTTTTAATTAAATGGTTTGATAGGGTTTTTGTTTTCAATAATGCAAAGATATGTGAATTTCATTTGAAATCGACTTAAAATTTATGTGATTCTTATCATTTTTTTAAATTATATAAATAATATTATCAATAAAATGATCATATGGAGACCACGACAGTGGTATTTGCTTATGGTGAATTTTAGGTTTTTATGTTATCTCTTAGAATTTTTTTTTCTGTTTCTCAGAACTTGTGAATTAATGATATTTTAAACGTGTTCTTTACTTTTCAAAAGTTTCTTCGAAATTTTTTCTAAAACCTTGTAGATAGAAAAAAGGAAAAACCACTTAGTGAATATTTAATTTTCCCATCAAAATCTTCGGCTAGTGGAATTTCTTTTACTTCATACGACAAGAAATTAATGGAGGCACCTAGCCCAAGGTTCTTAATAATAAAATATTCCAATGCAAATCGATTGTCTAATACACCTCCCTTAACTCCATTCACTTCAATAGTGAAATAATCGAAATTATACCGAACCCTTAGGTGATCAGTCATGTCGGCAGAACCAAAAATTCCAAAAACAGGCACTGGTGCAGGAATTTTCACCGATTCATTATAATCGGAGTTGTTCTCAGTAATCAAATCAACTCCAACTTTTATTGAAAGATGGCGGATTCCAACTGATAATCCGGCATCCCATTTTTCTTGAGAAAAAATACTATATTTATAGGAAGCTGCAATAAATGTTGTGTTAAAATAAATCCCCAAATCAGCTCCGACAGAAAAAGTTGTATCAAAAATTGTTATATCTCTGTCAACACTCCAGTCTTGACTTCGGTTAAGTTTAACATAGTTTAACGACACTCCTGATCTCTTGGTAAATTTGGCATCTCCTTCTATTCGGAACAGCCATGACTTGTCAGAAAATCCTAAATTTTCCTCCAAACTTAGTATTGCTCCGGGTCCCCTTTCTCCGTTGATTTGAATGGTGGTAGATACTGTAGGACGAAAACTACCGACTGAAAATGAATATTTATTTTTATAATGTTCTTTTTTATTTCGAACTTTGGTTGAATCCTGAGCAGATGAAAATTATGAATTGGAAGCTAAAATAAAAAGAAACTGCATAAATGCATGCACAGGATTTTGTTAAAATTATTCAGGTTGTTTCATTTGATTCGTTTGTTAATTCAATGGTTGTGTGTTCCGTCGCCGGTTAATTTAATAGTAAATCGTCATTACTTTTCCTGTACCCGTCACCGCTTCACTCTTCACCCATATCCCGCTGTTGTGACAGCCGCATTTCCTCCCCTTTAACTGCTGCATCCCGCCGCCGCTACCGCTGCATTTTTCTCTACCAATCGCCACTTTTCCTCAATCGCCTAGTTCATACTTTCACGCAATTCAAATAATAGATGGTCTGCTTGATCAATTCGGATGAAGCCAAGTCTGGGATATTCCAAATCGAGAATAAGATAAACTGTTAATGTCATTACAATTGAAAATATAATCATGTAGAGAAAATTTCTGTTTTTATTTTCAGCCATACCGTAACCAACAAAAAGGGCGCCTACTAAACTAAATATACCAAGCAAAAGAAAAATAGCATTTGGTGGGTGGGTTTCTGCAGATACAGTCCGGCTATTCGAAATATCTATCATCTCGTTTATCGAAGGCAATAATAATTTAGCTGCATCGGTCATAGCTTCTGTGCTTTTACAGGCACTGATAGCAAAACTCCAGATTGTATTTTGCAAATCTATACTGTGTTTCAATTCAGCCCATACGGCTACCATATCGGGAACTTTTTGATACGTTGCAATTCGCGAATCAAGATACTGTTTGAAATATTCTTTCATCTTAGGTTGATCCGCCGAAGCAAGTAATTCAATTCTTAGGTAGGCGGTACCAATTGCATTGGATTCTTGTGTTATTAACTGTCTACGATCTTCAAATCGACTTGCAGCTCCAGTAAAAGTAAATGCAATAAGTAAACCCATCAAGCCAAATAATGAGCCCTCAATGGTGCTAATACCTTTGTGTGCCCCATCGGGATCTTTACTTTGAATTTTTTGTCCAATTCTTCGACCTAATTCCATAAAAAATAGCATTCCGAAAAAGAGTGAAAAGGCTATCAGTACCGGCGATATCATATTAATTAATTACTATTAAGTGTTAAGAGGATACGATTTAGGTTTAATTTTTATTTACAAAAGTATACTTTTACATTGAGCTTAAAAATTTTAATTTTGTAGGTACATGATTACAACAAATTGAAAATATTGTGCTGAATAACAAGCATATACAAGTTTGTTTAATTTCTCAATCCAATATTATTCTTTTAAAAAATTTAAGGTGCAAAATGGTTAAATTATTTCATTTAAATCGTTAATAATCAAATATATATGAAAAAACTGCTGCTATTAAGTGGACTGCTGGTAACATTAACAGTTTCTGCACAACAAAAAAAGGAAACCTCAAAAAAACCAAACATTGTCATCATTTGGGGAGATGATATCGGGCAGTCGAATGTAAGTGCTTATTCAATGGGAGTGATGGGTTACCATACCCCCAACATTGATAGAGTAGCTAAAGAAGGGGTTTTGTTTACCGATTATTATGCTGAACAAAGCTGTACTGCCGGACGTGCTTCTTTTATAACAGGACAATGCGGTCTTCGCACCGGGTTGACAAAGGTTGGAATGCCGGGTGCAACAGTGGGTCTTCAAAAAGAAGATCCTACCATAGCAGAATTATTGAAAGGTCAAGGTTATGCCACTGGTCAGTTTGGGAAAAACCACCTTGGCGATAGAGATGAGTTTCTTCCAACTATGCATGGATTTGATGAATTTTATGGAAATTTATATCATTTGAATGCCGAAGAAGAACCGGAGAATAGAGACTATCCAAGTGAAGAAGATTTTCCGGGATTTAAATCAAAATTTGGCCCAAGAGGAGTTTTGCATTGCTATGCGAATGCCGACGGAACTCAACGTATTGAAGATACCGGGTTTTTATGGAACAACGTGCTCCCGGAACATTGAGAATTTGGGCTGAGCCTTTTACTAATTTGCGGGTGCCTTTGTTATTCAATTTACGTACCGACCCTTACGAGTATGCTCAAATTACTTCTAATACTTATTACGATTGGTTTTTAGAGCATGCTTTTATCGCAGTTCCGGCACAAGCCATTGTAGGAAAATTTATTGAAACATTTAAAGACAATCCTCCTCGACAAGCTGCAGCTTCATTTAACCTGGACGATGTTTTAAAGAAATTGCAAGAAACATCAGGAGGAAAATAAGAAAGACATTCCAAGAAAAGGGCTGTTAATTTTAATAGTCCATTTCTTTTATGTAATAAAACTTAAATTTAAATTGACATGATATGAAACGTATAAAATTTTTACCAATTGTATTTTTTTTATGGACATTGAATTTCGGTTGTCAAAATCCATCTCCGAAAGTAGAAAAAGCCACTGAACTTAGTGAAACTATTGACCCGTTACCTTCTTGGAATAATGGTGCATCTAAAAAAGCAATTATAGATTTTGTTACTAAAACTATAGCCGAAGGAAGCAATGATTTTGTTCCTGTTTCCGATCGTATAGCCTGTTTTGATAATGATGGTAGCTTATGGAGTGAACAACCTATGTATTTTCAATTGGCTTTTGCAATAGATCGTGTGAAAGCTCTGGCACCTGAACATCCGGAATGGAAAACGAAACAACCTTTCAAAGCATTACTTGAAGGTGACATGAAAACTGTGATGGCCGGTGGTGAGCATGCTTTACTTGAAATTGTGATGGCTTCTCATGCCGGTATGACTGCTGATGAATTTAATTCAATTGTAAAAGAATGGTTGAAAACTGCCACTCATCCTCTATCAGGAAAGCATTATAACGAAATGATTTATCAACCAATGGTAGAACTACTTGCCTACTTGAGAACAAATGGATACAAAACTTTTATTGTTTCGGGTGGTGGCGTTGATTTTATGAGAGCATGGGTTGAAGAAGCTTATGGGATACCTCCGGACCAAGTGATAGGAAGTTCCGGAAAAGTAAAATATGAATTCAATAATGGTAAAGGGGAATTAATTAAATTGCCTGAACTTAATTTTATTGATGATAAAGAAGGAAAACCTGTTGGTATACATCAATACATTGGAAAGCGTCCTATTTTCGCTGCCGGCAATTCAGATGGTGATTATGCAATGCTTCAATATACAACCTCCGGCGATGGTCCTCGTTTTGGAATGTTTGTGCATCATACCGATTCTATTCGTGAAGTTGCTTATGACAGTCTATCTGCTATTGGTCGTTTGAAAAATGGCCTCGACTATGCAAAGAAAATAGCTGGGTTGTTGTTGATATGAAAACTGATTGGAATGAAATTTATTCAAAATAACATCAAATTAGGAATTGAATTGATGAAGTAAGTTTTTAGAAAAGTGGTTACGGGTTTTGTAGAATAGGCTCTTTTGTTGAGCCATTATTTTAATTTTATATGTAGGCAACATAAAATCTCCCTAATTCCTATCAAGAACAAATTCAATATTGTTGGTAAACAAAGGTGAAGGCAGGTAAATGCCTTTTGAGAATTAACCCGAATCGGGTCTGTTTGTGCTACGAATGTGAAAAAAGCTCGTTTTAATCCTGTATTGTAGTGTTATTACTACAAAATAGCTAAAAAGTATCTTATTTTATTCGCCTCTTCTCTTTCAAACACTGATTTCAAAAGCAACACGCTAAATAAATATTTGTTCGGAATGTTAGATCAAATCATTAATTATTTACGCTTTTACTCATCATACATATTTATTAGGAGCAATGATTTGTAAAGTTCACATATTGTTTACAAACCAGCCAACAGCCATACCAATTTAGAAGCATTCAAAATGAAGCCTCTCTCATTGTTACTTGTATTAATCATTTTATTTTCATTTCAAACTGCCAGAGCTCAACAACAGTCACCGCGTCCTAAAATTGGGTTAACCCTTAGTGGGGGAGGTGCAAAAGGATTGGCACACATTGGTATATTGCAAGCCATTGATAGTGCCGGATTGAAGATTGATTATATTACCGGAACCAGTATGGGAAGTGTAGTAGGAGGTCTTTATGCCGCGGGATATTCAGGTGATAGTATTGAAGTTCTTGCCAAGTCGCTAGATTGGGAATTGCTGTTTTCATCGTCACCTCAATTGGATCAAATAAGTATTGAAGAGAAAAGTGAATACAACAGTTATGCTCTTACGGTACCAATAGAAAAAAAGAAATTAAAATTAGGTACCGGAATTATTGAAGGGCAGGAATTATGGTTAAAGCTCTCCGAATTATTTCATCCTGTTTATGACATTACCGATTTCTCTAAACTCCCAATACCGTTCAAATGTATTGGAACAGATTTGGAAACCGGAAATGCAGTAGCCATGGACCATGGAAACATAGTAACCGCCATCAGAGCAAGTATGGCTATCCCATCAGTGTTTACTCCCGTTCAATATGAAAATAAATTATTAGTTGACGGTGGCATTGTAAATAATTTCCCGGTTTTAGATGTTAAAGAAATGGGAGCTGATTATGTAATAGGAGTAAATTTGAACCAAGGATTGTCGAAGGCTCAGCAGCTTAATACATCTATAGATATTATTATGCAAATCGTGTTTTTTAAAGATGCTGCATTTTTTGATCAACACAAGGCAAAGTGTGATCTCTTTATTCTCCCTGAACTAAAGGGTTACGAAACGGCAGATTTTGCTTTTTCTGATTCTATTATAGACTGTGGTAAAGAAACCGGCAATTTATATTATCCCTATTTTAAAAGAATGGCTGACTCGCTTAATAACATTTATGGTGAAAACGGTTTTGTGAAAGATAGATTACCCAAAAACAAACAAATAAATATCAATAAATTTTCGGTTGATGGCCTTAAAAAC
This sequence comes from uncultured Bacteroidota bacterium, assembly GCA_963814475.1. Classification (GTDB taxonomy): domain Bacteria; phylum Bacteroidota; class Bacteroidia; order AKYH767-A; family OLB10; genus JADKJB01. Next base: position 62,847 of record CAWFDA010000035.1, on the reverse strand, counting down.
ACTAAGGAAAATTTCTTTTTTGGATTACTCAATTTAAAAACTAACAAAAATTATACTGATGAGCAATTAAATGAGGCCATTCACAGAGTCTATGGTTCCCGCTATTATGATATCATACGCTATAGCTTTGTTGCTGATCAAAATGGAGCTACTGAAATGCATTTCGCCGTTGAAGAAAGTCCGTTATCTGCTGTGAAATTTGGAATTAATTACAACGATTTTACCAAACTAGGATTGAAGTTTAATCTAACCTCAAGGGAATTGTTGTTTAAAGAATCTCGAGCAATGGTAAGTGTTCAAATCAGTGAAAACCCCCGACTATATGCTGAATATTTTAAGTATATCAATAAACCAAGAACAACGAGAGCGTTAATTGATTTTTATTATGAATTTGTTGATTTTCCTGTTTATAATGATTTCAGATTGTTTCAAACTTTGCGGAGTACATATAGTGCTTACGATGCTCAATTGCAACATAATATTAATCGTAATTCATATTTAGGATTAGGTCAACAGTTCATTCAATCAAAAATAAAAACAGAAGAGACCCCAAGTTTGATTTATAACGGGAATAATAATTATTGGTATTCATACCTTTCCTATCGACTAAATAATGTAGATCAGAAATATTTTGCTACAAAAGGATGGGATATAAGTGCTGAAGTAGGATATGTATTCAGTCAAAATCCGGAATTTGAATATTCCTATAGCGACTCATCGGTAAGTAGTGATTCGGGAGATTATAATTATGATGATTATTTTAAAATTTATATCAATGCTATTCATTATTCTAAATTGAATTCAAAATTTTCCTGGAGTCAGCAGATTACCTTAGCTTACATCATTGAAGAAAATCCTTACCTTGCTAATAATTTTGTTGTGGGTGGTGTTAATGAGATCATTCGAAATCAAATCACTTTTGTTGGGACTTAGCGAATCGGAAGTAAAAACCGGAAGTATTGCATCGGCACAACTTGCCTTGCAATACAAACTTTCTAAAAAAGCATACTTGACCGGACGATTCAATGCCGGTCTATATGATTTTCATCAGGTGAGTATTGATCACATTAATGCTGACAATAATTTACTAACCGGCTACGGATTAACGCTTGGGTTAAATTCAATAATCGGGCCTTTGGAATTTACCGTGATGCATTGTGATCAAGATTCTAAAGTACGGACGAATTTAAATATTGGATTTAGCTTTTAAGGATTTACCACTCATTTGGTTCAATTTGTTTTCTTTGATTAAAGTCGAAGGTGATGGTAATTAAATTAATTGTTAACTTTTTCACGAAATAGAGCTTTTTATTCCAGAAAATAGTGACCTAAATTTGACTTGTTTTGGTTTAATAGCCTAATAATCAATGCAAAACTATAAATCTCTTTTATTTTTAGTCGGCCACCATTTATTATTATTTATATTTGCATCATCTCAATCTATATTAATATTTCCTACAATCTTAAACCAATAACTATGAACCAAATGAACCACTTATTTAAAATTAGAAGCCTTCTTCTAATTGCTTTTGTGTTGTGTGTTATGAATGCGAAGGCACAAAATAAACCGGCTAAACCGGTTCAAGCAGAACCCGACCGGTCATCACTACCAATTAGAGAACCGGCTCGACCAAGTTACAAAGATTTGGATGTAAGAAACACTAAACCACCGCAACGTTTTGATGTGAAGGCACCAAAAGGAGCTCCTAACGTTGTTATCGTTTTGATTGATGACATGGGTTTTGGAGTATCCGAAGCTTTTGGTGGTCCTATACAAATGCCAACATTTGATAAACTGGCAAAAAGCGGATTACGTTATAATCGTTTTCATACAACGGCATTATGTGCACCTACTCGAACGTGCACTTCTCACCGGTTATAATCATCATTCTAATAATATGGGTGTGATTACTGAATTGGCAAGTACTTATCCGGGATATTCTGCCGTTCGTCCACAAACAATAACACCTATGGCAGAAGTTCTTCGTCAAAATGGGTATAATACCGCTCAATTTGGAAAATGTCATGAAGTACCACCTTGGGAAATTTCTAACAATGGACCACAAGATCGTTGGCCGGCTCATTCAGGGTTTGAAAAATTTTATGGTTTCTTAGGAGGCGAAACAAATCAATGGGCGCCTTTGATTTATGACGGAGTTACTTTGGTTGAAACACCTAAAAATATCGATTATCATTTTACAGTTGATATGACTGATCAGGCAATTAATTGGATGAATTTTCAACAAGCACTTTCTCCTGATAAACCATTCTTTATGTATTATGCTCCCGGTGCTACTCATGCGCCACATCATGCACCAAAAGAGTGGATTGATAAATACAAAGGAAAGTTTGATAAAGGGTGGGATAAAATTCGTGAAGAGACTTTTGCACAACAAAAAAAATTGGGTATCATTCCTGAAAAAACTCAACTCGCTCCAAAACCAAAAGACATTAAAGATTGGGATGCATTGTCGGCCGATGAAAAAAAATTATTTGCACGACAAATGGAAGTTTATGCAGGTTTTGCAGCACATACCGATTATGAAATTGGTCGATTATTAACTGCTATTGAACAAACCGGTGAATTAGATAATACTGTTTTCATTTTTATTGCAGGTGATAATGGTGCTAGTGCAGAAGGACAAATGAACGGAATGTATAGTGAAATGACGTACTTCAATGGCGTTCCCGAAAAGGTGGAAGAGATGCTCAAACATTATGATGAATGGGGATCAGCATCTACCTATCCACATTTTTCTGCAGGTTGGGCAGTTGCAATGGATGTACCATTTACCTGGACCAAACAAGTAGCTTCAGATTTCGGTGGAACGCGCAATGCCATGGTTATACATTGGCCTGCAGGTATCAAAGCTAAAGGCGAAATTCGTTCACAGTTTGGACATGTTATCGATATTGCACCAACTATTTATGAAATTGCAAATGTGCCTGCACCAAAATCGGTGAATGGTATTCTTCAAGATCCAATCGAAGGAAGTAGTTTGGTTTATACTTTTAATGATGCCAAAGCCATCGAAAAACACAATGTTCAATATTTTGAAATGTTTGGAAACAGAGGAGTGTATGAGGATGGTTGGTTAGCAAGAACCATTCACCGCTTACCGTGGGCTACAAAGAATATTCCTTTATCAGATGATGTATGGGATTTGTACAATACTAATGAGGATTTCAGTCTTTCAAATAATCTTGCTAAGAAAAATCCTGATAAGCTTAAAGCTATGCAGGAGTTGTTTATGAAAGAAGCAGAAAAATATCATGTGTTGCCAATTGATGACCGTACATTTGAAAGAATGGATGCTACGGCAATGGGTCGCCCAACAATTATGGAAGGACGAACTTCAGTAACTTATGGTGAAGGCATGAAAGGTATGGGTGTCGATGTGTTTATTGATCTTCGAAGTACATGCATACACCATGACTGCCGATTTGGAAGTAGGTGCAAATGGTAATGGAGTAATTGTTTGTCAGGGTGGGCGATTTGGCGGGTTATCATTCTATATAAAAGAAGGAAAGCCTGCTTTCAGTTATAACTACCTTGGTTTAGAAACAACTAACATCACTGCAAACGAGTCTCTCAAACCGGGAAAATATACAGTAGTTTACGACTTTAAATACGATGGTGGCGGAGCTGGAAAGGGTGGAGTAGGTACTATTACTGTTAACGGTAACAAAGTTGCTGAAGGTAGAATTGAAAAAACACAACCCGGTATTTTTTCTGTTGATGATTTAGCCGATGTTGGTTTGGATGAAGGTACTCCTGTTGCGAATTATGGAACCTCTTCTAATAATTTTAATGGCAAATTAAATAAAGTTACTATTGTGCAAAATAAATAATGCGTTATAGAAAACGTGCATTGAATAAGGTTTGAATTTGGAGGTTGTTTCTATAAAATGAAATAACCTCCTTTTTATTTTACTTTAATCGTTGCCAGAGGGTAAATAGTCAATGGATGTATACAAAGCTTTGTTTTGCATTTTACAAACCAAAGCGATATTGAACACCGGTTAAAAATTGTGTTCTTGAACTCAGAAAACCATATTCAGCACGAAGCATGAGGTGTTTATTCAACTGAAATTGGGTGCCAACAATAAAGTTCCATTTATCCTTCGGTTCTTTGTCCATTTGATATTGAACTGTTGCCGTTTCTAAATTGCTTGCTGCGATTTCGGCCTGACTAAGAATTTGACCAACTCTATCAAAAGCAGCGTTTGCTGTTTCATATTTGGCTTTGTTGACCGGTTTAGACTGTTCAATTGGAGTTAGGTTAGCCCACCATTCATCAACCTCAAGTTGAGCCTCATCAAGTTGCATATTTCCATTTTCCAGTTTAGCGTAAAAATTGTCTGTATCAAGGGCCTCACTAAGTTCAATACTTCCTTCGGTACCTGATTTAAGTGCTACCCTGAAACCACCTGCCCATACTGCAATACTTCTTTCAGGTTTGCTCAACTTAAAGTTCTTTCCTAAACGAGGTCCAAAAACAAAGGCAAATGCAGGATCTTTGAGTTGAGGCACATCGGTCCATGTAAAATTCATATCCATAGCTAAAAATCCACCCCCAACACCAATGGTAGGAGTAATTCCAAATCCGGCTGTTGCCGACTGAAATTCAACAAGCGTAGTGGTAGAATATATTTCTCGTTCTGCATTGGTGCTGTCAGGAACCCAAATGCCAAAACCGACTTCTGTGGAGGCCTGGGCAACCCCAAATATTCCATAAACATTTAAAAAAGGAAATAACCATATATCGGGACGAACAGTTACGGCATTGGCAGTAGCAATAGCATCGTCGAATCTAACAATACCATCCAAATTAAATTGCTCACCATTGTTAAAACCAACTCTTAGATTGTCAATAATCAGGTCAGATTGTTGCCAAAAATATTGAACGCTCATGCCTGCAGAATAAGGCAAATTGTACCCGGCTTTAGTGGCCTTAGCGCCCCAAATAGGTAGGCTATAAGGATATTCTGTTTGCTTTAAACTATCTGCTAATTCAGCATTTTTTTTACCAACTTCTTTATTGGTGAATACCTGTGCAGGCAAGGTGAAGTTTAATAAGAGTGTAATTGCTGAAAGAAAGAGTGCTGATTTCATGGATTTATGTTTTGGTTAATTCAGTAGGTAATTCGGTTGTTGATTTACGGTACTCCTCACCGACCACCAACGACGCATATGTCATTGTTGCTTTAGATATGGCAAAGATATACTATTTTGTAAATTTTGGTATTTAAAAGATGGGTACCAATCTATTTCTTTATATAGGTATAGTGATTTTGATTTAAATATTTTGATTCATGATGATTGTCATATACCACCTCATTAATGAACTATAAATTCGTCCATTTTGTGTTAGCGAAGTTCATTTTAACGAAATTGTATTGAAATGAGGAAAATGAGTTTTATATTTGTTGTTCTTATTCACCCTTGCCTCAGTGAATTTGTAATAAAGTAAATGATAAATTACATGTTTGTTGTGTATTTAAATAATAAATCGAATTCAACAAGTTCTGCTAAAGCATTTCATGAAAATTAATTTATTGTGTTTTTTTAGCTTAATAATAGGTGTTTGTGCAAGCACATCTGCCTGGTCACAGCTTAAAACCGGGAACGCAGTCTCAGAAATCAATTTCCGCCAGGGCCCTGGACCCAATTTTAAGGTGATACATAAAATTGATGCCTCTAACCTTTTGGTAGTGCTGCCGGGAGAATCGCAGAATGGTTTTGTGGAGGCGTTTGATGTGGAGACAAGCTCGAGAGGTTATGTTTATGAAAACTTGATTCAGATTACCGATTCATTAAATTATGGGAAACAGAATTTTTTTGAGAAATCGGGTGATGGGGCAGCGGGTGAAGTACAAATTGAACTGGTGAATGGAACCAAGCAACCTCTTTTTATTTGGATCAATAAAATTTCATATGATATTTCGCCATACGAAAAAAAGGTTTTGATTTTGGATGCGGAAGAAATAACCTATTTCTCATCGGCACCCGGATTATTTCCAATCTTTGGAAAAGAAGTATTGCAAAAAGGGAATACCTACATTTGGAAATTTTCATTATGAGAAATTATTTTTTATTTGTAATGATGAAAAAATTAGTAGCAAAAAAAAGAGTTGCTGCTTTGAATATATATTTAATACTGTTTTTTCTTTTGTTTGGTGTTGCTGGAAATGCACAGTTTCGTGATACCCTGAAACTTACTATAAAAAAAGTAGAGTCGAGGCCTTCCGACACTGTTTATTTCTTCTCCAGCCGTGTTGATACCATAGCCATGCAACCATTAAAAACCGACACGAGTAAAATTGTATCCGATAAAAATGATCAGGATCTAAAAACTTCAAAATATAAAATAAGTTTTAAAGGAAGTGTAAGAGTAAATGGATATTATGATTTTAATGGCATGACAAGTACTGAAGGGTTTTTGCCTTATGATATTCCGGTTGAAGAAGCTAAAATCGAAGATCTTTCCAGCATTTATATTGGAGCCAGGCAATCGCGATTCGGTGTAGAGGGAGAAGCAAATACCAAGGTTGGTCATATTAAAACTTATATGGAAGTCGATTTTGCGAGTGTCACTAATTCATTCTGGCGATTAAGGCATGCTTATGCCGAATGGAATTATTTTAAAATCGGATATACATGGAGTACATTTATGGATAATGCATCTCTTCCGGCTACAGTTGAATTTGAAGGCCCGAACAGTTCACTTAGTAAAAGGCATGGTTTAATTAGATATGAAAGGAAATTTGGTGAAAAGAATATTGCGGGATTGTCTATTGAAGCTCCGGAATCCGATTATTATAATCCGGCTGATTCGGTTCTTGATGACAGAAGCAAACAAAATAACTTTGATTTAGCAGGCCGGTACAAATATTTTAACAAACATGGCCATATTCAGTTAGCCGGAATTTTTAGACGGATTGATTATTTATATCAAAATCAAATGGAGGGTTTGTATGGATGGGGCATTCTGCTAAGCACAGTTATAAATATTAACACAAAAAATGTCATTTATTCGCAGTATTCATATGGGCATGGTATTGCTTTTTACTATGTAGGATTCACCAATCGTCAATTGGATGCGGTCTATAATCCAAACACAAATAGAATGACCACAAAGCCCATTCATGGTGGGTTTGCTACCTATACACATATCTTCACTAAGCAATGGCGATGCTCTGGGACAGTAGGAATTTCTTATTTAGATTGGAAAGATTTTGAATCGCCCGACACTTTCAAGTCGAGTCAATATTTCGCAGGAAATATTTTTTATTATCCTATTGAAACTATTAATTTAGGTGTTGAATTTACGTCAGGAAGCAGAACAAATATTGATGATAAAAAGGGAAGTGCTTCACGTATTTCTATGATTGCTATATTTAGCTTTTAGTTCAATATTATACCAATACTTAGGTATTGTAACAAAAGTTATAAATCAAATAAATAGTTGTCGATAAACTCTAAAATATTGCAATTTAATAATTAATATTGCATGAGGGAATAATTGTATTTTTAGTAATAATACAAACCTAATTTAGAACTTTGATGGAAAATAGTAATGACTACATTAAAGCAAGACACAAATCCATTTTGTCTTTTGTGCTATCATTTGTAGTTGCAATTGGTATTACATACCTTCTTAAAGAACCCGAATTTACTCAATCACAGGTTTATGTAACATTTCTATTATTTTTTGCCATTGGCTTGTGGGCTACCGAAGCCATACCGGCATTTGCTGTGAGTCTTTTCATTATGTCTTTCCTGGTATTTGCTTTGGGAAATAAAAATTTTAACTCGGCACCTGAAGATGTTTCTCATTATGTCCATACTTTTTCTGATAGCATCATCTGGCTTTTACTTGGAGGTTTTTTTCTGGCAAAAGCCATGGCTAAAACAAAATTAGATGAATCATTATTAAAGATTACTCTAAAAATTGCGGGAACCAATCCACGAAATTTGTTGATTGGAGTAATGACTGCAACTATGATTGCCTCTATGTTATTATCAAATACAGCTACCACAACTATGGTGTTAGCCGGACTCATGCCTTTGCTTTTAACACTTGATAAAAATTCCAAAGTAGCCAAGGCTTTAATATTGGGCATACCATTGGCATCAACCTGTGGGGGAATGGCAACAATTGTTGGTACTCCTGCAAATGCCATTGCAGTTGGAGTATTACAAAATGCCGGAATTAATATCGAGTTTATTGATTGGTTAATTTATGGCGTACCTATTGCAATAATTGTAAATTACATTTGTTGTTTTGCTTTAATCAAGGTTTATATTAAAGATACTACACCTATTTCTACTGCTTTTGTTGATGAACTTGAAAAGGATACTTCCAGGGAAGCAGCACTTCAACGAAAAATTGTTATCTGGGTAATAATCTTTACCATCGGATTATGGGTAACCGGTTCCTGGCATGGAATAAAAGCTGCTGCAGTTTGTTGTTTACCTCTTGTAGTGCTAACAGTCACAGGAGTACTTAATGGAAAAGACATTCAATCGTTAGGGTGGGATACACTTTTGTTAGTTGCAGGTGGTTTATCACTGGGACTCGCACTTGAAAATACTGGCTTATTAGACCACTATGCCGTTGTACTGATAACTTTGCAATTAAATCCAATATTACTGCTCTCGCTTTTTGGTTTCTTAGCGATGATACTGGCAACTGTGATGACTAATTCAACAGCAACTACCCTAATGGTGCCAATTTCTATAGCTATTCTACCCGCTATGAAATTAGAAGCCGCATTAATTATTGCACTTTCGTCATCTTCAGCTTTAAGATTGCTTGCATCAAGTCCATCCAATGCAATAGTCTTTAGCACCGGGTTTATTCAACAAAAAGATTTCAGATTAAATGGAATAATTTTTGGGTTGCTTGGGCCAATACTGGCAATTTTATGGGTGTTGTTTTTAAATTAAGTAATTGAGCAGTTGAAAAATAATTTATTAGTGAATGTGAAAAATTAATATTCTAAACATAAATAAAATGGAAAACAATTCAGGGTATTTGTTACTTCGCAATCCGCACACTAACAAAGACACGGCTTTTACACTTGAAGAACGAAGATTGTCAAATATTGAAGGCTTATTGCCTGAAAAAATTGAAACAATCGATACTCAGGTTCAACGTATCCAGGATCAGTTAAAGCAGATTGAACTTCCGATTCATAAATACTCTTATTTATCAAATCTGCATGATATTAATCAGACTTTGTATTTTAAAATCATCAGCAGTGAACCTGCTACCTTTTTGCCCATTGTTTATACCCCAACAGTAGGGGAAGCATGTCAGAAATTCGGTCATGTTTCAAGACGACCTCGTGGTTTATTTATTTCCATTAATCATAAAGGCCGCATTAAAGAAATTTTAAAGAATTGGCCGGTTAAGGATGTTCGATTTATTGTGGTGACTGATGGTGGACGCATACTGGGTTTGGGCGACCTCGGTATTAATGGAATGGGAATTCCTATTGGGAAATTGGCGCTATACACTGCCTGTGCAGGTGTACCTCCTGAGTGTACCTTACCAATAATTTTAGACGTTGGTACTAATAATGAAGAGTATTTATTGGATCCGCTTTACTTAGGATTAAAACAAAAACGTATTGAAGGAAAAGAGTATGATGAGTTTATTGAAGAATTTGTAATTGCTGTGAATGAATTATATCCCAAAGTTTGCATTCAATGGGAAGACTTTAACGGAAAAATTGCTATTAGTATTTTGAATAAATATTATGAAAAGGTTTGCACTTATAACGATGACATTCAGGGAACGGCAGCAGTAGCAACGGCGGGAATTATAACTTCAAACCGTTTCTCGGGTAAGCCATTTACCGAAGAAAAAATACTTTTCCTAGGCGCCGGTGCTGCAGCATTTGGAATTGCAGATATGCTTGTGAATAAATTTATAAGAGATGGGTTAACCAAACAGAAAGCTTATGAACGTGTTTGGATGTTTGATGTTAATGGATTGCTTGTAAAATCAAGAACCGATTTGGTCGAATACCAAATGCCATTTGCGCATGAAAGTGAACCATCAAATGATTTTGCTGCAACCATTCTGAAAGTAAAACCTACAGCAATTATAGGGGTAAGTACCGTTGGAGGTTCGTTCACTCAACAAGTGATCGAAAATATGAGTACCGTAAATGAACGACCTATTATTTTCCCATACTCCAATCCTTCTTCACACTCAGAATGTACCGCGGAGCAAGCTTATACTTGGAGTAATGGCAAAGCGATTTTTGCAAGCGGAAGTCCTTTTGCTCCCGTAACTTATAACGGGAAAACATATACATCCGGACAAGGAAATAATGTATTTATTTTTCCGGCACTCGGTTTGGCGGTTTATGCAACAGAAGCAAAACGTGTTACTGATGAAATGTTTGTTACTGCTGCCGAAGCTGTGGCAGAACAGGTTACTGATGAAGATTTTGCAAACGGACTGATTTATCCGAAAGTTGATAATATTTTAGAGGTGTCATTTAACGTAGCCTTAAAGATTGCAGAAAAAATATTTGAACTCGGTTTAGCAGGTGTGGAGAAACCACGAGATCTCAAAGAGTTTGTTAAAAGCAAAATGTATAAACCTGATTATTGATTGGGAATTAGAATTATTAATTTTTAGTGTTTAGGATAGAAAAATAAATAGCTATTTTGAAATTGATTTTGTGTTTGATAAGAGTTAAAATAAATCTTCCTTACGGAATAACAACGAGTAGATTTTACCACTTTTTGAAAATTTACCAAAAACGAATTTTAATTTAATTCGAATATCTTTAACTATTTTTATTTATAAACTTGATTTAACAATTTTGGAGAAGTGTAACTAAATTATTTAAAATTCACAATTCAAAAACAAAATCCCACATGTACAGAATATCGAAATCCAAAATCCCAAGTGTTTACCCTGCCACTGGCTTCTGCTGTATTATCTTCCAATAAATCACCAACAAAGGGATAATTGTCTAGAATCCCGTCTAGGATTTCTTTTAAGTATCCATCCAATTCTTGAGCAGGTAAATTGCCAGTTAATTTCATTTTTGCATTGTAATTGGTAACAGAAGGTCCAAACATTAATAAGTCTATGGTCCATCTGTTTTTAATTACAAACTGATATCCTATTTCACCACCAATGCTAAACAAACTTATTTTTGAATTCAGGATAGCAGTTTCAAATGTTCCGGTTGATGTTTGCAACTCCATTGAACGTTCATTGCTAAAAGAGTGATATGACATAAATGGACCAACATAAATGCCGTGTGGTGCCGCAAATTTATTTTCCTTTTTTAAGTAAAACCGATAATCCAATGTTGCTGACCAACCTGTCTTTTTCAAATCAGTTTCGGAGCGAGAACTGTCAATAAGTTGAGAAAATGGGATGGTGTTGTAACCGGATTGAACAGTGAAAGACCTATTGTTTTTTAATACCCTTTCATATTCAAAAAGAATAGCATTATCTAAAAACGAATTTGAAGTTAAATTGAACTTAATAATGTTTTTTCTTTGATGTACTATTGAATCTTGTTGCTGTGCAGATGTTTGGTAGCAGAACAATGTTATCAGTATTACAAATACTATCCTAATAAGATTTTGCATAATATAAATTCGCCTTTAGATTACTTATGAAGGTGTCTTAAATTTAATTGGAAATTAAAGAGGTAGATTGATGAGAATTTAGGCATTACCTGAACCATTTCACAAAAATCAACTCTTTTGAAAACAAAGAAACAAAGAATTCTCGGAAAGATATGACTTGATTGAAAGCATCAATTGCATATCAAATGTAATGGTACTGAAAATCAATAATATAGTATTCATTAATCAGTTTTTCTATGATTTTTTATAATTGAATTATCGATGCCTTTCCAGGGAATAAACAGCACGTTCTTTAAACCTATCCAAATTCTCTTCTTAGTTGATATTATTACAAATGTAATTTTCGAATTCAAGATGAAATGATTTCAGCTAAAGTACACCATTTTGCATCAACTCAATTACCAATTCATGAGTACTTTGGTTATTGGTTTTCTTTAAAATGTTTCTACGATGTGTGTTTACGGTATTCACACTCAAAAATAATTTTTTCGCGATTTGGTCACTATCAAAACCGGATGCAATAAGTTTGAGGATTTCAAATTCACGATCCGAATAAACATGTCCGGTTTGGAGCAGTTCATTATCCGGTAAACGGAAATAACTGATATCTTCACCCAAATAATAGTGATAGCCATGTTTACTCATTTTAAAATCTGATAGATCTGTTACAACAATTAAGGAATATACTGTACTGGATGGAGTAGCACTGTAAAAAGTATATCCCTGAAACAGCAGATTAAAATAATTATTAAACTTGTTTAGTTGACTGAAGTTCGATGAAAACAGACAAACGCCCGATTGACTAATGAACAAGTCTTGACCTTTTTTTATGAAATTGGACCTACCACGACTATATCTTTCTTTATCTTTTGGGTGTACTCTGGTAAGAAAAATGAGGGGTCAAATTGATCCGGAGTTAACCCTATAATATTTTGATCCCCATACTTACAAATAAGTATTTTAGTGCCATAATATCCGCTACATAAAAGAACTGTTTAGTTTTTTCTAGCAACGCATCCATCTGAATTATAAAAGTGTCCTCACGACTAATGTTCTCAAACCCTTGATTTAAATATCTATCATGGAAGTCTTTCAAGAGTTTTAAGTATTAAGGTTCTCCTAGATTTAAACAAACATAAGTTGGTCACAAAACTATACAAAATTCGCTCTCTTACAAGAATTGATAGCAGTTCGATTCGTTAAAAAGAAAAATAAATGAGCGACTTCAATACCTTTACAAATTTGTAGCTACTTGAATTGGTTTATACGTTCCTAAACCTTCACGGGAATGGTTGTTTCGGGTTTTTTCTTTTGCGTTTTTAGGAATTTTGTAAATAATGGATTCCCATAAAAATAATTGCTATTTATTTATACTTTTACACCTTGTAAATATTGATTCTATGTTAAAAATGAATTTCAGCAAGATACTACTATTCAGCATCTTAACCTTAATTTTAAATGCTTGTGGTGAAAAAAAACAGGCTATGACTGTAGTGCCGGATGTGAATGTAGTAGCCGCTGTTCAACGCGATATTCCTGTTTATTCGGAATTCGTAGGCCAAACTTACGGTCAGTCCGATATTGAACTACAACCACGTGTTGAGGGATGGATCACATCACTTCACTTTAAGGAAGGAGATATGGTAAAAGTAGGTCAATTGCTTTATACAATTGATGACGTCCAGCTCCAGAATAAGGTAGCATCGGCAAGTGCCAGAGTTGCTGAAGCAAAAGTAATGGTAGAAAAAACAAAGGCCGATTTAGATCGAGTTGAACCTCTGGCAGCTATGAATGCGTTGAGTAAACGTGATCTCGATGCTGCAGTAGCTGCTTACAAAGCACAACAGGAAATTTTGGCCAGCGCTCAAGCACTTTATGAAAATGCAAATGTTGAACTGGGTTATTCTAGAATTGTCTCTCCTATCAATGGAATTATTGGTGTTTCACAGGTGCAGGCCGGCGACTATGTCAGTCGTTCAATTGGAAAAAATGTTATCAATACCATATCTGCAATTGGCTCTATGAGAGTTCGATTTTCAATTACAGAAAACGATTATATTGAATTCAAAAAGAAAGGTAAAGAAGGAATGACTGTCGATCAAATTGAATTAGAAATGATTTTAAGTGATGGTACGGTTTATCCTGAAAAAGGAAAAGTTGATTTTGCCGATCGTTCAATTGATGCAATGACGGGAAGTTTGTTGGTACAGGCAGTATTTGAAAATAAAGATCGATCATTGCGCCCCGGTCAATATGTGAAAATGCGTTTTATTTCCGACTTGCAAAAAGATGCAATTCTTGTTCCGCAACAAGCGATCAATCAAATGCAAAATATTTATCGCGTTTTTGTGGTAAACGATAGCAGTATGATTGTACCTCGTTCAGTAAAAGTAGGAGTACGGACCGGAAGCAATTGGGTTATTACTGAAGGGCTGAATGCGGGCGAAAAAGTTGCAATGGTAGGGAATGCCATTCTAAAACCCGGCATCGTTGTAAAACCCGTTGATATGAGTTGGAATTATGATTCAACTTTGGTAAAATAAATCTTCAACAAACTAAATAAATTCTGATTTTATGAGTGAATTTTTTATACGAAGACCCATTGTTGCCATTGTAATTTCTATCCTGATTGTAATTCTGGGTTTAATTACGTTGCAGGGAATCCCTGTTTCGCAATATCCGGAAATTACTCCTCCCATGGTAAAAATTACCGGAACCTATAATGGTGCCAATGCTGTTAACATGGAACAAACTGTTGCACTTCCATTGGAGCAACAAATTAATGGTGTTGAAGAAATGTTGTACATGCGTTCCATCAATGCGAACGATGGAACTACTACTCTTGAAGTATCATTTGAAGTGGGTACCAATTTGGATAACGCCAACATGCTTACACAAAATCGTGTTTCACAGGCCGATCCGTTTTTGCCTCCTGAAGTAAAAGAATTGGGAGTCACCACTAAAAAGTCGCTTACGTTTCCGTTGATGCTGGTTTCTCTTAGCTCGCCTCAAAATAGTTACGATTCTAAATTTCTGAATAACTATGCATTCATTAATGTAGTAGATCACCTTAAGCGAATAAATGGTGTTGGTGATATCGTTGTATTTGGAGGTTCTGAATATGGAATGAGAATTTGGCTGAAGCCGGATGTGTTGTCGAGGTATGAACTTACTTTGCAGGATGTTTCAAACGCACTCAAAGCACAAAACGTTATTCGTGCAGGGGGTAGTTTCGGAGGTGAACCTTCAAAAGCAGGAACGCAAAATACCTATACTGCCATGTTGCAATCACGGTTGGTTACCGAAGAGCAATTTGGAAATATTATTTTGAAGTCGAACCCTAATGGGGCACTCGTGTTTTTAAAAGATGTAGCGCGAATCGAATTAGGTACCGAAAATTATAATCAAACCAGCCGTTTGAATGGATCGGGTGCTGCTACCATAGCTGTATTCCAGATTCCTGGATCCAATGCTCTTGCTGTTGCTGAAGATGTGCGTACTAAAATGGCAGAACTTCAAGAGCGATTCCCTCCTGATATGAAACTGGATTATTCGCTTGATACTACAGAAGCTGTTTCGGAAGGTATCAATGAAATTATGCATACTCTTTACGAAGCCATCTTTTTAGTAATTATTGTTGTATTCATTTTCCTTCAAAATTGGAGAGCAACCTTAATTCCATTGCTTACAGTTCCCGTTTCATTAATTGGAGTATTTATCTTTTTCCCGATGATGGGATTTTCGGTGAACGTTTTATCTCTACTCGGTTTGGTGCTTGCCATTGGACTTGTTGTTGATGATGCCATTGTTGTGGTGGAAGCTGTAATGCATCACATCGAACAAGGGCTGTCACCTAAAGAAGCTACCAGTAAAGCCATGAAGGAAGTGGCAGGACCAGTTGTTGCTATTGCATTAATTCTTTCTGCCGTGTTTATTCCGGTTGCTTTAACAGGAGGGATAACGGGCAGGCTCTACCAGCAGTTTGCCATTACCATTGCGGTCTCCATTTGTTTATCAGCATTTAATGCACTTACATTGAGCCCTGCATTGGCAGCGATGTTATTAAAACCACATACCGCAAAGAAATCCGAAAATTGGCTTACTAGATTTTTTGGTGGTTTCAACCGTGTGTTCGATAAGTTTACAAACGGATATGTTAAAATTGCCGGTTATTTTGCACGCAAGCTGGTTGTTACTTTAATTCTTTTAGGAGTTATAGTTGCAACAACCGGATTGCTTGGCAAAAAGATTCCCGGAGGATTTGTTCCCGAAGAAGATCAGGGATATTTTATTATGGCTGTCAATCTTCCCGATGCCGCCTCCTTGCAACGTACCGATGTTGTTACCAAAAAAGTGGAAGCTATTTTGAAAGATATTCCTGAAATAGATTTGTACACTACTATTAATGGTAATAATCTTCTTAATAGTACCATCGCACCAAATGCTGCTACATTTTTTATTACACTGAAACCTTGGGCAGAACGCGAAAAAACTGCATTGCAATTAACTGCAGAGATCAATGCAATTTGCATGAAGAAAATTACCGAAGCTACTGTAATTGCTGTTGGTCCTCCTCCAATTCAGGGATTAGGTACCGGTGGTGGATTTACACTGATGCTGCAAGATATCGGTGGTGGTTCTCCACAATATCTGGCTGAACAAGCTCAGAAATTTATTACCGAAGCAAGCAAAAGACCTGAAATAGGAAAGGTGTACACACTTTATCGTGCCAACGTTCCACAAAAAAATATTGTTATTGATAACGATAAAGTACAAAAACTCGGTCTCAATCTCAATGATGTGAATCAAACAGTTTCAACCATGCTCGGTTCATCTTTTATCAATAACTATAATCAGTTCGGTCGACAATATAAAACCTACCTGATGGCCGATGAAAATTTCAGGATGCGACCCGAAGATCTTGGGCAGTATTATGTGAGAGATAAAAATGGTACAATGATCCCACTAAGCACAGTGACTTCAGTAAGGGATACATCCGGACCTCAATATGTGAATCACTTTAACATTTACCGCTCCGCTGAAATAGCCGGCATACCCGCATTGGGCTACAGTTCCGATCAGGCACTTGACGCACTTGAAGAAGTGGCTGCACAAGTATTGCCTCCTGATATGGGGTATCAATGGAGTAACGTTTCATATCAGGAAAGAGCTGCTGCCGGAAAAGGAGCTTCAGTTTTTGGAATGGCATTGTTGTTTGTGTTTCTCATTCTTGCCGCTCAATACGAGAGTTGGAAGCTTCCTTTTAGTGTGCTTCTGGGTACCCCTTGGGCTGTTATGGGTGCGTTTCTCGGATTATTCCTTGCAGGATTATTTTCACTCAGCTACGTAAATAATATTTTTGCTCAAATTGGATTGGTGATGCTCATCGGATTAAATGCAAAAAATGCAATCCTTATTGTTGAATTTGCTAAAATGAAACGCGATGAGGGTGCCGATACAATGGATGCTGCTTTGGATGGTGCCAAGTTAAGATTCCGGCCAATCCTCATGACTTCACTCGCATTTATTTTGGGTGTGGTGCCATTGCTTACTGCTTCGGGTGCTGGCGCTGAGGCTAGAAAAGTAATGGGGATGACTGTATTTAGTGGTATGATTACCGCAACTATTGTTGGTGTAATTTTAATTCCTGCGTTTTATGTTTTCATTGAAGGAAAAAAGAAAAAGAAAGCAATCGCTGAACAAACCTCAACAGATGGAGGACATTAAAATGAAGAAAAATTTAATTATATTTGCTTTAATCGCTTTCGTAGTAGGTGGGTGCGCTGTAGGTGGAAAATTTTCCTCTCCCGAAGTAAAAACCGATGCTGCATATCCTAATAATCTCGGTACCGATTCCATCACTTCCGTAAAGTGGTTCGATTTGTATAAAGATCAAGCATTGAACAGTCTTATCAAAACAGTTCTTGATAGCAATAAAAATTTGCTTATTGCAACCGCACGAATTGAAGAGGCCCGTGAAAGAGCAGGCATTGCAAAATCATATTATTTTCCTTCGATTGGTTATTCAGCCGGTGCAACAGCATCCGATGTAAGAACCAATGCAGTAAATGCAGGTGCAGGGCTTGATGGGAATAGTTTCAATATGTACGGCATGTTGAACTGGGAAATTGATTTGTTTGGAAGAGTCCGTCACGCCAACCGCGCAGCTCAAGCACAATATTTTGCTGAAATTGAAAATCGTAATGCAGTGCTGGTGTCCCTTATTGCTCAAACCGCTGAATTGTATTTTATTTTAAATGATCTGGATAATCGCCTCGTTATTGCAGAACGCACTCTGGTTTCCCGCAAGGAAAACACAAGATTAATTAGCGAACGATTTAATAAGGGATATGTACCTGAATTGGATAAATTGCAGGCAGAGCAACAGGAAGCATTCGTTGCCTCCAGCATTCCTGAAACAAAAAGACAAATTGTTGAAATAGAAAATGCACTTCGTGTACTCACCGCTAGAAGTCCGGGTGCCATTCAAAGAGGATTAACCAACCAGAATCAACAGTTGGATGTGCCTATTCCTGCAGGAATTCCTTCACAACTATTGCTTCGTCGCCCCGATATTCGTGCTGCTGAAAAGAAAATGGAAGCACAGTTTAATTATGTAGGTGTTGCGAAGGCGAATATGTTTCCCACAATTAGTTTAACCGGATTGCTCGGTTTTGCAAGCCCACAGTTAAGTACCATGCTTACATCAGATGGTTTTCTTGCTTCCGGTGGCGGAAGTATTTTCGGACCACTATTTGAGTTTAATAAAAATAGAAGTCGAAAACGTGCCGAATCATACCGGTTCCAACAAGTAACATATGAGTATGAGCAAACAGTGCTGGAAGCCTTTTCGGATGTTGATAATTCATTGTATGGATATAGATCCTACGGAGAGCAATATGACATTCTCGATAAACAAGTTGTTGCTGCCCGAAAAGCACTTGAACTCACTCAGGCGCGATATGATTTTGGATATACATCGTATCTTGAAGTTATCATTCAGGAAGATAATTTGTTTGAAGCCGAAAATCAACGATCTTATATACTACAGAAAAAACTCAGTTCTGTTGTAAATCTATATAAGAGCCTTGGTGGAGGGTGGTAAGCTGATTCTTGACACACTTCTAAGATGTATGAGTTAATTCCAACTTATGGAGTATCCGGAATTAATAATTTAATGATCGGATTAGTTGTACCTCTTGCCGTAGAATTTATTTGTTCACGAATTTTTTTCTTAATAAATTGTATGTTATTTTTCAATAAAAATGTGTTAAGGTAACTTGCATAAATCAATAAAGAAGATGGATAAACAAACTATGTTTTTGCCGGTTTTTATTAGTCTTGCAGTAATTTTTTTAACTATTTTTATTCACGGATTTGGCTCCATATGGGGTGTAAAATTGTTGCTTCGGAAAGTTGGAAATGCAAATCAAAAATTAAATTTGAATTCGGCGTTATATCTGTTATCAATCACCGCCGTTTATTTGATGATCCTGCATTTTATTGAAATTGCAGTTTGGGCTTTGGTGTTTTTGCTAATTCCGGGAATACAAGAATTGACCAGCTTCGAAGATGCTGTTTATTTTTCTTTGATAACATATACTACGGTTGGATATGGAGACATTACACTTGGTCCGCACTGGAGAATAATGAGTGGTTTTGCCGCTATGGATGGCATTATGCTGTTTGGCTGGTCCTCGGCATTGCTATTTGCTGTTGTACAGAAGATACTTTTAAGAATTAATCCTAACTCATAAAATTTGTCAGAAGTTTAGTGTAATCAAATTCAGCAAATACTTATCTAAGTTAATCGGATATTAAATTTAACTTTGTTTCAAAATCAACGCTCAGGTAAATGGAACTCATTACTTTAAAGTTTAGATTCAATTGGATAACTGTGTGTTTGGCAGTTCAGCTTCTTTTCTCGAATTTACTTTTTGCGCAAACTGATTCGTTACAAATTCCCCGTTTAATCACACTTGATGAGGTAATAAAACTTACCTATGAAAATAATTTGCAGTTAAAAATGGCTCGAAAGGACAGTGCTATTGCACGGGAAAATATTTTAAATGCTAAAATTAATAAAGCTCCTAGTTTGTCGGCAGGTGTGTATTACAATTATATAGGTAACCCTGTCTTGTTCACCGATTTTTATTCAAGTGATTCTACAATTGATTATTACCATCATCAAGCAGGGTGGAGTGTGGCAATGGGAGTTCCTATTTATATGGCCGGAAGAAATAATATTTCAATTGCTCAAGAGGTGGTGGTAAGCAAAATACAAAATGAGATATTGGGAATGACTCATTCCCAACTTACCATTTCAGTTATAAACCAATTTTATAACCTCTATAAACTATATGAAGAGGTAGCGATTATTGAACAAAATATAAAAAGTATGCAAGTGCAGATTACTCAGTTAGAATCTAAAGTTGCAAATGGACAAAATTTGCTTAGTGATCTCACCAGAACGGAGTTGCAACTTTCAAATTTTGAAATAAATGTGTTTTCTAAAACTAATAACATAGAATTGGCAAGTAATTATTTGAGCATTTTCACGGGGCTTTCAACATTGGAAGTGCTGAAACCAACAGATGTTGTCGTTCAAATTCCTGCTGAACAGGTGAATTTTGAAGAGTGTTTAACGGAGGCGTATGCTAACCGAAAGGAAATTAAACAATCAGAATTGCAAAAAGACTATTCTGAATTATCGCTTAAAATGACAAGAAGTGCTTTGAAGCCTGTACTTATGGGAAATGCTATTTATAGTTCAGAAATGCCTATTCCTGGAACATTTCCGCCTCAAAATGATATACTGAATTATTGGGCGGTAGGAGTTGGATTGTCTTATGAAATCTCAAGCCTTTACAATTTAGGTCACAAAATTAATTCTGCCAAACTTCAAATTGAGAAGGAGGACTTAAATATTCAAGATGTAAAAAATACAATTAATAACGAAGTTAAAGCAGCATATGTTCATTTTCTGGAAAGTAAAAAGAATGTGGAAACCTATCAAAAGAATGTTGATCTCGCTGAATTAAATCACAAAATTGTTAAAAGTAAATATGACAATGAATTTGCACTTATAATTGATATGATCGATGCCGAGTTGCAAGTTAACGACGCACGAATTTCACTAAATAATGCCATTGTAGATGCAATTTATCAGTATTACAATTTACTTTATGCAATGGGAAAACTTAATTGATTAATTATGGCTGATGTCACAAACGTTGAGCAGAGCTCAGATAAAATCGGGAAAAGGAATAATAAAATCATTGAAGTACTTGCATTAATTGTAGTGTTAGGAGGTGTTATTTGGATTGGCACTTTATTTTTTGATTTTAGCGGAAGTATAGCAACCAACAATGCGCAGGTTGATGCCGATATTACAGAGGTTACCGCTCGAGTTTCCGGATTTGTTAAAGAAGTGAGGTTCGATGCTTATAGTCTTGTTCAAGAAGGAGATACTCTTGTTTTACTTGATGATGAAGAGTTCAGAATTAAACTAGATCAAGCTGAAGCTGATCTTGCCATTGCTAAAGTGAGTTTGTTAGCAGCAGAGCAATCGGTAATAACGGCCACCTCCAATCAGGAATCATCATCTGCCAAACTAAAAGGAAATGAAGCAAATCTTGAAAAAGCTGAAAAAAATTACACCCGTTTTGAAAATATGTTTGCCGATTCAGCTGTCACAAGAAATCAATTTGATCAGGTAATTGCTCAGTTAAAATCCGATCAGGCATTCCTTGAAGCCAGTAAAAAAGATATTCTTGCTGATAAATCTACCACAAAACAAAACTTGATAAGTATTGAATCTGCAAAAGCAACTGTAAATCGGAAATCTGCAGATCTTAATGCTGCTAAATTACAATTTTCATATACAGTTATAATAGCTTCCGTAAGCGGAATAATAGGCGAAAAAACTATTGAAAAAGGAGAGCTGGTAAATTCCAATCAAATAGTTGCGAATATCGTTCAGCAAAATAAGAAATGGGTAACAGCAAATTTTAAAGAAACACAGCTCGAAGAAATAAGCGTAGGACAAAGAGCAACTATAGAAGTGGATGCTCTGAATGGCAAAAAATTTGAAGGAAAAGTAAAAGATTTATCTCCTGCAACCGGCGCTAAATTTTCGATGGTAGCACCCGATAACTCAACCGGAAATTTTGTGAAAATTACACAAAGAATTCCGGTACGAATCGAATTTACCGGTACACCTGAAGAGTTGAAAGAAATAAAGCCCGGAATGAATGTTTCAGTAGATGTGATAAAGTAACATTATGAAATGGCCTCGGGGTGAATTATTTCGGATAACAGGATTGTATCTCCTGATTATCCCGTTTTTAAATGCCCTCAATGCAACCGGGTATGTGAATTCCCAAATTCAAGGATATTTTGGTGCCTCTTCAACAGAATTCATGTATATGAATCTGATTCCGGTTTTTGCCTTAATTGCCGGTTTACCATTAGTGTCGGTTCTTTTTAGCAAGTTTCAGCTGCGATCATTAATGTTTACCATTATTATTGTATCAATTGTTTTAAATACCTGTTCAGCATATACAACTAACATGTGGTGGTACACTGCGTTTCGAGCGATGCTTGCCTTCTTCACCATATTTGGAATTGTTGCTGCCATTGCTCCGATTGTGCGGCATTACAATCCTAAATTTAATATGGCTATTATGTATGGAATTGTGCAATTCATTATTCAAGGAAGCAGCCACCTGTATAAATTTTTAGGAGCGCATTTCGCTCAATTTTATGATTGGAAAACATCATTGCTTTTGCTAAATATTAATTTCTTTCTGTGTATCATTCTCACATTGATTTTCATTAAAAGCGGACCTACACCTCCTAAAAAACCACTTCAATTTGATTTCAAAGGATGGTTGATTTTAATTTTATTTTTGATCGGAATACTATTCTTAACTGCCGAAGGTCAAAACAGAGAATGGTTTTCAGATTCAGCAATTTCTTTAACCACAGCCATCATTTTTATTTTAATAGGAATGTATATTTTTCATTCAAGAGGTACTGCTGCTCCACTAATTGATTTGGGTGTTTTTAAATATAAAAATGTTGTTTTAGGAACCTTGTTTTTTTTCCTTATCGGCGCTTTGAATTCTACCGGAAGTGTGGTTATGGGATTCATGGGTGGCGTACTTGGATTTAACGATCTTTATATGGCGGAAACCCATTTGTATGTAATTATTGGATTGATAATTTCAATACCTGTTTGCACCTATATGCTGTTTCATCGGGTTTACTTACGTGTTGTTGCCATAACAGGATTTCTCGCTTTTACATTTTATCATGTCATACTGTATTTTCGTTTCTATCCCGGAATTACTATTGAGGATTTTATTTTGCCTCTCATTTTTAAAGGAATGGGAATTGGTTTTTTATATGTCTTAAGCTCCTTGTATATTTCCGAAAACATTCCAAAACATTTAAGTACATCACGGATGATGAGTGGCATTTTAGCAAGAAATGTTTTGGCCATGTTATTGGGAGCTTCTGTATTAAGTACAATCATTTCACAACAAATCGTTCAGCATAAAACCGGAATTAGTCAGCAGTTGACGAATTTAAATGAAAGCGCTACTAAAAAATACAATAACACCAAGAACTATTATCAGGCACAAGGTTTGTCAAGTGTTGAATCTGAAAAAATGGCAACAAAAGTTTTGCAAAAGGATTTTTCGACCTCTGCTGCGATGGTAGCTTACAAAGATATTTATTTAGCTATGGCTGCTTTCAGTTTCATTCCAATTCTTCTGATTCTTTTGCTTGGATTTGGAAAGCGTCCGGTACGGAAAATTGAGGTAGATCCTATACCAATTTAGCCGTTTTTTTATCAACCAATCTCTCCTTTTTTTACGAAATTAGGTTTCTATGAAAAAATTATATATATTTGATATTCAGCCCAATACTTTAGCTAA
Organism: uncultured Bacteroidota bacterium; assembly: GCA_963814475.1. Taxonomy (GTDB): domain Bacteria; phylum Bacteroidota; class Bacteroidia; order AKYH767-A; family OLB10; genus JADKJB01. The sequence goes on along the minus strand of CAWFDA010000035.1, from coordinate 39,270 downwards.
GAAACTAATTTCATTAATCTCATATTTTTCAAGAAAAGGTGATTTTTGAGGTTTTTAACAAATTAACCAGCCCGGCTTAGATAAATTGGAGACTTCAATGAAGAATCGCAATCTTTTTTGCAACATTGAATAAAAATTTCACAGGTATGAATTTTTATTTACATTTGCTTTCCTTTTAAATACAAAACTATATGAACAAGTTACCACTTAACGATGCTATCAATGAAAGGAAAGTAATTGATATAGCTTTGAAACTGCTATTAGTTTTCATAATGGTAGGTTGGTGCATGATGATTATCTTACCATTTGTAACAATCTTGTTGTGGAGTATGATACTTGCAATTACACTTTATCCTCTTTTCGACAGATTGAGTAGGTCATTAGGAGGGAAAAAGATATTGCCAGCTGTTATCATCTCTATTGCGATGTTGATAATTCTGCTTATTCCGGTTATCCTTTTGTTATCTTCGGTTGCTGAAGAGGGAAAGGAAATTGCAGCTGCCTACAGAAGCGATACTTTGCGTGTTCCACTTCCAAACCCAAAGGTTGCGGAATGGCCTGTTATTGGCCCTCGACTTTATGATGCATGGTCATCTTTAAATAGGAACTTGGAAGCAACTTTAATGGAGCATAAGGATCAATTAAAGGTATTTGGACAAAAAATTTTAGGTTCAATCATGAATGTAGTTTCCAATACGCTTATGTTTACTGCCGCCATAATAATTGCAGGTGTTTTTATGGCAGTTACCGATCATGCACAGAAATCTACATTAACACTTTGTAGAAGACTTGCAGGAGATAAAGGTGATGAGTTTATGCTTGTTGCTATTCAAACAGTGCGTAATGTAGCTAAAGGAATTATTGGTGTGGCTTTCGTACAATTTGCACTGATGGGTATAGCGTTTGTACTTGCCGGTGTTCCTTTTGCAGGATTATGGGCTATTCTTGTATTGATGTTAGCATTGGTACAATTGCCTGCTACAATTGTGGCTTTGCCGGTGATAATCTATATTTTTTCTGTTAAAGAACCTCTTCCGGCTGCTATGTGGACTGCTGTTATTTTGCTTGCCGGACTGAGTGATAACGTTCTTAAACCTTATTTGATGGGTAAAGGTGCCCCTGTTCCAATGCTCGTCATATTTCTTGGATCCATTGGCGGCTTTGTTCTTTCGGGATTTATTGGCCTGTTTACCGGAGCCATCATTCTTTCTTTAGGATATAAATTGGGAGGAATGTGGTTGGAAGAAGACAATGCTCAACCACTCATAGAAATTGAAACATTGAAGAATCCGGAATAGTAAAGATCTTATTTTTTACGTTCAAATATCACGTCGTAGTTGGTGCCTTCCACAGCTTGGAAATACACACCTCCTAATTTATCAACCTCAGGAAAGTATTGTAACGTGTAAGTCGATCCCGGATAATTCACGTCCTGCAACTTCACCAAAACATACAAATAGTTGTTGGTGAACTCCCATTTAGCACTCTCCACATTTATAGGATTCGGATTAAAATACGCAGCTTTGGCCGTTCCATTGGCACTTACTTCGGTGATTCGTAGTTCATAATTGCCATCCATTCGCAACCAACTACCTTTAAAAATGTTGAAATCTGTCGTTGGGGTAGCCACTTTTTGGGTGGTGTCATGCAAAGAAGTCTTGCTTTGAGTTTCCTCCTTTTCCTGAACAAAATTGCTCTCTTTGGTGGCGGTTTGATAGGCAATTTTATCCGAAGGCTTTGAATTGCAGCTCATCAGTAAAATGGTGGCTAATAGCTGTAATAAAATTGAATGACATTTCATTTTTTTTAATTTGAGGAAGGGGTCTAAGATTATTGAAGACAATGGAATTTATTGGCAGCTAAAATAGACTAAAGTTGATTAATGAGAACATTTTACAAATTTTAGCTATCCACAATTTGAACTAATGCGTAAAGATAATCTTAATCATAATTTAAAGCGGTTTCTTTGTTCTTTTTGTGAGATCAGTAAAATATCTTAGATTTGCATACTTCCTTGTTCAATAAATTCAAAAAACACCAACTTATTCGGCTCACCTCCATGAAAAAAATACTTCTAGTTTTAGCACTAACATTCTTCGGATATGCAGCTCAATCGCAAATACTCATCTCTCTTCTACTTGGCGATAAACTCAATTCAGGAAAAATCGAATTCGGACTCGACGGGGGTATGAATTTATCCACTATTCAGGGCTTGGATAACGCCGACTACTTTAGAGGATTTAATATTGGATTTTATTTCGATATTAAAATTTTTAAAAACCCACAATGGTTGCTGAATACAGGAGTCATTGTTAAGTCAACTCATGGTGCCGATAACTTGCCAGTTTATTCATTGGGGAATTCTTATTTAGACAGCTCCTTTGTCGGCGGAAGCGTTTCTAAACGAAATCAATATTTTAATGTTCCTATTGAAATTAAGTATGTATTCAAAAATCGTATTTATGCTAAAGCGGGAATTATGCCGGGTTTGAGATACAGAGGAACTGATAAATTTTATAATTCTGTTGAGGAAGATGATGATTTGAACTTTAATGTAGATACAAAAGACGATTATCACCCAATTGATTTTGGTTTCGTAGCAGGTGTAGGCTATCGACTTATTGGAGGAAACGGAATGAATTTGGGCGTGCAATACTATCAGGGAATTGTTGATATAACTATCGATGATTCAGGTGCCGATCAATACAACAGTGGATTTTACTTTACAGTGGGTATTCCGATCGGTAAGGGGAAAGCTGCAGAGAAAAAGGAGGAAAGTAAATAGAATACGGATCTGTCAAAAAGTTGAACAAAAATGAGCTTAACTTTTTGACTAGATTAATTGATTTGATGCAGGTAAGTTTTTCAGTATGGATGGTAATTCTATTCAAATTTTGAATTATGATATTTCTTGATTAATATTATTTTATATTTGTGTAAATAGTTTTGGACGTCACACATAAACAGAGAGGATATAGATGCAGTTTTTTTTAATTAAAAGGGTATAAAATAGGCTTCCATTAATAAAATAGTGCCAAAAAATTACTAATTCAAATATTTCATATACATTTACTAATCATAAATTTTAAATACTCATATTATGAAAAAACTTCTATTTGTAATAATATTATTTTGTAGCAGCCTATCAGGCATTTGTCAAGTGGTTGATACAGTAGCTACTCCGATAGATACTATTCCTAAAGTTGCTACCCCGGCCCCTGTGCCCACACCTGCTCCGATTGAAGAACCTGCACAAAAAGAAAAAACAGGTCGACCATTGAACGAAAAAATTTCATTCGGTTTCGGTACCGGGTTTTGGATTACTCCTGGAACAACTTACATTGAGGTAGCTCCTACAATTGCCTATCGATTTCCTAAAGCGCTTATTACAGGTTTAGGCTTTCGGTATATTTATCGTCACGACAGGTATATTAATAATGATCTGCATTCATATGGACCCAATGTTTTTGCGAGATTAAACCTTACAAAAAGAATTTATTTCTGGACGGAATATGAATACCTCTTCAATCAGTATTTTGATGAAAAAGCATTCTCGGATGACTATACCAGAGAAACAGAAGAAACCGATTCGTGGTTCGTAGGACTAGGGTATTCTCGATCGGTTGGGAAGAAAGGCCGGGGTGGAATTAGCATGCAATTTTTGTATAATGTGTTGTATGATAGAGATGAATACAGCCCTTATTACAGTGCCTATACCTACCGAATCGGTTACTTTTTTTAGGAATGATTATTTATCAGCTCAAAAATTTACAACAATGAAATATTGAATCATGAGTGTAACCAATCCTGTTCCGGATTCTACAACTGTAAAGAAAAAAAGATGGCCCTTTATTTTGGCCATCTTTTTAGTGGTAGTGACAGGAGGGGGCCTTATATTTTATTTCAATTTCAACAAAATTCTAGCTGAAGCACTCAAACAGAGTTTTGAAAATAATATTATCTCTGATGTTTATGAGTTAAAGTTTGAAAAATTATACGTTAATTTTTTAGATGGTGATATTCGGGTATCAAACGTGGTTCTTCAGCCACGCGCTAACCCATTACAACGGTATCCTTATATCAACAGTTCCTTTAAATTGTCTACCGGGAAACTGATTTTGAGAAATGTTAAAATTCGTCAGTTATTAGAAACCCAAACTCTAAGCCTTGATAAAATAGTAATTAATAAACCGGAGGTAGAGTTATCTTTAGCAGGTGATGTACATGTTTTTTTACCTTTCCAGGATTCAACGGATGTTGCAATTCAAAAAGATAAGAAGAAATCTCTACAATCGTTCTTTCTCCAGAAATTTGAACTTAACGAAGCAAATTTTAATGCAACAAATTCATTTGATCAACGAAAGTTTGCTGTAAAGAATGTAAATTTTGCATTTAATGAACTTTTTTTAAATCAACGTTACGGAATTGATTTCATGACCTGCAAGTCTGTAGAATTATCTATAGAATCTTTTGACGGACAGCTTTTGAAGTCTCCATTGAAACATGTAAATTTTCAAAATTTTCTTTTTAATGCTGAAAATCTTGAACTTCAAAAAACTATTGATACTGTTATTTACAAATTTGATGATTTTATAACTTCGTTGGATGAGCTCGAAGTGCAAACAGCAGACAGTATTCTGCATGTCTCCATGAAAAAATTTGGACTATCCTACAAGAACAAATCTATTAAGTTACAAGACATTGCATTTAAACCTAACATTACGGAAGCCGAAATGCAAAAAAGATTTAAGTATCAAAACACGCAATTCTCTGCTACTGTTCGATCAATCGATATAATTGACATTGAATTCGATTCTTTAATGTATCACAACAAATTATTTATTAAGGAAGTTATTGTCGACAGCGTGTCGGCTGCAGTATTCAAGGACAAAACAAAACGCATCGATCCAGAACGTTTTCCATTGTATCCGGGCCAGCAAGTCGCAAGCATTAAAATGCCTGTGCAAATTTTGAAGGTGACAGTGAAAAATAGCGCCATTGTTAATCGTGAACGTAAACCTGATGGAAATTATGCAAAAGTTACGGTGAACAATCTTCAGGCAACAGCCACAAACATTACAAACTTATCTGTCGAAGAACCACTTGTATTATCAGGTTCAGCACTTCTTGAAAATGTTGCTCATTTTAATGTTAATCTTAAATTTGACTACACTAAACCGCAATTTTCTATTGACGCTAATATTCAAAAGTTTAATTTGAAATCATTAAATAATTTATTGAGAAGTTATTCCCCTGCCAGTGTTCATTCAGGTGTTGTAGATGAGATAACCCTCAATGGAATGGCTTATAAAACGTACGCATCGGGACAACTAAAATTTTTGTATCATGACTTGAATATAGATCTTAAATTGGATGAACAAGCCGAATGGAAAAATATTGTTGGAGCTTTCGCGGCTAATACATACCTGCAATCTTCTAACCCAACCTCGCCAGAGCAACCTGAGAGAGTCGTGAAATATGATGCTGAGAGAGACATGCACAAGGGATTTATAAATATTGTGCTTAAGTCAGTGCTATCGGGTTTGAAAGAAACGATGATTATGTCTAAGGAAAACCGAAAAGCGTTTCAAGAGGTAAAAAAGAAGGAAAGGAATAAAAATAAAAAAGAAAAATAGTATCTATAAAGGATTGTGAATATTTCGTCTACCTTTATCGCCTATGCACTCAACTGTCAGCAACCTATCTACCAAAGGCGATTCTAAAAAAATTCATCCCATAGTATTTACTTTCCTCATTTTGCCTATGGGGGTTATGTCCGGTTATGTAAATGTAACGTTGGCATATCTTTACACAAGCGCAGGATTGTCGGTAGAGCAGGTAGCCGCTTTGGTTGCTGCGGGATTGTCACCTCACATATTTAAGTTTTTATGGGCTCCGCTGGTGGATTCAACTTTATCGGCGAAAAAATGGTATTGGATAGCGAATACATTGAGTGCAGTTGGAATGCTTTCGATGGGAATTTTACCTGTAACAGGTGCGAATCTTGCATTAATAAGCGGTATCGTTATGTTGGCAAACGTGGCCGTTACATTTGTTGCTATGTCAACGGAAAGTATTATGGCTTACGACGTTCCGGAGGACCTAAAAGGTCGGGCAGGTGGTTATTTTCAGGCAGGGAATCTTGGAGGTACCGGGATAGGAGGAGGTGTAGGTTTATTCCTTGCCCAACGATTACCGGATCCTTGGATGACCGCGGTGATTATTGCCGCAGCTTGTTTTTTATGTGGACTTGCTTTGTTTTTTGTTAATGATGTTAAATCAAATGTACGAGGTGAAAGTTTGGTTTCCTCTTTTCGAAATGTTCTATTAGATATTTGGACTATTTTAAAATCTCAGTCAGGATTGCTAGTTGTTATTTTATGCTTTTTACCCATGGGAACCGGCGCTGCTTCAAACTTGTGGGCAGCCGTTGCCGATGATTGGAACGCGAGTGCTGACACAGTGGCTTTGGTTACCGGAGTATTAGGAGGATTAATTATGGCGGCAGGTTGTTTAATTGGTGGTTGGATTTGCGACCGCATGAATCGGAAAACTGCCTATTGGATTTTTGGTTTAGTAGGTGCATTTACAGCTTCCGGAATGGCATTTGCTCCTAAAACAGAACTGATGTATATTATCTGGACCTCCCTTTATGCAATAGCGGTGGGATTATCCTACGCCGGGTTTACCGCAGTAGTTTTGGAAGCTATGGGAACGGGAGCAGCCGCAACTAAATACAACATTTTTGCAGCCCTTTCAAATACTCCTATTTATTATATGATTTATATTAACGGTCAGGCTTATACGAAGTGGGGGCCTGGTGGAATGCTGAACACCGAAGCTGTTTTTGCGTTTGGAGCGGTGTTATTTTTTATACTCCTGCAAGTTATATTTAACAGAAGGAAAAGTAGTTTGGTCACGAATTAAGCTATTAATTTGATCGCTTGTTTAAGAATTTTCCTCAAGGACAATTGAAATTACTATTTTTAAAAACTAAACACGTTGGTCTTTAGTGTGTCATTCATTTTTTAGCTTTAAAACATTAAATCCCTTCCAAATGCAATTTTGAGTCGCTACCTACCGCCCATTTCATTGATAGATTTGCAGTCTAAGTAAAAATTTAATATGTTGATAAACAGATAGATACAATGTTTTTAAGTATATATTAATCAAATGATTTAATCAAATGGTTAATTATTAAATTTTTCTCTTTACTTTTGCAACCGTAAAGAAAAGACTAATGAATTCTTCAATAACTAAGCCTACCGATTTAAGCACCGAGCAGAAAATAAAAAATGCTGCTCGACTTATTTTTTATCAAAAGGGTTTTTCGGCTACTAAAACCAGAGACATCGCAACGGAAGCCGGAATCAATTTGGCACTATTGAATTATTATTTCCGAAGTAAACAAAAGCTTTTTGATTTAATTATGTTAGAAAGTTTGCAGAATTTTTTTTCATCTGTAAAATTTATATTTGATAACGCAGATTCTACACTAGATGAAAAAATTATTTCAATTGTAAATGGATATATCGATTTGCTAATAGAGCATCCAGATATTCCTATTTTTATATTAAGTGAAATTAGAAATAACCCGGAAGAATTGATGAATAAAGTTGGAGTCAAAGAAATTGTAATGAACTCTTTTTTTATGCAACAGTTTAAAAAGGGTATTGAAATGGGTATTTACAAGAAAATTCATCCTCTTCATTTTTTTATGAATCTAATTAGTTTAACCGTATTTCCCTTTATTGCAAAACCAATTTTGAAGGGAGTAGGAAATTTAAATGAGAAGGAATATTTGGAATTAATGCAACAAAGAAAAGCCCTTATTCCAATTTGGATTAAAGCAATGACGCAAATTTAGTAAATCAGAGATGAAAATAATTTTTAAAACAAAGTGAAAATAAAATAGTATTAACATGAAAAAGTTTAAAAATGTAATGTTCAGATTACCAGGCTGGTTTTTCAGCTTGACACTTATTTTTAGCTTCAGCAACTTACGCGCACAAGAAAATAATAGTTTAACAATTGATGATTGCTATTTGCTTGCGAAAGAAAATTATCCAATGATAAAGCAAATGGCCATCATTGAAAAAGCTACTGAATACTCTATTGAAAATGCCTCAAAAGGATTTTTGCCACAAATTCAGATCAATGGATTTGCTACCTATCAATCAGAGGTAACTGCGGTTCCGGCTGTTGTTCAAGCCTTTACTATACCACCAATTAGTAAAGATCAATATAAAATATATGGTGAACTAAATCAATCTTTAACCGACCCATTCATTATTAGCAAGCAGAAAGATTTATTGAGAGCAAATCATGATGCGGAGTTGGAAAAGTATGAAGTTGAACTTTATAAATTAAAAGATCGAATCAATCAAATCTATTTTGGCATTTTATTAATTGATGGACAACTGGAACAAGTTAACATTTTGCGAAAAGATATTCAAGCAGGACTCGATAAAACAAATGCAGCAATTTTAAATGGAATTGCATTGAAAAGTAGTGCCAACCAACTTAAAGCAGAATTACTCAAAGCCGATCAACACGAAGTGGAACTTAAAGCAACTAGAAGAGGATTTGTGGAGATGCTTTCTATATTTTTAAATAAACAATTGGCTGAAGGTGTTGAGTTGAACATGCCGACAATTGTACAAGTAAGTTCAACCATCAACAGACCCGAATTACGAATGTTTGAAGCGCAAAAGAAGAGTTTTGAAATTCAGGATAGAATAATAAACGTGAAAAATATACCACGCATTGGATTGTTTATTCAAGGTGGATATGGTCGACCGGCTTTGAATATGCTTGATGATGAATTTAATTTGTACTACATTGGTGGAATTAGATTAAATTGGAATTTGGGAGGATTTTATACTAGTAAAAATGACAAACAGCTGGCGAATTTGAATAAAAACGCTGTAGATATACAGAAAGATATTTTCCTTTTCAATTCCAATCTTGTTTTGGCTCAGCAGCAAAACGAAATTGATAAATTTAACAAATTAGCTGCAACTGACAAGCACATTATTGAGCTTCGCGAATCGATTTCAAATACGGCAAAAAGTCAATTGGAATTTGGTACAATTACTGTCAGTGATTATATTAATTTTGTTAATACCACCGATCAAGCGAAACAAAATATGCTTCTTCACAATATCCAATCGTTACTTTCTAAATATAATTATCAAAATACATCAGGCAATTAATAAATATTATACGTTATGAAGTTAAATGTAAGTTTAATAATCCTTCCTGCTTTTGCCATACTGATGATGTCGTGTGGTAAAAGTAAGAATACTTTTGATGCATCCGGATCATTTGAATCTGAAGAAACTATTATTTCTGCAGAAGGATCAGGTGTGATCAACGAATTTAATATCGAAGAAGGTGACCAGCTTTTGCCGGGAACAGTGATTGGATATATAGATACAATTCAATTATATCTAAAGAAGAAGCAATTGGAAGCTCAGATGATTGCATTGGATGTGAAAAAGCCAAACGTTGCCGTTCAGCTTGCTGCCTTACAAGAGCAATTACGAACAGCTCAAACGGAGCAAATTCGTATCAAGAATTTGGTAAAAGCGGATGCCGCAACTACCAAACAGCTAGATGATATTAATGCCAGTATCGATATCATTAAAAAACAAATTGATGCGCTCAGGTCTACATTGAACATCACCAGCAGCAGCATCGACAAAGAAAGTTTGCCAATACAAATTCAAATCGAACAAATCAATGATCAAATTCAAAAATGTAAAATTGTAAATCCGGTGAAAGGAACTGTCTTGACTAAATACGCAGAAAAATTTGAAACTACCATGCCCGGAAAACCTCTCTACAAAATTGCAGATTTGACTACCATTCTTCTCCGAACATACATTACCGGCGATCAGTTGCCGTTATTAAAATTGAATCAAAAGGTGGTGGTGAGTACCGATGATGGTAAAGGCGGATTTAAACAAACTGATGGAATTGTAATCTGGATTAATGATAAAGCTGAATTTACTCCAAAAACGATACAAACTAAAGATGAACGTGCCAACATGGTTTATGCTACTAAAATTAGCGTTAAAAACGATGGAACATACAAAATTGGAATGTATGGTGAAATAAATTTTCAGTAATCATGAATGATGTAACACTTAACAATATTTGTAAAACCTATAATAAGGGAGCTATTAAGGCTGTTGATGAGGTCTCATTTTCGGTGCAGAAAGGTGAAATATTTGGACTCATCGGCCCTGACGGAGCAGGCAAATCAAGCATTTTTAGAATCCTCACCACCCTTTTGTTACCCGATAGTGGCAGTGCAACGGTTTGTGGTTTTGATGTTGTTAAAGATTTTAAAAGAATTAGGAATATTGTTGGTTATATGCCCGGGAAATTTTCACTTTATCAGGATTTGACTGTAGAAGAGAATTTAAGTTTTTTTGCGACTGTTTTTAATACAACAATCAAAGAGAATTATGATCTGATAAAAGATATTTATGTCCAAATTGAACCTTTCAAAGACCGTCGTGCCGGAAAACTTTCGGGTGGTATGAAGCAAAAATTGGCGCTGTGCTGTGCCCTTATTCACCGCCCGTCTATTTTGTTTTTAGATGAACCTACTACAGGAGTAGATACGGTTTCTAGAAAAGAATTTTGGGACATGTTGAAACGATTGAAACAACAAGGGATTACTATCATGGTTTCTACTCCCTATATGGATGAAGCTACTCTTTGTGAAAGAATTGCTTTAATGCAATCTGGGAAGATGATGTCAATTGAGACACCGGCAAACATTATCAAGCAATTTTCCAATGAGTTGTTTGCCGTCAAAAGTAATCATATGAGTAAATTATTAACTGATTTACGTTCGTTTGAATTTATTGAAAGCTGTAACGCATTTGGAGAATTTCATCATATTTCTTTTCAAAACAACACAAATAAGAAAGACCAATTACTTCATTTTTTAAATGCCAAGAATCATCAAAATATTGTGCTAAATAGCGTTACTCCTTCTATTGAAGATTGTTTTATCGATTTAATGAAAACACAAAATGAGAGAAGTAGTAATTAGTACAACAAATTTAACCAAACGTTTTGGCGATTTTACTGCTGTCAGTGAAATTTCGTTTGAAGTATTTAAAGGCGAAATATTTGGGTTTTTAGGAGCTAACGGTGCAGGTAAAACAACTGCCATGCGAATGTTATGCGGATTGTCAATTCCAACTTCCGGAGAAGCAACCATTGCAGGTTTCGATGTCTATAAACAAACTGAATCGATAAAAAAGAATATTGGTTACATGAGTCAGAAGTTTTCGCTCTACGAAGACCTCTCCGTAATTGATAATATTAGATTTTTTGGTGGTATTTATGGCTTATCAAACAAACAAATCAAGGAAAAAAGTGAAATGTTGATTGAACAATTGGGTTTGCAAGATCAAGTTAAAAAGTTGGTGGGTTCTTTGCCCTTGGGCTGGAAGCAAAAATTAGCATTTTCTGTAGCCATTCAGCATGAACCAAAAATTGTTTTCCTTGATGAACCTACAGGTGGTGTTGATCCTGTTACCAGAAGACAATTCTGGGATCTGATTTATGAAGCAGCTGATAGAGGAATTACTGTTTTTGTTACCACTCATTATATGGATGAAGCTGAATATTGTAATCGAATTTCAATGATGGTTGATGGGATAATAAAAGCTCTTGATAGCCCTGGAAATCTAAAACAACAGTTTAATGCCGATTCAATGGATGATGTGTTTTATGAATTAGCCAGAGGTGCAAAACGTTCGTCAGATTAAATAATTAGTATGAAACAATTTTCTGTTTTTGTAAGAAAGGAATTTTATCATGTTTTTCGTGATAGGAAAACATTACTTATGCTTTTTGGAATGCCTATTGCCCAAATTTTATTATTTGGCTTTGCACTTACCAATGAAATTAAGAATTCTAGAATTGTGGTTTGTGATTATTCTAATGATAACACATCTCATCAAATTATTGATAAAATTGAAGCATCGAAAAATTTTGAAATTGGACGTCAATTGATGAGCCATAGACAAATTGAAGATGCGTTTAAAGAAGGTGATATTAAACTGGCAGTCATTTTTCCGGCAAATTTTGAAAATGAATTAAACCATTTTAACAAAGCACAAATTCAAATCATTGCCGATGCCTCCGATCCTAACACCGGATCTACACTCACAAATTACATTACTACTATTGTTCGAAGCTATCAATTAGAGAGCAATTCAGGACTTGCACAACCGTTTCAAATAAATACAGAAATTAGAATGCTCTATAATCCGGAATTGAAAGGAGCCACAAATTTTGTGCCCGGTGTGATGGCTTTAGTTCTGTTGCTAATTTGTGTTCTCATGACTTCTGTTTCTATTGTTCGGGAAAAGGAAAATGGAACAATGGAAATTTTATTAGTCTCGCCTTTTCATCCATTTATGGTGATTGTTTCGAAAGCAGTACCTTATTTTTTATTATCAATTGTAAACTTAACTATCATTTTATTGCTTAGTATCTATCTTTTGGAAATGCCTTTAACAGGAAGTTTAATTCTCTTGTATGCTGAAAGTAGTTTGTTTATTATCACTGCTCTTTCTTTGGGATTATTAATTTCTACAAGTACAGCTTCTCAGCAAGCAGCGATGTTAATTTCCCTGATGGGTATGTTGATTCCTACCATGCTTCTCACCGGTTTCATGTTTCCTATTGAGAATATGCCTTTAGGATTACGGATAATTTCAAACGTAGTTCCTGCTAAATGGTATTATATTATTGTGAAATCGATCATGATTAAAGGACTCGGATTTTCTGCTATTTGGAAGGAAACATTGATCTTAGTTGGAATGACTATATTTCTACTGGCAGTTAGCTTCAAAAAGTTTAAAATTCGACTATCATGAGGGTATTGAAATTCTTGCTCTTGAAAGAGTTTAAACAGATTTTTAGAAACAAGTCGTTGTTGCCGATGATTTTTGCAATGCCGGTAATTCAGTTATTGGTAATGCCATTGGCAGCTGATTATGAAGTAAAAAATATAAATATTGCTATTGTAGACAACGATCATTCTGTTTATTCCAAGCAATTAACAGATAAAATACTTTCATCCGGTTATTTTGTGTTAGCTGGTCAAACTTCAACTTTTAAGAAAGCTTTTGAAAAAATAGAGGATGATGAAGCGGATTTGATATTGGAAATTCCGACTGATTTTGAAAAGAATATCGTTCGTGAAAATCAACAGAGTTTATTTATCGCTGTGAATGCAATAAATGGTACTAAAGCAAATTTAGGAGGAGCTTATTTACGTGAAATTATTGGTGACTATAATACTGAAATTCGGCTTGATTGGATTCAACCAACACGGTTTAATCTAGCTCCTACAATTGAAGTAACAGCATCGAATTGGTTTAATAAGTATTTGAATTATCAATTTTTTATGGTGCCGGGAATATTGGCCGTGCTGGTTACAATGGTGGGTGCTTATATGTGCTCTTTGAATATTGTTCGTGAAAAAGAAGTAGGAACCATCGAACAAATCAATGTAACCCCAATTAAAAAACATCTTTTTATTCTCGGAAAATTGATTCCATTCTGGATTATTGGAATTTTTGTGTTTACTGTAGGACTTTTTGTTGTTGGAAGATTGGTTTACGGCATCATTCCTCAAGGCAGCATTCTATTGCTTTATAGTTTTCTTGGACTATATTTAATTGCACTACTAGGATTTGGTTTGTTGCTTTCTACTTATTCCGATACACAACAACAAGCTATGTCTGTTGCCTTTTTCTTTATGATGATATTTTTATTGATGAGTGGTTTGTTCACCCCAATTGAGAGCATGCCGGAATGGGCAAAGTTTATTGCAAAATGTAATCCCGTTACTTATTTTATTGAAGTAATTCGTATGATTGTGCTTAAAGGTAGTGGCTTTATGGATATTCGAAAACACTTCGTTGTTATGTTATTTTTCGCTCTCTTTTTTAATGGTTGGGCTATTTTAAATTATAAAAAAACGAATTAGAGCAGTCATCTATATCTATTAAAATATTTAGTATCAATAATATAAGTTCTTTGTTTCATAGTTTTGATTGACAGTTGTACTCGTTCATTTTATTATATCTTTGGATACTATTTAAAATCTGGCACCGGTGAAAAGGAGTTGATATGTAAGGCTTTTATTGATATTGCTTTTTCAACCAAGTGAGTGCTGATAGATTTTAAATGCTATCAAATACTTTGTAAATACCCACAAGGAAGTTAGAAAATTTGTTAAAAGAGACTAAACAATCAGTGCATTAGAGAGTGTCTTTAATTTGAGGCCGTATCGGGTTTATAACTACTCACATATTAATGTAAGCATTTACAAGCTTCTAAATAATTGGTCGAATCATAACCCTATGGATTAAGTTAGTCTCTCCGCCTAAAAGTTATTAAACTTGGTATTGAAGTTTATTTATCTTAATTTTAACTTTCTTAAACACAAAGTCATGAAATCAATTACAAATTTACGTTCAGTAGTAATAGTCCTACTTGTATCATACTCTTTTTTGTGCCAAGCGCAAACTCAACCGGGTACTCAAAAACTAAACCTTCAAGTAAGCAATGTATGTGATTATTACGGCCAATATGTGATCAGCAATGACCCCTCTACCTCGGGAATCCCTCCTACCTTAGGCAATGCCGGTTGTGTGTATTCTTCCAATTATGCACATGTCGATTCACTTCAGGTGCTGGACAGAGTAAAATATTTTGATGTAACCGATGATTCTCCCAACCCCGACCGACAGAAATTATTATATGTCGCAGGAGACCATGTACTACTATCATTTTATAGTTCTTTCCCATTATCATATTGCGATCCAATCATTGTACCACGTGACACCTTTCTTATCGACAGCATTTCAGGTATTGATGCTAATCCTAACCGTTTGTATGTGATAAGAGAGACGCCATTCACTAATAACTTATTGGTGTTTGACACCCTTTCAAATTCACCTATTATTTCTATGAACATTGCAATGACTCCCAAATTTATTGATGTAAATTATATTTATTTGGCTGTTGTTGGTATTGATGGGAATAATGACATTCGATTAAAAGTATTTGATACTAATACGATGACTACGTTAGCAGATACTATTTTGGGACCAATGGCGGATAACCCGATTTCTTTACTAGTTGCAAGCTGGCAATTGATATATCTTGCGTCGCAACCAGGTGATTCTATATTGAATATGACAAAATACAATCTACAAAATAATTCCATTACTGCCTCCACAATTTATTCTTACTCAGGTGCACATGCCTTTGATTATGATGGTAGTTACTTTCATTTTCAACCCGAAAAGGATTCAGTAGGAAACAATTTCGATACTCATATCTATAAGTATGATCCTTATAATATGCAGCAGTATGCGGTATATGATTTAGGAGTTCGATTTCACAAATTAATTTATGCCGGTGGCGGTGGCTTCTCCTACTATTCATATATGCATGGCGTTGTTGAAAGTGCTCTGAATGGGAAAGTGATGATTTATACTAATTTTAATTATTCTTTGGTAGATTCTTTTCAAACTACTTATCAGGTTGATTTAATTGAGAGTGATTTTCGTTGCCCTGTCAGTCTCGATGAATATGATGATTCAAAAGTTAAAATTCTGGCTTATCCGAATCCAACATCAAAAAACATCAACATAAACGCCTCTGGATTAATTTGCGGAAGAGATTACAAAATGGATTTGATTGACATGAATGGAAGAAGGTGGTACGAAAAAACAATTCATGCAAAAATGAGTGTTGAAATACCTCTTGAAAACATGCCTGCTGGGGTGTATATTTTAAGGATTCATACGTTGAAAGGAATGGTGACGGAGAAGATTGTGAAAACGGGATAAAGCATTCAATTTTCACTTATTGCAACAATACAAAGTCACCGCTCCATGCTGCGGCCCTTTTAAGTTTTCGTGCTCCATAAAAAAGAAAAGGTTTTTTAAAATCTCAATCATTGTGTATTTTTTGCCCTAAATCGGGAATTTTGAATCACACAGCCGAATAAATCGCAAGGTTATTTTAAGTTTCAAGTCCAATTTATTTGCACAAGCCGAATCGCTCCAAAGGTTGTTTCTTATCCTTAAAAAGTATAAAGTCGAATTATTTTCAGTAATTTAGAAGAATTCTATGGGAGGAAGCTGTTTTAGTCTTTAAATTTCCTTTAAAGTGTTAAGCCGGTGCAAATTGACATTAATCATGGATTTGATTGTATTATTTTTGAAATCGGTCAGGAGGGTTCAGGATGTTATGCATCCTTTTCTATTGGCTTTATATTTGTCGGCATATTTGTTTAAGATATAAGCACGAAAATGATTTTATCTTTGATTTTAGTTTTAGAAAGCACATGGAGTAAACGAATATTTAAAAGTTATATCAGCAATTTATGAAAGTTAGCACCAGTACTGTTTTCGATATCTTGTCACCTTTACGTGCATATTTTCAAGGAAATGTAATTGTCCCTAAATTAGGACATGCGGAGCCTTTTCGCTCTGAATTATTTAGTTCTGCTCAAATGGAGCAACATGCTAAGGTTGTTGCGGGTTCACATAAATTACTAAAACGAAATGTTTCAGATTCTTTATTGAAGCGGTTGGGAGAAAATGAAACAACTTTATTAAAAGTTCGCGATCTTCTCGCTGAAAGTATTCGTTCAGGTCAACCAATTACGCCCGGAGCAGAATGGCTCCTGGACAATTTTTATCTTATTGAAGAACAAATTTTAATTGCAAGAAAGCATTTACCTAAAGGTTATAGTGAAGACTTACCTTACCTCGCGAATAAACTTGCTGCAGGGATGCCACGTGTTTATGACATCGTTTTAGAAATTATTTCTCATAGTGATGGACGAGTTGATTTTCGAAGTCTAAGTAGTTTCATAGCAGCCTATCAAACTCATACAATTTTAACATTAGGAGAATTGTGGGCAATACCAATCATGCTTCGGTTAGCTGTAATTGAAAATCTGCGAAGGGTTTCAGGAAAGATTGCATTAGACTTGATTGATCATAATTTGGCCGATTACTGGGCCGATCGAATGATGAAAACAATAAAGGAAAAACCGGGAGATTTAATTCTCACTATCGCTGATATGGCATTATCCAAACCAGTTCTCGATAGTTCTTTCGTTTCTGGATTTGTTAGAAAATTACAAGGTAAGGGTCCTGCTTTAGCCCTGCCGCTGAGTTGGATGGAGCAACAACTTGCCGAAACGGGAATCAATAGTAACGATTTGGTTTGGCAAGAAAATCAGAAGCAAGCAGCAGATCAAGTTTCTGTGAGTAATAGTATTGGAACTTTGCGATTCCTGGGTGCTACTAACTGGAGAGAATTTGTGGAATCACAAAGTGAAGTCGAAAAAATATTAAGACTTGATAAATCCGGAATTTATGTACTCATGGATTTTGATACACGTGATCGCTATCGTCATGTTGTAGAAGCAATTTCCAAGTCAAGTAAGCTTTCAGAATCGGAAGTTGCACACATTGCTGTCAAATTAGCAAATCAATTCAAAAGCCCTGATACAGATTCTTTACGAAAGGAACATGTAGGATATTATTTGATTGATAAAGGTTTGAAACAAACAGAAAAAGCTTCGAAAAGGAAGTTTACCTTTTGGCAAACTTTTAAGAAATGGACAATTCGTAGGCCTGTATTTATTTATCTCACTGCCATTAAACTATTGACAATAATTATTGCAGCAGGAATGTTTTATGTATTGTGGCAATTTGGAACCTATGGTTGGAAAATGTTATTTCTTGTTGCATTGTTGGCCATATCTGTTTCTGCTCATCTGGCCGTATCACTGGCAAATTGGTTATCTACTATTTGGGTAAGCCCGAAAATTCTTCCACGAATGGATTTTTCAGAAGGAATCCCAAATGAATACCGAACTCTTGTTGTTGTCCCTAGCATGCTTTCCGGAAAGCAAAGTATAGAAGAATTGATTGAAGGTTTGGAAATTAGATTTCTGGCAAATAGAGAAGAAAATCTTTATTATGGTTTACTAACCGACTTTTTAGATGCCGATAGTGAAGTTATGCCCAATGACGATGAGCTATTACATCTTGTAAAAAGCAGAATAATTGCACTGAATGAAAAGTATAAACATCCGGAAAATGATATATTTTACCTTTTTCATAGATCAAGAATGTGGAATAGAAGTGAAAATAAATGGATGGGTTATGAAAGAAAAAGAGGGAAACTTGCGGCTTTAAATGCGTTAATTCTGAACAAAAGTTCTAATCAGTTTTCTTCGGTTGTTGGAAATATTTCAGTTTTACACAAAGTAAAATATGTAATTACACTCGATACAGATACGCAAATTCCACGCGAAGCTGCATGGAAATTTATTGCTACTATGGCCCATCCTCTTAACACTGCTATCTACAGTAGTGTTAAAAAACGTGTAATATCAGGTTATGGAATTTTACAACCTCGTGTAGCCTCAAGCATTCCTAAAAGTGCTACTTCGTTATATTTACGCATCCAGGGAAATGTTGCTGGCATTGATCCATATACTCGAGCTTCTTCCGATGTTTATCAAGATCTTTTTGATGAAGGTTCTTTTATTGGGAAAGGAATTTATGATGTGGCAATATTTGAAAAAGCCATTCATCAAGTGCTACCCGAAAATCGTATTTTAAGTCACGATTTGCTCGAAGGTTGTTATACCCGCGCAGGTTTGGTAAGTGATGTAATGTTGTATGAAGAAAGTCCTACTCATTATATAGTTGATGTGAAACGACACCATCGATGGATACGAGGCGACTGGCAAGTGGGAGCGTGGATGTTACCTTTTGTTACTGATGGGAATGGGAAAATTATTAAAAATAATCTCTCGACTTTATCCCGCTGGAAAATTTTTGACAACTTACGACGAAGTTTATTTCCGGCTTCGTTATTATCACTTTTGATTTTGGGTTGGACGATTTTGCCTTTGCCTTGGTTCTGGACTCTCGCCGTTACGGGAGTTGTACTCGTGCCTATTTTAATTTCTTCCATTTGGCGACTGTTTAGTAAGCCCCCTGAAGTTTCTATCCAATCGCATTTCACAGAGGTATCACTTTCTACATGGGATGTGTTAATGCGCTTTGTATTTGAATTAGCCGTGCTTCCATATCAGGTGTATATATATACTGAAGCCATAATACGAACAAACTGGCGTATGTTAGTTTCCGGGAAAAAGCTGTTAGAATGGACTCCCTCGGGTTCCGCTGCTTTTAAAAAACAAATGAGTCTTGGAGAATTTTATTTGCAAATGTTCATTGCTCCATTTATGGTATTTTTTCTTATCACTTTGATTTATTTTTATAACCCTTTGGCTTTCTATTCTGCAGCACCTTTGCTTGTGATATGGATGCTTGCACCTTTATTCGCATGGTATTTAAGTATGCCCGAAGAAGATGATGTTATTGAATTGCCTCAAGATCAAATGGCATTTCTTAATAAAATTGCTCGAAAAACATGGTCCTTTTTTGAGCAATTTGTTAACGAAGAGGGAAATTGGTTACCACCCGATAATTATCAGGAACACCCTGTTGCAATTGTAGCTTATCGTACCTCTCCAACTAATCTAGGACTTAATTTGCTATCTAATTTATCCGCTTATGATTTTGGATACATAACTTCCGGCGAGCTTATTTCACGGTGCGAGAATTCAATGCAATCCATGTTAAAGCTGGAACGCTATAAAGGCCATTTTTATAATTGGTATGATACGCTAACATTATCTCCCCTTAATCCGAGGTATATTTCTACTGTAGATAGCGGAAATCTTGTGGGTCATTTACTAACGTTTCGTCAAAGTCTTCTCTCATTGCCGGATCAACTGATCATTTCAAAAAGTAATTTTGAAGGATTAAGAACCACTGCATGGATTGTTCGTGATTTTTCTAATGATTATTATGATGATTCGGCTGAAAAAATTGTTGCATTAATCGAAGATGGAATTTCTGATTCTCTTTCTTTGAATGAAATTAAAACATTGTTGAACCAACTCATAGAACTAAATGTAATACCTGAAAAACCGTCTACACCCGATAATCTGAAATTTGTTGAGTCAAAAAAATCTAAGTGGGATAAAATATTGGCAAGGCAAATTCTGGATACAAAAGAATTTCTGAAGCAAATTATTCCATGGGTCGACATACTTCCGGTACCTGAACATTTTGCTGAATTACAAATTTTAAACAAAATTCCTACTATTCGGGAGCTTCATGATTATTCCGAAAAGTTACTGCCCGTTCTAAATTCATATGAACAGCAGGAACAAATTCCGGAGCATAAGAAATGGTTAGCAACATTACGAATTTTATTGTCTCAAGGCAATTCTTATAATAGAGAATTTTTACAAAAAATTGAAGTACTTGCAGTTTATTGCGAACAGTTGAGTGATATAGAATATGACTTTTTGTTTGATAATACAACAAGCCTTTTTAGAATTGGATATAATGTTGATGAGCAACGAAACGACAACAGTTACTACGATTTGCTTGCTTCTGAAGCCAGGCTGGGAGTATTTGTTGCAATAGCTCAGGGGAAAATTCCTCAGGAGAGTTGGTTTGCTCTAGGTCGACTTTTAACCAATACGGGAGGTGACCCTATTTTATTATCTTGGAGTGGCTCTATGTTCGAATATCTCATGCCTCAGTTGATAATGCCGTCGTATGAAAATACGTTGCTGTTTCAAACTTCCAAAGCAGCAGTAAAACGCCAAATTGATTATGGATTACAACAAAATGTTCCATGGGGAATCTCGGAATCTGGTTATAATACTACTGATGCAAATTTGAATTATCAATACCGGGCCTTTGGAGTGCCTGGACTCGGTTTAAAACGGGGCTTGGAAGATGATCTGGTAATCGCGCCTTATGCCTCCATGCTTGCTTTGATGATTTCTCCTGTCAAAGCATGTGATAATTTGCAATTAATGTCCTTGAAAGGATTTGAAGGAGCATTTGGATTCTATGAAGCTATTGATTACACAAAAAATCGATTACCCAGAGGAAAAGAATACAGCATCGTTCAATCTTATATGGTGCATCATCAGGGAATGGGACTTTTATCACTTGCCTACTTTTTACAAAAAAAACGTATGCAAGAAAGATTTGTTGAAGAACTTCGATTTCAGTCTACACTTTTATTGTTGCAAGAAAGAATTCCACGCGCTACAATTTTTTACGCACACACAAATGATCTTATTGAAACTCACCAGCATACCAGCGATTCGAAGATCAGAGTAATTAATACCCCCAACACTGCAATTCCTGAGCTACAGCTTTTAAGTAATGGACGGTATCAGGTTGTGATAACTAATGCCGGAAGTGGATATAGTAAATGGAAAGAAATTGCTGTTGTTAGGTGGAGAGAAGATACCACAAAAGACAACCATGGAATTTTTTGTTACATAAAGGATGTTGCAACCGGAAAAATTTGGTCAAATACCTATCAACCTACTTTGCATCCTGCTAAAGTTTATGAAGTTGTTTTTACTCAAGGTAAAGCCGAATTTCGTAGAATTGATTATGGAATTGAAACAAAAACAGAAATTGTAATTTCTCCCGAAGATGATACGGAAATGAGAAGATTACGTATTACGAACAGGAATACAACAGCTAAAGTGTTAGAATTTACCAGTTACGCAGAGGTGGTAATGGCAAGTCAAGCTTCCGATGAATCACACCCTGCTTTCAGTAATCTGTTTGTGCAAACGGAAATATTAACTGAACAGAAATCAATTTTTTGTACGCGTCGCCCTCGTTCAGAAGAAGAAAAACCTCCTTGGATGTTTCATCATATGGATGTTCATGGATCTACGGTTGAAGCGATCTCTTTTGAAACAGATAGAAAACAATTTGTAGGAAGAGGGAATTCACTTACAAATCCTCAGGCAATTAATCAAGATGAGTTGTCAGGCAAGCAAGGCTCTGTTTTAGATCCTATTATGGCTATAAAGTATAGGGTGAGTATAAAACCCAACCAAACAGCTACAATTGATCTAATTTATGGAATTGGCGAAACTAAAGAGGTATGTGAAACCCTCATGCATAAATATCGCGACAAGCACCTTAAAAGACGGGCATTTGAACTTGCATGGACTCATAGTCAGGTTTTATTAAGACAAATAAATGCTAATGAGGCGGATGCACAATTATACGACAGATTAGCCTCTTCAATAATCTATATGAACCCTGCACTGCGTATAGAATCAGCCGTTATACGAAATAATTTCAAAGGGCAGTCCGGATTGTGGAGCCATTCGGTTTCAGGTGATCTTCCAATTGTTTTACTTCATATTTTTAATTCAGAAAATATGGAAATAGTAAGACAAATGATACAAGCTCATGGATATTGGCGATTGAAAGGTCTGGCGGTGGATCTGGTAATTTTGAATCAGGATCATGGATCTTACAGACAAGAATTACAGGATCAAATATTAGGTCTCATAAGTGAAAAGGCTGCCAGCAGTTTCGTATTTGGTAAAGTAGGTGATATTTTTGTGAAATCGTACGATCAAATATCGCAGGAGGATCGTATCCTTTTTGAAAGTGTTGCAAGAGTTATAATTAGTGATGCTAAAGGGACACTGGAGGAACAGATTAATAAACACACTGTTGAAAAAGTGCTTCCACCGCAATTGGAAAGCAAACCACATCAATATGAAGAAGTTCAAACATCACTTTCATTGCCTGATAATTTGTTATATTTTAATGGAATTGGAGGATTTACTCCTGATGGCCGAGAGTATAAAATAAAAATCGATACTAATCAAACTACTCCTTCTCCATGGGTAAATGTAATTGCTAATCCTGATTTTGGAAGCGTAGTTTCCGAAAGCGGTTCTGCATACACCTGGGCTGTTAATGCACATGAATATCGACTTACTCCATGGAGTAATGATCCGGTTAGTGATGGTGGAGGTGAAGCATTTTATATTCGTGATGAGGAAACGGGAATTGTTTGGTCGCCATCACCATTTCCGATACGGGGAAATTCTCCTTACATAATCACGCATGGATTTGGATATTCCAATTTTGAACATTTTGAAAGTGGTATTTCTTCAGAAATGAATGTTTTTGTAGATAAAAAATTACCGATCAAATTTGTCACAATAAAAATAAAAAACTATTCAGGTCGCGAAAGAAAATTATCTGCAATCGGATTTTTAGAAATGATTTTGGGAGATGTTCGATCTAAAACCGGAATGCATATACTTTCGGAACGTGATCCGGGTAGTGGTGCGTTACTTTTTCGAAACCGTTACAATTCCGCCTTCTCCGATCGGGTAACATTTTTTAAGGTAGATGATGTTAAAGCCGGTTTTACCACCGACAGATCAGAATTTATTGGCAGGAATGGAAATTTAAGTAATCCGGAGGCACTTCAAAGAATACGTCTCTCAGGAAAAAGCGGTGCCGGCATGGATATTTGCGCTGCTTTGCAAGTAAAATTTGATTTGTTAAATGGAGCCGAAAAGGTAATTACATTTCAAATGGGAAATGAATCCAATACACAAGCAGCAAATGAATTGATTCTTAAATTTAATAATTCCGAATTTGTTCAGCAATCTTTTGCCGATGTTAAGGAGTATTGGAATGAAATAACCGGCAAGTTACAAGTTAATACTCCTAACAGTTCACTAAATATTTTGGCAAATGGATGGCTAAATTATCAGACAATCGCTTGCAGAATTTATGCACGTAGTGGTTTTTATCAATCCGGTGGTGCATTTGGATTCAGAGATCAATTACAAGATGTATTGTCGCTTTTGCATATACGGCCAGAGATGGTTAAGTCGCAAATTCTTTTAAGTGCATCACGACAGTTTGCAGAAGGCGATGTTCAACATTGGTGGCATCCGCCCGAAGGCAGAGGTGTACGAACCCGATGCTCGGATGATCTTTTGTGGTTACCTTTTGTGGTTGCGAGATATATTAAAACTACCGGTGACAATGCTATTTTAGATATTGAAATCGGATTTCTTGAAAGTAGATTATTGCTGCATGGTGAGGATTCCTTATATGATTTACCGGTGAACGGAAATTTTAAAGGGACTTTGTATGAACATTGCGTTCGTGCTATAAGGCGTAGTTTGCAATTTGGATCTCATGGATTGCCACTAATTGGCTCCGGCGATTGGAATGATGGAATGGATAGAGTGGGTAATAAGGGAATGGGCGAAAGTGTTTGGCTGGCATTTTTTTTATACGATGTGTTATTGAAATTTACTGAAATTGCAACTAACAAAAATGATTCGAACTTTAGCAATATTTGTATAAATGAAGCTAAATCTCTACAAGAAAACATCGAATTATCTAGTTGGGATGGTCAATGGTATCTTCGTGCTTTTTTTGATGATGGTACTCCACTAGGTTCTCATCAAAATAAAGAATGTAAAATTGATGCTATTTCACAAAGTTGGTCTGTATTGTCCGGTGCTGCAAATTTTAAACGTCAACAAATTGCCATGACTTCGCTCGATAAACATCTTGTTAAAAGCAATTTGAATATTATTCAGCTGCTTGACCCTCCTTTCGATAAAGAAGAACTTAACCCGGGGTACATAAAAGGATATGTTCCAGGTGTGAGGGAAAATGGAGGACAATATTCTCATGCTGCCATCTGGGCTTTGATGGCATTTGCTGAACTTGGTGATCGTGAAAAAGTTTGGGAATTATTTAATATGATTCAGCCATTAAGTCATTCCTTCGATACGGAGTCTATGAACATTTATAAAGTGGAACCTTATGTAATGGCTGCCGATGTATATGCAAATGAATCGCATCAAGGAATGGGTGGCTGGACATGGTATACCGGATCATCAGGTTGGATGTATCAGTTCATAACTGAATCATTGCTAGGAATGAAATTGCAAACGGATCAGTTATCATTTAAACCTTGTTTTCCCATTGAGTGGCCATCGGTTTCAATAAGTTATCGCTATGGAAAGTCAACCTACATAATAGAAATTTTCCA
Organism: uncultured Bacteroidota bacterium; assembly: GCA_963814475.1. GTDB lineage: Bacteria > Bacteroidota > Bacteroidia > AKYH767-A > OLB10 > JADKJB01. The sequence goes on along the minus strand of CAWFDA010000035.1, from coordinate 14,238 downwards.
GTTGATGAATTCTAATTCTTCGAAATGGAAAATGGATTCCTTTTCAGGTGAAGGAGATTCTATACTGCTTAAAGATGATGGTTTAGAACACCATGTGGAAGTGCATATTGCAAGTATAAATTAATGTTCCTTAATGTAGTTTATTTTATTAATGAAATGCAACATCCGGACCTGCTTATCGGTGGAGTAATTAATTTAAAGTTCACGTCAATCATACCTCACGTTTATTCCTGTAATAAATTCTAAATTTCTATTTATTCAAAAAGTAGGTTTATTAAATTTTAGTATTAACTTTAACTTTTAATTATGATTCTTATCGTAAAAATACTAATAGGCTTCATCGCCTTCGAACATCTCTACATATTATGGCTCGAAATGTTCGCTTGGGAAACCCGCGGAAGAAAAATTTTTAAAGGCGCCTTGCCCGGTGAAATGTTTAAACCTACTAAAGTGATGGCCGCAAATCAAGGTTTGTACAATGGGTTTTTAGCAGCCGGACTTGTCTGGACGTTCTTTATCTCCGATCCGATATGGAAATGGAATGTAGCCATTTTTTTCCTAACCTGTATTACTGTAGCCGGAATTTATGGAGCACTAACCGCCTCCCGTAAAATATTCTTTGTCCAGGCAGTACCCGCACTTATAGTTCTGGTTTTGCTGTTTTTTGCAATTTAGAATGGCTGTTTTTATCTGCGGAAATCGAAAAAACCCACTTTTTTTGCCTTTTTAGCTCTTTTTAGTAGTTTTCCTTATGGGAAGGGGTTGATTATTTTCGAAATAATTGCTTACTTTTGTAGTCATAATTAAACAATAACAGCTTTTCGTTATCGCTGTAAAAAAACAACAATTAAAAAGGAACTATGGGCCGGTCGCAGGAAACATTTAGTAAAAAGGAAAAAGATAAAAAAAAGCTGAAGAAAAGACAGGACAAGCAGCTTAAAAAAGAGGAGCGTAAAGCCAATTCCGATAAAGGAAAAAGCTTTGAAGATATGCTTGCTTACGTGGATGAAAATGGTATGATTACCTCCACACCACCCGACCCAACTCGCAAAAAAGTGATCAAATCTGAAGATATTCAAATAAGTATCATGCGTCAGGAAGATATGGACCCTGCCGATTTGATCCGTAAAGGAACCGTAACCTTCTTTAATGAATCAAAAGGGTATGGTTTTATAAAAGACCTTGAAACTCAAGAAGGAATTTTTGTTCACATCAATAACCTCGAAGGTCCTATTAAAGAAAATGATAAAGTGACTTTTGAAACTGAAATGGGCCCAAAAGGCATCAGTGCAGTGCGAGTAAAATTGACTGTATAAAGTCAACTGCCACCAACAAAATGCGCCCTGAATTAATTTTCACGGCGCATTTTTTTTGTCTCATTGTTGTCGCAGTTTCCTTTAAATATGCTTTTTTTGGGGGAAGGATGGGCAATTCTGCCTGGTGAAGTAGTGAAATTTTAGAATTAAGGATCGTAAGTGAAATATAATAGTTGATTTTTCTTTGAAAAAACAATCGAAAAATATCTCATCAAAGTCAATTTATTTTTTAATGATCCATACCCTTCGCCAGATTCCTGGAAAGGAGTTATTGCTCGAAACATAGCGCACTAGGTGCCAAAAAATCATTTGGCAGGTTGGATATTCAGGTTCGCCTGACAAACTTGCTAATCATTATTGAAGGAGGGCAAGGAGGCTGGAGGAAAATAAAGGCAAATAAAAAAGGCTGCTCCGAACCGGAACAGCCTTTTTTCAATACTTACAGCAATTAAGAAAGGTGCTTGCTGATCAGCTTTGTCATTTCGAACATGCTAACGGTTTTTTTGCCGTTGAACACTTTCTTCAGGTTTTCGTCAGCGTTGATGTTTCTACGCTCTTTTGGATCCTGTAGGTTGTTCTTTTTGATGTACGCCCAAAGTTTTTTAGTAACTTCAGTACGTGGCAGAGGTTTGCTGCCAACGATTGGTTGCAGGGCTGCACCAATGTTCATCTCTTTCATGAAAGCTGCATTTGGCTTGCGCTTTACTTTTGGAGCTGCTTTTTTAGCTGCTGCTTTCTTAGGAGCTGCTGCTTTTTTTGGAGCTGCTTTTTTAGCTGCTGCTTTTTTAGGAGCTGCTTTTTTAGCCGCTTTTTTAGGAGCTGCTTTCTTAGCTGCTGCCTTTTTAGGAGCTGCTTTTTTAGCCGGAGCTTTTTTCTTTGCTTTTGTAGCCATTACTGTAGATTTTTATTTTGATTTTATAGAGCGAAGTAACACAATAAATTAATTGATTTAACAATTTGATAAAAATATTTTGAACAATGGATGCAGCCGGATTTCCTATGAAAATAAAAGAAGGTTCCCATAGGTTAAAACGATCCTTTTTTAGATTTTATTCATACTAAAATTATAACTTTATCCTAGATTTGAATTTCTGCCCTATGCCCTTGAAAAGCCCATTTTACGAGGGAAACAAAGGTTTTTTACTTTTTAGAAAAATGATTTTTTTGCTCTTTGCCGTTTTGTCCCAGGGTACACCCTTCCCTATGAAAAAGTTTGTTTTTTTCGAAGCTTAAGAATGGAAATTTTCGGTTTTTCGTCTGCCGGTTGTTAATAAGTAATGTGTATTTAATTCCTTAAAGGTGTCTTTTACCTATGAGAAAATTACGTCCGGCCTCGGTTTTCACTATAGAAATCCTTAAAATTATATCAATTTTTGTTGCTCTTTAGAGGGTAATTTCAACCTGATTTCATTTTTTCTATACAATATTAACCTACTTTCGCTGGAAGGAAACTATATTTTGGAAGCGAAAACACCTTATTATACTCCTGCCATTCATTATATAAGTGACAACAAAACGCAATGAAAAAATTCCTGAGCTATTTTTTCCCTGTTAAAGTGAAGGAATATGTCTCTAAAATTAATGGTACTCTGGAGATCAATCTGGTTAATGGGAAGAAGATCCTCGATACCAAAACGACCAATTACTCCTATGGGGCATTGCAGGCCGTGCTTAAAACCGGACTTCTAAAAATAGGGTTCGACCATTCTGCCGGGACTGTTTTGGTGCTTGGAATGGGTGGTGGGTCGGTAGTAGAAACCATCCGTAAAGACTTTTCTTCCCAAGCTTTTATAGAGTTGGTGGATATCGACCCGGAGGTGATTTCCATCGCCTCTTCCGAATTCGGCCTTGACCGTTATTCCGGAATCTCCATAGTTGAATCTGATGCATCGGTGTTTATGCAAAGTTGTACTTCGACCTATGACATCATAATTGTTGATCTTTTTGTAATTGACACCATCCCTCATATTTTCACCACTGTTGATTTTGTTCAAATTCTGAATGCACATCTGAACCCAGGCGGTTCTATATTGTATAATACCTTAAGGGAAACCATAGGAAAAACTACTTTTGAGAACCTCAAAAATGGTTTTACTGAACTTAATTTAAAGGTGAATGTGCTGGAAAGAGTAGGGGAGGTGAACGATTTAATAATTGCCAAAAAGCCGTTCTGAAGAGCGAATGGTTTGTCATTTTTTTGTATTTTTGGAAAATACACTCATATTTAATTAGTCATATAGTATGGTTTCCATAACAAAACATAATAATAAGTTTCTTTTTGAAGTAAAAGGATTACACAAACTCTGGTCGTTTAAAAGCCAATTGGAGGTGGCGGAGGAAAATATTGTAAGAGCTTATCAAGACCTGGAAAAGCTCAATGACTGGAAAGGCCTTCGGTTCCCCGGCACCTATGCTCCCTTTTTGATCACCGCAGGTACCTATTACCTCGATGGTAGTAAGAATTTTTGGGATGTGGTAAATGAAGACAATTGTATCATTGTAGAATTGAAAGATGAGGAATTTCGTTCACTCATTATCGAAGTGGAGGATCCGATGGCTGCGATTCGGTTATTGACAGAAAAGTAAACTTCTCATTCCGGAAAGATATACCCATAAATGTAATTATAGATTTAGTATGAGAAATCATAGGGGAATATTTTTTACCATACTATTTTTTTTATTCATGAATTGTGGATTTTGTCAATCCGATTGTGAATTACACACCTTTAAAGATGGAATTTCAATTTATACTTGCAAAACAAATGACTCTCATTTGAAATCAATAAAGGCTATTTTTAATATTAAAACCAAACCCTCCATATTAGCCGGACTTTTAATGGATGTAGATAATTATTCAAAATGGCAATATAAATTAACCATTTCCGAAAAGCTAAAACAGATTAGTGCCACTGAGGTAATTTATCGTGCTCAATATGATGTCCCGTGGCCGGTTTCTGACCGCGATTTGGTGGCTCGTTTAAAACTTACACAAGATATGGTTACCAAAGTTATGATGATGGAAGCTATTAATGAGCACGATTATTTCCCTGAAGATGATAATTTTGTAAGAATAAAAAAATCGTATGCAAAATGGATTATGACACCTATTGGACAAAATTTGGTGAAAGTGGAATACTTTTTTGTTATTGAACCCGGTGGGGCTGTCCCCGCTTGGATTGTAAACCTAACAATTGCTGAAGGACCCTTACATACTTTTAAAAATCTGATTGATAGAATTGAATCAGGTGTGCCCATTACGCCTGCGGATTTTATTCTTGATTGAATTAGTAATCTGTAAAGAAGTTAAATTGAAATATGGTTAAAGGCTCTTCTATACTTATTTTATTCTCTTTCACTTTAGTGTGTTCGGGATGTTTTAATGTAAAAAATAGCGCTGATTTCAGATATCAAAAACTTGATTCTGACAAATATCTGTTAGCGATTGACAATACGCCTGTGAACAATCTTGTGGATGTGAGGACCGCAAAAGAGTTCTCCTCGTCGCACATTAATGGAGCGATGAATATTAGCCTCCTCAATTTTAATTTTAGAAATAAAGTGAAAAAATTTGATCGTCAAATTCCGATTTTTGTATATTGCCAAACATGTCATCGTAGTCCAATCGCTGCTCGTAAGCTAAAGAAAATGGGATTTAAATGGGTTTATGATCTTAAAGGAGGGTATAAAATTCTGGTGAAGGATAAGGTAAATTAACAATACCCAATTAAAATTCAATTATTTGTTTGGGTCTAAATACTTATATTTGACTGATCATCCTTATGAAAACCGAATCTATCCTACTTAATATTTCCCGGCACATATTGCTCACTGCCAAGGAACAAAATCAATTCATCAAACTGCTCCAAACTAAAAAGATCCGAAAAAAGCAATTTCTATTGCATGAAAATGAAGTTTCTCGTTATGTAGCATTTGTAATTAGTGGTTGTTTGCGAAGTTATATTATTGATAAAAATGGGTTTGAACATATCTTGCAATTCGCTCCTTCAGACTGGTGGATTGCTGACATGTACAGCTTAATCACACAACAACCCGGCTATTTAAATATTGATGCTTTGGAAGATTCGGAAGTGTTACTTTTACCTATACATGAACAGGAAAAATTATTTGAGGATATCCCAAAATTTGAAAGGTTTTTCAGAATCATCACCGAAAAATCTTTAGTCGCCAATCAACAACGATTGTTAGATAATATGAGCCTAACAGCTGAACAACGCTATAAAAATTTTTGTAAAAGTTATCCAACACTTATCAAGTCTGTTGCCCAAAAACAAATCGCCTCTTACATTGGTGTAACTCCAGAATTTTTAAGTAAACTTAGACGTGACTTTTTAAAAGGAAAATAATTTTAGCAGAACTCTAACTTTTAAGAAGGGTTTTTGCATAACTCCATCCTTCTGAGCGGAGTTAAAAAATTGCATAAAACAGGCTTTAACCCTGAAGAAAATCACCTTTCCTACTAAAAACACTTAATCTATATTAAGTCCATTTCTTAACCTACCTTATTGGAAGCAACCTCCTACTCGCCATACCTTTGTATTATTGAAATTCAAACATCATGGATCGTAAAAACTTTTTAAAAAAAGGACTGTTTGGCACTGGTGCCTTCATAGCAGCGACATCAGCAGGTGGAGTAATTGCAAATAACATTGATGAACTTAGAGAACTGGAGCCGATGAGCGCTCCGGAAAATATTGGATTCAATCATTTACCCAATACAAATTCTAAAATTATGGCAAATAAAGTAATTCACAAAGCAAATTCACGGGGACATGCAAATCACGGTTGGCTGGATAGTCATCACACATTTAGTTTTGCAAATTATCATAATCCTGAAAGAATGCACTTTGGTGTATTAAGGGTTCTCAACGACGATCGTGTTGATGCAGGTATGGGTTTTGGAACTCATCCGCACGATAATATGGAAATAATTTCTATTCCACTTGAAGGTGATCTTGAACATAAAGATAGTATGGGAAATAGTACAACCATAAAAGAGGGCGACATTCAGGTGATGAGTGCAGGCACTGGTATAAAACACAGCGAATACAATAAAAATGAAGATCAACCGGTAAAATTTCTTCAAATTTGGTTGTTCCCAAATAAGAAGAATGTTACACCTCGTTACGATCAAATCACCTTAAATCCAGCTGATCGAAAAAATAAATTTCAACAAATCTTATCACCCAATCCAAACGATGAAGGTGTATGGATTCACCAGGATGCCTGGTTCCACATGGGAAATTTTGACAAGGAATTATCAATTGAGTACACTTTGAAAAAATCTGGAAATGGAATTTATGTTTTTGTTCTTGATGGAGATGTGGATATTGATGGTCAACAATTAAATACCCGCGATGGTATGGGCATCTGGGACACCAACAAAATTACCATCAAAAACAACGGGAAGTCGCAACTGCTGATCATGGAAGTACCCATGGCTGCTTGAGTTTTGCCTCCTACACTCTTAAAATAGATTAAACAAAAGCATTAACTTATAGTCCCGTAAGATAAATCTCATGCAACAAAATCATAAAACTAACAAACCAATAAACTAAAAAACTAATAAACTAAAGTTATGACAAAATGGACAATTGACCCTGCTCACACAGAACTGGGATTTAAAGTAAAACACATGATGATTAGTAATGTATCAGGAAAATTCACAGGATTCGGTGGAGAAATTGAAACCGAAGGAGATGATTTTGAAACTGCAAAAGCAAATTTCACTGTCGATACAGCAACAGTTAATACCGGCAGTGCCGATCGTGATACCCATCTTAAAAGTGCTGATTTTTTTGATACCGAAAAATTTGATAAAATCGCTTTCCGTTCAACGGGAATGAAAAAAGAATCTAACGGTGATTACATCCTGAATGGGGATTTAACAATTAAAGATGTAACTAAACCAGTAACGTTAAAAGTTGAACACACAGGACAAGCAAAAGATCCATGGGGAAATACGAAGGCCGGGTTCTCAATTAATGGAGCAATTAACAGAAAAGATTTTGGCTTAACCTGGAACGCAGTTCTTGAATCGGGTGGGGTGTTGGTAAGTGATGAGGTGAAGATGAATATTGAACTTCAATTAATTAAACAAGAATGAACAGAATCAAAAAATTAAAGATATGAATAAAATACAAATATTAGTAGTAGGATACAACGAAGCAACACTCCATAAAATACTTTCGGAAATTAACAACAACGAATGGTGGGAAGCCAATGGTACCACTGATGATGAAAAAGCTATTGAATTATTTCACCATCGAAAAATTGATCTGGTGATACTTGGTGATGGACTGACTGAATCAATTGTGAACAGATTAAAGAAATTGTTCACCGTTCAGAATCCACAAGTCAGCCTGATAATTCACATTGGTACCAATAGTTCTGTTTTGATTCAGGAAATTGATTCTACACTTAAATCGATTAAAGAAAAAGAGTTGAATGTTATTGATAATCCGTTTCAATAAACAAAGTTAAATTCACTAAAATGGTAATTGTCTTTTGATAGTTACCATTTTTTTGTTCATATATTATTAACGTCTGACAATTGATTTGCACGGTTAGCCATATAAAGCCATCAAACTTTTCTCCGCGCCTCTGCGCCTCTGCGTTCTTACCCAGACCCATTCAATAAACAAAGTTAAATTCACTAAAATGGTAATTGTATATTGATAGTTACCATTTTTTTGTTCATATATTATTAACGGCTGACAATTGATTTGCACGGTTAGCCATATAAAACCATCAAACTTTTCTCTGCGTCTCTGCGTTCTTACCCAGACCCATTCAATAAACAAAGTTAAATTCACTAAAATGGTAATTGTCTTTTGATAGTTACCATTTTTTTGTTCAAATATTATTAACGGCTGACAATTGATTTGCACGGTTAGCCATATAAAACCATCAAACTTTTCTCTGCGTCTCTGCGTCTCTGCGTTCTTACCCAGACCCAACCCCCAGACCCGACCCCCAGACTCGACCCCCAGACCCGACCCCCAGACCCGACCCCCAGACTCGACCGAAAAAAATTCTAAAATTAAACTTCTTTTCTCAAAATCTCCAACGGCGGTTTATTCACAACATCTCTACTATTTACCAAACCAATAAAAACAGTGAGCCCTGTTATGGCAACATAACCAATCAACATCGGAATCCAATCGGGTACCAGAATGGTGTTAAAACTAAATTGTGCCAATCCCATACTCACTCCAACTGAAATTATTATCCCCGTAAGGGCCGAAAGACTTCCCAACAAAAAATACTCCAACGCATTAATATTAAATATTTGCCTTCTGCTTGCTCCCATTGTCCGTAGTAAAACGCTTTCTTGTATTCTTTGAAATTTGCTAATCATTACCGATCCAATCAAAACTAGAATACCTGTTACAATACTAAAAAATGCCATGAACCGAATGATGAATGAAACTTTTTTAATAACACCGTCAACCGTTTCAAGAATTAAATTTAAATCAATGATAGAAACATTAGGAAATTGAGTAACTAATAAATGTTGAAATTTAGCCGATTGTTGTGTATCAATAAATCTGGTGAGTAACACAAAAAATTTAGGTGCTTTTTCAAGAACTCCACGAGGGAAAAGAACTAAAAAATTAGTTTGCACTCGTTGAAAATCAATTTTTCGAATACTCCCAACAATTGTATTTATAATTGCGCCTTGCACATTAAAATTCACCGGATCACCAACTTTAACATCCATACTTTCGGCCAGGCCTTTATCTAACGAAACAAATACGGTATCTTTCGGATTAGATATATCACCAACCCATTTTCCTTCTATCAACTCTTCTGAATCAATTAAAGTATCGCGATAAGTAACTCTGTATTCTCGATCTAGAACCCAATCTTTAACCTTCGAAGTGGTATCATCTTTTAACTCATCTATCGTTCGGCCTTTAATATTTTCTAAGCGAATAGTTATAATCGGTACACTTGCAATGACAGGCATATTATTATCAACTGCTGCACTATTAATACTATCAACTTGTGATTCCTGAATGTCAAACACCACCATATTCGGACGGCTTTCAACAGCTGACGAAAATTTAAGTTTATCAAGCAACAGTTGCTGACTTAATAACAAGGTCATTATTAGCGAAGTTCCCAATCCAATTGTAATAACCAGAATGAGTGTTTGATTATTTGGGCGGTATAAATTGGAAAGCCCTTGACGCCATGTAAATGAACTTTTTACCGGCAAATACTTCCGCGTAAGCCAGGTAATTAATTTTGCAAAACCCGCTAGTACCCCGAATGAAATGTACAGCACTGCCGAAAATACCAACGCATTTTTTATAGAACCCAATTGTAAATAAGTAAAACCCGTTATGAATACTATTATTAATCCATAAACCAAATAAGGCAGTCTATCAGGTTCTGAATTTTCATATGATGATCGTAATGCTTTTAGTGGTGAAACTCTTCTGATTTTTAATAGTGGAAACAAAGCGAATAAAATAGATGTTATTGCACCCATTGCAATTCCCATAAATATAGAGTTCCAGCTAAGTTGAAGCGATAATTCAAAAGGTAAAAAATCAGCAAATAATACAGGTAAATAATATTGAATTATAGTTCCCAAAAAAGCCCCTAAGATCGATCCAATGAGACCCATAAAAAATATTTGCGTTAAAAATATTCCTACACCATCGCTTCCTTTTGCACCTAAACAACGAAGGATTGCCACCGATTGCACTTTTTCTTTCATGTAAATATGCACAGAACTGGCAACGCCAATACAACCAAGTAACAATGCAATAAAGGCAGTAAGATTTAAAAATCCCGTTAAATCTGCATACGCATTTCCAACTTGTTTCTTACGACCATCCACATCTTCGTATTTCAAATTTTCAAATTCAAGTCGAGGTTTAATCACATCTTCAAATACCGAATTTTTAAAATCATCAGGATATTTGATATAAATAGAATAACTGATGCGACTTCCTTTTTGTAATAAATTAGTCGACTCAATAAGATTTAAAGGAATAAATACGGGAGGAGCAACACTACTCGTTATGCCCGATTGTCCGGGAACCTTTAAGATGCTCCCTGCAATTTTAAAGGTAATTTCACCAACTTTTATCTCATCACCGGGAGAAACATTAAATTGGGAGAGTAAAGTTTTATCAACTAACGCAAGCGTCCCTGACGAATATTCCTGTACCGCATTTTCGGGAGCAGTAATTATTTTTCCATAAAACGGAAATGCATGTTCAACAGCACGAATATTTACCAACCGACTCCCCCCATTTTTTGGAAAAAGCACCATAGAAGCAAAATTTACTTCTTCGGTAGTTTGCAAATTTAATGAATCAAGAAAAAATTTCAACGAATCAGAAAACGGTTGCTTAGATTCTATTTCAAGATCCGCACTTAACAATGATTTAGCTTCATCATTAACCTGACGTTTTAAATTATCGCCAAACGAATTAATCGCCACCAGAGCAGCAATTCCCAAAACAATACTGCTCATAAAAAGAAACAGACGTGAACGGTTTTTACGGCTATCGCGCCAAGCCATTTTAACTAACCAATTAAATTTCATAAACTAATTAGTTGTTTAAAGAAGTCAGTGAAATTTCCCTTGTAAGTTGATCAGAAACAATTTTTCCGCCTTTCATTTTAATAATTCGATCCGATTTTCCGGCAAGCTCCATATCATGCGTTACTAAAATTAGGGTTGTCCCTTGCGCCTTATTCAAATCAAAAATTAGATCTTGAATGGTAGCACCTGTTTCACCATCCAAATTTCCGGTGGGCTCATCGGCAAATAATATTTTAGGCTCGTTTGAAAAGGCGCGTGCAATGGATACGCGTTGCTGTTCTCCTCCCGAAAGTTGAGTAGGGTAGTGGTTATATCGATCTCCTAATCCAACTTTTTCGAGTAAAGTAATCGCACGTTGGCGGATATTTTGTTCTTTTCTCAGCTCCAATGGAATCATCACATTCTCTAAAGCCGTTAGTGTTGGCATTAGATTGAAACTTTGAAAAATAAAACCCACATTCCGATTTCGTACCGCAGCACGCTCATCTTCCGACAATTTATCAAGTGTAATTCCATTCAATATCACCGAACCTTCCGATGAACGATCAAGTCCCGCGCAAAGTCCCAACAGCGTTGTTTTTCCACTCCCCGACGGACCAACAATAGCACAACTGGCACCGGTTTGTACAGCAAAAGAAACATGGTCTAACACCGTAAGTAATTTCCCGCCACTGGGATAGGTTTTCGTTAAATTCTTTACTTCTAAAATAGTATCCGACATCAATTTTCTGTGTATATATGGTTTCTTTGTTAGATATTTGCAACATACCTACAACATTGAAAGTGTTTATTTGTTTGATCAAAGACAATTTATCTCTGCCTCTGCGTCCCTACGCCTCTGCGCCTCTGCGCCTCTGCGTTCAATCCTTGCCCATCCCCACAAAGATCGATATTTAACTCACACTGACACCTCCTCATGACCAAAAAAACACATTTTTTATATATTCTATTAACTGCACTTTTTTTCTCTTCAAGCTGCACCAACCCCAACACAGCCGAAGCACCAAAGGAAAAGGCAGCAGAGGTATCATCAAAAGAGTCCAATACCAAAGAAGAGCCCAAACGAGTCATCCTCTTCTTCGGCAACAGCCTAACAGCGGGCTATGGAATAGACTCACGTGCTCGTTTTACTTCACTCATACAAAATAAACTTGATTCATTAGGATATCAATACGAGGTAATCAATGCAGGAGTAAGTGGTGAAACAACAGCAACCGGTAGTAATAGAGTGGGCTGGGTAGTGGAGCGTCAAGAGATAGAAATATTTGTATTAGAATTGGGTGCCAACGATGGATTAAGAGGCATTCCTACCAAAGAAACCAAGCAAAACTTAATTGAAATAATTGAAAAAGTAAGAAAAATAAATCCTCAAACAAAAATAATACTTGCAGGGATGATGATTCCACCTAACATGGGACCGGAATATAGTAACGATTTTAAAAACATATTTCCCGAAGTAGCTAAAGAAAAAAATGTTACGCTACTTCCATTTTTACTCGAAGGAGTAGCCGGTGATCCCAAACTCAATCTCCCCGACGGTATTCATCCAACTCCCGAAGGGCATAAAATTGTGACTGAAAATGTATGGAATGTTCTCGTGGGAGAATTAGTGAAGTGAAAGGCAGCAGTTGCTGTGGCAGTAGGCAGAGGTGGTTGGCAGTAACACTAGGCAGAAATTTGTTTTCACCCTGATAACCTCTTCATTGACTAATGACTAATGACTAATGACCCTTCAATGACCCTTTACCTATGAAACGTCACACCAACCTCCAGCCTCTTAGCCGCGATCACCATGGCGCTTTAGTTTTTTGTTCTCGCTTGAACAAAGGAGTTGAAAATAATATTGATGAGAAACGATTAAAAAATTATGCCGATTGGTTTTATGAAAATCATATTCAAGAACATTTTAGTGCTGAAGAAAAATTAATTTTTCCAATATTAGGTAACAACAACGACCTCATTAAAATAGCACTGGAGCAGCATAAAAGTATTTTGAAATTATTTTCTGCAAATACAAATCTTGATAAAAATTTAAAGGCTCTTGCAAACGAACTCGAAGCGCATATACGTTTTGAAGAACGAATTCTTTTTAATGAAATTCAACAGCATGCTAATGAAGAATTGTTACGCACTATTCATATTGCTGAACATGATTCATCATGCAGTGTAAGATGGGAAGATGAATTTTGGAGAGGGTGAAAGTGGGTAGCGCCTGTCTATCTAATACAACCCAATCCAAGCTTATGTAATATATTTCACCTATGTTTCCTAAATGGCCAAAAATATACCCAACCGCGCCATACCTAACCACACCTAAGTTTTTCTATATCACTTAGGTTTCCTATTTGGCCAAAAATTTATTTTCAAAAACATTAGGTTTTTCATAAAAATGTGTTTACCTTCACATTAATAAAAGAAAGTATCTCATATTTTAAATCCATATTTATGAAGAATACCGGCACTCGGTGGAAGTGTACAATTTCGCAATGGTTCATCTGTAGAAATGTCAGCGAAAAATGAAATACAGACTCAACGGTAATCTGACAGCTTTTACCGGAAGTGAAGTACATATTTTTACTGATGACATGTTTCCTGATTGCATTGATTTTACAGCTTTTCAGGGAATTAACTGCACTTGCTGCTGCTAATGAAACAAAAGCGGAAGAAAAGTTCAGAAATTGAATTGCGATTTAATCTGCCAAACCAAAAATTCGATGTAAAGGTAATACCCAATCCTGGTTTTGGACGTTTTCAATTGGAGATGTCCTGATACAGGACTTATTAAATTCACGTCTTGAATTGTACAATTCAGTGGAAGTTTGATTTATAAGAATTTTTCATCACAAACTATATTTATTTTGGACATAGAAACGCTCCCTTCGGGAATTTATACCTTGATGATACAAAATACAGAAGGGATTAAAACAATAAAAAAAGTTGTAAAGTATTAACAAAATAAAATCGTTATGAAAAGAATTAAAATATTTCTCGGTTTATTTATGATCCTGATATTACGATCAATTTCAAGTAACTTATCCGCCCAAACCTGGCAATGGAGCCACCAAATAGGAAGCAACTGGTGGGATTTTTCAGGTAATATAGTTACTGATTCAAACGGAAATTCTTATTCTGCCGGAATTTTTCAGGGAGGATATTGCTATTTCCCAGGAGATACTTCAAATATAGTTAACGGAAATAGTGATTTTTATTTAGTGAAATTCAATTCTGCCGGGAATCTTGTGTGGTGGAGACAAATCGGGGGAAGCAACAGTACAAATTGTAGTGAAGGTGTTGCTAGCGTAACCATCGATGGTAATGATAACATATATTTTACTG
>CAWFDA010000034.1:0-232508 GCA_963814475.1 uncultured Bacteroidota bacterium | reverse complement strand
TTACAATTACTGAACCTGCTGCTGCTCTTGCTTCTGCATTAGTTGTTACACAACAGGTAGCATGTTTTGCTGATGAAACCGGTGCAATTAATCTTACTGTTTCCGGTGGAACATCTCCTTATCAATATTCATGGAGCAATGGTTCAACTACTGAAGATATCAACTTACTGTTTGCAGGAACCTATTCAGTTACTGTTACTGATGCAAATGGTTGTACAACTGACGGACAAGCAACAATTACTCAACCTGTTTCTCCATTACTTTCTCTTATAACAGTTACTTCAAATGTATTCTGTACAGGTGGTGCCACCGGAGCGCTTGATCTCACCATCAACGGTGGAACAGGCCCATACACATTCCTATGGAGTAATGGATCAACTAATGAAGATATAAGCAATCTTACTACCGGCGTATATACTGTAACCGTTACCGATGCAAATGGATGTACTGCTCTCGCTTCAGGCGGAATAGGCCAACCGGGTCAACAATTGACTGCTGCTGTTTCTGTAATTCAAAATGTACTGTGTTACAATGGAAACAATGGATTTATTGATGTCACAATTTCAGGGGGTACTGCGCCATTTGTGTATACTTGGAGCAATGGTGCAACAACCGAAGATATCGGTGGCTTGATTGCTGGTATTTACACTCTTTCAGTTACTGATGCTAATGGTTGCGATACCTCTCTTACTGCAACAGTGATACAACCTCAGGCACCTCTTATTCCGGTGTTGGTGGTTAATCAAAACGTTTCTTGTTATGGTGGTTCCGATGGACAATTAGGATTGACAGTTAGTGGTGGTACGCCTCCTTATGTTTATCTCTGGAGCAATGGTTCAACGAGCACTAATCTAAATAACATTCCTGCAGGACCATACACGGTTACTATTACCGATGGAAATGGATGTAATGCCATCATCACCGAAAATGTTACTCAACCTGCAAGTCCTTTGACTGCTCCAATTTCTGTTGGTCAGCCTGTTGCTTGTTATGGTGCAACAAATGGTACCATCACTGCTAACGCAACGGGAGGAACACCAGCATATTCTTTCCTTTGGAATACAGGCGCAACTACTGCAACTCTCAACGGACTTACTGCAGGAACTTATTCTGTAACTGTTACCGATAGTAAAGGCTGTACGTATGCCGAAACAATAACATTGAATCAACCTTCTGCACCACTTGCGTTGTCAGGTATTACTACTGTTGCCAATTGTTTAGATAGCATCGGTGGTTCAGTTACCATAAGTGTAACAGGTGGCACTCTGCCTTATATTTACCAATGGAGCAATGGAATATCAACACAAAATATTCCTGTTGCAATGCCGGGAACATATACAGTTACCGTTATCGATGCAAATGGTTGTTCTGAAACCGGAGCTTACGTTGTAGGAAATAATTCGGAATTCCACATTACTCCTGGTGGTCCTACTACAATTTGCGTAGGTGAAACTGCTACTCTTATTGCGGATTCAATATCAGGAGGAACTTATCAATGGTACTATGAAGGTAATGTGCTGATTGGTGCAACAGGAAATGTGTTTATTACACCTGCAGCAGGATTTTATTCTGTAAGCATTACTGTTCCTTGTGGTACATTCTTTACGGATTCAATTGAAGTGGTTGTTAAATCAATTGAGAATGTATCTATCAGTAATAACCAAATAATTTGTCCTTCCGAATCGGTGCAACTGTTTGCATCAGGTGGCGTAACTTATGAATGGACACCAACAAATAACATCACGTTTACCAATGTACCTGATCCAATTGTGAATCCTCTGATCACCACAACCTACACTGTAACTATCACCAATGAGTTTGGATGTAAAACAGATTTAAGTGTTGAAGTTGCTGTAGTATGTGATTCTTTATTTGTTCCAAACGGATTCTCTCCAAACGGTGATGGTACAAACGATGGATTTGTGATTGATGGAATAGAAAACTACCCGGGGAATAAGTTATGGGTGTACAACCGATGGGGTAATTTGGTTTACAAAACTAAAGATTACCGCAACGATTGGGATGGTGTTTGTAATGTATCAGGAATTTATATGGGTAAAAAAGTGCCAACCGGTACCTATTACTTCATATTAGATCTCAATGATAACAGCAAACCAAGAGCAGGATATTTAATCATCAGACGATAATCGAGGGAGGAGACATACAAATGAAAACAAGAACAACGAAAAAGCTAACAGCTATGAAAATACTAAAAAGCGTCCTCTTATCAACCATAACATTGGTGATGATACAACAAACGGCGCAGGCACAGTTTGAACCTCAGTTCACACAGTATATGTTCAACGAGATGTTCATCAACCCTGCGTATGCGGGTAGCCGTGAGCAGATCTCCGCAACAATGGTGTATCGTAACCAGTGGGTAGGGTTGGAAGGTGCTCCTAAAACTCAAACCGCTAGTGTACACGGTCCGTTGATGAATAAGAAACTGGGACTTGGTCTCACAATCATGAACGAAACAATTGGGGTCACGCAACAATTTGCGATGTATGGAAACTATGCTTACCGTATGCAAGTTGGAACTAAAGGTGCATTTGCTCTTGGTTTACAGGGTGGTTTCATCAGTCATCAAGAAGATTTAAGCAAAGTAATCACCAATGAGGAAAACGATAATGAATTTTTGTACAACACTCCTAAAGTATTTCTTCCAAATGCAGGTTTCGGAATGTATTACAATACCGATCGTTTTTATGCGGGGTTGTCGATACCACGAATGTTTAAAAATAATGTTGCGGGCGATGGATCGAGTGAAGTAGACAATACCATGAACTTTAAAATTTGGCATTACTATGCAACATCAGGTTATGTATTTCCAATATCTGAATCGGTTAAAATGAAACCATCTATAATGATTAAAGCTGTGCAAGGCGCTCCACTTATTGGAGATGTAACCATAAATGCGTTGTTTAAAGATGTGTTCTGGCTTGGAATATCATACCGAACAGAAGATTCATTCGCAGGAATTGCAGCTTTCCAAATTACTCCACAACTTAGGGTAGGCTATTCATACGACTACACCACCACCGAACTAAACAATTACAACAACGGAACACATGAAATAACCCTGGGATTTGATTTCTCCTTCAACAAAAAGAAAGTAGTAACACCAAGGTACTTCTAAATAAACATTATAATTTAATAAATGAAACAGGCTTCAATTGAGGCCTGTTTTTTATTTTGATTAAATAAGTGCCTGCAGATAAATGTGAAACATTGATTTGCTCTTCACTTGTCTTTACAATATGAGATTGTAATTTTTTTCCTGTAATAGTATACATCTCAATTTCTTCGTCTTCGGAAAAATTATTAGTTGCAAATTGAATAGTCAAAATTTCATTTACAGGATTTGAACCAATGGTTAAATAGGAGGAGGAATCTTCAAGTTCATCGCCAAGCCCGGTGATGTAGTCGCATGATGGCACTACTCCTGTTGTAAAAGTGAAGCCGGAACTATCACTATAACAGCGTAACGGGCCAAATGGGACATCTGTAATGCAATTTGGTGCAGGAATAAAAAATGCTGTAGAACCGAAACGTGTATAAATAGGATAGTGATAAGCTATGGATGCTCCTCCGGGTGGCCATTGTCCATCCCACCAATCTGGCATTACCGGGACGATCTTGTTCATCGTAAATCCGGAAATTGTTACACTGTACAACGAATCAATTACAATTGTATCACCGGCACAAGCATTGTATATATCAGGCCCGGTTATGAATAGCTCACCTGGCAGCTGGTTATCGATGAAAAGGATATTAAACTGGTTGTTGTAGTATATAAATAACGTGTCATTGCTCTGGTAAGTATACCAAGTAGGGCCGGGCTCATTGTATGTTCCTCCAGGAAAAGCTGTCATTATTCCTGCCCTATGGGTTCTTAAAATATCGCAAACAATACCATTGCTAAAGGTAGTGTCTCCTGCTTCCCAAATCTCAAAATAACCATATGCATAAAATATGTCACCTTCAGAATAATACCAATGTGCCCCAGGTTGTGCCCATGTTGTGGGTTGTGAACGACCCGTGTTTGGTGTAAATTGTAATGCTAAAAAACTTAAAAATGCGAGAAGAAAAAAATTTATTTTCATGTCAATGAAATTTAAAATACATTCGAAGATATTCAAAAAACTTAACACTGCCAAATTTTGGTTAAACATTGTGGCATTCAACAATTTAAGTATTGGAGCAAACAAATCAATAAAATAAGAAAACCGGTCATCTTTCAACAACCGGCTCTCAAAGTGTGTGTATTTTTTACTTGTAAATCACTTCACGCATCATTTTGCTGCCATACAATTCACGAACATTTACACGGGCCTGATTGACGGTTTTAGCTGCTTCGTCACTACCCATAACTTTTTTACGAATCGCTTCCCATTTTGCTTCATTACCTTCAGTGGAAGCTAAATCTTTTGTTTCTACCATTAGCATAATGTCAAAGTCTTCAGGATTTGCTGCACTTCCATCCAAAATCATGTAAGAAAGAATAAGTCCTTGTGCTTTAGCTTCATCATTAATTGCCTTCCAATTTGCTTTCAAACTATTAAGGTATTCTACACTCATATTAGCTTTTGTTTTTACCATCGAAACAGACCAAACAGATCCCGAAGTGTATTGTCGATCTTGTGCAAAGGCTGATATATTGATAAGCATAAACAGCAATAGAGTGCAAATTGACGTTGTTGTGAATGATTTTTTCATAGTGTTTTTGATTTAGTTATTTTATTTTGAGAGTTTTGGTAATCCATTATATATAGCATCTTTATGGTGAGAGAAATAGCTGCTCATTTTTTTCATGAATTCTGTGCGTTGCTTTGAGTCCGACCAAGCTTGTTTTTCTAATTCTGCACTACGATCGCCAGCCTTTTCAATGCCGCTCCAGTCGGTATATTCAGTAATAGTCACAAATTCCCTGCTATCTTCTGTCCAAAAATGCCACATGCTTTTTTCACTTAAAATGAATTCGTTCTTCATGGTCACTTTCGTATGGTACTCCAGAAGTATCGATGCTAAAGCAGCTCTTTCTGAACTATCCATCGAACTTTTAAGGTATTGTGTTTGTACAACATAAATAGTGTTTTTGGTTGCCTGAGCATTCAATTCAGTAAACTGAAATATAATGGGCAGTGCAAAGGCAAGAATTAATGTTAGTTTTTTCATAAGGGTTTTGGATTAGATGTTTCTGTAAAACTACAGGGAAGAAATTTTAGAATTCTGCCAATGCACCCCCTCAAAACTGACAAATGTTTTATAAATCTTAAAGATAATAAATTGATATTCAATACAATAATATAAATCAAATATTAATTGTTAATTTTTTAACTTGAGAAAATTTTGGAAAAGGCACGGCATATTAAAAGGTGTCGAAGTTACAATTAACTTACTATTTACCATCAATCTATTAAAATGTGTCTAAATTTTCTTAAGCATTATAATCGGTTTTACTCCAAATCTATCTGCAAAAAGTTTTGAAAAATATTCCGGATTCTCAAAAGATACATGGTAAGCCACTTCTGCAACAGTTTTATAGCGACCAATTTCAAGCAACTCGCGAGCATGTTGAAGTTTTATTTCGCGGATGTATTTGTTGGGAGTGAGACCGGTAAGTTCGTTGATTCTTCGGTGGAGTTGTCGTTCACTTATAGCAAGTTCATCGGCCAAATCAGGAATGCTGAAACCGGACTTTGAAATATTTGACTTGCAAATTCCTTCAGCCTTTTCCAGCCAATTTAAATCGTATTCGCTCATTTTAGATTTTGTAACTTCCAATGAAGTACTATCATCCGGTTTTAAAATTAAGGTTGAAATATCAGTTTCTTGCGAATTAATTTCAAAATTTCGTTGTTCATAATGATGCAATAAATTTTGAACCCTTGCCAAAAGTTCGGCAGTTGAAAAAGGTTTGTAGAGGTAATCGTCTACACCTATTCGTAGCGCCCGAATTTTATGCTCAGTAGTTGCCTTAGCAGTAAGTAATACAACAGGTATTTTTTTCCATTCAGGGTGCGATTTCAATTTTTCCAGCAGCTCAAATCCATCCATGCGAGGCATCATCACATCAGAAATGATAAAATCAATTGGCTGTTGCTGCTGTTCCAGTAATTGTAATGCCTCTATTCCATCATTAGCTGTCACAACCTTAAATAAAGGTGAAAGAACCTCAGATATGAATTGCAACAGATCAATGTTATCATCCACTATTAAAATAATATGAGGATTTTTTAATTGTATACCCTCCTCATCTGAATCATTAATTGTCATTGCAATTAACTCACCGGCTATTACATCCGATACATGTTCTGTAGGCTTAACATTTTTTGCAAGATGGAAGGGTAGCATCAATCGGAATGTGCTTCCTTTACCTTGTTCACTTTTTGCAGTGAGCACACCATTGAGAGCATGCGTAAGTTCTTTAGCAAAGGCCAATCCTATCCCTGACCCTCCGGTGTTACTTTCTTCCATTTTTGATGATTGAAAGAATCGATCAAAAATTAATGGTAGATCCTCTGGTTGGATGCCTTTTCCTGTATCGGATACTTCGAAAATTAAATTTACCATTTCATCATTTATGAGATCCAATTTCGAAACTTTCAATGATTTGATGGTCATTGTAATTTTTCCGAATGGAGGTGTAAATTTGAAGGCATTGGATAATAGGTTGTAGATTATTTTCTCAAACTTATCATCATCCATCATCACAGTCATTTCTTCAGGAAGTAAAAAATCAACTTTCCATTCTTGATGTTTGGTGCGTGCCAATTCTTTGAAAGAACTTTCTATTTTTTTTATTTCTGATGACAAAATCACCGGTTTCTCATAGATGAGGAGCTTGCCTGATTCTAATCGGCTCAGATCAAGGATTTGTTCAATGAACCGCATCAGCTGTTTTCCATTTTTTTCGGTTCGAACAAGTGCCTTTTTTAAATTGGGATTCAGTTCTCCGTATTGCCCATGTAGCATTGCATCAACAGGTCCGGTGATAAGTGTAAGTGGAGTTCGAAGTTCATGTGAAATGTTTGCAAAGAATCGTGATTTCAATTTGTCCATTTCCTGTAGTGCCGTTTTTTGTTGTTCAATTTTTTCTGTCCGTTTCGCCACTTCATTTTCTAGACTCTCTTTTTCTAGAAACAGCTTTCGTGTATTCCAACGAAATAATGCAAATCCCAAAATGGATATTATTATTGAAACTACTATCAAAAAAATCGGATTTTTGTAAATCGGTGAAATTACCGTGACCGGTAGCACCAATTCACCAGCCGACCACTTTCCCTGATGATTTTGTCCTCTGATTCGAAGTTTGTAGTTTCCACTTGGAAGGTTACTGATGCGAATGGAGTTTTCATTTATATAATTCCATTCGTCATCATACCCTTCAAATTTATAGGCATATGATGGTTTTTCCCGTTCAAAATTCATTAACCTGAATCTAAGAGTGAAAAATTTATCTCCTGGTTTTAATATTATTTGATTCGAGTGAAGTAACTCTCCCGTTAGATCGGTTAATGTGTTCGTTTGATTAATGAATTGATTGTATGATAATATTTGCAGGGGTACCTTTAGCTGTTGAGTTTCATTCATAAAATCACCCGGAAAAAAGCATGTAACCCCATCGATACCACCAAAATAAAATTTACCCGATTTGCTTTTATGAAAAGAAATTCTGTTGAATTCATTAAACGCTATTCCATCCTTTTGAGTAAAGGTATTGATGCTTTTTGTTGAGGTGTTTAAACACATCAGTCCATAGGTGGAACTCATCCATAACATCTCTGTGTTACTTTCGGATTTCAGCTCACCGAGAATACCATAAATTACATTCGAAGATAATCCTTCTTCCATGGTAATAGTCTCAGCTTTACCGTTTTCACGATTCCATTTAACTAAGCCATTTCCATTTGTACCTATCCAAAAGTTTTTATAACGGTCTTCGTAAATGGTAAATATATCTTCTAATGGCAGTTTGAATTTCCCAACCTCATTCCTGTTATAATATTTTACCCAACCTTCTTTTTCATCGAAATTAATCAATCCTGTTGAGGTAGCAGCCCATAACCCACCGTCGCTATCTTGTATAATCTGATATACAAACTGATTATTGTTTACTTTACCATTTACAGTTGTGAATTCAATAATTTGTTTACCGAAGTCATCTGTAAAGGCTAGTCCATTTTCGGTTCCCAACCAAATTCTGCCTGAGGATGTTTTTAGCATCGACCAAACATTGCCTGAGTTTATTTCGCCTTTCTTTTGAAAACTGTATTTTAATTTCAAAGATGGATCATGCGCTGCCAGTCCTGTATTGAAGGTATACATTATCGAATCAAAAGCATTTATACATAATCCGTTAGTATTCGGATAGATTTTTTGCACTTTTTCGGATGAATTTTGGGTGTTTGTGGTAAGCAATCCAAGCCAAGAATTAACATAGAGTTTACCTTTGTCGTCTTCATATATTCCTCTTGCCTGACAATATTCCTGATGTAGACCTGAAGGTAATGACTCACGTCCTAAATAATTTGTAAACCGGGCAGGTTGGAATGTGATTTTAAACAATCCTGCTGCTTGCGAAAAAAACCAACAAGTCTTAGCGTCACTAAATAGGGGGTGGGAAGTAATAAGATCAGGGTACAACTTCATTTCCTGTTTACCTAGGAGTTGGATGTGGTTGCCTTCTTTTTTTCTTAGAAATATTCCTTCTTCCGGATGTGAAATTATTATGTCCTCACCATTGACCTGCTTTGCGCTTCTTATGATAGGAGAAATTCTGTTAATCACATTATTTTTTCCCGCAAGAAATTCCCCTCGAGAAATAATTTTCCCTTCTGTAGTAAAGAGAAATATTTCGGGAAATATTTTTTTGTCCCGTACACTCCCCTTCATTACCAACAAGTTTTCATCACCATCCAACTGAATGGGTTGGAGGTAACCATCGTTTCCTGTTTTAATGGTGCGAATATTTTTTCCGTCATGCTGCAAACAAACAGCCGTAGTGTCGTTGTGTAAAATCCAGAGGTACTTCTTTCCTGCAAAAACACGGTTCTTCTGTTGTCCCGGTGTCTGAATAGCCAATGTTATCAATAATTGGAAATCACCTTCAGCAGTTTTTCTATATACATTTCCCTTGTTGGTCATCAAGAAAATATTTTTAACCGGATCCGTAAATATTGCTAAAACTTGTCCATCCAACTTCGCTAAAGCGGGATATTCTTCAGACGCAGGACGTGCCATTAAAGTACGTGTGTCTAGCAAATCCATTTTTCCTGAACTGGCCGAACCTGTTCCGGGAATCAAATAAAGCAACCAGATGAAACCCTTTTCATCCTCTACCAAAGTAAAAATGTTGTTGCCCTGCAGTTTATTCTTGTCCCTACCGAGATCTAGAAAATCTTCCCCATCGAACCGAGCAACACCATTGGGAGTAAGAGTCCATAAAAAACCGCGGTGGTCACGAATCCCGTTGCTGATGATATTGGCTGTCAGCCCGGCATCGGTACGGATGTTTTCAATAATTACATGGTACTTTTCACTTGCCCCAGACCCCTGAGATTGCTGTTGAGCAAAGATTCTGGTAACACAAACAAAAATCACCGGTATCAACAATATTATGACCGGAAATAGGCTCGGTTTTCGCATTGGCGGTGGTAGTAATGGAATTTTTTTGAAAGATAGGAAAAAAAAGTTGGCATTCTTCAGTCAGACGACTTTCAATTTGCAGAGTTGACAGCTTTCGTACCTCGTCCTGCTCAATATATTAATTGAGGCTCAAAAATTCCACCCCGCCAGGATCTAAGGTTCAATTTATCAAACCACCAACCTGAACGGTATATTATGAGAATCTCAGATGCATTTTTGATAGTAAGGAAGCGGAAGTCATTTCTAAATCTATCATGACCTAAAATTCTCGGTACAGGATTACTTCCAAGAGTTATCGTGCCACGCTGGTCATTCATAGATTTTACATACGATATAGCTTTTTATTAATTAAATTTTTTATTAATATTGTGTCTTATACTTTATAGCCATGAATAAATTTTTTATTTTACTCATCTTATCCTCTTTACCACTATTCGGTTGGTCCCAAACTAATTTTAAACTTAAAGCCGACGTACCCTCACCGGGTTGGACTTTGCCAAACAGATTGTATAAAGTAACTGAGTGTGCAGATGGGGGATTTGCAATTGCAGGTGTAATGAATTTTAATGGGTCATGGGCCTCCCATGCACAGGTAATTATAAAGTTTGATTACACAGGAACAGTTGAATGGTTTATAAATATGGGTCAAGTAGAGGATTTTGATGCGACGCAGCTCATTGCAACTGCCGATTCAGGATTTTATTGTTTGTTCCATTCTTATGATATAATGTTTGCACAATTTACTTCGCCCGCACTATATAAATTGGATAAATATGGGAATGTGCAGCATGCGGTGGGCTTTGGCCCTAATGCAAATTATATTTCAATTAGTGAAGTTGAAAAATATTCTGAAATTTTACATATTTCAGGAACACATTATGAATATGATCCCATTGAAGATGAACCATGTTGTTATTCAGGATATGCTGTAAAACTTAACCCCGATCTGACAGTTAATAGCCATGATCTTTCAAGGATTTCAAGCTTAATCATTTATGATTCCCTAAATGTTCCCCAATTAGTTAGAGTATTGCCTACTTCAAATAATGTATCTTCCTATTCTTTTTCAATTTATGACACCACTGGAATTGCATACCAGGCAATGGAGTATTTTCATGATAGCTTAATATTTTCCAATTTTAACATAAATGCCATTTTACAACATGGTGGAAATTATTATGTAACCGGAATTGTAACAACTCTTCTAAATTCCAGTTTCGCAATTCACAAACTTGACTCAAATTATAATACGGTTTATTTTAAGATTCTGGATGGTTCAGCACAAATTATTAATCCTGCACAATTACAAATGTGTAAATCTGCAATTTCACCTTCAGGAAATATACTTCTTTCAACGTTAATTAATATAGGTTCACTTAATTTTAATTCTTTAATGGCAGAAGCTGACACAGCTGGTAATGTAGTTTTTGCTTCATCAGGAAATGATCCAACTTATTTTGATGCTGATATTGGAAGTGTAAGCGAAAATTTTTATTTTGCACATAAATTGAATTCTTTCAATTATATGCCTGTAATTGAAAGAACTAGCTCGCTTTCATCATCCTGTGATTTTACCCCACTAAATTTTGTACCCTTAAATGTTATTATTACTGATTCTCTTTTTCCCGGTATTGACCTTTTACCAATGCCAATGATGTATCCTACAATTAGTGCCTTTACATCAACACCTGTAGTTTCTTTAGTCCCTGTAGTAACAGATTTATGTAACACAACCAATCTTGAAATTAGTGATGCTTTATGCGAGATTACTGTGAGCCCCAATCCTGCATCGGGACATATTAAAATTACTTCCTGCGAACTGCAAAGAATTAAATCTATTGAAATTCGAAATACTTTGGGTTCGACAATAGTATCTCTTAATTGTAACAAATTTGATTTGGAATATTTTATTTCAACTCAAGGATTACCTGGAGGAATTTATTTTATTTCTGGAACTTTGTTGAACGAAAAATCTTTTTTCACAAAAATTATTATTTTAGATAAATAATCATCTAAGTCAGATTCTGTTAGTTACTAATTTATTTTTGAAACAAAATAACGGTAAATTGCATTGCATGCTTCATTAAACGGGAATTTCAAATTTATATCTCTCAGGATCAAAGATTTTATTTATTAATTCGTTATAAGTTGTATATGCAAATAGTATGAAACCGAAAATTTTCATTTATTAATCCACATTTATTTTTTTTAATAAAAATGGATAGTGGATCCTTGCATTTGTGAGTGCGGGTTTAAAGCTCGAATTCCTCGAACTTAAATCGCATACGGCATCATGGATCAATCCTATAGATACAGGGCCCGACTCCTTCGTTCCTAAATACTTAACGGCTTAGCATTCTGCACATCATAAAAAAACCCCGGCAAAAATGCCGAGGTTCTTCTTTTTGAAGCGCATGTGTAACTTGTAACTTGTAACTTGTAACTCGTCACTTGTCACTTGTAACTTGTAACTTGTAACTCGTCACTTGTAACTCGTCACTTGTCACTTGTCACTTGTCACTTTTTACATCATTCCATCCATTCCACCCATACCACCTGGCATAGCCGGAGCTTTATCTTCTTTCACTTCAGCAAGTACACACTCAGTAGTGAGCAACATACCGGCAATAGAAGCAGCATTTTCTAAAGCAACACGTGTTACTTTAGTTGGATCAATAACACCTGCAGCAAGTAGGTTTTCATAAACTTCTGTGCGTGCATTGTAACCAAAGTCATCTTTGCCTTCTCGAACTTTCTGAACAACAATTGAACCTTCTCCACCTGCATTAGCAACAATCTGACGAAGTGGTTCTTCAAGCGCACGACGAATAATCGCAATTCCTGTGTTCTCATCTTCATTGATTCCTGTTAATTTCTCCAATGCAGATACTGCACGGATGTAAGCAATTCCACCACCGGGAACAATTCCTTCTTCAACAGCAGCACGTGTTGCATGTAATGCATCGTCAACACGATCTTTCTTTTCTTTCATTTCAACTTCAGTAGCAGCACCAACATAAAGTACAGCAACACCACCTGCAAGTTTCGCTAAACGCTCTTGTAATTTTTCTTTATCGTAATCAGATGTTGTTGTTTCAATCTGAGCTTTGATTTGATTTACACGAGCAGTGATATCAGCTTTTTTACCGGCACCACCAACAACAGTTGTATTGTCTTTATCGATGCTGATTTTTTCTGCTTTTCCTAAATGAGTAAGATCTGCATCTTCCAATTTGAAACCTAGTTCTTCAGAAATAACAGTACCGCCTGTAAGAATTGCAATATCTTCCAGCATTGCTTTTCTTCGATCACCAAAACCCGGAGCTTTAACAGCAGCAATTTTCAGTGAACCACGAATTTTGTTAACCACTAAGGTTGCCAATGCTTCGCCATCAACATCTTCAGCAATAATCAAAAGAGGTTTTCCCGTTTGAACAACTTTCTCAAGTATAGGAAGAAAATCTTTCATGTTGGAAATTTTCTTGTCATACAATAAAATGTATGGATTTTCAAGAACAGCTTCCATTTTATCAGCATTGGTAACAAAGTAAGGAGAAATGTAACCACGATCGAATTGCATACCTTCAACAACTTCAACAGTAGTTTCAGTTCCTTTTGCTTCTTCAACTGTAATAACACCTTCTTTTTTTACTTTTTCCATTGCTTGTGCAATCAATTTTCCGATTTCACTGTCATTGTTTGCAGAAATAGTTGCAACCTGTTCAATTTTGTTATTGTCGTCACCAACTGCTTTGCTTTGTTTTTTCAAGATTAGCAATAACTGCTGTAACTGCTTTGTCGATACCACGTTTCAAATCCATTGGATTTGCACCTGCAGCAACATTTTTCAAACCTGCTGTAATAATTGCCTGAGCAAGAACTGTTGCAGTAGTTGTTCCATCACCTGCAACATCTGCAGTTTTAGAAGCAACTTCTTTCAACATTTGAGCACCCATATTTTCAACAGGGTTTTTCAATTCAATTTCTTTAGCAACAGTAACACCGTCTTTAGTGATTGATGGTGCACCATATTTTTTGTCGATGATAACATTGCGACCTTTTGGTCCTAATGTTACTTTAACTGCATTTGCTAATGCATCAACTCCTCTTTTCAAAGCATCACGGGCTTCAAGGTTAAAT
Source organism: uncultured Bacteroidota bacterium (assembly GCA_963814475.1). Classification (GTDB taxonomy): domain Bacteria; phylum Bacteroidota; class Bacteroidia; order AKYH767-A; family OLB10; genus JADKJB01. The sequence continues at coordinate 218,717 of CAWFDA010000034.1, read as the reverse complement.
ATGATATCTTTTGCCATTTTTTTTATTTATTTATTAAGGTTATTTAATTAATTTTGAATGTTCAATTGAAATACTAAATGTTTGTTTGAAAATTAAACTACAGCGAAAATGTCCGACTCACGCATGATCAGATATTCTTTTCCATTATGTGTAATTTCTGTTCCTGAATACTTTCCGTAAAGAATTTTATCGCCAACTTTTACAGTCATTGGCTCATCTTTTTTTCCTTCTCCAACAGCAACTACTATACCTTGTTGTGGTTTTTCTTTTGCTGTGTCAGGAATAATAATTCCGCTTGCAGTTTTTGCTTCAGCGGCAGCTACTTCAACAATGACCCTATCGGCCAATGGCTTGATACTAATTTTGCTCATGATTATATGATTTTTTAAAGTTATAGAAATAGATTTTATTTACTTCAGCGCTACATCACTTACTATGCCAACAGGGCTTTTGTGCCACTTTAGCAGGTTTGATGACAGTATAAAAAAAAGATGTCACAGAGTATTGTCAAACTGACAGTCTGTGACATCTTTTTAAGGGTTAAACCCTTTCTTGTTATTGAGCTGGTGGTGTTGTTTCTGTTGGAGCAGATTCAGTTGGAGCTGTTTCACCCGGTGCCGGTTGGTTACTCAATGGCGATTGATTGGATGGCAAAGCCGTATTGTCAATTTGTTCCTGAATAACAGAGGTTCCTTGATCTTGTTCACCTTTGGGAATTAACATGGTTCCGGTAATGCTGAAAACCATCAAAGCTATTGCCAATCCCCACGTAAGTTTTTCTAAAACATCGGTGGTTTTGCGAACTCCCATGATTTGATTCGATGAACTAAACCCTGAAGCCAATCCGCCACCTTTTGAATTCTGGACTAAAACAACCATTGCCAACAAAAGGCTAATAATAATGATGAATACTGTAACTACGGTGTACATTTTATAAAGTATTAAATATCAGTTTTTTATATTAATTTATTGGATTATTTTGCTCCAAATCCCTAATGAGGGCTGCAAAGTAAGCACTTTTTTCCGGAATTTTCAAACTTAACTTGCGGTAAGTTTCAATGGCCTTGCGGATATTTCCTTGTTGAGCGTAAATTCTAGCCAGTGTTTCTGATATCAAATCTTCGTGGTCTTTGGCACTCAAACGAGCCATATTCCCTGGTGAATAAAATTCGCTTTTTGAGGCTACAATCCTTGGCTCTGTCTGAATAAACCTATCAATGATTTGATTTTCAGCCTTCTTAGATGGTGTAGGTGGAGCCGGTTCTGTAACAATTGGTAATTGATAGTCTGTTATTTTTTCATTTGGAACAACAGGTGAACTCTTAATCTTCAGCCATTCGCTAAAGGTATGGTTGCCGCTTGAGTTCGATTTATTACTCTGCTCAACCAACGACGTAGTGGCTTTTTCGGGCTCCTTTATGGATGTTTCTTTGTTTAATCGGTCCTCCAAGTTTATAATTGTTGGCTGACTGATGTTATTTGCCGGAACTGTTTCAATCTCTTTTTTCGATTGTATTTCAACTTCAGGTAGTGTATTATTTGTATTTTCTTCCGAAGTTCCTTTTGCATTTGCCAATTCCTTCAAACGTTGTTCAATGATCGATTGAGGATCTACAGGCTTATCTATTTGTGAAGAAGTTTCAATTTGTTCATTTCCGGTTTCTTCTATTACAGATTGACTCGGTTCCGGAATAGCTGCTACTATTTCCGGTGGCGACATCTGAATTATTATTTCTCTAGCAAAAGGTGATTCAGGTTCGGTGGTGTTTTGTTCCGTTTCCGTTTCTGGGAAGTTGGATTCAGTAGTCGATACATCTTCTGTGGCAACAGTCATGTGAGAAATTCCTGCCGTTTCCATTTGAATGAGGTTGTATAATATGCTGCGATCAGTAGCATAAGCAGATGCTTTGCGTAAATGACTTTCATAGCGAATGTTTTCATGGCCATGATATTGTTTGGCTAAAAGCATGTGCGCATTTTGAAAGTATGGAAAACGCTCAATAATCTCTTCCATATCCTTTATCAAATTTAAATTGACGTTGGATGGATTCCGGAGTAGTGTTATAAATTGTTCTTTAGTCATTCCCTGTTACCAGTTTATTACAGCTTTATTGAAGATGTCATCAACGAGTTGGTTGCAAATATCATTAATTAAATCTTGCTCAATAGAAGTCAAATTTTTCTGACTATCATAATCTGTGTATCGCGAAAATACATTTTCAAAACTTTGCTTTTCATCTTTTGTATTGGTGAATTTAACTTTTACAGAAATAGTGAGTCTGTTCAGGGCCGCCTGTTCATTTCCTTGTATAGCTGTTGGCTGTGAAAAGTAATCAACAATGGCTCCCTCAAATTGTAAATCTCCACTCGATTTTACTTGGGTGAGATTGGTTTGAGAAACAAATTTGTCGTTCATTTTTTCAGTAAAAACCTGACTCAAACTAGGCTGCACCAATGATGCTTCATTTTTGAAATAGGTTATCGACACTGTTTTGATATCGGGAGAAATGGAGGCTCCTGTAAAAGAATAAACTCTGCAACCTGATATAAAAATAGCAAGCAGGAGGGAGGGATAAATAAATTTTAAATTTCGCATATCCATAGCCGTTATTTAATATCGTATTCTTTTATTTTCCTATATAGTGTTCTTTCCGAAATGCCCAATTCTTTCGCTGCATATTTTCTTTTTCCTCTGTGCTTTTCTATTGCACGGGCAATGATTTCTTTTTCTTTTGCCGCCAATGAAAGTAGTTCTTCACCCAATTCTTCGTGAGGATCAACTTTGCTTACACTCCCTTTAGGTTGAATTGAAATCGAAGGTTGCGTAATGGAAACACCTGAATTCACTTCCTGATACAACTTATCAAGTATTTTCGCATTGTTCTCTGCAAAAGATCCCGAAACTCCTTCTGAAGAAATCAACTCCAGCACAAGTTTTTTCATGTCGGCAATATCTTTTTTCATATCGAAAAGAACTTTATACAAAAGTTCCCTTTCGGAGAAATCACTTCCCTTATGTTCATCCTTTACCAATACCGGTAGTCTGTTCAATGTTTCTTGCGGAAGATATTTCAAAAGTATGTCTGCTGTAATATTTTTTTGGCGTTCTAAAATGGAAAGTTGTTCCGTTACATTTTTTAATTGACGAACATTTCCCGGCCATCTGTATTCGGTCATCAAATTCATTGCCTCAGGTTGAAGAACTACTGTTGGCATTTTATAACGCTCAGCAAAATCACCTGCAAACTTCCGGAACAAAAGATGAATGTCTTCCTTTCGTTCACGCAGCGGCGGCACGTTGATAGGAACAGTATTCAACCGATAATATAAATCTTCTCTAAATTTTCCACTTCTAATTGCTTCGGGGATGTTAACATTCGTGGCAGTCACTACTCGAACATCTGTTTTGAGCACTTTTGATGAACCTACTTTTATAAATTCTCCGGTCTCTAAAACTCGTAACAATCTTACTTGAGTTAGCATCGGAAGTTCGGCAACTTCATCCAAAAAAATGGTGCCACCACTCACCACTTCAAAATACCCTTTGCGAGCTTCGTGTGCACCGGTAAAAGCGCCTTTTTCATGACCAAATAATTCCGAATCAATAGTGCCTTCCGGTATAGCTCCGCAATTTACAGCAATATATGGCCCATGTTTGCGAGCACTTAACTGGTGTATAATTTGAGGAAAAGATTCTTTACCCGTTCCACTCTCCCCGGTTATTAAAACAGTAATATCAGTAGGCGCTACCTGCCGAGCTGTATCAATAGCGTGATCCAGCAAATGTGAATTGCCTATAATCCCAAACCGTTGTTTTATATCTTGTATATTCATTTTTTTTACCCCCAACCCATAAATCTATAAGCCCACTAACTAACCAATAAACTAAAGAACTAAAGAACTAAAGAACCAACAAACTAAAAAAACTAAAGAACCAACAAACTGATAAACCAACAAACCAACAAACTAATAAACCAACAAACTAATAAACTATAAAACCAATAAACCAACAAACTATAAAACTAAATCGCCCTTCCTTTAAGCGTAGCCACAGTACACTCATCAACATACACATTCACATAATCGCCCGGTACAAAATTCTCTTTTGGAAAAACCACAACGGTATTTTGTGAATTTCTTCCCATCATATAGTCATCCGATTTTTTTGATATTCCTTCAACAAGTACTTTGTGCACTTGGTTCAACATTGATAAAGTTTTTGCCTTGGCTAATTTTTGTTGCATGTCAACAACATCCGCCAACCTCTTCGATTTTACTTGTTCAGGAACATCATCTTTAAATTGTCGCTCTGCTAATGTTTTAGGTCGTTCAGAATATTTAAACATATAAGCAAAATGAAAACCCGACCATTCCATTAACGAAAGTGTTTCCTCATGGTCCTCATCTGTTTCACCACAAAAACCGGTAATTATATCAGATGAAATTCCACAACCGGGAATAATTCTTCTAATTGCTTCTATTCGGTCAATGTACATTTCACGAGTGTAACCTCGGTTCATGCGCTCCAATACGGTACTACTTCCCGACTGCACCGGCAAATGTATATAATCACAAATATTTTCATACTTCGCAATAATATGTAACACATCATCAGTCATGTCGCGTGGGTTAGAAGTAGAAAAACGAACACGCAATTCAGGAGATACTAATGCAACTTTTTCCATTAATTGGGCAAATGTTACCGATTGCGCTTTTTGTTCAGGCGTTAATATTTCTTTTTTTAATCCGCCACCGGCCCAAATATATGAATCGACATTTTGGCCTAGCAATGTAACTTCTTTGTAACCATTGTCGAAAAGTTCCTGCGCTTCTTTTACAATTGATTCCGGATCGCGACTCCTTTCCCGCCCACGGGTAAAAGGAACTACACAAAACGAACACATATTATCACAGCCTCTGGTAATTGAAATATATGCGGAAACACCATTGCTCACCAACCGTACAGGACTAATATCACCGTAAGTTTCATCTCTCGAAAGCAATACGTTCACAGCTTTATGACCTCCGTCAACAGTTTCTATCAAATTTGGAAGGTCCCGGTAAGAATCCGGACCGGCGACAATGTCCACCAATTTTTCTTCTTCAAGTAACTGAGACTTCAATCTTTCTGCCATGCACCCCAAAACTCCGATGATTAAATCGGGCTTTGTTTGTTTCCGTTTCTTAAATTCGGTGAGCCTTTTTCTAACTTTCAATTCGGCATTCTCCCGGATGGAGCAAGTATTCAAAAGTATCACATCAGCTTCCAATTCATCTGTCGTTGTTTGGTATCCTGATTTCAATAAAATTGATGCAACTATCTCACTATCAGAGAAATTCATCGCGCAACCGTAACTTTCAAGGTACAATTTACGACCTCCTGAGTTGGAGTTCTCAACCATCATCAACGGTTCTCCCTGGCGAGATTCATCAATAATTTTATTTTCCGGGTTCATTAAATATTTTGATTTTGTGCAAAATTAATGAATTTTTCAGGAACTGACAAAATGTCACTTTTTGATCCGATTTGGAGGTTCTGAATTTTAATTGTTTACTTTGCCCCCCGTTTTAATTATTCACGGAAACTAATTTTTTTAAATATCATCTAAAATAAATGGCCGAAAACCTTGTGATTGTTGAGTCCCCTGCAAAAGCTAAAACTATTGAAGGGTTCCTGGGAAAGGATTATATAGTAAAGTCGAGCTTTGGTCACGTAAGAGATCTGGCGAAAAGCGACAAAGCAATTGATGTCAAAAATAATTTTACACCGGTTTATGAAATCAGTGAAGATAAAAAGACTGTCATAGCTGAACTGAACAGACTATCGAAAAAAGCAAAAACTGTTTGGCTAGCCACGGATGAGGATCGTGAAGGAGAGGCTATTTCATGGCATCTTTTTGAAGCACTTGGATTAAAAGAATCGCAAACCAAAAGGATTGTTTTTCACGAAATCACGAAACCTGCTATTCTTGCTGCTATCAAGAATCCTCGTAAAATAGATAAGCATCTAGTAGATGCTCAACAGGCTCGTCGTATTCTCGATCGCTTGGTGGGTTTCGAACTTTCTCCTATCCTTTGGAAAAAAATCAAACCATCTTTGTCGGCAGGTCGTGTGCAATCGGTTGCTGTGAGATTAATTGTTGAACGTGAACGAGAAGTGGAAGCTCATAATTCAACTTCCTCCTATAAAGTTACTGCTTATTTTAATGTAGATGATGGTAAAGGAATGAAGGCAACTTTAAAAGCCGATCATCCTACCCGTTTCAAAACTAAAGAAGAAGCTCAGGCGTATCTTAAAACTTGCATTGGTGCTGCATTTTCAATCACTAATCTCGAAAAAAAGCCGGGTAAAAAATCTCCTTCTGCACCATTTACAACGTCTACACTTCAACAAGAAGCCAGTCGTAAATTAAGTTTTTCCGTTGCTCAAACAATGGTACTTGCTCAACGATTGTATGAGTCGGGAAAAATCACCTACATGAGAACAGATTCGGTAAATCTTTCTCAAACTGCCCTCGATGCAGCTAAAAAAGAAATTACCAAACAGTATGGTGCCGAGTACTCAAATCCAAAACAATATAAAACTAAATCAGCATCCGCACAAGAAGCTCACGAAGCCATTCGCCCAACTTATTTTGAACAGTCAACAGTTGAAGGAGATAACAATGAAAAGCGTTTGTATGATTTAATTTGGAAAAGAGCGATCTCTTCTCAGATGAGTGATGCACAATTGGAAAAAACAATTGTTACTATCGGTTCATCAAAATCAAAAGATACACTCACTGCAACCGGTGAAGTAATTAAGTTTGATGGATTTTTAAAAGTATATATGGAATCTACCGATGAGGAAGGTACCGATGATTCACCTGATGGACTTTTGCCACCACTTAAAGTTGGACAAAAATTGGATCTGAATGAAATTATTGGATTAGAACGCTTCACTTATCCTCCTGCACGTTATACTGAAGCTAGTTTGGTTAAGAAATTGGAAGAGCTTGGAATAGGTCGTCCTTCTACTTATGCACCAACGATCTCTACAATTCAAAAAAGAGGGTATGTAGTGAAGGAAGATCGTCAAGGTCGTGAACGAATTGTGAATATTCTCAAGTTGAAAGAGGATAAAGTATCGGCTTCAGTGAAAACAGAAATTACCGGTGCCGAAAAATCAAAAATGTTTCCTACAGATATTGGAACTGTGGTGACTGATTTTTTGGTGGAGAATTTTAAAACTATTCTTGATTATAATTTTACCGCATACGTTGAAAAAGAATTTGATGATGTTGCAGAAGGTAGAATAGCTTGGAATGAAATGATTCGTGAATTTTATGAACCATTTCATAAAACTGTTGAATATACTGAAAAAAATTCGGAACGTGCTACCGGTGAACGTATCCTTGGAAAAGATCCTGCATCAGGAAAAGTAGTATCAGCACGTATCGGTCGTTTTGGTCCGCTGGTGCAGATGAAGATTGATGAGAACGATGAAAAACCTCAGTATGCAAAATTGAGAGCCGATCAACGTTTGGAAAATATAACTTTGGAACAAGCACTCGATCTTTTTAAAATGCCGCGTAACCTCGGCAATTATGAGGAATTGGAAGTTGTGATTGGAATTGGAAGATTTGGACCTTATGTGCGACACAATAGCATGTTTGTTTCTATTCCTAAAACTGATGATCCTTATGAAATTGAACTCGACAGATCAATTGAACTCATTGAAGGTAAACGACAAGCCGATCGCGAAAAATTGATCAAGACTTATGATGAGGATCCTGAAATGAAAGTGTTGAAAGGACGTTGGGGACCCTATATTCAATTTGGAAAAAAGAATATTAAAATTCCAAAGGAAATGGATCCGCTTAAGTTAACTTTTCAGGATTGTATGAAACTGGATGCGGCTTTCGATGCAAGTGGTAAAGGAAAAGGGGGGCGCTTTGGAAAGAAAAATGTTGATGAGAAGAAAAGTGCAACCGCACCGGCAAAGAAAAAAACTGCTGCCAAGAAAACAGCTGCTAAAAAAGCTCCTGCTAAATCAACTACTGCCACAAAACCTGCAGTGAAAAAAGCTCCGTCAAAAAAAGCCCCTGTAAAAAAAGCTCCGGTTAAGAGTGCTCCGGCTAAGAAAGCTCCTGCAAAGAAAACAGCTGCAAAGAAAAAGAAGAAATAATCAACTATGCTTAGCTCAGAATTCTTCAAACCTGTAAGTAACCCGGCATTGGATTTAGTGCTTTCCGGTATTTCCGACTCTATGGCTTCGGCCACTTCTGTTTATTCTCTCAACAATGGATTCCCGGAAATTGAAAATTCAAAAGTTGCGATTATTGGTGTTCCCGATTATAGAGGTTCTGTTTATAATAGGGAATTCAAAAAAGGGACTGAAGCTATTCGTGAAAAATTTTACAGACTCAAAAAACATGATAGCGATTCTCGAATTATTGATTTGGGCGATCTTATTCCCGGCAGTACTCCGGAAGACACCCACTACGCTCTTTCTGAAATTACAGGTACACTTTTAAAAAAATCAATTATTCCGGTAATCCTTGGAGGCTCTCAGGATTTAACCGTTGCACAATTTAATGGATACCAAGGTTTTGAACAGTTGGTTAATATAGTATCTATTGATTCCCGGTTTGATTTGGGCATGCCCGAAGAACCATCAAATAGTGCGTCGTGGTTAGGCAAAATAGTCATGCAACAGCCCAATTACCTTTTTAACTTCAGCAATATTGGTTACCAAACCTATTTTGTAGGTGCTAAGGCAGTTGACCTGATGAACAAATTGTATTTCGATGCCTATAGAGTAGGGCAAGTGCGATCTGATATTACTGAAATGGAGCCTGTTATAAGAGCTGCTGATATTCTAACCTTTGACCTTTCTGCTATCCGCCAATCGGATGCTCCCGGAAATACAAACCCCTCTCCCAACGGTTTTACAGGTGAAGAAGCTTGTCAAGCTATGATTTATGCAGGTCTTAATGATAGGTTAACCAGTTTGGGTATATATGAATACGATGCAGCTGCAGATCATAATGACCAAACGGCTCACCTCATTGCTCAAATGATCTGGTATTTTATTCAGGGTGTTAACGACCGAAAAAATGACTTCCCTTCTGTTCATCATGCTTCCTTTATTACTTATAGTGTAACTAGTGACCTTATAGGTAAAGACCTTGTTTTTTTGAAACATAAAACAAGTGGACGGTGGTGGATGGAAATGCCCGTGACCGGAAAAAGCAACAGGTTGAATCGTTATAACTTCTTGCCCTGCTCTCATCGTGATTACCAACAAGCATGTAATAATGAAATGCCCGACCGGTTCTGGCAGGCTCTTCAAAAACTTTAACAATTGGAATGAAATAAAACCGGCTTTTAAAAAGGTGCCCGTTTGTTAAATTATTCCATTAATGAAGGTTGTTTTCGCTGAAATCCAAAATTATTTCTTTTACTCAACATTTAATTTTACTGTTAATGATAGACTTTAAAACTCAAAATCGAAGACTTAAATTATATTAATAGACTAATATTCAGTCAATTAAATACTTAATTGAATGTTCACAAACTCATAATTACTGAATAAATTCAATAAAAATAATTCTATAGAACAATTTCGATTTTTGTTTTTGATTTAAAATTTTAATTACTTTAGCCCCCTGATTACTTAAAAACCCAAGAATTAATACAGAGTCAACCTTATCGATAGCTCCGGCATTATGAAGAAACTTTTATCACTCGCATTGTTTATCATTTCAGTTTCCAGCAGTTCACTTGCACAGCAGGATCCTCAATTTAGTCAAAATATGTTCAACAAATTGTATTCCAATCCGGCTTACGCTGGAAGTAGTGATGGAATTTGTGGTACTTTAATCTACCGAGATCAATGGACCGGTTTTGACGGGTCCCCTAAAACAGGTTTATTCAGCATTGATGCTCCTGTAAACTTTTTGCATGGTGGTTTAGGTTTAACCATTCTTGCTGCCGATGAACTCGGATTTGAAAATACCTTTATGGCAAAACTTGCCTATGCTTACCGGTTTAACATCGGTCAGGGTAATTTAGCTATTGGTGCTGATTTTGGATTCCTTCAAAAATCAATTGATGGTGATTTTATTTCCAATGATCCTAATGATCCTATAATTCCTACCTCTTCAGTTACCGGAAATATTTTTCCTGATCTTGGCGCTGGTATATATTATAACTCTGATAAATTATACTTGGGTGCTTCTGCATCTCACCTCCTTGAAAGTGAAGTAGATTATGGTGACTTTACCACTCAAATGGCACGCCATCTTTATTTTATGGGAGGTTATCGCATAGAATTCACACCTGCAATATCTTTGATTCCCTCATTCCATGTAAAGAATGTAGCTGATCAAACTCAAGTTGATATTAATGCTAACCTTCACTTTAACAACCGCTTCTGGATCGGTGGATCGTACAGACTGGAAGATGCAATTGTTGTAATGGCAGGATTGAACATCACTCAGAACCTTCGTTTGGGATATTCGTATGACTTCACTACCTCTGATTTGCAGGACTACAGTAATGGTTCACACGAAATTATGTTAGGGTATTGCTACAAAATCAAGAAAAAGACTTACTCCTATCAACAGGAACGTAAGATTTCTATAATATTTTGCAACTATTCAACTAGAAAGTAACTTATTTTTGGTTTTAGCGTTAGCACACCTGTTAAACCTTAAATATCTAATAAGAATAGTTAGCAAAATAACTGGATGGTTCCTTCGTTACAGGAACATCTGTCCGGACTACTTGAAAATAAACCTAAATAGCGGCACATGAAAAGACTGATCATTTACTCAGCAATACTGTTGATACTCAGCAGTTGTGGAGGAGGCAACCGAGGTCAGCTGGTTGGAGTCCAGAAAAGGGAAAAATGGTATCAAGCCGATCCGTTCGGTATGGTGTTCATCCCTTCCGGCTCCTTTAATATGGGACCCAGCGACCAAGACGTACCTTACGCAGTGATTGCGCAAAGTAAGTCCGTGTCTGTACACGCTTTTTATATGGACAATACTGAAATCACTAATAATGAATACCGCCAATTCGTAGAATGGGTGCGTGATTCATTAGCTCACCGTTTAATCGGCGGCGATCATCTCATTGATGAAGGTGAATACGGTGAAAGAATTAACTGGAGAAAGAAAATTGATTGGGAAGACGAAGAAAACGTTGAAACGCTCAATGAACTCTTCCTTGCTGAATCTGAAAGATTTTATCGTAGGAAAGAAATTGACTCACGTAAAATGAATTTCGAATACTATTGGATCGATCTTCACGAAGCTGCCCAACGTTCTAGCCGTGAACAAGGGAAAACCGATCGTTCGGTATTTATTAAAAAGGATGTGATCAATGTTTATCCCGATACACTTGCGTGGATACATGATTTCACCTATTCATTTAATGATCCTATTACTAATATGTATTTCTGGCATCCATCTTATGACGAATATCCTGTTGTAGGTGTGAACTGGAAACAAGCTAGAGCATTTTGTATCTGGAGAACTCAATTGCTGAACAGTTATCTTATGGAAAACGGCGAATCATTTGTTCAGGATTTCCGATTGCCAACGGAATCAGAGTGGGAATATGCCGCAAGAGGTGGTCTGGAATTATCTCCTTACCCTTGGGGAGGTCCTTATATTCGTAACAGCCGTGGTTGTTTCTTAGGAAACTTCAAACCAATGAGAGGTAATTATCTTGATGATGGTGGTTTCTATGCCGTGACTGTAACTTCTTATTGGCCAAACGATTACGGTTTGTATTGTATGGCGGGTAACGTTTCTGAATGGACGAGCAACGCCTACGATGAGTCTGCTTACAACTTTCAACACGATTTAAATCCAGATTATACTTACGAAGCTAAAGAAGCAGATCCACCATCCCTGAAAAGGAAAGTGATTCGCGGTGGCTCTTGGAAAGATGTAGGTTATTTCCTGCAAACAGGTACCCGTTCTTATGAGTATCAAGATACTTCTAAATGTTATGTCGGATTTCGTTGTGTGATGGACTTTATGGGTCGCGACAAAGCAGATTTCTAAAATTGAATTCAATCTAACCAATTATAACTAACTTAAAAACAAACAAAAAACGATGGGATTAGCTTCATTAACCCAAGGTAAAGGGTTCAAAAACTTCATGGCGAAGCTCTATGGCTGGGGCGCTGCAGTAGTAATCTTAGGTGCTCTTTTTAAGATTCAGCACTGGGAAGGTGCCGGTTTGATGCTTACGGTAGGTCTCCTTACTGAAGCAGTTATCTTCTTCTTCTCTGCATTTGAACCTCCTCATGAGGATGTAGATTGGTCTTTAGTGTACCCTGAACTTGCAGGAATGCATGAGCCTGGTTTCGATAAACACAAAAAGAAGAAAGTAGATCCTATTTCTCAGGAATTGGATAAACTTTTGTCTGATGCTAAAATTGGTCCGGATTTGATCGCTAGCCTTGGAACAGGTTTACGTACTCTTGGTGAAAATACTGCCAAAATGAGTGACCTTTCAAGTGCAACGGTTGCCACCGATGACTATGTTAAAAATGTACAAAATGCAACTAAATCTGTAGGGAATCTTTCCGGTGCTTATGATAAAGCAACTCAGGCTATGAACAGCCTTAGTACTTCATCTGATGATGTGAAAGTTTATAGTACTCAGGTTTCTTCAGCAGGAAAAAATCTTGCTGCTCTTAATGCAATTTATGAATTGCAATTGCAAGATTCAAATAAACACCTCAAAGAAACTTCTAAATTCTATGATGGAATCAACGAATTAATGTCAAACCTTAATTCATCTGTTGAAGACACTAAGAGATATAAAGATGAAGTTTCTAAACTTGCTAAAAATCTGTCCTCTCTCAATACGGTTTATGGAAACATGCTTTCTGCAATGAACATGAACCCGAATAAGTAATTTTTGCCCTAATTCAACCAAATAATTAACTAACCTTAAAAGAGAGAAAAAACAATGGCAGGCGGTAAACTATCCCCGAGGCAGAAAATGATCGGGATGATGTACCTCGTTTTAACAGCGCTGTTGGCTTTGAATATCTCCAAAGAAATCATTAATGCGTTTGTAACCGTTAATGAAAGCTTGGAAGCCTCAAACACCAACACTAGTTCTAGAAACGAGAGGATTTATGCTGATTTCCAAAGAGCAATGCAGAATGACCCAACCAAAGTAGGTCCATTCAATACAAAAGCACAAGCTGCAAAGAAATTATCAGCCGAAATAATAACTTATATAGATAATCTGAAGAAAGAAATTACTGTGAAAGTAGAAGGTTTAGAGGCTAATGCCGCTGTTCCTGCGCCACGTGATATCGCTCGTAAAGATGACTACGATATTCCTACTAATATTTTGTGTGGCGATAAAGCCGATGGTCGTGGTCATGCTGCAACTGCTTTGAAAGAAAAGATAAGTAAGTTCAAAGCTGATATGCTAAAAACAATGTCTCCTGCCGATCAGAAATTATTTGGTCCGCGTTTGGATCAATTGCTCAGCACTAAAGATCCGGAACCTAAAATGGTACGAGACAATAAAACTACCTGGGAAATGGAAACGTTTTATCATAACCCTGTTGTTGCAACTATCGCATTACTCACAAAATTTCAAGGTGATGTCAGAAACGTAGAATCTGAAATCGTAAATCACCTCTACACTTCTATTGATGCAGGTAGCTTTAAATTCGATAACCTCGAAGCTCGTGTAATTGCTCCAACATCTTATGTTTTAACCGGACAAGAATATAAAGCAGATGTATTTCTTGCTGCTTATAGCTCTACTTCCAATCCTGAAATTATTGTTGCAGGTGCAGACATTCCCGTTGAAGGTGGTTTAGGAAAGTATTCTACCCGTCCGGGTAGTGAAGGTCTTAAAAAATGGGGTGGTGTTATTAAGGTGAAAGACCCTGCTACTAACCAAATGAAAGAATATCCTTTTGAAGCAGAATATATCGCAGCTAAACCTGCATCTGTTGTTTCTGCTGATAAAATGAATGTACTTTATATTGGAGTTGAAAATCCAATGTCGATTTCTGTTCCCGGTGTTGCTGATGCAAATGTTACTGCAACGGTTTCCGGTGGAGGAGCTACTTTGGTTAAAGATGCTAAATTAGGAAGTAGCAAATACATTGCGAAAGCGACCACTCAAGGTGAAGCTACTGTTGCAATTACTGCTAAACTTGATGGAAAAGCGGTTCCAATGGGACAGTTTAAATATCGTGTGAAAAGAGTTCCTGATCCTGTAGCTATGGTAAATGGTAAAAAAGGTGGCCCTATCAATAAAGCCGAACTTGCTGCCGCAACTTCCGTAAACTCAATCATGGAAAATTTCGATTTTGAACTTTATTTCAAAGTGACTAAATTCCGTATGACCTTGATTAAAAAAGGTAGAGATCCTGTAGAATTGGATGCTCCTAGCAACTTGATTACTCCTGCAATGAAAGCAGCTATTCAAGGTTCTGGTCCAGGTGCTAAAGTGTATTTTGAATATATCAAAGCTTCCGGTCCTGATGGAACAACTCGTTCACTAGGTTCCGTTAACTTCGTGTTACAATAGGCTTGAATTACTTCATTCAGGCTACTAAATAAGGAGGAAAAAAAATGAAAAGAATCATCTTAATCTTTTCCATCATCGTAACGTTTGCAGGCGCTCTGAGTGCTCAGAATGTACTCGACGGTGTATATGTACGAGAGCACAGTCCTACCAAAATGGTGGTGCCGTTCTCGTACCTCCGTGAAGCCGACGTGATGTGGTCAAAGAAAGTATGGCGAATCATCGATTTGAAAGAAAAGATGAATCTGGCTTTCTACTACCCAACTGAAAAAATTAATGATCGCAGAAGTTTGAATGATATTCTGTATGATGCCGTTAAAGAAGGAACTTTAACTGCTTATGCCGATGAGGAATTCATGACTCCTATGACTCGTGAAGAATTTCAGAGAATTGGTGGTGCAGGTGTTGATACTACTCAAATTACCGATCCGGATCCACCTTATCTCACTCGTGATACCGTTATCATCCGTGAATTCTCAACAACTAACGTGGTTGCATACCGTGTGAAAGAAGAGTGGTTCTTCGATAAACAACGTTCTGTAATTGATGTTAGAATTATTGGACTTGCTCCTCTGATTTATGCTGTCGATGATAAAGGTAATCGCCGTGAAGGAGATCTTAAAATTCCTATCATGTGGGTGTATTTTCCAGAAGCTCGTAAAATCCTTACGAATCAAGAGGTATTTATGAGAGGTAACGATTCTGATAGAAGAACTTGGGATGACATTTTCCAAAAAAGAATATTCTCCAGCTATATCTACAAAGAAAATAATGTTTACGATCGTCGTATAGAAGATTATAAACAAGGTATGGATGCACTCGTAGAAGCAGAAAGAATCAAACAAGAAGTAGTTAATCTTGAACATGATCTATGGGATTACTAGAAGATCATCATAACTCAAAAAAAAACGTCCTGATTTTACAGGACGTTTTTTTTTGAGTGCTTTTTTTTAATCAATGATCGTGTCCCTCATGGTCATCATGTGTAGCTGTTCCTTCCATAGCAGCTGTTGTGTCGGCTGTAGCTCCTGCAAAGTTTGGATTCTTTACCAAGTCCATTCCGCAAACTGAACACTGTCCCGGCTCGTTGCTGGCACTGTTCTCGCAATTCATCGGACAAACATAAGCATGTGTCGTGTTAACAACAGCAGCTTCTTCTGTAGCAGATTGCTCCATGGTTGTTTCTTCAGTTGTCTCCGCAGGTTTTTCACCGCCACACGAAACCAACAACGCCATTGGCAAAGCCAATGCAATTGATAAAATTGTTTTCTTCATAGTTTTTATGGTTTATATAAGTTAGTTATTTGTCATTTGTCATTAGTCATTAGTCATTAGTCATTTGTCATTAGTCATTGGTCATTGGTCATTGGTCATTTGACTCGCTGGCGACCGCCGCGCATGTGATACCGTAAGACTTTGTGCGAAGGGGAAGATAGTGGTTAAATCTGCTCACTGGCTACTGGTTACTGGTCACTAATCAATGGTTACTTGTTACTGCACACATGTCACTTTCCCACTTGTCACATGTCACTCAGTCCGCCTACATATTTCTCCGATACTGCCCACCAACTTCAAACAATGCATGTGTGATTTGTCCTAATGAGCAATGTTTCGACACTTCCATGATTTTTTCAAACATATTTTCATTTATTATTGCTGCATGCTGGAGATCGTGTAACATTTCTTTACTAAAGCTCTCACTTCGCTGATGCAATTGATTCAGAGTAACTATCTGTTGTTCTTTTTCTTCTTCCGTTGCTCTTATTACTTCAAGAGGAATTACAGTTGGCGAACCTTTCGAAGAGAGGAATGTATTCACACCAATAATAGGTAATTCTCCGGTATGTTTTAATGTTTCATAATACAATGATTCTTCCTGAATTTTACCACGCTGATACATTGTTTCCATCGCACCTAACACACCACCACGTTCTGTAATTTTATCGAATTCAGTAAGCACAGCTTCTTCAACTAAATCAGTAAGTTCTTCAATAATAAATGCACCCTGAATTGGATTTTCATTTTTTGCCAAACCTAATTCGCGATTAATTATTAATTGTATCGCCATCGCTCTACGCACACTCTCTTCTGTGGGTGTGGTAATGGCCTCATCATAGGCATTTGTGTGAAGTGAATTACAGTTATCATAAATAGCATACAGTGCTTGCAAGGTTGTTCTGATATCATTAAAATCAATCTCCTGCGCATGCAATGAACGACCGGAAGTTTGAATATGATATTTCAGCATCTGAGAACGCTCATTTGCTTTGTATTTTAGTTTCATGGCTTTCGCCCAAATGCGTCGAGCTACCCGACCAATAACTGAATATTCCGGATCTACACCATTCGAAAAGAAGAACGATAGGTTGGGAGCAAAGGCATTTACATCCATTCCACGACTCGCATAATATTCCACGTAGGTGAAACCATTAGCTAGTGTAAATGCTAATTGTGTGATAGGATTTGCACCTGCTTCAGCAATATGATAACCCGAAATGGAGACAGAATAAAAATTACGAATGTTATTAGTGATGAAATATTGTTGCATATCTCCCATCAGTCGAAGCGAAAATTCAGTAGAGAAAATGCAAGTGTTTTGTGCCTGATCTTCTTTGAGAATATCTGCCTGAACAGTTCCTCTGACCGTTGAAAGTGTTTCTGCTTTTATTTTTTCATAAACATCTTTTGGCAATACCTGATCACCGGTAACACCAAGCAACATTAATCCCAAACTGTCATTTCCTTCCGGAATTGGATAGTTGTATTTTGGACGATTGGTGTTTTTCTTTTCAGAATATATCTTTTTGATTTTTTCTTCCACCTCTTTTTCCAGTCCGTTTTTACGGATGTAAAGTTCGCATTGCTGATCGATAGCAGCATTCATAAAAAAGGCTCCAACAATCGATGCAGGTCCATTTATCGTCATCGAAACCGATGTTGCAGGATCGACATAAATTAAATCCTGAATATAATTTTTTAGCATCATCCAAACAACAAACAGAAACACCGGCATTTCCAATTTTTCCGTAAATATCCGGACGATAATCAGGATCGTGTCCGTAAAGTGTTACCGAATCAAATGCGGTTGATAATCGCTTAGCAGGAAGTCCTAGTGAAACATAATGAAATCGTTTGTTTGTTCTCTCCGGACAACCTTCACCGGCAAACATTCTGGTAGGATCTTCATTCTCGCGTTTGAAACGAAAAACACCGGCAGTAAATGGAAATTCACCCGGCACATTTTCCTGTAACATCCATCGTAATAAATCTCCCCAGGCTTTGTATTTGGGAAAAGAAACTTTGGGAATTCGCTGACGAGAAAGGGACTCAGAATAAGTTTGAATTTTCAATATTTTCTCTCGCACTTTAAATTCATAAAAATCTTTTCGATACAATTCTACTTTAGCAGGAAAATCTTCCACCATCTTTCGATTCATTCCATCAATTCGAAGTTCCAATTCGCTGTATCTTTTTTCGAGAGATGCAATTAAACTTTTATCTGCATCAGCACCATCATCATTCAATGATGCAATGGTAGTTTTGATTGCATATAATTTTTGCGCAATTTCCGATTGCTCATCAGCCCATTTATCATAGCTTCTGTTGTTCTCCGAAATTTCACTGAGATATCGAGTGCGTTGAGGAGGAATAATAAAAATTTTTTCACTTGCCTCTTCCGTCACATGATAGTCCGATTTAAGGTCTACATTTGATTTTTTGGCGATGGTATTCATGACTGTTCGATACAATCTGTTCATTCCGGGATCATTGAACTGCGATGCTATTGTTCCGAAAACAGGAATGTCCTCATCCGGAGTGTCCCATAATTGATGATTCCGTTTATATTGTTTGCGTACATCGCGCAAAGCATCGAGTGCACCACGCTTATCAAATTTATTCAAGGCTATGATATCCGCAAAATCAAGCATGTCAATTTTTTCTAATTGTGTTGCCGCACCGTACTCCGGTGTCATTACATACAACGAAACATCGCTGTGGTCGGTAATCTCAGTATCCGATTGACCAATACCTGAAGTTTCAAGAATGATTAAATCATAACTCGCTGCTTTAACAATTTCGATGGCTTCTTTTACATGTTTGGAAAGTGCAAGATTGCTTTGTCGTGTTGCAAGAGAACGCATATACACACGCGGATTACGAATGGAATTCATGCGTATGCGATCGCCTAACAATGCACCACCTGTTTTTCTTTTAGATGGATCCACAGAAATAATGGCAATTGTTTTATCCTTGAATTCCAACAAAAATCTTCGAACCAATTCATCTACCAATGATGATTTACCTGAACCACCTGTTCCTGTAATTCCTAGTACAGGAACTGTTTTTGTGGAGTTATGTTTTTGAATTTTGGTAAGAAGTTTTCCGAACTCTTCCGGATTATTTTCTGCGGCGGATATAAGTGTAGCGATAGCCTTAGGATCTTTCTGAGTGAGGTGATCAATTTCGCCATTCAAATTATTTCCTGTTGCAAAATCCGCCTGCTCCATCATATTATTAATCATCCCTTGAAGACCCATTGATCTTCCATCGTCAGGAGAATAAATTCTGGTGATGCCGTATTCCTGGAGTTCTTTTATTTCGATAGGTAAAATTACTCCTCCTCCACCACCAAAAATTTTAATATGTGAGCATCCTCGTTCTTTCAAAAGATCATACATGTATTTGAAATATTCCATGTGACCTCCTTGATAACTGGTGAGCGCAATAGCATTTGCATCTTCCTGTATGGCACACTCTACCACTTCCAGTGCACTGCGATCATGTCCCAAATGAATTACTTCGGCACCACTGGCCTGTATAATTCGGCGCATAATGTTAATGGAAGCATCATGACCATCAAATAAACTCGCTGCTGTTACTATCCTAATCTTGTTTTTTGGAACGTATTTTTCGATCTGCATATTGAACTCTTCTAACTCACAAATTTAGAAAAAATAAACCGATCTTCGTTTTACTCGGTAATTACCTGATATTCAATCATATTAAGGATCATTAACAAATCATTTTTAATTCATCACCAACTCCTTTTTTGATAGATTTTGATAAGTTTGCAACCTATGTTTTTTATCCTTTCAAAAGTCCTCGACTTTATTCTATCACCGGTATTTTGGCTGGTGGTGATATTTTTCATCGGATTAGTGATCAAAAATCCCAAATGGAAGCGAAAATGCTACTTGAGTGCATTTATTTATCTAGTCATTTTTTCGAATCCATTCATTTCCAATAAAATAATGCAACTGTGGGAAGTTCCACTTTACAATAGTGCTTCT
The DNA here is from genome assembly GCA_963814475.1 of uncultured Bacteroidota bacterium. Lineage (GTDB taxonomy): Bacteria > Bacteroidota > Bacteroidia > AKYH767-A > OLB10 > JADKJB01. The sequence goes on along the minus strand of CAWFDA010000034.1, from coordinate 198,861 downwards.
ATTACCGAACCTTACGACATTGCAATTTTGCTTGGTGGAAGTCTGCGTTACAATGATTCTGTAATTGGCCGACCAATTTATAGCCATAGCGTAGATCGTCTCATTCAATGTATTTCTCTTTATCAAAGTGGGAAAGCAAAAAAAATTATGATTTCCGGCGGTTCAGGGTATGTGACTCGACCAAATGAAAAAGAATCAGTTGTAATTGCAAAGGTTCTTATAGAGGCTGGTATTCCTGCAGAGGACATCATCATCGAAAATGAATCTCGAAACACTTACGAAAATGCATTGTTTTCCACGACAATTATCAACAAGAAATTCCCCGGAACCAAGGTGTTGTTGGTCACATCAGCATTTCACATGCGAAGGTCTTTAGCTTGTTTTGAGAAAGTCGGTTTAAAAGTTGATCCATTTCCTGTAGACCGAAAGTCGAATATAACAACGAATACCCCCGATCGCATCCTCCTTCCCGATGCAGGAAGTTTGGTTACCTGGGATATTTTGGTTCATGAATGGGTGGGTTGGATAATATACAAGGCGAAGGGTTATATTTAAACCTTCTTTCATATTCGGTACTACCTTACTATCTTTGCATTTCATAAAATATACAGCCATTGAAAAACGCATCACTAGTTCTCAACATTATTCTTCTTGCAGCAGTAGCATTTCTTTATTATAAAGTGTATTCCGGCCCTGCTACCCCAGCTGTTGTACCAATGAACACGGGTGAAGGCATGGCAAACAATTCTATTGTTTTTATTAATTCCGATTCTTTATTGGAAGAGTACAATTATTTCAATGCGTTGAAAGAAAGTCTTGAAAAAAAGCAAGATAGTATTGATGTATTTCTTCGCACCCGTGCAAAGTCGCTTGAAACTGAAGTTTCAGCTTATCAGAATTCCGCTGCTGGCATGAGTCCGGATCAACGTGCATCTGTGGAGGAAAAACTAATGGCCAAACAACAAGGTCTCATGGAAATGAAACAAACAATGGTGGAAGAATTGCAGGATCAGGAATCAGCCATGAACGACTCCATCCACGATAACTTAAATCGATATCTAAAAGAATACAACAAAGGAAAAAACTACCTCTACATTTTAGGATATCAAAGAGGAAGCGGAATTCTTTTAGCTAATGATTCACTCGATATCACCAAAGAAATTTTAGAAGGCTTGAATGCGCAGCGTAAATAAACAAAGCATTAATTATTTTTAAATGCTATTCAACTCTATTTCTTATGGAAAATAAAGAGTATATTAAAATAAGTTGTGAAATAGTATTAACGAAAAGGGACAATGGTGGTTCTCTTTTCAATGATTGATTCTTATGAGATGGATTATTAAGTCAATCATCTTAATAGCTTTCCTTAACAATGATTTTGGCTTGACTACTATTGTCGGAAGTTACTTTTAAAACACAAATTCCTGTAAATTTACTTTGCAATTGAATTTCTTTAAAGGATGAATTTTTGATTACATCCAAAAACAATGTTTGTCCAAGTGCATTTATTATTTCAATTTTTCCGAGGGCAATTTCTTTCGAAAATCTAACTGTAATATGATCGGACGCAGGATTTGGATAAACTTCAAAATCAAATTTTGCGGTTTCTAGTTCATGATTGCTTGTTAAATCACTGATCGGCCGTCGTATGACTGATAACTTTGAAATAGCAGTACCTATTCCAGCGAAAATGAAATTGGGTGTCGCTAGAATAGCGTGATATGCAAGTCCGGAAGAATCCGGAAGACCGGTATTATCGCATGTCCAATTGAAGCCGTTATCAGCTGAAAAATAAAAACTGCCTGCCAAGGCAGTGCCTGCATACACATTATTGACGTCTGATTCTAAAGACGTAACCCACAAATTTGAAGAACCACTCCATGTAGGAGTCCATGTAACTCCCAAATCGTCGGACCTATAAATTTGATCTGTTTCTGCAAATAGTGAAGTTCCCTTTGAATCAAAAATTTGCACTGATGCATTCGTCGGAATAATATTTAAAGGATCCCAAGTCAAACCATTATCATCTGACCGATAAATATTATTGCAGTAATAACCATAATTCGCAACAAAAATACTTTGTCCAATGAACTCAATTCCGGAAATATGACTGTTACTACTTATTGGAGAAATGGGATTTAATGGAGTCCAACTTTGTGCTGAATCACTTGAAAAATATATTTTCCCCATGGTACCACCTGCATATAAATTTCCGTTATTAACGGTTATCACAAAAATGTTGCTGTCAATTATGCCTGTGTTGGCAGAAGTCCAAGTTGCTCCTGTATCAGTTGAAATATACAACCCTTGATTGAAAAGTGAAGCAATTACTTTGTTGCCAATTGATTGTAATTCTGTAATAATTACCAACGAATTGAGAGGCAATCCGGTATTTGCAGTCTTCCATGAGTCACCGTTGTTGGATGACAAAAAAACTCCTGAATTGTAGCCGGGCGCTCTGCTTGACCCGGCAAAAATGTTGTCTCCGAAATATGTCAATGCAGATATATCAATAGCCGGCACACCAGTCAGCTGCCAACTGTTTCCTAAATCAGAAGAAACATGCAATCCACTTTGTGTACAGGCAAAAATTAAAGTATCACTTACAAAAATTTCATTTATGTTTAGGTCGGTTAAACCAATATTTGAATTTACCCAGGTATTGCCATAATCATTTGTTATGAACACTCCGCCCACAGTAGCGGCAAAAATAGTGGAGTCTGAAATTCCTACCGAATATATTGAATTCCCTTGTAATCCAATACTTGTCCAATTGTTTCCAAGGTCGTTTGAATAAAAAACTCCTCCCGTTTGGGTACCTGCAAATAGAACTGAATCATTTGTATAAAAACATTGAATATCAAGATCTGTCAATCCATTATTCAACGAAGTCCATGTTAAACCGTTATCATTTGACCGATGTACGCCATCAGCATCAGACGTTGCGAAAATATTTGCTCCATCAGTTTTGAGTCCATTTATGTGCAAATATGTTAGGCCGGAATTTGATGGGTTCCAGGAATTACCATTGTCATTTGAAATAAAAATACCATCATATTTTCCAATAATAATATTTCCTCCACTTACGGCAATCGCTGGTATAATCTGATTGGGAAATGCATTTAGCATTTTATTCCAGGATTCCCCTCCATCAACAGAAAAGTAAATTCCTTTTTCGGTACTTGCATAAACGTTATTTCCATCAATAGCCATGCATAAAATAATAGCGTTATATAAATTATCCTTAACACTCTTCCAACTTTTTCCGTTGTTCGATGAATAAAAAATTCCTCCGCAGATACTTGTAAATTCAACTCCAACAATTAAATTAGAATCGCGTGCTACCATACAATTTATTACTGCTCCATAAGGTCCATTAGTTTGAACCCATTGAGCAGATGCAGTAATAAAGAAAAGAGTAGAAAATAAAAATAGAAGCAAAAAATATTTCATGATATAAGGTTTTAAAATAAATTGGTAATTAGTTAATATTTCACGTTTTCAAAACCAATCTAACTGACTCTCCAACAACTTAATTTTCGCTTCGGCATCCGATTTCTTTTTATTTTCAATAGCTACCATTTCAGGCTTCGCATTCGAGACAAATCGTTCGTTGCTCAGTTTTTTCATTACAGATTCCAAAAAACTTTTTGTGTAAATTAATTCTTCAGTAATTTTCTTTTGTTCTTCTTCCTGGTTAATTAATCCTTGTGTGTGAACAAAATATTCGTGATCCCGAATCATGATAGGTGCCTGTCCTTCAGGTTTGTCGGAAATATTTTCGATGGCCGTGAGATTGCACATTTTAATAATCATCGAATGAAAATCAGAAATTGGATTCGATTTTCCGGTAAATAAACTTACAGCAAGTGATTCACGCATCGGAATGTTTTTGGTTTTTCTTAGATTACGTATTTCAGTTACCAATTCCATTGCTGAGGAAAAATTATTTAAGATAAAATGCTATTTTCTTTGCCTGTGTTGGGCCATTTCTCCATCATAATGCTATCACCTGATTTACGCGCACTAATTGCTTTGCCAGATTTCTTCGGTGATGAAAGGCATGAATGGGTGAAGTAATTTTAAAAGTGATTCGAAATAGGAGATGGTAGTCTTATAAGTTTCTTCTTTCATCGCCATACCTATTCCAGGCTTTACAATCTCCAAATACCAGGAACAGAAATCATCCCAAATTAATTTGTAGGTAGCCATTAATGCTTCTGAAATTCTGTACTTAGAATACAAATCATTGATGATTGCAGTTTCAGATTCCAGCTTCGCACCAAACCACTCCGTTATTTTCGTATAGTCACGGTTGTCGATACCTTCTTTGCCCTCTGTTTCTTTCCAGCCATTAATTAATCGGAAAGCGTTCCAGATTTTATTCGCAAAATTTCTTCCCTGTTCACAAAACGATTCATCAAAGGGTAAATCGTTTCCTGCAGGAGAACTAAATAACATCCCCACACGAACACCATCGGCACCATACTTTGCAATCAGATCGAGTGGATCCGGAGAATTGCCTAACGACTTCGACATTTTCCTTCCCAATTTATCTCTTACAATTCCTGTAAGGTATACATTGGTAAATGGTTTTTCTCCACGGTATTCATATCCGGCAATGATCATTCGGGCAACCCAGAAAAATAAAATTTCAGGAGCAGTTACCAAATCATTGGTAGGGTAGTAGTACTTAATATCAGCATTATTTGGATCTTTAAATCCATCGAATACGGATATCGGCCATAGCCAGGATGAAAACCAGGTGTCAAGTACATCTTCATCCTGTCTTAATTTTGAATCTGCCCTCAGATGACTTTCCCTCTGAAGCAAAAAGTGCGCGTGCTTCTGCTTCTGTTTTAGCAACAACAAATTCACCACTCTCATCATACCATGCAGGAATTTGTTGTCCCCACCAAAGCTGACGTGATATGCACCAGTCATGAACATTTTCCATCCAGTGCCTGTACGTATTTTTAAATTTCTCAGGCACCAAACGAATAGTGTCATTCATTACATTTTCAAGAGCAGGTTTTGAAATTTCACTCATTTTCAAAAACCATTGCATCGACAATCTTGGTTCAATTACTGCATTCGTTCTTTCCGAAAAGCCAACATTACTTTTGTATGGTTCAGTTTTAACAAGATGTCCCGATTGCTCTAAATCTTTAGCAATTTTTTTACGAACAACAAATCGATCTTCACCAAAATAAAAACCTGCAGCAGCACTCATTTTACCTTCAGGAGTAAGCACATCAATGGTAGCAAGGTTATGTTTTTGTCCTAATTGATAATCATTGATATCATGTGCAGGAGTTACTTTCAATGCACCTGTACCAAAATCCATAGTCACATAGCTGTCGGTAATTATTGGTACTACTCTGTTTACCATGGGAACAATAATATTTTTTCCATGCAAATGTTTATAACGTTCATCTTCGGGATTTACACAAAGTGCCGTATCGCCCAAAATAGTTTCGGGACGTGTAGTCGCAACCGTTACCCACTCATCGGTTCCTTCAACTTGATAGCGCACATAATACAAAGTGGAATCAACTTCTTTATGAATAACTTCTTCATCTGAAACAGCAGTCATCCCTGCCGGATCCCAATTTACCATTCGTGTGCCACGGTAAATATGTCCTTTTTTGTAAAGATCAATGAATACTTCAATTACTGCATCCGATAAATCATCTTCCATTGTAAAACGGGTACGTTCCCAATCGCAGGATGCTCCTAATTTCTTTAATTGTTCCAGAATAATTCCACCATACTTTTCTTTCCATTCCCAGGCATGTTTTAAAAAGTCTTCCCTGGAAAGGTCCTTCTTTTCAATTCCTTTTTCACGAAGCATTGCTACTACATTAGCTTCAGTAGCAATAGATGCATGATCGGTTCCTGGAACCCAAAGTGCATTTTTTCCCAGCATACGGGCTCTTCGGATCAAAACATCCTGAATGGTGTTGTTAAGCATGTGTCCCATATGCAAAACTCCCGTAACATTGGGAGGAGGTATTACAATTGTGTAAGGCTCCCGCTCATCAGGAACTGAACGAAAAAAATTATTACTTAACCAGTATTGATACCACTTATCTTCGGTTACTGATGGGTCGTAGGTTTTAGGAATTTCCATAAAGCTGATAAATACAAGCCTCAAATATCCGAATTTATCTCCAACCTCCTGCTTTTTTGAGGGTAAGTCGCGGTTTGAATTTGGTTTTTATAAACACTTTTTTAGAAGAAATTCTACTTGAATATATTCATAATTACCCTGTTTGTTGAGAAATTGTGTTTAAATTTGAACTAATGTACTGTGGTGAATAAAATCCATTTTTATATTATAATCAATTGAATAACAAATAATTAAAGTTTTGAAAATGCTTGATTCATGGACTAAAATTCTTATTTATTCTCCGTTTTTGCATCTCCATTTAAACCTTTCATTTAAAATTCATGATACGACAGTACTTTTGTACCTGTAATTTGAAAAAGCATTTATTCTTTACCTGAAATTACTTATACCTTTACCACAACTAAAATAAATAAAACAAACAAAAATGAGAAAAAGTATCTACTCCCTTGTAGTTCTGTTTGCAATGAGCTTTACAGCTTTTGCGCAGGAAGAACAAAAGACAGAAGTGAACAATGATCCAAATGCGGCAGAAATTGTTTTTGAAACAGAAGTACATGATTTCGGAACTATCGAGTACGGTGGAAATGGAACTTACGATTTCAAATTCAGCAACACCGGAAAAAGTCCGTTGATCATCTCTAATGCACGTGGATCATGCGGATGTACCGTTCCAAAATGGCCTAAAGAACCGGTTGCAAAAGGTCAATCAGGATCTATCAATGTTCAGTATGATACCAAACGCCCAGGTCCTTTTACAAAAACAGTTACCATCACTTCAAATGCTAAGTCTGCTAGTAAAGTGATTACTATCAAAGGAACTGTTTCTCCGGCAGAATCTACAGATGATATGACGCCGGTAAAGAAAGAAAATTCGATTTCTCCTGTTGAAAAAGCTAATTAATTAGAATTCCAAAATACTTAAACTAAACTATAACAAATGAAAAAAATTATTTTAATGGCTGCCATTGCTGTTACTTCTGTAGGAGTTTCCTTGGCTCAAGACGGTAAAGTTCAAGCTACAACCAAGACTGCAGAAACTACAACTGCAACCGCAAGTGGTGCCGAAATGAAATTTGAAAAAGAAGAATTCAATTTTGGAACTATTAAGCAAGGCGACAAAGTTGAACATTCTTTTGAATTTGTAAATACAGGTAAGGAGCCTTTGATTATTACCGAAGCTCACGGTTCTTGTGGTTGTACCGTTCCAGAGTGGCCTAAAGAACCCCTTAAAAAAGGAGAAAAAGGTGTAATTAAAGTAACTTTTAATTCAGCAGGTAAAATGGGGATACAGGATAAAACTGTTACAATCACTTCAAATGCTGGCGATAGTCCTAAAGTTTTGCATGTAAAAGGTAATATTGAACAGCCTGCTGCTTCACCTGATGCAAAGCCGACTGAAGCACCTCGTAACTAAGAGTTCAAGTAGTTTCTGATAAATTTTATAAGTTTGTACCCTCGGCCATTAAGCCGGGGGTACTTAATTTAAAACCCATTCACAATGCCACAAATAAGTCACAAAGGACAAGAAATGCCGGCGTCACCAATACGCAAATTGATTCCGTATGCGGAAAAAGCTAAATCGGAAGGGAAAACGATTTTTCATCTCAATATTGGTCAGCCTGATATCGAAACTCCCGAGGTGATGCTCAATGCCGTTAAAAACAATACACTCAAAGTTATTGAATATAGTCACTCTGCCGGAATCGAATCGTATCGTAAAAGATTGGTAGAGTACTATAATAAATATAACATCCTCTTGAATTTTACCGACATTATGGTTACAACCGGTGGATCCGAAGCTATTGAAATAGCGATGATGACATGCCTTGATGCCGGTGATGAAATTATTATTCCGGAACCGTTTTACGCAAACTATAACGGTTTCGGCATTCAAGCAGGAGTGAAAATTAAACCCATAATTTCAAATATTGAAGATGGATTTGCATTACCTCCAATTGCTGAATTTGAAAAACTAATTACACCCTCTACCAAAGCAATCATGATTTGTAATCCGGGTAACCCAACCGGTTACCTCTATACGAAAGCGGAGCTCGAAGCATTACGGGATTTAGTTAAAAAGCATGATATTTTTCTTTTTGCTGATGAAGTCTACCGCGAATTCTGTTATGATGGTAAAGAATATTTTTCAGTGATGAATTTAGAAGGCATCGAACAAAATGTTGTCTTGATGGATTCTGTTTCTAAAAGATATAGTGCCTGCGGAGTGAGAATTGGTGCACTCATTTCAAGAAACAAACAGGTGATGGATTCTGCACTTAAATTCGCTCAAGCACGATTGAGTCCTCCAACCTACGGACAAATTGCCGCCGAAGCAGCTATTGATACTCCCGATGAATATTTCCGTAAAGTAATTAAAGAATATGTGGCACGAAGAGATTATGTGGTAAGTGCTCTCAATAAAATGCCGGGTGTATTTTGCCCTAATCCAAGTGGTGCATTTTATGTTGTTACTCAATTACCAATCGATAATTCCGATAAATTTTGCCAGTGGTTGCTAGAATCGTTCGACTACAACAAGCAAACTGTAATGTTGGCTCCTGCAACCGGATTTTATTCTTCGCCAGGCGCCGGCCTCAATCAGGTTCGAGTAGCTTATGTGCTTAACCTCGAATCATTAAAAAGTGCCATGAAATGTTTGGAAGAAGCATTACTCCAATATCCGGGTCGCACCGAAATGCATTTAAAACCGGGTGCTGAATTAACTGCTTAAGATTTCTTCGGTGAGCAGATAGGCAATTGAAGAATAACTCAAGGGTAAATATTCCTTTATTTTCTTCTTTGAAACCCACTCTGCTTTTTCAATGCCCTCTTCGGCTTGAGGTTTTAGTACCTTTTTATCGGAAGTTTCCATCCTAAACCAGGATGTATGTTTGATAACCCATTTATTTTTAATTTGGTAAAGGTGATAAGTGCTCTTTAACTTTTCAGTAATATTTAAATTACTTATTCCACACTCTTCTTCTACTTCCCGTAAAGCAGCAACTTTTACTCCTTCGCTTTTATCAATTTTTCCTTTTGGCAGATCCCATTTTCCAAGCCTGAAAATCATCAGAATCTTATCAGGTGAATTAGTTTTATGTACCAATCCACCCGCCGCTTTAATTGTTCGGAATTGTTTGGTAAAGTCCTGAAAATCATGGAACGGTTCATTTGTAAAAAAGTAAATATTTCGTTTTATACTCGATTTTTTTACCGCTTTCACGAGCTGTTTAACAGAAGTGAATTTTGAGCTTTCAAATGGCTTCTTTTCAGAAAGAGAAATCCGATTTTCAAAGCAGATTTCTTGGTCGTTAATAAAAACTTTGTACATTTGTTTCATCAGTATGGCATCTACCGCGTCAAATATAGCCGATTTCCTGCTTCAAATCAAAGCTGTGAAATTACAGCCAAAACAACCTTTCAAATGGGCATCGGGCTGGAATTCTCCCATTTATTGCGATAACCGCATAACACTCAGTCATCCACGTATCCGAACCTATATCCGCCAGGAGTTAGTTAAGATGATAGATGAAAAATTTGGAACTCCCGATATTATTGCAGGAGTTGCTACAGGTGCCATCGCTCATGGTGTGCTGGTCGCAGAAGCATTAGGACTTCCTTTTGTGTATGTTAGAGCAGCAGCAAAAGATCATGGTCGCCAAAATATGGTGGAAGGTGATTTAAGTGAAAATCAAACATGTGTTGTTATTGAGGATCTAATTTCTACCGGACAAAGTAGTTTGAAGGCTGTGCATGCTCTTCGCGAAAGTGGTGTGTTGGTGAAAGGTATGATTTCCATTTTTAATTATGGATTTGATGTCGCCTCTGAAGCTTTTCGAAATGCAAATTGTCCAGTGTACACACTTAGTAATTATGATATTTTAATTGATCAGGCACTAAAACACGGTTATGTGAATAAGGCCGATGTCGAAAATTTAATACAGTGGAAATCGGACCCTGCCAATTGGAAATCAGAATGATTTTATCTTAGTTTTTAATTTTATATAATGACACGCATCGAAAGCAAACAGGTCGATTTGAATAAAAGTCAAGTTGAAGTATTTAATTTTCTTTCCGACTTTAATAATTATCAACAACTCATGCCTGAGCAAGTTGCCGACTGGGTTTCTGATGCCGATACATGCTCTTTTAATATTAAAGGTATGGCTTCACTCGGAATGGCTATGGAATCTAAAACTCCACACTCCGAAATTAAAATAAAACGCAACGGAAAAGCACCTTTTGATTTTTTTCTGATCTGTAATATTGGAAGTGGAGCATCTGAAAATACATCAACATTAAATCTTTATTTTGATGCCGACTTAAATCCCTTTCTTAAAATGATGGCTGAAAAACCACTCACTAATTTTTTGAATTTGTTAGTGACGAAGTTTAAAGAAATTTCAGAAAATCCTGCGTAAACTTTCTTAACCAGTTCTCAATAAAAAAACTTCATCAAAAATTTCTAAAAAACAAAACTCACTTCTTTATTAATGTACAAAGAAGTATTTCCTTCATCATCTGTTATTTGAAGTTTTCCTTCTGTATTAACTCCCTTAATTGTTCCCCAAAATTTTTGTCCTTTCGTTTCAAACTCCCCCCTTTTGCCAATTCTAAAAAGAGATTTTGAATACTCCTCATTTAATTTTTTAAAATTTGACAGTCGCAACACACTGTACCATTTTTCGATGGAAAGATGGAGCGTAGCTAAACACTTTTTTAAATCAAATTCACGTGCCGATATTAATTTCAATGAGGTTGCTGCGGGATTATAAACTTCAAAATTAGTTTGATTGATGTTTATTCCAATTCCAATTATCGAATGAGTAATTTGATTTCCCCGAATGGAATTTTCTGTCAATATTCCCGCAATTTTTTGACCCTCTGTAATAATATCATTTGGCCATTTGATGTAGGTATCTGCCTGAACCATTTTACGGATAAATTCTGCAACAGCTAAAGAAATAACTTGATTTAAAGCAAACTGATCAGCAATTTTTAAAAAATTAGGATATAATATATAGCTGATATTCAAATTCTTGCCATCTTCACTTTCCCAACCTGAACCTCGTTGTCCTCTCCCGGACTTTTGAAAATCAGCCATTATGACAGTGCCTTCCTCCGGGACTTCCAGATGTAACAATCGGGCCGCATAACTGTTGGTAGAGTCAGTTTCGGCCAAATGGATGGTTCGTATGCCGGCTTTAAATCCTATCATGATTTATAATCTTGAGCAATAGTTTGGTCTGTTCCTTATAAAAAAACACTATTTTTGTACAAACATAGGTAAACTAGCTGAATGGGTAAAAGTGAGCAGGCTTCCAAAGGAGCAATTAGTAGCAAATAATTCAACACTTCTGGTTGAAAATGTTGTCAAAGGAATTCAAGAAAAAAAAGGTCATGATATAGCTATTTTGGATCTCAAGCCCACCGGAAATGCACTGGCCGATTTTTTCATTATCACACACGCCGATTCCTCCACTCAGGTAGATGCCATAGCAAAATCAGTTGAAGATGAGGTAGCAAAAACTGACAGGTGAAAAGCCCGTATTCAAAGAAGGATATACCAATGCAGAATGGATTCTTGTTGGATTATATTGATGTGGTAGTTCATATTTTCAGAAGAGAACAACGCGATTTTTATGGAATTGAACGTTTGTGGGCTGATGCCGACTATCACAAAACATTAAATGAACTTAATCTACTTCAGTTGTTTAAACTTAACATTATCGCCTAAAACCTGCCAAAATGGCTCATGGCATACATATTGACTGTTGAAAATAAATAATTTGGAGAAACACAGCAATGTCAGATAATTCAGTCTACAGAACACAATAACGACGGCAAAAAGCGGTCCTTGAATCCTTTGAACAAAATCCCGAAACCGGGTGGTTAGGCTCAACTTTAACTTTTACTGGATATATGCCATTTTGATCATCGTCATTGTTGGTGTTCAATTCATTGGTGTTGGTAACAAACCCCGTGAAGTTACCTGGATGCAGTTTGAGAACTGAAATGCTGAAAACACATGAGGTGGCCAAGACTGGAAGTGATTAACAAAAACAGTAAATGTTTACATCAAAAAAGATAAACTTATCTCAGAAAAATATAAACCAGTTTCCAGCAAAACATTCAGCAATAGCCGAAAACGAAGGACCACATTTTTATTTCACCATTGGTGATGTTGGCAACTTTCGAAAAGAAAATTGAAGAGTCTCAAAAAGAATTTGCAGATGCAGATTAGTAAGTATGAGCTACAACAACAACAAAAAAGTTACTGGGATTTTATATCTGGGATGGTTCTTTCCCAATCCTTTTGCTCGTATTCATCTGGATCATCTTGATGCGTCGTATGGGCGGTGGTGGTGGTGGCAGCCAGATTTTCAATATCGGAAAATCGAAAGCTACTTTATTCGATAAAGACATGCACGTGAAAGTTACTTTCAACGATGTTGCCGGTCTTGAAGAAGCAAAAGTTGAGGTAATGGAGATTGTTGATTTCCTTAAAAATCCTAAAAAATATACCTCACTGGGAGGTAAAATTCCAAGAGGTGCATTGCTGGTTGGCCCTCCCGGAACCGGAAAAACACTTGCTGGCAAAAGCCGTTGCCGGAGAAGCACAGGTTCCTTTCTTTTCTTTGTCAGGATCCGATTTCGTGGAGATGTTTGTAGGTGTTGGTGCAAGTCGTGTACGTGATTTGTTCCGTCAGGCAAAAGAAAAAGCTCCTGCAATTATTTTTATTGATGAAATTGATGCCATTGGTCGCGCCCGCGGAAAAGCTCCTTCTTTCAGTGCTAACGATGAGCGTGAAAGTACACTCAATCAGTTGTTGACTGAAATGGATGGTTTTGGAAGTAATAGCGGTGTAATTATTCTTGCAGCTACCAACCGTGCCGATGTTCTTGATCGTGCATTGTTACGTCCCGGACGTTTCGACAGACAGATTTATGTAGAGCTTCCTGATTTAAATGGAAGTAAAGAAATTTTTATTGTGCATCTAAAACCGATTAAAACTGATGCCTCTGTTGACATCGATTTTCTTAGCACGTCAAACACCTGGATTTTCTGGTGCCGATATTGCCAACTTTGTAATGAAGCAGCACTAATTGCAGCAGAAACAATAAATGTCATGGTTGATAAGCAAGATTTTCTGGATGCTGTTGACAGAGTGATTGGTGGTCTTGAAAAGAAAAATAAAATCATCACCGCATCACGAGAAAAAAGTAATTGCCTACCATGAAGCCGGACATGCTACCGTGAGTTGGTTGTTAGAACATGCGCATCCACTCATTAAAGTATGCTATTGTTCCTAGAGGTAATTCGTTGGGTGCTGCATGGTATTTGCCTGAAGAGCGACAATTACAACCAATGAACAAATTATTGATGAAATATGTGCTGCCTTAGGTGGTAGAGCGGCTGAAGAAATTGTTTTCGGACAAATTTCGACCGGTGCCTTGAGTGATCTCGAAAAAATTACCAAACAGGCTTATGCCATGGTTACTATTTTCGGTTTAAACGATAAAATCGGAAACATAAGCTTCTATGATTCATCCGGAAATCAAGATTACACATTTACCAAACCTTACAGCGAAAAAACAGCTCAGGTAATTGATGAAGAAGTGAGTAAATTGATTGAAGCTTGTTAGCAAGAGCACTAAAGATACTTTGATGAAGCATCGTACAGATCATCTCGATAAATTAGCCAGTCATTTGCTCGAAAAAGAAGTAATCTTCAAAGAAGATCTTGAGTTAATTTTCGGAAAACGTCCGTTTGAAGATCGAAATTCCGATTGCTTCTACCAAAACTACGTTCCTCCGGTAATAGCACTAATGGAAATGGTCATCATCCGGAACAAATGCAGACCAAATGCCGGTAAATGATTCAACCGCTATCTAACAAAATAATTTGTTCTTATATTTGGAGATGCAGGAAAGTACGACCAGGGAAAAAGTACTTAAGAAAATACGGAGTGCACTGATCTCAAAAACAGCCAATCCGTATCCCTAACCTGGATTTCGACAGTCCGTATTCCGTATGAACGACGAGGTCCCAGAATTAATTTTTGCTCAGTCATTTCAAAGAAGCCGGTGGTCAATTTGTCTTCTGCAACAACATGCTTGAATTTGCGGAAGCCTTGCTCAATTTGGCTCAAAGTAAAAAATGGACAGAATTACTTTGCGTGGAAGCACCGCTCTGGAAATTTCTCGATCAGTGTGAATTTCCTCTCAACGAGATCCTGCTTCTGTTACATCAACACACGCATCGATCACGCTTTGCGAATGTCTTAGTAGCACGAACGGGAAGCATCATGGTATCTTCAGCCCAAAGTTCCGGACGAGGAATTCCGGTGTATACACCCGTGCATATCGTCGTTGCTTTTCCCGATCAATTTGTGGATGACCTTAAAGATGCATTCAATTTTTTAAAGTTAAAATACAAAGATCAATATTCCCTCCGCAACAACTTTTATTACCGGTCCGGGCAAAACTGCCGACATCGGAAACGAAGTGATCACAGGAGCACAAGGTCCATCGGAAGTGTATCTTTTTTTAGTGGATAAAACCGAATGGTAATAATATGGAACCCAAAGAGCCCGATTTTGTGATGGTATACTCAACTCCGCTTGCTCATAAAATAAATATTGTGAAATCGGTTCTTGAGGATAATCAGATCATCTCTTATGAAATAAATAAGAAAGACTCTTCCTATACTTTTATGGGCAATATTGATTTATATGTGAATGAAAAAGATGTGGTGCTTGCAAAATTCCTCATTAAAACACACGAGCTTTGAATAATTTTGTACAGCGCGCCATCACAGGATTAAGTTTTGCTGCCGTAATGGTGCTCGCCATACTGCTGAGTCCATGGAGTTTCATTGGAATCTTTTTTCTTATTTCTACTCTGGGATTATTGGAATTTTATAAGCTTGTAAAATCAGATAACACACATCCGCAGACGTTAGTAGGATTAATATTTTCACAAATTTTATTCATTATTTTCACTCTTGCCTTGTGGAGAAATTCTGGAATGGAATGGATGTGGATTGCTATTCCAATGGTAGCAATAATTTTTATTGCGGAACTCTACCGTAAAAAAGAACATCCGTTTCCAAATATTGCAATAACAATTACCGGAATAATTTATCTCACTCTACCTGTTTTGTTGATGATGAAGATTGCATTCGGCTTAACTCCCGGTGATGGTATTGCCTATCATGGTGGTGTAATAATGGGATGTATTTTTTTAATATGGGCGAGTGATACGGGTGCCTATATGATTGGATCAAAGTTTGGAAAGAATCGATTGTTCGAGCGTATATCTCCAAAAAAATCATGGGAAGGTTTTTTTGGCGGGTTGCTTGTGGCACTACTTGCTGCCTATTTGAATTTTAAGTTATTTCCTGTTTTATCACTTTTGGAGTGGATGATAATTTCAGTTATAATTGTAATATCCGGTACCCTGGGTGATCTTGTTGAATCAATGCTAAAACGCAGTATCGGCGTAAAAGATTCCGGCAACATTCTCCCCGGACACGGCGGAATCCTCGATCGCTTCGATGCATTGCTGATTTCGATACCTTTTGTTTTTTTCTACTTGTTTCTTATTGGGAAATTTGGGTAACCCCCCTCTCTAAAAACCCATCCTCCGTAATCATCGACACACGCAGCCACGAACAGCACCTCAACAAATCCGGCCTCCGGCTTACGGCCTCCGTAATCATCGACACACGCAGCCACGAACAGCACCTCAACAAATCCGGCCTCCGGCTTACGGCCAACGTAATCATCGACACACGCAGACCCGAACTGCTCTTCAACAAAACCGGCCTCCGTAATCATCGACACACGCAGACCCGAACTGCTCTTCAACAAAACCGGCCTCCGGCTAACGGCCTCCGTAATTATCGACACACGCCGACCCGAACAACTCTTCAACAAACCGGCCTCCGGCTAACGGCCTACGTAATCAACAAAACACGCAGACCCGAACTGTTCTTCAACAAACCGGCCTCCGGCTTACGGCCTCCGTAATCAACAAAACACGCAGACCCGAACTGCTCTTCAACAAACCGGCCTCCGGCTTACGGCCAACGTAATCATCGACACACGCCGACCCGAACAACTCTTCAACAAACCGGCCTCCGGCTAACGGCCTACGTAATCAACAAAACACGCAGACCCGAACTGCTCTTCAACAAACCGGCCTCCGGCTTACGGCCAACGTAATCATCGACACACGCCGACCCGAACTGCTCTTCAACAAAACACATCACATCCGAAATGTTCCTCCACCACCCTCACTCAAACGGTAGCGCTTCACCCTTCTCTGATTTTTGAACTATATCCGTCATGAAGGCTTTTAAATCGCTGTTATATTTTTCCTCAAAAACTTTAGAGAAATTATCCTGCTTTTTGCGATATCGCAGAAACGCCATGAAGTCGGTGTTGTTAGGCAAACCATTTTTCACGAAATCATGTTTGTAACGTTGAGGTGAATGAAAATTTAATTTCCCCAGGCCGAGCATAATATCAGCAATCTTTTGGTATTTTAATGTTGCTTTTTCTTTAGTGGATAGAGTAGGAGTAAAGGACTTGTACAAACTATCCAGACTACGTGCACTCACCATCATATAATCGCTGTAGATTTTATCATCATCGAGATAATTCCTGAATCGGGTAGCCTCTTCACTATCGTGACCATATTTATAATTCAGAAAACGTTCGGCACCTTTTTCTCCTATGAAGGTTGCGAAATTTTCATTGAATTCGACACTGCTCTCCAGGTAAATGGTGGTATGTGTTAATTCATGAATAATAAGATCTGCAATTCGTCCGGGACCCCTTTTCAAAATATTGGATAAAACAGGATCCGTAAAATATCCTAACGTAGACCATGCCGAAGGCGAATAGATATCGGTTTCATAGCCTTGCTGCTTGACCAATTGCTCTTCTTTCTTTGCACGATGTTCCTTAAAAAATCCCTTGTAAGAAACTTCTCCAACAAAAGGGAACTTCCACTTTTTAGCTTCCAGACTATAGGGTTTGCAGCCGGTGACAACCCACATGAGAGGTTTGTCTTTTTGATCGTAGTAAGTAGTATAATTATCAGAATTCTTGAGCCCAATAGAATCCATTGCAAAACGGCGTATCTCCTCAATCAACAGCAATTTCTCCCTCACCTCCTGACTAGTTTCCGGATTCTTTATCACCTCTGCAACAGGAACCGTTTTACACAAAATCTTAAGCTGACCGTTGAGCTGTCCTACCCCATAAAACACCAGCTTATAATTCCACAAAGCCAGCAGCAGCACCAAAAAGCAAACAAACTTCAAGAAATTGATAATGTTCTTTTTCATTTTGCCGAAATCGGGTAAAATCCAAAGATAAAAGAAAAATTAGTTTTTTAGTTCTTTGGTCTGCCTGCCAAGCCAAAGACAAATGGTTTTTTTAATTCAAAAATCATCATTCAAACCTAAAAACGTACTGCTATCTAAAAACAAGGTGCCAGAGGCACCAAATATCGGTAGATGCCGTAGGCATCAAATATCGGTACCCGCCGCGACTGCGACCTCCCGCACGAAACACACACAAAGAGCGATGGAAATACATAACCCAGGCCTTCAGGCTTGGGCTACAAACACCACGCGGAATGCAGGCGAGAATCATCAAAATAAATTGTAATCCTATCAATTTGTTGAATTGCCATCATTTTCCTACCTTGCAATCTAATTTATAAAATTTTAAAAAATCTCCATCAATAATTTTTTATTCAATGAAAAATAAAATCGCAATTCTTTTATTGATGTTTTTGATTTCGGTGAATTGTATGGGGCAAAATCGAAATGCAATCTGGTGCTTTGGAGATAGTGCAATGATAGATTTTAATAACCCGACTATACCAGTTACTGGTATTTCAGGAATGCAAAGTAGAGGCTCATCAACTTCAATCGCAGACACAACAGGATCTTTGTTATTTTATGCAGCAACCAGAGCTGGATTGAGTGGTAATACCACGTTGGTTTTTGATTTCTCCCATTCCGTAATGTTTAATGGTGATAGTATTGTTGGGCAGGGATGGTATCAGGAACTCACGATTGTACCTGTGCCAAATTCAGATTCGCTTTATTATTTATTTTCGATTGGGGTAACAAGTACAAGTCAAAATGGCCTTTATTATTCCCTTGTTAATATGAATGCCAATGGAGGTTTAGGATCAGTTCTTCAAAAGAATGTTCAGTTAGCTAGCTTTAAAGTTGTCGATGGAATGAGGGCTATAAAGCATGGAAATGGTCGTGATTATTGGGTTGCTATTAGAAATGCAACTAATTTTGGTAATTCGCATTATCTTTATCTAATCAGTTCATCTGGAATTACACCTGCATCCATCATTAATACTGGAAGTATAAACACTACCAATTCGGGAAGATATGCATTTTCAAAAGATGGTGCAAAACTCGCTTTTGTGAATTTTAAAGGCTTGATGGAAGTTTATGATTTCGATCGATGCACAGGCACAATCAGCAATCCAAAAACAATTCATCCTGAGCCCCCGACCTCACATTATCTAAATCGGTTTGTGAGTTGTGAATTTTCACCTAATGGACAATTTCTATTTGCTAGCACATACTCTGATAACAGTACGCTTTACCAATATGATTTAAATCTGCCAAATCCTGCATCGATTAGAATTTTACTGGATTCAATTCCTAACTATTCAATTGGAATGGGATTTTTAAAACTTGCACCAGATGATAAAATATATTTTTCAATGATGTATGAATGTTTAGGAGTTCCAAATTGTTTTCCATTTCCAGACAGTATTTACAATTACGTAAACATGAACCTGAGTGTCATCAACTACCCCGATAGTTTAGGTACAGCTTGCGGCTATGTGCCCTTTAGTTTTTATCTTGGCGGTAAACGAACGTATTATGGCCTTCCCAATAACCCTGATTATGATATGCCCTCCCTCGCCGGCAGCCCATGTGATACTTTGGTAAGCATAAACGAACCTATCCCAAGCCAGGCACTAACGCCAACCTACACGTGTACTACGCTCCCGATTGGGAGAAAGCATTTATAAATGCCGATAAGCTAAAAGGAAAACAGTACCGGTTGCGAATGGTAGATGTTTTAGGAAAAGAAGTGTACTCGGAAAGTGGTGCTGTGAATTCACAATACTTTACCAGAGATTTAAATTGTGCTTCGTTTACCAAAGGGATGTATATTGTGGTATTTGAAACAGAGAAGGAAAAGCTGACGAAGAAATTTGTGATTGAGTAAGAATTAAGATTTTGTAATTAGTAATTTAGAAGGTTGAGGACATAAGAAAAATGATGCTACTGGTCAAACATGTACTCACATTCCATCTTAACGATAGTAATCCTTACATCCCTGCCTGCTGCAGGCAGGCTCGTCCCAAACCACGGGCCGGCGCGTCAGACGAGGACGAGAGTGGGATGTAATCTTTGCATCCTCGTCCCAAACCACAGGCCGGCGCGTCAGACGAGGACGAAAGTGGGGAAAAGCTGACGAAGAAATTTGTGATTGAGTAAGAATTAAGATTTTGTAATTTGTAATTTAGAAGATTGAGGACATAAGAAAAATGATGCTACTGGTCAAAGATGTACTCACATTCCATCTTAACGATAGTAATCTTTGCATCCGCGTCCCAAACCACAGGCCGGCGCGTCAGACGAGGACGAAAGTGGGGAAAAGCTGACGAAGAAATTTGTGATTGAGTAAGAATTAAGATTTTGTAATTTGTAATTTAGAAGATTGAGGACATAAGAAAAATGATGCTACTGGTCAAAAATGTACTCACATTCCATCTTAACGATAGTAATCTTTGCATCCTCGTCCCAAACCACAGGCCGGCGCGTCAGACGAGGACGAAAGTGGGAGAGTGCAGAGAAGGAAAAGCTGACGAAGAAATTTGTGATTGAGTAAGAATTAAGATTTTGTAATTTGTAATTTAGAAGATTGAGGACATAAGAAAAATGATGCTACTGGTCAAAAATGTACTCACATTCCATCTTAACGATAGTAATCTTTGCATCCTCGTCCCAAACCACAGGCCGCGCGTCAGACGAGGACGATCCGAGTTTCGGGGATTGAAAATCCCCTGTATTTACTGCATCGAGATCGAAGATCCCGACGGGCGGAAGTGGGGCGTTTGGTTCGCTTGCCCTGCCTGACTCACCTATCAACAGCCGCAGCCACGCCGCAGCCACCGCGCAGCTACCCACCGCTACCGCCACCGCCACCGCCGCAGCCACTGCCACTGCCGCTCTACGTTAAAAACAATATTTATTCGAATCAATCAACTCCTTCGCGATTCTTCTGCGGGCTTCTTTGGTGTTGAAGGGAGCCGATTTGGTGAAGCGTTTCAATCCCATCAGCATCATTCTGTTTTCATCACCCTCCGACATAGAATTAATTGCATTCTTGCCGGCGATATTTAATCTGTCAACGCTGTCATTAAAATACGTTTTCATAATATCGTTGTGGATAGAAATTGCTTCTTGTCCTTTGATTCCAGCCAATTTTTCGACACGCAACAAAACCGATTCACAAGTATAAATTTCGATGAGCATATCAGAAATGTTCATGATGATTTCTTGTTCTTTTGCAAGCTGCATCATAAATTTTTGTACTGCAGATCCGGCTACCATTAACGCAGCTTTTTTCATGTTGGCGAGTGTTTTTTTCTCAGCGCTAAAAGGAGCATCGTCGCCATTTCCAAATTCAGGAATTGCCATTAATTCTTTCTGAACATTTTGTGCCGGTGTCATCAAATCCAATTCACCCTTCATAGCTCGTTTCAAAAGCATATCGAGCATCAACATGCGGTTGATTTCGTTGGTGCCCTCAAAAATTCTGTTGATTCTGGCATCACGATAAGCACGATCCATGGGATAGTCGGATGAATAACCGTAACCACCAAAAATTTGAACTCCCTCATCAACTACATAGTCCAAAACTTCAGACCCAAAAACTTTTAGTATGGCACACTCCACTGCATATTCTTCTGCAGCACCGAGTAACGCTTTCGCAAATTCTTTTCCCTCTGCAAGCAGTTGTTTTTCTTTTTCATCAATCTGATGACTCGCACGATAAAGAGCAGATTCCATCACGTAAGTGCGAATAGCCTGTTCAGCAATTTGTATCTGATAGCACCAAATTTCGCAATAGGCAATTTAAATTGTTCACGGGTGTTAGCGTAATTCACCGAAGTAGTAACAGCTCTTTTACATCCGCCCAAAGCGGCACCTGCTAATTTAGCACGACCGATATTTAAAATATTAAATGCAATCAAATGTCCTTTGCCGATATCACCCAATAAATTTTCAACGGGAACTTTACAGTCGCTAAAAAATACCTGACGCGTAGAGGAACCTTTGATTCCCATTTTATGTTCTTCCTCGCCAAGAGTTAATCCGGGAGCAGATTTGTCTACAATAAATCCGGTAAATTTATCGCCATCAATTTGTGCAAATACAGTAAACACATCTGCAAAACCTGCGTTAGTGATCCACATTTTTTGTCCGTTCAAAATGTAGTGTTTGCCATCCTCAGAGAGTACAGCTTTTGTTTTAGCAGCTAACGCATCCGAACCAGAACCCGGTTCCGTAAGGCAATAAGAAGCTTTCCACTCGCCGGAAGCCAGTTTAGGAAGGTATTTATCTTTTTGTGCTTTATTGCCATAGTATAAAATAGGCAGCGTTCCAATTCCGGTGTGAGCAGCCATCGCCACAGCAAAAGAATGACCGGAGCCTAACTTTTCAGTCATCAGCATACCGGTAATAAAATCCTTACCAAAACCACCGTACTCTTCGGGAACAGAGATTCCAAGTAAACCAAGTTCACCGGCCTTGTCCATGATCGAAACCATTAATCCTTCTTCCTGGGCATCGATTCTGTCGAGGATAGGAAACACCTCTGCATCCAAAAACTCTTCGGCCATTGAAGCCATCATTAAATGCTCTTCCGAAAACTCTTCAGGGATAAATGTATCTTGAGCGTGACTTTCGGTGATGATGAATTCGCCGCCTTTGTGAATGTTTGCAGTTGTTTGTGACATGGGAGTGGTATTTAGTATTTCAAAATTAAGCAAATTGAAAATGAAAATTTATGATATCTGTTACTTTAACGAATATTATTACAGACAGTTACTTATAAACTAAAAAAAACCTCCGGGAACTCCGAAGGTTTTAAACTTTATAACAATCATTATTTACTTTCTCGTCTGCCACCAAAAGTATACGAAGCTGAAAGTTTGATGCAACTCGTTTTTGCTTCATAGGAATAAGTTTGTCCTAATAGTTCATAATCTTCTCCAATACTAGATAGGCCAATGCTGTAATTTAGCGCAATACCAAAGCCGATTGCCATTTGGTACCCTACTCCAAATCCAATTCCAAAATCGGTATTCGTAAAATCGTCTTTTGACGTTTGATCACCAATTTTAGCTGATGTAAGAATTCCGGCATAAGCACCGGCATTAAAATTCAATCCACCTTCCAATTGATATCTTAACCATACGGGAATTTCGATGTAATCAAGCTTTATATCACCTTTATCAAAGTTCGCTCCTTTTATAGAGTAAAGAACCTGTGGCTCCAACGATAATGAATTGGATATTCGAAGATTTACTGTTGCGCCTAAATGATAACCAAGAAGCATCCCTTTTGAATCATTATCACCTGATAAATCATTGAAGTTGGCGCCACCAATAATTCCGATTTTTATTTGAGAAAATGCATTGTTGGTGTTAAAGGCAATCATCAAGCATAAGATTGATGAAAGTAGTATTAATTTTTTTTTCATGATGTAGGAATTTAATTGAGGTGTAAATAATAAATTCAAAAATAACCTTTAAATTCTTAACATTCAGGACAAAAGCAGCAATTCTCTAGGAAGTTAGTAACAATTAGTTCATCATTTCAAAAATTCCTGCAGCACCCTGGCCGGTTCCTACACACATTGTAACCATTCCGTACTTCTTTTTTCGTCGTTCCAGCTCACCAAAGAGTTGAACAGAAAGTTTAGCACCGGTACAACCAAGAGGGTGACCCAATGCAATTGCACCACCGTTTACATTTACAATATCGGAGTTGAGATCTAATTCGCGAATGATGGCGAGTGATTGAGAGGCAAAGGCTTCGTTGAGTTCAATCAAATCCATCTGTTCCTTTTTCATACCTGCTCTTTTCAAAGCCATAGGAATTGCTTCGATAGGACCAATTCCCATAATGCGTGGCTCTACAGCTGCAACAGCATAAGTTACAAAACGTGCAATGGGTTCAACGTTGAGTTGTTTGAGCATTTTTTCGGAGACTACCAAAACAAAAGCGGCACCATCACTAGTTTGTGAAGAGTTACCTGCTGTAACTGATCCCTTAGCATCAAAGACGGGCTTCAACGTAGATAGTTTTTCAATACTTGTATCGGCACGCGGACCTTCATCGGTATCAACAACATATTTTCTGCTCTTCTTTTTTTCTTGTTCATCGAGGTAATTTTCTTCGATAGTTACAGGAACAATTCCATCCTTAAAATACCCATTTTGAATGGCGTTCATCGCTTTTTGATGGGAGTGGAAAGAAAAAATATCCTGGTCTTCGCGCGAAACTTTAAATTCGCGGGCAACAGCTTCTGCCGTAAGGCCCATACCCCAATACCAATCGGGATGCGACTTTGCAACTTCATAATTTGGAACAATGCGCCATCCACCAAAAGGAATTGGCGACATAGTTTCTACACCACCTGCAATAATACAATCGGCCAAACCGGCTTTTATTTTGGCAGCGGCAATAGCAATGGTTTCTAAACCTGAGGAGCAGTAACGGTTTACGGTCATGCCGGGAACTTTGATAGTATCAAGACCCATCAGCGAAATCATCCTTCCAATATTCAAACCTTGTTCGGCTTCGGGAGTTGCATTCCCCACAATCACATCTTCAATTTGATCTTTTTGCAGATTTGGAATTGTTGAAACCAGATGTTTCACTACAGTAGCAGCAAGATCATCGGCTCTCAGAAAACGAAATTTACCTCTGGGAGCTTTTCCCACCGCAGACCTGAATCCGGCAACAATGTAAGCTTCCATAAAAAATTATTTCTTTGGTGTAGGTTGAACAGCAGGAGGTGTGGCAGGAGGTGTGCCTGTTGCAGGAGGTGTTCCCGGTACCGCTACAGGTGTTTTTCCGGCTTGCTCTTTCTTTTTGGCAGCCGCTTTTTTATCTTCTTCAGCTTTTGTAGCAGCAATAGCCGCTACATCGGCTCCATCTTTGTAGGTAACATTACTGACCACTATACCTTTGCGGTTATAAATTTTCCATACACCATCGCGAACTCCCATTTTATAAGGCGTTTCAGCCTGCATCTCTCCCGAATCGAAGTATTTAGTCCACATCCCATTTTTCTTTCCCTCCGAATATTCGCCTTCTTGTTTTACGTTTCCGGAATAGAAATATCTAACATAGGTGCCTTCCTTCACACCATTTTGATATTCAGTCTCTTCCATTATTTTTGCGTAGGGATAAAAGCGTTTGGAGACTCCGTGTCGC
This sequence comes from uncultured Bacteroidota bacterium, assembly GCA_963814475.1. Lineage (GTDB taxonomy): Bacteria > Bacteroidota > Bacteroidia > AKYH767-A > OLB10 > JADKJB01. The sequence continues at coordinate 174,153 of CAWFDA010000034.1, read as the reverse complement.
ACATCGTTTACATATTCAATTTCATGAATTATTTCACCTCCTCCGTTGTAATACTTCCAAACACCCTGTTTTTGCCCGATCTCATCGGTTTTGTTTCGGTGTTTTTCTCTTCCCGGAGCGTATTTTGGCTTTTCTTCTGATTGTGCGTTTGCAAAAACAGGCAGCATAAGCAATACAAAAATCATTTTAATGGCGTACTTCATCGTTCTAATTTGTTGGTTCAAAATCAAGGGCTAAAGTTACTAATCTAAATTTAATTACGTAAAGGTTTTCCGGTGGTTAAAATACTTTGAATTCTTTCAAGTGTTTTCTTTTCGCCACAAAGCGACAGAAATGCTTCTCTTTCAAGGTCGAGGAGGTACTGTTCAGAGACGAGAGCCGGTGCCGAAAGGTCGCCTCCACACATCACCCAACCTAATTTTTCGGAAATTAATTTATCGTGTGCCGACATATAATGTCCTGAATACATGCTATTTGCTCCGGCATAAACCATTCCTAACCCGGTTTTTCCTTGCACTCGAATGTCTTTTCTTTGGACAGGTTTGGTATATCCTGAAGAAGCAAGTTCCAAAACGGAGGCTTTCGCATCGGCAATTAGTCGACTTCTGTTAAGAGTTATTTCGTCAAGTCCTTCACGGAAAATTCCTAAGTCGAAGGCTTCATGAGCAGAGGTAGAGACCTTTGCCGTAGCAATAGTTAAAAATCTATTTTTCAGCAAATTAAGCTCGATGTCACCCTCTTTTATCGAATCGCTCAAGCGGAGAGCAAATTCTTTACTGCCACCACCGCCGGGAATCAAACCCACGCCAAATTCCACCATTCCAATGTAAGTTTCAGCGGCAGCTTGAACTTTATCGGCGTGCATCGACATTTCACAACCTCCGCCTAATGTTAGTCCGTGGGGAGCAACCACCACCGGAATAGATGAATAGCGTACTCTCATATTTGCATTTTGAAAGGCTCGGATGGCATAATCAATCTCGTCAAATTCTTGTTCAATGGCAAACATAAATACCATGGCCAAATTTGCTCCGGCAGAAAAATTGGCGCCATCATTTCCTATCACCAATCCTTTAAAATCTTTTTCAGCTATTTCAATTGCTTTGTTCATTCCTTCAAGCACTTCCCCCCCAATGGTGTTCATTTTAGTTCTGAATTCAAGATTCAAAACACCATCACCAATATCAAACAAGGTGCTTCCTGAATTTTTCCAAACAACATTTGATTCACGCAAATTATCGAGAATAATAAACGACGATGTACCGGGAATTGGTTGATAGCTTTTTGTGTTTAGGTCGTAATATTTTCTGTTTCCATTTTCTGTTTTGTAGAAGGAATTAAATCCGGATGCAATCATATCATACACCCATTGAGCAGGTTTTTTTCCTGATTTCTCCATGTGTGCAACGGATTCTTTCAGACCAACTGCATCCCAGGTTTCAAATGGCCCGAGTTCCCATCCAAATCCGGCTTGCATGGCGGCATCGATGCGATAAAGTTCATCAGAAATTTCAGGAATACGATTTGAAACATAAGCAAACAAACCATTGAAAACAGTTTGATAAAACTCTCCTGCTTTATCTTTTCCGTTGTAAAACATTTTCATTCGCATACGCAAATCATCAACGCCTTTTGTTCCTTCAAGAGTGGCAAATTTTGTTTTAGATTGCGGTCGGTACTCTAAAGTTTTTAGATCTAATGCCAGTATTTCACTCTTTCCATCAGCACTTTTAATTTTTTTATAAAATCCTTGTTTTGTTTTATCACCGAGCCATTTATTCTCTACCATTTTTGCAACAAATCCCGGTAATTTGAATTGTTCCCTTTCGCTGTCATCAACACAGTTAGCATACAATCCGTTTGCCACATGCACCATGGTATCTAAACCAACAACATCGGTGGTTCTAAATGTTGCCGATTTTGGTCGCCCCAATACCGGTCCGGTGAGTTTGTCTACCTCTTCAACTGTCAGTCCAAGTTTATCCACTTGATGTAGCAACGACATTATTGCATATACGCCAATCCTGTTAGCAATAAATGCAGGAGTATCTTTACAGAGAACAGTTGTTTTGCCCAAATATAAATCACCATAGTGCATCAGGAAATCTATTACATGCTCATCGGTATGAGGAGTAGGAATTACTTCGAACAATTTTAAATAACGGGGAGGATTAAAAAAATGCGTTCCACAAAAATGCTTTTTAAAATCTTCACTTCTTTCATCAATCATTAAATGAATTGGAATTCCTGAAGTGTTACTGGTAATTAATGTTCCGGTTGTGCGAAATTTTTCAACTTCTTCAAAAACTTTTTTCTTGATATCTAAATTTTCAACTACTACCTCAATGATCCAATCGCAGCCGGAAACTTCTTTCATATCATCAGTAAAATTACCGGTAGTTATGAGAGAAGCAAATGATTTTTTATAGAGAGGTGAAGGGTTGGAAGCAACTGCAGTTTGCAAAGATTGATTCACGATTTTATTCCTAAATACTTTTGAATCAACGGTCAGGCCTTTTTTAGTTTCTTCGGCAGAAATTTCTTTAGGGACAATATCCAACAATATTACACGTACACCTACATTCGCAAAGTGGCAAGCAATTCGTGACCCCATAATCCCTGAACCTAATACTGCAATTTTTTTAATCGATCTTTTCATTTTGAATTTATTTCAATGGTCAAAAGTAACTGTTATGATTTTGCGGTTTTTATGAAATTATTTAGTTTCAAAAATTTTATTCACTGCTAATTTGTTTGCTTCGAGAATGAGTTTTCTTTTAAGACTCAGTTTAGGAGTCATCTCACCTTTTTCGATAGAGAATTCTCTGTTAAGCAATTCAATTTTTTTTATGGTCTCGTAATTTCCCAGGCCTTTATTAATTTCTTCTACTTCTTCCATAATGCGATCTTGAACCTCTTTGTTGGAAATGATTTCATCATTGGTTTTCAAAGCAAACCCTTTTCTTTCGGCCCATTCTCTTACAAAAGCAAAAGACGGAACAATCAATGCCGCAGCAAACTTTTGATTTTCGCCAATCACCATAGCTTGCTCAATAAAGCGTGATTCTTTAAGTTTATTTTCGATGTTTTGAGGAGCGATGTATTTTCCGCCTGAAGTTTTAAAAATTTCTTTTTTACGATCGGTAATTTTTAGTTTGTTTCCAACCATCTCACCTATATCACCGGTATGATACCATCCATCTTTGCTAATACATTCATCAGTAAGATCGGGTCGTTTGTAATAACCGAGCATCACATTTGGGCCTTTGCACAATATTTCACCATCTTCAGCAATTTTAACCTGCACATCTTTAATTGCAGGTCCAACTGTTCCCACACCCATACCGTTAGGTTCAAGATTATTGACACAAATTACAGGAGATGTTTCGGTGCAACCATACCCTTCGAGAATTGGAATTTGAGCTGCCCAAAATACTCTGGCGAGACGCGGTTGTAGTGCGGCACCACCTGAAACAATAGCTTTTAAATTTCCTCCTAGTGCTTCACGCCATTTTGGGAAAATTAATTTGTTAGCCAAATTTAATTGTAAATTATAAAATAATCCTGCATCGTTGGCAGGATCGTATTTCAATCCAAGATTCAGTGCCCAGTAAAAAAGAATTCTCTTGATCCCCGTAAGTTCGGCACCTTTAGCAACTATTCTGTCATATACTTTTTCAATCAATCGGGGAACCGCCGAAAAAGCAACAGGTTTTACTTCGCGGATGTTATCTCCAATAGTCTCCATACTTTCAGCGTAGTAAATGGAAGTACACAAATACATGTAAAGATACGTGAGCATTCTTTCATAGATATGATTTAACGGAAGAAAACTAAGCACCACATCACCTTCTTTCACAGGAGGGAGATGTTGAACGGCAATAAAATTACTAACGAGATTACTATGCGACAACATCACCCCTTTGGGATTTCCTGTTGTTCCGGATGTGTACAACAGTGTGGCTAATTCTCCGGCATCGATGGTAAATTTTATTGAATCGAGCTCTAGTACATTTTTATTTTTTTCACCGATATTGAGCAATTCCGACCAATGTGTAGCACCCTCAACTCGGTCATAGGTATAGATGCCGGGTTGATTAATTAATTCATTTGAAATCTTTTTAACTTTATGAAATAGTTCGGCTGAAGAAACAAATATCATTTTAACACCAGCATCTTCAAGGATAAACTTAAGATCGTGTTCACTAATGGTAGGATAAATAGGAACATCAACAGCGCCAATTTGCAATATTCCAAGATCCGTAAAATTCCATTCGGGGCGATTGTTGGCGATAATGGCTATTTTATCATTTTTAACAATTCCTTTTGCCATCAGCCCAAAGCTTACCAAATCGGTATTTTTCTTAAAATCCTGGCTTCCATAGGTAACCCATTTTCCCTCCATTTTTCCTGCAAAAGCAACGGCAAGTGGGAATTTTTCCAACTGATGAGGAATCAGGTCAAACAATCTTTTCACTTCCATAGGACTCTATTTCTAAGCGGTGGATAAAAATAAATTGATTTGGTAAAAATATGAACTAAATGAACGACATTTAGTTTTTATTATACATGAAAATTAACACACTACTCAACGATTTGTTAGGAATCCGGTTGCCGATCATTATGGCACCTATGTTCTTGGTTTCTAACGAGAAAATGATGCAATCGGCCATCCAAAATGGTATTATGGGCACATTTCCAACTCTAAATTACCGCGAAAAGGGTGAATTAGAGGCAATCATTTCGAAGCTTCAAAGCTATAAAGCGGCTCAAGAATCGCCGGGGAATTTTGGAGTCAATTTAATTGTTCAAAAATCTAATCCCTTATACCAAAAGCACCTTGACATTTGTGTTGCCGGAAAAGTTCCTTTTTTTATCACTTCGTTAGGATCTCCTTCTGAAGTGATAAAAGCTGCTCACAATTATGGAGCAAAGGTATTTTGCGATGTAACTAATTTAACTCATGCCCAAAAATGTGCCGATTTAGGTTGTGATGGATTTATTGCTGTTGGTCAAGGTGCAGGAGGACATGCAGGACCTAATCCTCTCACTGTTTTAATTCCGGCATTACACAATCATTTTCCTCGTATTCCGGCGGTTGCGGCCGGCGGAATTGCAACCGGCGCTGCTATTATTTCGTCACTTGCTTTGGGTGCTGCAGGTGTTTCAATAGGTACTCGTTTTATAGCTTCCGTTGAAGCTGAAGTCAGCGATGCCTATAAACAGGAGGTGGTGAAATCGGGAATGGAAGATATCGTAATGACTGAGCGACTTTCAGGAACACCTTGCACAATTATCAACACCCCTTACGCTCAAAAAATTGGGTATGCTCAAAATGGATTTGAAAAACTCATGAGCAGCAACGCAACTACAAAAAAATATTTTAAAATGCTAGTGCAGGTGAGAGGGATGAAAAAATTGGAAGATGCCGTTAAGCCGGGTAACTATAATAACCTATGGTGTGCAGGGAAATCGGTGGAGATGATTCATGATGTGAAATCTTGCACTGAAATTATTTCCCGCATAGAAACAGAAATGGAAATGGCTTTTAAAACAATGAATTCTATAGTCAGTTATTAATTATGTCGAAAATAAATTCTTTAATTTCAAAAGCCTCCGAATCCTCTTTTTACTTGTGGATGCTCAACGTCGTTTTTTCTCGTGCTGTCCCATTTAATGCTCCACATGGTTTTAAAATAATTGCTATAAAACCAGGATCAACAGAAGTTTTACTGCCCTATCGAAAAAGTAATCTCAATCACGTAAAAGGAATTCATGCATGTGCGCTGGCAACACTTTGTGAATATACAAGTGGCATCACATTAGTGAGTATGTTTTCTGAAAAGGATTACAGAATCATCCTCAAATTATTGCACATCGATTATCATTATCAAGCACGTATGGATGTAGTTGCAGAGTTTTCTGTTTCCAAAGAATTTATCTCCCAAAATGTGCTGCAACCTCTTACGAAAGAAGAGGCTGTTTTCTTAAATCTGGAAATCAAGGTTCACGACACCGATCAAAATCATATTTGTACCTGTTTGGCCAATTGGCAGGTTAAAAAATGGAATAAGGTGAAAATAAAATGATTTTTTTGGATTTTTATGATCTGTTATGATCTCTTATGATGGATTTGTTATGATTGATTGGTTCTAATGTTTGCGATAATTTTGATGGATATCTGCAATCATTAACAAAAACGAAAACAGGCCGTAGGGGCACCGTGCCTGGAGTCCGCGCGACAAACACCATGTGTCTGAAATCCTCCACGACAAACACCACCCCGAAAATTAATACCTTTGAAGCCCAACAATAATCAAATCATGATGAAATCAAAAAACATTTTTAAAGCATCACATACATTTTACTGTTTCAGTTTATTTATTCTATGTACCTCCTGCGCTTCTATTCAGCCTGTAAAAATTACCGGTTTAAACAATTTTAAAACTGCAGATTTGCTTAGTGATCCGAAAATGAATTTTGATTTGAGTATAAATAATCCTAACAAATTTGGTGTAACGGTTGCGCGTATGGGAATTGATATATATATGGGGGATAGTGTCATCACCGGCGTTAAAATCCCTGCTAAAACACGAATTGCTGCCAATCAGGATGTGCAGATACCGGTTAGTATGAATCCATCTGTAAATTCCATTGCAAACATGGCATTAGGGGGATTTAAAAATTTATTTTCAGGATCCAACAAGAGTGAAATTGAGCTTAAAGGTGAAATTGTGATGCGTAAATTTATATTTACTAAAAAAATCAAAATAAGTGAAAAAATAAAATTCTGATTTAAACCATTTCAGATTAAATCAGAATTTTATATGTATTGTAAAATATTAATTAATGATGTTCACTTTTGAAACAGCATTTATTTTTCCATGTTCTTCAACAGCAATAAAATAAATTCCGGAATTAATTTGATTCACTTCAATTGATAATCTCCCGTTCAAAGGAATTAATTTGGAAAAAATGATTTTCCCAATAGGATCAAACATTTTTAAATAGCGAACAGAGTTTCCGTTTTGGTTGCCGGCTTCAACAGTAAGTGCATGGTAACTGTTAACCGGGTTAGGATAAATAACAAGTGAATTTACATTTTGCGAAATATCTTTAATCGAAGTCAGATTGCAATTGGTAAGTGTATTCAATGCATCTGCTTTTCCGTGACCCCAAATATTGTTAGGCAAATTGGTGCCGGTAAAACTATCCTGTACAGCACAATTCACTATTGCATCACGAACCTGTATTGCTGTGGCAGTTGGATTCCTTTGAAGATATAAAGCTGCAATTCCGGCAACAACAGGCGATGATGAACTAGTTCCTCCATCACGAAAGTGAAAGCCGCCTTCTGCAATTTTAGGAGCATTGTTTGGTTGGCCAGCCCATATTGCCATAAGTGATAATTGTCCGCACGAAAGCATAATTCCACCCGGAGCCGCAATATCGGGTTTTATTCTCCCATCTCTAGTTGGTCCCCAGCTGGAATTTGTTGCTATTTGTCCGGATACTAATGTTGAATCGGTAAAAGTTGTTCCTGCCAAAGTAACGTAGGAATTTCTGTTTCCATAATTTCCAACTGAAATTACGTTATCTAAACAATGAAATCCACTCACAATAGTTGAAAGCGAATCGGGCAGTTTGTAATATATGATTTCAGGTAACACACTGGCGGAAGGTAAACCGGAATTAACATATCCCGCACCACCTGTAGGACCATCATAAAATTTCCACATATCAAGTCTGCCTGAACCTGTGGTCATTAACCGCCACTGGTAAGTCGACGAATCCGGAATAATATTTATTTCGAGGGAATAGGCCGGTCCTTGAATGCTTCCAAATGATTGGATAATTGCCAATCGATTTCCGGAAATGCTGAATAACGTGTCTTGTTTAAAAACACCAAGGTTGTAAAAAATATTCCGGAAAGATAAATTTCCTCTAAAGGATGAAACCGTTGTGTTGACATCGGCACCAATTGAATAGTTGATGTTATCGAAATCGGACGTGTCGCCCCAAATTTGAAAAAATAAATTAGGAAGAGCTGGATAATGTTTGATCCAGGTGAAAGAAGTATCCGTTGTAACGTTATAGCCTAAATGATAAGGAACGCTGCCTGCATTTCCTGCCGCAGCCACCATCGCTCTTCCGGTTTGTTGATTCAAAAGGGTTTTAATCATCTGCGACTGTAAATCATACCCGTCACGAGATCCAAAGTAATCCCCTAAGCTGGCATTGATAACACACGGCATTCCGGCAGCCTGAGCTTTTGTAAAAATGTAATCAACTGCATCGAGATATGTTGGATCAGTGATGTTATTAAAGTCAAATGCTACTTCAATAATATCTGCCCCCGGTGCTACGCCTTTATTTTTTCCATTAGCACTTCCATTGCCTGCAGCAATTCCTGTTACATGCGTTCCATGGCCAAAATATTGAACATCATTCGATGCAACAGCTAAACCAGCATCTATTTGAGTATTGTTCCATTCTTGTCCATAGCCGTAAGCGGGAGGAGTGTTTGGTGCAACTGCCAATCGCTGATCCCACAAATGTAACACACGAGTATTACCGGCAGAATCTAACAAATCAGGATGCGTTAAATCAACTCCTGTATCGATAATGCCCATAATAACTCCGGTGCCATCATAACCTTGAGGTAGTGGCGATGCTCCGGCATGCACCTGATTTACATTTACTGTGGAACGCATGGAATCATTCATAGCAGTATATTTCCTACCGGGGTTTTCGATTCGTTTAATTTTTGATGATTCTGAAAAACCGATGATAGCAGAAACCGGTATTTTAATAGTTGCGATATTACCAACTGAATATCTGAAAATTCCTCCTTGATTTACTGTCATGGTTCTAATTAAATCAACATCACCCTCAACTAACAAATTAATCTGCTTTTGTTGAAGTTCCGGATCAACCATCATTTTATACAATTGCAGATCTATTTTACGATGATCTTGGGCAATGCTGACCTGAATAGCTGAAATTATAATAATCGCTGTAAGAAGTACGTTTTTCATGAACACGGGTTTGGTCGTTTAATACGCATAAAGTTAGTTAATGTTATGGATAATGGTAACAGTGGTTATTTAGAGATTTGAACAATGTTCAGCTGAATTTGTTAACAATGTAATGGATTGACATTCTGTGTTGTAATACTAATAACTGTTAATAATATTTTACTCATTTTTTGAGATAAAACCCTATTTTTGCTCCAACTGAAATCAATAATACTACGATAAAACGATGAAAAACTTCCTATTGAAATCTGCCTTTATGTTTGTGGCACTGATTTACACGCTTCCAACTTTGGCACTTAGCCCCACCCAAGAGTATAAAGTTACCCCCGATAAATTCGGAATGCAGTATAAGGAGGAAAAAATTAAGACTTCTGATGGCGCCATTTTAAATGCCTGGTTTTTTGAAAATACACGAAAATCGATCAATTGGGTAGTGATTTCCGGAAGTGGAGATGGCAATATGGCCGATCACCTCGAAATTGTGAACTCTTTTTTGTCGGCAGGTTATAATGTTGCTACCTATGATTATAGAGGTTATGGAGCAAGTAGCGAATTTAAAATCGATCCCGATTTGTTCATTTATCCTCAGTTTATCACAGATCTGAACGCAGTTTTGGATCACCTCCGTAAATCACGTGCAATAACAAAATTTGATTTGTTCGGATTGAACATTGGAGCCGGTCTATCAATAGGAGTAGGGGCAAATCGCACCGAAACCAAAAAAATTATTGCCGATGGTCCGTGGACAAGTTTAGAAGGTATGAAATCTAAAATAAAAGAGAAAACAGGTAAAGAGGTAACTATGCCATTTGGTTATGATAAAACTTTCGAGCCAATTTATGCTTTTGAAAAACCCAAAGGACCTATGAAAAATATGATGATTATTGTATCGGCTCAAGATCCAATAATCAGCCCTGTTGATGTTAAAAATATTAAGGGAGTTAACGAAGTGTATATCGTGAAAAACAGCCCAACAAATGCTGAGAATTTTTCAACAGATAAAAATATGTATTTCGAAAAAATTTCCAAATTTCTTGGTTCAAAATAATTGAAAGGATTAAAATAAAAAGAGGCGGTTTCCTTGAAGAAACCGCCTCTTTTTGTTTTGTAATTTAAGTTTAAATAGGCTGGTTAATAGCTTCCACACCCTTTAATTCAGGAATAGCTTTCAAAAGTGATTGTTCAATTCCTGCTTTAAGTGTCATCATGCTCATAGAACAGGAGCTGCATGCACCTAAAAGTTGCAATCGCACTACCATGTCTTCAGTAACCTCAACTAATGAAACGTTTCCGCTATCAGCTTCTAAATAAGGTCTGAGAGTATCCAGTGTATTTTCAATTCTGGCAATAAGTTTTGGATCGTTATGTGGCATAGCGCAAAATTACACAATTTTAGTATCCCATAGTTTGAACCGGTTTTGTAGGTTGCATAGTAGCGTTTCGAATAGCTACTTGCTGAGCCAGATTTCCGGCTGCTGAAAGGAAGGCAATTGCAGCGGGCGAATTTTCTTCGAGAACAATCGGATTTCCGGAATCACCACCATCACAAATACTTTGAACTAAAGGAATTTGTCCTAGAAATGGAACATTCAATTCATTAGCTAAATTTTTACAACCATCTTTTCCAAAAATATAATATTTATTGGAGGGCAACTCAGCAGGAGTAAACCAAGCCATATTCTCTATCAAACCTAAAACCGGTACTTTAATAGAATCCATTTGAAACATTGCGATTCCTTTTTTAGCATCAGCCAAAGCTACTTTCTGTGGTGTTGAAACAACAATGGCTCCTGTAACAGGAACAGCAGAAACTAGTGTGAGATGTATGTCACCGGTTCCCGGAGGCAAATCAATTAATAAATAATCTAATTCTCCCCATTCAGCATCTGAAAAAAGTTGCTTCAATGCTTTTGATGCCATTGGTCCGCGCCAAACAACTGCCTGAGAAGGATCTACCATGAATCCAATAGACAACATTTTTACTCCGAATTTTTCGATGGGAACCATGTAGGTTTTTCCATCCACTTCATTCACAAAAAGTCGTTCGTTTTCAACGCCAAACATTATGGGTAATGAGGGTCCATAAATATCGGCATCAATAAGACCAACTTTTGCACCTGTTTGTGCCAAGGCAACTGCCATATTTACAGCAACTGTTGATTTTCCAACTCCGCCTTTACCGGAAGCAATAGCAATAATATTTTTTACTCCCGGTAAGAGTGGGTTTTCATTTCCTCTACGAGAGGTAACATCCGATGTCATATTCACTGTGACCTGAGCATCGGCATCCACATAGTGAATAATGGCATTTATGCACGCTCTTTCGATAAGCGCTTTGAGTGGACAAGCCGGTGTTGTCAATACTACTGTAAAGGAAACTTTTTTCCCATCCACCTGTACATCACGGATCATATTAAGAGTAACCAAATCTTTCTTTAGATCCGGTTCTTCCACATTGCTTAAGGCGTCGAGAACTTGTTGGTTAGTAATACTCATATTAGAAATAGGCTTTTAAAATGAAAGGATTTTAAACTTAAATAGTTTATCGACTGCAAAGATACTCAAACACTATCGTAACAGCTCTTCAGAAGGATCCCAGAACAATTTCTTAAACTCTACAACTTTGTCATTTTCAACTGCTACCCCTTCATTTTCTAGGAGTTGCCTCATTAAATCGGGACTACCAAAATGATGTTTTCCGGTAAGCAAACCATTACGATTGACCACTCTTTGAGCCGGTACCCTCTTTTTTTGACGATGAGCGCCATTCATTGCCCAACCAACCATCCGGGAAGAACCCGCCATGCCCAGGTATTTTGCGATGGCACCATAACTCGTTACTCGTCCTTTGGGAATTAAACGAGCTACTTCATATACCTGGCTGAAAAATGAATCGGTTTCGGTACTAACTTTCATTATTTTCACAACCACTAAATTAAAAAAAATAAATTAACCCGCCCTTATCATCGAATTGGCCATCAGGGATCGGATAGGCCCGCCTCTACAGATTCCTCTTCAATTTTCGCTTCGACCCGAATATATGCTTCGATCGTCGTCAACACGAATTGAAAACTGAAAATTGAAAGGCCTGCCCGACCTATGAGGGGCGGGGTAAAATATAAAGGTTACATTCTTCTTCAATTTTAACCCGCTCCCATCATTGCACAGGCCACAGGGATCGGGCAGGCTTTTCAATTTTCGCTTCGATCCGAATATATGCTTCGATCGTCGTCAACACGAATTGAAAACTGAAAATTGAAAAAGTAAAATATAACAAATTCCTCTTCAATTTTAACTTTTAACCCGATCCCATCATTGCACTGGCCACCGGGATCGGGCAGGCTTTTCAATTTTCGCTTCGACCCGAATATATGCTTCGATCGTCGTCAACACGAATTGAAAACTGAAAATTGAAAGGCCTGCCCGACCTATGAGGGGCGGGGTAAAATATAAAAGTTACATTCCTCTTCAATTTTAACTTTTAACCCGCTCCCATCATTGCACAGGCCACAGGGATCGGGCAGGCTTTTCAATTTTCGCTTCGATCCGAATATATGCTTCGATCGTCGATTCGTTAAAAACAAAAAAGGGGGCCGAAGCCCCCTTTTTTGTTTTATTAAAATTGTTGTTTACTGAACAATAACTTTTCTCATAATTGAATTTCCTGCAGCGGTAATTTTAACCATATAAACACCTTTGCTCCATGATGAAATATCAATTCTTTCTGATTGATCATCATTTACATTTTGAAGTGTTTTATTCATAACATTTTTTCCAACTACATCAGTAACTTCAATAGTAACATTTTGAGTTACGATATCGCTGAAGCGGATGTCGAAGAAATCACGAGCAGGAACTGGCATGATAGAAACATGTTTCTCCAAATTCACCTCTTCCATACCAATAGAAGTACAAACATTCAATGCAATGTCATCAACAAAGAAGTTAGTACCTGCTCCATTCAGACCATAGATTTTTGAAATGAATGTGATGATGTGAGTGTTCCCATCTGCATAAGCATTAAGATTTACACTTTGTAATGAATAGCCTAATACTCCGCATAACGGACTAGCTCCATCAGTAGTGTAAACAGTATCAGCGTCAACAGCAATTTTTAAGAAATCTGAAGGATCATCACAAATAATTTGCTCTAACCAGAAAGTTAAAGTTGCAGTACTGTTGTTAGCGATAGTTACAGTTTGAGAAAGAGATGCTTCTTCAAATGCTCCAATACCACCAAACCATGACCAGATAGCACCAGTTCTTGGACCTGTTCCCGTACCGTTCCCGCAACCAGCTAAATCACAAAGTGGTGTACCGAAATTTGTTGAGGTTTCAGTCCATGATCCTGACCCAATGCCAGCTTCAAAGCTTCCATCAACAATTACATCAGGACATCCTTGTACTGTTATTGTTTGCGATGCTGTATCTGTTCCGCAGGCATTGGTTACAGTCAGGATCACAGTGTAAGTACCGGCAATTGCATAAGTATTAGCAGGGTTCTGACTAGTGCTAGATCCACCATCACCAAAATCCCAAAGGTAAGTTGCCGCTGCAGTAGAAGTGCTTGTGAAGTTCACGGTTAAAGAAGCAGGGGTAGCTGTAAATGCAGCAACCGGAGAAGGCTCAACCAAAATCGAATTTGTTTCGCTATCAGAACAGCCACTTGTAATATCAGAAACTGCATATGTAACAGGGAAAAGACCTGATAATCCTGTTGGATCAAATGTATTTCCGGTTACTCCAGTACCACTCCAAGTTCCACCTAAAGTACCTGTTACAAGTGGATCAAGATTTACTATTGGTGAGTTTCCGCAAAGAGTGTCAGGAGATGTCCAACTTGCCACCGGTCCGTTATCAAAAATTAGTGACCAATCAACCAATGTTCCGGGATCAGGAGTAGCTGCATCAGTAATAAATAACTGCCATGTGCCATTCGGTGAGCCGCCAAAATTATTGATTGCTTCTAAATCACCACCATTAGCAGCGGTGTAATTTCCCGAAATAGCAGGAAGGTTGTTGCAAATATTTTCGGTATCAAAACCTGTCCCCGTTTCAATACAAATTTCTAAATTATCACCATCACATCCAAAAGTTGAAGCCGGCACACCCGGTTGATCTAACAATACAACTTGAGCTCCATTTGGAGAAATCAAAGTAACAGTAAGATCTCCCACCCAAGTATGATCAATTTTGAAACATACAGCAGAAAGTTCTACATCACCACCTAAAGTAGTGCCTGCAATACCTGAAACTACTTGCGAATTTGTAACACCAATTGGATCACCATCAGGAATAGTAATATTTACACCGGCAAAATCAGCGGTGTCAGTACATGAAGCTCCGGGAGCTCCATCAGCACAACTGAAGAGTTTGATATCATCAACAAAGAAGTTGGTTACATCACCATTTGCTGAAAATGTAGTTGAGTTAAATAAAATAGTATGAGAATTGCCATCAGCATATAGCGATAAGTCTACCGACTGGCTTGAATATCCAAGCACACCACAAAGAGGGCTTGCTCCATCAGAAATAAATACCTGATTCCCATCAACAGTAATTTCAAGAAAATCTTGAGGACCATCACAAACAAATTGTTCTAATGAAAATTCTAAAGTAATAGAATCACCCAAAGGAAATACTAGAGCTTGAGAGATGCTGGCAGTTTCAGTACCGCCTGTAAATCCGCCAAACCAAGCCCAATAAGTTCCACCGGCAGCTCCGGTTCCACCACCTGTTCCGCAAAGCGCAGCACTACAAAGAGGAGTTCCGAAATTGGTGGAAGCTTCAGTCCAAGCTCCGCCACCCGGACCTAATTCAAGGTTCCCATCAGCAATAATATCCGGACAACCTCCGCCACCTTGAGTCATAACAGAAATATCATCTACAAAGAAATTAGTGTTGCCTGCATTTGCAGAAAATGTAGTAGAGTTGAAAGTTAAAGTATGGCTGTTTCCATCTGCATAAGCCGAAATATCAACAGTTTGTAAGGAGTAACCCAAAACACCGCAAAGGGCACTTCCGCCATCCGTAGAGAATACGATGTTACCATCAATCGATACTTCTAGGAAATCCTGTGGACCGTCACAAATAATTTGTTCGAGCCAAAAGGTAAGTGTAACAGTTCCGCCGGAAGGAATCACAAAAGATTGTTCCACACTAGCTGTTTCAGTGGTATTTGGAATGCCTCCAAACCAGGCCCACCAGTTGCCTGTGCGAGGTCCTGTTCCTGTTCCATTTCCGCAACCGGTTAGGTCGCACAATGGTGTTCCAAAATTGGTAGAAGCTTCAATCCAAGTGCCTGCCCCTAGTCCGGCTTCAAAGCCTCCGTCAGTTACCAATTCTACTTGTGCCTGCAAACTTCCGGCTATTAACAAACCGGCAGCAAGCGTATATATTTTTTTATAAATTTTATTCATTTTCGTCTGTTTTTTTAGTTGTGTAAAAATTAATCAACAATAGAATATTTGTTCAAATTACTAAGTACAAACTGTTGTCTGTCTTTTGGTAATTTGTTGAAATTGGCCCTTGTGATTGAATAAGCTTTCACATTGTTTTTAGGAGTGCAAGCTCTTGCTCCATTACCTGGAGTAGTGGAAGCAACAGCACCTCTTTTTTGTGTAGCGTATTTTGGATCCAGTTTTGCTTTCACCACACCCGTTGGCTTAGCAGCACTTTGTTTTCCATGACTCACAACCTGTGCTTTCACAATCGGCTGGGTAGTTTTTGCCGGCACGTCTTTTCGTCCTGCTTTTTTGGCCGCGTCCTGCGCAAATGCCGTTGTACTAAAGATAGTCGCAGCCATAGCTACAAACCCTATCCTCAGAAATAATCCTGCTTTTTTCATTTGAATTGGTTTTAATGATGAGTATATAATTTTGAATTTTATTCGTTTAGCAAACTTATTCATTATTACTCACATTTGTTGTTTTGTTCATTTTAAGTTTATAACACTTTTTAAGTAATTGTTATATGTTGATATACAGTACAATGTGAATTCATTTTGCTTTGTTATTCACATTTAATGCAGAATAGCTATTTTAGTCTCCTGAATTGAAAATGATTTATGATTTCTAAACTAAAACATATTGGTGTTTTTACCTCCGGAGGCGATAGTCCCGGAATGAATGCTTGTTTGCGCGCCGTAGTTCGTACCGGCATTTTTCATGGAGCCCAAATTACCGGTGTGATGAGAGGCTTTCAAGGAATGATTGAGGGTGATTTTATTTCGATGAACGCTCGTTCAGTAAGTAACATCATTCACCGAGGGGGTACTATTCTTAAGTCTGCTCGAAGCGCCGATTTTAAAAGTGCGGAAGGGAGAAAAAGCGCATTCGAAAACATTACTAAGCAAGGAATTGAAGGATTTGTTGCTATTGGAGGTGATGGAACTTTTAGAGGAGCGACAATTTTTTCAGAGGAGTTCGGTATTCCGTTCATGGGTATTCCGGGAACCATCGATAATGATTTGTTTGGTACCGATTATACTCTTGGTTTTGATACAGCCGTGAATACAGCCGTGGATGCTATTGATAAAATAAGGGATACCGCTGCTTCTCACGATCGTTTATTTTTTATTGAAGTGATGGGTCGTGATGCCGGTTACATTGCATTGTGGGCAGGTATGGCCGGTGGTGCAGAAGCCATTATGTTACCCGAAGAAAAAACTGATGTTAAAGGGTTACTATCACTCCTTCGTAAAGGAGAAAAAAATAATAAAACTTCCAGCATTGTAATTGTTTGTGAAGGTGATGATGCCGGTGGCGCAACAGAAATTGCAGCGCAAATAAAAGCATTGGATGATTCTTTCGATACTCGTGTGACTATTCTGGGTCATGTGCAACGTGGTGGAAGTCCTTCAGCTTTTGATCGTATATTAGGAAGTAAATTAGGTGTGGCTGCAACAGAAGCATTGCTTAATGGTGAACGTGGAAAGATGGCCGGAATATTTAACAATAAAATTTCGTTTACGGATTTTAGTAAAGCCACCAAACAACATGCACCCATGGATCCTGAAATGTTGAGGTATTCAAAAATTTTAGCTATTTAATAAATAATTTACTTTATGATTTTAGTTGCAGATAGTGGTTCTACAAAAGCTGATTGGATAGTTGGAGAGAATGGAAAAGTAATAAATGAGTTTCATACCAAAGGATTCAATCCTTTTTTTCATGACAATAAATTTATCATTTCTGAATTGGAATCTAGTAAAGGTTTAACAGAAATTAAAAATAGTGTTACTGAAATTTTCTTTTTTGGTGCAGGCTGTTCCAGTCCCGAAAGAAAAAAAATTATTGAGGTAGGTCTCAAAGATTTTTTTTCTAATGCAAAAGTTATTGTCGACCATGATATGTTAGGATCCGCACTGGCAGTTTGTGAGGGAAAACCCGGTATGGCCTGCATATTGGGAACAGGTTCAAATATTTGTTATTTTGATGGTAAAGATATTTCCGACACACGTCACGGACTTGGTTATGTTATAGGTGATGAGGGTAGCGGCAGTTATTACGGAAAAAAATTGCTTGCCTGGTTTTTGTATAAAATTCTTCCTCCTGAATTAGACAAGGCTTTTGCCGATAAATACAAACTAGACAAGGAAGCCATCATTAAAAAAGTTTATAAGGAGCCAGATGCCAATGTATATCTCGCTTCGTTCGCAAAATTTTTATCTGATAACAAGGAACATCCATTTATTCAGGAAATGGTATATACCGGCATGCAGGAATTTTTTAAAACAAATGTGTTAAGTTATTCTGAAAGCAAAAAAGTGCCCGTACATTTTGTAGGTTCCATTGCCTGGCACTTTCGTGAAGTGCTTGAAAAAGTGGCCGCAGAAAAAAATATTAAATTAGGAAATATTATACAGAAACCTGTGAACGGACTAGCTGCTTATTTTCTCAATGGCGGACAAATGCCATGATAATTTGAGAACATCAATCATAAAAAATCCATCATATCAATTGCTAACAATCACAAAAAAATATCATAAAGAATCCATCATAATAGATCATATCAAATCATAAAAATCAAAAAAGATCATAGCTTTTTAATCGTCTTCGGCAAAAACTGATCAGCATTACCACCATTACGCAGTATGTCTCTAACTATAGATGAAGAGATTGCACCATACCTAAGTTCAGACAAAACAAAAACAGTTTCAATTTCTGGCACCAAAGCCGAATTCATGTGTGCAATTGCTTTTTCGAATTCAAAATCGGCTGCATTTCTCAATCCTCTTAATAAGTATTTAGCCTCCATTTTTTTGCAAAATTCAACAGTAAGTCCTTGATAAGATTTGACTAAAATCCTTTCATCACTTTCAAATGTACTTTTGATCCATTGCTCACGCCTCTCCAAAGGAAACATATATTTTTTTTCACTATTATTTCCTATTCCGATAATAATTTTATCGAAAACTCGAAGTCCTCTTTTAATAATGTCAACATGTCCAAGTGTGAGGGGATCAAATGAACCCGGGAATACTGCGGTACGTGTCATGGGGTGGGAGCTGTTTGGTTTGATGGCTCTAAATTAAAGAAAAAACTGAAAGCAACATTTCCATACACCCGGCTGAAATTGAATGCTTCAAGTTCCTCATATTTTTCTCTCGAGCTATGTTCCAATATCAGAATGCCATCCTGCGAAAGCAGCTTTCTGCTAAATATTATATCGTGAAGCTCTTTACGGATGTCATTATCGGGCTTGCCCTGAGCAAAGCCGAAGGGGGGGTCAGCGAAAATGAGATCATATTGGGTGTGGCTGGTTTTAATATACCGCAATACATCTGAACGAATGGGATGCAGATTGGTAATTCCCAGTAGTTTGGTACATTCCTTCTGAAATTGAATGCATCCAAAATCAAGATCCACAGATGTCACTTGTTTACTTCCTCTTGAAATAAATTCCATGCTAATGCTTCCGGTTCCTGAAAATAAATCGAGACAAACGGTATCCTCCAGGTTAATCCTGTTTTCAAGAATATTGAATAATCCGGTTTTAGCGAAATCGGTGGTAGGCCTCACCGGTAAATTCCCCGGTGGATTTAAAGTCCTGCCTTTATATTTTCCACTTATGATGCGCAAATTAGTTGGCAGAAAAGATTGTAGTGAAACTGAGTAGGGAGAGTATTTAAAATAAAACTGTAAGAATAATTATCAGGACGAGTTACCATTTCTGCATTTCTGATATATTTTCTAGAAAGCATATAGGCGGAATCCGTTAGTGAGATGATGCCGGCGAATTTTAATTCTATATTTTCAGGATTCAATTGAAGTTGTTCGCAAACAAACAAAATATAATACACCAACTCTTCAGGCGATTCATAATTGTAATTGTTGCAAAGTAATAACGATTTACCTTTTGTGACAACAATTTCTATATATCGTTGATGTACTATTACTGTCATCATTTCCTCATCTGAATTCTTATGAATCGAAAGAAGATAATCGGTTAAGGCAGTTGTAGTATGGTGAAATTCAGCAGCAGGATATAACTTTGAAAGAGCTGCATAAACAGGAGAAGGAATAGCGAAAACATTTCTTGCTTCAACTTGCTTCAATGAATCTGTCATTAACTCATCTGAATTTTTAAAATTTTGTGAGAATCGTAAATGATCTTCTGCAGAAGCCGGATCATAAAGCGGATTAGGAATGAAAGTGGAGCAATTGAACCCGGAACAAATTATAGCTCTTCTATAACTAACCGGTTTTAAAAGTGATGATTGATTAGAAATTTCTTCGAGTAATTCAGAATATTCTTCCGCATTTTCCGGAATCTGAATTTCATAAGATTCAAGTCCTACAAATTTTTTGGAATCTCTTTCAATTGCAGCAACCGAAATTTCATCCTCATTCGAATAGATAAATAACTCGTAACTCTCCGGGCGATCGCTTCGGAAAGATTCGTCAATCAGATGTTGTTGTTGAAGTATTTTATTCCCAGTTACCGGCATTAGAGGGCTCAGTCATGGAACCTACTTTAAGAACTTGTTTCTTGTCGAATGGAGCAGTGTCTTCTACTTCAAAAACTTTCACTTTCACTTTTCCTTTTTCGATTTCACCCGCCTGCATTTTAAATTTCGCACCATTACCAAATGGAACAAAAGGCAAAGAGTCAACCGGATAATTTCCCGGGAATAAAGAATCTTTAACAGAAACTAAAATGGTATCTCTTACGATAACAGCCATTGAATCTTCGGCGTTTCCAATTTGTTTGATCAGAGGAAATTGTCCATTTTTTACAAACCCAAGTAAGGAATCAAAATTTGGTGAATAGGAACCGTTTACCGACTTATAAGCCAGCTGGGCTGTTCTGATATCTTTCAGACGTTGGATTACGAAATCGTAGCGGTGTTTTTTCTCTTTATTGAATTGTATAGGCTCGTTGATACCTCTAAAAATCAAGTAGCTCAAAACAATGATGACAACTGTTAATACAATATTTATAATTTTCATACCCCGGGTTTATGATTTTGATATAAAGGGCAAAGCTACAATTTTTTATGAAAAAATTGGGATTCATCACTCGCTAACTTCTTTTTTAACATTAATTTGACACCCAAATTATGAATACTGAATTTTCCCGCCTTTTATCGGCCTTTTTAGCCGCCTTTCCTCATTCCCCAACTCCCGGTCAAGAGGAGGCACTCCAGCGTATTGCGAACTTTATAGTAAAGAGCACAACCGGAGATACTTATTTATTGAAAGGATATGCCGGTACAGGTAAAACTACCATAATCAGCGTGTTAGTAAAAACACTGCCGAAGCACGGTGTCAAAAGCGTCCTCATGGCACCTACAGGAAGAGCCGCAAAAGTGATGGCGACCTACTCTAAAAAGAGTGCTTTCACCATTCATCGTAAGATCTACCGTCCAAAGCGAGGAGATGGAAATAAAGTCAGTTATGCATTGGCTCCTAATCAGTATACCAATACCTTATTTATTGTAGATGAGGCATCTATGATTTCGGATAAAGGTGGACTAACCGAGAATTTCTTTGGCGGGCAAAACCTTTTGCAGGATTTGATTGATTTTGTGGCCTCCGGTCAAAACTGTAGATTGTTACTTGTTGGTGATAATGCGCAGTTGCCACCGGTGGGTCAAGTGGAAAGTCCCGCCTTGGATATTCGAAATCTTACCAGAAATTACGGACTTCGTGCCGGTCATTTTGAACTTACAGAAGTGGTGAGACAAGTTAAAGATTCGGGAATTTTAGTAAATGCCACTGATTTGAGAAATCAGATAAGAGAAGGAGGGAAGGATATTTTTTTTAAAGAGGGGTTTACTGATTTTGAAAGAGTACCCGGCTCTGAACTCGGCGATAAACTTGCTTCCGATTACAGTGCTTTGGGGCCAGAGGAAGTGATTGTAGTGTGCCGTTCTAACCGTTCAGCAAATAATTATAACCGTCAAATCCGTTTCAGCGGCATGTATTTCGAAGATGAAATATGTGCAGGCGATTACCTAATGTGTGTGAAGAATAACTATTTCTGGCTGGGCGAAAAAGCGGAAGCTGGATTTATTGCCAATGGTGACACATTAAAGATTACACGAGTGCAGAGTTTTGAGGATCGATTTGGGTTCCGTTTTGCAGATCTGTCTGTTATAATGATAGATTATCCCGATGAACCGGCTTTCGAAGTAAAAGTCATTCTGGATTGCCTTTACACCGAGGCTCCGGCGCTCACCAAAGATCAAAGCTCAGATTTGTTTAAGAAGGTATCTGATTCTTATCCCGAAGCAACCAGCAGGACAGCAAAATTAGCCTTGGTAACAAAAGATCCTTATTATCAGGCGCTTCAAATTAAGTTCGGATATGCCGTTACCTGTCATAAGGCGCAAGGTGGTCAGTGGAAAAATGTGTTTGTAGACCAAGGATATCTTACTGAAGAGATGATTGATACCGGTTATTTGAGATGGCTTTATACGGCAGTGACTAGAGCGACTGATAAAGTTTACATGGTAAATTTTCAGGATTCGTTTTTTTCTGCTGATTAAATCACGCCATTTTCGGGATTCTTTCCCGGAATTTTCCTGTAATGATTCCTCATGAATTCAATATCCTGTTCCATGTTTCCGGTTAAATAAAAGGGCTTTTCCAAGGCTACCTCTTTTTTTGCATAGTTTAATCCAACCATCACCACCGGAATTCCGGCCTTTTGAGCGATATAGTAAAATCCTGTTTTCCAAACGGGTACGTAACTTCTTGTGCCCTCAGGAGTAATGGCAATCGAAAAAACGGGATGCACCTTATAAAGATCTGCTACTGCATCTACAAAGTTGTTGCTTTTTGAACGGTCAACAGGAAAACCACCAAGAGCTTTAAATAAACCTCCAAACGGGAAAACGAAAAGCTCTTTTTTTGCTGCATATTTGGTCTCCAGTTTCAAGATGCTTCTTGCGGCAATGCCAACAAAAAAATCCCAATTGCTGGTGTGTGGTGCAACTATCATTACATATTGTTTTAAGGTTACCGGCACCTCCCCACGGGTTTTCCAGCCTGTGATCCAGAATAAAAATCTATAAATTGCTCTCAATAGTCAAGTCTTGCGTTCAATATTTTCTAAAAACAATCTGCAAGATAGGAAAAGGAAATTCAGAATTCAAACTGTTTGGAAGATGAATTGCCGGTTGTTAACATTTTGGAACAATTATTGGAAAGGCCTGTGAACTCACCATCCATCCTATGAAAAACCTAAAAATTTGTCTCGTAACACTGATTTTGCCTCTTTTATTAATGAGCTGTGCTTCCTCAAAAGTTCCTTTTACTCAGCAACTCAGAGATCAAAACAAACTTAATATGGAAGAACTGAAATCGATTCAGTTTTATACCAGCAACACCCTTATTTTGAAAAGAGGGGAAAACCAAGATATAAAAGATACCGATAAAGGAGAACTCACAGTGGTAAAAGATGCAAAAGTGGAGGAAGTAGTTATTAAGGCCGGCACACCTTGTGTGATTAAAGAAGTAGTAGATGGAAACAGAGTAACAGTCAGTTTCAATCAGGATGGCAGCAAATACCTCGTTTTTGGAAGCATAAATAATCGTGATGGCTACTATACTTTGATGGCACGTGATTGGAAAAGCGGAAAAGGCAAAGTAAATTATGGTGAGCAAACTTATATGACATCCCCCGGAAGTAAAGATGTTTTTTTAGTTTTTAAAATGAAAACTTTGCAGCAGTTTAAACTGGAACGAAAAGTTGAGAAGGGGGCGGAAGTGAGGTGATTATTTTCCTTGGAGGCCGCCCAAGCCTGAAGGCTGGGCTAGAAATTATTTTTTGCATCATAAAAAAATTGTTTTAATTTTTCAGATTCAGACCTGACAGGTGGTATTTCAATAAAACATTCTCTGTACTAAAAAGCCACCTGTCAGGTCTGCAATGTGGTTTTTAACCCGCCCAAGCCTGAAGGCTGGGCTAGAATTATTTATTGCATATTAAAAAATTTGTTTTTAAATTTCTTTATTCAAACTTGCTACCGCGTGGGACGTACTGGACTCGAACCAGTGACCCCTGCCTTGTCGAGGCAGTGCTCTAAACCAACTGAGCTAACATCCCATTATTGTAGTGCAAATATAGCAATCAAGTTGGATGAGTAAAAATCTTAACAATCATATAAATTCCATAACAACTCAAAGCAAGTCCTGAAATGCGGTTCATCCACAACAAGAATTTGCCGGTAATAATTCCTTTTAAACGAGTCGACACCCATGCTTTAAGCAAATCGGTTCCAAAAACCATTCCTAATGTACTTCCATAAAAAAGCAACGCATTATATCCTGTAAAGTGTTCTTTTACTGAAATAGTTCCTGCCACCCCCAACCAAAACAATAATGCAGAGGGGTTTAGGGTGTTCATAGTAAAACCTTTAATTACATCGATTGCTCTTGTTTTTGAATCATCAATTACCTCAAGTGCTTCAGCATTGATAGTTGCATCCTTAAAAAAAGTAACTATTCCAAATCCAAGTATTAACAATCCTCCGGAAATTCCAACTACTTGATTATATTCCTGCATGTAAAAAAGTAAAGAACTTCCATAATAGGTGAGAACAACAAATAAACCATCGCTCAAAAGAACACCAAAAGCTAGCATGGAAGCAGGAAGAAATCCTTTTTTTATGCTGGTATTAATGATCATAAAAAATACCGGCCCTACGAGCAAAGCAAGCAGACCTCCCAGTAATACGCCACTGATGATCGGTTCAACCATAAAATTAAACTAATGAAAATACTGAAAGAATTTTTTCTTTAAATATATTCATGAATATAAAAATGACCCAATCATTTTCAGGAATTAGGTTTGTGATACGGAGCGCTCTTTCCCAACAAATTCTTCCCAAAGTGAAAATTGTGGACTCTTCATTACTCTGGGAAATTTGTTTTGTGCACCCACTTTATTTTGCACTTTCATCCAGTTGAGAAATATTATTGATGGAACTACTTCCACAATAATATTATTTAGTGCCGAAGCTCTCTCTACACGATAATCGTCGTTAAGTATTTTTAATTTTTCATCCAATGCTTCAGTCAACTGTTGTTGATCAACCGAGTCATCGGTGCCAACATACCACTTGTGTGCAAATAAACTACCCGATGGAATTCCTGAAACGGTGAATTCGTTGATGCGAATATTTAATTCTTCACTCACCATTTCAATAGCTTTATTCATGTTGTCGACCGACAAATGTTCGCCGCATAAACTGAGATAATGTTTAGTTCGACCAACAATAATAATTTCACATTTTTCTTTGTTGGAAAATCGAATCACATCACCAATTAAATAACGCCAAGCACCGGCATTGGTGGTAAGTAAAAGTGCATAATTTTGTCCCTCTTCCACTTCATGAACCATTAATGTTTTTGGTTTGCCAATGAGTTCACCGTCACTGTCGAAAGAGGAATCGTTGAAAGGAATAAATTCAAAAAATATTCCATTGTTGAGAATGAGTTTCATACTTCGGTTTCCTGGGGTATCTTGAAATGCAATAAATCCCTCCGAAGCAAGATAAGTTTCAATGTAAATTAATGGTTTATTTAGTGATCTCTCAAAACTTTTCCGATAAGGTTCAAAAGAAACTCCCCCATGTACATATATCGAGAGGTTGGGCCATAAATCATGTATACTTTTTAATTTATATCGATCAATAACTTTTTCAATAAGCAATTGCACCCAAGCAGGTACCCCAACAATAATTCCGATATCCCATTCATGGGCCTTTTCAGTAATTTCATCTAACTTTGCATTCCAATCACTTTCCAAAGCAATTTTTTTACCGGGTTTATAAAAATGTTGAAACCAAAAAGGTAATGTGCTGGTGGTAATTCCGCTGAGGTCGCCTTCAAAATAACTGCCTTTTTGATGCAAGTGTGTACTCCCCCCCAACATCAAAATTCCTTTCTCGAAAAGTGATTCAGGCAGATCGTATTTTGCTAATGAAATAATTTGTCGGATGCTAACTTTTTGAATCGACTTAATCATATCCCTGGTAACAGGAATGTGTTTGCTTGACGAATCGGAAGTGCCTGAACTGAGTGCGAAATATTTTACTTGTCCGGGCCAGCAAACATCCTCTTCGTAATGAAGAGTTTTGTTCCACCATTTAGCAAAAATAGAATTGTAGTCGTGAACAGGAACAGTTAAACGAAACTTATTCACATACTGTGGACTAGCAATAATTTTAGAAAATTTATAGGTTTGACCAAACAAAGTGAACTGTGCTCTACGTAATAATTGACGAAGCACATTCAGTTGATATTGTTCAGGGGTGTATCTTTCAAACCGGATTTTTTGCCGGAGTGTGATTCCTTTTTTTATGATACTTCCCAATAGAGCCATCAATGTTCTCTTTAATTATTGAACTTTAAAACTGTAAAAGGGTGTTAATCAAATATGCAAAGGTTAGGTCAAATCCTGTCAAATTTGAAATTTCTGAGCAAGTAAACTTAATGGATTTTATCGAATTATCAAAATCATGCTGTAACAGGCTGCATGTTTTTGATAATCTCATCACCGAACTCGCTGCATTTCAGTAAAGTAGCATTTTCCATGAGACGATGGAAATCGTAGGTCACCCTTTTAAGTGCAATCGAACGCTCAACCCCGGCGTAAATAAGTTCAGCAGCTTCTAGCCATCCCATGTGCTCCAACATCATAGCAGCCGATAAAATGACCGATCCCGGATTTACTTTATCTTGTCCTGCATATTTAGGCGCTGTACCATGGGTTGCTTCAAAAATAGCATGACCGGTTACATAATTGATGTTGGCTCCGGGAGCAATTCCAATTCCGCCTACACAAGCAGCAAGCGCATCAGAAATATAATCCCCATTAAGATTTAGGGTTGCAATTACAGAATATTCATCCGGACGAAGAAGAATTTGTTGTAAGAACGCATCAGCAATAGAATCTTTAACAATTAATTTGCCTGCACCGGCAGCAGCTTTCATTTCTGCTTCAGCGGCATCTTTTCCTTTTGCTTCTGCAGTCTTATCATATTGTTGCCAAGTGTATGTTTGATCGCCAAATTCACGCTCTGCCAATTCATATCCCCACTTCTTGAATCCGCCTTCGGTGAACTTCATAATATTTCCCTTATGCACTAACGTTAGTGAAGGTTTTTTGTGAAGAATTGCAAATTGCAAAGCTGCTCTAATCAATCGCTCAGAACCCTCTTTTGAAACAGGCTTAATACCAATTGAAGAAGATTCAGGGAAACGAATATTTTTTACCTTCATTTCATTTTGAAGAAAATCAATCACTTTTTTAACCTCAGGTGTTCCTGCCATGTATTCAATACCGGCATAAATATCTTCGGTGTTCTCTCTGAAAATTACCATGTTTGTTTTTTCAGGATGTTTCACCGGTGAAGGCACTCCTTCAAACCAACGCACAGGACGTAAACACACATACAAATCAAGAATCTGACGAAGTGCCACATTTAAGGAACGAATACCACCTCCAACAGGAGTTGTTAAAGGCCCTTTGATGGCAATTAAATGTTCACGAATGACATCAAGAGTTTCATCAGGCAACCAGTTACCAGTTTGTTTAAATGCTTTTTCACCTGCAAGTACCTCTTTCCAAACAATTTTTCTCTTCCCATTGTAAGAAATTTTTACTGCGGCGTCAATAACTCTTACAGATGAAGCCCAGATATCCGGTCCTGTGCCATCGCCTTCTATAAATGGAACAATTGGTTGATCGGGAACATTGAGTTTTCCGTTAATGTTGGTGATTTTTTGTCCTTCCATGGTGTAATTAGTTCAAATTTTTTAAAGGGTGCAAAGATAGCAAATTGATAGGTAACTTACTAGAAATCCAACTCGAGATCAAATTGCGACCGTAGCTGATTCAAATCGGGATTTTTTTCTGCCATTTTACTGAATTTTTCAGCGGGAGTGTAAGCCGTGTCTTTTAATTCCCGCTCTTCAACCACACGTGGCTTTATTTCTATAGTATTGTTCGACAAGTGCTCTTTCATCCAACCAAGTAATTCTGTCCGGTTGTCCATTATGTCGGTGGATTGTATCGGATTATCCACAGGGATTTCAATTATTCTATTGTCGATTAAAACTGCTTGATGTTTATTGAGAGCAGCGGCAAACTGACGCCTGCCTTCCCCCAATATTTTTTCAGCAAATGATTTTAAAACCGCAATCATTTCCTCTTCTGAAAAAGGGTTGTCAATAACCTTTTCTACTACTGAGGTTGGATTTTGGTCAGCTTCTTTATTTTTTATCGGTTTGAGTTTATCGGAAATAGAAACTGTTCCTCCTGAAGTTGATCTACCTCGTGTTGCGGGCTTGGGTGAAGGGGCGGCAGTGGCAGGAGCTGCGGCAGTGGCAGTAGCGTGGCAGGAGTTGCAGTGGCAGTGGCAGTGGCTGTGACATGAGCAGGAGCAATGGGTGTTGCAGGTTCAATAACTGTTGAAGCAGCTGCCGCCGCTGCAGCCGCCGCCGCCTCAGTTGCCGCCGCCACCTCAGTTACCGCCGCCGCCGCTACCGCCGCTAATTCTTTCGCTACGTCAGGAGTTTTTTTTTCTGCTTTCACAGGAAGTGCTGCTGATGCGTTGTGACCGACAAATGCTTCTTTGTGAAAAGAGCACATCTTCAGAATTGTTAGTTCCGTAAGTAAACGTTGATTTTGTGCAGACTTAAATTCGATATCGCATCTATTTCCAACTTCTAAATACCTAAACAACATTTCAGCAGAACATTGCTGCGACTGCGCCTTATACTTTTCTTTTGTTTTAGCACCTACTTCTAGCAAAAGAATTGTTTGAGGATCTTTACAAATTAACAAATCCCTAAAATGACTATTGAGTCCGCTAATGAAATGATGAACATCAAAACCATCATTAATAATTTCATTCAACAACAACAATGCAGAAGGAAAATCTCCTGCTAAAAGGTGATCCGTGATTTTAAAATAATATTCGTAATCGAGAATATTTAAATTATCAATTACATGTTTGTAGGTAACAGTATTACCTGCAAAACTTACGATCTGATCAAATATTGAAAGCGCATCGCGCAAAGCACCATCTGCTTTTTGTGCAACTAAATGAAGTGCTTCAGGTTCGGCATTAACTTGTTCGCTTGTAGCAATCCACTGCAAATGTTTTGCAATGTCGTCGATAGTTATTCTGTTGAAATCAAAAATCTGACAACGTGAAAGAATAGTAGGAATGATTTTATGCTTTTCGGTTGTTGCTAAAATAAAAATTGCATAGGGTGGAGGTTCTTCAAGCGTTTTAAGAAAAGCATTAAACGCTTGGGTTGACAACATATGGACCTCATCAATAATATATATTTTGAAATTTCCGGTTTGAGGAGGGTAGCGAACTTGTTCTACCAAATTTCGCATATCATCAACTGAATTATTCGAAGCAGCATCGAGTTCGAAAATATTCAAGCTTTGCCCATTATTAAATGAAACACACGACTCACAATTATTACACCCTTCAGTATCTTCTGAAAGATTGGTGCAATTTATTGTCTTTGCTAAAATACGAGCACAAGTAGTTTTGCCGACACCTCTTGGTCCGCAAAATAAAAATGCTTGTGCAAGATGTTTGCTTTTAATGGCATTTTTTAAGGTGGTGGTTATTGAAGCTTGTCCAACTACTGTGTTAAAGGTAGCTGGACGATATTTCCTGGCTGAAACTACAAAATGATCCATTTTTAAATCTCGACTGTTTTTTAATACGGTTTCAAATTTAAGGTAAATTCCTTAAATAGGTATGATTTTAGAGGCTTTTAGCGTCTAAAATTATTTTGATTTCATCCGGTTTTTAAAATAAAACCTCCCTATTTTTACGGCATATTAGAAATTTATTTAAGTAAAAGACCCTAGTGATTACACATAACCCTGATTTTCAATATTTCCAAAAATGGCTTTCTGTATTTGTAGTTTGTTTTTGTGTTTTGGTTGTTCCAAATACCGTAAAAGCTCAAAAGTCTTCAGAAATAGAGCCACCCGCAATTGAAATTGCGTTTTGCCTTGATTTAAGCGGAAGTACGAATGGATTGATCGATAATTTTCGTGAATCTATTTGGGGTGTTATAAATCATATTAATTTGTATAAACCGGCTCAGCAATTACGAATTGGAGTAGTTGGATTTTCCAGGCCTAGTTTTGGAAAAAGTTCTGCTTATGTTAAAGTACTCAGTAACTTAACTTCCGATTACGACCGAATGGTTGCTGATTTGTGGAAGTTAAAGCCGGAAGTTGAAAAAGGTGATCAGTTTGTGAGTAATGCACTAACAATGACTGGTTCCGGATTGAATTGGTCAAAATCGTCTAAAGCAATAAAAATCATATTTCTTATCGGAAATGGAAATGTGAATACGGGTACGGGCGATTATAGAACTGTTGTGAATGAACTCACAGAAGAAGGATTTATTTTGATTCCGGTTTATTGTTTGCAATCTAGGAAATCAAAAGAAATTGCAGGTTGGCAGCAGATTGGAATTATGACGAAAAATATTTTGCAATCAATTTATGTAGATAGAAGAATCCCGGTACTTCCACCAATTGATGAACAAGGTGTTCTCAAAGATTTGGCAATACAACTTGATAAACAACTCGTTCCCTATTCGAAAGAGGGACAAGCTGAATTTACCAATACGATTACTTGCGACAATAAAATATTGAATGTACCTGCAGCCTTGGAAAGCAGGTTGTATTACAGAATATCCGATAAATTTATTTCACAAACAATGCAGTGGGATCTTGTGGCAAAAGATCATAAAAGTGTTGATGATTTAGCCGGATTCGATAACCGATTTTTGGATGACAGTTTAAAAAAGATGAATTCATCTCAGTTGTTCGAAAACCTTCAACGAAAAAAACTTACAAGAGATCAAACTTTAATTAAAATTAAAAAGCTCCTGCCACAAATCCGACAGGAGTATTTTAATGAACTGGTGTCCAGGCCCGAATTCGAAACAGAATTCATACTGGAAAAGGTGCTTTTGAAATCTATTTTTGATATATGCTCATTGCGTGGTATTGAAGTAAAATAACTTTAGTTATTAATTAGCTGTGTCAATTGATTTCTCAGGGCATCTGTTGCTATAACTCGTGATTGTGTAATGATAGAGTACATATGCTCACCCGTTATATGTATTCCACATTTTTGTAAAGTAATATAAAACCACTCAGAGTTAACATGATTCATGGTGTTTTTTGTGGTGTTTATCATCAACATAGAGTAAACATCTTTTGTGTGTGCAAGCGCTGTAAAATCAACTTCCTGAGTTTTATCTTGTTCGCTCTGCATTGCAATTTGATCTTCTTCAGCAATGCTGTTTTCAACAATCAGTACTTCATTTAAGTTGATTATTGGCAGCCCTGATTTTGATGCGAGGTGCAAATTATTAACCGGGAAATTTTCTGTTATTTCAACCAAAGGAAGCTCAGCCAACACCATTAATTCACCATTTATTACGATGGTTCTTACTTGATTGGAATTCATTTTTTGGCCAATAATTTCAACTGCAGGTAAATCTACCGACGCCATTAGCTTCCCTCCAATGTACTGTCCCTTTACAATATGTGTATCTAAACGAGTCGCCACAATTTCTACTTCAGGAAGATTCACAACTAAAATCTGTCCGGGGCTGGTGCTGAAACCGTTAGAAGTGATTGGATGCTCTACTTTGTCGGTGTTGTTTTCTTTTTGAATGGGAACAACATTGGCAGCATTTGAGGTATTCATTATTAGAATTACCAAAAGAAATCCGAGTGAGTTTGAGAGAGTTTTCATTGTTTTAAATTTTGATATTAATTTTTTTAAGGTACTTGACGATGCAAAGATATGGTTATTAAATAGTACTATGCAATACATGGTACTAAATAAATTGTTAATTAGTTGATATTCAGGAGAATTATTTTTCATTTGGGGATAATTTACGGTAGTTTTATATTGATTAAGATGCATTGGGTAGAAGAAAAGTTACAGAAAAACGACAAATTATTTTTCTTTAAGGGTTTTTTTGGTTTATTTGGGAGATGATTGATCCGAAGGATTTAAATAAGAAGCAGAAGAAGATAGAAGCTGAAAGCCGGAAGTTTTATCAACGCTTAAAAAGACGCCCTCCTAAAGGTATTGATGGAGAAGTTGAGGCACTAGACACGGAGGTCTTTCAAAGTATCGATTGTTTAAAGTGTGCCAATTGCTGCAAAACTATCAGTCCTGTATTCAAAGACCGCGATATTACCAGACTATCTGCTCACTTTGGGGTGAGGCCCGCGATTTTTACAGAGAAGTATTTATTTTTGGATGAAGAGGGCGATTATGTACTGAAATCAATGCCTTGCCCTTTTTTATTACCTGATAACGTTTGTAGTATATATGAAGTACGACCTTTTGCCTGCCGAAGCTATCCACATACCGGCAGATTGCCTTTGACAAAAACGTGGGAACTAGTTATAAAGAATAGTGCGGTTTGTCCGGCAGTTTATGAGATCACAACGATTTTGAAGAAGAAATATGGGGCACCTTAATTTTATTTTATTTCCATTCCCAGATTATACATCATAAAAGAAAATATATCGGATTGTTCATCGATGAGTTTGTTAACAGGCTTTCCTGAACCATGTCCTGCATTTACATCTACTCTAATCAAAACCGGATTTTTGCCACCATCTTTTTCTTGCAGTGTAGAAATAAATTTAAAAGAATGAGCAGGCACCACTCTGTCGTCATGATCGGCTGTTGTAATCATTGTTGCAGGATAATTAATTCCTTGTTTTAAATTGTGCAAAGGTGAATAGGCTCTAAGAGCAAAAAATTGTTCCTTATCATCACTCGATCCAAAATCATTCGTCCATGCCCAGCCAATGGTAAATTTATGAAATCGGAGCATATCCATTACACCAACCGCCGGGAGAGCAACTTTAAAAAGTTCAGGCCTTTGAGTCATTACTGCACCAACAAGTAGTCCACCATTTGACCTTCCTCCAATAGCTAACTTTGAGGAGTTGGTATATTTTTGATCAATAAGAAATTCGGCGGCAGCTATGAAATCATCGAAAACATGTTGCTTTTGCAATTTTGTTCCCGCCACATGCCATTCTTTTCCATATTCACCACCTCCTCTAATATTAGCCATGGCAAATATTCCACCGTTCTCCAAAAACACAAGTCGTTCGGTCATAAATTCCGGAGTTTTGCTAATGTTGAATCCGCCATATCCAAACAGTAATAAAGGGTTGTTTCCATTCTGCTTTGTTCCTTTTTTCATGATGATGAACATTGGTATTTTGGTTCCATCTTTACTCTTGAAAAAAACCTGATTAGTTTCATAATCCTGCGCCTTAAAATTAATTTCAGGAGTAAAATAGGTGCTTTGTTCATGAGTGGAACTGTTATATTGGTAAATTGTTTCAGGAAAAGTGAAGGATGATATTGCGTAAAATACTATATCATTTTCTTTAGTGCCGGTTAACGAACTAACGGTACAGTATGTAGGAAAAGAAATTTCTTTTTCTTGTTTCCCATCTTCTGTAAAAATAATTAAGCGACTGCTGGCATCTCTCATATAATGACAAACAAACTTATTTCCCGAACGAACAACAGAAAGCAACACATCCTTTTGTTCGTCAATAAATGTTTTTGTATTTCCTGTATTATAATCAAATGAAATCACCTTTTTAAATGGCGCATCATCATTAGTAAGAATGAAAATTTCAGAATCGTTATTGCCGATAACAGAATACAAATTCTCGAACTTATCAGTAATTATTTTATACGTGGTGTCTGTAGAATTTAATTTCCGAACCCTTAGGTCATTTCCTGATGAGGCTTTCGAAGAGGATATGTATATAAAATGCTCATCTTTACTTACTGAAGCATTAAAATTTCTTAAAGGAGTTTTAGAGTCCTGATAGATAAGTTTATCTTTTGATTGAGGCGTTCCGGTTTTGTGAAAATAAACTTTATGGAATTCGTTTTTACTTTCATATTCTTTCCCCGGATCCGGTGCTTCGTATCTACTATAATAAAATCCATCTTTCAACCACGCCAACCCCGAAAATTTGACCCATTCGATGGTTTCTGCCAGTTCCCTTCCGGTTTTTGTTTCAAGAATCTTTATTTCTGTCCAATCGGAACCGGATTTTGAAATACCATAAGCGGCATAGGTCCCGTTGTTTGAAACAGTATAAAACTTGAGAGAGGTGGTTCCATCGACAGACATATAATTTGGATCCAGAACCATTTCCTCCGAACCTTTTAGCCCTTGTCGTCTAAAAAGTACATTTTGGTTTTGCATTCCGGTATTTCGGTAATAATAATAGTAGCCGTTCGACCACCAGGGAGCTGTAAGACGGGGAAAGTTCCACAATTCATTCATTCGGGAATGAATTTTTGAACGAAAAGGTATGTTTTCCAAATATTTAAATGTTATTTCATTCTGTGACTTTACCCAAGCGCTGGTCGCTTCCGACCTATCATCCTCGAGCCATCTGTATGGATCAGAAACAGTTACACCATGATAGGTATCCTCCTGACTAACTTTATCGGTAGCCGGATACTTAAACGGCTGGGCATTAGCATTACCGATGATCAGAATCAAGAGCACTAAATAAAATATATGTCTCATGTCGTTTGGATTTGTTTCTTTTGCAGGAATTAATAGCTACAAAGCTGCAAAAAAATTGTTTAAACATCATTAATCATGAACAAGTGGCATTCAATCAAATTCGCAACCCTAATATTTATTCTTATCTTGACTCAAGGAACTAAAGGACTTGCCATAGTGAACGAGGATCAGCGACTCGATAAATTCAAAAAAGTATTTATTGAGAATTACTGGAAAATGAAACCAGTAAGTGCAATTTATTCCGGATATCATAAAAATGACAGTTTATTAACTATTCCCAATCAAAGGTATTTTGATTTTTGTCGTAAAACTTTGAATTTTTTAGCTGATAGTTTGAAAAAGTTCGATGTATCCAAATTATCTCCTAACGCTAAAACAGATTTTCTGATGATGCGTGATCAGATAGAAGCAGAACGCTGGTATATTGATGAATTCCAAGAATATTTGTGGAATCCGGCTTGGTATAATATTGGAGGTGAATTTGCTGAAATATTAAATGCAAATTTCACAACACTTGATGAACGCTTGAGGATAATTTCAAAGAGATTAAAAAATACCAACCAATATTTTGAAGCTGCAAAAGCAAATATTAAAAATCCGGTTATCGAACATACCGATTTAGCAATTCTTCAAAATGAGGGATCTATTGAAGTTTTCAATGTATCGTTGCGCGACTCAGTAAAAGCTTCCGGCTTAACCGCAACTGAAATAAAATTGCTAAACGAAAAAATTGATCTTACTATTGAAAGTATCAGTAGCTATGTTCAATTTTTGAAAACCATGCGTGCTGCCTTAAATGTAGACAATTCAAAAAGTTTTAGAATTGGCAAAGAACTCTATTCGAAAAAATTCACGTTTGATATCCGTTCCCGATATAGTGCAGATGAAATTTATGAAAAAGCGCTACAACGGAAAACTGAACTTCATGGCTTGATGGCTGATCTTTCGCGGAAGTTGTGGCCTAAATACATGGGTACAACACCTATGCCTGATGAAGATAAAATAATGATTAAAATGGTGATAGATAAAGTTTCTGAAAATCATGTTCACCCTGATTCATTTATGATTGCTATCGAAAAACAAATCCCTGAACTCGTTGCATTTGTAAATGAAAAGAATCTTCTCTATCTCGATCCATCAAAACCATTAGTTGTGCGTAAAACTCCTTCTTATATGGAAGGTAGTGGGGCAGGAGCTTCTATTTCATCACCCGGACCTTATGACGTAAATGGAAAAACTTTTTACAATGTTTCGCCTTTGAGTGGATACTCTCCCGAAAGAGCTGAAAGTTACTTGAAAGAATATAATCATTATATACTTCAGATTTTAAATATTCACGAAGCTATTCCGGGTCATTATGCTCAGTTGGTTTATGCTAATCAATCGCCAAGTCTTATAAAAAGCATTTTAGGAAATGGTGCGATGGTAGAAGGTTGGGCAGTGTACACTGAACGAATGATGTTGGAATCGGGATATGGAAACAATGAACCTGAAATGTGGTTGATGTATTATAAATGGCATTTACGTTCTGTTTGCAACACTGTTCTTGATTATTCAGTGCATGTTTTAAATTGGCCTGAAAAAGTAGCTATCAAATTTCTAACTGATGAAGCCTTTCAACAAACAGCCGAAGCACAAGGCAAATGGACTCGCGTAAAACTTAGTCAGGTGCAACTTTGCAGTTATTTTACCGGTTATTCTGAAATTTATGATCTAAGAGAAGAACTTAAAGCCAAGGAAGGATCCAAATTCGATTTAAAGAAGTTCCATGAACAATTTCTGAGTTATGGCTCCGCTCCGGTCATGTACATTAGGGAACTGATGCTTACCGATCAATAAACTACAAAACAATTTTAATACATTGTTGTTAATAACGGGCGGCAAACTTTCAAAAATCTTTCTGATTGTTCGTTTTACTGAATGATGCAAATAGAAACTGTGAAAAATTTTAAATCAACTTTTACTCATGCCAATGGTTGTGAGGTGAGCATTTATGCATCTATTCATGATGTCCCTAATGGTGAGTGGGCTTCATGTGTAACCCCTGATAACTTGTTCCTCACCGAAAATTACCTCAAAACGGTTGAAGAAAGCCATCTTCCCGGTTTGCAAACAAGGTATGCTGTAATTAAATACCAAGCTGATTCAAAAGCTGTTCTTTATTTTCAAATTGTTAATCTGTCCGATAAAGGCTTGGGCGGAATTCTTAATCTTGATGAATATGGCGGACTAGCTTCTTCTTTATCTTCCCGAATCAATGATTTGCTTTTTAGTCCGGGTGGTGATAAAACATCTTACCTTATGGTTTGCGGAAATTTACTAATTAGTGGCAATCATGGAGTAGCAGTCACCGACAATGATGCCTTTACTAAAGCACTTCAATGCATCACTGCAGCAAAAAAAATTATTGGACAATCTTTGGGCTCTAATGCGCGGTTAGTTGCTTTTATGGCTAAAGATTTTTATGAAGAAGAAAATGTTCAGGCTGCACCCATTTTAAAGAAAGATTATTTTTTGCTCAACACCGATCCTGAAATGATTTTTGATGTAGATCCTGAATGGAATACATTTGATGATTATTTAGCTGCACTTTCTTCCAAGTATAGAATTCGAGCAAATAATGCTAAAACAAAACTCGGAACTGTTGAAATGAACGACTTATCATTGGATGAGATTATTAAATACGAGCAAGAATTATTTTTGCTGAATGATCAGGTGATTCGAAAAGCGCCTGTGAAACTCATCCGACCCTCGTCATCTTATTTTACCAATCTTAAAAGAAACTTTGGCGATCATTACAATATCAAAGCATTTTGGCTGGATGGAAAATTAATTGCATTTACATCTGCACTATGGAATAAGCAGCATTACGAAGCACACTATATAGGTATCGATTATACTTACAATTCTGAGTACAGTCTTTATCAAAACATTTTGTACAGTTACATTAACGATGCAATTTTGTCACGTTCTCATAAATTGTTCTTTGGTCGTACTGCCTTGGAAATAAAGACAACAGTGGGAGCTAAACCCCATGATTTATTTTGTTATTTTAGATTTGCCAATAGAGTAATTAATACCCTTGCCAGACCTTTGGTAAGTAGCACCGGACCACAGAACTGGATTCCCCGCGATCCTTTCAAAAAGTAATTTAACCTCCATAAAGGGTGAATTCACCAAAATTCTTGATAGTTTAGTCCTAAATTCAGTGGTTAACTCACTATTATGAGGTTATTTTTGATAATAACATCAAATATTTAGCCTTATGACAGTTAGCACTAATGAATCAAATTCCCTATTTAGTTTTTCCCGAGTGACTTTATTGTTGATCATTTTTCATCTCATATCCTCAGAGCAAACAGCTAGAGCTAGTGTGTTCCCGGGGCAAGAGCACACTATTAATTTTGAAGATCAATGTAGGGTTTCTGAACCTATTCAACTTGCATTTACAACGGTTTCTTCCAGTTGTTCAAATTCAAGCGATGGCAGTATCGATGTTTATATTATCGGAGGTACTGAGCCATTTACATTTATATGGTCGGATGGAAGTATGGCTGAAGATTTGTTGTTGGTAAAAGCAGGAACATATACTCTTCAAGTTATTGATGCAAACGGAATTTCTCAATCAGGATCTGCAGTAATCGAAGCTCCTGAAGAATTTACTGTTCAATCAGTAATCACGAATAGTGACGTTAATACTTCAACCGGTACTATCAATATATTACTCTTCGGTGGAACTGCTCCCTATAAATATGTATGGTCGAATGGAGAAAATATGAATATGATTTCTAATTTGAAGCCCGGAGGATACTCTTTAACATACACAGATCTTAATGGTTGTGAAGGTAATTTTAATACAGAAATTTATCAATTACCTAATTTGAGTTCAATCAACCAAGATGATATTTCTCAATCACAGAAAAATTAAATCTGTCAATTTAATATATCTGAAGAGATGAACAGGTAACACGATTTTTTTTCATTCCACTTTTATGTTTTCCTTTTCTATAGAGATGTCCATTCTTTATGATTTATCATACTTTCGACAGAACTTTATACCAATTGGATATAATTTTCAACTTCTTTGCATGATAATTCCATGTTAGAACAAAATCATTAAATTTGCATTAATAATTCCTAAGATGATGCGAAATTTAGGATTGATATTCCTTTTAATGCTTATCGGATGTGTCTCCTCTAACCGTCCTGATCTTTCTTCTGTGGAGTTAAAAACAGTTGATGGAGTCCCTGTTAAGTTGGTTGCTGATGAAGAAAAGATAAAGGTTTTTGCATTCATGTCTCCAGAATGTCCATTGTGTATAAATTACAGTTCTGTTTTGTTAGAATTGAAGGAAAAGTTTAAAAATTCCGGCGTGTTGTTTTTCACTATTTATCCGGGCACCTATTATACTGCTGAACAGATCAAAGAATTTCAATTAGAATACGATTTTCATCTTAAAACTTACCTCGATCCAACATCTAAATTTGCCAATCTTTTCAAAGTTACCGTCACCCCTGAAGTGTTCTTATTAAGTAAGAAAGGCGAAGTTATGTATTCGGGAGCCATTGATGATTGGGCCTTTGCACCGGGTAGAAAAAGACAAGTCGTTGAAAATAAATATTTGGAAAATGCAATAACTCATGTGTTAGCAGGTGAAATTCCCGAACCGGCTAAAACAGAAGCAATAGGTTGTTATATAGAATAAAGAACATGGTTTTTAAGTTTAACTATTCATATGTGGGTATTAGTTTAATAATGTTGGTCACAACTATGCTTTCTGATGGTTGTAAATCAGATAAAAAACAAATTACATTTAACGAACACATTGCTCCAATCATTCATAAAAATTGTACCTCATGTCATAGACCCGGTGAAGCGGGACCATTTAGTTTAATCACCTATAAAGACGTTCGAAAAAAGGCAAAAACAATTCTAAAAGTTACTCAGTCCGGGTTAATGCCTCCATGGCCTGCCGATACCGGCTACCAACGCTATGTTGGTGAGCGTTACCTAACAGCTATCGAAAAGCAATTAATTGTCGATTGGGTAGAAGCCGGAAGTCCGGAGGGTCACCCCCCGAGCCCTCTAGCTCCTTCATTTCCAACCGGGTCACAATTGGGTGTTCCCGATGTTGTAATCAAAATGGAAGAACCTTATTTAATACAAGGTGATAACAAAGATCGCTTTATGGTGATCAAAATTCCATATGAACTGGAAAGAGATACGTTTTTGAAATTCGCTGAATATGTTCCGGGAAATCGCAAACTTTCACACCATGTGAATGGTCATATTATCCAATACTCAGAAACAGGAAAACAAAATGTGTTCGAGGGACCTCGTGTGATAAACAGAGAAGATGCCGGAACATTGGATTCTTGTTATAAATATTTGAAATTACTCAACGATGATGGTACGTATCCATTATTAACACCATCTGTATTCAATTATCTTCCCGGTGTGTTACCTCAAATTTATCCAAGTGGAGTAGGAGGATACCGAATTAAAAAGAAAGGTGCAATTCTCATGAGAGACATTCATTATGGCCCAACGCCTAAAAATGAAACAGATCAATCTTATGTGAATCTCTTTTTTGATAGTGTTCCGCCCAAGCGCCCCTTTATGGAAACGCAATTAGGAACATTAGGAATTTCGGAAATAGTTCCTCCGCTTTTAATACCACCCGACACCATTATGAAATTTGTAACCAAAGCAGTAATCTACAACGATATTTCACTGGTTACTATCAACCCTCACATGCATTTGCTTGGAAAATCATTTCTTGCTTATGCAATTACTCCTTTAGGTGACACGCTCCCTCTTGTGAGAATTAATAAATGGGATTTCAATTGGCAATATTTTTATACATTTAGAAAAATGATGAGAAT
This sequence comes from uncultured Bacteroidota bacterium, assembly GCA_963814475.1. GTDB lineage: Bacteria > Bacteroidota > Bacteroidia > AKYH767-A > OLB10 > JADKJB01. Next base: position 134,120 of record CAWFDA010000034.1, on the reverse strand, counting down.
ACCGGGTGGCTCTATAATCTATGCCGAAGGTGTTTTTGATAATACGGTTAATAATCCTAATAATCCATTTTCGCCGCCTCGTGAGATTACCGGGCTAGGAGGAAGTATGCGAACTACTGATGAAATGTTTCAATTAATACTCACATTCCTTCCGTACCAACCGGGTGATGAAACCATTTCTCTTGAAAATGTTGCCCCTGAAATGAAAGGAATCCAATGAGTTTGCTTCATTCATTGCAATATTTATCTATAACTTTGGTTCTTTAATACATGAAGATTAATTACTATTTTCGAAAATTGCTGCTCACTATATTTATGGTGATTCCACTTTTTGTGTTTTCGCAAGATGATCCCAAGCCTACCAAAAAGCAAAAAAAAGCAGAGCAAAAAAAAGAACAACGAAAGCAAGATGCAAAAAAGTCGGAGGTCAAAAGCAAAAAGCAACACGCTAAAATTCAAGATAAGGCCACTCGCAAGAGAATGAAAAAGAACAAGCGTAAGGGCACACAGTACGTTTCACGTCGCCCCGGATTTTTTGGCCGCTTATTTCATGGATTCAAATAATCTCAGGCATACTCACGCAAATCTACAGGAACCACTTGCGTTACACCTATTTCAGCCATGGTGATACCGTACATTACATCGGTTGCCGACATGGTTTTTTTGTTGTGAGTGATGATGATAAATTGTGAATCAGCCGAAAATTTTTTGATGATTTTATTGAACTTATCAATATTAGTGTCATCCAAAGGCGCGTCAACCTCATCAAAAATACAGAATGGAGATGGCTTTAAAAGGTAAATCCCAAACAATAAAGCTGTAGCTGTGAGTGTTTTTTCTCCTCCCGACAACTGGTGGATTGATAATGGTTTTTTACCTTTAGGTTGAGCAATAATTTGCACATCCGATTCAAGTGGGTTTGATAAGTCGGTTAGAATCAAATCGCAATTATCTTCTTCCGAAAATAATGACCGGAATACATGTATAAAGTTTTCTCTGATGGCAGTATATGCCTCCATGAATTTTTCTCTGGCAGAATTATCAATTTCAGCAATAGTTTTTAATAATGATTCCTTTGCAGCTATGAGATCTTCCTGTTCTTTAACTATAAAATCATGTCGTTCTTTTATTTCTTTGAACGACTCAAGTGCCATTGGATTAATCGGTCCGAAATCAGAAAGTTGTTTCTTAAGTTTTTCGGTACGATTTTTTAGTTCTTCAGCATTCAATTCAGGATCTGGTTCCTGATCCATGATTTCATCCAGTTCCACATTAAATTCAATGTTTAACCGTTCTTTTAAGGAAGCCATTCGTAATTTCAGCTCGCTAATTTCGTTATGAACTTCACGAATGATGGTATCGGAAAGTTCTTTTTGTTTTCTCTTTTCCGAAATTAGTTTTTCTTCCTTTTCTATTTCACCCTTTGATTTATAATAATCATCCTCCTGTGTCCTTACCACTTGTTCAACTTCTGTTTTTCTCACATTCATTCCGGTGAATGATTCATCTGCCTGATGCGATTGCTCATTCAAGGTATGAAGCTGAGAAGAAATTCCTTCTAGTTCAACAATATGTTCTTCACGATTTCTAGTTAAATTATTAACCTGATTCGTTTTAAAGCTGATATCACGAGATATGTTTTGCAACTTATTCTGTTGCTGAAAAAATTGAATATTTTTTTGATTAAATGCATTTGTCATGTCTCCAACATGCTTCTGCAATTCATTTGAATGATCTTGTTTGATTTTTTGCTGATCCAATAAATTCTGAAGTTCTTCTTTACGAACCTCTATCGAAAATTCCTGGTGGTGATCAGGATGAGATTCCGGATTTGTTAAACTATTTAATTCTTCAGTAAGTTGAGAAACCGTTGTTGTTGTATATTGAATTGCTGATGAAAGAAATTCGCGATTGTTATTTAAAGTGTTCACTTGCCCTGACATTCTTGCAAATTCATTGTCCAAACGACTGATTGTTTGTGAAGATTCTGAAACGGCACTTCTTAGCTCCGATTGTTCTTGTTCAGTAGACGCAATTTGTGATTGCAACTTGTCAATTTCAGCAAGATGCACTTTGATTTCCTCAGATAATCGTTGAAGATTTTTTTGATTTCCGGTACGTTTTCCATCGCCCATACCCAACGAACCACCACTCATACTGTAACGCTGACGAAGAAAACGACCATTCTTCGATAGAATAATATAACCGCCTGTTAAAGTTGTAAGATCAATTTTATTTAAATCTTCGGATTCATCCAGAATATAAACATTTCCTAAAAGATGACTGAATAACTTGCTATAATTTTTATCGAAATCGGTGAGGGCAAGTGCATGTTTGCATCCCGGGATAGCCGCTTTGGCCGGTTCCTGAATTGAATTCAAACTATCTAGAACAAAAAAATGTGCGCGACCTTTGGCAGAGTTGTTCAACATTTGAAGAGCTTCCCATGCCTCGGAAGTAGATTGAACTATAAAGTGATTCAAAAAAGGTTCCAGATAGTTCTCGATAGCATTTTTGTATTCATCTTCACATGTAATAACTTCAGAAACTAAAGGTGCTTTGCGGTATTTGGAATTTGGTCCTTTTAAATATTTGATGGATTCAGGAAATCCTTCCATCCGCTCCATGAGATCACGCGTGAGTTCAAATTCATTCGTCTTTATATCACTTTTGCGTTTCTCTTCAGCCAATTGCTGATTTAAAGTTCTTAATTTATTTTCGATTTCTCTGAAATGAATCTCTTTTTCTTCACGTGATTTTTTTGCTGCAATCGACTCTTTTTCCAAACGTTCACGTTCCGGTATTGCTGTTGAAATTTCAGAATCAAGTGTTGATAGTTTTATTTCATTTCCTGATATCTGTTCGTTCAGTCTGCGAAGTTCTTCATTAATAGAATTCGATCTGGCTTGTCTTACCGCTGCTTGTGTTTCGAATCGGTTTATTTCCTGGCGAACTTCATGCAACTGCTGATTAATATTCTTAAGTTCATTAACCGATTCTTCATAAAGATGTTTGTTGTCTTCAACATTCTTCTTTAATTCGGCAAGTTGTGACTCAAGATTTTTAAGTGATTCTTCTTCGTTGTTTTTCTCTTTCGAAAGTTGAGTGATGTTCTCATTCAATTCGGTGATGGTATTTTCATCCGTATCATTTTGATGACGAAGTTGTTTTTGTTTGTCATGAAAGAAATTAATTTTTTCTTTCAAATTTCTGCTCTCATTCTCCCCTTTAGTAATCTGAACTACAATTTCATTCAACTCTTTTTGTATTGCTGAAAGTGATTTTTCTTTTTCAAGACTTTCAGTTTTGAGTTTTTGAATATTTGCCTCTATAACGTCGAGGTCTACATGATGTTTAGATTTCTCATCGGAAACAGAATCTTCTTTCTTTTTCAAATCTGTCATCGACTGACTGAATTCTCTTACTGCATATAAAGAGTAAGCTAAACTCACCTCTTTATACTCATCTTTAAGTCGATAAAATTTCTGAGTCTTTTTTGCTTGTGATTCTAATTGTTTAAGACTTTTTTCAATTTCAAAAAGTAAATCATTTACTCTGGTTAAGTCAGAATCAGTTTCCTCTAATTTATGAAAAGTCTGCTTTTTTCTTATCTTATATTTAGAAATACCAGCCGCTTCTTCCAGCAAATATTTAATCGTATTATTTTTATCATTTAAAATCTCATCCACCATCTTTAATTCGATGATCGCATAGCTGTCGGAACCGATACCGGTATCCAGAAAAAGATCTGTGATGTCTTTCAACCTACAGGTAACACCATTTAATAAGTATTCGCTCTCTCCGGTGCGATACAATCTGCGACTAATGCATACAGTTGTATATTCGGTGGGAAGGATACCTTTATTATTTTCAAAGGTAAGATGCACCTCGGCAAGATTTGCAGGCTTACGATTTCGGGTACCATTAAATATAATGTTCTCCATTTTTTCGGAACGGAGCATTCTGGTTTTTTGCTCGCCTAAAACCCAGCGGATAGCATCCACTACATTTGACTTACCGGAACCATTAGGCCCTACAACAGCAGTTACACCTTTATCAAAGTGAATGGTGACTTTATCGCCGAAGCTTTTAAAGCCTTTAATTTCAAGAGTAGTTAGACGCATGACGAATCAGGCTGGAATTTAATTAAACAAGGGGTTTAGAAAATGGAGTGCAAAAATAGATTTTCCACACGTACCACGGGTTATCAAATATAGGATTAATTTAGGAATTTAAAATATATTAATGTATGATATTGAATTTCAATGATTTGATTTGTTAACAGATCTGTTTCTGATACACTCTTGAAATGACAACTCCTTTAAACATGTAATAATTCATGATTTCTTTATAATTATGTCATCAATGAGCAACAAACTACATTTATATGCCGAATTAATAAAATAAAGCTGATATTTGTCTGCACAAGTTTTGTACTCATGGACGATTTGAAAATGATTTTCTATATTGTTGTAGCCATTATTTGGGTGATTTACAATAATTATAAGAAGCTCACAAAAGCAGCGCAAGAACGAAATCCGGGTAAACCAACACCGGAAGTAATAGCCGAAAATTGGCCAACTATGAATTTTCCGGATGAACCAATAGTTCGAGAGAATAAGAAATCTGTTGAAAAACAAAAAGTTAGCTATCCTAGAGAAAAAATAGTTCGAGAGCCATTAAAAGGAAGAGACCGTATAGTTAAAACCTCAATTGCTCCTCGGCGTTCAAAATCAATAACATACAGATCTTCCTCAGAAGGAGGTAACATTCAACCATCAAAAATTGCACATTTCGAAGATCAATCTTTTGGTGAAGAAACACCAAACTTGGTGCTTGAAGAGATCAGAAATACAGATATGAGACGCGCCATAGTATTAATGGAAGTACTTAAAAGACCTAGTTTTTAGTGAATTATAAAATAATTGAAGTCAATCTTATGTAAAATATAAAATAATGTTTGGAGTTTACTTTTTTTTATTCCTACATTTACCCACCTCATTGAATAACTTATTAAAAACCTAACATAAAATTAACCCTATGCTGAGAAAAATTTACCTATTAACAGCTGCTGTTTTAATAGTCACTGGTTATGCGGCGTTCGCCCAATCCGGTACTATTAAAGGTAAGGTATTGGACAAGGCCACAAAAGAGCCCTTGCCCTTTGCAAATGTTGTCGTGGAGATCAATGGAAGTCAGGCCGGCGGAGCACAAACAGACTTTGATGGTAATTTTACGATCAAACCCCTTGTCCCCGGAAAGTATAGCCTCAAATCTTCTTTCGTTGGTTACACGGGAGCCGAAATAACAGGCGTTCTGGTTTCAACAGACAAAATCACCTTTCAGGATTTATTGATGACCAAAGGAGCAGTCGATATTACTGCTGTGGAAGTTACATCTTATAAGAATCCAATTATCGACAAAGGAAATCCATCCACACAAACCACCGTAACGCAGGAGCAAATTAAAGTAGCACCTACCAGGGATGTGAAATCGGTGGCTTCAACCACTGCCGGTGTATTTCAAAAAGATGAAGGCGATGATGTGAATGTTAGAGGTTCCAGATCTGATGCTACCGACTATTATATAGATGGTATCAAAGTTCGTGGATCTACTGCCATCCCGCAATCCGGTATTGAGCAGATCACTGTTGTAACAGGTGGTGTGCCAGCTCAATATGGTGATGCAACAGGTGGCATCATTAATATCACAACTAGAGGACCTTCCAAAGAATTTTTTGGAGGAATTGAATTTGTAACCTCTGAATTGTTCGATAAATATGGATACAATTTGATTGGTGCAAATCTCTCCGGACCAATTTGGTCTAAAAAAGATGCAGAAGGTAAAATTGAACGTACTGTTGTAGGATTCTTCGTTTCCGGTGAGTATCAATTAGAAAACGACCCTGATCCTTCTGCTGTAGATATGTACAAAGTGAAAGATGATATTTTTGATGATATCAAAAGTGCTCCTCTTTCACCAAATTTACTTCAAGGCGGTAGTGTGTACCGTAATAAAACGGAATATTTGACAAACGATGATTTTGAGAAAATTAAAGCGAAACAAAATATCGATTCTAAAGCCTACCGCGTTTCCGGAAAAATTGACATCCAGCCTATTGATAATGTTACATTGACTTTTGGTGGATCATATGACCATAATAACAGCAATGAATTTATATATACATATTCTATGTATAATTCAGATAATAACAATCAGCGAATTGATGATACATGGAGGGTTTTTGGTAGAATTACTCAAAAATTGGGTAGCTCTAAAGGGAATGCAGAAAGCTCTTCTTCTGTTATCAAAAATGCCTATTACTCTATCCAAGTAGATTATAATAAAGACAAAACCGTCCGTCAGGATGATGACCATGAAGACAATTTCTTTAACTACGGTTATGTTGGAAAATTTGATGTAATAAAAAAACAGGGTCTTACTTATGACAACCCAGTGATCACCATTGATCCGATAACCGGTCCTGATACTGCTTTTACCTTGTACAACCCTATAACCGGTCAGGGTATCTATAATATTCAAAACAATCCACCTTCCGATTCAATTGTATTCTTTTCACCCGGAGGTTTGAATACTATTACTGAGGCTTACACTTCTCAATATTACGGTTTGGTAGGAGATGATTACGTAGGGAATTATCAAAACCTTTCCCAAATAGCTACTAATGGAGGATTGGTGAATGGTTCACTTCCAAGAAACACTTACTCTCTTTGGAGAAGTCCCGGTTATACCTACACTCAATATAGGAATACTCAAAGTACCCAGTTCAGAGTTTCTGCTCAAGTATCTGCCGATATTAAAAATCATGCCATTAGCGCAGGTTTTGAATATGAACAAAGATCCGATGCTGAATATATTATCAATCCAATAGGTTTGTGGAATATCATGCGCTTGAGAGCAAATGAAAAAAACAGACAGTTAGATACTGACAATCCAATTTATGTTGGTGATAATTCTGTTGAATATGATCGCCGTTATGATTCGGATGGATTTACCACCTTCTTCGAAAATATTCGTGAAAAATTGGCATCAGCCGGTTATTCAAACGTAGGGAATACCGATTTCATCAATATTGATGCTATTGACCCAAGTCTTCTTACTATGGATTTGTTTACAGCAGATGAAATTTTGAACTCAGGAAACAATCTAGCTCTTTATAATGGGTTTGATTACAAAGGTGAAAAACAATCCGGTTCTGTTTCGTTTGATGATTTTTGGACTGCCACCGATGCTAAGGGAAATAAGACTCGTCCAATTGGCTCTTTCGAACCAATTTATATGGCCGGTTACATCCAAGATAAATTTGCGATTAATGATCTTATTTTCAACGTAGGTGTGAGGATCGATCGTTTCGATGCCAATCAAAAAGTTTTAAAAGATAAATACCTTTTGTATCCTTCTAAAACAGCCGGTGAGGTTGTTCCTGACAGACCATCAAATATAGGAGATGATTTCATTGTATATGTTAATGATGTTCGTGATCCTGAGAATGCTCAAATTGCAGGTTACCGTGATGGTGACGATTGGTATGATGCAGATGGAAATGTGGTTAGCGATCCTAATCAATTGGCCCTTTTATCAGGTGGTGAAGTTTCACCTTGGTTGAATGATCCTAATTTCGTTATCAATGAAGGTGGTATTCAATCGGATTTATTTAAACCATCTGACAGCTTTAGAGATTATGAGCCGGAGATTTCTGTTATGCCACGTGTAGCATTCTCTTTCCCTATTTCTGATGAAGCATTATTCTTTGCTCATTATGATGTGTTAACACAACGTCCACCAAGTAGATCAAGAAACAATCCTTTGGATTACTATTATATTGAATCACAAGGAGCATTGTTGAATAATCCTGATTTGAAACCTGAGCGTACTACTGATTATGAACTTGGTTTCAAACAAACTATTTCTAAAAGTTCTGCAATAACAATTTCCGGTTTCTATCGCGAACTTCGTGATATGATTCAACAAACAAAAGTGAATTTTGCTTATCCTACCAGCTACCTTACTTTTGATAACATCGATTTCGGAACAGTTAAAGGATTATCATTTGGATATGATTTGAGAAGAACTGGAAACATTAGATTAACTGCTAACTATACCTTACAATTTGCCGATGGTACCGGTTCAGGTGACAGAACATCTGATAAATTGTTACAAAACGGTCAGCCTAATCTTAGAACTATTGCTCCTCTTGATTTCGATCAACGTCATGCACTTACAGTTTCTGTTGACTACCGTTATACAGATGGTAAAGATTACAATGGACCGATGATAAAGACAACTCAAGTACTTGCCAATACCGGCTTAAACTTGATTTTCAGAGCTGGTTCAGGTTTGCCTTATAGTCGTCAACGTGATGTGACTACTCAAGCAAACAATATAGGCTTACAGCAAGTAAGTTCAGGGTTGCTTGATGGAGAAATCAATGGCTCAAGATTGCCTTGGCAATACAGAGTTGATATCAAACTTGATAAGGATATCAAACTAAAATTTGGTAAATCTGAAGGTGGGAAAGTGGCCTTCCTGAATATTTATCTTCAAATTCAAAACTTGTTTGATACCCAAAACATCATCAATGTTTATCGCTACACAGGTAATCCTGATGATGATGGATATCTTGCTTCTGCTACCGGTCAACAATTGTTGAGCAGCGGTTCATTATCTGACGTAACTGCGTTTGAGGATCAATACAATATTAAAATAAATGATCCTTCTAATTACAGTTTACCAAGAAGAGCAAGAATTGGAATCAAGCTTGATTTTTAACAAATTTAATTAACAACAGAAAACAAAATAACCAAATATGATGAAGCGCATTAAAATCACCAATTTTTCAATGGCTACCGCTGTTGTCCTTTCAACGATGGGATCAGCTGCAATTGCCAAGGAAAATGTGGGAGTTACAGGCAATTCAAACAAAAACGCAACTGTTGCTGCAGCAAACTGTAACCCAACCACAGCTCAGTCCGATCTTGATATCAATAATATCCGTACTACCATACTTGTAGGTGGAGATATGTGGTGGGATCTGGCAAATGCAAAGTATGAAGTTCCAATCAATTCAAATAAACATGCAATATTTGCGGGTGCGCTATGGATTGGTGGACTGGATGCAGGTGGCCAAATTAAAGTAGCTGCTCAAACGTATCGCCAAACCGGTATCGATTTTTGGGGAGGTCCTATTGATACTAACATAGTAAATATTCCAATCGAAGAATGCCAAAAGTATGATCGTCATTGGAAAGTGACTAAAAATGAGGTTAAGGATTTTATAGCCGATCCGTCTAAAGCAACCAATGATATTAAGTCATGGCCGGGTTCCGGTGACCCTGCTTATAGTGAAGGGAATTATTTGGCTCCATACATTGATGTAAATATAGATGGTAATTACGATTACAAGGATGGCGATTATCCGGGTTATAACTTTTTAGGAGACTATCCTGTTATTCCTGGTACTCCATTAACCGAATGTAATAATTATATTTTCGGTGATAAAACTCTTTGGTGGGTATTTAATGATGTAGGTAATGCACATACCGAAACCAACTCTGACCCCATTGGTCTTGAAATCCGTGCTCAAGCATTTGGTTTCAAAACTAATGATGAGATTAACAACATGACCTTCTATAAATATCAAATCATTAACAGATCAACACTTAACACTTACTCAAACTTATTTTGGACAATGGGTGGATCCTGATTTAGGAAATGCAACTGATGATTATGTGGGTTGTGATGTGCCTCGTGGATTAGGATATTGTTATAATGGTGATGCTGAAGATGAAACAGGTTCAGGTTACGGTTTTAATCCTCCTGCAATAGGAGTAGATTTTTTCCAGGGACCCATTGCAGATATTGGAGATGGTGTTGACAACGATCGTGACGGATGTACCGATTGTACTTTTATAACTGATGGTGGTGTTGTAACTTCATATCCTGATAATGTGTTGCCGGAACAAATTATCATGTCGAAATTTGTTTACTACAATAACGTGAATAACTCACCAATTGGGAATCCTAACGGATTTACCGATTTCTATAACTACCTACAAGGAATCTGGCTTGATAATCAACCTATTACTTATGGTGGTGACGGTAGAAATGCAGCAGCTCCACTTTGTGACTTTATGTTCCCTGGAACTACTGACCCGATTAACTTCCCAATTCTTGGAGAATGGTCTGAATTTACAGCCGGTAACCCACCTGAAGATCGTCGTTTCCTTCAGTCTGCAGGTACTTTTACACTTACACCAGGAGCCGTAAACTATATTACTACAGGTGTTGTATGGGCAAGGGCTCAGCAAGGTGGTCCACAAGCTTCAGTAGAATTAATGCGTTTGGCTGATGATAAAGCTCAGGCTTTATTTGGAAGTTGCTTCAAATTGATCGATGGTCCCTCAGCTCCTGATCTTGCTATTCGTGAATTAGATAAAAAATTGATTTTCTCAATTCAAAATTATAATAATGAAAATACTGAATTGTATTCACAGGAAGATCCAACTATCGTAGGAGTAGATGATTCTTTGAAATCTTTCAAGTTCCAAGGCTATCAGGTTTTTCAGCTTGCTGATAATACTTCTAGTTCAGCTGATATTGGGAATCCTGATAAAGCTCGTTTGCTTTTTCAGTGCGATATTGTTGATGGAATTGCGCAAATAGTAAACTTTGAATTCGATCAAGGTTTGAATGCGAATATTCCAATTGAAAAAGTTAATGGTGCTAACAAAGGTATCAGTCACACTTTTGTTGTAACAAACGATTTGTTTGCATCAGGAAGTAGCGCATTGGTAAATCAGAAAAACTATTATTATACTATTTTGGCTTATTCTCACAATGAATATAAAAAGTATGATCAAAATGATCCTATGGCATTGGACGGACAAAAGAAACCTTACTTAGCAGGTAGAAATAATATCAAAAATTATTCTGCTATTCCACACATTCAAACTGTGGATAATGGTGGTCAAATTTTTGGATCTGATTATGGTTCTGGACCTAGAATTAAAAGAATTGAAGGACAAGGTAACGGTGGTAACCTTTTAAATTTTGCCAGCAATTATGAAAATGAATTACTGAATCCGCCTTACCGAATTGCTCAACCTGAATATTTAAATGCTCAAGGTCCAATTAATGTTCGTGTGTATGATCCGTCTTTAATTCAAGCTCATGCTTATGATTGTCGTTTCAACGGTGTAGGTGATACTTCTGAATGGACTATTACTAACCTTACAACCGGTCTTACCGTTCCTTCTGAAAGAACACTTGCATTACCAAATGAACAAATTTTACCAGGTGCATTAGATCCTGATATTCCGGAGTGGGGATTAACTGCTGATATCCATAAAGTAATTGAAGCGGGTAAATCAGGTGCAATTGATAATGCATATTTAGGCTCTTCAATCACTTATGCTAATCCTTCAGCAGTGTGGCTCGATCCTATCGTAGATATCGATGGAATTGATCCAACAACCCCTGATCCTCAGGATTGGATACGATCAGGTACCGGTGGAATTTATGCCGGATTGGATGATGAAGAAATATATGAAAATGTGGTAGGTGGAACATGGGCTCCATTTAAACTTACTTCTAAAGATTATCCAGGTCCTAAATGGGCAACTGTCGCAGAAGCTCAGATTACTCTTTCTCCTCAGGGACTTTCTAAAACTAGTATTGCTTCTGTTGATATCATCATTACTGCTGATAAAAGTAAATGGTCACGTGCCGCTGTTGTTGAAATTGGCGGACTAGGAACTATCGGTAATGCAAAGGCATTTGATTTGAGACTATCAAATTCAATTGGCAAAGATGGTCAACCGGATAATTCAATTGGTGCCACCGGAATGAGTTGGTTCCCCGGTTATGCAGTAAATCTTGAAACAGGTGAGCGTTTGAATATTGCTTTCGGTGAGAATTCTCTTCTTGGCGATGAAAATGGTCAGGATATGAAATGGAATCCAACTGCTAATAGATTCGATAATAGTGTTTCTCCTGCAGAACCTGTCTTTGGTGGAATGCATTACATCTATGTGTTTGGTCACAATGGTGATAACCCAACTAATGATGTTCCTATGTATGATTCTTGTCGGTTTGTTTATGAGCGTTTAAATACGCTTAATAATACGGATAAACGTAACGTGTGGAAAGATGCCATGTACGTGAGTTTACCTGTTCTTTCTTCAGATTTTGCATCGTTGAATCTTCCTGATGGAATTCCTTCAGATGTTACTGTGAAAATTAGAATAGCCAGAACTTACAGAACTTATGCAACTTCTGAAGTGCTTAAGAATAATGCTTCATTAAATATCGGAACAACATATTATGTGGTTTCTACTCCGGTAACACATGATGGAACAGCTTATGCTACAGTTGGTCAGAGTTTTGTTGCAAATAATTCAATCTTCACCGGTACCGGAACTGTTACGTCAACAGCACCAACAAATGGATTTAATCCACTCTATACTTTCGGCACTGAGGATCTTCGCAATTCTACAGATAATACAAGTGCTGCTAGTTCTGCACTGGATCTGATAGGTGTAGTTCCAAATCCTTACTATGCATTCTCTTCCTATGAACAGAATCAGTTGGACAACAGAATTAAAATCACTAATCTTCCTCCAAATTGTAAAATAACTATTCTTACCATGAGTGGTACCATAGTTCGACAGTTTAAGAGAGATGTTCAGAAAGACAATTCTAGCGGAGCAATAGTAGAACCGGGCAAAACGAATTCTGATACCTCAATCGATTGGGATTTAAAAAATCACAAGAATATTCCAATTGCCAGTGGTATGTATCTGATCCATGTTGAAGCACCCGGACTTGGTGCAAGAACAATTAAATGGTTTGGTATGATAAGACCAATCGATCTTGATACCTTCTAAAATTACTTCACCAATTACGAACCTCAGTAAACCAATCCAGAATATGAAGCAACTTATAAAACCAATAATTTCAAGCGTACTTACCGCATCATTGTTACTCGGTGGAAGTGCTGCATTTGCCGGTAACGAAGATCGTGCCGGACAAGCAGGAGCCTCTGAGCTGCTAATCAACCCTTGGACGAGAAGTTCAGGGTGGGGTGGTATCAACATTGCAAATGTGAGAGGTCTTGAGTCACAGTTTAACAACGTGGCCGGACTTGCCTTCACTAAGAAAACGGATGTCCATTTCAGTTATACCGATTGGATGAAAGGTTCTGATGTGAAAATCAACTCCTTCGGTCTTGCTCAAAAAGTAGGTGAAACAGGTGTTCTTGCAATCGGTATTATGTCTATGAGCTTTGGCGATATCCTAATCACTACAAACGATCTTCCTGAAGGTGGAATAGGTACCTACAAACCTCAATATTTTAATTTGGGATTATCCTATGCTAAAGCGTTCTCCAATTCGATTTATGGAGGTATCACTGTGAGAGTTATTTCTGAGTCATCTTCAGATGTCAAGGCTCAGGGAGTTGCTTTCGATGCAGGTATCCAATATGTAACCGGTTTCAACGAAGCAAAAGATAACCTGAAGTTTGGTATTTCCTTGAAAAATGTAGGAACTCCAATGAAGTTTTCAGGTGATGGTTTGTCATTCAGAGGAAACCCGCCGGTAGGGAATTCTTATCAGCAAACAAATCAGTCCAGAACTGAAAAGTATGAACTGCCATCTTTGGTAAATATTGGAGCCAGTTACGATTTCAAACCTGCTGAATTGCATAGAATTACTGCTGTAGGATCGTTCACTTCTAATTCATTTACTTACGATAACTTCGGAATTGGTGCTGAATATTCTTTCAAGGAAATGTTTTCGGTTCGTGGAGGATATCTTATCGAGAAAGATATGACCAGTGACGAAGACAGAAAAACAGCCCTTACAGGTCTCAATGCCGGTTTGTCGGTTGACATTCCTCTAGGAAAAGGTGGTAAAAAAATTGGATTTGATTATTCTTACCGTTCAACAGCATACTTTGATGGCTCCCACGGTATTGGCGTGAGATTGATGCTCTAATATTAAATCATTATCTTTGTGGAATAAGAAAGAGGACCCTTACCCAAGGGTCTTCTTTTATTTTAATTAAGTTAGGAACTAGTAATTTAAAACTTTAAAATCATGTCACAGGTAAACTATTTTACTGAAGAAGGCCTGAAAAAATTGCAGGATGAACTCGCTCATTTAAAAACAGTTGAGCGATCTAGTATTTCTAAGCAAATTGCTGAAGCTAGAGACAAAGGTGATCTGTCGGAAAATGCAGAATATGATGCTGCAAAAGATGCGCAAGGGCTTTTGGAATTAAAGATTTCAAAAATGGAAGAACTCATGAGCACTGCACGTGTGATTGATGAATCAAAAATAGATACCTCCAAGGTGTCGGTGCTTTCTAAAGTAAAAATTAAAAATACTGCCAATAAAACGGAAATGACCTATACTTTGGTTACCGAAAATGAAGCTGATCTTAAATCGGGAAAAATTTCGGTTTCTTCTCCAATAGGAAAAGGATTACTTGGAAAAAAACCGGGTGATGTGGTAGATATTGAAGTTCCCTCCGGAATTATTAAATTTGAGATTATTGAAATAAGCAGATAAAATGGCTACCATATTTTCCAAAATTGTGAGTGGTGAAATTCCTGCCTATAAGGTGGCAGAGAATGATCGCTTTCTCGCATTTCTTGATATCAGCCCTCTTGCTAATGGTCATACTTTAGTGATTCCTAAAACGGAAATTGATTATATTTTTGATGTTGATGATCAGGATTATACCGATCTGTTATTGTTTGCTAAAAAAGTTGCGATAGGATTACGGCATGCTGTACCCTGCATACGTGTTGGAGTTGCGGTAATAGGTTTAGAAGTTCCTCATGCTCATATCCATCTCATTCCATTGAATTCGATGTCTGACATTAATTTTTCACTTCCGAAACTGACTCTTTCCACAGAAGTGATGGAGGAAACTGCTGCACGGATAAAAGCTAAAATTCAACTCTAAATTAGACCTTCCTTGTAGGGTTTTCAGTGATGAAAGCTTTCCATCCGGTGTATCCTTTTTTTGAGCTGCTACCGGAGTTGTTCTGAAAATAATGACAAACAGCTGCTGCTAATCCATCTGTTGCATCCAAATAAACAGGCATAGTTTCCATATTAAGTAGCGTTAGCAGCATTGCAGCTACCTGCTCTTTTGAAGCATTCCCATTTCCTGTTATCGATTGCTTTATTTTTCGGGGTGAATATTCGTTAACCGGAATTGATTTTGAAAGAGCCGCAGCAATAGCAACTCCTTGTGCACGACCCAATTTGAGCATCGATTGCACGTTTTTTCCAAAAAATGGAGCCTCTATGGCCAATTCATCCGGCAAAAACTCTTCAATTAATCCAACCGCACGTTCAAAAATTTTCTTTAATTTGAGGTGATGATCTTCAATCTTACTCAAATCAATTACTCCGGTGGCAATCAATTTCATGGTTTTGCCTTGTATTTCAATAATCCCATATCCCATAATATTGGTTCCGGGATCTATACCAAGTATGATTTTTTCAGCATCTTTCATGAATAGTCAAAGTTACAAATCCGATAAGAAGTGTACAGTTTTTTTTTCTAACATTGTTAACTTATTTACTAACCAGTGAAAAATTCAAATCCGGTCATAAAAACAGCAATCATTTTTCTTAAAACTGCCATTGTGGTGGCTTCTGTTTATTTTATTTATGTTAAGGTTATTTCTCGACCCGATTTTGATGAAATGGTTAAAAATTTGGAACAAACAATCAAAGAGCCCTCCAGCTTATCTGCTATCATTTCTATTACTCTACTTATGTTGTTGAACTGGTTTCTTGAAACTGCAAAATGGAAACTATTATTGCGCCGAATCGCTCCTGTTTCGTGGCTTAAAGGTTTCAGATCAGTTTTGAGTGGCGTAACTATTAGTGTTTTTACACCAAATAGAATGGGTGAGTTCGCCGGAAGAGTGATGCATCTCGATAGCGGTGTAAGAATTAAATCCTCGTTAGCTTCAATTATTGGCAGTATGAATCAATTACTAATCACGATTGTTGCAGGCGGAATGGGTTTACTTACCACCATTGAAAATCTTGAATCTGATAATTCATTTATGTACCGGGTAAAGTTTCTTTTAATATTTATAGGAATTCTTTTTGCTATTTTTATTTATTTTCAAATGCCACTCCTTGCAAGATTGGGAGAACGATATAGAAATTTAAGAAAGATAAATTTGTACACCAAAGTGTTTGGATTATATCCATTTCAAGAACTTTTAACACTTACATTTTTTTCATCATTGAGATATCTGGTTTTTACATTTCAATTTTTCTTGGTCTTACAACTCTTTGGAATCGATTTGCCCTATCTGCAAACACTTCAGGTAACTTCATTAATTTATTTAGTGATGGCTGTTGTGCCAAGTATTGCATTGTCTGAACTGACTGTAAGAGGATCGGTGGCGCTCTATTTTTTAACTCCACTAGCAGGAAATAGTGCCGGTATAATTGCAGCTTCCTCATTTTTATGGTTTATGAATCTCATTATTCCTGCAGTATTGGGTGCATTAGCAGTATTTTATTTCAGATTTTATAAATAGCCAAATGGATGTTTTAATTTCATTCACATTAATTATAACATTGGCTTATTTACTGATGTTAATTAAGTGGACACTTGCGTGGACGCTTCAACCGACTACTTCTATTTTATCCGGGGAATTAAAATTATTAAAAGTCTCTGTTATTGTTGCTGTTCGAAATGAAGAACACAATATTGTTTCGTTGCTACAAGCTCTTATAACACAAAAATATCCTCCGGCATTGCTTGAAATTATAATCAGCGATGATCAATCTGACGACAATACTACCAAACTCGTTGAAGAATTCATCAGCAAAAAAAGCCAAAATACAGCTCCAGTTAAGTTGATCAAAGCCACAGAAATCAGCCTACCGGGAAAAAAGCATGCCTTGGAACACGCCATTGAAATGGCTCAAGGTGATTTAATACTAACAACTGACGCCGATTGTAGCATGTCGGAATTGTGGGTGCATTCTTTTGCAAATGTAGCTTCGAAAACCGGTGCGAAAATGGTTACGGGTCTAGTGGTAATCTCACCTGATTCTTCTTTTTTCTCGTCCATTCAAGCGCTTGAATTTTTAAGCTTGTCTGCTACCGGGGCTGTTTCAATTATCAATAAAAAGCCATTAATGTGTAATGGCGCCAACATGGCGTTTCTTAAAAAATCCTTTTATGAGGTCGGTGGATATTCTTATGGTAATGATCAGCCTTCAGGTGATGATACTTTTTTAATGTTGAAAATGGCACGTCAGCATCCTTTTTCAATTGTTTTCAATAACCAAAAAAATAGCATTATCAAAACTAAACCTGCGAAGAATTTTACTTCATTAATCTCTCAACGCATTCGTTGGGCTTCAAAAGTTAAGTATTATCATGAGAATTACATCAAATATACGGGTGGATTTATCTTGCTTGTAAATTTATTGCTCGTGAACATCGTTGTATTGGCTGTGGCAGGAACAATATCTTGGTGGTTGGTTGGTGCCTTGTGGATGACTAAATCTGTGGGGGATTTTATTTTCTTATGGAGAGTAGCTAAATTCGCTGATCAGAAAAATTTATTATTTGTATTTTTGCCAACACAACTAATTTATCCGTTTTATTCTGTGGTAGGAGGGGTCTTGTCAGTATTTAATAGTGGATACAACTGGAAAGGAAGAAATTTTAAGAATGGTACATCATGAATAATTCATCAGTTTCTCCTTCTGCAATTATCTGGAAACGATTAAAAAAAAATGTTCCTGCACTTATTGGACTGTTTATAATTTGTGTGGCAACTTTAATTTCTATTTTTTGCTATATTTTTATTCCCGACAACTCTCCACATGCTAATGAAATGAATTTAGCTATGAGTACTCTCCCTCCGGGAAGTAAAATGCAAGTGCTTGAAATACCCATTATCAACTCAACACATCAACCCTCATTTGCAGAGCGTGTATTTTCAGGTACACCTTCAAAAATGAAAATCATTCCTCTAGATACTTTCTGGATAAAAAACGACTCAGTATTTTACAAAGAATTCACAGGTGATCCTGAAATTAAATTCGACGCAGTGCAAATTCACATACTAAAAGTTATTTCCGGAACTGATGACTTTGTACTGAAAAATGGTGTGGCATCATGGCATAATTTTGATGGTACTTTGGAATCAATAAAATTAAGTGATACCCCACAACAAATTTTGGATCACCATATTGCCACCAAAAAGTTTGTTTTAGGAACCGATCGGTTTGGAAGAGATTTGTTTAGTAGAATTCTTGCCGGTACCAGAGTCTCTATGTCGGTTGGTCTCATTGCCGTTGTTATTTCACTTATCATAGGTATTGCATTGGGTTCTTTGGCAGGATTTTTTAGAGGTAAAGTCGACGATATTATTATGTGGCTTATAAATGTAGTATGGTCGATCCCAACTTTGTTATTGGTAATTGCCATAACACTCGCTTTGGGAAAAGGATTTGCTCAAGTTTTTATTGCTGTTGGTTTAACTATGTGGGTGGAAGTGGCACGTGTAGTTCGCGGACAAATTTTTAGCATTCGCGAAATGGAATTTGTAGAAGCAGGAAGAGCCCTTGGGTTTTCAAACGCCAGAATAATTTTAAAACATATCATTCCAAATATTCTTAGTCCTGTTGTTGTAATTGCAGCTTCCAATTTTGCATCAGCAATACTTTTAGAAGCCGGCTTAAGTTTTCTCGGAATGGGTGCACAACCACCAACACCTTCATGGGGAATGATGATTAAAGAAAATTATGGTTACATTATTGTTGATGCAGCCTACCTTGCTGTTTACCCCGGATTAGCTATAATGATTATGGTGCTTGCTTTTACCTGGCTCGGAAACGGCCTCCGCGACGCCATCGATGCTAAAGAAGGTATGGGCAGCCGGGTTTGAAATTGGTTTGTTAGTTCTTTAGTTTTTTAGTTCTTTAGTTTGTTGGATCATTCGGTAGCTGGCTATGTGCGGCAAGCAGGTACTTTTCAATTTGGAAAAACAATTTTATTCATTAAAACGAACACCATTGTCCAGACGCAAGGCTTGCGTCTCTGATGAACACCAATATGAAATCAATTAACTAATAAACATGCTTGCCATCGCCAAGCAAAAGCTAGTCTTTAGCTTGGCAGGCAGGCCAACAAACTAACAAACCAACAAACTAATAACCCATCAACAACAGCTTCCATGCATCTTCAATTTTCTTCGCTTTAATCAATTCCTTAGCTGCTAAATGTAACGCAAATTTTGCGTTGGCCGGATTGCTTTGAAAAACTGAAAGCAGTTTTTTTATTTCTGACATTTCTGCAAATTGGTTTATAGCTTCTTGTGTGGGCAACGATTCTATATTTGCCAATTGCCCCAAATCATTTCCTGAAAGCACATCACTGTCGAGAATGGAAGCAGGTATTTGATCAATTCCTATTCCTAATTTTAAATTTGGTTTTGCGACCTCAAATAATGCTGGACCAGAAGCTCTGCAATACCAATCGTAACCACAACGCGCCACTAAATCAATTTTATGTTGATCAATTTTCCCATTTTCGTCCATCACATTTTCATTGATATGCATGAGTAGTATTTCGCAAATCACCAAATTTCCTGCACCACCCTCTTGACCTGTTTCAATAACCTGTTTTACTTTGCATTCAAATTGTACCGGCGATTCTTTTACTCGAAATGGTTTAATTAATTTTGATTCGATTGGAGTAAAACCGGCTTTCACAAATTCACTCACACCTTTCGGAAATTCACAACTTGAAAGCGATGCTTGTTGCACCATTTCATAGCTCACCACATTTATAACCACCTCCATGGTTTCATAAATATTTTCTAAAGTGTGCTTGATGGTGTTGTCACGGACTCTTCGCGCAGGACTAAAAATCAAGGTAGGTGGTTTTGAACCAAACGCATTAAAAAAACTGTACGGACTCAAATTGGGCTTCCCATGTTGATCGATGGTGCTGGCAAATGCTATAGGACGGGGAGCAACTGCACTCAACATGTGAGCATGAAATTGTCCGGTTTTTATTTCCTTTGGATCTATTGTTATCATTCCGCAAAGTTAAGATTTCAAAAAGAAGCAATGGGTAAAATTTGCAATCTTTTGAAAATCAATGATTTTAACAATCTTGAGAAATCCCTTTTCCATTCATTTATTGCTTATTTTTGCATCGGCTATTTAAAACTAGCTGTTATGCGCATGTGGCGTAATTGGTAGCCGCGCCAGACTTAGGATCTGGTGCTTCACGGCGTGGGGGTTCGAGTCCCTCCATGCGCACAACAAAACAAAAACCGGTCGTTTTTATGACCGGTTTTTTTTATGGATCTGCACACCGCTTTTTGTTATATTTTGCTTTGTTTCCAACACTAGTACTTTAATCTCATTTTGCTATTTTTTGTTGAGGCTTTATTTTATTGATGTAATTTAGTCTAAGTGGAACGGATATTTTTCGGAAATGGAATTGGTTTGATCCGGAAATTCCACAAAACATAAATATGAAAAAGTGTTCTATCTTTCTGGTATTTACATTTCTATTTTTCAAAATGGTTTTAGGCCAACCTTCAACCTTTTTAAAAACTTATAACACCGGTCATAGTGGTCAAGCCGTGCGTGAATTAAATGGGAATACTTATGTTGTAGCAGGAGGAACTGACTTTTATTATAATTTTCATTGGAATATAATGTCTCCGTTAGCAACTACTAATGCACATCTATTAAAAACTTCCGGCAACGGAAATCTTATTTGGGAAAAAGTATTTTCTTCACCTAATCACAGAATGATTTCAACTTGGATGGAGCCGGTGAATGATGGCGGAATTATTTTAACAGGACACATTAACAGTGAATATATTTGGCCTTCCGATAGCAACGATATTTTTTTAATTAAAACGGATAACAATGGAATTATTTCATGGGCTAAAGTATTCGATACCGGCAAAGATGATTTAGGGTTTTCGGTGAGACAAACTTTTGATGAGGGTTTTATAGTTTCCGGTTTTCACGATGCGAATCCAACTAGTTTAATAAGCACTACTTATGTAATTTTAATAAAAACCGATAGCAATGGAAATGTTATGTGGGAAAGAAAATACCAAATTGCCGTTCGTGATTTAGATTCTTCTGAAGGTTTGCCGATGATAGTAAGCCAGACTGCCGATAGCGGTTTCGTGGTAACAGGAACAACAGTGGGTTCTCATGCTGCCGATGTTTTTATTTTGAGAACCGATCAGTCTGGAAATTTGTTATGGGCAAAATCATATGAACATGATCCTACAATGTTTCGGTTTTCTCTCGGACTTGATATTATTGAGTCGCTCAGTGGTGAATTGATTGTTGCAGGTTCAATGGATAAAAACCGACTGATTGATCAACTTAATTATCCTTATATTTTAAGAGTGAATGGTGACGGAACTTTCCTTAGTGCTAAAATACTGAGTACTATTCCCGATCAAATGTTTCAAAGTGGGTTTTCATCCGTTGAACAAACTCCTGATGGTGGTTATTTTTTTACAGGTATGGGAGGATATAGCAGCTTTGGACAACAAGCACAATTCTTAAAAACGAACAATACGTTTGACACACAATGGTCTCGTGCTTACACATGGGATGGTATCGCAACAATGGGTTCTAGGTCCGGTAGGAGTACTACTGATGGCTGTTATATTTTTACAGGAAAGCGCCAGAATGCCGGAACAGTTCTCATGAAAACTGATAACTTAGGATTCATACCCTGCAAAACTCCAGATGATCTTATTGAATTAATTCCTAACCTAATCGTTCAAGATCGGTTCCCTTCAACAACATCCGGTATCAATAGTGAAAATCTGATTCTTTTAACTACAAATTCATTAAACGACACCACTACTCTTTGCCCTGTAATCACCACCTCTTTACCTGTTAATTTGACTTCATTTTCTGCAAAATGTAAAACTGAAACTGAATATGAGTTGCAATGGAAAACTTCATCAGAAACTAACAACGATTATTTTGCTATCGAAAGAAGTATAGATGGAAAATTGTTTCATGAAATTGCTCGCATTCCAGGAGCAGGAAATTCGAATAACGAAAACAGTTATCGGTATCTGGATCAAACACCAAATTCTTCAAAAAACTATTTCTACCGATTGAAACAATCAGATCAAACGGGAGAATTTTATTTCTCAAAAACTATCCATGCACAAAACTTTTGTTTGAATAATTCTTTTCATGTTTTGGCTTTCCCGGATGAGGATTCACAAACCATCTCAGTTATAATTAAAAATTGCAAACAGGGTACTCTCGATTATGTGCTTCGCGACAATTTAGGACGGAATCTTTTACTTGGACAAATGAATGTGCTTAATCAGGATTTTAATTTTATAATTCCTACCGGAATTCTGGCACATGGCGTTTATCATTTTTCCATAATTTCAGAAGATAAATGCTTCAGTACCAGGGTTTTTTATTAATTATATATTCGTAAGTTGCTTTAGATCAAAGAATTACAACTTTTGGATGCGATAATGGGTAGAAATGACTAATTTTGCACCCAAATTCCCGAAAAAACTATTTTCAAACACACACACATTTAGGCAGGTTAAAGGGAAATTTTATTTGATATAATCGATTGCAAATTATTTAAAATCATACATAGCTAAAAAATGAATATTACAAGAGAAGAGATCGGTACGTTAAACGAAGTTTTAAAAATCAATCTTATTCCTGAAGATTATCTTCAGAAATTTGAATCGGAAGTTAAAAAAATTCAAAAAACAATGAACTTACCCGGATTTAGACCCGGCCATGTTCCTGTTGGTTTAGTTAAAAAACGTTACGGAAAAGCCATTCTTATTGATGAGCTTAATAAATTGGTTTCAGGAACCCTCGAAAGTTATATCACCGATAATAAATTAGATATTTTAGGAAGTCCAATTCCTCAGCCCTCTGATGATGCTATCAACAACTGGGATGAACCGGGTAACTTTGAATTTAATTTTGAAATCGGATTAGCTCCTCAGTTTAGTCTTACGCTTCCCCCATCTAAAACTTTTGATCAATATGAGATCAATGTTGAAGAAGATAAGGTGACTCAATATGTTGATGATATCAGAAGAAAATATGGTAAATTTTCAAACCCTGAAATCTCTGATGAGGAAACAATTTTTTATGGTGACTTTACTGAATTGGATGAAGCCGGAGCAGTGAAAGAAAATGGAATTACCAGCCGATCTACACTTTCGGTAGTTGCAGTTAAAGATGCATCCATAAAGAAATCATTAGTGGGAGTTAAAAAAGGAGATGAAATGAAGTTTAATCTCTCCAAAGCATTCGCTTCCCAAAATGATGAAATCGCTCACATGTTAAATTTACCGGTTGAAAAAGTGGTTGATTTAAATTCTGATTTTAATTTCACAATTGATACAGTCAATAGAGTTGAACTTGCAGAAATGAATCAGGAATTCTTCGATAAGATTTATGGCGAAGGCGCTGTTACTACTGAAGAACAATTCCGTGAAAGAGTTCGTGCCGAAATCGCCGGAGTTTATACTCAGGATACCGATATGAAGCTGAAGCATGATTTGGAAGATCATTTGCTGGATGAATTGAGCATTAAACTTCCGGATGACTTTTTAAAAAAATGGCTGCAAACAGCTGTCGAAAAACCAATGTCGCCGGAGCAAGTTGAAAAGGAATATGGTGGATATTCACGAGGAATGAAATTAAGGCTTATTGAAAATCGTGTATTTCGTGACCAGAATATGCAAATTTCACAGGAAGAAATTCGTGACATGGCCCGCCAATACATCATGCACCAGTTTTCAGGTTACGCTGCAGGACTTACAGACGATATTATGGACAACTTGATTTCCAGGTATCTCGAAAAGAGAGAATCTGTTGAAAGAATTATTGAAACCCTTTCCGACAGAAAAGTGTTTAACTATTTGAAATCAATTGCTAAAGTGAATGTTAAGAAGGTAACTTACGATGAATTTGTGAATGTTGTTAAAAGTCATCAACATCACCATTAATTTGTTTCATTATTAAAGTTTAATTGTTCAAATTTACAACCTCAATCAAAAAACAACCTAAATATGGACTTCGGAAAAGAATTTGAAAAATATGCTGTAAAACATCGCGGACTGAACAGCATGTACGTGGGTAATTTTATCAGTTCGGTGAATGCCAATTATATCTCTCCAACTATCATCGAAGAGCGACAGTTAAATGTTGCCACGATGGACGTTTTTTCACGTCTTATGATGGACAGAATTATCTTTATGGGTGTTCCAATTAACGATTACGTTGCCAATATTATTCAGGCGCAATTGCTCTTTTTAGAATCTGCAGATGCAAAAAGAGACATTCAAATTTATGTAAATAGCCCCGGAGGCAGCGTTTATGCCGGTTTGGGAATCTATGATACCATGCAGTACATTGGACCCGATGTAGCAACAATTTGTACAGGAATGGCTGCTTCAATGGCTGCTGTACTGATGTGCGCCGGAACTAAAGGAAAACGTACTGCTCTAAAGCATGCTAGAATTATGATCCATCAGCCTATGGGTGGAGCTGAAGGTCAAGCTTCCGATATTGAAATTACGGCTCGTGAAATTCAGAAGTTAAAAAAAGAACTTTATGAAATTATTGCCATGCATTCCGGTAAAACTTATGATGACGTTTGGAATGATTCTGATCGTGATTATTGGATGACCGCTGAAGAATCTAAAGCTTATGGTATGATTGACGAAGTTTTAGTTCGTAACAAAAGCAATCCTAAATAATAATACCACAAAATTTGAAAACCAATAAAGAAATAAAATGCTCCTTTTGCGGCCGTGATAAAAGCGGTACCAACGTGCTTATTGCCGGTATGTCGGGTCATATTTGTGACCAATGTATCATACAGGCACAGCAAATTGTAAATGAAGAATCTTCTGAAAAACTGAAGGCTTCCATTTCTTCTAATCTGCAATTGCTGAAACCTATTGAGATAAAAGAATTTCTTGATCAATATGTTATTGGACAAAACGAAGCAAAAAAGGTGATTGCGGTGGCGGTTTACAACCATTACAAGCGACTAATTTATCGTGCTCGTTTGAAAGATGATGTGGAAATTGAAAAGTCTAACATTATTCTTGTTGGTGAAACAGGCACAGGTAAAACTCTGCTTGCTCGCAGCATAGCACGGATGTTAAAAGTTCCATTTTGTATTGCTGATGCTACAGTTTTAACTGAAGCAGGTTATGTTGGTGAAGATGTTGAAAGTGTTTTAACAAGATTACTTCAAGCTGCAGATTATGATGTAGCTGCTGCTGAAAGAGGAATTGTTTATATTGATGAGATAGATAAAATTGCAAGGAAGTCCGACAATCCTTCCATCACCAGAGATGTTTCCGGCGAAGGTGTTCAGCAAGGGCTTTTGAAAATGCTGGAAAATACAATAGTAAATGTTCCCCCGCAAGGAGGACGAAAGCACCCGGAACAAAAAATGATTGCTGTGAACACGCAAAACATTCTATTTATTTGTGGTGGTGCCTTTGATGGTATCGATAAAATTATTGCACGAAGAATGCAAACTGCTGCCATCGGATTTTCAACCGGTCGGGATATTGCTGAAATAGATAAAAGCAATCTCATGCAATATATTTCACCGGTCGATTTGAAATCTTTTGGACTTATTCCCGAATTGATCGGCCGATTACCAGTTGTTACTCATTTGTTGCCACTCGATAAAGCTACTCTTAAATCCATTCTTACTGAACCTAAAAATGCGCTCATGCGTCAGTATGAGAAGTTGTTTGAAATGGAAAATGTAAAAATTAAATTTGATGACGAGGTGCTTAATTTTATTGTTGATAAAGCTGTTGAATTTAAATTAGGTGCTCGAGGTTTGAGATCTATCTGCGAAGCAATTATGTTAGACCTTATGTTCGAAACTCCCTCTGCAGAAAAAGAATCTACGATTAAAGTTACTTTGAAATATGCAATGGATAAAGTGAATAAATCAAATGTTTTAAAACTGAAAGCTGCATAGAAAGGAGTAGCGGTAGGCGGTAGCGGTAGGCGGTTTCCAACAGCACTAAAAGAACAAGTTTGGGCAGGTATCACCACCCGCCCTTCACCGCTCAAGCCAACAAGGTCGGGCAGGCCCGCCCTTCGACACACAGGCCAACAAGGTCGGGCAGGCATCACCACATCAAAAATCACCACCCGCCCTTCACCGCACAAGCCAAGAAGGTCGGGCAGGCCCGCCCTTCGACACACAGGCCAACAAGGTCGGGCAAGCATCACCAAATCACCCCATCATCAAATCACCACATCAAATTTTTTTCTGTAATGTATGAATGAATAAGGCCATTCGTTCTTTTCATCAGCCTCATTTTTCTCTCTCGAAATTTCATCCCAATCAGACTCAGGAATTTCAGGAAAATAAGTGTCACCTTCAAAAGAATGATGAATTTGTGTGATGAATAAATCTGTTGCTTTTGGTAGGGTACATTCAAAAATTTGAGCACCTCCAATAATAAAAACTACTTGTTGATCTTTACAATTATCAATTGCTTCGTTCAACGTATTTACAACAATACAACCATCAATTTTAAAATCCTTTTTTCGTGTTATTACAATAGAAGTTCTTCCCGGCAACGGTTTGCCAATGGAGTCAAATGTTTTTCTTCCCATTATCATAAAATGACCCATGGTAATTTGCTTAAAATGTTTTAAATCGGCAGGAAGATGCCAAGGCAACGCATTGTTATTGCCAATTAAACGATTCTCGTCAAAAGCTACTATCAAAGAAATTTTCATGTGTGTATTTCTACTTTTTTTTCCTCTTTACGGATGTTGATTTTTACACAGCAACAGCACCCTTAATTGCAGGATGCGGTTCGTAGTTGGAAAGAAAAAAATCTTCGAATTTAAAATCAAATAAATTTTTCACCAACGGATTTATTCTCATCGTAGGCAATGGTTTGAAGTCGCGGCTTAGTTGAAGTTGCACTTGTTCAAAATGATTGCTATAGATATGTGCATCTCCAAATGTGTGTATAAATTCACCCGGCTTCAAATTGCAAACTTGTGCCACCATCATAGTTAGCAATGCATAAGAAGCAATATTAAATGGAACACCTAAAAATAAATCGGCACTGCGCTGATAAAGCTGACAAGATAATTTTCCATCAGCAACATAAAACTGAAAAAGAATATGACAGGGTGGAAGTGCCATTTGTTCAATGAAACCTACATTCCACGCATTCACCATTAATCTTCGGGAATCAGGATTTTTTTTGATCTGTTCAATAAGATTACTAATTTGATCTATATGTTTGCCATCGGATGTTGGCCACGATCTCCATTGGTATCCATAAACAGGTCCTAGGTTCCCATCTTTGTCGGCCCATTCGTTCCAAATAGAAACACCATTATCGGTTAAATATTTAATGTTTGTTTCACCTTTTAAAAACCAAAGCAATTCATGGATGATAGATTTGATGTGAACCTTTTTTGTTGTCACTAATGGAAAACCATCTGCAAGATTAAATCGCATTTGATGCCCAAAAATACTACGAGTACCGGTGCCGGTGCGATCATTTTTGATGGCGCCATTTTCCATTACATGGCTAAGAAGATCGTGATATTGTTTCATGATGTATTTGGATCTAATATTTCTGCAAAATTACCTATAAATTCAAAGCCCATCAAAAAAATAATGGATTATTACATATCTTAATATATCCATCATAATGGATTATTACATATCTTAATATATCCATCATAATGGATCATAATCATCTTATAAATCAAAAAAAATCATTCCTATGTTGGTCATAATCATCTTATAAATCAAAAAAAATCATTCCTATGTTGGTCATAATCATCTTATAAATCAAAAAAAATCATTTCTACTTAACCGGAGCCGATTTACTCACATTTTCTAAATTTTTTTTAGCAAGATTGAAGTCAGGTTCTTCTGCAATTGCTTTTTCAAATGCTGATTTGGCCATTTCAGGTTTACCCATTTCAAGATACAATACACCGGTAAGATTTTCTATAGCAGCAGCATAACTCACTTGGTTATTGTCGCCTTGCTCGGTGGAAATAACGACTTTTAGAGTTTTACAATCGGGGTTGACTTTCAATTTTTCAATAGTTTCCATGCATTCTCCATATCTTTTCAAAGCATATTGCATGGTGGCAACCTGATAGCCGTTTTCTGGAGTATCGGTAGTTTTGTAAAGTTCTTCAAAAATTGGAAGTGCGGTTTTTATATCACCCAAATTTCTGAGCGAATACGCAGTGATTTCTTTGATTGCTCCTGTAGGATTTGCCTTTTCACCTGCTTGTATTGCTTGAGCATAGGCGCCCATTCTGAAATACAAATGTGCCAATGAATCGTAAATCCCTTTGTTCTCCGGTTGTTGCACAAGAAGATCAAATAATGCATTTTTTGCAACATCCAAATCATTGAATAATAACCCATTACGATAAACTGACCAATTATGAGTGGTATCCGGTAGGCTCTTATTTTTTTGTGCTGCCAATTGAATTGGCATTAAAATAGCCGAGAAAAAAAGAAAATAGATGCAATAAAAGGTGATTTTTTTCATAGAGGATTGTTTAAAAGTATTGAAATGCAAATTACTCAAAAAGCCTTAACTTTGACAAGTCCGATAAAAATTGAATTTTCGGCATTTTTGAATGGATAAACACCTCACACACCTCAACGAATCCCAACGTGCAGCAGTTTTGTGTACCGAAGGACCTGTAATGATTATTGCAGGAGCCGGTTCCGGTAAAACAAGGGTATTGGTGCATCGTATCGTGCAAATGATCCAAAATGGAGTGGATCCTTTTAATATTCTGTCTCTTACCTTTACCAACAAGGCAGCGAGGGAAATGAAAAAACGAATTTCCATCGAAGCAGGCGACGAAGCCCGAAATTTATGGATGGGAACTTTTCACTCTGTCTTTGCAAAAATGTTGCGTGTGGAAGCACCTCGAATTGGATATCCTTCCAGCTTCACAATTTATGATACTGAAGATTCTAAGAACCTGATTAAAGATATTGTTAAAAATCAGGGTCTGGATGAAAAAATTTATAAACCCGGTCAAGTTTATAATCGAATCTCTTCCGCAAAAAATAATTTGTATACGTGGAAAGAATATCAGGAAAATTCGGAATTGGTTAATGATGATAAAGCTGCAGGAAAACCGCACATGGGTTTGTTGTATGAAATTTATCAGAAGCGAAATTTTAAAGCCGGAGCAATGGATTTTGATGATTTATTGTTCAACACTTTTATTCTGCTTCGGGATTTTCCGGATCTGCTTCATAAGTATCAACATAAATTTAAATATATTTTAGTTGATGAGTTTCAAGATACTAATTATGCACAGTACATTGTGGTGAGAAAACTTGCAGCACTCAACGAAAATATTTGTGTTGTTGGTGACGATGCACAAAGTATTTATGCTTTCAGAGGTGCAAATATTCAAAATATTTTGAGCTTCGAAAGTGATTATCCGGAACTGAAAACTTTTAAACTGGAACAAAATTATCGCTCTACAAAAAATATTGTTAATGCTGCTAATAGTGTAATTTTAAATAATAGAAATCAACTTAAAAAATCGGTATGGACCGATAACGAGGATGGTGAATTGATTCGTTTGATAAAAGGATTAAGCGATAACGAAGAGGGAAATATGGTGGCTAATTCCATTTTTGAAGAAAAAATGAGAAACCAACTTAATAATAAAGATATTGCCATTCTTTATCGAACTAATGCTCAGTCACGATCTATGGAGGAGGCTCTTCGACGCAAAGGTGTTCCATATCGCATTTACGGCGGAATTTCATTTTATGCAAGAAAAGAAATTAAAGATCTGCTTTCATATTTTCGACTTACAGTGAATCCTAATGATGAGGAAGCACTCAAAAGAATTATTAATTATCCAAAAAGAGAAATTGGTAAAACTTCTGTAGATAAAGTTATTATTGCAGCCGATCGTGAAAATTTGAGCCTGTGGCAGGTTATTGAAAAAATAAATACTATTGATACCGGTATCAATGCCCCAACACGAAACCGAATTGCAGATTTTGTTACCCTGATAAAAAGTTTTTCGGCGATGCTTAAAACAAAACCTGCCTATGATCTTGCCAGTCATATTGCTATGTCGACTGGTTTGTTGAAAGAATTGTATGCCGACAAATCTCCCGAAGGAATTAGTCATTATGAAAACCTTCAGGAACTTTTAAACGGTATAAAGGAATTCACCGATAAGGGAACAACTGCTTTGCCTGCCCCATCCTCCGAGGCGGAAACAGATGCAACTCTCAGAACACTCGATGTATTTTTGCAAGACATTGCATTAGTTACCGATGGTGAAAATAATGAATTGAATGAAGATACCGTTTCGTTAATGACCATTCACTCAGCTAAAGGTTTGGAGTTTAAATATGTTTATGTGGTTGGAATGGAAGAAAATTTGTTTCCATCACAAATGGCATTACAATCACGAACCGAATTGGAAGAAGAGCGTCGGTTGTTCTACGTTGCGATTACACGTGCTGAAACGAAACTCACATTATCGTATGCGGTGAGCCGTTATAAATGGGGAAACTTGATTAGCTGTGAACCAAGCAGGTTTATTGCTGAAATTAATCCCGCTTTTATCGATGATCAAACTTCGTCAGTGACAACTAAAGTAAATAGTTTTGATCGCCCAAGAAATTGGTCTGATTTTGGAAATAGAAATTCAAAACCCGAGGTAGTACATAAAACTCCCGGAGGGAATTTTAAAAAAGTACAAACTGTCTCCTCCTCAACAGCAATTTCAACAGAGCCATTTGAGGCTGATGAATCTACTTCAATTGAAGCGGGCATGAATGTAGAGCATCAAAAATTTGGAACAGGATTAGTGCAGAAAATTGAAGGCTCGTTTCCGGAACTTAAAGCAACTGTTGTTTTTCCCGGACACGGTTCCAAAAGTTTATTGCTAAAATACGCCAAACTAAGAATTGTAAGATGAAACTCACCCTAGAAAATAATAATCAAATTTTGTTAATAGTTAAAACTTTCTCATTTTGAACATGGAATACAACTCCGGCCGCAACAGGTTAATTATACCTGAGTATGGCCGAAATATTCAAAAACTTATTGAATATGCAATCAGTCTCGACGATAGAGAAGAGCGAAATAATATCGCTCGTGCAATTGTAAATGTGATGGGGCAACTCAATCCGCATTTGCGTGATATCACCGATTTTAAACACAAGTTGTGGGATCATTTGTTTATCATCTCCGACTTTAAACTTGATGTGGATTCACCTTATGAAAAACCATCAGCACTTACTTATAAAGTAAAACCTCAACGAGTTACTTATCCCACATCAGACATACGATTCAAACATTACGGAAGAATTATTGAACAGATGATTTTGGAAATTAAAGACATCGATGATTCACCGGCAAAGGAACAAATGACTGTTAATATTGCCAATTTTATGAAGATGCTTTATGTCAATTGGAATAAAGATTCGGTAAGTGATGAAGTGA
The DNA here is from genome assembly GCA_963814475.1 of uncultured Bacteroidota bacterium. Lineage (GTDB taxonomy): Bacteria > Bacteroidota > Bacteroidia > AKYH767-A > OLB10 > JADKJB01. The sequence continues at coordinate 102,513 of CAWFDA010000034.1, read as the reverse complement.
TTTTTGAACATCTTCGGATTTTATCGAAAGGAAAATTGACTGTTAAAGAAGACACACGCTTGGATCAACCATTGGAACTTCCAATGAATACTCTGGTGAAAAAAGCACCTATTCGTCAACAACGTGCAAAAGCAAGAATGCCTAACAATGGTAATGGAAAAAATTTTAGAAAAGGTTGAGCAATAATTTTATGGGAAATAGTTTTGAAGTAACAGGTGGTCTCCGTTTACATGGTGAAATTGTTCCGCAAGGTGCAAAAAATGAAGCGCTCCAAATTATTTGTGCAGTTTTACTTACTTCCTCTCCTGTAACCATCAGCAATATTCCTGATATCAGAGATGTGAATAAGCTCATTGATTTGCTTGGTAACATGGGTGTGCAACTCACACGCAAAGGGGAAGGAGTTGTTGAATTCAAAGCCGATAATATCAATATTGATTATCTCGAAACAAAAGAATTTGCTCAACAAGCTGCGGCGTTACGAGGTTCCATTATGATTATTGGCCCATTGCTGGCAAGATTTGGAAAAGCAAGTATTCCTAAACCTGGTGGGGATAAAATTGGTAGACGACGACTCGACACGCACTTCATTGGATTTATGAGCCTCGGGGCTAAATTTGATTTCGATTCTAAAGATGAATTTTATAGAGTAGAAGGAAAATCCTTGAAGGGAACATTTATGCTTCTCGATGAAGCCTCTGTAACCGGTACTGCAAATATTGTGATGGCAGCTGTGATGGCGAAAGGAACTACTACTATTTACAACGCAGCATGTGAACCATACATCCAACAACTTTGCAAAATGCTCAATAGTATGGGTGCAAAAATTTCGGGCATAGGTTCTAATATGTTAAACATTGATGGTGTTGATGGATTGGGGGGATGCTCGCATAGAATGCTTCCCGACATGATCGAAATTGGAAGTTTTATTGGACTTGCTGCAATGACCGGTTCTGAAATTACAATTAAAGATGCCGGTATTTCACATTTAGGAATTATACCAAATGTTTTTCGCAGACTCGGTATTCAAATGGAATTTAAAGGCGACGATATTTATATTCCGGCTCAGGAGCATTATGAAATCGATACCTTTATTGATGGCTCTATTCTTACTATTGCCGATGCTATTTGGCCGGGATTTACTCCCGATTTATTGAGTGTTGTTTTAGTAACGGCCACTCAAGCAAATGGAACAGTTCTGATTCATCAAAAAATGTTTGAATCGAGACTGTTTTTTGTTGATAAACTTATTGATATGGGGGCACAAATTATTCTTTGCGATCCACATAGGGCAACTGTTATTGGGTTGAACCGAAAGCACGCCTTACGCGGTATCCAAATGACCTCCCCTGATATTCGTGCAGGTGTGGCACTGCTTATTGCTGCCCTTTCGGCAGAAGGCAAAAGTGTGATTCATAACATAGAACAAATCGACCGAGGGTATCAGAAAATTGACGAAAGGCTCAATAAAATTGGTGCAAAAATTAAACGGGTATAGTTTAATTCAAAAAGTGGTATTATATTTGTGTAATTCCAGACCTTAAAACTTAACAAATAACTATGAAACGCTTAAAATTTATTCTTCTGATTGCAGGTTTAGCTACCATGACTTTCGGGTTCATTTATCAAGCTGCCCCTCAGGGTACTAACATTGGCGATAAAGCTATTGACCTGGCTTTCACCAGTCCTGAAGGCAAAACCATTGCTCTTTCATCACTCAAAGGCAATGTAGTTCTTCTCGATTTCTGGGCTTCCTGGTGCGGTCCTTGCCGGATGGAAAATCCAAATATTGTTGCTGCCTACAACAAATATAAAGATGTAAAATTTAAAGGTGCCAAAGGCTTTACCATTTACAGCGTTTCTCTCGATCAAAATAAGGAGGCCTGGATGAAAGCCATTAAACAAGATAACCTCGGTTGGGCATATCATGTGAGTGACTTGGGCGGATGGCAATCAAAACCTGCTCAAATTTATCGAGTAAACTCAATTCCAGCTAGTTACCTTATCGACCATAACGGTGTAATTGTTGGTAAAAACCTTAGAGGTGCGGCTTTGGAAGAGGCTTTAGAGAAATTGAAGTAACACTCTTATAATATTTAATAACGACAGATCTGCCAATGGTGGGTCTGTCGTTTTTATTTACTTTTGCCTGCCAAATTGGCAAGTATAAAGCCATGGCAAAGTATTTGAAAGCACCCTTCAATGAATTTAAAATTTAAATCACCCTTTAACAAGAAAAAAATGGATCAGGATAAAGAAACTGTTCAGGGACAGAATGACAATGAAGAAGTTACAGCTTCAGGAGAGCCGTTTTCGCAAGAGATTTCTGCTGAAACTGAAGGTTTAGAAGCCGATTTAAAAGGCAACGATACACATAAACTGAAGGCCGATTTGGCAGAAATTAACGACAAATTTTTACGTGTCTACTCCGAATTTGACAATTATAAGAAGAGAACACAACGAGAGCGCATCGATTTGATAAAAACCGCTAATTCGGAGGTCATTTTAGCCATGATTTCAGTTATTGATGATTTTGAAAGAGCATTTAAAGCTGCAGAAAAATTTAAGGAAGGGGCTCAGGTTAATGAAGGCTTCAACCTTATTTATCTTAAATTATTAAGCCTGCTCGAACAAAAAGGGTTGAGGAAAATGCAATCGGTTGGTGAAGAATTTAATGTTGATTTACATGATGCCATTACCAACGTTCCTGCTCCTTCACCGGATTTAGTTGGGAAAGTTATTGATGAAGCAGAATGCGGATATTTTTTAAATGAGAAAGTGATCCGCCATGCTAAAGTGGTGGTAGGAAATTAATTGTTGAGCAGGAAATCTGATTATGTCAAAAAGAGATTATTACGAAATTTTAGGAGTAGGTCGCGATGCTGCCGAAGGTGAAATAAAAAAAGCTTATCGCCAGATGGCATTAAAATACCATCCCGATAAAAATCCGGGCAACAAAGAAGCAGAGGATAAATTTAAAGAGGCTGCTGAAGCTTATGAAATATTGAGCGATGGTGATAAACGCCGTCGTTATCGATCAGTTTGGACATCAAGGTGTGGGTGGCGCAGGTGGGGGTGGACACCACATGAACATGGATGATATCTTCAGTCAGTTTGGAGATATTTTTGGTGGACATAATCCCTTCGAAAGTTTTTTCGGTGGCGGTCAAGGGGGGGGAAGAAGACATGTAAACAGAGGAAGTAATTTACGAATCAAAGTAAAATTATCACTCTCTGAAATTGCCAATGGTGTTGAGAAAAAAATTAAAGTCAATAAAACTATTCCATGTACATCATGTACAGGAACAGGTGCTCAAAATGGATCTGCGTTTTCGAAGTGCGGTACATGTAACGGTGCCGGACAAGTGCGCAGAGTGACCAACACTATTCTAGGGCAAATGCAAACTACTTCAACCTGTCCTACGTGTCAGGGAGAGGGACAAACAATTACCAATAAATGTAAGAGCTGTCACGGTCATGGTACTATGCCCGGTGAAGAAGTTATATCCATCAACATTCCTCCGGGAGTGGGTGAGGGCATGCAGGTAACAGTATCGGGTAAGGGCAATGCCGCTGAGCGCGGAGGTGTTCCCGGTGATCTGTTAATTGTTATCGAAGAACAGGAAGATCCCAATCTTAAACGTGATGGAAATAATTTGCATCACGACTTATATATCAGCATTCCCGATGCAGCATTAGGTACAACACTCGAGGTTCCTACCATTGATGGTAAGGCAAAAATTAAAATTGAACCGGGAACACAAGGCGGACGAGTATTGCGTTTAAAAGGAAAAGGTATCCCTCAATTGAATAGTCATTTCAGAGGCGATTTGCTCATAAATATAAATGTATGGACACCTCAGAGTTTGACTTCTGACGAGAAAAAAATTCTCGAAAAATTAAAAACCGCTCACAACTTCACTCCTCATCCTGGCAAAGGAGATAAGAGCTTTTTTGAGAAGATGAAAGAGTATTTTAATTGATGTGTTGATGCCTGCCCGACCTTGTTGGCCTTTGTGTCGAAGGGCGGGTGATGATGTGGTGATGTGATGATTTGGTGATCCTGACTTGTCCCCTTAAAAATTAGTGCGGTCGTAAGTAGCTTCATAATCAATATATATTTGTTTAAAAATACTAAATTTACCGCACTAAGGTAAATTTAGCATGAAAATCAGGGTTGTCAAAACCGCCTCAAAGGCAAAGGCAGTGCAGGTTGTGCGTTATCAGAACAACAAAAGGATTGTTTTGCAGCATATCGGTTCTGCCCATACAGAGGAAGCACTAAATGATTTAATGATATTGGCAGAAGAATGGATAAAGGATTACACCAGCCAACTCTCTATTTTCCCCGATGAAAATCCCAACAAGTTGTTGCACCTCAACCACAGCACCTTTATTGGTATTAAATATCATTTCTTTCACAAGCAGATACGTGCAATACAGGATATGATCAAACTGGATGATTTACCTGCTTTGTTAAATGATTTGGTAACGATAAGAATATTTGAACCCGCATCCAAACTTCGTTCCCTTGAGCTGATGGAACAGTTCTTCGGTATCTGCCATAGCCGCAAGACATACTACAAGATTGCCCCTGACTGTATCGACCTAAAGAAAACAGTGGAGGAAAAGGTTGTCAACTTTGCCGGCCTTCATTACTCGTTCAATTTCGACATCCTGTTTTACGATGTAACAACACTTTATTTTGAGACTTTTGAAGAAGACGGGTTGCGCAAGAACGGTTTTTCAAAAGACAACAAATCCCAACAACCACAAATACTCATAGCCCTGATGGTAAGCAAAGAAGGCTTCCCTGTTGCCTATGAGGTATTTTCGGGCAATACCTTTGAAGGGCACACCATCATCCCTGTTATTAAAGATTTTATCGAAAGAAATGGAGTGAAAGATTTTACCGTAGTGGCCGATGCTGCGATGATCAGCTCAGAAAACATACAACAATTGACCCAAAACAATATCAACTACATCGTGGGGGCAAGGCTTGGGAATATCCCCACGGCACTGCTTGAAACTATTGACAAAAACATCAGCCGGGAAGACGGCAAAAGCATACGGATAAAAACGGATAACGGTTATCTGATTTGCAGCTATTCATCGGTCAGGTACCGCAAGGATAAATACGAAATGGAGAAGCAAATCGAAAAAGCAAAACAGGTAATTGCAAAACCATCAAAAAGCAAAAAAATAAAATTTACCCAGACTAAAGGGCAGAAAATAGAACTCAATGAAGCTCTGATTGAGAAAACGCAGAAACTGCTTGGGATCAAAGGATACTATACCAATTTGGAAGCATCGGTTGCCGACAATAAAACAATAATAGAGCGATACCACGAACTTTATAAAATAGAGCAAGCCTTCAGAATATCAAAAAATGACCTGCAAACAAGACCAATCTTTCATTTTAAAGAACAACCGATAAAACTGCATATACTGATTTGCTTTATGGCACTTGTCGTATCAAAGCATATCGAACTAAAAACAGGCATTTCGATTAGAAAATTTATAGACGAATCAAAAAAAATCGTTGATGGAGAAATATTGAACCACATCACCCAAAAAATAGTAACCGTCAAAGCCCAACCAACTCAAAAAATGAAGGAACTTATCGCAAAATTAGAATACCGCACTAAAAGGGACAAGTCAGGAAAAATTCTCGAAAAATTAAAAACCGCTCACAACTTCACTCCTCATCCGGGAAAAGGAGATAAGAGCTTTTTTGAGAAGATGAAAGAGTATTTTAATTGATGTGTTGATGCCTGCCCGACCTTGTTGGCCTTTGTGTCGAAGGGCGGGTGATGATGTGGTGATGTGATGATTTGGTGATGAAAATTTGATGTGATGATGTGATGATTTGATGAGGTGGTGATGAAAATTTGACAAGATTTTTAAAAATAGAATTCTCTCAGAGCTTCGGAGGACGCAGTGTGGTGATCCTCCTATGCTCTTAAAACTAAATGCTCCTTCTTATTCATAAAACAAATCATCAATTTTTTGTAGAATAGAATCTCTTTGTTCAATTGTGTAAAATGCTTTCCCCGGAACTGCAGTAAAAAATGGGTATCCTTTCACAGGAAGGTGATCAAAATTTACATTATTGAAAATGGTGTCGGACGGATTTAACTTTACTTCAAACATCATTAGCTCCATCATACTTGGCTGTATGGTTTTTAATTTCCGTTCCTGTGCATTGACAAATAAAGCCAACAGCATTTGAGTAAAGGTGAAGATGACAATTTTCATGATTTCAATTTTTAATGAATTTTAATGTGTTGAATTTACTTCCACTTTTCAAAGTAAGCAAGTAAACCCCTTGCGGAATTTCCGGCAAAAATAGTTTCTGATAACTACTCCATTGAGGAACTTTTATTCGATAAACAGATTGACCAATAGCATTCAGAATTTCTACATCTCCGGATTGATTTTGCTCTAATGAATAGTTGATTTCTAATATGGAAGAAATTACCGGGTTGGGATATTTGCTTAACGCTAGAGATTGATTGATAAAATGTTCATTCAGCAAGGTGAGGGTATCACATCCGCTGCCAATTAAAGGACCCAGATGGTAATTTGGATGATTGGCAATAGTGCCTGCATTGTATGTGGGAAGAATAACTGAATGTTGCTGAACATTACAACTTAATCCTGAACTATCCGGAGATGTTATTGTATGCATATTACAAGTTGAATTACCGGTAGATATGTAAATCTTTCCATCAGGGCCCAGTTGCTGCATTAAAAATCGTGTGGCAAAAGGTGGATTGGGGCAATTATAACCATCCCAAACGGCAACAGTTATCAGAGTCGTATCAGGTTGGTTGGAAGAGGCGTCAACCTGGTATAAATAATTCGAGGAGGAGCCGAATAAATAACGCGAATTAGGCGAAAACGAGCTTCCGAAAGAAATCATTGAATCGTTTACAATTACCTGCCTAAAATTACTTAACATACCACTACACCGGTCAAAATCGAATATCTCAAAATCATCAACTGTATTGTATCCGCCAAATTTGGAACCATCAGGCGAAAAGCTATAGGCACCCAGACCATCTCTAAATCCAATTGATTGCGAATGAGAATAATTTACCCCAAAAGGTGTTAAAAGAAAAAAATGCAAATCACTACCCAACTTGTCATGAATTGTAATCCACCAGTCGCGCCCATTAGCATGCTTGCAACCAGAAATACCTCCCGTTGCAAATAATCCGGTCTGTATTACTTGGTTTTTAGCCACAACTACTCCCTTACCGCCATCAAGGCTCATATCAATCACTGAATAATAAAAATAATAAGCATAAGAAGGGATGTTAATAGTGTCTATTGTATTGTGAAACAAATAATACACGTTAGTACTTCCCGGCATGGGAAGAATTAAGGTAGCTTGAGGAATTCTGAGCCCATTGCCATACCATTGAGGAGACGAGTAAGTGGAGGGACTTAATCCCGTGCCGTTTTGCATTGTATCGTTAGCACTGTTTACAATAGTTACACCATTAGTAGCGAATAAAAAATTGCCAGCAGTGTCTGCGATTGTGGTTCCGGTATAATCAAAATCAATAGCCCTGTTTTCATAATTTATCACGGGTGGTCCAGCAATAAAATCCATTTTCCAACCACCATATGGAGGGACTCCAACCCAGTTCCCATAACCTCCCATCCAAATATTGGAGATCCCTTGACTGTTGCAAGTACTGAAATAAATTAAAAGCAGCGAAAGCAGGATGATTACTGTCTTCATTCGTTTATGATTATTAAAGTTTCAGCAGCTTTTAATGCTCCTGAAACTTGATCAAAAACACGAACGAGATAAATGCCGGGAACAGAACCAGCAAGAGCAATCGAAACACCACCCACTACTGATTTCTCTATGCTAAAATCAACATTACTTCCCACTACATCGCTAATCATTATTTTGCATGTTGAAATATCAATAGACTGACTGTACAACATAAAACTGCCGGTATTAGGATTGGGAACACATTTTATTTTTGTACCTACCGGTTGAGATTTTGGTGTATTCACAATGGCAAGCCTCATAGCAGGATAACATAACAATTCATCATTATAAGAATTTTTGTACCCAAGGGAATTCAAAACACTACGTGCTATAAAAACGCCTCGGCCACCTGCTTCCGGACATTGGGATGCAACTTCGGTTAATTGATCATACTTCTCAAAAGTCTTCATAAAGCGAAAGATACAAATAATTTAGGAATTGCTGATTTATGACCAATTTACTAGCTAAACCCTCTCTCGTCTGACGCGCCGGCCCGTGGTTTGGGACGAGGATGCGTGTTCTTAACTTTAAGGATAGCCATTTATTCTCTCGTTTGATGATGCCTCCTTTAAGAACAATTTCGAACCTTTCGAACATGCATTATTAGTGTTTGATCTTAACTTTAAAATACTGAATTCAATATTCGAATATATTTGATCAACAAAAACCTTCCTACCTCACCACAACCTTCAACACCTCACTTTTCCCACCACTCTCCAAGTTTAAGAAATACATTCCTGATGCAAGTTCATTTACATTAAAATTAAATTCATTCCCTGTGAATTCTTTTTTGTAAACAATTCTTCCTGCTACATCTGTAAGAATTAAGTTGTGGAGGCCGGATGATGTGGAACGAACAGTTATTTTTTCACTGGATGGATTTGGATACACCGTAAAGAAATTATTCGATATTTCGCTTATGCCTGTTGGTGCTACAATTGTATTCACCGTTGTATTAGTAATCACAGGAGGATTGAAATCGAAATAAATCGCTGCAGTGTTATGAATAACTGTTCCTATTGTTAAACCTGTATCCGCTTTAACTTTGTATTGAACATATCCATGGCTGTCTGGTTCATTACTTGTAGAATCTGCAAGGTTTATGTTCGGAAAACTAAACTTAACTACATTGCCACTTACCTGAATGAAAGGATCATGACTGGAATCCAAAAAGGAAAATGTTGCTTCATTCAAATTGACATCAAGTGTATCAGTAATAATAATATGCTGGGCTGGGGCATTTCCTGTGTTCTGGAAATTAATTGTATATGTCAACCACTCTTGTCCTGGTAAAATATCACCAATTGGATTTGCTTCTTTATTATTGGGATCATAACTGTTTACAACTGCGAAACAATGTGTTAATTGATTATTGTCTGGATATAAATCTCCGGAAACAGATGGCGTGACAGTAACGTTGAAACAAACTTGTGCTCCTGCCCATGCGGTTGTATCCGTAGTTATAAAAAATTTAAAATCATTCGACAAGTTAACTGTTCCAAAATCTACAATATTATAAGTTAATGTATTTGGAGTAACAATAGGGAGCAGACTCCCTAAGGCATTACTTACATATTGTACAGGACCACTATAATTGATGACAACATTGCCACTAATTCCGGAAGAACAATTTAAATTGTACAATTTGGAAATATCGCCTGCTTTGATTCTTACAATTGAAGTATCACCTGGGAAGAAACTATTGGAATTGCGGTTTACGCTAACAACACCAATATCAAAACCCTGTTTGCATTGAACTCCGAAATCCATACCATAGTCAAGTGAATCAACAGTGGTTAAAATTGAATTGTAGTACCCAGTAGCAGGGCAAGCAATCATATATGGCACCTCTACAGTATCAATGGAATAATCAAAGTTTCCTAACTCAGTATCAATAGAATACAAACCTGTTTGGCTGGTATAACTTTGTTGGATTAAATTCCCGGATTGAAATACATTTATTTTTTGACCATACACACCATCCTCGTTTGAATTTTCAATACAATTTAGGTTATTGTCTGCAAAAACTTTTCCACTGATATTGTAAAAAAAATTGCACCCGTTTGTGTTAAACAAATCACAAAGAGGAAATGTGTTAAGTGGAGGAACACTGTTGATGACATTTCCATAATTTGGTATGCATTGAATAGGTACTCCATGAAGATATAATAACCCTATTTTTTTTAATTCAGGTAAGCAATTTAAGGGATTGTAATCTAAATAACAATAACCCAATGAATCGGGGAGTTCAGGTAACGATGTTATGGCATTATATTCACAATATAGATTCGTTAACGTATTTGGTAATGATGGTAAATTAGTTAATAGATTATTCCCACATCGCAAATAGGTCAGACTTGATGGTAGTGAAGGTAAAGAAGTAAGTGAATTAACAGCACATAACAACATTTGCAAATTATTGGGTAGATTAGGTAAAATGGTTAAATTGGAACCTTGACAATTTAGATACGTTAATGATTGAGGTAAGGTTGATAAACTATCCAAATTATTGCCGGAACAGGAAATAAAAGTTATCGAATTACCTAACAATGGCAAGGAAGAGAGGAGGTTATTAGAACAGTTTAGTTCTTGGAGTGATGTTGGTAGGGTTGGCAAACTAGTTAATAAATTTTCATTACAATATAATTGAGTCAAATTATTCGGTAGATCGGGCAATACAGTCAATTGATTTTGATGACATAATAATCCTTTTAAATTCGGTGGTAAACTGGGAATTTGTGTTAAATGAATACCATCACACCACAAGGTTTGTAAATTATCGAAATATTGAATGCCGTCTAAGTTAGATATTTGGACATTCTGAATCATAATGTGTGAGAGAATGGTAATCTGTAGACATGTGGTATCCAACTGATAATTATTCATACACATTGGAAAATTTATGTGCAGAAAAAGGACAAAGTTCGAATCAGGAATCGTTACATACTGTGCTTTAGATTTACTGCAGCAACAAAATTCAAAAAGCAGTAAAATAGTTATAAGTAAATATCTTTTCATAAAATTGAATTAATGGGTTTTCAAATGTAAGAGTTCTCAGTTGAATTTTCATCCATCAAAAGCCTGATATTAAGGAATATTTTGAAATCTGAATTATCTGTTAGGGTTGCCATTATTGAAAATTTCAACAATTAGGTATTAAAACATTTAATGATTTGGAAAACAGCAAGATATAGGATTCCCTTCGCTATTCCATTCCATTCACTAATTTTACCACTTCATTCTTGAACTTATGATTTTAAACATTAAGCACGTCACCAAGCAGTACGCTACACACAAGGCGCTTGATGATGTTTCCATGGACATTCCGCAGGGAAGTGTCTTTGGTTTGTTGGGTCCCAACGGAGCCGGTAAAACCTCCCTGATTCGCATCATCAACCAAATTACTGCTCCAGATCAGGGAGAGGTTTTTTTTATGGGTGAAAAATTAAGTCAGAAACACATTGGCATGATCGGTTATCTTCCCGAAGAACGTGGCTTGTATAAGAAGATGGAAGTAGGTGAGCAAGCTTTGTATCTTGCTCAGTTGAAAGGAATGAGTAGACAAGAGGCTGTTGTACGCCTTCGCGAATGGTTCGAACTTTTTGAATTGAAAGGATGGTGGAGAAAAAAAGTGGAAGAGTTGAGTAAAGGAATGCAACAAAAAGTTCAATTCATTATCACGGTTTTGCACGAACCTAAATTGTTGATTCTTGATGAGCCTTTTACAGGATTTGATCCTATTAATGCAAATTTAATTAAAGATGAATTGATAAAACTCCGTGATAAAGGAACAACAATAATTTTATCCACTCACCGAATGGAATCGGTTGAAGAACTTTGCAGTCATATTGCTCTCATCAATCGTTCCAACAAAATTCTTGATGGCTCTGTTCGAGATATCCGCAAAAATTTTAAATCAGAGAAATATGAAATTGAATATAAAGGAAATGGTATTGCCTTCGCGAATGCATTGTGGGCGGGATTCGAACTCTTATCGCACGAACCGCATGGTGACATGATGCGTGCTGTAGTAAAGATGGGTGAGGGAGCAAAAACAAACGACCTCTTAGCTGCACTTATCCCACATGTTGAAGTTCATTCCTTTAAAGAAATTGTTCCGGGGATGAGTGATATTTTTATTTCGTTAGTTCAGGAAAATAATAACATGCAACCCGTTACACTATGAGCACTATCTCTCTAATTATAAAGCGCGAATATTTAACAAGAGTTCGAAAAAAGTCATTTATTATTATGACTATTTTAGGGCCCATCCTCATGGCTTCACTTTTTATTGTGCCTGTGTTAATGGCCAAGTACGACGATAATGAGGTGACTAAAATTCAAGTGCTGGATGAATCGGGAATATTTAAAGATAAACTTTCCGACTCAGAAAGTATGCAGTTTGTTATGGATACCATTTCACTTCCAATTGCTAAAACAATTTTTGATCCCGAAAAATACACAGCAATACTTTATATTCCAAGTAATGTGATTAACAATACCAATTCGATCATGCTGTTTTCATCTAAACAAGCAAACTTGAATCTGGTAAACTCGATTGAAAGTACCATCCAAAAAGAAATTGAAACCATGAAGCTCAAAGGACATGGTATTAATCAGGAGACACTGGATCAAATTAAAACGAAAGTTAGAATTAATACACGCAAACTTACCGAAGCAGGCGAGGAGGAGAGTAGTGCAGGGTTAACAACTGCTGTGGGAATGATTGGAGGATTGTTGATTTACATGTTTATTTTCCTGTATGGAGCTCAAGTGATGCGTGGCGTAATTGAAGAAAAAACCAGTCGCATTGTTGAAGTAATAATTTCCTCCGTCAGACCTTTTCAACTAATGATGGGTAAAATTATAGGAATTGCTTTGGTAGGATTAACACAGTTTTTGTTATGGATTGTTTTAACTATTGGGATTTCTTCTGTCGTTACCAGTATGTTTATCGACAAGGATCAACTCAAGGAGCAAATGTCGCACAGGCAGTCACCGTTAGGAACTCCTTTACCCGAAGGTGTGGAGGACGGAGCTACTGAAATGGAATCTGGAGGTGTTTCAGAGTTATTAAAATCCATGGAATCAATTAATTTCCCACTTCTAATCGGTGCATTTTTATTTTATTTCTTGGGAGGTTATTTGCTCTACGGAGCACTCTTCGCCGCTATTGGAGCAGCAGTTGATGGAGAAGCAGACACTCAGCAATTTATGTTGCCCATCACCATTCCACTCATTCTCTCGTTTGTAGTCGCCCAAAGCATATTACAAAATCCCGAAAGCAAAGTTGGCTTCTGGTTTTCTATGATACCGTTCACTTCTCCTGTCGTCATGATGGTACGAATACCTTTCGGCGTAGAACCGTGGGAATTAATTTTGTCGATGGCGTGTTTGGTTATAGGATTTATTTTAACCACCTGGCTCGCCGGAAGAATTTATCGCACCGGAATTTTAATGTATGGCAAAAAAGTGAGCTGGAGAGAGTTAGGGAAATGGTTGTTTTACAAAGATTAAATAAGTTAGGTGCTAGGGGTTCGTTAAATGTTAGCTGTTATTGACTTAGGAACAAATACTTTTCATCTGCTTATTGCGGAAGTGGATAAGTATGGGAATTGGAAAAAGATTTTTAAAGAACGAATTACTGTTAAACTCGGACAAGGTGGTATTGATAAAAATATTATTGCACCAGCTCCTTACAAACGAGGAATTAAAGCGATTGAAAAATTTTATGATGAAATAAAAAAACACCGAATCAAAAAAGTCGTTGCCATTGGTACTGCCGCACTCAGAAATGCAAATAATGGAGTCGATTTCAGGAATGAGGTAAAGAAGAAAACAGGAATTGAAATTACTTTTATATCGGGTAATGAAGAAGCAACTCTAATTTATTATGGAGTAAAACAAGCAATTCTTAATTGGGATGGTGTTAAAATGGTGATTGATATTGGTGGCGGAAGTGTTGAATTTATTATCGCTAATAAGAAGAAAATTTTATGGAAGAAAAGTTATAAGTTGGGAGCCGCTTTGTTGCTCGATAAATTTATGCCCAATGATCCCTTGAAGAAAAGTGATTTGTCCGTAATTAATGCGCACATTCATGAAAAGTTAACCGACTTGTTTGTTGCTATCAGTAAGTATCAACCACAACAACTCATCGGCTCAGCCGGATCATTTGAAACTTTTGCTTCCATGATCAGATACCAGTTCCCTGAATCAGGCTCACATTATGGAAAAACTGAACATCCCATTTCCATCGCTCATTTTAAACAACTTTACAAGGAATTAATCGTTTCCAATAAAGCTCAACGCAGTGCAATGAAAGGTTTGATTAAGATGAGAGTGGACATGATTGTTATGGCCGCATTAATTCTTAAATTTGTTCTCGATAAAAGCAAAATAAAATCCATGAAAATGTCGGCTTACTCTTTGAAAGAGGGAGTTATGTTCAGGGAGATTAAATGATTTCGAAGTTAAATCTCAAGGGCTGAAAGATCCAACTTCTGTTTAATTCTGCAGTTTTGGAAGTTTATGTTTAAAATTCGTAAATTGGCATAATTGAAACTTATTTATGTTAATAAAGGATAAAGTAATTGAGTTGATAAATGGCATGCCTGAATCTTTTTCAGCAGAAGACTTGATCGAAAGAATATTGTTGCTTAAGAATATTGAAGAAGGCCTTGAACATTCGAAATCTGGAAGAACTTTAACTGTAAAACATGCTGAAACCAAACTTAAGAAATGGCTGAAATAATAATAATTCGGCATTTCACTAATTCAAATTGTATAATTTAAACAATAGTCATTTTAATAATAATTATGCCTAAAATACTAATCATCGACGACGAAAAGAGTATTAGAAATACATTAAAAGAAATTCTTTCTTACGAGGGCTACGAAGTCACCGAAGCGCAAGACGGAATTGAGGGTTTGAAATTTGTAGAAAAGGATAAATTCGATATCATACTTTCCGATATTAAGATGCCAAAGATGGACGGCATTGAAGTGCTCGAAAAACTTCAGGAAATTTCACCCGAGACACCCGTTGTCATGATCTCCGGTCACGGTAATATCGATACTGCAGTGGAAGCCATTCGTAAAGGTGCTTTCGATTATATCTCCAAACCACTCGATCTTAATCGAATGCTGGTTACCATCCGCAATGCAATGGATCGTTCTGTGCTGGTTAAGGAGACGAAGACTTTAAAGAAGAAAATTTATAAGACGAATGATATTGTTGGTGATTCGGAGCCCATCAAGCAAATAAAAGCCATGATTGAAAAAGTGGCGCCCACCGAAGCGCGTGTGTTGGTCACCGGAGGCAATGGTTCCGGAAAGGAACTTGTTGCACGTTGGATTCATGAAAAAAGTAACCGTACGGCGTCGCCTTTAGTAGAAGTTAACTGTGCTGCTATTCCATCTGAGCTCATCGAAAGTGAATTATTCGGTCACGAAAAAGGATCCTTTACATCAGCAATAAAACAACGCATAGGAAAATTTGAACAAGCCAACAACGGAACATTGTTCTTAGATGAAATTGGCGATATGAGTTTGTCTGCACAAGCAAAAGTGTTGCGGGTGTTACAAGATGGAAAAATTACTAGAGTAGGAGGGGAGAAAGATTTTTCTGTAAACGTGCGAATAATTGCTGCAACAAATAAAGACCTGCGTACAGAAATTGAAAAAGGAAATTTTAGAGAGGATTTGTATCATCGATTAAGCGTAATCGTAATTCATGTTCCTTCACTAAACGAACGACGTGATGATATTCCCCTACTCGCCGATCATTTTTTGAATGTTATTTGCCAGGAATATTCAATGACTGTAAAAGAATTCACAAAAGATGCCTACGAAGAACTCAAAAAAATCGACTGGACCGGCAACATTCGCGAATTACGAAATGTTGTTGAAAGACTAATCATTCTCTGTGACAAACAAATTACCGGGAAGGATGTGTTGAATTTTGCTGTAGTTAAGAAATAAAAAAGGGTCATTAAAAAAGTCATTTGACATTGAGTCAATAGTCATTAGTCATTAGTGAGTAGAAAGGCGAGTGTTCGAGTGAGTTAGTAAGTAAGTGGGCGAGTAGGTTTAAATCCAACCACCGCATCATACTTGTCACTTTTCCCATGTCACTTTTCACTATTTAGTGCGCTTTTAATTAATTCCCTTCCAGCAAGAATTGCTTTGTCAAGGCCTTTTGCCTCCTTCCCCCCCGCAGTTGCGTAAAACGGTTGTCCACCTCCGCCACCTTGAATTTCTTTAGCTATGGTGCGGATAAGGTTGGAGGCATTTAGATTTTTTTCTTTTACTAAATTATCTGAGATGATGAGAGAAACGTGTGGCTTGCCATCTATTTCTGTACCTAAAAGTAGCACCAAATTGTCAATTTGATTCCTTAAGTCATAGGAAAGATTTTTAACGGCATCAGCGGAAGCCAACTCAATTTTTTCAGCAATAAAATTAATGCCATTTAATTGTGTTACCTTTTGTTTTAAGTCACTCTTAACTGATTGCGCTTTTTCCTGAATGAGATTTTCAATTTGTTTTCGCAGATTTTCCTGTTCATCTAAGAGTGACTGAATTCCTTTTGCCGGTTCCTTTGAATTTTTTAGCAAGAATTTAATTTCGTTCAGTTCATGATTTTGTTCACGCATGAAATTTTCAGCACCCACACCGGTGATTGCTTCAACTCTTCGCACACCGGCTGCAACTGAACTTTCAGAAATAATTTTAAATAATCCGATTTCACCGGTTGCTTTTACATGCGTCCCTCCGCAAAGTTCAACTGAATAGGTTGGATCAAAAGTGATAACTCGAACGTATTCTCCATACTTCTCACCAAACAAAGCCATCGCGCCAAGCTCTGTTGCTTTAGCGATCGGAACATTGCGTTGCTCATTCAAGGCAATATTTTCACGGATCTTTTCATTGACTATTTTTTCAATCTTTTCAATTTCTTCATCACTAACTTTTGTGAAATGAGAAAAATCGAAACGCGTAATTTCATCATTAACTAATGAACCTTTCTGAGCCACATGTTTTCCAAGTACATTTCGAAGACCCGAATGCATGAGATGGGTTGCCGAGTGATTCCCGGTTATATTCTTCCTGCGTGTGGCATCAATTTTCGCATGAAAGGTTGCCGACAAATCAGCAGGGATTTTATCACAATAATGAACAATAAGATTATTTTCTTTTTGGGTATCGTAAACACGAATTGTTTCTTTGCCATTCGACAAACTACCCGTATCGCCTACCTGTCCTCCGCTTTCAGCATAAAATGGTGTGCGATTTAAAACCAGTTGATATTGAGTTTTACCTTTTGTTTTCACCTCACGGTAACGGAGAATTTCACAATCGCATTCAACGTCATCGTAACCAACAAAATCAACAGGTTCATCTTCTCTCACGTGAATCCAATCGCTCAAATCTTTTTCAGCATCGGCACGTGAACGTGTTTTTTGTTGTTGCATGGCTTTGTTGAAACCATCCATATCCACTTCCATATTTCGTTCTCTAGCCATAAGCTGAGTAAGATCTATTGGAAAACCGAAAGTGTCGAATAATTCAAAAGCAAAATTTCCATCAACACTTTTACCTTGATACAAATCAAACTTTTTAATTCCTGTTTCCAAAGTTTTCAAAAATGAATTTTCTTCTTCATGAATTACACGAGCAATAAAATCCTGTTGTGATTCGAGCTCCGGAAATTGTCCTGCAAAAGTGTTTGCAAGTACAGGAACTAACGAACTTAAAATGGGTTCTTTAAAATTAAGAAAACTGTAAGCATACCGCACTGCGCGTCGTAAAATTCTTCTAATTACGTATCCGGCTTTATTGTTGGAAGGTAGTTGACCATCTGCAATAGCAAAAGAAATGGCACGAATATGATCCGACATAACACGCATGGCGATATCTGTTTTTTCAGATGCCCCATAAGCAATTCCGCACTTGCTGCTGATGAATTGAATCATTGGTTGAAAAAGATCGGTGTCGTAATTACTAGTCTTGCCTTGTAACGCCATGCATAAACGTTCGAACCCCATGCCGGTATCAACATGACGAGCAGGGAGTGATTGCAGTGAACCATTTGCTAATCTGTTGTATTGCATAAACACGTTATTCCAGATTTCAATTACCTGCGGATGGCTTTCATTAACCAAAGTTTTGCCATCTACATTTTTACGTTCTTCATCACTTCGCAAATCAACATGAATTTCAGAGCAAGGTCCGCAGGGTCCGGTATCACCCATCTCCCAAAAATTATCTTTTTTATTTCCTTTCAGAATCCGGTCTTCAGCAATCCACAGCTTCCAATAATCATAAGCCTCCTGATCAAATTCAAGATTTTCTTTTTTATCCCCTTCAAAAACGGTCACATATAAACGATCTTTGGGTATCCCATAAACGTTGTGCAAAAGTTGCCATGCCCATTCAATAGCTTCCTTTTTAAAGTAGTCACCAAACGACCAATTCCCCAACATTTCAAACATGGTGTGATGATAGGTATCAACACCCACTTCTTCGAGGTCGTTATGTTTACCGGAAACGCGCAAACATTTTTGGGTGTTGGCAATTCGGGAATATTTTACAGGGCTGTTTCCAAGAAAAATATCTTTAAATTGATTCATTCCTGCATTGGTGAACATGAGGGTAGGATCATTTTTAATTACCATAGGTGCTGATGGCACTATTTGATGGCCTTTAGAGGTGAAAAAATCGAGGAAAGTTTTGCGTATTTCTGCTGATGTCATAATGATATTGCTGCTTAGTATTGCGAATAAAGTCTTGTTTATTGTAAAATCTTGTTATTTTTGCCTTATCCGCAAAGGCAGGCAAAATTAAGATTTATCCAGTAAAGGAATATGCCAAAAGCAAAATATTACTTCAATACCAATTCCTTAAAGTACGAAAAGGTGGTAGTTCCTTGGGGAAAACGTATCCTGAGGGCTCTCGGTTTCCTTGCTACAGCTAGTGTTTTTAGTGTAATAATTGTTGCAATTGCTTACTCTTACCTCGATTCTCCCAAAGAAAAGCAGTTGAAAAGAGAAATTAGCCAGCTTTCTCTCCAGTACGAAATTTTACAGCAGCGTTTTGTTCAGGTGAGTCAAGTAATGCAAGATTTGCAGCATCGGGATGATAATATTTACCGGGTAATATTTGAGGCGGAACCTATTCCATCTACTGTTCGTGAGGCCGGTTATGGTGGTGTTGATCGTTATAAAGCTTTGGAAGGGTTTGATAATGAGGATTTAATTATTGAAACGACCAGAAAGTTAGATAAACTCACTAAACAAATGTATGTGCAATCGAAATCGTTTGATGAAATTGTTGAACTAGCTGAGAATAAGTCACATATGCTTGCATCGATACCTGCCATACAGCCTGTTGCCAACAAAGATTTAACTCGTATTGCCTCCGGTTTCGGGTATCGGATTCATCCCATTTACAAGACCACAAAAATGCATGAGGGTGTTGATTTTTCTGCTCCGGTAGGAACCGAAATTTATGCAACAGGTAACGGCACAGTGAAGCTTGTTGAATACGATTCGCGTGGATACGGTAATCATGTGATCATAAGCCATGGATTCGGTTATGAAACGCTGTATGGTCACATGAGTAAAATTAATATTCGCCCCGGACAAAAAGTGAAAAGAGGTGATGTGATTGGTGTGGTAGGAAGCACAGGTTCATCTACTGCTCCTCACCTCCATTATGAAGTGATAAAACAAAGTGCGAAAATAAATCCGATCAATTTCTTCTACAACGATCTCACTGCGGAAGAATATGAAAAGATGATTGAAATATCATCGCAGTCGAATCAGTCGTTCGATTAAAACGTTAAAATTTTTTAATTAATTTACTTTTTGTTTCTTTTTTTTCTATACCTTTATTTTAAGATTGCAATATTGATATCTCAAAAAGTATTGTAATTTTCTTATTTTTTAATTCCATGACAATGACGTTAAGCAACTTATTGTGTTTTATTAGCCGCTTTTTGGCCGGCAGAACGGTGTTGGGATAGTTTAATTTCTATCCCTTATAATACAATTCACATAAGTTTAACTATTCAATATTAAAATAATGAAACTAAATATAAAAATAAAAAATATTGTTCTAATAATCTTAGTTACAATTCAATCATTAAATGCATTAGGGCAATTTATTATTCCCTCCCCTTCATTTACAGAGGACCAAACAAGTGTAACTGTTGGTGCATACAATACTGGTAACGACATTCTTGACTTCGGTGGCAACAACTATTTTGTTAGTGTTTCAAGTTCAATTAATAATGCAGGATTATATTGGAACTTTAACAATGGCTCAGCAACCGGATACGCTTACTTTGCGTTTGGAGCTTCTGATATTTATCATGCAGATGTTTGTTTGGTGGTGGATCAAAATAACAATGAAATTCATGCAATTGTAGGATGGTATTATGGTGGAACCTTAGGATCTCCTTCATTTTATATTGAAGATTATCTTTGGGATGGTTCTTCTGCATTTAATTATGTTACTTCAACATTTGTAAATGGAACTTTTGGTACAACTTTGAATGTTGATGGTGATTATTTGGGCAATTTCATCATGGTTTATGATGAAAGTAATACACTTTATGCTCTTTCCGGAGACATAAATTTCGGTAGTTTCAACATGAATAATAGTGGCAATGCTGTAACAATCGGATTAAATTCAGGGTTGTATCCTGATGTATCTATTTATTCAGACGCAACTCCTGGAAATCAAATAGTACATTTGACTTATGTTGATGGATCTGGAGATTTAAATATAGAATATGATACTTATACTAATATTGCCGCAAACACCCCTTCATTTACTGCATGGACTGGACCCATTTCGCCTGCAACTTCAGGTTATTTTATTTCCAACCCACGTATTGCAAGCCCCAATAGCAGTGGTGCCTATGACGATTGGACGGTTGTATGGCAAGAAGACGATAGAACAATGACTTACTATATCAAAGGATTAAATTCAAAAGGTGGAAGTCTGTCAGCAATTTATACATATAACGATGGTAGCCTTACATTTTCTTCTTTACCTTTGTTAGATGTAGAAAATTCCCTTCCAGTAGTGGCTTATGATAACAATACTACTCCAACAATATGGGTAGGATGGATGTTTGATAATCGGACAGGATACTATGATGCGACCACAGGACACCCAAATGCTTACAGATCTTTGTATCCGATAGGATTAAAATGTGATGATGTTGCACAGCCTAATCCTTCTTTTGATTATTGGCAAGTCCCAAATTATGTTATTGACGATATTGAAATCTATCCTTTGTCAATGGCTTCACGTTATTCGAGTTCAGACCAATTACTGTTGACCTATTTTTTGGCAAATGGAATTCCAGAAGTGTGGAGTAAAATTGTTCCTTCGTCATCAACTACTACATTTAGAAATGGAAACAATTTAAATTCTTCACCAAATGTAGATCATACATTTGGTGAGAAATATACTTTAAGATTCTATGATTCAATGGGAAAGAAAATTTTAGAAAATTGCGGTATTCAGGAAGATCTCTTACAGCGGATAAATGAAAGTAATTTTCCTGCTGGAATTTACTTTCTTCAAATAAGTTCTGATAATGGAAAGTTCTTAAACACTCGAAAATTGTATATTAAATAAGCACAAAACGAAAGTTAAATGGAATTGATATTTTTTCCAATTTAACTTTCGTTTATTAAAAGTCATTAACATGAAACAAATAAGAAAAATAGTATTAATTATTAACATTATTTTAATTTTCAATTCTGCGACGACAGCTCAATCATTTATTATTTATGGAGATAAAACATTTGGGACAAGCAGTGCTGACACATGGCCTAAATTGGTTTATTCTGGGGAGGAAAAAATATTTTTGGTAGGAATGACTCCTGCTAATTTAAATGGAGATAAAACAGACCCTAAATGTGATACGTTGTCAGCTGATCACGATAATTGGATGCTTATGATTGATACTTTGTTTAATATTATTTGGAACACAAATATTGGTGGAAACGACAATGAATCGTCTCCTCATCCAGTACTATTGCATGACGATAATTTAATGTTTTCAACATCAAGTAAATCCGACAGTAGCTGTGAAAAATCTCAAAATCAATGGGGTCTATCAAATAATGATGATTATTGGATTTGCGTTATTGATTCAAATGGAAATAAATTATGGGATAAAACACTAGGAGGTCTAGGGGTTGATGATTCGCCAAGAATAATTCAATTATCTACCGGAGATTTTATTGTTGCCGGAACATCAACTTCTCCTATTGGGGGTAATAAAACCGTAGCCAACTATGGTTTCCCCTTAAGTCGTGATTTCTGGGCGATTAAATTAGATGGTGTTGGAATTCAAATGTGGGATAGGGTTTATGGGGGTGATGGAAATGAGAGTTCTATTGGAGGAAATACATTCTCCCTGCTGCCGACTGAAAATGGAAGCTTTATATTAACTGGTTCTACACAGAGTGATTCAAGCGGTGATATTTCACAACCAGCAAGAGGGTTTAATGATATATGGATGATTAAGTGTGATAGTGCTGGAAATAAATTATGGGATAAACGGTTTGGAGGTATCGGTCAGGATAATTGTAACTTTGTAGCTCCCACAAATGATAATGGCTATCTATTAGCAGGTGGTACAACTTCACCACAGGGAGGGGATGTGACTGATGCACCTATTGGTTCACAAACTGATTGTTGGATAATCAAAATTGATTCAGTTGGCAATAAGCAATGGGACAAAAGATATGGAGGTACTAATGCATCAGCGGGATGGGCAGCACAACAGGATTATGATGGAGGATATTTGATTGGTGCAAACACCACTAGTGATAGCAGTTTCCATGTTAGTGAACCCTCTTACGGTGGTCAGGATTATTGGATGTTTAAAATTGACAGCGTTGGAAATAAAATATGGGACAAAAGATTTGGAAGTACCGGAAACGACTACTTAACTTCTTTTTGTTTATTGCCGGATTCATCCATCTTGTTATGTGGCTTTGCTGACAACGGTATAACTGCTGTGAAAACAGATCCTGGCAAAGGAGGCAACGATTATTGGATTGTTCGTTTTAAATATGTTGACAATAGCGTTGGAATTAATTCTGATTTAGTGATGGATAATCAATTCACTATATCTCCAAATCCTACAAATGGTATTTTAAATATTAAAACTAATTTGATGGGAGATGCTTCTTTTATTGTCTATAACGTAGTAGGTGAAAAGATCTATCAACAGAAGCAAGTTTTGCAGAATCAAAATATTTTAGATTTTTCGTTTCTGAACAATGCCATCTACATTCTTAAAATCCAAACAGATAAATATTCGGGTACAACTAAATTTGTCAAGTATTAGCATCCTTCATCTTCCCTAGTGTTGTGAAAGTTCGTCCATTGCCAATTGTTTAATAAGCGCAACTTATAAAAAGTCAAAATCAATTAGTTTTGGAAACTCCAAATCATTTGCTACTTTTGGAGGTAGGAAGTCGATATTAAGCAATCCAGTAAGCCAACCTAGCTAGTCGTACAGGCAGGCATTTCCGCCTTACCAGTAGGGCAGTCCCTCCCAGCTAGTCGGGCAGGCCCGCCTGGACAGTCGGGCGGGCGTAATTCGTTAACTACTATATGCCGTACAAAGAAACAGAAACCGTAAAATTATACTACACCATTGGTGAAGTATCGAAAATGTTTAATGTGAATGCCTCATTAATTCGTTTTTGGGAGAAGGAGTTTGAAGTGCTTCAGCCCAAAAAGAATAAGAAAGGAAATCGTTTGTTCACGGCAGAAGATGTGGAAAATTTACGCATCATTTTTCATCTGGTGAAGGAAAGAGGGTTCACTTTACAGGGAGCTAAAGCAAAACTGAAGGACAATAAAACTGATGTTACCGACAATACCGGATTATATGATTCGCTTACAAAGATCAGAGGGTTTTTGGTGGAGTTGAAGGATCAGCTTTAATGTGTGTGGGTGTAAATCTTCGCGTCATCATGTGAATAAAAAATTAACGCATATGAAAAGTTTTCATTTTATCTCCATTTTACTGGTTTTTCTTTTTAGTTGCGGAATCTCCAATGCCCAAAATTACCATCCACTTGTGAACGATAGCACCACTTGGGATGCATGGTCACATGACTACACTTTACTCGCATGCAGTGACTATGCCGGAACCCGTGTTTTTGTAAATGGCGACACGGTTATCAATTCATTAACCTATTCAAGAATTACAGGTTTTAATGCTACAAACATTACTCCCATGCCTTGCCCTGTATGGGCATTTGACAACACAACTACCCAGGATTTTGCTTTTCTGAGAGAAGATACAGCTTTGCAAAAAGTTTGGGCGTACAACACTAATTTAGGATCTGAGTATTTGCTTTTCGATTTTAGTCTGATGCCCGGCGATACACATGTTACATCCTTTGGACAGAATCCCCTGTTTCATGATTCCTTGATTGTAGATTCTGTTGGTGTAATTCAACTTGCCGATGGATCCTTTAGAAAAATAATACACATGCATCTTCTTGCCGGTGTTTTCATTCAGGAATATATGATTGAAGGAATTGGTGGTTCTGCCGGCATGTATCTCCCTCCTTTAAATTGGGGCATAGGATTTGGCACTCTTTTAGGATGTGTTATCTATAATAATGATCAACTTTATAATCCCACTTCCTTTTCAACTTATTGTCCTGGAATTATTGGGAAAACCAACATCATTCGTGGTAAAGCATATGCAGATCTTAACAGTAACCTGATTTTTGATGTTGGTGATAGCCCGCTCGATTTTATCAGAGTGGATGAAAACGGGACCAGCATGTTTGATTTTACCGATACTTCCGGATATTATCAGGTATATGTTACCGATACCGGCAATTTTAATGTTACAGGTGCTCAGTTAAATAATTTCATTTCAAATCCACTTTCTCATCAGGCAAATTTTTCTGCATTTTCTGAGATTGATTCAACAAATGATTTTGCCTATCAACCCATTTCAATATTTGATGAACTGCAATTGATTCTAACACCGATGCATAAATTCAGAGCCGGTTATAATGCTACCTATAAGTTGTGGATCAGGAATAGAGGGACTACCAATCAGTCACCGGTTGTAGTTTTTTATCAGGATTCAGCATTGCAATTTTTCACAGCTTCATTGTCTCCTGCGGTTACGTCAGCCGATTCTATTATCTGGAATCTTCCAAACCTCGCACCGTTCCAGCAAACCTCAGTCACGGTCACATTTAATGTAAATTCCGGACTGCCAATTGGAACGCCTGTTAATTCCTTTGCTCAGGTTTTGCCTGTACTAAGTGATGCATTTCCTTTAAATAATTATGATACTTCCAACGCTTACATTCATGGTCCGTATGATCCGAACGATATTTCTGTTGACCGAGATACATTGTTCACCAATGAAATGGCAAGCCCGCCATTTTTAAATTACTTAATAAGATTTCAAAACTTAGGAAATGATACTGCTTTTGTGGTGAGGATTGAAAATAGATTGTATCAAACGTTGGATGTTTCCACACTCGAATTCGTGAGTTCATCGCATCCCTGTCAAATGAATTGGAATAGCTTATTAAATCAGGCGGAATTTGTTTTTCAAGGTATCAATCTCCCCGATAGTACAACCGACGAGATCGGTAGTCATGGTTATGTTTCTTACAGGATTAAGCCAGTGAGTGGATTGTTGGCAGGTCAATTTATTTCAAACAGTGCAGACATCTATTTTGATTTCAATTTGCCGGTTGCCACCAATTATGTCTGGACGTATATAGAAGAGCCAACAGCCCTTTCCGAAATTTTATATGGTGATGAAGGATTTCTAGTTTATCCAAATCCTGTTGGTGAAACATTGAATATAGCTGTCAAAAAAAAAGCAGTTAATGGCAAATGTTCTATTCAGATAATTGATATCTCTGGCAGAATAATACAAGAACAAACTATTGATGGAGAAGAAAACAGGGCAGTGGTGAATATTGCAAATTTATCTGAAGGAATTTACTTTGTTCAAGTTACAATTGGAACTACTAAGGGAATAAAAAAAATAATTAAGTTGTAGTTGTTAGAGGCTGGTTGTGAAAGCAAAATTCAATTTTTAATGACTCATTTTCAACAACGCTTCTTTTGAATTCATCGCTGCTTTGTAACCGATTCTAAAAATTTCATTTGCATGTGAGGTGTCGAAAATACTATATTTTCTTAATGCAACAGGTTCGATGAATAAATCGCATTTACCGGATTTTGTATGTGTTGTGCTCATAATGGCTAATTGAAAACATCTTTCAAGAATACCTTTTATTCTGACGCGTTTGAATGTTCCTATTGGATTCACATGGACTCCAACAATGTAATCGCAAGCGCCAATAAGTGGCTCCACCGGAAAATTATTCAGTAATCCACCATCCACCATAATACTTCCTTTCATTATGGTAGGTGAAAAGATCAAAGGAATTGAACACGTTGCAATAAGCGGGTCAAGCAATGGACCTTTATTTGCAAAAACAGTTTGTGCGTTAGTGAAATCCGTCATGCAAACACTTACCGGTATTTTCAGATCTTCAAAATTTTTAACTTTTAAATTTTCTGTGATAATCTTTTTAAATGAGGATGTTTTTAAAAGGCCTCTCATATCAAAACTCAAACCACCAATATTAAACAGCTTGGTTTTTTTCATGATGTTAATCATTTGATCGGGTTTGACTCCGGATGCGTATAGCACACCAACCATTGCCCCTGAACTCGTGCCTGAAATATGTGACACTTCAATATTTAATTCATCCAATGCTTTTAATACACCCGCATGAGCAATTCCACGAGCTCCTCCGCCTGATAATACCAACCCAATTTTGTTTTTTTTCATTCGTTGGTGACTTTAAATGAATAAAACTTATGAATCACAAAACTTAGTATCCCTATGCTCAAGGCAGAAATAATACGGGCAATGGTAGGATACCAATTTAGGACTTTTATTAGGAAACTCATTAAAAAATAATTCAAAATTAGTATAACCAGTGCAACAAGAACGTATCTCAGTAATTGATGAATTCCTTTTAAATCAGAATCATTAAATACCAAATATTTTGTAATGAAAAAGTTAGTAATTAACCCACAGGTATATGATACGATTAATGATGCTGTAGGTGCAGATAATACTGCTAAATGGAGAATAGGAATGTCCTGCTTCTGAAAAATATAATTAAAGAATATAAAATAAACGGAAATATCAACTGCAGTTGCTGTTCCTGCAGAAAAAACATAACGAACAATTTTGTTATTAAGTACTTTTCTAACCATAAAAGATTTAAAAATAACGACCCGGTATCAGGTAGTTGGTTACATAATCGGTGATTCCCTCTTCGAGAGTGTGAAAGGAATTAGAGTAGCCAATGCTCTTAAGCTTCGTCATATTCGCTTCCGTAAAGTACTGATACTTTTCTCTGATATCTTCAGGAATATCTGTAAATTCAATATTTACCGGACTACCTTTTGCATGAAATGTTGCTGTGGCCAGATCCAGAAATGAACGCGCTTGTCCCGTTCCGAGATTATATATTCCTGAATTTTTTCGATGCATCATCAAAAACATGCAAACGCTCACTACATCTTTCACATAAATAAAATCACGCAGTTGTTTTCCGTTTTCAAATTCAGGACGGTGCGACCGAAATAGCTTTACTTTCCCTTTTTCGTTAATTTGATTAAACGCATGAAATATTACGGAAGCCATTCGTGCCTTGTGATATTCATTCGGACCATACACATTGAAGAATTTTAATCCGGCCCAGAAATAGGGTTTTCGCTCCTGCTGAAGTGCCCATATATCGAAATCATTTTTGGATTCACCATAGGGATTTAAGGGTTTTAGCTGAGGAATAATTTCGTGGTTATCATCATAGCCAAACTCACCACCACCATATGTTGCAGCTGAAGACGCATAAACCAGAGGCAAACCAAATTCAACGCAACTGTTCCAAACGGCTTTGGTATAATCTAGATTTAATTTATTGAAAATTTCAACATTGAATTCTGTAGTGTCTGTTCGTGCTCCAATGTGAAATATAAATTGTACTAATTTCTGGTTGACTTTTAACCAGGAAATGAATTTATCACGATGAATTTTTTGAGAAAATATTTTATTTTGAAGATTTTTGTTTTTATTTTCATTACTGAAATCATCAACCACTACAATATCATTGTACCCTTCTTGATTTAATTTCCCTACAAGGCAACTGCCAATAAATCCATCTGCACCGGTAACTATGATCATGATTAAATTGTGTTAAAAATTGGTTGTGTTAATTGGGGAAGCAATCCTTGGTCAATACCTTTTTGGATTATGAAACTGATTGCATTGCGTCCTTCAGTCCCCAAATTTAAGGAAAATTCATTTACATACAATGCGATGTGATTTTCAATTACTTCCGGTGCCATTTCTTGAGAATGTTCGAATATATAGGGGCGGCCTTTTTGAGGGTATTGATTGGCGTGTTCCAAACTAGAACGAATTAATTTGTCAATTGCATTTCTATCGGTAGGACGTAGGTTGCGGGAAGCTGCTATACATCCCAAAGGTAGAGGCATGTTCATATTGTTTTCCCACACTTCACCCAAGTCAAATAATTTGGTTAGGCCCTTTTTCATATAAGTAAATCTCCCTTCATGAATGAGTAACCCGGCATCTACTTTACCTGTTAAAACAGCGTTTTCAATTTCGGAAAACACCATTTCAACTTTTTGAGTTATTTGTGGATAAAATGCAGAAAGTAATAAATTTGCTGTGGTGTATTTCCCCGGAATTGCAACTGTTATTCTTGATAAATCAACCATTTCAATACTTGTCTTACTGGCTAAAAGCGGACCAACCCCTTTACCTAATGCGCTTCCTGAATCTAATATGACATAATTTGGTGATGCTGCAGCATAAGCACCTATACTAATCTTGGTGAAGTCCAATTTTCCAAGAAATGCCATTTTGTTTAATTCTTCAACATCTGCTAGAACAGGTTCAAAAGAATAGTCACCTGTATCTATTCGTCCATTGACAAGTGCTTCAAAAATATAAGTATCGTTCGGGCATGGAGAAAAGCCGATGGTTATTTTTTTCAATTGTTAAGAATATTGAGAAGTTTATTTGTCATTTGAAAAAGTGATTATTTTTTTGATTTTATCTCTTGTTCTTCACCAATAAGAAAACCATATGGGCGGAATTGTTCTACATTATCAAAAATAACTTTAAGCATTCCTAAAAATGGAATAAATAGCATCATTCCTGCCACTCCCCAAAGAGCTCCTCCAATCAATAAAGCAATCATAGTAGCTAATGGATTAATTGATACTGCAGAACCAACAACTTTAGGTGTAATAAAATTATTATCGAGAAATTGAACAAACACGCAAACACCTAAGGCACCTCCTGCAATCCAAATTGAATCTTTAGTGAGTAAAGCCATTATGATAGGGAAAATGCTTCCAATTAAAACTCCAATATATGGAATAATATTTAACAATCCTGCTATAACTCCCAGTAGAATGGCATGATTAATTCCTAAAATTAAAAATCCAATACTATTTAGCACTCCTAAAATACTAATATCGATTAATAACCCTACTAGATATTTTTGAGATACCTCACTGGTGCGTCGCATCACAGTAATTGTTAAATCATGCTGATCAGTAGGTGTTACCAATTTTACAAAATCTTTGAATTTATGACGATAAAAAGTGAAGAAAAAAATGTAAATTGGAATTAAAGTTGCTGCAGCTAAAAAATTTCCTGTCGCACTAAATATATTTTTAAATATCTGACCGCTCGATTCCATTCGTGCTATCATTTGTTTTTCTAACCATGCAATTTGTTTTCCTTCGCTCACATTAAATCGATTTTCAAACATTTGTTGAAAAATGGCAAACTTTTCTGCTAATTTTTCTTTCAAAAGTGGCATATCAGCCGAAAATGACATAAACTGACTGCTCAGGAATAATAACAAGCCAATCACCACCACCATCATAAATATTATGCTCAAAATAATAGCTATAGTTCTTGGAACTCTTTTTGATTCCAGCCATCGACTAATCGGCATCAATAAAAAAGTAAGTAAAACACCAATGCTTACCGGAATCAGAAATGAACTACCCACATAAAGCACAAAAGCGATCATGATGATCAGAAACATATAGGTGGTTACTTTGAAATAGGCAGGAAATTCCTTCATAAAAACTGTGAATTTGAGGAGTCAAATGTATAAAATAGGTTTGATATTTGTTAAGTTGCTGAATAACAATTAAATATATAATAAGTTCTATTTGATGAACCCTTCAAAAATTTTGGTGAACGGAATACCATTTGTGATGAGTTCTTTTAATTTTGTAAATGGTTAACAATCAGAATGCAACGTTTTGAAAGCTGGTACTTGAATAGTAAATTGGAGTTATTGAGGTTTGGCATTCATTAAATTTGAAACAATGTACAACCAAAAGCGTATATTCTATGTATTAAAGTATCGAAAAAGTATCCTTTAAATTAATCAAATCCACACTTTTAATTTTAACAATGAAACAACTTAGTCAGAAGCAAAAAGATCTGCTTTACCATTTCAATAATACCGACGCTGATTTTCCGTCTTCACTTTGTTTGCCCGAAGTGTTTGAAAAACAAAGTGAACTTACTCCTCAAAATAGTGCAGTTGAGTTCAACGGCTCAAAGCTAACGTATCAGGAATTAAATACCAAAGCAAATCAAGTTGCCGATTATCTCAAAAAGCAAGGTATTGGTCCCGATAATTTGGTTGGTCTATGTGTTGAACGTTCTTTTGATTTAGTGATTGGTGTTTTAGGTATACTTAAATCGGGAGCAGCTTATGTTCCTTTTGATCCCGCTTATCCATCTGACAGAATTGAATATATGTTGAATGAATCCGGTATTAAAGTAATGCTGATTCAAGAACAGTTCAGAACTATTTTTTCTAAATCAAATGCTTCGTTAAAATCTTTAGATACTGAATGGAATGATTTCTCAAAATTTTCAGATCAAAATCCAACTCATATCGTAAAACCTGAGAATTTAGCTTATGTGCTTTTTACTTCAGGTTCAACAGGAATGCCGAAAGGTGTTGGGATGGTGCAGCAAGCACTCATGAATTTAATTAATTGGCAAAATACTCAAACAAATTTAGGTGTACCTGCTCGAACATTACAATTTGCCCCTATCAGCTTCGATGTTTCTTTCCAAGAATTGTTTACTACTTGGTCGACAGGTGGTACGTTGATTCTCATTAGCGATGAAATGCGTTTGAATGCCATTCGATTGCTTGAATTTATTCAGCAAAATAATGTGCAGCGATTATTTCTTCCGTTCATTGCACTTCAACATCTTGCCGAAGTAGCTGATAACAGTCGTATTTGGCCATCCGGGTTACAAGATGTGGTGACTGCGGGCGAACAATTACAAATTACCAAACATATTGCAAGTTTCTTTTCTCATCTTCCAAATTGTAAGCTGCACAATCATTATGGCCCTACCGAAACTCATGTGGTTACTGCATTAACATTAACCGGTACACCAAACACTTGGATGTCTCTTCCATCTATAGGAATTCCGGTTTCCAACACACATGTTTATTTGTTGGATGAAAATATGTTACCTGTTGAACACGGAGAGCAAGGTGAAGTTTATATTGCCGGCATTTCCCTTGCAAGGGGATATATTAATCGTCCTGAACTTACTGCTGAGCGTTTTATTGTCAATCCTTTTGATTCAAAAAAATACTCTACAATTTATAAAACAGGTGATATAGGTAAATATTTGCCTGATGGAAATATTGAATATTTAGGTCGTGCCGATAATCAAGTGAAGGTACGTGGATATCGCATCGAATTAGGAGAAGTGGAAGTTGCTCTGAATAAACATCCACTTGTTACTCAAGTTGCAGTTACTGTTCGTGAAGATGAACCTGGTGACAAACGCTTGGTTGCTTATCTGGTTACTGACAATAATAAACTAATTTCTCCGGGTGAGATTCGCAAATTTATTGCTGAAATGTTACCCGAATACATGCTTCCTTCATCTTTTGTTTTTCTGGATGCTCTTCCTAAAACACCTAGCGGTAAAATTGATCGACGCTCGTTACCTAAGCCCGATGAATCACGTCCTGATATAGGTACTCTATATGTAGAGCCACAATCGCATGAAGAAAAAGTGATTTCAAAAATGTGGTCGATATTGTTACGTATAAATAAAATTGGAGTTGATGATAATTTTTTCGATCTGGGCGGGAACTCTTTATTGGCATTACAGTCGATAGCTAAACTTCGTCAGGAACAGGGAATGGATATTCCTGTTGTTAAATTATATCAGTATCCCACCATCCGTAATTTGTTGAATTCTATTCAGAATAGTGGAGCAAAAAAATCTTCTTTTGATCGTGCCAAAGAACGTCAGAATAAAAATCTGTCTAATGGTTCACATAAATCAGTTGAAGATGGAATTGCTATTATCGGTATGGCCGGAAGATTTCCCGGTGCCTCTAATGTGGAGCAAATGTGGAAAAATCTTTTAGCAGGAAAGGAAACAACTAAATTTTTTACAGATGCCGAAATTGATCCGTTCATCGACCCTTCAATAAAAAATGACCCCTCTTATATAAAAGCCAGAGGTGTGATTGATGATGTCGATAAATTTGATGCAGCATTTTTTGGTGTCAATCCTCGTTTAGCAGAATTGATGGATCCTCAGCAACGGATATTTTTACAAGTGTGCTGGGAAGCTCTTGAAAATGCAGGTTATACTGCAAGCGGTTAT
The DNA here is from genome assembly GCA_963814475.1 of uncultured Bacteroidota bacterium. Classification (GTDB taxonomy): domain Bacteria; phylum Bacteroidota; class Bacteroidia; order AKYH767-A; family OLB10; genus JADKJB01. Next base: position 69,892 of record CAWFDA010000034.1, on the reverse strand, counting down.
GATGGATTGATTGGTGTTTATTCAGGAATGGGTAACAATACCTATTATACCAATAATGTTATTCACCATAAAGATTCTATTGAAAAAATAGGAGGATTTCAAGTGATGGTAGCAAACGAAAAAGATTATATCGCTACCAGAATCAGCCATTTCATGAACCTTACAGGTCCCGGATTGAGTGTTCACACTGCCTGTTCTACCTCTCTAACGGCTGTGGCTATGGCTTGTCAGGGTTTATGGAATAATCAATGCGATATGGCCATCTCCGGTGGAATTGCAATTACCTCTCCTGTTAACAGCGGACATCTTTATCAAGAAGGCGGAATGTTTTCTGATGATGGCCACACCCGCTCTTTCGATGCTAATGCACAAGGAACCGTTTTTAGTGATGGCAGTGGTGCGGTAATACTTAAAAGATACAAAGATGCCGTTGATAATGGTGATACTATATATGCAGTAATACGTGGTGTTGGAATAAATAATGATGGTGCCGAAAAGGCTAGCTTCACCGCTCCTTCAGTAGAGGGTCAGGCGAATGTTATTGCCATGGCTCAAGCCGATGCAAATGTCGAACCTGATTCTATCTCTTATATTGAAACTCATGGAACAGCAACACCACTTGGTGATCCTATTGAAGTAGAAGCATTAACACAGGCATTTAGAGGTGGGACAGATAAAGTTCAATTTTGTGCCATTGGTTCGGTTAAATCTAATTTTGGTCATCTTACTGCCGCAGCCGGAGTTGCCGGTTTAATAAAAACTGCGCTCTCTCTTCAAAATAAAGTTATTCCTGCATCAATAAATTACACTTCTCCAAACCCTGCAATTGATTTTGTAAATTCTCCTTTTTATGTAAATAGCAAACTCTCTGAATGGAATTCCGATGGATCGCCAAGAAGAGCAGGAGTAAGTTCATTTGGTGTGGGTGGTACAAATGTTCACATTGTTGTTGAAGAAGCACCTCAACAAGTACCATCAAGTATTTCTCGTGGCAAACAACTTCTATTAATTTCCGCAAAGGGAAAAGAAAATGTAGAAAATGCTACACAAAATCTTAAAAATTATTTCTCTTCACACTCGGATATAAACATTGCTGATGCTGCTTTCACTTTGCAAACCGGTCGTGTTTCATTTATTAATCGTAGAATTGTTGTTTGTGATTCTTTACAGGATGCTGTAAAACAATTAGAAGAAAAAAATATCACTCGCTCTGCTTCACGTTCATTGGATGCTGTCGCTGGCGGTGTAGCATTTATGTTCCCCGGACAAGGTTCTCAGTATACAAATATGGGAAGTAATCTTTACAGGGATGAAATTGTTTTTCGTGACGCTGTAGATCGCTGTGCCGAAATTTTATTGCCTCATCTTAAAATTGATTTAAGAACAATTCTTTATCCTGCCAAAGGAAATGAAGAAAAGGCTGCTGCACAATTGCAAGAAACTTGTTTTACTCAACCTTCACTTTTTACTGTTGGATATGCATTGGCGAAGTTATGGATGAGTTGGGGTATCACACCTTCCGCTTTGGTTGGACATAGCATAGGTGAATTTGCTGCTGCATGTATTGCAGGAATTATGAGCCTTGAAGATGCATTAATGCTCGTTGCAAACCGGGGCCGTATGATGCAGGAACTACCCAAAGGTTCTATGCTTTCAGTTCGTTTATCTGCTGAGGAATTATCAACATATCTTACTCCTGAACTTTCAATAGCTGCCATCAATGGACCTTCACTAAGTGTAGTTTCGGGAAATGATAATGCAATTGAAAAGATTCAGCAACAATTAGAGTCCAAAGAAATACTCTGTAAAAAATTATTTACTTCTCATGCCTTCCACTCACCTATGATGGATCCTATCGTTGATCCATTCAATACATTGGTGAGTACAATTAAATTAAATCCTCCATCTATTCCTGTAGTTTCTACAGCGACTTCTGAATGGTTAACCGATGAGCAAGCTACCGATCCGGGTTATTGGTCGAAACATCTTCGTTTACCGGTTCGTTTTGCAGCCGGTATAAAAACAATTTGGAATACTAATCCTTCTTTGGTTCTACTTGAGATGGGGCCACGAAATACTGCATCTACATTAGCGAAACAACAAGCTACTGATCTGAAAAAGCAATTTGCATTTCCTTCGTTACCTGATACAGCCGAAAATGATGCTGAATGGAATACTATGCTCATGGCAATTGGTCAACTTTGGATGTCGGGTATCACCATTAACTGGAAAGATTTTTATGCTCTGGAACAACGGAAACATATTCCTTTAACTACTTATCCATTCGAATTAAAACGTTATTGGGTTGATCCTATTCCAAACGGGCAACCTTTAAATACATTTCATCCATACAATCCTTTTGTTACAGATGAACAATATTATTCGCAAGATCAATTTACAAACACAGATTTTACACAAAATATAATTTCAACAGATATGAACACGCCTTCGCGCAAAGACCGAATCATTGCTGAATTAAAAATTGTAATGGAAGAAGCTTCCGGAATTGAATTGGCTAATGTCGATTCTGCTTCTTCTTTTATGGAACTTGGAATGGATTCCTTGTTTCTAACTCAAGCAGCTTTAACGATTTCAAAAAAGTACGGAACGAAAATCACGTTTCGCCAACTCAATGAAAGCATTTCTTCGCTTGACGCCTTATCAGATCATCTTGACAAAGCACTTCCTCCAGATGCATTTGCTGCTCCTGTTGCCGCCGCTGCTCCACAACAACGGACTGCAATGCCACAATCGCAGCCTATGCAATTTGCTCCACAACCTGTCGGTAATGCTGCTCCGGGATCAATGCAATGGCTCATCAATCAGCAATTACAAGTGATGCAACAACAGCTGGCAATGATGGGTGGTTCAAATATAGCTTCTGCTATGATGCAGCCTAATGCTGCTCCTCCGGCTCAACCTGAAAGTAAACCACCCTCATCAAATAATGATAAACCTGCATCTGAAAAATTGAGTCTCGCTGATGTTAGTGAAAATGAAAAGGCAGAATTATCTAAGCCATTTGGGGCCATTGCCCGAATTGAAAAAGCGGCATCAACAGAACTTTCTGTAGAGCAAAAAAAATGGATTAGTGAATTTACTTCAAGATATAATTCAAAAACTGCAAAATCGAAATCTTATACACAAGAACATAGGGCACACCTTGCCGATCCTCGCGTGGTAACAGGTTTTAAACCTACTATTAAAGAATTAATTTATCAAGTTGTTGTTGATCGTTCCTTAGGATGTCGTATGTGGGATATTGATGGAAACGAATATGTTGACGTACTCAACGGATTTGGATCTAACTTCCTTGGTTATGGTTCGCCAATAATTATGAAAGCAGTTGAAGAACAATTAAAAAAGGGTATTGAATTGGGTCCTCAGCATCCACTTGCAGGTGAAGTTGCTAAATTGATTTGTGAATTTACCGGTTACGACAGAGCGGGATTTTGTAATACCGGTTCTGAAGCTGTTTTAGGTGCTATGCGTATAGCCCGAACTGTTACCGGAAGAAGTATTATTGTTTGTTTTAATGGATCCTATCATGGTATCAATGATGAAGTGATTGTAAGAGGAACAAAAAAATTAAAATCGTTCCCTGCTTCTGCTGGAATTATGCCTGAAGCAGTTGAAAATATGCTGGTGTTAGATTATGGTACCGATGAGACATTGGAAATAATTCGTCAACGTGCTGATGAAATCGCGGCTGTAATGGTTGAACCCATTCAAAGTCGACGTGCTGATTTTAAGCCAAAAGCATTCTTACAAGAAGTTCGAAAAATTACTGAGAAAAATGAATGTCTTCTTATTTTTGATGAAGTAATTACCGGCTTCCGTTTATTGCCCGGAGGAGCGCAATCGTTTTATGATGTTAAAGCCGACTTAGGAACGTATGGAAAAGTAGTTGGTGGCGGAATGCCTATCGGTGTAATTGCCGGTAAAAAAGAATATATGGATGCATTGGATGGAGGAAATTGGCAATTTGGTGATAACTCAGTTCCTGAAGTAGGTGTTACTTATTTTGCAGGAACTTTCGTTCGTCATCCACTAGCGTTGGCAGCGGCAAAAGCTGTGCTTCTTCACTTGAAAGAAAGAGGCATGACTATTTATGATAAGTTGAATGGTTATACCGATAAATTAGTTAATACAGTTAATGATTTCACATCTAAAACCGGTGCGCCATTTCATCTTGTTAATTTCGGTTCTCTGTTTAAAGTTAAGTGGGATGTTGAACAACCTTTTGGTGAATTGTTATTTTTAATGTTGCGTGAAAAAGGTGTTCACATTTATGATGGGTTCCCTTGTTTCTTTACGGATGCGTTTACTGAAGCGGATGTTGATTTTGTTATCTCCAAATATATTGAATCAATAACTGAACTTCAAAAAGCTGGGTTTCTACCAAGTCAAAGCAATGTAAATAATGTTCCTGTAAATGGACATAAAATTCATGGTGCTGATAGTTCAGCTCCGCCTATTCCCGGTGCCATGTTAGGAAAAGATGCTCAGGGAAATCCCGGTTGGTTTGTTCCTGACCCGCAACGTCCCGGAAAGTACAAGCAAGTTTTAAAAGCATAAATGTTATTTATAGTTAAGCATATTTATTTTCGATTATGAAAATTTCGGATTCAAATCATAACAATGATTTGGTTTTTAATTCTGTTGACTTTGATCCCTTTGCCGGATCAGAAACTATTCGTGCGGCTACCACCGAAGCACAGCGTGAAATATGGACGAACGTTCAATTTGGCGGTCATGCTGCTAATTGCGCCTATAACGAATCTGTTTCACTTCATTTGAAAGGAATTTTTCATGTTGAACATTTGCAGAAAGCTGTTCAACTTTTGTTTGAGAGGCATCCTGCTTTGCGTTCAACATTCAGTGATGATGGAATGGAAATGCAAATTTCGAATTCAGTTATCCTTGAAGTTCCGCTAATTGATTTGTCTTCAATTAGTGATGAGAATGTTTCTGCAAAAGTTGCTGAAATACTTGTTGGAGAGGCAGAACATGATTTTGATCTTGCAAAAGGTCCACTGGGAAAAATTTCAGTTGTACGTTTTAATCCTACCAAGCATCAGTTAATTCTTACTTTTCATCATATTGTTTGCGATGGATGGTCATTAGGAATTATTATGCAAGACCTAAGTAAAATGTACTCTGCTCTTGTAAAAGGGATAGAGTACATTGATGAGCCTGCTATTTCGTATGTTGAATATGCCAACGAAGAACAACATTATTTAAAGTCGAAAGAGTCGGCTGAAGTGGAGAATTATTGGTTGAAGCAATACCAGGGAAATATTCCTGCTATGGAATTACCGCTCAACAAACAACGACCTGCTCTCAGAACTTATTCTGCAAAGCGAGTTGATGTTGAAGTTAATCCTGATCTGATTGATTCTATAAAAAAAATTGGCGCTAAACAAGGAACCTCTTTTGTAGCTACATTCGTTGCTGCATTTGAAATATTTATGCACCGCATTACAGGCAGTGAAGATGTTGTTGTAGGTTTGGCTGCAGCAGGGCAATCGCTCGAAGGGAAGCAAAATTTGATAGGTCATTGTGTAAATCTACTGCCTTTAAGAAGTAAAATTAATTCTCATTCTTCATTTAACGAATATTTAAAATATAGAAAGCCTGAAATTTTAGATGCTTACGATCATCAACGTTACACTTTCGGTAGCCTTATTCAAAAGTTAAATATTCCGCGTGATCCCAGTAGAATTCCATTAGTACCTGTTTCTTTCAACGTGGATTTAGGTATTACAAACGGAGTAGATTTTGAGGGTTGTACCTATACATTTACAACTAACCCACGACACTACGAAAATTTCGAATTTTTCATAAATGCTGCCGGTTCAGGGAGAGAAATGACTCTTGAATGTACCTATAACACTGATTTGTTCGATGATCAAATGATGTTGAATCGGGTGAATGAGTTTGTGGAATTGTTAAGGAGTATTTCGCAAAATCCTGAAGGAAAAATTGCTTTTTATAATCTGCTTACGGATAAAGAAAAAAAATTGCTTTTTCACGATTGGAAAGGTAAAGAAACCGTTTACCCTTCCGTTTGTATTCACGAATTGTTTGAAACTGCTGCAATTAAAACTCCCGGAAACATTGCATTAATTTTTGGCGATACTTCTATTTCCTATAAAGATCTTGATGACCGTGCGAACCAATTAGCCGCTCATCTCATTTCTTTGGATGTAGGACCTGATATTATGGTAGGAGTATTTATGGAGCGTTCAATCGATTTGATGATCTCTATTCTGGGAATTCTTAAGGCAGGTGGCGCTTATGTTCCAATTGATATTGGATATCCTGCCGATAGAGTTTCTTACCTTATAAAAGATTGTAACGCACCTGTAGTTATTACACAGAAGAGTTTAGTAGATATAATTGGAGCAGGAAATGCAAAAGTAATTTGCTGTGAAGATTTTGATCAGTTGTTGAAGAAACTATCAATGTCTAAGTCCGATACTGTTGTATCTCCACGAAATACATGTTATGTTATTTATACTTCCGGTTCAACCGGCAATCCTAAAGGAGTTATTGTTGAACACTACACAGTAGTAAATTATATTTCTTGGTGCAACAATTATTATTTCGGTAACAAAGAGTATGGAAATTTTGGGTTGTATAGTTCCCTTTCTTTTGATCTAACGGTTACGAGTATTTTCTGTACGTTAACACGAGGGAAATCACTAACTATTTTTAATCAACATGCTGATGTGCCGGATATTCTGAGAGATTCTTTTGACTCAAAATCAAAAGTCGATGTTATCAAAATGACACCGGCCCATATTTTGGTTTTGGAAAATTTAGCATTAAAAACCGATAAAATTAAAAAGGCCATAGTAGGAGGAGAGGAGTTAACTACCCGACATGTTGAAATTTTGCAGAGTATAAACCCTGCAATGGAAATTGTTAATGAGTACGGCCCAACAGAAGCAACTGTTGGTTGTGTTATAAAGGATGTGGTTGTTCCATCCGATGCACTAACAATAGGAAAGCCAATTGATAATGCGGAACTATTTATTTTAGATGCCAATCTCCAGCCTCTTCCACCGGGTGTTGTCGGAAGATTGTTTATTACCGGTGGTGGTTTAGCGCGTGGATATCATAATCGCCCTGATCTCACTTCTGAAAAATTTCAGATTCTTACTATTAATGGTGAACCCATGAGATTGTACGATTCAGGCGATCTTGCACGTCATCGTTTAAATGGTGAAGTAGAATTTTTAGGTCGAATAGATAATCAAGTTAAAGTAAGAGGTTATCGAATTGAATTAGGCGAAATCGAATCCCAATTATTGACCTTGCAATGCGTAAAGGAGCAAACAGTAATTACCCGTGAAGATGAGCCAGGTGATAAAAAACTGGTAGCCTACATCGTTTTGAATTCCGGAACCACCACTTCTTCTGAAGATATCAAAGACCAACTTAGGAAAAACCTTCCGGATTATATGGTGCCTTCTGCTTTTGTTTTTTTGGATGAAATTCCGCTAACTGTTAATGGTAAGATTGATAGAAAGGCATTACCTCTACCTGGAAAAATTACTTCCGGTAGAATGGATTCCTACGAAGAACCCAAAACGGGCATTGAAGAAGTTCTTGCCAATATCTGGTGTTCAGTTCTGGGTCTGGAAAAAGTTGGAAGGAAAGATAATTTCTTTGAATTGGGGGGACACTCAATAATTGGAGTGAAAATGTTTAATGAGGTGGAAAAGCAGTTAGGTGTTAAAGTACAGTTATCAGTTATATTTAGGGCTTCTACTATTGAAGATTTAGCCCGTATTATTAATTCCGAAGAGTCAACAAAACCTTGGTCGTGCCTTGTACCTTTACAGAAAAAAGGTTCTTTGCCTCCTTTGTTTTGTATCCATATGCATAACGGAAACGTTCATAGGTGGAGAGTTTTAGTGAAGCATCTAGGTGAAAATCAGCCTGTTTATGCTATTCAGCCACGTGGTCTCGATAATAAACAAGAACCACATACTTCCATTGAAGAGATGGCTCGCTACTACATTGGTGTGATGAAAGAAGCTCAACCAATTGGCCCTTATCACTTGATTGGTTTATGTTTTAGTGGTATGGTAGTTTTTGAAATGGCCGCAATTTTAGAGACTCAAGGTGAAAAAGTTGCCTTCTTGGGGATGTTAAATAACTACGCACCGCCCGAAAACCCAACCATTTACAAGGTCAAAAATGAACTCAATAAGTTCATGAAAATGGAAATGGGCGATAAGTTTAACTACGCGATTGAAAAGAATATGAATCTTGGCAAAAAGATTTTTACCAAGGCAAAAGGTCTGCTTCCCTCTGAAAAAGCTCCGGTTATTCCTGAGATTCAAATTGATGAACCGGTGTTAGAAGTTGGAAATGACTTGAGGACTATTCATTCACTGGCTCTTCTCAATTACCATCCGACACATATTTATAACGGTTCTTTGGTGATTTTTAGAACGGCCGATCCAATTGAAGCTTTTTATAATGAATACCTTGGGTGGGACAGACTTATCAAAGGTAAAATTGAAACTACTATCATTGAGGGGTGTAACAATGATACCATTATTACTGATGAGCCTTATAACGTAGTGGTTTCGCTCAAACTGAAAGAATATTTGGATCATTTGCATTCAGAAAATCCTAAAAATGGAGACAAAAGAGCCGGAGGAATGTTTTCGGCAGCACTACTTTGATTTTTGTAGTATATTCGTAGCCAAATTTCCCATGTATGAAACTTCATTTCAGTAATTTAAAGGACATCAGCAGGGAACATAAAATGCCTCAAAGAGGGAACCTTCACGATGAAATTCATGTGTGGTCTCATACTATTCATTTCGATGATCCTTTTTTGAGAGAAGCACCCTATTTGTTATCTAACGATGAACTGAACCGGGCTACCAGATATCATTTTGAAAAAGATAAACGTGTTTATGAAGCAGGCCATGTTTTGATTAGGAAATTGCTTGCTCATTATACTTCTATTGATGCATCTAAATTAGATTTGTCACCAATAGTGAACCAAAAACCTGTACTGGCTGGTTCGCCATTTAAATTGCATTTTAACATCTCTCACTCAGGAAATAAAATTTTAGTGGCCATTGGTTTTAATTCTGATGTCGGTGTTGATGTCGAAAAAATTATTCCTGATTTTGATATGGATGGATTTGCGGAAGCAAATTATCATGCCAATGAATTGGTGCATCTGAGAACACTTAAAAATAATGAGGACTCTGATTATTTCTATCAAGTGTGGACACGAAAAGAAGCCTGGTTGAAATTAACAGGCGAAGGTATCAACGACAAACTTAAGGAACTCGATTTCTCCGGAAAATTATCTACAGTTCCATTACCTCCTCATGGACATCATGATTTGTATATGACTTCATGGAATGAATCTCCAGAGTATATTGCTACTCTTGCTGCATTTTCCAATTCAAAAAACATTAGGTTTTTTAATTCTGAAGCGCTGTTATCCGACTTCAATATATAATAAACAAAAATCAATCTAACTAAAATATTAATCTTAAAATCTACCCAATTTTATGAGTGAAGGCTCCAAGTTTCTAAATGATGTTCATTCCTATTTTGATAAGGCTGCTGCATTCACTAGCCATTCAAAGGGATTGCTTGCACAGATCAAAGTATGCAATGGAATTTATAAGTTTAAATTCCCGGTTGAAATTAATGGCGAGGTACAAGTAATTGAAGGAATTAGAGTGCAGCACAGCCATCATAAAACTCCTACCAAAGGAGGTATACGTTACAGTGAAATGGTGGATGAACAAGAAGTGGAAGCTCTTGCAACTCTTATGACTTTTAAATGTGCTGTTGTAGACGTACCTTTTGGAGGAGCAAAAGGAGGTATTAAAATTGATCCTGCTAAATTGCAAGTCAAAGATCTCGAAAAAATTACTCGGCGCTATACCACTGAACTTATCAAAAGAAATATGATTGGCCCGGGTATTGATGTTCCTGCACCTGATTATGGATCAGGCCCTCGTGAAATGGCTTGGATTGCTGATACCTATGCAACTTTTAAACATGATGAAATAAATGCTCTCGGTTGCGTTACGGGAAAACCGCTCGGACAAGGTGGGATTCAAGGTAGAACAGAGGCAACAGGAATGGGTTTATTCTTTGGTGTGAGAGAAGCTCTCGATAACAAAGAAGACATGAAGAAATTAGGATTGGAACCGGGTATAGAAGGAAAAAAAATTATTGTGCAAGGACTTGGTAATGTAGGATATTTTTCTTCTAAATTTTGTATGGAAGGTGGAGGTATCATTGTTGGTATTGCTGAACGCGAAGGCGGTATTTATGATGTCAATGGACTTGATATCGATAAAGTATTTAATCATCGAAAAGAAACCGGCTCCATTCTTGATTTTCCCGGTGCAAAAAATTATAAAAATTCAGGAGAAGTACTTGAGTTAGAATGTGATGTTTTAATTCCTGCTGCTTTGGAGAATCAGATAACGAAAGAAAATGCAAACAGAATTAAAGCACGAGTGATTGCTGAAGGTGCAAATGGTCCTGTTACAAAAGAAGCTGAAGATATTTTAAATAAAAAAGGAGTAATGATTATTCCTGATTTATATTTGAATGCAGGGGGGGTTACAGTTTCTTATTTCGAATGGTTGAAAAACCTCTCACATGTTCGCTTTGGCAGAATGGAAAAACGTTTTCAGGAAATTCAAACTGCTCATTTGGTAGGTGCTGTTGAACAAGTAACAGGAAAAAAACTTGATCAAATACAACGTGCACTAATCGTTCACGGAGCCAACGAAAGAGATCTGGTAAAATCAGGTCTCGAAGAAACAATGATTGCCTCGTACAATGAAATCAGAAGCATCCGTAATTCCATTGCTAATATAGATGATTTAAGAACAGCGGCTTTTGTGAGTGGTATCAACAAACTCGCCGCTAGCTATAGCGCATTGGGATTTTGGCCATAGACAAAGGTTAGTTTATTGGTTTATTAGCCTGCCTGCCAAGACAAAGTCCAGCTTTTGCTTGGCGATGTCAGGCAGGCCTGCCTGCCAAGACAAAGTCCAGCTTTTGCTTGGCGATGTCAGGCAGGTTTATTAGTTTTACAGTTTTGTGGTTTATTGGTTTTGTAGTTTTATAGTATAGACTGTGCTGCCTTTCCTTACCAAAAGAGATTGCTGATTTTCTCTTTCATCCTCTGAAGAATGCCGCCTGAAATCTTAAAATCGCCACCGCCATCCGCCACCGCCTACCGCGATCGCCTACCTCTCACTGAGAATCGCGCTTGCTTCGATTTCTACTAAGATTTCAGGAGCAATTAGTTTACTAACTTCCACCATTGTAGCTGCCGGTTTAATGCCTTTAAAAAATTCTGCGTGCGCGCGTGCTACTTCTTCCCACTTTGAAATATCACACACATATATTCGGGTGCGTACTACATCTTTCATTTCACATCCGGCTTCATTTAGTGCTTTTTCAATTTTCTCAAGTATAAATTTAGTTTGCGTATAATAATCGTGAATGCCAATCACTGCACCATTTTCTACTGCAGTAGTTCCCGATACTTCAACTATATTACCTATTCTTACTGCCCTTGAATAGCCTACCACATCTTCCCAAGGTGAACCCGATGAAATATTGATTCGTTTCATAACTATAAAATTTTATTAAGTAAATATAAGCAGTTTTCCCTTTAATTCAAAAATTACTGAAAGGAAATCTTTATTTAGAAATTTCAGTAATGCTTTTCTTTCCATGACTACAACATGTGTTGTCCTTCATGTTGTAACCTCTGTAAATAAAAATCAAGCCTAAAACGATCATCAACACAGGTGCAGCCTTAACTAAAAATGATCTTGCTTTCAATCCTGCTACTTTTCCGAAAGCAGAAACAGCCATCATCGCAGGGAAAGTCCCCATTCCGAACATAATCATATAACCTGCTCCTGAAAACGGTTCCTGAGTGGCTGCAGCACCTGCAAGAGCAATGTAAACAAATCCACATGGCAACACACCGTTAGCCATGCCTGCAATAAAAAGTGAAGTGGTATTCTTTTTTTTGATAACACCGCTAAAAACCTTTTTTAAAAATGCATTTATTTTTAGCGACACCACATTCGTTCCCGACTTTATCGGCAAATAGTAAATAGTGATTACCGATATGATCATAAAAGCTCCAATAGCAATAGATATACTTTTTTGAAATCCTGCCATTAACAACGTATGACCGAGCATACCGGCTATCAGCCCAATTACACCATATGTGAAAATACGACCGAGATTATAAATTGATCTCCCCAACAAATATTTGGCATTGTTTTCCGATCCACCTGAGAGTGCTAATGCAATAGGTCCACACATCGCAACGCAATGAAAGCTACCTAAAAATCCGATTAGTAATGCCGAAAATTGAAACATTTTTTATTTACCTAATTACAATTTGCTTCTCCGTGAAATAGGAGTGACCCCCTGCTGTATAATCCACCTTAACTCGGTACATTCCTTTGGAGAGATTTTCTGTTGAAATATTCTGTACCATTGTTTCATCAGCATTGATTTCGATTATCACGTCTTTGGTATCATCAGAAGGACGAAAGATATGAATGTTGCCTTTGATGGCACCACCCTTTAATTCATTTGGAAATGATACAGTAAGTCCTCTCTCATCATAGTTGATCATGGTAGGCTGCTGGAGATCATTATTTCTTTGTATGCTCTCAATTTTATCCTGATATTTTAGTTCCTGTGCATAGTAATCGGTGGCTACAAGTTCCACTTTTTCATTCATACTTCTGGTAACAAAATAAATAATCAGTCCTACAAATCCTACATAGAGGATGGTGACTCTGTAACCCCAGTTAATCTTCATCTTCTTTATGGTTTTTACCTTTCATGTGCTTACCTGATGGACCCATGAAATTGGTTTTTACTGTTTCAATTTTTTCATCTCCTGAATAAACGCCAATCTTAATTTTGGTTTTCCTTTCAGGAAGCTCTTCCGCATCCACTATCACAAAAAACTCTCCTTCAGATATATTTTGATTTTTTGCAGTAATTTGATCTGTTCCGATTAGCTTAATCTCCCCCTTAATGTTTTCTAATCGAAAGCTCAAAGGGAAATCTTTTGTTGTTTTATTTACAATTTTAAAATTGTAAAGATTACTTATGCGTCCATCATTTTGTTTCTGAAACAACATTCCCGGAGTTCTCAAAATAGTAGTTTCAGTATCAGAACGTAAGGCAATTCCTGCACCCAGTCCGGTAAGCAATAGTGTGAGTAATACAGTGTATAATGCTATTCTGGTAGTAAATCTGAGCTTCTGCTTTTTAGCAATGCCATCTTCACTTGCGTATCTTATCAGTCCTTTATTCATTCCAACGCTATCCATAATATTGTCGCAGGCATCAATACATGCCGTACAATTTATGCATTCGAGTTGCGTTCCGTGGCGGATGTCAATTCCTGTAGGGCAAACTCTCACACACTGATGGCAATCAATACAATCACCTGCCCGGCGCTCTTCATTCTTTTTAAAATGTTTCCGTGGTTCTCCTCTTACATAGTCATACGCTACTACAATTGAGTTTTTATCAAGCAATACTCCTTGAAGCCTTCCGTAAGGACACACCACTAAACAAACCTGTTCTCTGAAATGAGCAAATACTCCGTAGAATACACCGGAGAAAATCATTATTGCAAAGAAGCCACTTAGATGCTGATCGATGGGTTCGGTTGCAATTTTTTCTAACTCATCAATTCCAATAATATAAGCCAGGAAAGTATTCGCAATTATGAAAGAAATTATAAAGAAAATTATGTGTTTGCTGAACTTCTTGGTTATTTTATCTGTAGTCCATTCAGATTTATTTAGTAATTTTTGTTGTGCTCCATCACCCTCTATCCAGTACTCAATTCTTCTGAAAACCATTTCCATAAATATAGTCTGTGGACATGTCCATCCGCACCACAATCGTCCGAATATAGAGGTGAACAACACAATAAATACCACAAAAGTGAGCATGGTAAGTCCGAAAAGAAAAAAATCCTGAGGCCAGAAAATTAATCCGAAAATAATAAATTTTCTCTCAAGAACATTCAGTAATAAAAGAGGATTTCCATTCACCTTTATGAATGGAATCCCAAATAGCAATAGCAAACATACATAACTTACCCACTTGCGTGCATCATAATACCATCCTTTGGGTTTTTGTGGAGTAATCCAAAACCTCTTCCCTTTCGCATCAATTGTCGAAACCGAGTCGCGAAATGATTCATCATTGGTATTTTCCGGTTTCATATTATTTTTTGCACCTTCTTAGTTTTATTTTAGTGACATGTTTTAATCATGTTGTATTAACTACATTTGGTTAGTTGATAGCAAAACTACTATCTGCTCCTACCACAAAAGTCGAATCATTTACAGATGTTGAAGCCGAGTCTGCTACTACATTTCCATCCTCAGAATATACAGTGCCTTGTGGTTCTTTTGGATTCGCAGGATTTGTTCCTTTTATACTTTTTATATAAGAGGAAACCTGTTGCATTTGAACAGGATTCAATTGACTCTGCCAGGAGATCATTCCTTTTGAAGGGAATCCGTATTTAACAATTTTAAATACATCTTTTATATTTCCACCATGAATCCAGTAATCATCTGTCAAATTGGGCCCTACATTTCCTTCTCCAGCTTTCCCATGACATACCAAACATTTTTCGGTGTAAATTTTCTTTCCTGCCGATAAATCAGCGTCAGCTATTAATACAGTAACTGAGTTTTCATCAACATTATTAGCTGCGAGTTTCAATCGTTCTTGTTTTTGCAAATCAGCTTCTGCCAATTGTGCATTGTATTCATCCAACTGCACAGTTCCTGATCCCACAACATGATAATGAATCATATAAATGAATGCAAAAATTATTGTTAAGTAAAAACCATACTTCCACCAGGGTGGCAAATTGTTGTCTAGTTCTTTAATTCCATCATAATCATGATCCAACAATACATCAGCTTCCTTTTCAACAGGAACGGCATCATTAAATTTACTCCAGAATGTTTCTTTTTTTACTTTTACCTGCCTGGTTTCCTCAGCAACAACAACCGGTTGTGGTTTGCCTGCTATTTGCCAGGTGAGCAAACGGATCACACGTGACATTACCAAAATGGTAGCCAGCAGTATCACTATGGTAAACAGGATCACATAGTTCATCGGATCCGAAACAATTCCGGGTATTTGAGAAGGAACTTTTGCCGCTGTTGTAGTTGCTTGTTGAGCTATGGCAACACTGGTAGTTGCCATCAACATACATATATTTATCAGTTTCTTTTTCATAAAGTTTAAATGGTATATCCCGTTTTTAATAAACTTTGTTATCGTTTTCAAGAGGAAGATTTTCTGTCTCTTCTATTGTTGTTTTATCCATCATCGAGACTTTAATTCCAACCAGAATAAAGAATACGAAGAAGGTCATCAATGAAATCATTGGAAAGATTTCGATATCAGAAATTGATGTGAGATAGTTGATGAATTTCATTTGGCAGCGGTTTTAGGTTCAGCTTTAATATCGGTTCCTAATCTTTGCAGATAGGCAATCATGGCAATGATTTCACGGTCACTCATTATTTCAATGCCATCTTTAGCAAGGTTGGCTGTTATTTGGTCAGCCTGTTTTTTGGCATCTGCAGAAGCTTGTTGATCGTAGCCTGCAGGATATGGAACTCCCAAAGTTTGCATAGCTCTTATCTTAGATGGCAAATCTGAAAGATCCAATTCATCTTCAATGCAACCAGGGGTAAGGAGGCATGAGTGAACCCGGCGACATTGTTGTAGGATCTTCCATGTGATTGAAATGCCATGAGTCAGGATATTTTCCTCCTACACGATGTAAATCAGGGCCGGTTCGTTTTGATCCCCATTGGAAGGGGTGATCGTAGACAAACTCTCCCGCTTTGGAATATTCTCCATAACGTTCAGTCTCTGAACGGAACGGACGAACCATTTGCGAGTGACAATTGTAACAGCCTTCTCTAATGTAAATATCTCTTCCTTCCAGTTCAAGTGGTGTGTAGGGTTTTACACTGCTAATAGTTGGGATATTGGATTTGATGAGGAAGGTTGGAACCATTTCAGCTATTCCTCCAATAAGTATCACAATCAAACTTGCAACTAGCATCATCATTGGTTTTCTTTCCAATTTCCTGTGCCAGTGTTCACCTGGATTATGAATTGCAGATTGCTTAATCAATGCTGGAGCTTCCGCCTCTTCATTAGCAAGTAAACTTCCCGCTCCTGCAGTTTTGAAAAGATTATACATCATTACAATCACTCCTATCAGATACAAGGAACCACCAACAACTCTCAAGCGATACATTGGAATAATTTGAGTAACTGTTTCCAGAAAGTTCGGGTATTTTAAGAATCCATCATCCGTAAATTCTTTCCACATTAAGCTTTGTGTGAATCCTGCCCAATATAATGGAATCGCATAAAATAGAATTCCTATTGTTCCAATCCAGAAGTGAAATCCTGCAAGTTTCTTGGAGTGCAATTCTGTTCTGAATATTCTTGGTATCAACCAGTATAACATACCAAAGGTTAAAAATCCATTCCATCCTAAAGCACCAATGTGAACGTGAGCTATGGTCCAGTCGGTGAAGTGGCTTATTGCATTTACATTTTTTAATGATAGCATTGGTCCTTCAAAGGTTGACATACCATAAGCTGTTACGGCAACCACCATAAATTTCAATACAATGCTTTCGCGGACTTTATCCCACGCTCCTCTTAATGTGAGCAAACCGTTAATCATACCACCCCATGATGGAGCAATAAGCATAATTGAGAAAACTGTTCCCAATGATTGTGCCCAATCAGGAAGTGAAGTATAGAGTAAGTGGTGAGGACCTGCCCAGATATATAAGAAAATCAATGCCCAAAAGTGAATAATTGATAATCTGTAAGAATATACCGGTCTGTTGGCTGCTTTCGGAACAAAGTAATACATCAATCCTAGGTACGGAGTGGTTAAAAAGAATGCTACGGCATTGTGACCATACCACCATTGCACCAATGCATCCTGTACACCTGCATAAACAGAATAACTTTTAAATAAACTAACCGGTAATTCAAAAGAATTTACAATATGCAAAACTGCAACCGTTACAAATGTGGCTATGTAAAACCAAATGGCAACATACAAATGTTTCTCGCGCCGTTTGATGATGGTTCCCATCATATTTATTCCGAACACCACCCAAAGTAGTGTAATCGCAATATCAATTACCCACTCGAGTTCGGCGTATTCTTTACCTGTTGTCATTCCCAGTGGTAAAGTCACAGCCGCTGCAACAATAATTAACTGCCAGCCCCAAAAATTAATATTGCTCAGCAAGTCACTGAACATTCTGGCTTTTGTCAATCGCTGTAATGAATAGTAAACTCCTGTAAAAATTCCATTTCCAACAAAAGCAAAAATAACCGCGTTGGTATGCAGCGGTCGAATCCTTCCAAATGTAGTATAAGGTAAATCGAAATTAAATACAGGCCAGATTAACTGTATAGCTGCAATGAGCCCCACCAGCATCCCAACAAATCCCCAGATGATTGTCGCAAAAGCGAAATTTCTGACGATCTTGTTATCATAATAAAACTTTTCTAATTCCATATGTTTATAAATTGCTTTTTATGGTTTGGTTTCTTCTTTTGTTGTGTTATTATCATCAAGTAACATTCGTATGGCAGGTGTGTATTCATCTTCATACTGACCCTTTTTTACCGACCATATAAAAGCGATTAAAAATCCAATGGCAACTAATAAACTGATACCAATTAATAGAAATAATGCGCTCATTGGATAGACATAATTTTATAAGTGCCAAAAATACTCTTGTGGCTTAAGGGGCGACATGACTTGAATCAGGGATAAAAGTGACTTTTGTCATATATTGTCAGGAAAATGTAATGTGATTGAAAATTAAGAGCTTAATCCTTGTTTAAAGGCCACCAAATTACTGGTTAGGGTGGTGAATAGAATGATTGTAACTGTGCTTAAGGGCATAATTACAGCAGCAAAAAGTGGAGATAGGTTGCCCTGAATCGCAAACCAGATGCCCACGCAGTTATATAAAAAGGAAATTGCATAACTGGTGTAAATAATTTTCATTGATGATTGAGCGAATCGTAAAAACACAGGCAATCGTTCAAATTCGGAAGCATCTAAAATCCCATCACAGGCCGGTGAAAAATTATTGATATTATCTGACACTGCAATGCCTGCATTGCTCTGAATCAAAGCACCTGCATCATTCAATCCGTCACCGAGCATCATTACATTTTTATCTTCTTGTTGTAATTGCTTAATAAAGGAAAGTTTGTCGGAGGGCGACTGGTTAAAATGCATGTTATCACTATTCCCAAAGTAGTTGGTGAGATTTTGACGTTCAGAATTATTATCCCCCGAGAGTAAATGCATCTCCTTACTTTTGACCCAGTTTATTGATGGTGCCTGCCAAACCTTCGCGGTAAATGCTGCTAACGGTATAATATCCTAAGTACTCGTTATTAATCGACAAATGAACCGTAGTCTTGGTGGCATCCATTGCATCCGAAATCTCATAACCATTTACAAAAGCAGATGATCCTATTTTAATGATGTTTCCCTCAATATTTCCTTCAATTCCTTTACCGGCAACTTCAACGTAATTACTGATTTGACTCCTTGTATTTTGATTCAGATGTTTGGTTAATAGTCTGCTTAACGGATGTGTGGAGTTGGACGTTAATGAATGGATGTAAACTTTTTGTTTGTCGTTGGGGATTTTACCTATGAATTCAATAACTGCATCACCTGCTTTTGTCAAGGTTCCTGTTTTGTCGAACACAATCGTATTTATGTGCGACAGTTTTTCAATGACTCCGGTATTTTTTAAGTAAAACTTTTTATTACCAAGAATACGAATGCTGTTTCCTAATGTAAAAGGGTAGGAGAGGGCCAGGGCACAAGGACAAGTGATAATAAGAACTGCAGTAAACGAATTTAATGCCTTAGGTAAATCATTGTGAAAGAAATACCAGCCACCTGCACCTAGTGCAATTAAAATCACAACAACCGAAAATATTTTGCTCACTCGATCCACTACTGAATTGATGTTTTTGTCTGCATTTTCATTGCCGAAATTACTCTCATTCCACAATTGAGTTAGTTTACTCTGTGAAACTTCATTGATCACCTCCAGTTCAATTGTTGGTCCCATCTGTTTTCCACCGGCATAAATGCGATCGCCGCTTTTTTTCGGAATGGGTATATTCTCACCCGTTACAAAACTGTAATCAATGTTTGCTTCTCCTTTTATTATAATTGCATCAGCAGGAATTAATTCCTCATTACGAATGATTATTCTGTCACCACGCTTAACCTCCGAAACAGCCTTGGAAATTTCTTTACCGTTTTCTACTACAGTAATGGCAACGGGGAAATAAGATTTATAATCGCGCTCAAAGGATAACCGTTCATAGGTCTTGTTCTGGAATAGCCTTCCTGAAAGCATGAAGAAAATGAGTCCCGCAAAGGTATCCATGTAGCCCGAGCCGGAGCCTGAAAGTATTTCAAACAAACTTCTTCCATACATCACCACAATTCCCAGTGAGATAGGAAAATCCATGTTTAATCTTCCCTGACGCAATCCGGCAACAGCAGACTTAAAAAAATCTGTGTCTGCATAAAGTAACACCGGTAACGACAATAAAATATTCGAGATAGCCAAATAATTTTCGAAATTCTGAATCCACTAATTCTTCTAACCCAAAGTATTCGGGAAAACTCAATAGCATGATGTTGCCAAAACAAAAAAATGCAACACCTAATTTATAATAAACGGTTTTGTTGGAGGAAGCCTGGTTTTTCTTGTCTAAATTTTCAAGACTGATATGCGGAGTGTATCCTATTTGGTCGAGAAGCTCAGCTATTTTCCTTAAGTTCGTTTCATCCTCCTTATATACTAAACTCACTTCTCTCTTGAGGAAGTTAACAGTGGATCGTTTTACACCGGTATCGAGCTTATATAAATGCTCCAGTAACCATATACAGGAACTGCAATGAATTTGAGGAATGAATAGTGTGATGTTGGTGATGTTGCCATCCGTAAAGGAGATCAGTTTTTGTTTAACCTTCTCATCCTCCAAAAAATCGTACCGTGTACTATGAAGTTTTTTCGTATCTGTGCTACCAGGAGTAGCATTCAGCGCATAGTAATTACAAAGATTGTTCTCATCTAAAATCTCAAAAACGAGCTTACAACCCTCACAGCAAAACACCTTTTCATGGGCATGAATGGTATCCTCCCTGCAGGTATCGCCGCAATGAAAACAACTCAGTAACTCCCTCTCCGGAGCCACCTTACTTCTTTGTACCTCCATCTCCTGGTAAATTGATGAAACGCAAAAGTAAGCTGGCTGGTGGTTTTAGAATATGATTTTTGTCAGGATTGTGAATTTGTTACTTTACATTTTACATTCTACAATGTGACTTCAAATACCCAATGACTTTTTCAATGACCTTCCGCAGCGATAGCGACCAATGATCAATATTCTACTTGAGGGAAATTTATTTCAGAAGGATAATACCTTTTGGCAGGGAATTTTTGAATGTGAAATGTAAAATGTATAACGTGAAATGTAAAATGTATAACGTAAAATGTGAAATTAGGAATGTAAAATGTATAATGTAAAATTAGAATGTAAAATTGACACTTTATCAATGACTTAATGACCTCAATGACCTTTTCTACTCCTCCACAACCGCACCACCTTTATAAAGCTGCTTTCTGTATTTCAAAGATGGCGATATTAAAAACGGTCCCAGACCTAATTTATCCCAAATTTCATCAACACGTTTAATGGTAGCTTCATCCGATGCTAAAATATTCGGCCAGTCGCGATCGAAGCCATCAAACTCTTTTGTTTTGCGTGTACCATCAAAAGCAATGTGATTGACTTCACCTGAATCAGAACCAGGATAAATAAAATTATCTCTCCGTGGATCCACATTGTTCGAAAACCTCCACACTGCATCTGCAATATCACTTACCTCTAAAGTATGCTCCAGAAAAATTACCATCTTCACATTTTTAAAACTTTCTTGCTGAAATATTTTTTCACTGAGTTCTTTTACATGATTCTTTCTGTTTTTCTGAACGGCAACAAACACCAATGAAATTCCCATGGATAATAAACTATCGTTGATGTCGGTAATTTCGTGGAAAATAGATTTGATTGTTGATGCGTTTATTGAAGAACTATTATTTTGTTGTGGTTGTTTTGCCAATGGAATTTCCTCAGGCAATTTTTTCGTCGCATCCAATCCCATTTTTCCACCAAATGCCATACGCGAACAGGAGTGATCCAAAACATCCGACGGACCTTGTGTAAACATAAAGTCTGTCGAAGGATCTGTGTTTTCTGAAATGTATTTCGCTACTTCGAGATTGTCATGTATGTTTACATCACCATCAACTACCACCATCATTTTGGTGAACATCATTTGTCCGGCACCCCACATTGAGTTCATCACCTTCAATGCCTGACCGGGATAGTCTTTTTTTATTTTTACAATTACCAAATTATGAAACACTCCTTCAACAGGTAAAACCATGTCCACAATTTCCGGCACCATGGTCATTTTTATTGGAGCCAGAAAAATTCGTTCTGTAGCTTTACCAATCCATGCATCTTCTTGAGGCGGTATTCCTACAATAGTAGCAGGGTAAATTGCATCTTTCCTGTGAGTGATGGCTGTAATATGAAACTTCGGATAATAATCTGCCAGCGAATAATATCCGGTATGATCACCAAAGGGACCCTCTAAGATAAAATCTTCATGGGGATCGATATATCCTTCAATAATAATATCGGCATCAGCAGGAACCTGCATATCTTGTGTTAAACACTGTACCAAATCAACTCGCTTCTTCCTGATAAAACCGGCTAACATAAATTCATCCACGCCATCGGGTAAGGGAGCTGTTCCACTATACGCGTATGCAGGATCTCCGCCAAGGGAAATAACCACAGGCATTCTTTTATTTAACTTTTTATACTCGTTAAAATGTCGTGCCGATACTTTGTGACGGTGCCAATGCATTGCAGTGAGTTTCGGACCAAAAACCTGCATTCGATAAAGTCCAACATTCCGTATTCCTGTTAAGGGATCTTTTGTTTGAATAACAGGCAATGTTAAAAACGGACCACCATCTTCGGGCCAGCATTTGAGTACCGGAAATTTGGTAATGTCAGGTTCCTTCATCACCACCTCCTGACAAGCTCCTTTGCCACTGATTACTTTGGGCATCCAAGATGCAACTTCTCCCAGTTGCGGAAGCATTTTTAATTTGTCGAGGAAACTATTTTTTGGTGAAGTAAAATTTTTAAAGAGTGCTTCAATCTGATGTGCAATGTCGTCAAGTTTCTCAACACCCAATGCCATCGCCATTCGCTTCTCTGTTCCCATTGAATTGATGAGCAACGGAAAATCATACCCCGTATTTTCAAACAACAAAGCAGGACCGTAAACTTTCGAAACACGATCGGTAATTTCTGTAATTTCTAAATGAGGATTTACATATTCCTTGATGCGAACAAGTTCTCCCGCATCTTCAAGTACTTTTATAAAATGATTCTGATTGCGATATGCCACAGTTGTTTATTTTAGTTGTAAAGATAACAACGGCGTCTTTTAAAAGTTAAAAAAAAGTGAAGGTGATTGCGAAGGCGAGTGGGCGAGTGGGCGAGTGTGCGAGTGGGAAAGTGGGAAAGTGGGAAAGTGAGTGAGTGAGTGGGAAAGTGAGTGAGTTAAGTAGACTAATACTCGCCGCCACCTCTACTGCCACCGCTGCTACTGCTACTGCCGCTGCCGCCGCTGCTACCGCCGCCGCCAACCGCCGCCGCCAACCGCCGTCTACTTCTCGCTCACCACTTTTTTCGATTCATCTTTCTGCACCTCTTGCATAATCCAGCCGCTAGTTACGGAGCTAGGTCTTTCGATCGGAACACCTAAGGCACGATCCCAAAGCAGAGAGGTAAGAACTCCGATGGCACGAGATACACCAAAAAGGACGGTATAAAAATCGTATTCAACCATTCCGTAATGGATCAACAAAATACCGGAATGAGCATCAACATTTGGCCAGGGATTTTTTATTTTGCCCATCGATTTTAATATCTCAGGGGTAACTTCATATAGCAACTGCACAATTTTGAATAATTCATCATCGGCCATATTAGCTTTTGCGAATTCTTGTTGTGCCGTGTAGCGAGGATCAGTTTTGCGGAGTACAGCATGACCATAACCGGGAATAACGCGACCCTCCGCAAGTGTTGTTTTAATAAATTCTGCAATTTGTTCTTTAGTTGGAACGCCTTTAAACTCTTCTCTTAAATCCAAAATCCAACGGGCAACTTCTTGTGCCGCTAATCCATGAAGAGGTCCTGCTAATCCGTTCATTCCGGCAGCAAGTGAAAGGTATGCGTCACTCAATGCCGATCCAACTAAGTGTGTGGTGTGAGCTGAAACATTCCCACCCTCATGATCAACATGGATGGTGAGATACAATCGCATCAACTTACGGAAATCCAAATCATCATAACCCAACATGTGAGCAAAATTGCCAGCCCAATCTAATTTCGGATTGGGTTCAATATGGATGCTGTTTTTATAATTCTTTCTGTAAATGTATGCAGCAATCCGCGGTAAACGTGCAATGAGATTCATAATGTCCTCATACATAGGATCCCAGTATTCCTTTTTATTAATTCCTTCACGGTACTTCTGTGAAAACACCGATTCAGTTTGCAAAGCCATAATGGCCATACTGAACTGTGTCATTGGATGAGTTTTCGCCGGTAAGCATATCGAGCATGTCAAAAACATGTTTAGGAACGTTCGCACGTTTCATCCACTCATTGTTGATGTTGATTACATCTTCCAAAGTAGGTATCTCACCCGTCAACAATAGGTAAAAAATCCCCTCCGGTAAAGGTTCAGGACCCTCTTTCGAAACAGGAAGTTTTTCACGGAGCTCAGGAATGGAGTATCCTCTAAAACGGATTCCCTCTTCAGAATCTAATTTTGAAGTTTCCGTAATCATCCCAATCATTCCTTTCATTCCTGAATAGACCTGCTCCACAGTGTATTGTCCTAAAACAAATTCACCATGTTCTTTCACCATTTTCTTGGTCTGCTCCGCCATAGGAATGGCTTTAGAGGCAAATTTTTCTTTTAACTTATCCATTTTTTGAAATCTGGCAACTAAATTAAATTTAATAGTATTTGAAGTACCACAAAAGGGTACGCGAAATTAGCAATATAAGCAACAACCTGCAAGAGTTAAGGTATTAAAATATAAATTGACAACATTTTAAAATGAAGATTTGGTTTTGGTGTTTCGCTGCTTCTTGAGTTTATCATCTTTAATGTCTAACTGCACAATCATTACAATAAGGCTAGTAATAAAACCAATGATTATCAACACCCAAAAGGCTCTTTCAGCAATCTTTCTAACTTTCTTTTTGGCACTAGGTTTCTTCTTGATACGAATTCGTTTTCTAATCCGTATCCGTTTCTTGTGCCTCCTGCTTATTCCCTCTTTGCCGATTTCCGCAGGTTTGCCAGATTGATCAGCATTATTGGGTGAATCAGGTACAGGAAAATTTTTATCCTCTTCAGCTTCCATCTAGATATTATCGACTCATAAATTTACCTTTTTTTCCCGGAAAAACAGCCAAATTGCCAAGAGATTCTTCAATTCTCAACAATTGATTGTATTTAGCTATCCTGTCGGAACGCGATGCCGATCCGGTTTTAATTTGGCCGGTGTTTAATGCCACTGCTAAATCTGCTATGGTAGAATCTTCAGTTTCTCCTGAACGATGACTCATAATGGTTGTGAAGGAGTTCAATTTGGCCATCTCAACCGATTGTATCGTTTCCGTTAAACTACCTATCTGATTTACTTTTACAAGGATGGAATTGGCTGATTTTTCGGTGATACCTTTGCTCAATCGTTTAACATTCGTTACAAATAAATCGTCTCCTACCACCTGAATTTTGTCACCAATTGCAGCTGTGAGTGCTTTCCAACCTTCCCAATCATCTTCGGCTAATCCATCTTCAATGGAAACTATCGGATATTTTGTTGTCCAATCCTTCCAAAATCCTACCATGTCTTTACTGCTTAGCTTCTCTCCTGTTGATTTGTGGAAAACATACATCCCTGTTTTTTCATCATACATTTCGGTGGATGCTGCATCCATAGCAATAAAAATATCTTCTCCTGGACGATATCCGGCAGCTTCAATTGATTTTAGTACCAATTCAATCGCTTCTGTATTGGACTTTAAATTTGGGGCAAATCCACCTTCATCACCAACGTTTGTAGAAAATCCCTTGTCTTTCAACACCTTTTTGAGTGCATGAAATACTTCAGTCCCCATTCTAAGAGAATCCGAAAATGTTTCTGCTCCTGAAGGCACAATCATAAACTCTTGAAAATCTATGCTGTTATCAGCATGAGCGCCCCCATTTAAAATATTCATCATGGGAACCGGTAATACAGAGGCATTTACTCCTCCAATATATCGAAAAAGTGGCAAACCCACCTCTTCTGAAGCAGCCCTGGCTGCAGCTAATGAAACCCCTAGTATAGCATTTGCACCCAAATTGGATTTATTTTCAGTGCCATCCAAATCAATCATGATTTTATCAATCGCCGTTTGTGCAAAAATGTTTACACCTTGCAATTCCTCTGCTATAGCGGTATTGACATTATTTACTGCCTTTAATACCCCTTTCCCTAAGTAACGTTTCTTGTCATTATCTCTCAATTCAACCGCTTCATGCTGTCCGGTGGAGGCTCCCGAAGGAACTGCTGCTCTTCCAATAACTCCGTTAGCTGTAATAACTTCCACTTCTATGGTGGGGTTGCCTCTTGAATCGAGAATTTCTCTTGCTCTTATAGCACCAATTGAACTCATAAATTAAAATTTATAACTTGTTTATAATCAGATAATTAAAAATATACAGCTAAAATTGTACGCAAATTTAAAAATTTGAACCCGAATCCGACTCACCTATTCATCTTTTCTTCATCGGTAATCTAATAAACTTGCAACTTAATC
Source organism: uncultured Bacteroidota bacterium (assembly GCA_963814475.1). GTDB lineage: Bacteria > Bacteroidota > Bacteroidia > AKYH767-A > OLB10 > JADKJB01. Next base: position 43,726 of record CAWFDA010000034.1, on the reverse strand, counting down.
ACCTATTTTATCGTTATTTGTACGGTAGTCTTGAGAAAACGATGTCCATTTACAAAAGAATTATTTTAATCAATCTCACTTTCGTGATGATGGTCTCTTCTTTTGGAGTAGCACAGGTTTCGCATATTTGTAAATTAGCCCTTGAGGGGAAAGAGGTAAAGGCCTGTGAGGAGTTAGAATCAGGTGAACGCCATTGTTGTTCTTCAATGGATAGTAGTGAGGAATCTGAATCAGAAGAGCCATGTTGCACCAACACTATCAAATATTTTCAAAATAAAATGGTAACAGTGATTCATCAATTTTTTACCATTCAGGATATTAACGTTGCCGAAGTTTTTTTATTCTTCAATATTAATCAATTTAATTTAGTTGTTACTGAAAGTCATGTTGAGTTTTTTACTGAAGTACCACCTGATCGAAACGTTGGTCGTTTCATTCTTATTTCCAAGCAAACTTTCCTTATCTGATTTTTTATAAACTATCGGGCCAATTGCCAGTTTTTTTGGTTTATTATTTAATCAGTTATGCAAAAAAAATACAAGAAATATATATTCATTGTCAGTTGTTTATTGGTTTTTATCAATAATTCGGCAGCATTAGCTCAAAAGCAATCAATTGAAGGCGTTGTGTATGAGGTTGCCTTGAAAAAAGCAGCTTCAACACCATTACCCGGTGCTAGTATTGTTTGGGTCGGGACCACAAATGGAACAAGTTCAGATACAAAAGGTCGTTTTTCGCTAGAAGTACCTGGAAATTTACCTGCAGTATTAGTTATTAGTTATGTCGGGTATCAATCTGATACACTTACCATTCAAAATTTAAATCCTCTGAAAATTGTGTTGAAGCCAGCTGTAAATTTGGAAGGGGTTACTGTTGAAGGGCGACAGGATGCAACAACTATTTCTACTATAAAAACTATAAATGTTGAACAAGTAGGGCAAAAAGAGTTGCTGAAAGCTGCCTGTTGTAATCTTTCTGAATCATTTGAAACAAACCCTTCTGTGAATGTATCTTATACAGATGCAATCACAGGTGCAAAAGAAATTCAAATGCTGGGATTATCCGGAATTTACTCACAAGTGATGACCGAAAATATTCCAAGTGTGCGCGGATTAGCATCTACATATGGTTTAAATTATGTTCCGGGTCCATGGATGGAATCTATTCAAATTACTAAAGGAAGTGGATCTGTTGCCAATGGATATGAATCTACCTCCGGTCAAATTAATGTAGAATATCTGAAGCCTGAAACTGCAGATAATTTTTATGCAAATTTATATGGAGCATCTTCCGGAAATGTTGAACTGAATTTGCATAAAACTTTTAAGGTTTCCGATAAAACTTCTTCTATGGTTTTTGTGCACGGTGAAAATAGTCAAATCAAATGGGATCATCAGAATGATGGTTTTTTGGATATGCCGCTTGTATCACAAGCAAATGTTTTTAACAGATGGTCATATAATGATGGAAAAAAGTTCGAAGGGCAGTTTGGTATAAAGGCAATTCTTGAAAACCGACGAAGTGGTCAAAAAAATTATTCGTGGGGCGATGATGTTGATACAACTTCCGGGTATGGTGTTCAAGTGAACACCAAAAGGATGGAAGCATTTCTTAAAACCGGACTAATTTTCCCTGCTACACCATGGAAAAGTGCAGGTATGATACTTTCAGGATCCTTCCATGAACAAGAATCTTATTTTGGATTGAAATCTTATAATGGTGACCAGGGAAGTTTTTATGGCTCGTTGATTTACATGTCAATTCTTGGTACTACCGATCACAAATTTAAAACCGGTTTGGATTTGAGGTATGATAAATATGATGAACAGTATTTGTTTAATCCCTACAACCGAATAGAAGTTGTGCCGGGAATTTATGCTGAATACACTTACAATAGAAACGAAAAATTTGGATTGGTGGCCGGTTCAAGAATCGATCATCATAATGAATGGGGTTTATTTTATACACCTCGCCTTCACTTGAAATATAACTTTACTCCCGACATTATTGTTAGAGCATCAGGAGGTAGAAGTTTCAGAACAGCAAATGTCTTTTCCGATAACATCGCTATAATGGCAACTTCAAGAGACTTGGTTATAGCTGAAAATCTGGAGCCGGAACGAGCTTGGAACTTCGGAGGGAATTTTACTGCTCGCTTCAGAGCATTTTATAGACCGGGTACATTTAGTGTCGATTATTATATCACTGATTTCAGTAATCAAGTTGTTGTTGATACCTACTCATCAGAATTTTTAATTTCACTTTACAATTTACAGGGAACTTCACGATCAAAGAGTTTTCAAGTTGCTCTAAATTATGAAGTCTTCAAACGTTTTGATGTACGGCTTGCCTACAAAAACGATCAGGTGATTATTAATTATAATGGAACTCTGTCGCAAAAGCCGTTAGTACCTCAAAACAGAGCTTTAGTCAACTTAAGTTATGCATCAAAAAAAGAAACTTGGCGGTTTGACTTTACTACACATTTTCAGGGACAAACAAAACTGGCTCTTCCAACATCTGATGATGGTCACCATCACGGTCATGGCGAAAGCGACAATCAGATTGTTGACAATAAATCACCTGATTTTTTTACTTTTAATGCACAAGTTACACGCACATTTAAAAGTTGGGAAGTTTATGTAGGTGGGGAAAATTTGTCTGATTTCAGACAAAATACTCCTGTCATAAATGCCGATGCTCCTTTCGAACCCGGTTTTGATGCAACTAATGTTTGGGGTCCCGTTATGGGAAGGAAAATTTATCTGGGATTCAGATATTCAATAGTAAGTAAACCTAAAAAAGTATAAGTCACATAAAATAAATTATAACTAAATCTAAAAATTAAATCAAAATGAAAAAACAAAGTTTATTGTCGGTCACTATTGTGGCATTGTTATTCTTGATGAGTTTATCCTCAAAAGTTTCTGCTCAAAGTCAGGAAATAATTATACAAACTACTGCTCAATGTGGTGAATGTAAAGCAATTATTGAAAAGGCTCTTATGGCAGAAAAAGGTGTACGATTTGCTGAGTTAGATGTAAAATCTAAACAAGCTAAGGTTGTTTACAATCCCAAAAAAACAACTCCGGAGCAATTGCGTAAAGTCATTTCTTTAGTTGGATATGATGCTGATGATGTTCCTGCTGATCCGGCAGCAGTGGCGAAATTAAACCCATGTTGCACTAAAGACGGACACAGAGAATAATTAGTAGAGGCAAACCTACCCTAGCATTAAAAATATACTCAAATTAATTTGGAGCCGATGAAGCTGCCGGTTCAAGAACCGGTTGTGGAGGCTTCATATATTTGGGTTTGGTTCCAAACATCAAATTGATTCCTGCTCTAAAACCTGTGTTGTTTGCTTTTTTCCAACTTATCAATCCCGGAACATTATCACTCACAAAGTACACTTGATCGTTTTTAAAGTTTAAGGTAAATCCTGCCCCAAGTGTAGTTGAACTTTTATTAATTTTGTTCATTCCTATGGTGTAATTAAACCATGTGGAAGACCTTCCTGTGAAACTCAATTGATAATCGGTTTGATTGCCGTTTTCGAATTTTTTATTTCTTACCACAACATTTATTCTATATCTCGGAGTTATTAAGTAGGATCCGCTTACATATAGTTTTAATGGCAACTTGTGTTTGAAGCTTTCATGGGTTGTTTGTAGGTCGAAACTGGTATACAATGAATCTGCTAAGTCAGAAAGATATTCTTCGGCACTTGTGGTGTCATTATTTACAAATTCATTCAAATTGATTCCATGATAGGTAAAAGACCCTTCTTGTGTGGTGGTGCTATAATTGGTAACGTTCGATTTCCAGGTAATACTTCCCATGTCCAAAGCTGCACCACTTATTTCAATCTGTTGTATGGGTTTGTATGTGAAACCAAGATCTATGGCATAGCCTTTATTTTCTCTGCCAAAAGCATAATTATTAAATCTAGTTGATGAATCAACACCGGCAGTATAAATCATTAAATCTGAATTGGCAGTTATTGTAAAGTCATTCGGGTCGGTATAAATACTGACACCATTACCTTTGGAGGTTATGTGTTCCATGCCATACAAATATTTTAATTTAGCACCTCCTTTTATTTTGGATGTTATCTCTCGAGCCCACGTTGCTCCATATTCCCTGTAATGATTTCCTTCTACCGATGGATTCAAAATTTGTGCTGTTCCTGCGGTTGGAGCATTTCCATAATACAGAAATTCAATAAGTGCTTTTGAATATGAAAATGTGAATTGTGCCTTTTCAGTGGCATTAAATGAAAAATAATTTTTACCTTTTCTGAATCCTACCGAAAATAATTCAATTTCAATGTCGTAATTTATACGATTACTATTATTTAACTGATTGATTGCATTTTTTACATCCAGATAGAGTGAATCATTGCCACTATTTTTGATTAAATCTGAGTAAGTGAATCCATTGTTTGAATAATTGTGTGATATTCCTGAAAACAAAGGAATGCCTATATTTATTTTGCTGTGTGGCATGAAGGATGGGTTGAGATAACTCCTTTGTGGAAGATACTCAAGAGTATATGAGCTTAATTGCTGGCCCATCCCTTCTATAGTTGAAAGAATAGCAATTGAAATAATTAATAATTTAAATCCGTTTTTGCGCATCATTCCTTCTATTGAATTTTCATTTTTGCAATGGCTCCAATCTTCAGTTTAAGTTTGTAATCGTTGTATATTTTAACATTTGTATTTCCTCCGTTAAATGTTGTTGCCGACGAAATAACATAGATATATTTTGCAGTTAATATTTTTTCTATTCTATCTCGACTAAAAACATGATCATGAATTTTTTTACCGGGTAAGGTTACTCTTCCGGTGACTTGGTCTACTACTCCTGATGCTATTACAACTTCATTTTCTGAAAAAAGTGTATCCAATTCATTTAAACTGTCATCAGCAAATATTAGCTGGATGCTAGATTCCAATGGGAAACCATTTTCAAGATCCATCCTTATGGTTAAAGATTCTACATTATTAAGATCATTGTAACTAAATGGAACAGTATCCTTAATTTTAAAATTTTCTGCGGTTCCATAAAAGGGAAGTTCTACCTGAACATCCATTGCTAATTTGCTGGTATCTGTCAGGAAATTTATTGTCCTGCCATTAGGATTTGTAGTCACCTGTGATTGGGATATAAAATATTTTGGTTGTTGATCAATAAGTTCTACTACATTGCTGTTAGTATTATCAAGTGTGAATTCCGATAACAATACTTGCCCTGCCTGTGCAACAACCGGACTCAATACCGGTAGTGGGTCGGGTATTCCACTTGCCACTACAAAATTTGTTAAATTTCCATTGAGTGCAGTGAGTTGGTTCAATCGGGCTGAAAATGGAATCCCTAAAGAATTGCTGATATCAAACCTGATTTTTGGTTCTGCAATACTAAATGATCCGGTGCCAATACTATTGTTGAATATCGATATATCTATGGAGTCTTGGATATTACTCAGACTCAGTTGCCCTGTATAACCATAAAGAACTGAATATTTCAGAGAGTCAAATTCTGCCTTACAACTGATCTGGTTTCCTGTACTCACACCTATAGCACTTCCGGTAAAAGTAATTTGATAAGTGATGGCAAGATTGTTATGACTTGTATTCCCGGAAGTGAAATCAAAACGATATCCAGCCAACGGTGTGTTGATTGTATTAATTACCGGAACACTTCCGGAATAATCAAGAGGGAGAGTTACAGAATATGGAATTCCATTTTTTGTTAAAGATGGAATTTGAATCACTACTGTGGCATCTACATTGAAATCACTAGAAAAAGATAAGCTGAGCAATCCGCTTTTACTATATAATGTGTCAATTTCAACTCCTTGTGGAATTGCAAAATTTACCATTTGAGTTTTGGTTACTTGCACTTGTCCGCTATTTCCTAATGTAAGAATCTGGTTGGAATTTAAACTGTATTGTCGTTGAAAGGATTGATTTGGCACAGTTACCAACTGAGCTGCCGATAACTCAAATGCTCGACCGTTATAAATAAGAGTGCAAAACTGATCAGGATCGGTAACAATGGTGGTATTTGAATCATTCACATTTGCCAAATCCGATATTCCAATTTCTGTATAAACCAAAGGGAATGCTACTTCAGGCTCCCAAACCACCGGCTCCAGCAAATTAGGATTAAAATCATCTTTATTGCAGGATGCACTCAAAATGGTAATAAAAACAAGTACCAACCGACTTTTCAGTATCAAATGGGACTTAATAAGATTTTTGAAATTTCTATTTTGCTTCAATGGATGGTGATTTTCCTTTGAAGTCTTTTACTTAGTAATTGATAAAATAATTACACCCTCTGAGGAACAGAGTTTACAGATGTAAGAAAAATGACTTTTTTGATCCTGATCAGGGCTGATAGGGGACAAAAAGAAATTGTCCTTGAGTCACTCTTATCGTATCTCCGGATCCTGTGCTTTCAAATGCATTAAAACTGAAAGTCCCCGATACCTGTTCTTCCTCTTCATTCCATTCATAAAAGGTGATTGTGCCGGTATTTGAAATGTAATTTGTTTGAGGTGTGGTGACACTGTAACTGGCTGACCCAAGGTTATATGTGCCGGTTTCGAAAGGTCCTGTGTAAATTAAAGAAAGGTTGGAAGTGCCGTTCCCGGAAAGGATCAAAATTGAATTCCCATTTATTATCGAAGTAACGCCGCCTTCTGATTCCCAGGCCACTCCGTCAATATTTGCATTCATTGTAGACTGGCATCCTCTACAAGGTCCACCACAATCAACAGCAAACTCCCCTTGATTTTGAATGTTATCGAAGCAATTTGGTACTTCTTTTGAAATTCCGATATCGGTTTTAATGCATCCTGTTGACAAAAGTATCAAGCAAAATATAACCAGAGCATGGCGGTTGAATGGTGTATAGCTAGGCATAAATTCTCAATTCAGGATTGCTAAATTAATCAAAGTGTTTTATAATTAATACATTTTTGAGTGGTAATTTCAATATTTTTTATGATTTAAGCATTTATAAGTATAAAAAGGAGTATTCAGCGATAATTTAATGACTGTGAGCTACAGTACTTTTGACTAATTTTGCATTTCAATTTTAATATATGAAAAACCTTACCTACACTTTTAAAAATGGAATCCGACTGGTGTATCTCGAAAATCCAAGCCCGGTTTCTCATTGTGGATTGATGGTGGGTGCCGGATCACGAAATGAGGAGAAAGGGAAAGAAGGACTGGCACATTTTATTGAACATGTATTGTTTAAAGGAACTAAAAAAAGAAAATCTTATCAGGTACTCAACAGACTCGAAATAGTAGGAGGGGAGCTGAATGCCTATACAACGAAGGAAGAAACATGCGTCCATGCTTCATTTATGCCTGAACATTTTGAACGTGCTGTAGAGTTGATTTCTGATATTGTTTTTCATTCTGAATTTCCTGAAAAGGAAATTGAAAAAGAAAAAGAAGTGGTGCTCGACGAAATAAATTCCTACATGGATAATCCTATGGAGCAAATTTATGATGATTTTGAATGCCTCATTTTTAAAAATAGGCCGTTAGGTAATCCCATCCTCGGCACTTCTAAATCGGTGAAAGCATTTACAAGAAAAGATATTCTTGGCTTTATAAAAAAAAATTATATTAACCAAAATATTGTGTTCTCCTATACCGGTGATCTTCCTTTTGAAATGGTAAGACAGACAGCGGAAAATTATTTTGCCAAGGAAGGACGTTCCGGAAAAATTGCAAAAACTTCAGCAACTCATTCTGTCAAATCGCAAATATGTATTGAACCAAAAAAGACTATTCAATCTCATTATATTGCCGGTAGTGTTGCATACTCAGTACATTCTAATAAACGGTTTCCTCTGTTTCTCATGAATAATATTTTAGGAGGGCCGGGCATGAATTCAAAATTGAACATGAATATTCGCGAGAAATATGGTCTAACATATCATATTGAATCTGCTTATGTACCTTTTAGTGATTCCGGATTGTTTAATATCTATCTCGCTTCCGAAAAGAAATTTCTGAACAAATGTTTAGGACTTGTTGAGAAAGAATTTAACAAAATGAAAACTGTTCGGATTGGGAATTCAATGCTTTCTCGTTATAAGTATCAGTTAAAAGGACAAATAGCAATTGCTCAGGAAAATAAACCCGGTGTGATGCTTAATAATGCCAAAAGCTTGTTGAATTACAACAAACCGCTTAATATTTTAGAAGTGTTTCGTAAAATCGATGAAATAACTGCTGAACAGATTTTGGATGTATCCAATGAGATCTTAGACAACACCAGAATTAGCAGCCTGCTTTACGATCCTATCAGCTGATACTGATCAAAACCTCAATCCAAAAGTTGTAACTATCCGATGGTCGGTTCTTTTTTGAATAGAACCGGGCACCTCTTCGTAAGAAATATAATAAGGGCTGTAATATTCACTTCTTTGAGTAAAGGAATATCCAACATCAATGAAAAAACTTTTTTGTCTGAATCCAACGCCACCTGTATAACTTATCATGTGTTGATCACTGTCTTCTGATGAATAACCTTCATTAAATGGGGTGGAATAGTAAGCTGCTCCTGCTCTTAAAGAAACATGATCGAGTTTTATTTCAACTCCACCACGGAGGTTGGAAGCGAAGCTGGAATAAACAGTATTGATGATTTTGTTTTCAGATGAAAATTGATAATCGCTGGCCTTCAATTTAGAACCGGTATAATCTGTGATTTCATAATCAAAACTCAACAAACCATATTTTCCAAAAATGAATGCTAAACTTCCAATTGCCTTAAACGGAGTTGTAAGGTTGTAAGAATATGTTCCATCAGGTGATCTGTAAACAAAATTATTGCCATTTCCAAAGGAGGAGGTCATTGTTGAATAATAGTTATCATGCATGAAGTAATAGGTTGGTGTATGAATGGCTGCTCCAACACGAATCCAGTCGGCCGGCTTAATAATTATTCCAAACTTGGCATTAAAACCATTTCCTCTTGTGTGTAAATAACTCAAGTAGTTCAACGACCTAAAATCTATAATTCCTGTACTGTCACCACTTACTATTTCATTATCCTTATCCGTTTCTTCATAAATAGATTCTTCTTCATAATTTATTGTTGGGAAACCAAACGAAAGACCCAAATGAATTTTTTGATTATAAGTTCCGCCAAAACCAATTGCAAATTCTCCCATACCACCGTTTGTCGAAATCGCTTTCGACTGGTATGCTCCACCGTTAGGTATTACTGAGACGTATTGATTTGGGAGTAAGGAATCCGGATCTAGCAGATAGGTTTGATATGCTAAATCCACGTCAAATGGATAATAATAGAAAAGATCATCCTCGCTAGCGCCCCCATCTCTCCAAACTTGGTCTACATAGGAATCTAAAAGTGAGTTTTTGGTGTTCTTACCTTGAAAATAAGTGTCGGTATTGAAATTCGCAGTTCTGTTATAACCTGCTGCAAATCCAAATTGAGTCCAACCTTCAGTTCGTTTACGGGGAGAAGCAAGAACAAATCCGAGATTAGGCATATCAACAATAAACTGATCTTGAGTTTCGGTATTTGAGAGATATTCACTTTCAACAAAACGATTTTGAAATCCCAAAGAAAAGGACAATTCTGATTTTCTATATACTCCTATTCCTGCAGGATTGGTACTTAATGAGGAAAAATCAGCACCTAAAGCACCAAAGGCACCACCCATAGAAAGTGATCTTGCTGTGGAACCAAATGTTCCCTGACTGTAACGAAGTGCATCAATATCACTTTGTGCATTCAGTAAGAGGGGATAAAAAAGGCATGCTGTGAACATGCCTTTTATTAATAATTTCATCGTAGTAAGTTGTTGGAATTAAGAATAATTATCTTGGATTACGTCCTCCACTTCCACTATTGCTTTTTGGAGCGCTACCGGATGAGCCTGATGATCTGGGAGTGGATGGAGCTTGGTAATTATTTTTAGGAGGTGCGGAATAGCTGTTATCCCTCTTTGGAGCTTCTGAGGTCCTTGGTTTTGAAGTAGGCTTATCATTCTTTGGAGCAGAGTATCCGGGCTGTCCACCTTTTGGACGGGAATCGTTGTAATTGTTTTGCTTAGGTGGCGCTACAGGTGCCTTAGGAGTGCTTTTTGGTTTTTCATAAACAGGTGCCTTTGGCTCGCTTCTACTTGGTTGCTCATAGCTATTACCTCGAGGAGTGCTGTAGGTAGGATTAGAAGGTTTTGGATTTGAAGAATTACCTTTAGGAGCAGCATTTGTAGGAGCAGAAGGTTTTGGAGTCGACACGTTTCCTTTGGATGGACTTGATGTGCCACCGGTGTTTCCTTTAACAGGTGAATTGCTGTTTTTGGGGTCGGATGTATAATTGTCAACACCTGCATTTCCTTTTGAAGGAGAAGTTGTTCCTTTTACAGTTCCCGGATTAGCAGGTTTTGGATCAGATGAATAACTGTTACCCTTAACAGAATTGTCTTTTGAGGGAACTACCTCACCTTTTCCGGTTGCAGGATTCATTGGTTTAGGATCGGAAGCGTAGCTGTTTCCTTTACCACCTTCTGTTTTTCCGGGTACACTTTTAGGATTCATCGGACGAGGATCTGAATAAGTTGAGGAAGTTGGATTTTTCACACCTTTTTCAACCGGAATGTTAGTACGACCATATGCTTCGTAAAGTTGACCTACGTTGTTGGTGTTGCCACCTCCCGCCGAGAAATTACTTCCCTCATTTCTTCTCGGACCATAATAGTAACTGGAGTAATCGTGGCTATTGTAGTAATATGGGTTGCAACTTCCATACATTCCATCATAATAACCGTTCCAATATCCTTGGTTATAACCATTGTAATAAGAAGTGTAATATGGATTGTAATATGGAGAGTACCAAGGATTATAACCGTAATAATTATATGGAGTGTAGCAATAGTTATAGTACGGAGTATAATAAGGATTCCAGAAATTATAACCTAAGTAAATACTAACACCATAAGAATAGGGGTTGTAATCATAGTAATAGGAATTAGTGAAATAACTATCATAATAACCATATCCGAATGATACATTAGTATGAAATCTCCTCATTCTTGATGCGTAGGCATAATCATAATAATCATCTTCATTGTAATAATTATTTGTGATGTAGGTATTACCGTCTTGTTCAGTAGTGGTGGAACTTGGTTGTTCGGGATTTTCGGCATTGTAATCAAACCTTGAATCCGATTCTGTTGTTGGTGCGGCATTAGAATACTCCTGTGTTTCCTGATAGGAGGAAGGAGCCGATTCGCTTGGCGCATCACTTGATGAATAATAAACATCATCATAATTATCGGCGCCGGATCTTGCCATCTTTTGTGATGAACAGGCACTCAGAAGCATTGCAACTGAAATAACCGGAATAATTATTGCTTTCATGATCATTGATTTTTAATGGTTTGATTGATATTATGCTAGTAGTTTAATCCTAAATTGTAAATGTGCTAATTGTTTTACAATTTTGTCACGCTATAATAAATCAAATTCCATACCAAGTATTTTTCAGCACAACCAAATGGGAAAAGAAATCACAAGCCGAGAGGCCAATTATTCAGAATGGTACCAAGACCTTGTTATTAAGGCCGATCTGGCCGAAAATTCAGCTGTTCGAGGATGTATGGTCATTAAACCTTATGGATACGCCATTTGGGAAAAAATGCAACAAGCTTTAGATAAGATGTTTAAGGATACCGGTCATTCCAATGCCTATTTCCCACTTATTCATCCCAAAATCGTTTTTTGCTAAAGAAGCGGCTCATATTGAGGGGTTTGCAAAGGAGTGTGCAGTAGTAACTCACTACCGATTACGGAATACCAAGGACGGTAAAGGTATTGAAGTAGATCCTGATGCTAAACTCGAAGAAGAACTTATTGTTCGGCCAACATCCGAAACAATTATTTGGAATACCTACCGAAACTGGATACAGTCGTATCGTGATTTACCTATTTTAGTCAACCAATGGGCAAATGTGGTCCGATGGGAAATGAGAACTCGATTATTTTTTCGAACTGCTGAATTCCTTTGGCAGGAAGGACATACAGCTCATGCAACTGCACAAGAAGCAGTCGAAGAAACTACACGAATGTTGGATGTTTATGCTGAATTTGCTGAAAAATGGATGGCAATGCCGGTAATTAAAGGAATTAAAACCGCAAATGAACGATTTGCAGGTGCTGTAGAAACTTATTGTATTGAAGCACTAATGCAGGATGGTAAAGCACTGCAGGCAGGAACTTCCCACTTCCTCGGTCAAAATTTCGCCAAAGCCTTTGATGTGAAATTTGCCACTAAAGAGGGTGTGCAGGAATATGTTTGGGCTACCTCCTGGGGAGTATCTACTACGATTGATGGGTGCGTTAGTGATGGCTCATTCCGATGATGATGGATTGGTGCTTCCTCCTAAACTTGCTCCTATTCAAGTAGTTATAATTCCAATTTACAAAGGTGAAGAACAACTTGCTCAATTATCAGTTGTTGCCTTAAGCATAAAAGCTTCACTCGAAGCGAAAGGAATTTCAGTGAAATTTGATAATCGAGACACTCACAAGCCCGGTTGGAAATTCGCCGAATACGAACTCAAAGGTGTGCCTGTGAGAATTGCCATTGGACCTCGTGATCTCGAAAATAACACTGTTGAAGTTGCTCGTCGCGATACTAAAGAAAAAAGCAGTTATCAGATAACTGATCTCGACATTAAAATTGAACATCTTCTAAATCAAATTCAAGAAAATATTTACAATAAAGCACTTACTTTCAGGGAAACTCTCACATGGAAAGCGGATACCTTTGAAGAATTTGTAAATTTACTGGACAATAAAACCGGTTTTGTTTATGCACATTGGGATGGCACTGCCGAAACCGAGAATTAAAATCAAAGAACTCACTAAAGCTACTATCCGATGTATTCCTCTTAGATACCAAAATCGAAGACAGGGAAGTGCATTTTAACAGGAAATCCTTCTTCGCAAAGAGTCCTCTTTGCAAGGGCCTATTAATTCAGATAAACTCGATTGACTCATGGAAGACAAGTCCTCAACTTACAAATCCATTGTTCAATCCTTGACCGACAAGGCTCCGGCTAAAATCGAAGTGCTGAATAGAGCAGAAGAAGCTTTTGCTGTGATGAAACTTTTACTTCAGATAGCTTGGAAACGCAGATATTAGAAAATATGGCATAGTCGATAATCGCATTGCTGTAAATTATTCTGAAAGAGGTCCTTTTGATATTGAGTTTAAGATATGTGATGATATATTGATCTTTTCTTTGCATTCCGATGCATTTATTTTTCCTCAAAATCACTTAATATTGAAATCCTCCTATACGAAACAGCCTGAAAAAAAGGCCTTTTTTGGTATGATTTCAGTTTATAACTTTTTAACCGATTCTCTCAAATATAAACGCGCCAATGATATAGGAGTGCTGATTGCCAGAGTTTTTATAAATCATGAAAATCATTTTTTTGTCGAAGGCAAAAAACAATTGGGCTTTGTATTTAATGATTTGGAGCATGATATCTTCAATGAGCAAAGAATCACGGATATTCTTAGAAAGTAGCAATTCTGCATTGCCTCAATTCCGACATCATACCCCTCCTTTTGAGCAAGTTAAGATCATTTCTGTGCAGGATCTGATGGAGAAAAAGTCTAGCTACTGTTGTGAGCACAGGTAAACGACTGGGTTTCAAATTTCAATCGGATTCCGACATCAAATGATTTTTTTCAACTTTAGTTGGTAAATATCAGCCTTTTATTTACTTTTGCATCCTCTTTTACAAAAGAGGTAATATTAGGCCCGTTCGTCTAGGGGTCTAGGACATCTCCCTTTCACGGAGGAAACACGAGTTCGATTCTCGTACGGGCTACAAAATCAGATACCTTAGAAGGGTAATAGTTAAAAACCATATTAGGATGGCAAATCACAAATCCGCTGAAAAGAGAATTAGAGCTAACGAAGCTAAACAGGACCGTAACAAATATCAGGCTAAAACCATGCGTAATGCATTAAAGAATCTAAGGTCTACTAAAGATCAAAAAGCTAGCCTCAGATCTTCTTCCGGGAGTTTCTTCAATGCTCGACAAATTGGCAAAGAAGAATGTGATTCATAAGAGTAAAGCTGCCAACTTGAAGTCTAAACTCACCAAAATGGTGAATGAATTAGCCAAGTAATTTTATTTCTCAGCTCAAAATAATTTAAAACCTTCCTCTTTTCAGGAAGGTTTTTTATTTTTACCGTGAACTTTTTAATTTAATTCACTTTTTTAACTACTTTTTTTATGGAAAATTTTTCAATCAAATGCCTGGGCGGAAGCCGATCGTCCCAGTGAAAAAATGCTCAATCAGGGACGTCATTCCCTTTCCGATTCTGAATTGCTGGCAATCCTCATTAGAAGTGGCTCCGGTTATGAAACAGCGGTTGAATTGTCACGGAAAATATCTAAATAGTGTCGAAACGATTTGTCCAAGCTTTCACGATTATCTGTTGCTGACCTTCTGAAATTTAAAGGAATGGGTGAGGTTAAAGCCATAACTATTATGGCTGCTCTTGAACTAGGACGACGACGACGATCTGCTGAGGCGGTTCAAACACTGAAAATTAGGTCCAGTCAGGATGCCGCAGCTATATTTGCTCCAGAATTGAGCGATCTCAGTGTATGAAGAATTCTGGATTCTTTTGCTGAACAGAGCGAATCACATTATCTCTAAAAAACATGATCAGCAAAGGTGGACGTGACGGCACAGTTGTGGATCCGAAATTGATTTTTAAAGAGGCCATCGAATGTACTGCTTCCGGAATTATCCTTTGTCATAATCATCCAAGTGGAAACATAAAACCTAGTGATGCCGATATTTCGCTCAACACGCAAATTGAAAGATGCAGGAATTTTACTCGATATTCAGGTGTCTCGATCATCTTGATTATTGCAGGAAATTCTTATTTCAGTTTTGCAGATGAAGGAAGATGTATAGTTTCATTTGACATGAAGTACGGTATTGAACTGAAAAGGAATGTGTAAATTTAGTGCATTCTTTACGCTATGCCAGTCGAAAACCTATCCATATTAACAAATACGGTTACCCCCCGTCTTAAGTACACCTTTGATCTAATTTTTAAAGAATTACTTGGAATATCTTATCAGTAATTCACAACCACATGAATTTGCAACTATTAAAGGGCCCAAATTGAGTTACGGAGATCAGCCGGTAGGTGATGAAATCTTTATTTATGCTTCCAAGTTGTTATTTGAAAAAGGAATTGAGGATCAACAAATTTCTGTTTTTGATTGGAATGGAATAAAAGCATTTTTTGCCACCCATCCCAAGTATGCTGTTCCCATTTGATCCGTTTGCAGCATCCTTTTATCTGGTAAGCAGATATGAAGAATACCTTCCACATTTGCGTGATTATCACGATCGGTATGATACTTCAGAAAGTCTTGCATATCAGAAAAATTTTCTTCACAAACCGTTAGTGAATATCTACGCTTTAATGTTAAAGGATCTTTTAAAAAATAAATATCCTAAAATGATTTTTCCTGAAAAAAAATACCGATTCATTTCAACCATAGATATTGATAATGCCTGGGCCTATCTTGAAAAAGGACTGATGCGAACTGCCGGTGCTTATGCCAGATCGATTATAAATTTAAATTTTGAGGAATTGTTTGAACGAACCAAGCCTTATTGGGAACGTCAGAAAGATCCTTACGATACATATGATTTGCAATTTGAATTACAACGAAAATTTAAATTCAAAGCTATTTACTTTTTTCTGCTTGGTGAATATGGAGAGAACGATAAAAATGTTCCAATTGATTCAAGGAAATTTCGGTCATTAATTAAATCAATTGCAGATTATGCAGAAACAGGAATTCACCCATCCTATGGTTCCAATAAAAATCCGGCACGATTAAAAAAAGAACTGACTGAACTTACTAAAATTTTAAAAAGAGAAGTAACAAAAAGCAGACAGCATTTTCTCATTCTTAAACTTCCTGAAACATATCGCAGGCTCATCGAACTTGATATTACAGATGATTACACTATGGGATATGCGTTGCAAGTAGGTTTCAGAGCTAGTATTTGTTCTCCGTTCTACTTTTATGATCTCGATAATGAACAAATTACCAGTTTAAAAATTCATCCATTTGCTGTGATGGATGCAACACTAAAATATTATATGAAGGTTCAGCCTGAAGATGCTATGAATCATATTGCACCTCTCATTGAAGAGGTGAGGAAGGTGAATGGTGATTTTATTAGTCTTTGGCACAATGAGTCATTATCAGAAAATAAATTATGGGCAGGATGGAAGAGGGTTTATGAGGATTTAGTGGAAGCAGCTTCATGAAAAGGATTTTTGAATGATCAAATACATCAAACATCAGCATATTGATAAAAATTTATGGGATGAAGCCATTCGAACTTCTCCTGCCGGGAATATTTATGGCTACTCATGGTATCTCGACATAATTTGTCCCGAGTGGGATGCATTGATTGTTGATGAATATACTGCTGTAATGCCGCTCACAAAGAGAAGAAAATATTTCATAAACTATATTTTCCCTCCCTTTTTTGCACAGCAATTGGGAATATATTCCAAGTCAACTGTCACAGAATCATTGCAAAATGAGTTTCTTAATTCCATTCCTGAATCGTTCAGATTTATTGAAATGAATCTTAATACAACAAATTCGTGGACTCCCAACAATTTTATCGTAAAACGTAACAATAATTATGTACTTTCTCTTGGAAGGCATTATTCTGAAATCAAAAGTGAGTACAGTGAGAATCACAACAGGAACATCAAAAAAGCATCAAAACAACAATTGAGTTTGTTTAAATCGGCCAATGTTGAGGATGTAATTAAAATGTTCCGTACGAACCGTGGCATGCAAGTGGAAAATCTGAAAAATGAACACTATGCAATTTTCAAAAAATTGGAAGAAGTTACTGGGAAAAGAAATCAATCTCAGGTTTGGATCTTAAATAACCAATATGGATTACCTGTTGCAGGAGCTGTATTTTTTTTTAGCCATAATAGCGCTATTTTTATTTTTTCAGGAGTCACTCAGGAGGGGAAATCTTTATCTGCTATGCATTACCTAATTGATGAGTTTGTAAAGGAGTATGCATTATCATTGAATCAGTTGGATTTTGAGGGCTCAAATAACCCTGATCTTGCTCGTTTTTATAAAGGTTTCGGTTCAGCAGAATTCGTATATTTACAAATTAAAAAAAATCAGCTCCCTGCTCCTTGGAAGTGGTTTAAACACTAGTCTGATAAAACTGATAGTATGGTCAATATATTAAGTCAACACAATTCAATATTAAACAGGTTCGTTGCCGAGATACGTGATGCGGTGATTCAAAAAGATCGCATGAGATTTCGTAGAAACCTGGAACGTATTGGAGAAGTGGCAGCAATGGAAATTAGCCGTAAAATGGATTTTGAGACAAAGGAAGTAATCACTCCTTTGGGTATTGCCAACGTTTCACTGCCGAAAGCAGAACCGGTATTAGCTACCATTTTAAGAGCCGGTTTGCCTCTCCACCAGGGCTTATTGAATTATTTCGACCATGCCGATAATGCATTTATATCGGCTTACAGAAAGCATCATAAAGATGGGAGTTTTGATATCAGGCTGGAATATTTATCATCACCGGATCTTATCAAATACCGATCTAGTCATCTTGTCAGATCCAATGTTGGCCACAGGTCAATCTATTGTTATGACTTATAAAGCCATGCTTGAAAAGGGCAGACCTGCGCATACTCATATTGTTGCGGCTTTGGCGAGTACAGAAGGAGTGGAATATGTTAAAAAGCATCTTCCTCAGGGAATCACCATGTGGATTGGAGCTGTTGATGATGAACTCACCGCTCAAGCATACATCGTACCCGGTTTAGGTGATGCCGGTGATCTTGCCTTTGGAGAAAAAAGTTGATGTCAAAATAATCTCAATATTCAGTGAACATCTTTCCTTTTGCAGCGTTACACCTGATCCTGATCTAATGAAGTGAATGAATTCATAAAAATATTATTGGTAATCCTGCTAAGCAGTGTGAAGTTTGTAGCGGGTCCGCCCTTTGCATATTACGATGATCGCTATGATTTTACTTTTTTTGAAACTGTATTATTTTGTGTAATAGGAGGGATGCTTGGCGTAGGAGTATTTACTTTTTTTAGTATCGAAATTCAGTTTTTGTTTCTTGGATTAAACGTCAATGGAAGAAAGCTATCCGTAAGCCACAAATTTTTAGTAAGCCTGTTACCACTGAAGAAAATTTGGAAATCAATTATGAACTTGTTAATGAGGATGAAAAGAAAAAAGTTTTTTCTCCCCAGTCTAGGAAATTCGTTAGAATTTGGCAAAAAGTATGGTCTCATAGGTGTTGCCTTTCTAACACCTGTAATTATATCAATTCCTATTGGTACTATCATTGCAAATACTTTTGAAGAAAATAAAAAAAAGATATTTTTATATATGTTTTTTTCAATCCTGTTCTGGTCATGTTTACTCACAGGTATTTTCGAATTGTACCATGTTGTTAATATTTCTGAATTAAAAGAGCGCATTCTGGGATGAAAAACTATAAAGCCATTTTTTTTGATCTTGATCATACCCTTTGGGATTTTGAAACAAATTCTCAGGAATCGCTCGCTGAGCTATTTCTTCTGCACGAGCTTTCATCAAGAGGAATTGAAGATGTTGCGAAGTTTATATCTATTTACAAAAAAGTCAATTATGAAATGTGGGATGATTATCACCACAATCGAATTTCTAAAGAGCAACTTCGTTTCGGTAGGTTTAATAGAACATTACACGAGTTCAAAATTCAAGATGGGGCACTGGCAGAATTGTTATCGGTTCAATATCTTGAGTTGTGTCCTGTAAAACAGAATCTGTTTCCAAATGCTATTGAAGTTCTGCAAAAACTCAAAGAGAACTATTCATTGCACATAATTACCAATGGATTTAAAGAAGTGCAATATCTGAAAATCAGAAACTCAGGTTTGGCACCTTTTTTTGATCAAATTCATATTTCAGAAGAAATCGGGTATAAAAAACCGGAACCGGAAATATTTCATTATGCAGCAAAAATGGCAAGAGCATCAACGGATCAATGCATCATGATTGGGGATAATTTGGATACAGATATTGCAGGGGCAGTGAATGCAGGAATTGATCACATTTATTTCAATCCAACAGGTGAAATTGAAAAAACTGCTGTTGTGATGCATGAAGTTAAAAGCCTGGTTGAGTTACTAAATCACTTGTAACCATAAAAAAATCCCGACCTAAGTCGAGATTTTTTTGCAAGCGGTGCTTTTACAGCGTTAAACTAAGTTAATAATTTATTGAGTGTTACTTTTCGAATCTGATTTTTCTTGTTGAGAAGGACTTACTTCTGCTTTTTTATCAGCACAACCTGAAGCAGATTTCTTTCCACTTGAACAGCATGATTTAGTTTCTGCACTCGCAGATTCTTTTCCTTTTTTGTTCTTTGAAGAGCAACATGCTTTTTCGCATTTTGCCGGTGTTTCTGTTGTCGTAACATCAGCTTTAGAAAGTACGGGTTCAGCTGAAGTAGTGCTTACATTAACCTGATTTTGGTCATTTGCAATAGTAGCTGCTTTGTCGGTTTGAGCGTTTGCAGCAAATCCCAAACAGAAAGTAAGAGAAGCAAGCGTGAGTAGTTTTTTCATTTTGTTGGTTTTAGTTCTGCAAGTTTAGTTAATAAGATTTAATTTGTCAATGATTCTTAATAAAAACTGTGCCAAAAACCTGAATTTAGTTATGGTATGTTACATTTGCATAGAAATACATACAAAATTGACTATCCGGGAAAATATTACAGTTGCTTTAGGAGCCGTTAAAAGTCAATTACTTAGAACAGTTCTTACGGCATTGATCATAGCGATAGGAATTATGGCTCTTGTAGGAATTCTTACTGCAATTGATGCCATTGAATCTTCAATAAACAGTAATTTTTCAAGTATGGGCTCCAACTCCTTTACTATGAGGAACTCCGGTATGGGAATTCGGATTGGAAAAGGTGGCAAACGACCAAAGAAATTCAAGAGCATTACTTTTTTGGAAGCGGATAGATTTAAACAGATGCTGACATTTCCTTCAACAGTTTCCATTTCAACCATGGCAACTCAAATTGCTGTCATGAAATATAAACAGGAGGAGTCAAACCCCAACATTATGGTAATGGGTACTGATGAAAATTATCTCACCACGGGAGGATATATTCTGGGACAAGGACGAAATTTCTCGGCTCAGGAAATTCAGTCGGGCTCAAATGTGATTATCATAGGAAATGAATTAGTGGGTACTCTTTTCAAAGCCAAAGAAGACCCGCTTGATAAGATCATCAATGTAGGAAATAATAAGTATCGGGTAATTGGTGTGCTGAAAGAGAAAGGTTCCAGCATGGGATTTGGTGGCGATAAAATCGGACTCATGCCCTTGTTGCATGTAAAACAAAAGTTCGGTGATGAAAATCGAACGTATACAATCACCGTTATGGTTAACGATGTGGCTCAGCTTGAAACCGCTCAAGGTGAAAGTATTGGTTTAATGCGCATGGTTAGAGGAGATAGATTAGGAGTAGAAAATTCATTTGAAATTGTAAAAAGCGATAGCTTGGCTAATTTGCTTATTGATCAGATACAATATATCACTCTTGCTGCTACCATTATTGGAATTATTACTTTGCTTGGTGCTGCCATTGGGTTGATGAATATAATGCTGGTTTCGGTTACCGAACGAACCCGAGAAATAGGCATCCGAAAATCTTTAGGTGCATCGCAAGCAAATATCCGAAGACAGTTCTTGGTGGAAGCAATTGTGATTTGTCAATTAGGAGGTATTGCAGGAATTATTTTAGGTGTTGCTATAGGAAATCTGATGGGATTGGCCTTTGACGGCGGATTTATTGTACCCTGGAAATGGATTTTTTCCGGAATCGGAGTCTGTTTTGTTGTTGGTATCTTGTCCGGTTTGTACCCTGCTATAAAAGCTGCCCGTCTTGATCCAATTGAAGCACTTCGATATGAGTAGGGAAGATCTTAAAATTAATTTTTTACAAACAATTGATTAATAAGTATTTGTGATTATTTTCCAAACTTTTCGGAAAATTTTCACCTTGAACTATTTGTAATTATAAAGATGTATTTCTTTAATTAAAAAGAAAATTGATGTTTGTTGTTAAAGAAATGGTTCTCCCTATTGTTTCAATGAGGAAGTTTTTGTAAATTTGCCGTCCCTTAGAAAAGGGTTAAACTAACTAAATAATATACAGCATGTTAAAGCAGTATGAGACTGTAATGATCCTGAATCCGGTGCTTTCAGCGGAGCAGGTAACAGAAACAGTTGAAAAATTCAAGAAAATCCTCACCGACAACGGTACCGAGATTGTTTTCGAAAACAATTGGGGATTACGAAAGCTGGCCTACCCGATCCAGAAGAAAAATACGGGATTCTACTACCTTGTCGAGTTTAAATGCGACGGCGCAATCATTGCCAAGCTGGAACTCGAGTACAAGCGTGATGAAAGAGTGATGAGGTTTTTAACCCTGTATCACTTGATAAGCACGCGGTGACTTACAATGAGAAGAAGCGTAAAAACGCTGCTTTAAAGAAAAAGGAAGAAGCAGAATCTGTATCACAAAACTAATCGAACCATGGCAAACAACGAAGTAAGATATCTCAATCCTCCTGCAGTTGAGGTGAACAAAAAGAAATATTGCAGGTTCAAAAAGTTAGGAATTAAATATGTAGACTATAAAGATGCTACTTTCCTTACTAAATTCGTAAATGAACAAGGTAAAGTGCTTCCACGCAGACTAACCGGAACCTCTTTGAAATTTCAAAGAAAGGTTTCAACTGCTGTGAAGCGTGCACGCCACTTGGCGTTGATGCCTTATGTAACTGATCTATTAAAATAAGGAGAAAGGATCATGGAAATTATCTTAAAAGAAGATGTGAAAAATCTGGGCTATGCTCATGATGTTGTAAAAGTGCGTAATGGATACGGCTTAAATTATTTGATCCCTAACGGTTTGGCGATGATAGCCAGCAGTTCCAATATTAAGATTAACGAAGAAATCCTTCGTCAGCGTCAGCATAAACTTTCCAAAGTAAAAATGGAAGCCGAAAAAGTAAAAACTGCTATTGAAAATGTGGTTTTAACTATTCCTGCCAAAGTTGGAGAAAATGGAAAATTGTTTGGTTCTGTCACTACTCAACAACTGGCCGATGTATTAAAGAAAATGGGTCAGAACATTGAGAAGCGTCAGATTTCAATGAAAGACGAGCATATAAAAGCATTGGGTACTTACACCGCTGAAGTTCAACTTCACCGAGATGTAGTAGTTCCGGTGACTTTTGAAGTAGTAGCCGGCTAAAAATGCCACAATGAAACAAAAGGCAGCGCTATTTCGCGTTGCCTTTTGCATTTTATGCAATTGTTGATATTTAGAAATTAAAGAATTATTTATTTATTAAAATTTTAATCATGGCAAATACCGGTGATATTCACGTAGGTTCGGTGATCCGTTTTAATGGCGAATTGGTTCAAATTATTGAATATCAGCACCGTACTCCTGGTAACTTGCGAGCATTTTTTCAAGCCAAAATGAGAAATCTTAAATCAGGTAAGCTCGCTGAATACCGCTTTAGAGCCGGTGAAGATGTAGAATTGGCAAGAGTGGAATACCGTGAATTGCAATACATCTATAAAGAAGGCGAACATTTTGTTTGCATGGACAACGACACCTATGAGCAGGTTCATATTCCTGAGGAATTATTTGGTAATTCAGCTCAATTTTTAAAAGAGGGAATGGCAGTCAAAATCGCCTTCGAACAAGATTCACCTATTCTTGCCGAGGCTCCCACATTTGTTGACCTTGAAGTTACTTACACTGAGCCGGGTATGAAAGGTGACACTGCCACGAATACCCTCAAGCCGGCAACACTCGAAACCGGTGCTGTAATAAGTGTTCCTTTATTTGTGAATCAAGGTGAAAAAATTAAAATTGATACCCGAACCATGACCTATGTGGAGCGAGTGAAGTAAACTAATTCCTTAATCCCCAATTTTGGTCAATTTTATAAGTCTTTAATACATTCTGTCAAAAACTAATACTATTTTTATAATCTTTACACTAAATTACTGGCTTTATAGCTGATTTCTAAGTAATATTTCCTCAATGATGAATAAACTCTTATTAATACTGATCTGTATTGGTTTCTTACTATCATGCGCTGCTTGTGAGCGTAAAGAAAAAAAAACCGATCCATATTATTATTCTAAACAAGGGATTGAAAGTGACAAAGAAGTGGCAGATACCTTGGTTAATTTAGGTAATACAAAAGAAATTGAAAATTTTCTAAAAGGCGAAACATTTATTTCCAAAAGTTCCAGACTGGAATTTGATGATTCTCTGAATGTAAAAATGATTGTGAACGGAAGTTTAAAATCAACATATAAATGCACCGTTGCCATTTACATTTTGAAAGCAGAAAGGCTTATTTTATTGAACGATAGTTTGGAATCAAAGCCTGCTCGTTTCACATTGGCTTTTGATGGAACGTTAACCGATATGCAATCCTACTCTCAATATACTCCAAAAGAAAAGTAAATCGATATTTTTTTTCGAAGCAATATTCTCTTTTAAGCTAATACTTTTTTCTGCTGTCTTTTACGTTCGTTCTCATCAAGAATTGTTTTACGAACCCTTATTGATTTAGGAGTTAGCTCAACATATTCATCCCACTCAATATATTCCATTGCCTCTTCGAGCGAGAAGTTGATTTTAGGAGTAATACGCACGTTATCATCGCTACCTGCTGCTCTAAAGTTGGTGAGCTGCTTAGCTCTGGTAACATTAATTACTAAATCACCCGGTCTTATGTGTTCTCCGATAATTTGACCTGCATAAATTTCATCTCCCGGGCTAATAAAAAATGAACCACGATCTTGCATTTTCTCAATTGAATAGGCAGTCGACAAACCTTTATCCATGCTTATCAAAACTCCATTTATTCGGCTTGGAATAGAACCTTTCCAAGGCTCATAGGCACGGAAGCGGTGTGCCATGATGGCCTCACCTGCAGTGGCGGTAAGAACGTTGTTTCTTAATCCAATAAGTCCACGTGCAGGGATATCAAATTCAAGATGCTGTAAATCTCCTTTTGGTTCCATAATCAGCAAATCTCCTCTACGCTGCGTTACCAATTCAATTACTTTTCCCGCAACTTCCGCAGGAGCATCAATTGTTAAAACCTCCATTGGCTCACACTTAACACCATCAATTTCTTTGATGATTACCTGAGGTTGCCCAATTTGTAATTCATAACCCTCTCTTCTCATTGTTTCAATAAGAATCGACAAGTGTAAGATACCTCTTCCGTAAACTAAATAAGAATCAGGTGAACCGGTTTCTTCAACTTTAAGTGCAAGGTTTTTTTCTAACTCTTTAAATAAACGGTCACGTAAATGTCGTGATGTTACAAACTTTCCTTCCTTACCAAAGAAAGGAGAGTTGTTAATGGTGAAAAGCATATTCATTGTTGGTTCATCTACAGCAACCGGAGTTAACGCTTCCGGATTTTCAAGATCTGCAACAGTGTCTCCAATTTCAAAATCATCTAATCCAACAATTGCACAAATATCGCCGGCAGGAACCTCCGCAACTTTCGTTCTTCCAAGACCTTCAAAAGTCATTAGTTCTTTAATGCGTGTTTTCAAAATTCTGCCATCTTTCTTCATCAAAGCAACCTGCATATTTTCTTTCAATGTACCCCTATAAACTCTTCCTATGGCAATACGACCCACAAAAGACGAGTAATCGAGAGAGGTTATTAGCATCTGTGGTGTTCCTTCGCGTGAAGGAGCAGGAGGCACATAACTCACAATGGTATCTAATAAGGCAGTAATATCATCAACCGGTTTTTTCCAATCATGCGACATCCATCCATGTTTAGAAGATCCGTAAACTGTTGGGAAATTTAATTGTTCCTCTGTTGCATCCAGGTTAAAGAACAAATCAAATACCTTTTCGTGAACCTCATCAGGACGGCAATTTTCTTTGTCCACTTTATTAATTACCAAAATTGGTTTCAAACCTGCACTCAATGCTTTTTGAAGAACAAAACGAGTCTGTGGCATTGGTCCTTCAAATGCATCCACCAACAACAAAACACCATCAGCCATAGTTAAAACTCGCTCCACTTCACCTCCAAAGTCGGCGTGACCAGGAGTATCGATGATATTAATTTTAACACCTTTATAATTAACAGAAACATTTTTTGAAACTATCGTAATTCCACGCTCTCTTTCAAGATCGTTATTGTCAAGTATTAAATCGCCCATGAACTGATTGTCGCGAAACAATTGTGATTGATGAAGAATTTTATCAACCAAAGTAGTCTTACCGTGATCAACGTGAGCAATGATGGCAATGTTTCTGATGTCTTTCATATGATAGGGTCGCCCCGAATTTGAGGGTGCAAAGGTAGTCTAAAATTCGTTTTGTTTCGCTGTTTGCGGAAAGGTTCTTAGAATATAAAAAATTGTATTATTTTAATATAGTTAATCATAATTCAAACATTCAAAACTTATTGGTATTAATTTTTGTTTAATAAATCAATAAAATCTTTAAACAAAAATATTTAAAACTAAATCTTTTAAAAAAATGAAAACAAACTTCAGAAGACTAACATTTCGCACTCTCACATTATTAATGATCCCTGCCGCTCTCAGCTTTACAGCCTGCAAGGATGATGATGATGAAAATCCAACTCCCGCTCCAACTTACGCCAACATGATGGTAATTCATGCATCTCCGGATGCTCCTGGAGTTGATTTGTTGGTTGACAACGTAAAATTAAATAATGCAGCTATTAACTTTCCTTCAAATACGCCTTATATTTCAGTAACATCAGGCAACCGGAATGTCAAGGTGAACGTTGCCGGAACATCCACAACTGTGATTGACGCGACGCTCCCATTGGCAGCAAACAAAAATTACTCGGTATTTGCTATTGATTCAGTTGCTTCACTAGATGCCTTGGTAATAGAAGATAATTTAACCTCACCTGCTACCGGCAAAGCGCATGTTAGATTCATACACCTTTCGCCTGATGCTCCCGCAGTTGACGTAGCTGTTGATGGTGGCGCCGTAGTTTTTGGGGATTACTCTTATGAGGAATATTCTGCATTTACCCCACTTGATGCCGGAACCTATGATTTAGAAGTTAGAGTTGCAGGAACATCTACCGTTGCCTTAGATCTTGATCCGATTACGCTTCAGGCAGGGAAAATATATACTGTTTTTGCCAAAGGATTTCTAGGTGGAACAGGAGCTCAGGCTTTAGGAGCTCAAATTATTGTGAATAAATAGTCAGTTTCTTTAGTTTAGTTGTGTGGGTCCAATCAAATTTGATTGGACTTTTTTATTTATGTTTCCCAGTGACCTGCTGAATCGTTACTTTTGTGAGCAATATTTTGAATTATGAAGTTTGACCATCCTTCCACTCTCCAAGAATTAGCATCACTTACCGGAACTCGCGTTATAGGAAACGGGGATCTGAAAGTAACAGGTATTAATGAAATACACATGGTTGAAAAAGGGGATATTACCTTTGTTGATCATCCTAAATATTACGACAAAGCGCTTCAGTCGGCTGCAACATTTATTATCATTAATAAAGAAGTTGAATGTCCCGAAGGTAAATCACTTCTATTTTCGGACGATCCTTTTCGCGATTATGTGAAAATCGTAAAACATTTCAGACCCTTTGAATCGGCTCAAAAAGCGGTTGCTCCAACTGCAAAAATAGGAGAGGGCACCATCATTCAACCAAATGTTTTTATAGGAAATCATGTGGTAATTGGTAAAAACTGTGTGATACATTCCGGTGTTTCCATTTATGACCATTGCATAGTTGGTGATGATGTAATTATTCACTCCAACACTGTTATTGGTTCTGATGCATTTTATTTTAAGAGAAGGCCGGAGGGTTATGATAAAATGGTTTCATGTGGGCGTGTGATTATTCAGAACAAAGTAGAACTCGGCTCATGTTGTACAATTGATAAAGGTGTTTCAGGAGATACCATCATAGGGGAAGGAACTAAATTTGATAATCATATTCATATTGGTCATGATACTCAAATTGGCAGGAACTGTTTGTTTGCTGCACAAGTTGGAGTAGCGGGAGTGGTGAAAGTTGAGGATGATGTAATTTTATGGGGACAAGTAGGAGTGCAGAAAGATTTGGTTATCGGCAAAGGAGCTGTAGTTTTAGGCCAATCAGGAATTGCCAAATCGCTTGAAGGCGGGGTCACTTATTTTGGTAGCCCGGTTAGAGAAGCTAGAGAAAAAATGAAAGAACTTGCTATGATAAAACGATTGCCTGAAGTAATAAAGCTTCTTGAAAATTTACACGATTAAAATTGGAAGTAAAAACAGAACATAGCGGTAACAAAGAACTTGAAGCGAAAAAACTTCAGTTGCATTGGCTTTTGCAAATCACAAAAGCAATAAATTATAATTTGCCGGTATCTAACCTTTTCACCATTTATCAAAATGTTTTGCAAGAACATTTAGGTGTGGGTCGTTTGATATTATTTGTTAATGAGGGCAGTTGGCATATTCCGGTTGCTTTTGGTGTTGAAGGCGAACTCCCTACAACTAATTTAGATCCGGTTATTGAGGAAATACAAAAATTTTCTGAAATTAATTCGAATACTTCCGGGTGGTTGAGTCAGTTTGAAACGATGGTGCCGGTGGTTCATCAAGACAATTCCCTTGCGTATGCTTTGATAGGAAAAATTAATCAGGAAATATTTCCTAGCAAACGTGAAATTATCACATACATCCACACCGTTACCAATCTTATTGTTGTCGCAATCGAAAATAAAAGGCTGGTGAAAGAATCTATTCGTCAGGCTGCGATGGAGCGTGAATTAGAATTGGCAGCACAAATGCAATCAATGTTATTTCCTTCTACATTAGTATCACATTCTTTTCTGGACATTGCAGCTACTTATATTCCCCATCAATCTGTTGGTGGCGATTATTACGATTTTATTCCACTTAACGATCATGAAGCATTGGTGTGTATGGCGGATGTTTCCGGAAAGGGAATGTCAGCGGCATTGTTGATGTCAAATTTTCAAGCGAACCTCCATGCTTTGGTGAAACATACTGAATTTACTCTTGAAAACCTCATCACCGAATTAAACACTTGCGTGAACCGATCGGCACAAGGTGAAAAATTTATTACATTTTTTATTGCACGAATTAATTATCTTAAAAGAGATATTGAATATATCAATGCAGGGCATAACCCGCCATTGCTCATTCACGATGATCAAATAATTCCTCTTGAAAATGGCACAACAGGATTAGGTATGTTCGATGAACTTCCATTCTTGACTCCGGGACACCTCCCTTTTCCGAATAATTCTATGTTGTTTTGTTATACTGATGGCATTATTGAAATGGAAAATAATGTGGGTCAGCCCTTTGGTGTTGAAATGCTGGGAAGTCTATTGATTGAACAGCACAAAAACAGAAAAATGGAGCACCTTCATGAAGTGATGGTAGAAACCTTCAACAATTTTCGTCAAGACATGAGTTTTAATGATGACGTAACATTTTTAAGCATTCGCATTACTGAATAATTAATTGCTGGAATTATTTTCCAACAAAGTTGGTTTTTTGTAATGATAAATATCGAGTGCAACTAAGCAAGCAATAAATCCCCAAAAGGGAACGGATGCCTTTTCGGTATCCAAAAAGTTATTCAGCATTCCATGTACCCAGTAGGTGATGAGTCCAAGTATTAATGCCTTGGATAACATTCTGAGATGTTTGTCTTTGGAATAAATTATCATCCTCGATGCTCGGTAAATAACTATTGCTCCGATTAAAATAAAAGTTAACGGTCCAAAAATTCCTTGTTCAGATAAGGGGCCAATATATTCGCTATGAGCATTTCCTCCCTCTCCGAAATTGGTACTGATGCGGGTTTTTTCGTTTGATTTTTGAAAAGGTGCATATTGAAACATGTAGGTTCCGGGTCCCCAGCCAAACCAAGGTCGTTCATCAAACATACGGAAAGCGCTGTGCCACCTGTTAATTCTTTCCACATTGGATGGATCGGTTGTAATGTTCGACATCGATTGAACATGCGACGCATAATCATTAGAAGACTGTTCATCATTTTGTTCCAGCTCCATTATGATCCGTGTTTGAAAAGCAAAAAATAAAATTACTACAGCAGCAATTCCACCTATGATAATTGCAGTTTTGATCCGCAAAGCAAAAACCAGATAACACAATAATGCAGCAACTAAACTAATCCAGGTGGCTCGAGTGTAAGATAATACTACGGCAGAAATTAAAATAATCAATACAATAACGGCCCAAATTTTTGATTTCCGTGTGCCGGTAGGATCGCCAATGTATCCGAAAATAAGAGGTACGAACATGGCAATAACGGCCGCATAAGCTGTATGATCGTTATAAAATGGTATCATCGCATGATGAGCAGCCGCCTCTGTAAAACCATAAGATGCATGAACAAGGGTGGTGTAAATTATTATAATGATTAACGGGATGATGTAACACCAAGTGAAAACTTTTATATTTTTTGCATTTTTAAATACTAATGCAGCGAGATAAAAATATACAGCAATAAAACAAAATCTTGCCAAAGTAGCTTTGAAAGAAACTAATGGCATAGAACTGGTGATTGTAGTTACCATCATCCAAACAATATGAAATAGTATAGCTAAACTCACAGGATGGTAAAGCAATTTTTTATCAATACCTCCATCATATAAAACTTTGGAAACAAATAGCAGCATGAGTCCGAAAATTATGGGTTCCGATGGAAGACTCACACCTATTCCTAGTCCGGTTTTTGCAAGATTTATAGAAACGGGTGTCACACAAACTGCAAAAAACATCAATAAATCAAGTCGGTAAATTCCGGTAACAATAACTAAAAGTACAACCGGTAATAACAACACCCAATAAAATTCATTTGCAATTCCAATACATGCTACAACAGCAAATAACAAAGCACTTCCGTAAAGCCAGCTAAGTCCGCTATTTGTTTTTGTTAACTGTTGCATGAAAAAATAATTCTGAAATTACAATAATTTGTTGGTTTCCATTCTCTTTGAATTTTCAAAAAGAACAATAATGATAAAAGAAAGCAACAACATTGAACAAGTGAACATAAGCACAATTAAACTTCTTACCGGCGACGATTTCTTTTCAGCAGGGACAGGCTTGGTTACAACATTTGAATAAGTAAGTTCTTTTGTCATATCCTTGAGTGCGCTCTCATAATTTAATTTCAAGTCGTTGTAAGTTCCTCGCACTCTCCATAAATGTTCTTTCAACGAAATATACTCTCCACCTTTATTAAGTAAATTGGTCATGACTTTATCCATAGCTCTATTACCACCTGCATTTGCACGACCTGCAGCAACTTCTTCGTAATACACTCTTGAAAAAGATTTCACTTGTTCATCAAAGTCGAGAATTCCATATTGTGTTCTTAATTCAAGCAAAGCAGATTCCATGGAATCCATTTCGGCGGTTTTTAAATCAAGTTGATTTTTTATAATCACCACCACTTCACCTGATTTTTCTCTCTGTAACGCCCTGGCTTTTTTGTGCATTTTAGTCAGAAGTGAATCTACCATTCTGCTGGCAAGTTTAGGATCAGTATCCCACACTTCAATATCAATAGATTCAAATTTAGTTTTTTCAATTTTAATATTCTCTGACATCTGACCGTAAAGCTGAGTTAATGGATATTGGTCTGAGGTATCAATATCATAATGATCGAAAAGATTGAAGTCCTTAATAAGATCATCTCTAATTTCATCTGATTCAAAAAGCTGAAGCATTTGTTCAGTTGCACTTTCGGTGGAATAGGGGGTGAGGTTAGAGGGATAAACAATAGCTGTTGATTTAAACTTCGGCTTGATGAAAGCTTCTGAGGAAAACAAAACCGACAGTATTATTGAGGCAACAGCCACAATAATTAAGTGAATCTTATATTTTAAAACGATATTAATAATAAACAGCACATCGAAACTAGACTTATGTGAGGCAGAATCCTTCATCAGAAATTATGGTTATTTGGTTACAGGACGGCAAAAGTAGGAAAAAAAAGAATTGAGCGACGTATCTAACCAATTAAAAACAAGATAATTAACTGATAAACAATAAATGAAGTTTCATTTCGTTCCCGAAAATCAACCTTTCAAAATCTGAAACATCGATTTTATACTTATCAGTTTGATAATCAGCGCTATAAAAATTCCAAATACTATGGATGCAGTCATCGAAACCATCCATGGAATTTCCTGTTCGCTGATGATCCAAGTGAAAGAAATTGATAGTATACTGAAGACGATAAATTTTGATATTAGCTTTCGATCAGGTTCTAATTTAAAAATTCGGTAACAAAGGAAAACTTGGAAAAGGGCAGTTCCAAACTGTGTGATAAGGCTGGAAATTGCCGCCCCTGTAGCCTCCAAATAAGGGATCATAATCAGGTTTAAACCAATATTTACTGCCATTCCAACTCCTGCCATCATATTCAAATGCCGAAGGTTGCCATTGGCAGTGAGTAAAGTTCCAAAAATGTAAGTTGTAGAAATAGCAAAAAAACAACTCATGAGCAGTGCAAAAATAGTAGCCGACTCCTCAATGTTTTCCAAATAAAGCAAATCCATTATTTCATGTCGGTAAAAAATTGAAACTGTAGCGACCATTATTGAAGGAACAGCAATGAGTGCATAGGAAAGCTGGAGCAACGATCGAATGTTCTCCTTATGTTTTAGCATGTGTGAAAACATGGGTAATAATAGACTGGCGAATAAGAAGGCGATCATGTTGGCCGCATCCAAAAGTCGGTAGGCTTGGGCATAAATTCCTGCTTGCCTCGATCCGTCAGTTAAAAGGCGCTCAATCATCACAGAATCAATGCGATTGTAAAAGGTCATAAGCAATATGAGCACCGCAAAAGGGTACGATTGTTTTAAAATCATTAAAGAAAAGGCAGGGTTCCATTTGAGTTTTCTGAAGGTTGCCTTTTTTGCCAATAGTATAAAAGTGAGCACTGCGGTGAGGCAATAAGCTGCTGTTTGGGCCCACACAAACCACTCTATTTGGAATGGGGTAGAGGTGACATTGCCCCAAAGGAGAACAGCACAAATTGCTATCATAATTGCACGGTCAAGAACCGAAACAATACTATCGGTTTTGAACAAATGCAATCCCGCCAGGTTGGATCGGAGGTAAAGTATAAATGAAATGAGAATTTGATTAAGAAGCAGCACCATCAACATTTCCAATTGCAATTGGCTATATCCAATGATCAAAGAAGCCAGAAGACTGACGATAATGTATACACCTGCCAACATTACCCTCAGCAAAATAATACCTGATAAATGTTTGTCGAGGAGGTGTCTGTTTTGGGAAATATTTCGGTTGTTGAAATTAGTTATTCCTATGTCTAACAATATGTTAAAGAGAAATGAGAAGTTAAACAACGCATAATATTCACCATACGCTTCTGCTCCGGTCACATTTTGTACTGATCGATCGATACCTAACAACCAAAAAGGCTTGATAAGCAGATTCAGGAACAGTAAGAAAGCGAGATTGGTGATAAATTTTTTTTGCATTCCGGAAAAGTTGGTGCAAATTTAACCCAATTATTTGGAGTCCCTATCTCAATGTGAAGAATGCTCAAAGATTATTCATCCTCTAAGAAAGAATTAATTGCCGGTTGCGACGAGGCGGGTCGTGGCTGCCTGGCGGGTCCTGTTTTTGCGGCTAGTGTAATTTTACCTCCCGATTTTTACCATCCACTTCTCAACGATTCCAAAAAAATGAAGGAGAGTCATCGTCTTTTATTGCGCGATGTCATTATGAAAGAAGCCATTTCATTTGCTGTTGGCATTTGTGACCATGAAGAAATAGACAAGATCAATATATTAAACGCATCCTTTTTGGCAATGCATAAAGCCATCCGTAAATTAAAAACAAAACCCGGCCTATTGCTTATTGATGGCAACAGATTTAATATTTACAAAGGCATTCCACACCAATGTGTGATTGGAGGGGATGCAATTTATACATGCATTGCAGCAGCATCTGTTTTAGCTAAAACGGGTAGAGACGAATTTATGATGAAGCTCCATAATCGATTTCCTGAATATGGCTGGGATACGAATAAAGCGTATGCCACAGAATCACACCGCAAAGCTTTAATAAAATATGGTCAATCTCCTTTTCACAGAAAAAGTTTTCGACTCGATTATCAAACTAAGCTCGATTTTTAAGGGTTCCTTATTAACATGAGTTTGTAAATAAGTAAAAAGCACCTGTCCTTAATGCAGAATTGATTAGAAGTAGCTTTGTGAAATTAAAATTTCCCTTGCCCGGGCTACTATTATGAAACGAGTTGTAAGTTCTTCAATAATTACCCTTTTCATCATCATAGCAGTACTGGTCACTTATTTTTATTTAAGAAATTTTAAATCTGCCGGAGGTGATCCTATTAATGCAGTGCCTTCTGATGCTGCTTTTGTGATGGTTCTCGATCCTGCAAATTTTGAATTGAATAAGTTATCGAAAGCCTCTTATTGGAAATTATTAAAAAAGGGACCTGCCTTCAACAAGCTCATTGAAAATATAAATACCATTGACTCGTTGACCGGATCGAATGAAGAATTTAATTCATTTTATAAGTCCGCTTCCTGGTATCTCTCCGCCCATGTGACAGGTGCAGGCAGTTTTGATTTTTTGTTGCTGAAGTCTGCAGGTAGCGGAACAAAAGATGACGTGTCTGTATCATCATTAATGCAACAATTGGTTGGAAAAGATACTGAAATTCATGAAAGAAATTATGATGGAATTACAATCTATGAAATTTCATTATCCGGTAACCGACAGTTTTCATTTGCTGTTTCAAAAGGTATTTTTATTTCGAGTTTTACACCTTTCTTGGTAGAAGATGCAATTCGACAATTAAAAGTTGGAAAACCTCTGACGAATGATTTTGTAAAAATGGAGCAGGAGGTCACTGCAACAGGATTAAAATTGTTTGTGAACTTTAATAATTTACCGGCATTCACCAATATATTTCTAGATTCTAAAGCAGCAACAGGAGCTAATTTTTTTAAAAGGCTTTGCGGATGGAGTAGTGCAGGGATAGATTTTACCGGTAAGAACATTAGTTTTTCAGGATTCATGCATACCGCTGACTCCCTTCAATTGATGAATTGTTTTGCCGGACAACAGCCAGTAGAGACCAAATTACTTAGTACCCTCACACGCAAAACAGCCATGGTGACCTACTTTGGGCTGAGTGATTTTGATAAGTTTTATTATCGTTATTGGAGTCAGTATGCGAGTCAGCCGCAACAACAGAGTCGACAAAGAGTGCTTCGCTCCATTACCGAAAATTATAAGTTGAAGATTGAAGAAAAAATGTTGGAGTGGATGGGGAATGAATTTGCGATGGTGATTACGGAACCATCAGGAATTAATTTTGATAACAACAGTTATGCTGTTGTAAAAGCAAAAAAGACTGAAGTTGCAAAAAATTCGCTTAAGACTATTAGTCGAATCGTGAATACAAAAACAAACAGCAAAACAATGGAAGAAACTTATAATGGTCATGTTATTGGCCATATTGGACTCACCGGAGTATTACCTTCACTGTTAGGTGAATCGTTTAACAGAGTTACCAAAATGTATTATACCAACATTGGAGAGTATTTTATTTTTGGAAATCAGGCTTCGGCAATTCGACTTTTTATTGATGAATATAAATCGGGGGCGCTTTTGGCAAAATCGGTGAGTGAAAAATTACCTGCTTCGGGAAATTTATTTTATTTCATGAATCCAACACAAAGTACTTACCTAATGAAATCGGTTTTTAATAGTAGTTGGAAAGGATTTTTGGAAACTTATAAGTCGGTATTTGCAGGGTTTAGTGAATTTTCTTTTGTGATGAACACTTCCGGAAACGATTTTAAATTTTCAGCCCGCTTAAATTTTATGAGTGAGAAAAGTAGAGAAGGAGTGAGTCAGTCTTTTGTTGTTGACACCGATTCATCAGTAACGATGAAGCCATTAATTACCACCGATCCGATCACAAATAGCAGACAAATAGTTTTTCAAGATGAGGCGGAGAATATGTATTTGGTCGACAATAGTGGAACTGTTATTTGGAAGGAATCGATTGATGGTAAATTGATGAGTGAAATTTTTGAATTGGATCTTTTCAAAAATAATTCACGTCAGTTTCTTTTCAATACACGCGAATATCTTTATTTGCTTGACGTTGAAGGAAAGCCTGTCGGAAATTATCCAATCCGATTGCCTGCGCCTGCAACTAATGGACTTGCAGTATTATCGTTCGAAAATAAAAAAGATCCTAAAATTTATATTGCTTGTGATAACAGAAGGGTGTATGCGTATCTCCCATCGGGAAAACCGTTGCCGGGATGGAATTTTCAACAGAATACAGGAACTGTTACAAGCCCTGCTCAAGCCATTCAGCTGGGAGGAAAATACTATTTGTTGATACACGACCTTCAGGGGGGCGTTTCTATTGTAAATAAATTTGGGGAGGCGGGCATTTCTCTTATTCATGGATTTACTGTTGCACAAAATTCGAATTTCTACAAAGACCCTTCCGGTCCGCTGGTAACGACCGATACTGCGGGAAATGTTGTGATGGTTTCGGGTGATGGACTTGTTCAAATTATTCCTTTGAATGCAGCCGGTTCCGATCATGGTTTTGTGTATAGTGATGCTGATAATGACGGAGATCCTGATTATATATTTTTAGATGGAAGAGAGTTGTTAGCGTATGACAAGAGTCTAACACTAATTTACAGAAAAGAGTTTGAGACACCCTTAGATGGAAGGCTTCAATTAGTTGAATTGAAGGATGGTATTAAAGCAATGGTAGCACATTCAACTGCAGCCAACAAAACATGGTTGATAAAAATGGATGGTGCTATTTACAAAGGGTTTCCTGTAAAAGGAAGTGGCACAGCATTGATTGATGAAATAAATTTAGATGGTAAGAAAAATATATTTACCGGTAGTTCTGAAAACGGTTTTTATATGTATTCAATAGATTAAAAGTAACAGTTAACGTAATTTAATTTTCTGTCCTGAAGTTACGATTACACTCTCATTAAGTTGATTGATTTTGATAAGAGTTTTCATTTTCACACCATACTTTTGTGATATTTGCCAAAGGCTCTCACCCTCTGTGACAATATGAAATTCTTGTTGTGGTCTTCCTCTTTTCGGTTTGAGATAAACTATATCACCTGTATTCAATAAATCATCCTGTTCGGCATCGTTATATTTCAAAATTTGCCATAAGCGCATATCGTTTGCCATGGCAATTGAAAGCCACGAATCGTTTTGTGCAGCGACAACAAAAGGAACGCTATTGGAATTTACTTTGGTTGGTGCTTTGGGTTTAGGCTCTACTTTTTTTGTTGTTTTAGCTGGTTTTTTTGTAGAAGTTGTTTTTGGTTTAACAGTCTTTGACGAGGCCAACGGTGCTGCAGGTGCATATGACGTTATAGGAATTTTCTTTCCGCCTTTATCATATTGATGCAGATTATACTCCTCGATAATTTTAATAAGCAGTTCAGCATATCTTGGGTTGGTGGCATAGCCCGCTTTTTTTAGTCCGTGCGCCCAACCTTTGTAATCAGAAACTTCTAGGTCAAAAAGAGCAGCATAGCGTACACGTTCTCTCAAAAATCGACCATGATCATCAAACGATTCCAACACAGATTTATATTTTCTGAAGCATTCATCACGGGCGTCGTCGTCTTGAATAAAGGTATCGCCTGTCCAGTCTTTATGGCATTTGATTCCAAAATGATTATTCGCCTCACGGGCCAGTTTACTATTTCCACTTTCCGACTCCAAAATACCTTGAGAAAGGGTAATACTTGCCGGAACGCCCATTTTCATCATGTCTTTGATGGCATCGTCCTTATATTTACTTACATATTCAGGAATAGTGGCTCTTTTAGCCGGTTGGCTAAAAGCCTCATTCACAATCAATAAAAGAGTAATAAACAAACACAACGTTCTCATTCGCACAACATTTTGGATCAATCCGCAATAAAAGGTAAAAATAGAATGGTAAACTGCCTCTTTTATTGTTAGTAATTAACATTCGGGTGTTGAAATGATCGCACCACTCAATGTGACCAGTAGATAGTGACCAGTGCTCAGTAAAATAGTGACCAGTGCTCAGTGACCAGTGACCAGTAAAATAGTGACCAGTTTTCATTGACCGGTAAATAGTGACCAGTTCTTCTCAATTTTGATTTCGCAATTCCGCATCCAATTCCACGGCGTCGGATTACAAATCCTCATATTAATTGCATCGTGATTAAAAATCCCGATGGGCGGTATTAATTTCCTTGTGATTACAAATCCCGATGGGCGAGAGCGGATTACAAATCCTCATTTTAATTTCATTGGGATTAAATATCCCGATGGGCTATACATTCTTTTTAAATCAAATATTAAAGCAATTCGTCCGCCCCACCATTTCACGCGCCCAATTTTCGACGAACTAAAATAGTTTTCAACACCTTTCAAAACCCTCCCATTTTTTATTTTTTTCTAAATAATTGATTTTTAAATCAAATCAAATCAAATCAAATCAAATCAAATCAAATCAAATCAAATCAAATCAAATCAAATCAAATGGTTGAAAAGTCATAAAAATTAATTAAACTATTTTGCGATTTGGATGAGATAGTCATGTAACATTA
This sequence comes from uncultured Bacteroidota bacterium, assembly GCA_963814475.1. GTDB lineage: Bacteria > Bacteroidota > Bacteroidia > AKYH767-A > OLB10 > JADKJB01. The sequence goes on along the minus strand of CAWFDA010000034.1, from coordinate 5,789 downwards.
CCTCGATAATTGAAACGAAGAGATGCCCCCCTGACCCCCCTATAGGTTCGGCATGTTTAAAGAGTGGTTTGATTTGTAGTACATAACAGCAATAAAAATAAAATGAAATATTCGTTTGTGAAATTGTTATGCCCTATAATGAAATGTTAAGTTTCAAAGCAGAAGAAAGTATTTTATTAACCAATATAATCTAACACAAAAATGAAACACAAACCCAATCGTTCAACCGCAACTACCAGCTGCCGTTTAACAAAACCCACCAACGGTTTTTTGCAATTTTTAATCGTTCAGTTTTTAGTATTGATATGTTGTTTGACACTAAGTGAGAATAGCCAAGCACAAACTGTGGCACCACCGCTAGACAGTTATGTCTCCAACACCGGCGGAACGGTAACCGTTTTTGTTGCACTGCCTGATAGTACAACAAGCAGCGAAATTGAAGTGGCTATTGGAAGTAAAAATAACAACGGCGACTTATTCGCATACACGTATGCATTCGATCAAACATCGGGTTTGCCAAGCGGCTTAACCTATTCAAGAGAAGGAACTCACCTTTATTTGGGTGCTGGAGCTTTCACCTTGCCTGATGCATATAATGTAAAAATACGGTTGAAAGACGGTTCAGGAAACTGGAGTGATTACTATGATTATATATCTAATTAAAAAAAGTGGGATAAATCCATCATAACAAATCCATCATAAGAGATCATAACCATCATAATAATCAATACATTTTAAATAATTATCATGAAAAAACTATATAAAATCCCTGCAATTTTAGTGCTCCTGCTTCTTGCCGGAATCGAAACAACTCATGGAATTACAACAACCTGGCTAGGCACAGTTTCCACTTCCTGGAACGATGCGAGTAACTGGAATTTAGGCATTCCGGACTCTACAGATGATTTAATCATAGCCAGCAATGCTCCCTATAATCTAACTCTTACTCAAAACCGAAGAGTTAATAGTTTCACCATCGGCGGCGATACGTTGGATTTGGGAACCTATACTTTAACAACCACCGGAGTAACCTATTTTAATGGTGGGAAAGTACTCAACGGAAACCTGAACATTTCGGGTTCGTTGTGCCATTTTGGAGGTGCTGTTATTGATGCTAGAATAGAAGCCACTTGTGGATATTACCACATGAACGGCGGAATATTTTTAAAGCCTGTTATTTTAGTTTCAACCGGAACTGCCAGCACGAGCGGAAGTGGAAATTGTGTATTTGAAGACAGTCTCTCAGTCACCAATAATGGATCATACTATTTCTACATGGGCTCCACCTATGGGGATTCCTATACTACCTTAACGATAACTAACAACTCCACTCATGAGGTGTTCTTTGGCTCCACTGATACCACTTTTATTTCGGGAAATTTAATTCTAAATAATACCAGCACAGGTGGTATAGTTACTGGCACCGGTAATGGCGTAACTTATTTGTCCTCAGGAAAAACCATAACAATTGGAAGCAGTGGTTTTACCAACAATTACCTGACGCTCAAAAACTTTTACCAGCAAGGTTCCACTTCCCAAACTCTTACCTTAACCGGAACTGCCATTTTGAACTTAATAAATGCTAACTTTGAAGGAAACCTCACAGTAACAACACCCGGCATTTTGCTAAAAAATAGCACCTTCAACGGCACCACCTCCATTACCCGCAACGGCACTTCGGGCAGTTTTCATTGTGACGGAGGCAACACCTTTACGGGACCACTCACTTTAACTAACTCCGCAACTTCGGGAAGATTGCGCATGGCCAATACCACCCCCGACATATACCTTGGTAACGTTACTTTTAATTCAACCAACGGACAAGATGTACAAATAGCGTATACCGGAAACAATATTTTTGAAGGAAACATCACTATTAACTCCAACAAAGTTGTGTTCAATACATCAAATGGAAAAGTAACATTTGCAGGCGGCAATTCTCAAACATTGAATGGAAGTTATAATTTCCCTTTTAAGAAATTGGCGATTGATAAGAGTGCTAATCATGTGACGGCGAATACGACTTTGAGTGTGGATGATTCGCTCATTTTTGTGAGTGGGAATTTGATTACGACCTCGACAAATTTATTGACCATGAAACATGGTTCAACTGCAAGTGGGGCTTCAAATGCAAGTTTTGTAAGTGGGCCAGTTAAGAAGACGGGGAATTCGGCGTTTCAATTTCCTGTAGGAAAAGGAACACACTTCAGATTGGTTGAAATAACTGCTCCATCAAATAGCACAGACGCATTCACAGCTGAGTATTTTGATACCTCACAAACATCAGGTTCTACTATGGACACAACCATTACATTCATTAGTGATTGTGGTTATTGGAATCTAAGTCGCACCACCGGTTCCTCTAACATCACTCCCAAATTTGCATTTGATTCTACGCATTGTGATTTCTTGACTGTAAAACCTGTTCATATAGTCATTTGGAATGGCACTAAATGGGTTGACAAAGGGGAAGGTGTAAATGATAGTAATACTAAAAAGACAAGTACAGCAGTTACCTCCTACGGAAACTACGCTTTGGCCTACAAATTAATTCCTGGGGATGCTCCGCAGATGCCGTATCCACTCACAATGGATATACAATGCAATGCCACAGAGTTATTATTCACTTCCGATGATTTGTGGTTTTCATTTTCACCGGATTCCGCTTTAATTAAAACTAAATTTCGCAGTCCTGATGAAGAAAAGTTATATGCTGTAGTTAAAAAGGCAACCATATATGAAGAATATTCTCCCTTTGATACCTTAGTTACAGTATCATCAAAATCATGGCAAGTGGATAGCCTTTTAGAAGGATCATTAACCTATGTTGACAGTTTGACTCCATCTTCCAATTACCTGATGAAAATTACAAAATTCAATTCAAATGATGGGGAAGGAATTTATGACACCACTGATTATTATTTGAATGTTTGTATGTTAAATTTAAGGATGGCAACGACACCTTTAATAAGAGTTTATAATGATGCTGCTGAATTAAGCCAATGGCTTTCAACAGCTAATGGTGGTGATGTATTGGTGCCTGGAAATTTTACCAAACCACTTGATATTTCACTATTTGCACCAATGGAAATTGAATCTGGAGTTACTCTAGTAGGAAATTATGATTTACTATCCGAACCATTTGATGTCACTGCAGGTGTATATTTTCTTAATATACCAACAACTCCATATGGAACTTTATTTTATTCAAAAAATAGAGGTCCTGCTAGTGCAACCTCAACAGGAACAAGTCCTTATATGTTTGTTATGGCGCCACAATCTGAAATTAGGAATATTCGATTGCAAGGAGCAATGACAGGAACTCAGGACTATAATCAGGATGATCTATTATGTGCAGGAATAAAAGTTGATCAAGGATCAAGTTTAGTTGATAGTAAGTTTTCGATCAGACCATTGTGAAATTTATAATTTTTCTTATAGCTGAATTTTCACCAGTGATAATACCGATAATGTAACAATTGATAATTGTTTTATTCATCATATCAAAGGTGGAGGAGGCTATACTACTGCGAAGGGATATGGGGTTTGGATTCAAGGGAAAATAGAAATAGAATGTTGAGGGGTATAATTACTTTATAAAAAACAGCATTTTCGACGAATCAAAAGAGGCTATTGATACTCACCCAATCCTACAAATACTACAATAGATTCTTGTTCATTTGGGCAGATCTTTTTTAATGAAAACATCAACAAACATAGTTTTGGTGGCCAGGGATGTACAACAGCTTGCACACTATGACTCACCCTGATCCAGTCTCCTTTGGAGTCCTCCAGCAAATTGTTATTATTATGATTATCAACAAAGATTATGCATGCACGCGTAACCCAAAAGTTTTAGAAGATGAATATTCTATATTAGGAAATGCAGCCGGGAATACTTATATTGATAATTGTATTTTTCATCAAGATGCAAAAAATATTGCGCTGCAATATCCTGCCAATCCATTCGTCCTGATTCCTGAATGGACACCAGATAACAACCCAACTCCTCTTGAATATAGAAATCCTGTATATAACATTCGGCTGAAGCAAAATACTTTCGCAGCCAAACAGGATGGTCCTGGCGATTATGCCAATGTTTGTGGGCTTGGTGGTTATGCAAGAGTTCAAGATATTAATATCGAAGCCTGTACTTGGGATTATGAAAGATTTCATACAGTCAATGCCACTCCTGCAGGCACAGTAGAAGCTCCTATTCTGATTCATACGCCGAATGCGTTCAGTTATAGCCCCGGTACTTCAGTCTCAAGCAATTCTTCACCTCAACCCCCTGAAGTAGCAGTTAGTTTTGATGCTACAAATAATTCTTCCGGCTTTTCAACTCATCATCCTCGCATACCGTATTACAATCAAGGAGATCCGGTAGAGGTTACATTAAATCATGGTAATCTTGGAAGTCAAAATGTTACGTATATTGCCAGAGCCAAAGTAAGTGAAGGTGCTTTGGCGGGTAGCAATAATTCGGGTAATAATGCTTACAATGCAAATCAATTTACTACTGAACCAAGCGGTACTAACGTAGTTTTAGATAACACCGACTTTGGATGGGATACTAATAAACCTGGATTATTCGGAATTGATGCCTATGCTGTTGATGGTAATTACTCTGCCTCAGTAGGTTCTCCTTATTATACTTCTCAGATGGTTCATGAGTCGGTTATTATAGTTCCTGATGATGATCACATGCTCATTTTTAATATTAAAGATAGCTATTATTCTGATTTATATGCTGTTCCTGCTTTAACGGGAGTAATGAAAAGGGTTGAATTAAATGGAACAGTTATTTGGGAAGAAGATATAGCAGAAGGTGGCGATGACTGGGAAAGGATAGAAATTAATCTGGCGTCATCCAATTTTCTGGATGAGTTGGATTTTAATAGCTTCAAAAACCAATTGACGTTTAGCATTGCAATTCCAACTCCTGGTTCGGTATTGACAGGAGGCAATTCAGGAAATATCGTAAAAGGTGTTAATGTTTGGGTGGATGATATTTATCTGAAAAAGGTAGGTGAGCCTGACAATTTAATTAGGGATGGAGATGTTGAAAATAGTATTGCAAGTGAGTTGCCTTTCAGTCCAAATTCAGATTGTATCTGGTATGTATCAGATTCAACCAGCTTCTATGCGTATCATATCGACGATACCAGTGTTGGAGGTATCTATAAAAACAGTAATCGGGCAATATCCAAAGCTTTTTTAAATGGAGCAGATCGAAAATCAGGTCTCAAATCAATATTATTAAACTTACCGGCTCTAAATTTCCTAGGAACTCATGCACAAGCTGATTACACACCACTTGTTGCAAATAGCACTCATGAGATGATTTCAGTTGCAGTTGATTTTGATACTCGTGATTTTGTTGATTGTGCATTTTATACGGCAGCACCTTTGTCCTATGACGACACTCCAGTTTTTTCAGGAAATCACGTAAACAAAAATTTATTACTAAATACTAGTTTTCAATTGACAGGAAATCTGACTTTAACAAACAGTAAGATTCTTTTTGAGCCGTCACAAACACCCCATACAATTATTGTGCCGGCACCTTGGACATTAACGTTAATTGGTGATCCAGCAGTTGTTCCTTATCAATTAACATTCTTAGGTGGTTGTAAAAATATGTGGGGCGGAATAATTGTTGAGCCGGGTAGTGTTTAAATATTAATGGAGCAGTAACTGCATCTTCAACTAATTTTGTAACAATAGAAGATGCTGAAATTGCAATTTTAGCAGATGGAAATGGTAGTGCAGCTTTGGAACCAACAGTG
>CAWFDA010000033.1:0-9068 GCA_963814475.1 uncultured Bacteroidota bacterium | reverse complement strand
TAAAAACTTGCGGCTGCAGGGGGATTAAATATTAAATCCCGTGATTAAATCGCCCGGGAACGGGTGTTTGTACAAAATATCAATACCGTATGCGTTTGAACTGATTTTTTCTTTAAGTTTGAAGCAAATTTTTAACTTGTGCACCATCAAATTCTATATCAAAGCATTAAAAAACATTCATGATGTGACCTAGATGAATGATACAATATCAAAACCCAAATGGCAAATTTAAAATGGAAGGTAAAATACTCATAATCAACTTTCAAGACGATAAAGCTTTTTTGCTGGAAGATAAAGTTTTGTTTTTGGAACAATTGAATCTGCCTGATAATACACCATTTAAGTCACCGACTTCATGGAAAATTAGAGTAATAAGATATATCCCAAGCGAAAAAAAAATTTTTGTAGAGATACTTGAATACAATAAAGGCAAACAACCTTTCCCCAGACACCAAATTTTACTTGATAGAGAATTAAAAGCGGTATCCAATATCACCTTCAAGAGTATCAATACTTATGGACTCCTTATAACAAGAGGAATCGATCCTAAAATTCAAAATTACATTCCAAAAATTGAGAATGAACCAGGCGTAGAGGAAATCAATAAGTTTACAAAACCACCAGCTACAATAATGCCTGCTACGACTATTATTAATGAAACATTTCTAATCCCCATAAAAAAAGTCAATTTCAAATCAGGTGGGGTATCCTTTGAAAAATGGGTACCACGATTAAAAAGAGAATTTGAATTCAATGTTCCAAACGAAATTATTCTGGAAGAATTTGATGCCGTGAAGAATTATTTCGGTAATGTTTTACAAACTAAGAAAATCCAATTTAATTCGGATATTCATTTAACTGCTGGTGAAGTTGTAAGTATTGTGACAACCTCACCGGAAATCTCCCGCATTGATCAATCACTGATTGACGATGTAAGAGTTGAGTATACAAAAGCAGTTATAAAAAAGAAGCTACAACCCAATATTGATAAGTCTCTTTTTACAATGGATGAGTTATTCAATACATTATCAGAGGAAACAATTATGGGCAATGTGTTTTATAAAAGAGAGGACCAATTAATTGAGGACTTAATGAAAATTACAAATACAAAGCACTATTATCATCTTCGTTTTCTTTCCAGTAAGCATTTGCATTCAGTTATGAAACTCAGGTTTGTTCTTAAACCATTTTCATTTTTATTTCTTATTGAAGGGAAAATGAATTATCATATTATTTGGGAAACGCTTGACACATCTGAGGCGACTTACTTGTGGCTTCAGAATAAAGACATAAAAAAATTAAAACTTGAATTGGTAAAAATTGAAGAAATTATAAAATCAATCAAAGTGCAAGGAAAGATAAAATATATAAATGAAGCTGATTCAAATTTTATGCGAATATACCATGACTACTATGACCAGCAGAATGGTTTTATTAAATGGAAAGGTGAGCTGGAAAAATTAATTACATGAACTAAAAGAAATACAACTAAAAATAAAGACTCGTTCGAATACTTTTCGAAAAGAATTTGAGTATATCCAATTTTATATATCGATTGATACACAATTAATATAAGTTTTCTTAAGTTTGAACCAAATTTGCAATCTTGCGTACCCTCGAATATTATATTAAAGCCTTTCAGCATCTTAATCGAGCACCTAATCTTGGGGGTGCACCTCATAAACCTATTTTATTGCTCGCATTGATTCGTGCTTTCGATTTCGGGATTTATAAGTCCAATCAGATTCATATCACACCTGAACTGATCGGCTATTTTAAGACATACTGGGCGGCGCTGGTGAAGACCGGACATAAAGAAAGTTTTGTATTGCCTTTTTATCATCTTAAAGGAGAAAGAAGCGGATTTTGGAAACTTGTTGCAAAACCAGGTTACCAGTTTGCCCTCACCTCTTCCAACTCAATTAAAAGTTTTAAAGCTTTGACCGACGCACTGGATTATGCGATGATTGATCATGAACTTGCCGAACTGCTGAAAGACCGCCTGAACCGGAATATCCTCACCGAAGTACTTCTGTCAACCTATTTTCCCGGTAATAAGATCAGCGGGGTTGAAGAAATAAAAGGAGATTATTTTAAGGAAGTTCAGACCCGGCTGTTCAACGAACCGGAGGAATATATCGGAAGGGTTAAGGAGCTTTACGGAAGTAAAAAAGGGATGGATGAGGAACTGGAACTCGAAACTTTCAGCCGGGGCGAAGCCTTTAAGCGCGAAATTCCGAAGATTTACAATTACACCTGTGCCATAACCGGTTTGCGGGTAGACAGTGCAACCGATGTTTCAATGGTGGATGCCTGTCATATTGTTCCGTTTAGCAAGAGCTTCGACGATTCACTCACCAACGGCATTGCCCTTTGCCCGAATATGCACCGGGCTTTCGACCGGGGATTGATTGCCATTGATGACGATTACCGGGTAATGGTTTCAAAGAATTTCATGGAAACCTTTTCGCATTATTCGATTAAGCAATATGACCGGAAAGAAATATTGCTGCCTGAGGATAAAAGGATGTGGCCGGGGAAGGAGAATTTGAGGAAGAAAAGTAGAATTGTATGATGCATAAATCACATCTTATTTATCCAATTGATTTTGCTGAGTATCTAAAAGAGTAATGAAACAGTATTTTTTAATATCTTTTTGAAAAAATAGAGAGTTACGGCTCTAATTTTAATTAAAAAAAATAATTATGTCAAAAAGAAGACTTGGAACAAGAATAAAGTTAGGGTGGATAAAGGAAATAATTGAAAAAAAATGTGTAATTTGTCATTTAACAGAAAATAATAAGCAGATTGATGTTGATTTGAGTAAAATTTATATTTACGAGGATACAGATTTATTATTCCAAAACAAAAAAGGACAATTCGTTGAAATTATTTCTGAAGAGTTTATAATGAATAAAGAAGAAGATAGAATACAACTATTTTTAGCTCACGAAATCAATCCATATTTTATTGGATTTGTAAAATTCTATGATTCTGAAAGAGGATTTGGAAAAATTCAAAGTAATTATGAAGAATTTTTTATACATCATTCGCAATTAAAAAATGGCCATGATATTGAAGAATATCAACTTTTAGTTTTTGAAACCAACTTTTCTAAGGAAAAATTTCAAGCAATAAAATGTCGATTTCTGACAAGAAAACGCCTTAGTCAGGATAAATTTTTATTTGCACAAATTCAAAAAATAATAGCAGATAACAATGAATACTTATTAGAAATAATTGAATCAAACAAAGACTTATTAAGTGAGTTTATTGTTGAACTTACAAACAATAATTTGGACATTTTTGATAAAAACACAATTTATCAATTATGGATGGAAGGTTTATATGAAGCTAATAATGAAAAAATATTGTTTGAGCTGCTAAAGAGCAATGATTTATTTGAAGAATATGTTTATAAATATGATGGTTTCAAAAGAAAGTATTTGAATGACGAAAAATTTAAGAATGATATTTTTAAGATTTTATATCAGAATTTCGAAGAATTTAATATTGATAATGATCTACATTTTATTAGAAATACAATCTTCATATTAAGGAAATATTATCCATTATTATTAAATAATGTTGAGAAATACATTTTAAGTCATTCGACGGACTATATAAAACTAAAACTTTGGCTGGAGGATATTTTCCATGATTTTGACCCAATTAGGTATAAGTTTTTGTTTCCTATTTTGAATTTCAAAGACCAAAAACTATTCTTTAAGAAATTATTCAAGGAATTAAAAGATCAAGACAGCAAGATTCATATTCAGGATATTCTTTCCTTGCCTGTTATTGACTATAACTTATCTGAGGAAGTCAGAAAGTTGGATAAAAAAGGATTAGATTATTCAATATGTATTATTATCGATATTCTTAATCAATGGATAAAAAATAAAGAAAAAACAATACATAGCATTGAGAGATCAATATTCTCAATTGTTGAGTCATTTATTAATCAAGTTAATGAACCAGAGCATTTAATTGAAATTACTGGATTTTTCCATGAATGTGAGGGAAGATGCGCCATACAGTATTTCGAGAATAAAAATGAATTGGGTGAATATAAAATATCAAATATTACTTATCAAAGATACGAGAAAATTAAATCAAGTCCATATTATTGTGATGGTAGAAAAATGATTGATAGCAAAACAAATGGAGCTATATTAGACAAAAAGACAAAATTAGAAATGTGGTGCGCGCAAATAAGATTGTTATAAACCATCAAGAGAATTCCATGAATCTGAAAACTGGAAAGATTTTACCTTACTTGATTTTTTTAAAATATTAAATATTAGTTTTGAAATGGAAGAATATGAGCTTATCGTCGAGTTTAAATCAATAAGACTAACCTCTTTTTTGCTCATTTAAAATGCAAATCGTGTGGTCATATATTGCATCCCGTAAAACAAGCAAATTATGCATTTTGGAGAATTAATAAATTTCATTGTAAAAATCAAGACTGTAATATTAATGATGAAATTTATTTGTCTCATTGCTTGAATGGTAATTGCGATAATATTATTGATAGTAGAATCTCAATGAAATGCAATTATTCTAATCAAAATCCACCTCCATACGTAAATGAAGGATTATATATTTGCAACAAGTGTTCAGCATGTTGCAATAGAGATACACTTGAAAGAATATTAAGCAAACCAATACACAATGATGATTTTAAAAAAAATCTTAAATGGAGAATAGAGAATAATGCAACTCATGAAGAAAGAGGTGAAAGATTTTGTTACAAATGTGGAAATATACTGATAAATTCAAATCAAGAATATCGTCGAATTTTAAATTGGCTAATTGTAAATCAGAAAAGTAACAAAAAAATACTTAGTTCAGGTAAGAGAGCGATAGATAATAAATATTGGTTTAGACTTCATGCAAATAGTGAAAAATTCTCTTCCTTAGAAAAATATGGTTTTAATGTTATACGTGATGAAAATAATCCTGATTATGCATTAATATCAGAAAGATTTAATGAATTATTAATTAATCTTTGGCATTGTTCCTGCATCCTCTATGCAACGTTCATTTTGATGGTAGACAGTTTTCAGATTATAAACTTGATGCTATTCGTGTAGGTGACTTTGAATTTGATACCTAATAAATAAAATTATAAAACACTCAAAATTTGAATTGATTCGGTATAAGTAATTCTTCCGACGTCATGACGCATTTTTAAATCCCTGATACCTCTGATTTAAAAATTCACGATTGGGTTTATAAATTTCTCGATTAGGAACAATCAATTTATTCCCATGCAATTCAATTAAACCATGTTTAAGCATAGGTCCATCATGCTCCATTTAAAATATCTTTCCTAATTTCTACCAAATAATCCGGAGTAATTCCTAAAATATTCGCATCAAAAGCCGCATGATGAATTTTACACAAAGAAATTCCATTTGAAACAATTGGTTCGCCTAAGGGGTCATTATCTGCAATTATATGAGCGGCATCTAAAAGAACACTGTGTTTTAATCTACAAATGGCACATTGTTCCCGGTATGCCATCAATACTCTTTCCCTAAAAGACCGTTGATGCAGCCTTTGTTGTACTTGTACTGTAATGTATTCTCGCTTTCTGTAAAGTCCAGGATCATCCTTGCTTGTTTCGTCAAAACTTTCATTTATCGGAAAATTGTATTGCTTTAATTCATCCGCTGCTATGGTAAATGTGAGTTTCTTTTCATCATTGGCAATAATATTTACCGGAAAAACGGTGAAATACCATCCTTTTCGCAAACCAATAAAGTAAATTAATGGAACCTTATCCTTCATTGCCATCTTCATCATTAGATTGTCGCGATGATTTGGATTGTTACCTCTATAGCGATAACTCAGGAAATGACCATCTTCTGAAAACTTATCATCATAAGGACTGTCAGGCGAGGTAGTAATTGAAATAGGATAATTACTAAGAATCTGAGGTTTCCAAATGCCTTGTGGCCCAATTAACGGAACGCGTTCATTGTTGAATTTGAAACCATAACTGAGAATATCCCAAGGAAGAACCTCATTATAAATTTCAATTTGCTTTTGAAGCCAGTTAAATATTTCTAACCTTATTTGAGCATCATTTGACAAGATAATCTAAGTTTTTCTTCGCCACGAATGTATAAATAAGAAATGAAATGGCAATATGGAAAAAAATCGAAGTTCGAAGTTAGCTGCAGTAGTTATTCTAACAATAGCTTTTGGATACGTGATCTAATTGCACCTTTTGTTCTTCCAAAAATTTCACTCAACTCTTTAACCGTCTTACCTTGATGAAACAACAACGTCAATTTTCTGTCAGCTTCTTCTGACCAAGGTTCATAAGCTTGAGAATGGGTTTTCTTTATGATATCTTGATAATTTTGTTTATAATTATCAATTCTGTTTTTCTCAATCATTACCTTCTTGTTCCTCTTATTCTTGGCCTTCTTGGTAAAAAAGTAGCTAAAGATTCCAAATTTAATTTTGCCATAAGATTGAGCGTTGCGATTAAATATTGGTGTAGAGAATCCACTTCCGCCACTCCATAAACTCAAGCGCATACCACTTTTACCAAACGTGAACGGACCAAGTCGAAATCTTAAGCCCATGATTTATCTTTTTGTTATTTCCGAACAAATCTATTTTTGTCTTTTTCTAAAGGTTCATTGCTCTTTTTAAAGACATCCCATCACCAAGGATCAAAAATCATAAAACCTTTCACCTAAATCCCTTGTAACCCTACGCTTCATATCCTTACTTCGTATCCGCGACATATTATAACTCCGGGTTTTCTTATCATGCACATCGGCCATAGCGCAAAGCTAAATAATAAAGCAATTAAACCCTAATAATAATAAATCAAATATCAACATCCACCCCTGTCCAGCCCAGCCTCCGGCTGCGCCATGCCTTAAACAGTTCTTTCCTTTAATATTAATTACCCGTAACAAAACATCACATCCTTCCAATTGCCCTTGCCGTCTGCTACTTAACAAATGCCACTTGCCAACTGCCACTTGCCGTCTGCCCCTTGCCAATTGCCGACTGCCAACTGCCGACTGCCCATTGCCAACTGCCAACTGCCGCCTGAAAACGTAACCTATTCCATCTCCCTCCGTATCCTTTCCCTCAAAGGTCGGCAATCGTAAAAGAAAATTAGTAAGGTCGGTTTTGTGGTTATGGAAACACCCCATGTCGCAGCATGGCAAATATCTCTGATTCCATGCTCCAGGCCACATGCCCGAAAAAAAAACCGGCAGGGCACCCCTGCCCCACCGGTAACTAAGCAAAATAAACGTATTATTTCTTTTTTTTACAATTCGCCGGCCTTTTCCATTTCCATCACCACATCCGTCGGTTCCCCGTTCAGGCTCACCTCTTCCAACAAGGTCCTGTAGTTATCCCGCTCTCCCTGCAGCATATATTCACCGGGTCCGCTTACTTTAATATTAAACAGTCCGTCAATCTCCGTCATCATTACCGTAGTCGTTCCCACTATCGAAACATGCACCCCGCCCAGCGGCAGTCCGCTGTCAAAATCAATGGTTTTCCCGCTGATGAAAAACTCTTCTTTCTTCTTTCCCTTTCCGTAATCAACCACTATCCTCGCATTCACATAGCTAAGATAAGAGTCCGGGTCCGAATCCTTCAGCGTTTCCACCAGTTTGTCCATAACCACCAATACCTTGGTGGACTCCTTAAATGCTTCCGCCATCGCCGTGGTCGCAATTTTCCTGTAGATAATACCCTCACGTGGGCTAGTCAGTTCCTTGTAATAATTCGTATTGGCTAAAGCCTGGTCATCCAGCAAAGCTTGCGTCACACCGTAATCGTTAAGCGAGGCAAGAACCGTGGTTGTACGGTCGTTGATCACCTGGCATACCGTCCGCAATTGCGTATCCGCTAACCGCTTCAGGTCCGATTCGCTATAGTTCACCTCCTCCAGGAGCTCGTACAGTTTGTTCACCGTGGCATACGCTACAACACGTCGTACGATATCCATCGTTTTGGTGATAAGGTCAGTAATCAGGGAATTCTTAAAGTCCGTTTTCCCTTTATAATCCAGTTCCTGGGCTTCGTTAAGCCCCTGGATATGCTTAATGATATTTCCCAGTTCAATAACCAGGTCTGAGAAGTTTGGCAACAGCGAAAATATCGCCGCTAAATCTGAGCAGATTGCTCTAACCGCCAGCATCATGGTGAGGCGGTTCTCTTGACGATTAGTCATAACAATAGAAATTTAGTTAATAAAATATTTATTACTCGGGTTTATTAGCTTAGTTACCCCATTTTACGCCCCTCTTTTTCCATAGGTTTCATTTTTTTTAATTTTTTTTTTTTACAACCATTTCCGCGCAGTCAGCCAGAACACCAGGCTAAAATCAATCCATCCGTCCCTCTTTCCCTCTTTCCCTCCATCCCTCCATCTCCCCATCTCTCCATCTCCCCATCTCCCCATCTCCCCATCTCCCCATCTCCCCATCTCCCCATCTCTCACCCATTCAGCAATTCAACAATTCCCTTCCCAACCCATTTTCTTATCAGTCAGCTCCCTGTGATCACCTATCAGCGGCTTATGATTACCTGTCAGCGCCGTATGATCACCTGCCAGCGCCTTATGATTACCTGTCAGCGCCGTATGATCGGCTGCAAGCGGAAGATGTGTCAGTGTCAGAGGCGTTTGAGATGCAGTCAGCGCCGTATGATCGGCTGCAAGCGGAAATTGTGTCAGTGTCAGAGGCGTTTGCGATACAGTCTGCGCCATTTGCGATGCAGTCAGCGGTGTTTGCGAACCTGTCAGCACTATTTGATCGCCGGTCAGCATAGCTTGCGATTCAAACTGTGTTTATTTTAATATTGCATCCGCATAATATGAGTGCATAATTCATCTCTGAGTAAATTTTATAATTTTATGCTTAGGTGTCAGTGTATCATGTTTCCCGTTCTCTATTTTCTGTTTAAAGTTCAGGATACAATGTGTTCAGGATTTTTGCCAACTGCCGACTGCTCATTGCCGACTGCTCCCTGTTCGGAGTTCTGGGTTCGAAGTTCTGGGTTCTGGGTTCGGAGTT
>CAWFDA010000032.1:0-11351 GCA_963814475.1 uncultured Bacteroidota bacterium | reverse complement strand
AATTTTCTTCTTGCAGTAACTGACCAATAATCTTCTCGAATGCGTCCATATCTTTTTTTGTACGATAGTACAAGGACTGGCCGGCAGGTGCAATGGCTGGGATGTGATATGGAAAATAGTTATCGAGTGCGAAATGTTAGTGCTTCCATCATTCTCCGACCTTTACCCCCCACACAGATAATTTTCGCACTGTTTGTATTTGGATTGGAAATATATTCAAATCGTTTTTTTTAATTCAATCGTCAAAGTGTTTGGTTTGACATTGCTTATAAAATTTGAAAGAATAAAGACTTCACTTGAGATAACTCAATACTTGCTCCTACATGGCTAATATTTTTTGCCGAAACCTATGACTTATTAATTGTTGTTTAGTCCAAAGGAATTTGTTCCCAATTTATTTTTGAAAATCCGTTCTTTTTTGATGGCTTCATCGGCAGTAATCGTCCGTGGCAATAACATTAAAATTGAGAACTGAAAATTACTTCCGTGAGTTGCGTCGCCTGCAATAAGTTCTTTTAAAGTTTTGTTATCACCATGTCCATTTGTAAAAACGTATTTACACCAACGCCCCCAAATTCCTTCATCGCCATATGCAGATCCAACATATAGTTTACCTGTTTTTGTATCGCTAATTAAGTAAATACCTTTTGTTACAGAAAGCATCTTTTTCCAGTCGCTGTATTGTTTAGTTACGATTTCCTTTAGTTCGTCAAAGTTGAGAATGAAATCAGAATAGTCCGTGAATTGTTTTTAATGAAGTCCAGGATGAATTTCAATTACTTCCATTTTATTCTTTATCCATTGATGCCATGAGATTGCATTTTCCCATTTAATAATTACTCGTTCTATTAAATCGTCAAACTGCACTTTAACTTCTTCCATTTGGTATTCAAAACTGTCATTGGCTAATTGCTTTCTATCTGTCAGTTTGTAAACACCAATAAATCGTGATAAAAGTCCTTCTTCACCAATGAACGAAACAATGTAGTCAACGCCATTAAAAACATCCTTTGATTGAGAGTTTTGATATGCTAAAAATGCTACTCTGTCTGTCCGATATAGATTGTATAAATCACGCCTGTTGTCTTTGTGTCTAACAAGTTTGGTCTTTGCAGCCTGGTCAAGTCCACGATTAAAAAGCAGTTCTTGTATTGTTATCATTTCAAATTATTAGGGTGTCCGACAGCATTGTAAGCAACGCGGTTTAATGAAGTGGCGCAACTCGAAGCTACAACTTTTCTTTGGTGGCTCAAACAATAATTTAAAAATTAAACACTCGAGCTGCCAAGCACCTACTCAGCCATTTCATTAAACCGATGTTACCTGCTGTTCTTCTATTGCATTGCAACATACCATGATTGATAAGCGTCATTTCTTGAAGGTGTCAAACAGTACTTTATTTGTTGTAAATCTTGAATGCAACCGTTGTCAAGCAATGATTGATTAATTATATCCCTTATTCGTCTTAGCCGTTGAACTTTATTGTCACTCCAAGTCAATGAGTATAAAACTTTATTGAACGTCACGCCATTAAAGGCAGTTGGAATGTCAAAATAGTCAGTGTTCGTGAGATCATGGTTTATTTTGCATTCAACTTCTCTGTCACCGAAGTTTGGCAAAATGTCATTTATATTAATTGATTTAACAAGGTCAATTATAACTACTTTATTTGTAATGCAGAACTGTTTCCACGTCTGCGGATAACCAACATGATTGTCTGTCGGGTGTAGAGATTGTCCTGTCAAAGCTGTTGGAAAATATTTCCAAAATTTGCTCTGATTGCGTCCATAGAACCATTGTGCAATATTTGGTTTCAGGCAACTTTCGTTAGAAGGGTTAAATGTACCGATTATTAATATATTCGATTCAGCATTAATTGGTTGTCCACAAAACAGTCTGTTCTGTTCAATGCGTTCTAATTCGCCTAAATACCTATGTCTTATTGGCATGGTTGTCTTTTGTTTTGGTATAGCAGGTAACGACTAGGGTTAATGAAGTGGCGGCCATCGAATCTACAACTTTTCTTTGGCGGCTCAAACAATAATTTAAAAATTAAACACTCGAGCCGCCACGCACAGACCCTAGTTTACAAGGAAACTGATCCAACCATCCAACATTAAGAATTCACGATCGATATCAGCTTGGAAAATTCTTTCTCATGATTAAAATATCTGCCTGATCCTTATAATCAACTATGAAAACCTTTACATCAGCACTGCTGTCATACTTCACCAGCTCACCAGGTGATATCAATTTAATGTTTTTTTCTTGACTTGCATGATCGACAAAACAAACCTTGTATTTAGCTTGTGTTGCATACTTAACAATAAACACCTTTGCTTTAGTCATACCTATAGATTTTTATTATTGTTCAACAAAACAAAATTCCCAAAACCTTTTCCTTACATCTCCATCTAACTTAGAATTAGGATGTGGAATATAATAAATTGGAATAATATTTTCCTTTTCAATCTTTACTGACCCCTTCAATGCAAAGTAGGTTTTATCTTTAGAGACTAAGTCCTTAGTCTTAGAGTCCTTAATTAAATTCCTTTTTAGAAAATAATGAAGCAATTGTTTTGAAAAAATTAAAAGGCAGGAAGGTTCAGCATAAGCTACCAATTTAAAAAACACATCGGCGCAAGAATCTACGTCCTTTTGTGAGATCTGTTTTTCATCCTCTGATCTGAAAAAACAAAAATTAGTTTGCATTCCAGAGAGACCTTCTGGAAAATATTCACGCATATATGGCACCACTCTTTTCAAAGACCCAAGATCTTTGTAGTTGCTCTCAAACATTCTGATCGGATAATCGGCCTGCTTCTCATATGATACACCAGAAGCAGCTCCCCAATTAAAACCTACGATCATTGGTTTGTGCTTAAATATACTTGTCGCCAACACTGAATACATCCAACTATTAGTACTTCCATACTTCTTTTTTACATCCGACTTTTCAAAAATTGATTCTACATCAATTAACATTTGTTTAAAAAAAGATACATGATCTTTGTGTTCCTCCATGGTAGCGTCTCTCGCTTCGATGCATTTCTTTTCATACGCAACAAAATCGCCAGTTAATGCATTCAACACTTCATCCATATTCCAATTTGGTTTATTCAATTTCCTGCGTATAGTATCAAGATTATTTGTAACAAATTTTCGAAAGTTATCTGGAGAAAATATCTCATACCAAGGTAGTGCGTACTTACTATCCGAAAACTCTATCGGCTCTTTTCCGACAGTAATATCCATTATTTCTATTCCCTCAAATTGCTTCGGGATTAGACGTATATCAAAAATCCGTGGATGCTTTACATCAATCTTGAATTTCCCTGTTGGATTACCCTGGTTGTCAAGAAGCTCGAAAACATCGACATTAGGTTTAAGCATGAATAAATCAGGATTTTGTTCTTTAAATCTTTTAGAAATTGAATCAACTAAATTCATTGGCAAGGGAATTAGCATAAATTATAATATCATTAGAATAAACCAGGTAATGTCAAATCCAAACTCTCTTGCTTTATTACTATGAGCAATTTATTGTGTGATAACATTATTACTCATATAGCTTTTGATAAAACTTATTTTAACGACAATCTTCAAGGTCCGCAATTGAATCTGTTTCTAGTTTTTCAAGAATTTGGGAGAGCGTGGCTTTCCAATGGGGCTTTACTGGCTTCAAGGTAAAGGAAGTTTGGCCTTCAGAAATTATAGCATATAATTCATTATTCATCAAGGTGTTTTTTTTCTTTTTATAAATTATACCTTCACCTACCACTTTAAGCTGCAATTTGGAACACGAATCCGGGCAAATAGCTACGCAAATTCCTTCGCCGTCCGTTCTGACACTAGGATATAACACCCCTTCAACTCCGGCATCAATACAAGTTTCAGCCCAAATTGCAGAAAGCAAGTATAGAAAGTGATTTGCATCACTCGGTACGGGATCGGAAAATTTCTCCGAAAAAAACTCACCGATAGCGATAGCATTACGTTTCACTTTCTTAGGTAAACAGTTTATAAACTCTTCAAACTCTCTATAAATTTCTCGCATTAATGGGTTGTTGCTTTTCATATCCTTTGAGCCAAGTATCACCGCAAGAGATATTGGTGACACGACATCCCATCTACCATAAGCAATTCTTTGCATCCTATTCGTTGTACCATCAGCTAACCATCTCATTGACTCCAAGGTACCTGTGAATCTATTTTCAGAAAGATTATAGCTTTCACTTTTTTGGTCTGTATATCCTCCGTAAAATATAGTTCTCTTGGGAGTACTTGCTCTTTGATATGTATTATTGTATTTTTGAGGTTTATATGACAGATCTGATACCTGGCTGAAACTTTTCTCACCACTTTTATATGGTCTTGCACGAACAATTACTTCACCAATGTTTAAATTTTTTATCATTACAGGAGTTTTACCAAGTTGCTTAATTAGATTGACAGCCTCCTGATATGGATCCGCTTGCAAGTCAAGTTCGGACAATTGCTTTAATATTGGGCGAACATCCACAATTTTAGACGACTCAACTTTTTGCATGTACTCAATATTGAATCTTAAAAGATTTGCCAGTTTCTCATTTCCCAATTTGAGTGCCATATCTAAATCTTTTCTTAATTTTTCGATACGCAAGTCAAGCTTTTTTGACTTATTCTTATTTGCTTTTTTAAAATGTCCCTGCATATGTATAAATAGATCTTCTACAATTTTCCCAAATGAATTATCGACAGCATTCATTACTTCTGGCAACCGCGTAAACATATTTTTTCGGTACTCTTGCTCATCCATATCTACAATGGAACCATAGATTAAAGGGTCATAGTTTTGAATTGAAATATATTTTTCCATAATTGATTCATCTTGACAAATCATTGAAAATTGCGAAACTAAAGTCCTAAGCTGACTCACGAGCGATTTAAATTTGTCAGCTTCTTGTTGCATTCTGTCGAAACAAATTTTTTCTGTTAGTTCTTTTCTAATATTATTCCCTACAGGAAGTTCAACAAGATTGTTTTTAGTCTGCCATTTTCTATGAACTAATGACCAATGTGCTGTTGTCATTTCCCTAGCACAATTTTGAATTAGCAAGCACTTGCCTTCAGCTTCGCCGTATAATGTTGTAAGAAGGCGTTGGACTTCACGCCTCTCTGCTCTTCGCGTAAAAAACCATTGATTACTAGCACCAAGTAGAACTCCGATGACTGTGCCCCCTACACCAACAAGAAAAGTTTTTAAAGCTTCATCCATAAACCTCTACTGTATAACAATCTTCCTCACATCAATCGGAGTCCCCTGATCATTGATCAGATAAATTAGATAAACCCCATTTCCAGTCCATGTGTTTAAATCGATATAATATGACTGCTGAGTAATGGTTGTTGTATAAACAGTTTGACTAAGTAGATTATCAATCCTCAAGGAATAACCATTCATAGTGGTATAGTTGCTTCCACAATCAATTGTGATATGATCATTTGAAGGATTTGGATAAACCTTTATTGCATTCTGATAAACAACTGGATTAAATCCAGTAAGAATTGCGTTGATGATTAATGTGTCAGTAACTGTCACCGTTTGATAACAGATACCAGAGTTGTAAAGATTATTTATTTCCTGGTCTGTCAATTTCCGGTTCCAAATTCCTATGTCATCAATAGTACCATTGAACCAGTTTATTTGGGAATCAAACCCAAAGGACATCAAATTTTTATTCGTGTAATCTATGGTTGTCCCGGCAGTTGAGGTTGAATCGACTAATACTCCGTTAATATAAATTCTCTTCATAGAACTATCAACAGACATTGTGGCCATGTACCAATTATTAAGACCCATATTTGATCCAGATAAATTGGCTATGTTTCCGGAGGTGGTATATAATATAGTATGCAAATAATTTGAAGTCCCTTGTCTTCCCCACGACATATTCCAGGTTGCATTAAATCTGCTTATCGTATCACATCGATGTAAAAATTCCCATGTACCAGGGTCTCCATCTGTAGTCGCACTAAACCACAAATTAATTGTGAAATACTGTGGACTCGATGTAAAATTATGAACCTGAATATTATCAGAGCTTCCGTTGAAATAATAAGCCCCATCATTATTTCCAAATCGGTCGTTGGTCAGTGTTGCACCGTTAACCGTTCCATTAAACCCTGATCCAGATTCATCATTTGCATTCCCGCAAAACGGATACCATGCTACAAGTCCGTTAGAAAGACCAATAGGTAAGTTAGACCCACTGCATGTTATCGGAATCGACCCATTATACAAATTGGTTATTTCCTGCTGAGTTAATACCCGATCCCAAATTCCGATATCATCAATCATCCCATTGAAATACTCAATAAAATCCCACGATGCACAACCAAACCTAAGTCTACTCTGATTAACGAAATCAAAAGAACCAAGAGTGTCGCTTCCCTCAAGCACACCGTTTACATATAACATGATTTGAGTCTGGTCGCAAGTAAATGTTAAATAGTACCATTGACTCGGATCTAAAACGGAAACGGAAGATATCTCCCTTGCACCTACAGCAGGTAAGTACCCGTCGTGCAGTCTAAAAGCTGGCTTGCCGTTTGTAATCCTAAGATGATACCCTGCCGGATTTGCATAACTTCCCCCGATACTCTGTTGCCCACTTGTGTCATTCATATTAACCTAACAGGAAAATGTAAAGTTATCTACATCAAGCGTAGCATTAGTCGCACCTTCCAAGTAATCACCGCTTCCATTGAATGAATAAGCACTGTTACTAATTCCATTCCGGTCTGGTGTCAAAACTGCACCATTGACTATTCGATCATTTCCATTACCGGATTCATCATTGGCATTTCCGTTAAAAGGCCACCATCCAACAAGTCCATTCGAAGGAACATAGGACGGAACTTGTCCGAAAACATTTACAGAAATCAAGACTAAGAGCAGTAGAGTTATTCGTTTCATTTTAATGAGATTTTAAATTTTAAAAAGGTTATTTGAATTCTCAAAATTATAATAATAATTGAATTATTCCTGACATATCCCTTTTGAACAACCGATACCCTATATGAAGCCCTGGTTCAGTATTACCAACTATTAAATAAAGAAACTGGGAGCTATAAATACATGAAATCATAGAAATTGAAGCTTGTATAATATTATACACTCTCTGCTCATCTCAGAAAAACATCAAGAGACTGTAGACAAAGGAATCCATCGAAATTTGAACTAAACTTTAATGTTACCAAACAACTCCAAAATAAGAGGAAAGAAGGCTATTTTCTTTTAAGCCTGCAAGATGAACCCTGATAAAATGAAACGTGAGGCCTCCTGTTCCAGCACTGAAACCGATCAAATCCCTCCTCGAGCCTTAAAAGCGGTTCAAAATAATCGTTCCAACCTTCGTGTGTCCCAGACGATTAAAAACAGAGATTTTGCTAACTAGCCGATGGTGCACAAAAACCTACAGTTTAATTCGCATCTGTAATGCTCTGGCCAGAATCCTAGCCGTGATAGTTACAGCATAGTTCACAAAACCTTTGCCAGATAATAGGAACATCTTCTCACTTATAATAGAAGAACTTAGTCTTACTTCCGATTAATCCCTGATTTAACCAATCGCGTTTCACGATTGCCACCAAAACATTCCGATAATTCTTCGCGGTTAAAAGTTTGTGCAAACCACTCTGCTTCGCCTCTTCAATGGCCACCTCGTCATAGCGAACTCCGGGACTATCCAGGTATGACTTGACTTCTAACAAATACACAGTTTCCATATTCACATCGTATGCGACAATATCAATCTCCGGTCTTGGTGTTGATGGTTTGTTAATGCATCGTTTCTCCTCCGGCGACAGATTAAGCCTAACAGAATGCTTCACCCAGTACTTCTCTTCTTGTAAAAGCTGCCCAATAATCTTTTCGAATGCGTCCATGTCTTTTTTGTACGAGAGTACATGGACTAGTTGGCGGGTGCAATGGTTGAGCGGATTCGAAATATCGAACTTTCTAATGCTTGATTTGTTCAGAATCATGGAATTTGGTGAGATTTAAGATTCCGGTTAACCTAAACACCTATTTCCTATTAAAAATCGCAAGTCTATGAATTCAATAATTAATCATCTAATGCTTAAATTTGATCTAATATTGAATAAGTTACTCAATCGCTGTCAATAAAAAAGGTAGTCAATTTGCTCTGGAAAAATGTGATTTGGTTCACCGGAATCTCCACCATCCACTTAAATTTTAAACGATAAATTATAAAAAATGGAAAATCATCACAAAAACAATTACGTTAAATTTTTCGGAATGATTGCTACATCAATGGTGGCAATGTACTTCTTAATGTACACAAACTCTTACCAGATCATTGATCACTTCTGGTTTAGTGAAACTAGACTTTTTATGACACTCATTATGACCGGTTCCATGATTATCATAATGCTCCTGTTTATGCTGAATATGTACCAGAAGCGAAGGGCAAATATTGCAATAATTGGGTTAGGAATAATATTGATTGCCGGTAGTATAGCATTAGTAAGAAGTCAGATTACCGTTACAGATGTTGATTACATGGAAGGCATGATCCCACACCATTCAATTGCCATTTTGACAAGTGAGCGCGCTCAAATAAAGGATGTACGGGTCAGAAAACTCGCTGACGAGATCATTAAAGCACAGCGCAGGGAAATAATGGAAATGCATTGGTTGATTAACGACATCAGGGAAAAGGGTGAGGTCGAAACAGAGGAGGAAAAGAAAAACAGACCTTTGCCAGAGTTGGAAGGTATGCTAGAAGAAGAAACCCGAAACCTAAATAAGTAGGAATCTAGAACCCAATTCGCATTTTGAAAAAAACCAGGTTCTATAAAAGGAAAATGAAGTACCCATTGGAGAGTAAAACACAGCTTAGAAAATTTGAATTGTCCAATAAGAGGGAGGACATCAACACGTTATCTAAATATTACAACCCTTGCTGAATAATTTCTCTCTCCTGAATTCAGTGTGATCATATAAATTCCATCACTAATATCATTCATGGGAATTTCTTCTTGATGAATACCTATGGAAGGTAATATTTGATCCCTCTCAAACAAAATCTTTCCAGCTATATCTGATAATGTTAATTTAACTTCCGTTAAATTTTCATTGACCCAACTAAGCCGAACATAATTACCTGCTGGATTTGGATAAACTGTCAGAGAAATTGAATTTCCATTTAATGCGTGAATACCTGTATTGGCAGAATACTTTGCAATATTATTTACAGACGTCCCGGCAGCATTTGTAAATGAACCGCCAATGTAAAGTTCGTTGTGATGTACAGCAAGGGAATTCACAGCACCATCCATTCCGGTTCCTATACTTGACCATGAGGAACCATCCCACATACCTAAATTATTTGATGAAGTTGAGCCGCAGGAACTGAAACTTCCACCGATAAAGAGCCGGTTGTTATAAGCACACATAGTTCTTACGCCATTCTCACCCATCATTCCACCGTCAATGTGACCTATTGAAGACCATGTTGAACCATTCCACATCGCAAGGTTATGCATATCACTTGTGCCCGAATGTTCAAACATACCACCAGCAATTAGATTTCCATTATAAATGCAAAAAGAGCGAACAATACATGGTTCCCCCATACCTGAATTAAAACCACTGCCAACAGCAAAGTAGTTAGCGCCATCCCATTTACAAATGCGATTTACCGTAACTCCGCCAGCTACTGTAATATCACCACCAATATATAGTGCATTATTCCAAACACACATTGCTTTTACATCCTGATCAACTCCACCACCAACCTGATTCCATTGCGTACCATTCCAGTATCCAAGGTGACTAACTGAATTGCTGCCTGACATTGTGAATTGACCTCCTGCATACAACTGATTGTTGTAAACAGCAAGCGAATGAACCGATGAATTAAATCCATTACCAACAGGATACCATGATGCTCCGTCCCATCGTGCAATATAATTACTAGAAACCCCACCTGCCTGTGTGAAGCTTCCACCAACGTATAAACTGCCATTGAAGTAAGTGAAACACCAAACAGAATCGTTACAGCCCTTATTTCCCATCATATCCATAGGAACATATGAACTATCATTCCAATATCCGCAATAATTCATTGTGTCAACACCTGAGTTATGAAACCCACCTCCAACATACAAGCAATTACGTGACGTGTCAGGATACATGCAATGAATTCCACCATTAGTACCATTTCCAACCGGTCCGCATTGTGCATTTGAATTAGTGTAAACAAACATTAAACAAATCACACCAACTATCTGAAGTAATTTTTTTCTTTCCATTTTGTTTTCATTTAGAATCATTATAAATCACCTTATCCAGTAAAGCTCCACAGAATAAACCAATATAAATATGATTATCGTCATTCATAACAGTGATTTAAAACACCTTACTGAGCAAAAAAAGTCTATTGCCGCTTTTTTCAGTGTCAATTTATGATACCGTGTCTTTTAAAGCTACAAAACAGAAAATTCTGTGTCGTGTTAAATGGTGTTGTGTGGTCTTCAGTTATACACTTGATTTTCTCAAAACCATTTTCAAGCTCTTCAGTCAATGTGTCTTCAGTGTATTGCTTGATGTCAAGGCCACTGCACTTCTTAGGTCCATTATCGCTAAATGTGCCAATAGTTACAATTCCATTTTCTCTAACCGCTTGTCGTGCAACTGAAAGATATTTTGCGATTTCCGTTTGGGTTGTCAGAAAATGAAATGCTGCACGGTCATGCCAAAAGTCGAAGGTAGAAGACGGATTAAACTCGGTGATATCGCTGACAATCCAAGTTACTTTGGCTGCTTTATTGCCTAACCGCTTTTTAGCTCTTATAAGAGCTTCTTCACTGATGTCAAGCACTGAAACGTACTCATAACCTTCGGCAAGTAAATAATCCACAAGTTTGCTGTCCCCACCGCCAATATCAATGATATGGGATTGCTTAGATAAGTCTGCTGCGTGAATAAAGTCAAGTGAAGTTTTAGGAGTATCCTGTGTCCAGCTAACTTCGTTGGGTTGTTTAGTAGAATATATGCTTTCCCAATGTTTTTTTGAAATATCTGACATGTTAAGCTAAAATATTTAAACAAAGGTAGTAATGCGGTTGAGCAAAAGCAAATGTGAGTGCAAATGCGTTGGCTCTATACGCAGGCGGTTTAAGTTTTGCGGATTGGTCTCTATTTTATCCTTTATAGTTCACCAGTCGTAAACTTGTCAAAATTACAATTAGCGTTACTCCTACGTCTGCGGCTATAGCTAAAACTAAATTGCTGTAGCCGATGAATGCAAGTGTTATAAATATCAACTTTACTGCTATTGCCC
>CAWFDA010000031.1:0-152386 GCA_963814475.1 uncultured Bacteroidota bacterium | reverse complement strand
CCTGACTTGTACCCTTAATAATTAGTGCGGTCGTAAGTATCTCATTATTAGCATTTATTTCTCTAAAAACACTAAATTTACCGCACTAAGGTTAAATTTTGGATGAAAATCAGGATCGTCAAAACTGCTTCCCAGGCAAAGGCAGTGCAGGTTGTGCGTTATCAGAATAATAAAAGGGTTGTTTTGCAACACATCGGATCTGCCCATACCGCTGAAGCACTAAATGATCTAATGGTATTGGCAGAAGAATGGATAAAAGATTCCACAAGCCAACTCTCTGTTTTCCCCGATGAAAATCCCAATAGGTTGTTGCACTTGAACCACAGCTCGTTTATTGGCGTCAAATATCACTTTTTTCACAAGCAGATACGTGCAATACAAGATATGCTCAAATTGGATTGTTTACCTACATTATTAAATGATTTGGTAACGATACGGATATTTGAACCCGCCTCCAAACTTCGTTCTCTCGAGCTGTTGGAACAGTTCTTCGGCATCTGCCATAGCCGCAAGACATATTACAAAATTGCCCCTGACTGCATCGACCTAAAGAAAATAGTTGAGCAAAAGGTTATCGATTTTGCCGGTATTCATTATTCATTCAATTTCGATATTCTGTTTTACGATGTAACCACACTTTATTTTGAGACTTTTGAAGAGGATGAGTTGCGCAGGAACGGTTTTTCAAAAGACAATAAATCCCAACAACCACAGATACTAATAGCCCTGATGGTAAGTAAAGAGGGGTTTCCTGTTGCGTATGAAGTGTTCTCGGGCAATACGTTTGAAGGCCACACCATTCTTCCTGTCATGAAAGATTTCATCGAACAGAATAATGTGAAAAATTTTACGGTAGTGGCCGACGCCGCGATGATTAGCTCAGAAAATGTACAACAATTAAATCAAAACAATATCAACTACATCGTAGGTGCAAGGCTTGGGAATATTCCTTCGGCACTACTTGAAAATATTGACAAAAACATCAACAGGGAAGATGGTAAAAGCATCCGGATCAAGACGGATAACGGTTATCTGATTTGCAGCTATTCATCGGTCAGATATCGCAAAGATAAATACGAAATGGAGAAGCAAATCGAAAAAGCAAAACAGGTAATCGCAAAACCATCAAAAAGTAAAAAAATAAAATTTACTCAGACTAAAGGGCAGGAAATAGAACTTAATGAAGTCCTGATTGAAAAAACAAAAAAGCTGCTAGGTTTAAAGGGATACTATACCAATTTGAAAGAATCGGTTGTTGACAACAAGACAATAATAGAGCGATACCATGAACTATATAAAATAGAGCAAGCCTTTAGAATATCAAAAAATGACTTGCAAACAAGACCAATCTTTCATTTTAAAGAACAACCGATAAAGCTGCATATACTGATTTGCTTTATGGCACTAGTCATATCAAAGCATATAGAACTAAAAACTGGGATTTCGATTAGAAAATTTATTGACGAATCTAAAAAAATCGTTGATGGAGAAATTTTGAATCTTATCACCCAAAAAATGGTAACCGTCAAAGCTCAAACTACTCAAAGAATGAGGGAGCTTATCGCAAAATTAGAATGACCGCACTAAAAGGGACAAGTCAGGATTTTTTGTGCTATTTGAGATGAGTCGATAGTGACTCCACATAATGGACTGGAAAGTGTTTGAGTTCCACGTCCGAATGCAGGTATCTCCGATAACGAATTATTAATATCGTTATCTGCTTGATCAATTTCACCTTTATAAAACTGACTATCTTCATTAAATTGCTTTGCCTGGGCGTTCAATTGCGGATCATCGTCATCTTTCTTTTTACAAGATTGCATTACCATTGCCGACATAGCGACAACAAATAACGATACATACAAGGTGCGTTTCATGGTGTAGAGGATTTGAACTAGTTTGTAAAATTATTGTTTAATTAGGTCAATGTCAACACCCATTCGCAGTTTGTTTAGTTAAGTAATAGTTAATTCGGCTGGGGCCGGAAAGAGATGATGTGGTAGGGGATTGGACTAAAAACGACCATTTAGCATGTTTTAGTGTGTACGTGTAAGCTTTCAGTTCATTTTACATAAAAAAAGTCGGAAGCATTCCAAATAAAGGACACACTTCCGACTCTTAAAATTATTAGATAGTGCTATTTTTTCATACGGGTCATTACTATTTCCATGTTTTGAAATTCCTTTCCTCCAATTGGAGTAATAAACATTTTCATATTCTGAGTATTGTCGTCAATAATGGTGATTTCCTCGCGAACATCCATATTTTTTCCTGTAACAGGATCCACTTGTTTCCCGCTCATAGATATTATTTTAGTTTTAGGATTATAATTTCCTTCCATAATCATTATTCCTGTTCCCATGTTATCAATCCAGGTACTGATATAAACTTTTCTTGCATTGTCGAAGGCAACGGTACTTATTCCTTCAAATGGATTTCCATCAAAAGTTCCTTTATGTACTGATTGTTGGTACCTGCCTCCCAAAATCATGGAATTTGTAGCAGTAGATTTTGTTTTCATCGGTGGTGCACCGGGTGTCATCCACATGGTAATTTCTTCAGTCCACATTCCATCATCTTTCGCTAACATAGAATGTTCATTTCCGGGCGTGGCGTAACTTTCATAGGCTTTCATCATTTCCATCTCCTCTTTAGAGGGTGGTGGAGTTAATGTTGTGGTTAATACATCTTGCGCAAATGAACATTTAAAAACTAATAGAATTGCTAATGTAAAAATTGATTTTTTCATAGTATTGATGGTTTGGTGTAAAACAAAAATAATAAATTTAGTTAAAGAATCAAAATAAATAATAATATATTGAAATTCAATAATATATAATTATTTGCAATTTAATTAACATGAAGATTCATAAATGTTGGCCACACTTAAAAGTCATGAGTTTTGTTGTTAATATGGCTCAAATGGAGATTGCCTTAGTTCCCTCCGTAGTATTAGTTTCCCCAACATTCTCAACTTCCCTTAAACTATCAAAACATAATTGTTGAAAACTAATCTTTAAATTTTCAACCAAATTTTCCATTTTCATCAAAAACAGCAATTAAACCTCTATTATCAATTGATTATTAGCTATTTGTAGATAAATTTGAATTGAAACCTACCAATTACGCTACCACAGTGATTAACACATCAAATTATTAAATATGATTTTTGCTTTCTCTTTTTTAATACATTTGTGTTCACTAGTTGAATTTGTATTTTCATAACAAAAAAATTTCATTTTAAATATCAACATTTTTATTAAATAGTCAGTAAACAAAAATTATTAGTCATTAGTCATTGGGTCATTGCGCAACTGATCACTTGTCACTTGTTACGTAATACTTGTCACTAAATACTTGTCACCTGCCTGCTTAACCGCGGCAGGCAATCTTTTTACTCTTTTTTTAATCGAGAAACTTTTAACTTAAAAAAAATAAAATCATGCTTATTAAAACTTTTGGAAGTGCCGTTTTCGGCATAAATGCAACAACCATCACTGTTGAAGTAAATTGTGATGCAGGAACAAAATTTTTTCTTGTTGGTTTGCCCGATAATGCGATCAAAGAAAGTCAGCAACGACTCATGGCAGCTTTTAAAAATGTAGGTTATCGAATGCCCGGGATGAAGATTGTTGTGAACATGGCTCCGGCAGATATCCGTAAAGAGGGCAGTGCCTACGATCTCACAATTGGTATGGGAATTTTGGCGGCTTCAGGACAAATTCCCAGCGAAGGAATTTGCGATTACATTATCATGGGTGAGCTTTCGCTGGATGGTAACGTACTTCCTATCAAAGGTGCACTTCCAATTGCAATACAAGCAGCGAAAGAAAATTTCAAAGGATTTTTTCTGCCAAAAGAAAATGCTCGTGAAGCAGCCATTGTTTCCGGGCTCGAAGTTTATGGTGTTGAAAATATTAAAGAAGTGATTGATTTTTTCAGTGGCAATTCAACTCCTGAACGCGTTACAGTAAATATTCTGGAAGAGTTCGAAAAAGTTCAAAGTCATATGGAATTTGATTTCAGTGATGTTAAAGGTCAGGAAAATATTAAACGTGCTCTTGAAATTGCAGCTGCCGGAGGACATAATGTTATTCTTATTGGCCCACCCGGAGCAGGAAAAACAATGTTAGCAAAGCGCTTGCCAACCATTCTGCCACCACTCACTGTGGAAGAAGCATTAGAGACCACAAAAATACATTCTGTTGCAGGTAAAGTTGGAAAAAATACTTCCCTCATCAGTACTCGTCCATTTCGATCACCGCATCATACGATTAGTGACGTGGCGTTGGTAGGAGGAGGAGGATATCCGCAGCCGGGTGAAATATCATTAGCGCATAATGGAGTTTTATTTTTAGATGAGTTGCCTGAATTCAAAAGAACAGTATTAGAGGTCATGCGGCAACCACTTGAAGAACGAAAAGTAACGATTTCAAGAGCTAAAATGTCAGTCGAATTTCCTGCAAGTTTTATGTTGGTATCGAGCATGAATCCTTGTCCGTGTGGATTTTATAATCATCCCGAAAAGGAATGCGTTTGCGGACCGGGAATAGTACAACGATATTTAAATAAAATCTCCGGCCCACTTCTCGATCGCATAGATATTCATGTGGAGGTAATACCTGTTCCATTCAGTGAATTGTCGATGGATAGAATTTCTGAGAAGAGCGAAGTTGTAAGAGCGCGAGTTGTAAAAGCACGACAAATTCAAGCAGCACGATACATTAGCGACGAAGGCGTGTACTGCAATTCCCAAATGAGCGCAAAGCAGCTGCGCACCATCTGTTCTCTGACCGCGGAGTGCAATCAACTTCTAAAAATAGCAGTTGAACGAATCGGTCTTTCCGCTCGCGCATACGACAGAATTCTAAAGGTTTCCCGAACCATCGCCGATCTTGGTGGATGCGAGGATATAATGCCGGAACATGTTGCGGAAGCAATACAATATCGGAATTTGGATCGTGACGGATGGGCAGGTTGAAAACATGAATGTAAAATGTAAAATGTAGAATGCAAAATTTTAATGCTAATTTAAAATGATAATGTACAATGTAATTCTACATTCTAGGTTTTGCATTTTATTTTTCACAATTCTACATTCTAAGTTTTACATTTTACATTTTAAATTCACAATTTTATATTCTAAGTTTTACATTCTACATTCTACATTCTAAGTTTTACATTTAGCATTTTACATTCACAATTCTACATTCTAGGTTTTACATTTTGCATTTTATTTTCACAATTCTACATTCTAAGTTTTACATTTTACATTTTAAATTCACAATTTTAAATTCTAAGTTTTACATTCTACATTCTAAGTTTTACATTTAGCATTTTACATTCACAATTCTAAATTTTTACATTTAAACATTTTCTCATGAAAAAACCTCAAAAAAATCCAGAGAGAATTTACGATCTTGCTGATCGTTTACTCACTTTTAACACAATGATCGGTTCGTTGTGTGATTTACTTATAGATAGTAAAGAATCTTCAAATATTAAAAACCAATTATCCCGATCTGTTTCATCGGCAGCTTTAAACTATGGTGAGGTCTTGGTTGCAGAATCAAGAGTTGACTTTATTCACAAAATAAGTATTTGTTTAAAGGAATTAATGGAATCAAAAATGGCGATAAGTATTATTGATGGAAGAAATCTTTGTCAGGATAGAATTATAGTTAAGAAATGTTTGAATGAGTCTTCGCAACTAGTGGCCATTTTTATCAGTAGTGTAAATACTGCAAGAAAAAATTCCAAATCAGAGGATTAATCGTTTTATAAAGAAAAAGACTGCTTTGATGATACATGAATATGAGATTTTTCAGAGCAACCAAAATTTTAAATTAACATTTTTTTATGAACAAGAAATTAAAGATAAATGAAAGCCTGGTTATCAGTAAAATTTATTTATTAAGAGGCCAGAAAGTTATGATAGATGAAGATTTAGCCCAGATGTATGGTGTACAAACCAGACGGTTAAATGAGCAAGTGAAACGAAATTTAGAACGATTCCCCGGGGATTTTATGTTTCAATTAACTGATGGGGAATTTGAAAACTTGAAGTCGCAATTTGCGACTTCAAGTTGGGGAGGCAGAAGAAAATTGCCATATGTTTTTACAGAACATGGTGTTCTGATGTTATCAAGTGTGATAAACAGTTCGGTGGCAATTCAAGTCAACATTCAAATTATGAGAGTGTATACAAAACTCCGTGAAATGATGCTTACTCAAAAAGATATTGTATTTAAATTAGAGCAACTGGAAAAGGAAATGCTGAAACAAAATAACAAAAGCAATAAACAAGAAGCAGAAATACAGATAATTTTTGATGCTTTGAAGCAATTGTTAAATCCTCAAACAAAGCCAAGGGAGCCAATTGGATTTAAAACAAAGAAATGAGGTAAGCCGGGGTATCATTTTTAATTTTGTATTTATCACTTTTAATTCCTGAAAATATTTTCTTTTAAATATAATTTTGGTTGCTTAGATATTACATGAGCTTGAGATTTTTCTGAGCCTCCAAAATTTTAGATAAAGCAAATTTGCATGAAATGAAAAGTGATAAATGCTTAACTCCTAATAATGGGCATTGTTGAGATCCCTGAAATCAATCTCATGCGCAATTCACCGCATAATCCAGATCCCTCACGAGCCTCCATTTTCATAACTCACTTTTTTTTCTCATATTTGGAAATGAATCCCTAAAATTCCCCCGTTTTTGTGTGTTCGCTATTAAATTGTAATTTACGTAAAATCAATCATTTGCGATTCCTTTTTGGGGTAATAATTGCTATTTTTTACACTTTTCCGGTTACTTCTCAACAGTACACGATCCGAAACTATCTCCCTTCCGACGGTCTCGCCAGCTCCAACATCTATTGCTCAACCCAGGATTCCAAGGGTTTCATGTGGTTTGGCACCGATGCAGGCGTGAGTAGGTTCGATGGTCGACGGTTTGAGAGTTTTACGATGGATGATGGACTTAGTGACAATGAAGTTTTTAAAATATTTGAAGATAAGCAAGAGCGAATTTGGTTCCTCACATTGAGTGGACGATTGTCGTTTTATTGGAAGGGACAATTTTTTAATGAGTATAATATGCCGTTTTTGAAAAGCGTATATTTAGGTCAGTCGTGGGTGGATTATTTTATTGATACTGAAGGAATAATTTGGCTAAGTGCTATTGGTAATAGAGTGATAACTATTGATGGCGAAATTGTTCGGCGTTATCATTTTCAGAATACTTTGCCGGGTTCGGGAATGGTATTCATTGAACGCAAAAAAGGAAAACCTGATTTTTATTTGAGTAATATTAATTTTAATTTCGATAATCAATCCAAACGATTTAATTTTTCACAAAATTGTCCCGATGGATTTTCATACAACCGCACAATTACTGTTGGTTCAGATCTGAATACTTCCATTCGGGTATGTAATGAAGGTCTTGTAAAGGTTGGAGCGAATTGTAAAGATGATACTCTCTTATATGCTTTTGGTGCAGATGAAAGTGAAGACAATTACAATGCTATTCATTATAATGGCAATGGTGAAATTTGGGTTAGCACTCGCAATCAAGGATTATTAATTTTTCAACAACGAGATTCCTTGAGAGTGAATAGAACGCTTTTAAAAAATGTAATTCAAAATAGTTTGTTCAAAGACCGTGAAGGAAATTTCTGGATCGCCTCGCAGAATAAAGGACTTTACATGATCCCCTCCGGGTTTCAAAAAATAATTTACTACAATTCCACCGATGGATTGCCCAGCGATAATTTATTTTCTCTCACCTCAATTGGTGATAATATGGTAGTGGTTGGAACCGATAATGGTGGAGTTGCAACAGTTAGTTTGTTAAATGGTATTGTCGAAAATTTTTACCTCGACTCACAAATGCCGATACAAAATCGTGTGCTTTCTTTGGTAACAGATAGCGCCAATACATTGTGGATTGGAACCGATCAAGGTGTGTTCAGCAATAAAGAGAATACCGATGTTCTTGTTCGGTATCCCATACTTACCGAACAGTATTCGTTGCCTTACTCCGTAAAAAACATTACAATGGGCAAAGATGGTACTATTTTTATTGCTCATTTTGCGGGTATAGCAGAGAAAAAACCGGGTGATTGGAAATTTGTTAATTTACTCAAATCTAAAGAAAACATACGGACCTACAATTGTTTTCAGGCAACTACAGGATTGTATGTTTCCAATATTCAGGGATTACATATTTATAGAAACGACTCGCTCACCGCATTATACCAGAATGCGCCTGTATTGAGAGAACGGATAACGAGTATTGCTGAAGCAACGGATTCTACATTGATTTTATCTACCAATGGGAAAGGATTGGCTTTTTATAAAAATGGTACGGTAATCAATACCCTCACTCGCGAAAACGGACTACCTTCAAATCAATGTCAAGGAGTATTTATAAGCAAAAATCTTGTTTGGGTGGCAACCAATAAAGGAATGTGCCGATTCAAATATATTGATAATGTGATTTCTGAAGTTCTTGTAATCAACAGACAAAATGGATTGCAAAGTGAAGATGTAAGGGATTTGTTTTATGAAAATGGCAACGTGTTCGCAGCAACTTCACAAGGATTGTTTATTATGGATGAATCATTATTTTATCAGTCAGCAAATCCACCTCCTGTATATTTAAGGTTTATTAAAACAGATAATAGAGATTACACAGGACTTAAAAATATTACCTTATCTCATAACGAAGGTCCACTTCAGATCGGAATTGGCGCCATCAATTTTTTAAATCCCAATGCCATCATGTATCAGTATCGGACAGGAGCCAGCGAAGCATGGATCACTACTAGAAACGATGAAATTGTGTTATCTAATCTTTCACCCGGAATTTATAATATACAGGTAAGAGCAAAAAATGCAGGAAGTAAATGGAGCTTACCTGTTGTTGAAAAAATTAATGTAGTAGCTCCGTTTTGGCGTTCTTCATGGTTCAGTTTATCCATCATTATTTTAATTTTAAGTCTCGGCTTTACTATTTATTTCTCCAAGCAAAAAACTGCCATGAAACAAAAAATTCGAGATCTCGAAATGGAGAAGGCGGTTACTCTTGAACGCGAACGTATTTCACGCGATTTGCACGATGATCTTGGTGCTGATTTAACAGGTATTGTTATGAATTCCGAATTTTTAAAGATGCAAAAAAATACAGATCCCCTTTTCAATAAACATGTTCAATCAATTTATACTTCATCACGGGAAACCGTAGAAAAAATTGGTGAAATATTGTGGGCAATGAACACGCAAAACGATTCATTGAAAAATTTACTCGCCTACATCACAGAACATGTAAGTGCTTCATGTGAAAAAAGAGTTATACCGGTTACTATGCATGTTCCATCAGAGATTCCTGATGTGGTAATCGGAACCGTGGCTAAACGAAATCTTTTTCTTGCCATGAAAGAAGGACTCAATAATATTTTTAAACATGCAAATGCAACTTCTATAAATTATTCCATCACTTTGGGTCCTGGTTCAGTCAAGCTGAAGCTAGAAGATAATGGAATCGGATTTGATCCATCGTCTACAAGAGAACATGGATACGGAATCAAAAACCTGCGTAAACGAATGGATGAGATAGGGGCGAAAATTGTTGTTGAATCTACACATGGAAAGGGATCTTGTATGGAGATTGAGTATTTTTTTAAAGCGTAAGAACATTAGTCATTGAAAGTAGTCATTGGTCATTAAGTCATTGAAAAGGATGATTTTAAATTTTACCGCCGAGTGGGATTTTTTTCAATCCCACTCGAATAAATACAGGGGATTTTCAATCCCCGAAATTATAATGCTGTGTAAAAACATAAAATGATAGATTTATTTTCGTGCCATACTTTTATCAATAAGTGATGTTGGATTTTTAGAATTAATGTTCATCATTACTTCTTATAATATATCTCGCCTGCCTCCCTCATCATATATTTTTTTCTTTAATGTTCATCGCGCGGGAGGTCGCAGTCGGGTCTGATTTTTGCCAATATTTGGTGCCCCTGGGTGAACTTTTAAGGGTTCCTCTGGTACCTTGATTTTACAGAAAAGATATTTGTTGCTTTAACTAATATGATGTTGAAGGAAGGGTGTTTTTAACATAGATCCACCACCGACCACCGACCTGCCTGCTATCGCCAAGCAAAAGCTTGTCTTTAGCTTAGCAGGCAGGCTGCCGACCGCCCATGTCGAAGTGTCGATAAAATTTCATACTTTAGTATGGTTGATAAATGACATAAATTTGTTTACTTTATATCTATTATGAAAAAGCCCGGTGTACTTATAGTTGAAGACCACGAAAATATCAGAGACGGATTGGTTTATATGATCAATTCGGCTGATAATCTGCATTGTATGGGGGCTGTTTCCTCAGGAGAAGCAGCGCTTAAATTTGTAGAACAAAGCAAACCGGATATCGTTTTAATGGATATTAACCTCCCCGGAATGAGCGGAATTGAGTGCACCAAAATTATTAAAGCCGCCCATCCCGATATTTTAGTGATGATGTGTACGGTTTATGAAGACGACGAGAAAATTTTCAAAGCACTCTCGGTTGGAGCCAGTGGATACCTTCTTAAAAAGAGTTCTTCAGATGAGTTTTTGGAGGCTATTAACCAATTGATGGTTGGAGGAGCGCCCATGAGCAGTCAAATTGCTCGAAAAGTGGTCAACTATTTTCGAAGTTCACCAGCCAATTTAAATGAATCAGAGGGCATCACTGAAAGGGAGGTAGAAATACTTACACTTTTATCTAATGGTTTCAGAAACAAAGAGATAGCTGATAAATTATTCATATCTCTGCATACTGTAAAATCTCATATTTACAATATTTACCAGAAATTACATGTTCAAAGCCGGATTGAAGCGGTGAATAAATTCCGTGGAATGAATAATGTGAATCTTTTCTAACCGATTTTTACTTTACAAAATGGTAGTATGAACAAAATTCATACTTTTTACCTATTTACAGTCAAACCGAACTGATATACCTTTATTGCCTGAATTGATTCCAATTTTAGTCGGCAAAAAAATATTCATTACGATTATTTGAAATCTTCTGAAAACTGAAAGTTCCCTAACCAAAGTTTATAGTAGTCCCCCTTAAGTTTTTTGTGTGCTACAAGGCAGTCAAATTTTTGGCTGCCTTGATTTTCTATGATTACAATGATCGTTATGATTATTATGATCTATTATGATGGATTAAAAATGATTTCGCCATGCGGAGTTTGCAATTCCACATAATTAATTCGCCATGCGGAATTTGCAATTCCGCATAATTAATTCGCCATGCGGAATTTTTAATTCCGCATTTATTAATACAGGGGATCTCTGATCCCCGAAACATGTTGGTGTATGAAATTACCAGATGATGCTACAATTTTTTCGCCATGCGGAGTTTGCAATTCCGCATAATTAATTCGCCATGCGGAGTTTTTAATTCCGCATTTATTAATACAGGGGATCTCTGATTCCCGAAACATGTTGGCGTATAAAATTACCAGATGATGCTACAATTTTTTCGCCATGCGGAGTTTGCAATTCCGCATAATTAATTCGCCATGTGGAATTTTTAATTCCGCATTTATTAATACAGGGGATCTCTGATCCCCGAAACATGTTGGCGTATAAAATTACCAGATGATGCTACAATTTTTTCGCCATGCGGAGTTTGCAATTCCGCATAATTAATTCGCCATGTGGAATTTTTAATTCCGCATTTATTAATACAGGGGATCTCTGATCCCCGAAACATGTTGGCGTATAAAATTACCAGATGATGCTACAATTTTTTCGCCATGCGGAGTTTGCAATTCCGCATAATTAATTCGCCATGCGGAATTTTTAATTCCGCATTTATTAATACAGGGGATCTCTGATCCCCGAAACATGTTGGTGTATGAAATTACCAGATGATGCTACAATTTTTCAAGAGCATAAAAATACCGAATTGGATATGATTAATTCAAAAATGGAGCAACAACATCCATAAACTCCTTATCAGTTACTTTAGTTGAAGAACCAAAGA
Source organism: uncultured Bacteroidota bacterium (assembly GCA_963814475.1). Lineage (GTDB taxonomy): Bacteria > Bacteroidota > Bacteroidia > AKYH767-A > OLB10 > JADKJB01. The sequence continues at coordinate 140,331 of CAWFDA010000031.1, read as the reverse complement.
AAGTTACAAGATGGCCTTCTTTATCGATAAGGTACTTTTGAAAATTCCATTTAACGGGAGCGTCCATCACACCATTTTTTTCTTTTTCGGTTAGAAACTGATAGAGTGGATCCATATCTTTTCCTTTTACCGAAATTTTAGAAAACATAGGAAAAGTAACACCATAATTTTTAGAACAAAATGATTTTATGTCTTCATCAGTACCCGGCTCCTGACCCATAAAATTGTTGGCAGGAAATCCAAGAATCACAAAATCTTTCGATTTATTTTTTTCATAAAATGCTTGCAATTCTTCATACTGACCCGTATACCCGCATTTGCTGGCTACGTTTACAATAAGAATAGTTTTGCCTTTGTAGTCGGATAATTTAACCGGTTTGCCATCAATATCATTCAATGTAAATTGATAAATTGTTTTATCGGCATTATCTTTTAAATTTTCAAAATAAGTAGAGGTGTCGCCTCCCTTGCTTCCAAACCAATTAAAAAAACCGAACATAATAATAAATGATGCTAACATAAATGAAATAATAATTATAAGTTTAACTTTTTTAGCTCTGGTCATCTTCTAATCACACAAAGACTCTCAACCTTCTTGTGTAAACACTTTTGCATCTTCAAAAGTTCAGCAAAAATAAAAAAAGTCATTATTCTTTGAATGGGCGGAAGTGTCATTGGTCATTGGTCATTGGTCATTGAATGAGCGGAAGTGTCATTAGTCATTAGTCATTGAGTGTGCGGAAGTGTCATTGGTCATTGGTCATTGAATGAGCGGAAGTGTCATTAGTCATTTGACTCGCTGGCGAACGCCGCGTATGTCATCCCGTGAGCCTTTGTGCGAACGGGAGTCATTAGTCATTAATAACTAGTCACTGGATACTGATCACCCGCCCATATCCGCATCCGCTACTATGATCGGGCAGGCTTGGTACTGATCACTGGATACTGGTCACTAAAACATTAAGCAGTGGAAAAAGTATCTTATATACTTAAATCCTACTTGTCACCCGTCTCCTCCGGATCCGGGCAGGCTTTCCACTTATCACCCGTCTCCTCCGGATCCGGGCAGGCTTTCCACTTGTCACTTGTCACTTGTCACATCAAACTAATGAACTAACAAACCAAAGAACTAATAAACTAATAAACTAATTCTCCCCAACCCCATGGCAATTTTTATATTTCTTACCACTACCACAAGGGCAAGGATCATTTCTTCCAACTTTAGGATCGGCTCTAATGGGCTGTACTTTTTGAGTGGGTGCTTGCGGAGGTGCTCCTTGCGGATTAGCATCTCTTGCGATGGTTGCACCTGCCGGAACTTCCTCATGTGAAGTTTTAAGTTTGCTCATATCAGTTCGCTGAGGCGGACGAGCTTCTTTCACATTTGCAGGATCCTGAACAGGAATAAAACCTTTGAATAAGAATGAAAGAACTTCGCGGTTAATTTCCTCCAACATTTTTTTGAAGAGACCGAACGATTCAAATTTATAAATCAACAATGGATCTTTTTGTTCGTACACAGCATTCTGCACAGATGTTTTTAATTCATCCATCTCACGCAAGTGCTCTTTCCACGAATCATCAATAAGAGCAAGTGTGATCGTTCTTTCAAAAGCCCTAATAAGTTCAGCCCCGTTTGATTCATAAGCTTTTTTCAAGTTCACAACAACTTGAACTTGTTTCATACCATCGGTATAAGGCACCACAATATTTTCGATTGTTTGTCCTTGATTTTCGAACAATTGTTTTAGTACAGGAGCGGCTTTATCAGAAATAAGTTTGCCTTTAGTTTGATATTGATTTTTCGCTGAATCATAAATTTTCTGTGACAGATCTTCCGCTTTAATTCGCATGAACTCTTTTTCATCTACAGGAACATCCATAGAAAAGGCTCTGATGATTTCCATTTTGAAGTCGTCATAATCACGATTGTCGGCAAATGAATTCGCAATAATTTCACTCAAATCGAATTGCATATTGTCGAGATCAAGTGTTAATCGTTCTCCAAACAATGCATGGCGTCGCTTCTTATATATTACTTCACGTTGTGAATTCATCACATCATCATACTCAAGCAATCTTTTCCGAATACCAAAGTTATTTTCCTCCACTTTTTTCTGAGCACGTTCAATCGATTTGCTGATCATTGAATGTTGAATTACTTCACCTTCGGTAATTCCCATTCTATCCATCAATTTAGCAATACGCTCTGAACCAAACAAACGCATTAGATTATCTTCGAGAGAAACAAAAAACTGAGACGAACCCGGATCACCTTGTCTTCCCGCACGACCTCTCAACTGACGATCGACGCGACGCGACTCATGACGTTCGGTACCGATGATAGCTAAACCACCTGATTCTTTAACACCGGTTCCAAGTTTAATATCGGTACCACGACCTGCCATATTGGTTGCAATGGTAACTGTTCCGGCTTGGCCGGCTTCTGCAACAATATCTGCCTCACGCTGATGTTGTTTTGCATTCAATACATTGTGTTTAATATTGCGGAGCTTAAGCATTCGGCTGAGTAATTCAGATATCTCAACAGAAGTTGTACCAACAAGAACAGGGCGACCTGCTTTAGTTAATGTTTCAATTTCTTCTATTACTGCATTGTATTTTTCTCTTGTAGTTTTGTAAACAAGATCCTCCCGATCATCGCGAGTAATTTTACGATTGGTAGGAATTACCACTACATCAAGTTTATAAATCTCCCAGAATTCACCTGCTTCCGTTTCAGCAGTACCTGTCATACCCGCCAATTTATGATACATTCTGAAGTAATTCTGAAGTGTAACGGTTGCGTAAGTTTGGGTAGCAGCTTCAATTTTTACATTTTCTTTTGCTTCAATGGCTTGATGTAATCCATCAGAATATCTTCTGCCTTCGAGCACACGACCTGTTTGCTCATCTACAATTTTAACTTTGCTATCTGCGATAATATATTCTACATCGTTTTCATACAATGTATATGCTTTCAACAATTGATTGATAGTATGTATACGTTCTGATTTCATAGCGAAATCTCGCATCAATACATCTTTACGTTCAATTTTTTCTTGATCAGTAAGGTTTGACTTTTCAATTTCAGCAATCACAGAACCCACATCAGGCATTACAAAAAAGTGTGCATCTTCACCACTGGTAGTAATTAAGTCAACACCTTTTTCAGTAAGTTCGATATTGTTATTTTTTTCATCAATAACAAAATAAAGTTCTGCATCAACAATGTGCATATCACGTTGTTGATCTTGTAAATATCTATTTTCTGTTTTTTGCAGAAGTGCTCTGACACCTTGTTCAGATAAAAATTTGATGAGTGCTTTATTTTTTGGTAATCCTCTGAATGCACGGTAGAGTGGGAGGCCGGCCTCATCATCTTTATTATCAGCAATTTTTTTCTTCGCATCAGCAATAACTGTATTCACATAATTTCGTTGTGTGTTTACCAGTAATTCAATGCGTGGCTTTAAAGCAAAAAATTCATGCGTATCTCCTCTTGGTGTTGGTCCTGATATGATCAAAGGTGTTCGTGCATCATCAATCAAAACCGAATCGACCTCATCCACAATTGCAAAATGATGGCCACGTTGCACCATATCTTCAGGAGTGCGGGCCATATTATCTCTTAAATAGTCAAATCCGAATTCGTTGTTGGTTCCATAAGTGATATCCGACAGATACGCTTTTTTACGTTCATCAGAATTTGGTTGGTGCTTGTCAATGCAATCAAAAGTAAGTCCGAGAAATTCGAACAGCGGACCGTTCCATTCAGAGTCACGTTTAGCGAGATAATCGTTCACTGTAACAATGTGCACACCTTTCCCCGCCAGGGCATTCAAATAAATAGGCAATGTAGCGACAAGAGTTTTTCCTTCACCGGTAGCCATTTCCGCAATTTTACCTTGATGCAACACAGATCCACCAATCAACTGCACATCGTAGTGTACCATGTTCCAGGTAACCGAATTTCCTGCAGCTATCCAAGTGTTTGAATAAATTGCTTTATCACCGTTTATGGTAATGTAATTTTTTTTCACCGACAAATCGCGATCATGTTGTGATGCAGTTACTACTATTTCGGTGTTGGCAGAAAATCTGCGTGCTGTTTCACGAACTACTGCAAAAGCTTCAGGTAAAATTTCGAGAAGCAGTTCTTCAATTTTTTTATTTTCTTCTTTTTTTAAATCATCGATATTCCGATATAAATCTTCCTTCTCAGTCAAATTCATTTGTGGATTGCTGTCGATACGATTATTAAGCTCTTCAATTTCAGCTAACGTTTCGCGCGTATGTTCAGTAATTTTGTATTTGAATTCGGCTGTTTTTGCACGAAGCTCATCATCGTTCAATTTTGAAATTGCGGTTTCTGCTTCTTTGACTTTGAGAACTATTGGGGTGAGGTCTTTAAGATCTCTTTCTGATTTATTTCCAAAAACTTTAGAAATGGTTTTATTAATAAAATCGAGCATTTTTTTTAGTCTTATTTGCCTGAAATTTAAGGCATTATATTTGAACCTGCAAAGTTACTCATTTATTGGTAACTAAGATGAAGATGACATGTAGAAGCTGGCAATGAAACGGATATAATACCTGATTTAGAGGGTATTTTATTTAAGATGAAGCTTTTTTAGAGCCGGAGCCCATTTGGTGCTGGCCAAAACCACCATCACTGTCATTGTTCCTCCAAAAATGACTGAGGGAACCAACCCCAATAATTTGGCGGCCAAACCCGATTCAAAAGCACCAATTTCATTGGAAGAACCAATAAAAATAGAATTTACCGCCGATACCCGACCCCGCATTTCATCGGGAGTGAGCGTTTGCATTATCGTAGACCGAATGATCACACTAACACTATCGAGCATCCCACTTAGTGCGAGTATTGCAAAGGAGAGATAAAAATTTGTTGAAAGTGCAAATAGAATCATGCAAATTCCAAAACCAGCTACCGACCAAAGTAATTTTTTTCCTGAATTGGTAACGGGTGGGCGATAGGCAAGTACAAGTGCCATCAATACCGCTCCAACTGCAGGTGCCGATCTTAAAAATCCAAGTCCTTGCGCGCCAACTCCCAACACCTGATCGGCGAACATGGGAAGCAATGCCACTGCTCCACCAAATAGCACTGCAAATAAATCGAGTGTGATTGCGGAAAGCATAATTTGATTTTTGAAAACAAATCGCACACCGGAAGTAAGACTATCAAATAATGAAATTTTCATTTCAGATTTGATAATAGGTTTCGATCCTATTTGTGTGTAACAAAGTATGGCTGCACCAATAAATAAGCAAACGAAAGCACTCGCAACAAACGGTCCGTAAAATCCATAAAGTAAGCCCGCAGTTGCAGGACCGGTAACTGCTCCTGTTTGCCACACTGTACTACTCCATGCACTGGCATTAGCATATAAATTTTTAGGTACCAGTTGCGCTGCAAATGCAGTTATGGTAGGGCCAAGCACTCCTCGTGCAACACCGGTTAAAAATATCATAGCATAAACAGGCACTGTTCCAAATTTTTCAAAATTAATTTGCGCTTCGTATGTGAATACCGTTAGTAAAGTAGAAATAAGTATAAGCATCACTAAAAAAAAGAGAATTAGTTTTTTGCGATTATATTTATCCGCAAGATGACCACCGAACAAAGCAATAGAAATTGCAGGAATAGCTTCTGCAAGACCGATCAAACCAAGTGAAAATGGATCCTTTGTATAATTGTAAATAAGCCATCCAAAAATGACGGCTTGCATTTGCCATCCAATAGTGAGTGTAAAACGTGCTAGAATAAACCAACGATACTCCGCTATTTTTAAAACAGTGTAAGCATCATGACTAAAAAGAGCGCGGGATGTTTTGATAGAGTAATTATTTTTTCAACATCACAATCAATAAAATTCAACCACCATCAATTCGACAGTTTTCAAGGGAAGCTAACTGTCCCACTTGCCACCACTCGCTTACTTACCCTTTCTTCTAATACTCGTCTTCGTTGAAGAAAAAATCATCTTTCGTAGGGTAATCGGGCCAAATTTCTTCGATGCTTTCATAAGCTTCGCCTTCATCTTCCAATTCCTGGAGATTTTCAATAACTTCTAGTGGGGCACCTGAACGTATAGCGTAATCGATAAGTTCGTCTTTGGTAGCAGGCCATGGAGCATCTTCAAGGTGAGATGCCAATTCTAAAGTCCAGTACATGCTTTATATTTTTTAGGGGGTTAGAGATAAATACGTATTTCCACAATTTTCATTGGGCGTGCAAAAATAAAACAATTGAATTCAAATAAGCAAACAACTTTGAAAACCTTTTAAAGTCTTGGTTTCCAGATTATTTCGTGCCTATTGGCCTGCAAAATGACCATTCTTGACATTACAAAAAGGTAGTCAGACAGCCTATTTAGGTAAATAAGCACCCAAGAGTCGACTTCATTTTCTTCAGAAAGGTGGCTAACGAGCCGTTCCGCACGTCGACAAACGCACCGGGCCAGATGGCACCAGGAGGAATTTGGATGTCCGCCCGGGAGAATAAAGGACTTTAATTCAGGGAGTTTTTCATTCATTCTGTCCATTTCATTTTCGAGAAGCAGGACATCACCTTCAACTAAATCAGGAATTTTCATTTTCGATTTTTGAGGATCAGAGGCGAGCATGGATCCGATAGTGAACAGGCGGTCCTGAATTTCTTTCAAAATATTTTGGATATTTTCATCAGCAGTCAAATCGCGAATCATTCCAACATACGAATTTAATTCATCAACTGTTCCGTAGGTTTCAATGCGAATATGATGTTTAGGTACTCGTGTTCCTCCAATGAGTGAAGTGCTTCCTTTGTCACCTGTTTTAGTATAAATTTTCATAAATATTATTTATAGAAAAAATCAAAGAATTGTTTATTATATAACAGAATTTTTATTTTTAATTGCAGAAGTTATATTATCATTTATCAAATCGGATTCAATGAGTCCATCTCGCAATCGAATAATTCGATGAGCATGGCGCGCAATATCTTCCTCATGCGTTACTACAACAATTGTATTTCCTTTGCGATGAATTTCTTCGAAAAGAATCATGATTTCCTCTGATGTTTTGGTATCGAGATTTCCGGTTGGTTCATCGGCTAATATGATTGATGGATTATTCACCAATGCTCTGGCAACTGCAACACGCTGGCGCTGACCACCCGATAATTCATTTGGTCGATGTTTAACACGATCACCAAGAGCAACATCCGAAAGCGATTTCATGGCACGTTCTTCGCGCTCACTTTTTGAAACTCCGGCATAAACAAGAGGAAGCGCCACATTTTCGAGTGCGGTGGAACGAGGCAATAAATTAAATGTTTGAAATACAAATCCGATTTCTTTGTTACGCACCTCTGCAAGTTCGTTGTCGGTCATGTGACTAACATCTATTCCTTTTAAAGTGTAAGTTCCTCCCGAAGGCGTATCCAGGCAACCAATTATGTTCATCAACGTTGATTTTCCGGAGCCGGAGGATCCCATTAGTGCTACGTATTCGTTGCGGTAAATGGTAGTGGTGATGGAACGAAGTGCATGAATGGTTTCACTACCAACAGTGTACAATCGTGAAATAGAATTTAATGTGATGATGGCTTCCATAGCGTGTGGTAAACAAAAAAATTATGTATTAGTTTATCGATTCAAATATAGGCATTTTATTAGCATCAGAAGGTGCCGACATTTTTAGTTGATTTTTCCTTTTGCAGGGATGTTGATTTTTTTATAATCGAAGCCTAATGTCTTGCTTTGTGAAATTTTTGCTGATAAAAACCAGCCCCACAAAGAAGAAATCTAAAGTGAGCGTAACTTCAGGATCCGATTTTATTTCTTTCCAGGCTTTTTTCATTCCATTCGACCAATTTATATCATCAAAAACTAAAACAGCATTTTCATTCAAGTAGGGTTTACTTTTAAGGAAATAGTTTTTCGTTGCTTCATAGGTATGATTGCCATCGATAAAGATGTAGTCAACTTTACCGTTTTGCTCAAGCACCTCTTGAAATGTTTTATCGAAGTTTCCGGTGATGCACTCAACATTTGAATACCCTGCTTTCTTAAAATTACTTCTTGCAAAATCTGCTGTTTGATTGCACCCTTCCAGTGTATATAGTTTTCCTGAAGGATTTCCGGATGATTGATACATGGCACTTATTCCAAGAGAAGTCCCGAGTTCAATCATAACCGATGGTTTCAAAAATTCGGTAATATGAAACAAAAGTCTTCCATAGCGAGGCGATTTTGCAAAGTTGCCGGTAATTTCACTTACAGTTCTAATTTTCGGCATACCATTGAAAGCGCTTCCTGCACCTAAATCTGTTATTGCCACCTCAGTAGTATTTTTTAGTAGTTCTTTACGGATGTCCTCAATTTTTTCAAAAGCAGAATTTCTTTCTTTTTTATAAATTCCTTCGGTAAGAAGTTTAAAAACAAAGGGAGAATGTACTGCATGCTCATTTCCCGCAATAAAAAGGTGGCGAACAAAGTCAAGTGAAATCTGAAAACTTTTTTTTGATAGGATCGACATTTGTTAGTTCTTCTTCTAAAATTTAAATTATGCTTTGTGTGCTTTCACAAGTATTTCATTTCCCGGACGCAGCGTTATTAGAGCATCAGGCACAACTTCATTGTGGGATAATAGCTCAAAGTTAAAATTTTGAATTATCATAGCCAACACCACTTGCAATTCCATTATGGCAAAATTATTTCCAATGCACATTCTGGGCCCTGCACCAAAAGGTAAATAGGAATTTTTGGGTCTGCTTTTAATTGCTTCCGGTGTAAACCGCTCCGGTATAAATTTTAAAGGTTGGGGCCAAAATCTTGCATCTCTGTGAAGTGCATAAGGACTAATGAGTAAGTTATGTCCTGCCGGAATTTTATATTGACCTATCACATCAGATTTAATTGTTTTTCTTCCAATTATCCAAGCAGGAGGATAAAGGCGCATCGATTCTTCAATGCACATAGTTAAATATTTAAGTTGTGACAAATCTTCAAAGAGCGGAGTTCTCCCGTTGAGAACATCTGACAATTCCTCTTTACACTTTAGCATCGACTCACTATTTTTCATCAGCAAATGCAACGTCCACGCCAGTGCATTCGCAGTAGTTTCATGACCTGCAACAAAAATAGTCATCACCTCATCGCGTAGTTGTTTGTTGTCCATCGGTTCACCCGTATCTTCATAACGTGCTTCCATAAGCATAGAAAGCAAATCATATCGATCAGAGGGATTATTTCGACGATCATCGAATATTTTATCAAGTACTTTATTAATACTACTTACAGCAGATTTAATTTTTTGGTGATGAGGAATTGGAATCCATAAAGGAAGAAGAACAGGTGTTCGGGTACGAATATTCACCGCTCTTAAAAGAAATCCAAGGGAGTCACCCACAGTTTTCGCTTCTGAAAGCACATCAGCATTGAGAAGTGTTTTGCCAACAATTTGTAAAGTCAACGCCATCATTTCAGTGGTAATGTTGAATTGTTTATTAGGGTATTCTATTTCCCATTTGTCAAGCATTTGCTGCGTGCAGGACGCCATTTCAGTAATTAGGAGTTGCAACTTCTGTTTGTGAAATGCAGGTTGAATCATTCTCCGTTGTCGTAACCAAAACTCACTTTCACTTGTCAGCAGACCGTTACCTAGCAGATATTTTAGTTGTTCATACCTTAAACTCTTGGTGTAATTTTTATTATTTTCCTGCAGCACATGGTGAATGTAATCAGGATTTTGAATGTAGGAGACATTTCGTATTGAAAAACGGATGGTAGAAATGTCGCCATATAGTACTTGCAGTTCCGAAAAAAAATCTAAAACTCTTGTTCGCAATTGATGCAGATTACCTAAAAACGGATGACCAAACGGGCCTGGTGGACGCATGATCAGAGTGTAAAGAGTGCCAGATAAAGTTTTCTTTTCTGATAGGCCGGAACCAATATAGAATTTTCTGCAACTTGCTTTCCCGATTTTGGCAAGAGGAGTAAACCTTCGGTAGAAGCTACCGGCGTTCCTCTGGAGGGAACTCCGTCTACACCAACTGTTGCGAATAACACTTTGTTCCGTTTGGTGATTTCTCCATTATAAAGAATCACTAAATGATCGCTATTAAGCATTGAGCAGAAAGAGGAATATATTCCACCATCGTCCATTGATACTTGATCTTTTTCAACAATAGCATTCCAATGAATGGTGCCATCAACATTAATGGAAATAACTGCAACACTTTCAAAATGATATTCCAATCTGCGAGTGAACGACTGACTGAAGGAATCATAGTAAGAATATTCGGTAGTGTAAGCAGCTTCAGCAACAATTACTGCTCCGCCATCATCTCTCAACACAATACGTTCAATGGGATAACCAATAAGACTTAATCCTGAAGTTGCATTTCGTTCACCACGTAATCGTGAATTCTCCGGTCCATCTAACGAAGTAGTTTTTATTTTAACTTCGTCATTCAACGACATATCAAGTGTTGCATAAAAAATACCTGAACCTACATGTGAATCGCGTTCAGAATAAAATCCTGCAAACACAGCCATATTATTTATGTTATCAAAGGCAACACCAAGTCCGGTAATATTTTTATCACTAGACATTTTAAACTCTTTGAAAAGAGAATCTCCTGTCATTGTACTATACATATAGTAATCTATTTTTCGTTTAGAGGAGAGCGCTTTAATTTTTTCTGAACTTATTCCAAGAAATAAAATGTCATTTTTATCGGACACCACATATCCGGTAACATCAAACGATTTTACAGGAAAGGGAACAATTACATTTTTATTTGCCACTTCTTTAAAAGCAGTGTCCAATACTGCAGCGTAAACTGTTTGATTATCGTCGCCTGAATATTCACGAGTAACAATCATCATACGGTTGCGATCGGAAGATAAAATTACTTTACTCTTTTCGTAATCATATTTTCCTGCAGTAAACGAAGTCACAGGATTTTCATTTTGTGTAGGTGTACCTGAATTATCGAACGTTGTCACATAATAATTCACTAAACTTTCGTTTCTTTTTTGCATGGATGAAATAACCACAATTTTTTCATTAAAAAATGTTACAGCATCAATTACAGCATCTTTTGAAAATGGATCTAAACTTTTTTCCCACACCAGTGTGAGGGCAGTATTAAAGTAAGTCAGTTTATATTTTCTGTTTTTAAATCCTACACGATCACTTTCAGAATTCAAACTCAAATTGCTCATCAAAACAAAATAGCCATTTTCATCTTGTCCAATCACTTTGGTATATCCCAATGAAATTTCATCTAACGAAGCCGCCGATAACTGTAACTGTTGTGCGTAAACGTTAATGTTGCATAAATTGAAACACAACAAAATTGCTATTAAGATTATTTTTTTCATAAATACTGATTCCATAAAAAGGATGCTTTGGAAAATTATTTTACTCTGGTGTAAATTGTTTCAACAGCTTTAGCTTCTGTTCCTCCGGGAGGAATATTGAACATGGTTATACTTATTTTATTTTCATTTTCCTTGGTGATTTCAGTGCGCCATCCCCAGGCTGGTTCGCCGGCATATTCAGCAAGAACGGAATAGGGTGGTGCAATAGTATTGTTTTGCGAAAACATAATGGCCGTTCCGTTATGAAAGCTATCAATCCAAGCTGTTTGAAGTCTGTTATCTCCAAGTGAGCATCCTATAATTGCTAATCCTTCAATAGGTTTTCCCTCAAGAGTTCCTTGATATTCGTGCATTAAAAAACGTCCTCCCAATACAGATCGCATCGATCCGGTGCATGGCGATTCATCGGCAAGTTTATCAGGTTCGAACCAAACTTTTGTAACTCCTTCGTAATTTCCTTCCAACGATTTAAGAAAATGGTGCATCCCATCTTTTAGTGACGCTTCAAATTTTACACTCATAAAATTTATTATTTTTTTCTTGCAAGATTATAATATGCACGCAATCCAACGGCTTGACTTGGTCTAATTCTTTGATCGTATCCAATTCTAACATTTTCAAGCAGCACATTGTAAACAAATTGAATATCCCATTTACTTTGAGTGGCAAAATTCACTCCTGCACCGGCGAATGCACCAAACCCAAGTCCTACCGGAGGAGGAGCGGTGTCGAACGTGTATCCTGTATTCGAATTATAATAATATTCATACAAATTAATATATAAATTTTCGATCTGGATTTCACTTTTTTCAAAAATTGCCAGCGTTGCATGTAAGCCACCTTCAGCAAAAAAATTCACCGATTCACTATTCCCAAAAAGATGTTGATAACCTGTTTGAATATGCAATCGTTGTTCCTCACCACTTATGTTACACGTTTTGATGTTGCTATTTATTTGTGAAGTGCCGGGCAACTGAACAGTACTGGTTATTGTAAAATTTCCTGCAGCTTTAAGAATGGCACCGTTCACATTAATAAGAATGGCGTTGCGTTGATCAAGAGTGTACCTTCCTGAAAAGCCAACAAGAAAAGTTGTTTTATATCTCATATTGACGGGCATATCACTCTCATCAAAAATCCATTGTCCCGCTTGAACACCTAATGCTTCAGCAATATAATCGGGGTGACCATCATCCACATTTCCATACTGATTAATAATTTTTTCATACATCCAACTATTCTCATACGAATTGCGATTTTCATCGTAATCAAAACCATATCCATCATACAAGCTAGCAGGATTGCTATTTGGAAAATAACCACCCACATATAGACCGGTAAAAAAACCGGATTTGCGTAACGGAATCGCATTTCCATCATCGTCATAATGTTCAGGACCGAGATCTTGGGCACTTGAACCGGTAGCAATATAAATCAGTAGTATTAATGGTAAGAATCTCTTTATCGTCATATCGTTGAGTTAAACTCCGCATGAATGATGGCAGAATTGAATATTATACACTTGTTAAACAATAAGTTAAGTAAATAGTTTTGCTTTATCTCGCCCTTTTTATTGTTTCGAATTTCAGGAAAAAAAGTGGTTTTTGCAAATCGAAAAACTTTCTACTCGCTGTTATTGCTGATAAAATACTTTTATCTACTAACCAATTCTCACACAAAATCAAACTAAGAACTAATTTTCACAATTTCCAGCACTACACTATTCGTTTATCATTTATAGCATGTACCCACTCATCGTGATTGCATACTTCACAAATCATTTGTGTGGCATGATGTTTTTCACTTAAAATATAGCCGCATCTTGCGCAAGCAGAGGGGGCGCCCGATAGAATCATTTTTTGTTTATGAGCGTATAGATGCGGCAGAATTGGTAGTCCCCATTTCACATCTTTTTCATCATAGTAAAAATTACTTACTGCTCCATTTGTTTCAATTATTGAAAATTCTAATTGTCCGAGATGACTGATGTTATGAATACGTAGTTGTGAAAAATATTCATCCTGAGCAATAAGTTCGCCGGTGAAATTTTTATAATTTATCTTGCCCTCTTCCACCAGATAAACCGGTTGTCCTTCAAGTATATTTTCCATCCTCTCACTTTTATTGATTAAGTAAGTCATTAATCGATACAGGGAAACAATGACAGCAAAAACCACTATGGCTGGAATAATTCCCACATCCTTATAAAACATAGGATCACCGGCTGCAGATCCTAAGCCAATAATTACTCCCAATTCAAAAACGGAGAGTTGGGTGATACTTCTTTTGCCTAAAATTCTAAGTGAGATAAGAATAGTCAAAAACATAAATACCGAACGAAAGGCCACCTCCGGCAAAAAGGTCCAATCTTCGGATCCTAATAACAACTCTTTCCATTGAAATGTATTTAATATCATAATGATCGCGTTTAATGGAGTTTGAATTAATTATTGTTCAAATGTAGGGATTGATTGGGTGTGATGCCCATATCACGGTTTTAATGAATGAACTCAGAGTTAATATTAGGGAAAACGGGACCATTTGGGAACTATTGGATTGGAGAACCTGTGACTACTTTCCATTTAAATAAAAAAAGTCCCGGAAAATCCGGGACTTTGTGGGAACTACTGGGTTCGAACCAGTGACCCTCTGCTTGTAAGGCAGATGCTCTGAACCAGCTGAGCTAAGCTCCCATTTTTTAAGGACTGCAAATATAGGGAGTATTTTGTTAAATGCAAGTGTAAATTTAAAGTTGATTAATATACTGAATATCAATACGATGCATTCCTAATTTAACTTACAATGTTATAGTAAATATTAAACAATGAACAAAATGCACCAAGAAAATAGACATAGTTAAAGTTTGAACAGCGTTTACACTTTTGGGAATTTACTCCCTGCCACCCACTACTTCACCACCCTCAAAACCCTCGTTTTTACATTCTCTCCGGAGATTTCAATAAAATACACACCTTTTGTTAATTCCGAAATATCAAAAGAGCGATTCCAATTTTGTTCGGTTATTTTTCCCGAAAATAATTCACTAACCTTTTGGCCATATACGTTGTAAATGGAAATGTTAGCATTTGATGTATTCCATCCGGTAACCGCTAAAAAAATTTGATTTGTTACGGGATTGGGATAGACAACAATGGAAGTAGAATTGTCAGTTTCATTAATTCCGGAGCATAAGTTTACTATCATGAGAAGGGAATCGGTGCCTGAGCAGCCTAATGAATCAGTAATAGAATAAATTACCGAATGTATTCCGGCTCCTGCCAGCGAGGGATCAAATAGATTTCCCGAAACTCCCGGTCCCGACCATGTGCCACCTGAGGGAGATGCCGATAAAATTGTAGCAGGTGAATTAATACAATGTGTGGTAACCGGAGCTGATGCCTGTACATTCTGCAAAACTCCGGGTGCAAATACGAATGGGTTCGATGCTCCCACACACGATCCAGAATTGACGCCGTTGACACTGTAAATTCCCGGTTGTGTTACAATTATTGAAGAAGTGGTATCGCCCGTATTCCATAAATAGGAAGTCGCTCCCGATGCATTCAATGTTAAGGTATCATCTGCACAAGTGTAGGATCCCGTCACATTAATAGCAATAGGAACTCCCACAACTGTGATGGAAAAATTCGCTAGTGTAATACCGTTAGCCGGACAATAATTGTCTTTGGCCTTGATCATAAAATTGTATGTATGTCCTTTGGTAATACATTGCGAATTTATTCCGGCAACATGATCACAAGTAGTAACCCAATTAAATGCTAAAGCTCCTGCTAGTAAAAATGAAGTTGGCAAACTTGTATTAATGGTTGCACACGGAGGTAACAAGCATCCCGCATTAGGATCTGTGAAATTAGTTCCGAATTGTTCTCCAGCACCTTCAACAGTTATTGTTTGTCCGAGACCATTAGTAAAGAATTCAAAGTCTGTGATGTTGAGAATGAAATTGACTGTATCACCTGCTGAAACGGTATCATGATAAGCAGTCATAAGTCCTGTAACCGGATCTGCAAAGGGAGCATTCATTTGAGGTGGAGTATTGGGTAAATTACCAGCGATAACTTGACAATTGTTGTTAAGAGTTACGGTAATTTCTCTAAAGACTTCTGCAACTTTTATTCCGCATTTATACGCCGTGACTTTTATACAAGTTAAAAAATACCCTCCCGTGTAAGAGTGAAAACTAACTTCACCGGTTTGCGAATTAATAGTGGCTGCAGTATTCATTGGGTTTTGTGTTGCGGATGGATAAGGGCTCGTAAACGAATATCCCGGAGCATAAGGAAGCACCGTGCCGAGATCATCCAGAGATTGTCCCCAACTATAAACCAATGAATCCATGTCAGGATCAATTGCGAAATTATCATACTTTACAGGAAGATTGGTACAAAACTGAGGAATCGGTGATTCTGTAAAATAAGGAGACGAATCAAAACAAGGATTTGTATTAGTTCCTAAATATGGATACATCACAGCACGAATTAAATTGCCTAATGATCCACCTCCCGTTATGTTCGATAAGGCATTGCTTCTGCAACATTCACCCCAGGAAAAAATCCAACCCGTTGCAGATGGCACCCCATTAAGCACTATTGGAGAAGATTCATAAGTGAACTCCTCTGCAATTCCGGGGATTGCAGGAACACCTCCGGCGGGACAATCAGGGCAAAGAGTGATTCCATCTGACAAAATTCCATTATTTGAAATGTCTATCTGACTCACCAATGGTAAAGAAATAGTTGGCACTCCAGGAACAGTAGTTTGCAATATAATCGACGTTGGCGCGGAAATACCGTTGCAGTCGCGGTAAAATTTCATGGTGAATATGAATTCCCCATTTCCAGTGCACCGCCATGTTAATTCACCACCAAAGACATGGCTGGCCTGACTCTTTTGAGCAGTAAATATGAATACTGTGAGCGAGAATATTAGGATAATTAATCCCTTAAAGTTGAATTTAAAAGTGTCTTTTAAAAAGAATTTTTTCATGTATTTGGCTGTATTTGTAAAAGTGTATTACAATGATAGACAATATTTTTGTAATAGCCAAATTATGAGAAAGGGTCATTGGTCATTGGGTCATTAGGTCATTGAAAAAGGGTCATTAGGTCATTGGAAAAGGGTCATTAGGCCTGCCCTGCCTGCACTGAGCTTGCCGATGTGAGCATAGCTGAAAGGTCATTGAAAAAGGGTCATTAGGTCATTGAAAAGGGTCATTAGTCATTGGAGGAAGTCATTTTGCATTTTAAATTCTAGATTTTACATTTTAAATTCATGATTTTGCATTTTACATTATAGATTTTACATTTTACATTCATGAGAACATGCTGAAAAATAAAATTCCAAATTTTTAGAAAAATTTCCTTGATGAAAATGCCTACTGCCTCTTCCTATTATCAAATATATTCATAAATAGTCCTCCCATCAATGCGCCGTACAAAGTGCTGTTGATAGGTTTTGAAGTGATGGAGCAGGTGCCCGACATGCAGCCCACATAATGGTAATACAAGTATCCGGCTACGGCACCTAAAATAATTCCTATGATTGTGAGTCGGTATTTTAAAATGTATTTCATGTGGGTTTTTTGATATTGTTTAATTATAAAAAAATCCTATTCTTAATTCCAGATAGGAATTTTATTTAATCTACGATTTAATTCTTTTTAAAGCAAATTCGTCGTGGTCGGATTACAAATCCTAATATTTATTCCAGTGCGATTAGAAATCCCACTTGGCGTTGTCAAAAAAAGCACAGAGGCGACTTGTGGTTGCCTCTGTGAAAACGATTGATTTAAATTTTTGTTTTGTTTTTACAATAACGTTGTCGGACAAACGTAATCGGTGACTTTAAATTTGCCGGATTCTTTAATGGCCTTGAAGCCACCTGCAACATTAATTAAATTATCATATCCTCGAGCTCTTAGAATGGAAGCAAACACCATAGAACGATATCCACCTGCACAATGCACATAGTATGTTTTGTTTTTATCTACTTTGAGCATGCTCTCGTTGATGTAATCAAGAGGAGCATTGACAGCATTTGCGATGTGTTCTGAATCATATTCACTCTTCTTTCTTACATCAAGAATATTTATTGACGGATCTTTTGCTTCCGCAGCAGCAAACTGTTCAACCGTTATGCTCGGAAGTGTATCAATTTCCTGACCGGCTTTTTTCCAGGCTTCAAAACCACCTTCAAGAAATCCTATAGTGTAATCGTATCCAACTCTTGCCAGTCTGGTAATAGCTTCCTGTTCTTTTCCTTTATCCGCCACCAGCAATATTTCTTGTTTGATATCCGGAATCAATGTGCCTGCCCAAACAGCAAAGTTGCCATCGATGCCTATATTAATTGAATTGGGAACAAATCCTTTTGCGAATTCCTGTGCGTCTCTAATGTCGAGAATTAACGCATGTGTTTCGTTGGCAACAGCATCAAATTCATCAGGCTTCAAAGCATGTTTTCCGCGTTTCATCACATCGTCAATGGCATCATAACCTTGAATATTCATCACCACATTTTTTGGAAAATAGGAGGGAGGAGGAGTGAGCCCGGTAAGAACTTCTTTGATGAATTCTTCTTTAGTTGTTTCAGGACGCAATGCATAATTAGTTGCTTTTTGATGTCCTAATGTATCAGTTGTTTCTTTACTCATGTTTTTACCACAAGCAGAACCGGCACCGTGTGCAGGATATACAATGAGATCATCGCTCATTTTCATTATTTTGTTTCGTAAAGAATCAAATAAATGAGCAGCAAGTTTTTCTTCTGTTAAATCAGCAATCACATGCTGAGCAAGATCCGGACGACCAACATCACCAATAAAAAGTGTATCACCGGTGAATAATGCTTTTTCTTTTCCATGTTCATCAATCAATAAAAAGCAACTGCTTTCCATTGTGTGACCGGGAGTATGGATTAGTTTAATAGTTATGTTTCCAAGTTTAAATTCTTCTCCATCTTTTCCTATCACCGCATCGAAACCAGTTTTCATTGTTGTTGGCCCATACACAATGGGTGCTCCGGTTTTTTTAGAAAGATCTACGTGTCCCGAAACAAAGTCGGCATGAAAGTGAGTTTCAAAAATGTATTTGATTTTAGCATTGTTTTTTTCTGCCATATCAATGTATGGTTGAACTTCGCGCAAAGGATCTATGATTGCAACTTCTCCATTGCTTTCGATGAAATACGCACCCTGTGCAAGACATCCGGTGTAGATTTGTTCTATTTTCATTTTCGTATAATTTAAAATTTAAGATACAAAAGTATCACATGGAAATGCCAGGAAGTATGACTTTTGTTACATAGAGAAATATTTTTTTCATTTTCGGATGGTGAGATTATAAGTTATTGTAAATCAGTATATAAATACAAAAAATGCCGGAAATTATCCCGGCATTTTATTCACAAAAAATAATTAATTTGATTAAACGGTCATAATTTTACTTTGACAAATGAAATCTGTTTTAGGAACTTTTGTTTCAGCAATAGCTTTAAAACCACCTTCAATTTCACTAAAATTTCTATAGCCTCTTGCCTGTAAAATTGAAGCGGCAATCATACTTCTGTAACCACCTGCACAATGCACATAGAAATGTTTTTCAGGATCAATTGTATTCACCCAGTCATTAATTGCGGCTAATGGTTTACTGTAAGCATCGGCAACATGTTCGGCAGAGTATTCACTTTCTTTACGGATGTCGATGACCATGCTGCTTTCCGGCTTAAATTCGTTTTCGAATTGTTTAGGAGAAATTCTATTTACGGAATCAATTTCTTTACCGGCATTGATCCATTCTTCAATTCCACCTTTGAGATATCCTATCACATTATCGAACCCAACACGTGCCAAACGAGTAACAGTTTCTTCTTCCATACCGGGATCTGTTACAAGCAATAGCTCTTGTTTAACATCTCCGACAAGGGCACCTACCCATGGAGCAAAATCACCTTTGATTCCTATGTTGATACTTTGCGGAACAAATGCTTTTGCAAAATCTTCGGCTGAACGTGTATCAAGAATTAAAGCATTGGTAAGATCGGCAGCCTGCTCAAAAGTTTTTGGATCCATTGCAGTCATTCCTCGTTTCATTACCTCATCAATACTGGCATACCCTTTTTTATTCATGGCTACATTCAAAGGAAAATATGTAGGTGGTGGAAGTAACCCATCAGTAACTTCTTTAATGAAGGCTTCTTTATTTGGTTGATTCAATGCATAATTCATTTTTTTCTGATTACCCAATGTGTCAATAGTTTCTTTCATCATATTTTTTCCACACGCACTTCCGGCACCATGAGCAGGATACACAATTACATCATCTGCAAGTGGCATAATTTTATTCATCAAACTATCGTAAAGAAGTCCTGCGAGCTGATCCTGTGTCATGTCTGCGGCTTTTTGTGCAAGATCAGGACGGCCTACATCGCCAAGAAATAAAGTATCACCACTAAAAATTGCATGATCTTTTCCATTCTCATCTTTTAAAAGATAAGTAGTGCTTTCCATGGTGTGTCCCGGTGTATGCAATACTTTGATGGTAATTTTACCAATCTTAAATTCTTGTCCATCAGTTGCAATGGTCGCATCAAATTCGGGATTCGCATTTGGTCCGTACACAATTGGTGCACCGGTTTTTTTGCTTAAGTCCACATGACCTGAAACGAAATCGGCATGGAAGTGTGTTTCGAAAACGTATTTAATTTTCACCCCATCTTTCACTGCTCTGTCGATGTAAGGTTGTACCTCACGCAATGGATCGATAATCGCTGCTTCACCATCAGAGGTAATGTAATAGGCTCCCTGAGCCAGACAGCCTGTATAAATTTGTTCTATTTTCATATTTTTTCCTGGTAGTTTTACAAAGTTAATAAATTATTTTTCTGTGAGTTCTTTTTTAGCAAGGTAAAAATCCACCATCTCATAGTTGCTTTTTTCTCTTTCAAGCATATCATCAACTGTTTTTGGTGGTGGAACAATTACTTTTTCTCCCGGTTTCCAGTTTAATGGCATAGCTACTTTGTACTTATCTGAATTTTGTAAAGCCAATAAAACCCTTTTTATTTCTTCCATGTTTCTTCCAACATTTAAAGGATAATACATGATGAGTCGTACTTTTCCGGTTGGGTCAATAAAGAAGACCGCTCTCACGGCAGCTGTTTCGCTTTCACCAGGTTGAAGCATTCCAAAAAGTTTTGAAACCTTCATATCGATGTCGGCCACAATTGGAAATTTGAATAGAACACCGGTGTTCTTTTTAACATTATTCACCCAGGCAATGTGGGAATGGATGCTGTCGATGCTGAGCCCCATGAGTTTAGTGCCATTTTGAGTGAAAAATTCTTCTTCCAGAGCAAATCCACTCATTTCGGTGGTGCACACCGGGGTAAAATCGGCCGGATGGGAGAAAAATACCACCCAATTTCCTTTATTGAATTCCGAGAATTTTATCTTACCTGTTGTTGTAATGGCTTCGAAATCAGGTGCTTGATCACCAATTCTGACGAAGGGTGCCATTGAATTATTTTCCATATTTAGAATTATTAAAGTTATTTATTTAATTGAATGCAAAAGTACAACTAACGATTTGCGTGAAATGCGACATTAGTTACAAAAGGAAATTAATTTTCGACTGGAAATCCGGATGCCTGCCAGCTATTCATTCCTCCCGTTAAGGAGTATATTTTTGTAAATCCCATTGATTGTAATTTTTCTGCTGCCAATCCGCTCCTGTTTCCGCTTCTGCAGTATAAAACAACGGGTTGTTGATGATTTAATTTTTCGATTTTATTTTGAAAATCGCTTGAATACCAATCAATGTTAATTGCATCTTGAATGTACCCTTCGGAATATTCCTGAGGAGTACGCACATCAATGATGGTAACACCAGTCTCCATTAATTGTTTTAACTGATCGGCCTCTATATTTTTATTGAATGGCTGAGCTGTGCATGAAACCAGAGTTGTAATGATGATTGCTAATGACGGGAGTGTTTTTTTCATGGTTGGAAAGGTTGAATCAGCCCTTATTTATGAATGCAAAATTAGGTCACGGGTTTAGTGAACTCAGTTACTTTTGTCACATAGCGGAAAAAGTATAGAAAAGTATTTCAAGATCCGGCTGTTAAAAGGATACTCAATCTGTAATTCGCTCACAAAGCTTTAAATTATTGTGATTGACAAATCTTGAAAATAAAATTTCGAAGTAAAATTCTTATGAAAATATTCTGCAGTGATTCTTTCAAAACTGAATCGCTCATCATCCCAAAAGTATAAAATTATTTAATTACGGCATCACCTGAATTTATAACTGGTTCCACCTAATTGTGTGAGTAGTGTTGGAGGTTCATCGGTAGCAGTGGCGCGATTTTCTAATTTGGGTGCAACGGGTGATTTTGCTTTCAGATATTCTTCAACCACATCATGCAAATACATTTTTAGCATGGTTGGATTTTTAACTTTTTCCATCCTGCAAATAGTATCATCTGGATCTCCCTCTCGTTCACAGGCAATCATCGTATATTCCTTGTTAATGTCGAGGGGCTTTTTACCAATTTTAACCGAGTTCACTCTTTTTCCCATTTCATTGCCAATCGTAAAATTTACTTCCATTCCGTTGAAACGCACAAACCATCCGCCAAAACGTTTCGATGGATCTTTTGCAAATGCATTTTGTAATTCTTTTTCGAGCCATTCTAATATCTGGCTACCTTTTACTGTTCCCGATTTTGCTTCACTATTCACCGGCAACATGTTCCACAAAAATTCTTTGGTTATGGATGCTACACCTGTTTTAGGATCAACATTTAATGGCTGACAAAATCTGAATCCATTGGAGAGAGCAATATCCGGTTTGAACTTCCACATGATGGCATCGGTAATCAAATTATCCATAGGTGTTTCCATCACAAAATATCTCACCAGAGGAGTTTTACTTGTGCCAATTACTTTTTGTAGTTCTGCTTTGAAAGGTGCGCAGGCTTTATCCACCATTTCCTGCATCGATTTATCAGGAGAATATTTTTCAGGATCAACATCTAATAGTTGATAAGAAGAATCGATAAGTTTTCCATTTTCAATTTTAAGGTCCAGTTTTCCCAGGAAAGAGCCAAATGCTCCACATTCAATGACCTTCGTATATTTTGCCTGAATAGGTTCTCTCACTCGCTCATGAGTATCGGCACCAAGTATATAATCAACACCATCGCAAACAGGATTGTTGGCCAATCCAACTTGTTGAGCAAGTCCCATATGTGTTGCTACTAAAACAACAGCACATGCTTCATCTTCCCGCAACATCTTTACATACTTCGCAACACTTTTATCGGCATGTTCGAAAGTGAGGCCTTCACTATACGCAGGTGATTGGCGCTTTGGAATAAGATGATCGGTGTAACCAATAACTCCAATCTTAACACCACCGATATATTTTATCCAGTAGGGGGGATACACCAGTTCGCAATTTTTTCCGTCGACACTTTTATGAAACATGTTCGCACAAATTTTCGACGCGTTGGAATGCCCCATATCGAAAAGCATTTTCTTTTTCTTATACACCACTTCCCAATTGCCGGGTAAAATTAAATCGTATCCGAGGTTATTAAAAATTGGAATCAATGCTTCTCCTTCAGTTAATGATGCAACCGCATGGCCATGAAAATAATCGCCACCATCATAAATTATAGTATGATCGGGATTTTGAGCTTTGAGTGTATCTATCATAGTCTTTAGCACCGACATTCCTCCTCTTTTCCGGTACACTGCCTTTTCGTTTTCCCAGAAAAACTCATCATGGGTGTGAAGTTGTGCATGAATGTCGGTGGTGATGAGAAAGGTGATGGTATTTGAACCGGCCGGTGAGGCATCAATTGGTTTCGATACAATTTCAGAAGTTTTACCAACAGATAGAGTAGGTGCTACCAGTGAAGCTATTCCAACCAAAGCAGATTTTTTCAGGAAATCCCGCCTATCGCCCGATGATTTTTCATCATCGATAGTGCATTTATAATTATCAGTTTTTTTATTCTCACTCATAATGAATAGATTGAATGGTTGTAGTCAGGATGGATTCATTGAACTTGACAACAATGCTAAAGCCTGAAGTCAAGAATCAGGTTAAAATTAATCATATTTACTTTATTGTACACATATTTGGGATTATCATATGTTTCACCGGCATTTATTTTCCAGGCTATGAGAGATTTTAGTTCGAAACCTTTGAAAAAATTGCTGAAGATGTAGGAGGATTCATGGTTAATTTGATGATACGACGGCATGCTATATTTGTTTAGCCGGTAATTTTTGATATCAGGCAAACTGTAATAACCGTATGCAATTGAACTCTTGAATTTACTTTTAGGAGCGGTGTAAGCAGCTTTAATCATCAAGGCATTAACTCCGCCCGACCCCTCGTTTCTTTCTCTTGGCAAAAATGTGTAAAAGGGTTCTCTGCCCCATTCACGTGGCATCAGGTAACGACCATCACCTGTGATGTGGGTGTAATTAATACTTGTATTGAATGTTTTATTCTTTAATCCAACTCTTGCACTAATCACATTCGACTGTGCCCCTTTGGTGGTATAACTTTTTATTTCTTCAGAGTTTCCTCCATCATTTATGGCGTCCTGATGCATGTAAATTAATCCATGATACACCTGAAGTTTTCTTTTCTTTGCGGTACGCTCGGTTGTGATTTCTACCATTGCGCTATTCAGCACATTTTCGATGTACCCGTTCCAGAAATTAATCTTCCAGTTCGTTGCGGGTGTATAATACACATTAGCAATAAACAATCCGCTGCTGGTAATATTTCCTGAGTAATTTGATTTGATACCATCTTCGGTGACGCCGTTTGGATAGATTCCAATTGAAGTTCCGGCAGAGTACCACTCCATAGTACTCCGTGGTGACATCGACCAAATCCAACCGCCGTTAAACCCTATCTTATCCAATTGTCTCACACTTATCCAGGCGCCCTCTTCTAACGTTGGCCTCATTCTTCCATCCTGCGGATTTATAAAGGGAGTGTTAATGTTGAATCGGCCCGCCATCACCGAACTTTTAGAGTAGGTATATTTTAAATACAACTCTTCCAGTCTGTCCAGATTGCTGGTGTTGCCCGGAGTAGTTAAGTCGTACAATCCAATTTCATAACGGTTGGCATTGTTGGTGGTAGGATCGGGTTGATCGATATCGGATGAAAATAGCTCGAATACAAAATATCCATTTAGTCCGAGTTGAAAACCGTGATAAGGTTCGGTGAGAACTCCAATACCTGCTCCGGTAGCGAGTGTATAGTCATCTTTCAAACTACCTTCATTAATGGTTGACATGAAAAAGGTTCTGCTTTGTACCGACCAGCTTGCTTTTACAAAATGAGATTGGAATGATAGAGAATCGCTTTCATCATTCATCTTTATGTGAACATCGTTGTTAACTTGTCCTTTTACAAATACTGGAAATAAAATTAAAATGAAAATGAAAATAAGGTTACGGAACATATTTAATGAGATCAATCGGAATATCTGTATTTCGGGCACTTAAAATCCTGCTTTGATATAACTCCAACCTTGTTCCTGACGGGTTACTATCTCAACAATTCCTGCAGGCACAAGACCGGCTTCTTTTATCAAAGCATCTTTTTCTACTTTTCGCTCACTCATCGAAAACTCACAGGCATTAAAAACAACACCCGATTGTGTTAGCTTTCTGATTTTATCTGCTACTATTGTTTTTTCTGCTACCAGCATATCCAGTCCGGGACCATGACACACAACTTCCATCTGAGTTCCGGGAGCCACCGATTGAATGTTGTTAAGTTGTTTCATCAGCTGTTTGTGTGCAAGTGTATCTCCACTTACTAATTGAAAAATTATTCTGTGCGTAGGAGAAATTATGGCGTTGGCCGGATTTTGCACTGTTTTCTTATCCTGAGCTGACAAATTCGTATTCATTGAAAAAATTAGAATGATCAGTGCAAAAAAGATTTTTGAAGTTTTCATGATATGGTGGTTTAAAATTGTAATTTTAGAATTATACCGTTTATGGTTAACCGTTAGGATTAGTTAGGGATATTATTTCATTGCTGAAGACTTATCTTTGATAGGTTTAAAGGGGCCATATTTATGCTGTTTTTCATCAAATCCATCAGCAAATGGTCCGAAGGGATGATCAAAAGGCTTCTCGGCAATTTTGGGCCAGTCTTTGGAAAGATCTTTCTTTGGACGAGGTTGTGAATTCACATATGCGGCAATGTCCCAAGCTTCTTCATCACTAATTTGAGGATTATTATGGGTGACACCCAATGGCATATTGTACTTCGCATATTTAGCGAAGTTTGAAATTCGGTATAATCCCGCACCAATATTAAAACTGTTTGGGCCCCAAAGTGGAGGATAGGTATAGGCTGTTTTTTCAGTATTCATTAACCCTTCACCATTCTCCTGATGACAACTCATACACTTTTGAGTATAGGCAAATTTACCTTTTTCAGGATCCGCTGCTCGATCGAGTGATGGGCATATCTTTTAAACCTGATCCTTTCGATTTTTCTCCTTTTGGAACATCTTTTCCCAGCCAGTTTATATAAGCAGTAATCGCTTTCATCTCTTTGGAATTTTTGGTCAAGCGGTTCTCCATTCAAACTTCTTTCAAAGCAATCGTTCACACGTTTGAATAAATCTTCACTGGTCCCTGAACGTGCACGATATTTGGGATAAGTTGCAAACACCGCACTATAATTATTTCCGAAAACTCTTGTGCCTGCATCGAGATGACAATTCTGGCAATTCATACCGTTGATCGCATTTTTTTTCACTTTCCCTTTGGGACCGAAATAGATAGATGTATTGGCGATTAAATCTTTTCCATACAAAATCATTTCCTTCTCTGCAGGATCTTTTATTGAAGAAGTATCAGGAGCCTGCCAAAAGTCCTCATTTATTTCAGTTTTGGGTATAGTTGATGGGGATGAAACGAGGGCTTGCACTTCAACTGTTGAAGGTTTTTGAATTATCTGCGGCTGAATATATAGCAGATAGCCAAACATCGTTAGTATGAGTAACAACATTGCAATTACCAAATTGAGCAATTGCTTTACAACCCTGGCGAGTGCCTGATATTTTACATCGTTGTTGCTTTCCATGGTATTCAAATCATTTTATCAGTGAGGCAATTTGTCTTTTACAATTCCATAGAGATAGGTACCAACAATTGCAAAGAGGAATACCACAATCATCGACAAGTATCCATATCCGATATTCACTACCATTGGTCCGGGACAAGCTCCCGAAAGCGCCCATCCTAATCCGAAGACAGTTCCGCCAATGAGGTAGCGTGCAATTGCTTTATCTTTAGGATAAAATTGAATGGGATTTCCTCCTGCATCACGAATCTGATATTTTTTGATTAGAGCTACTCCGATCACTCCGAGAATTACTGCAGTACCAATAATCCCATACATGTGGAAGGCTTGAAATCGGAACATTTCCTGAATACGAAACCAGGAAAATGCTTCCGATTTGGCCATCACTATTCCGAATACTGTTCCGGCAATTAAGAATTTTATAAACTTCATTTTTTTATAGAATAATTGGAAGTAAGAGATGTGTCATTAATAATCCTCCGGCAAAAAAGCCAATCACTGCAATAAGTGAGGGTAGTTGTAAATCGGATAGTCCGCTGATAGCATGTCCGGATGTACAACCTCCGGCATAACGAGAACCAAAACCAACCATCATTCCTCCAATAGCAAGAATCAGAAATCCTTTTAGGGTAAAAAGTGCCTCAAAGCTGAACAACTCTTCAGGTTGAACCGAAACAGGGGCACTAATACCCATTGCTGCAAGATCACTTATAGTATTATCAGAAATTAAAACCGGTTCACCATTGGAAAGAAATTGATTCGCAATGAATCCACCTAGAATGGCACCTACCAGAAACACAAGGTTCCAGGTTTGAGTCCTCCAATTAAAGTCAAAGAACTTTACAAATTTTCCACCACCTGCAGCTGCACAAATTGTTCTCAGGTTCGATGAAAATCCAAATGATTTACCGAAGTAAAGAAGTACGAACATCGTACCGGCTATAAATATTCCTGATACGTACCAGGACCATGGTTGTTGAATAAATTCGATCATAGATTATTTTGATTGTGAAAGATGAAATGAAATAATTGGTTTGAATAAATGATTGATTAGTTTTTCGGTAGCGCTGGGATGAATTATTCTTTCGATACCTTTTCTTCCGTGAGTTCCAATGCAAATGATATCCATTTCGAGCATTTGATTAAAATGGATGACTCCGTTTTCCACATCGGTATCTGTAAGTAAGTGCTTTTCGTAATTCAATATTCCGTTCAGTTTCGCAAACGAATCCATCTGTGTAAGCACACCTGTTTTTGCATTCTCGGCACTCACAATTTGTAATAGATGTACCATTGGCTGGAATGCTCTGATTAATGTTTGCATTAATTGCAGATTTTCATTTTCTGGTTTGGTGAAATCGTGTACCAGCAATAAATTTTCAATGGCTAAATCTGAACGATCGCACATCATCGATAGAATGGGTATTTCTGACTGTCGTGCAATCATTTGTGTTTCGGTACCGGAGAGTTTGTCTTTCAAACCCCAAGCACCTTTAGTACCCATTACTATTAAATCAAATTTATTTTTTGAAGAAAATGATACTATTCCATCAGTAATTTTTCCAAAAAGTAGATGAGTAGTGACGGTTTCTCCATAAATGGATTTTAAATTATTCAATTTACGATCGGCGATATCTTTTTTTGATTTAACAAAATTCACATCAATCTCTCCACATGTTTCTATTACTCCCTTGTCGCTCAATGTAACAGTATCAGGCACATCGAGTATGTGAAGAAAATGAATATCCATTTTGATTTTTTCATCTAACTTTTTAGCAAGTAGATATGCATATTCAGCCTGAACCGAAAAATCTGTTGGAATTAATACTTTTAATTTTTCCATAATTAAACTTTGATTTATTTCATTCTGCTTTTAACGTTTTCGAATTCTACAATAGCGTTTCTTTTATGATAATGTATAACCCCATCACCAATATGAACCAACCAAAACCGGGCTTAAGTTTTTCGTTAGAAACATTTTTTGAAAATTTGCTCCCTGCCAGTATTCCAACAACAGCTATTGCAGAGAACAATAGTAAGAAATTCCAGTTGATTATTTCATCTCCCTTGAGGTCGCCGGTGAATCCAATCAGAGATTTAGCTGCTATGATGATCAGGGAGGTTCCAACAGCCTGTTTCATAGGTAGTTTTGCTAGAATCACCAGGGCGGGAATAATTAAAAATCCGCCTCCTGCTCCTACTAAGCCCGTCACAACTCCCACCACTAAACCCTCGACCAGAATCAAGGGATAATTGTATTGAACCTCTCCAACGGTTTCGGCCTGCTGCTTCTGCTTTTTGATCATCGAATAGGACGCCAACAGCATGATAATGGCGAATAAGAGGAGTAAACCAATCGATTTCGTAATTTCTAGTCCACCTACTGAGAATAATGTGTCTGGTATGGCGGGCACCAGATAGGCCCTTGTCAAAAATACACTAATAATCGAAGGAATCCCGAAAACCAAGGCAGTTTTCCAGTGAATATTGCCCATTTTCATGTGACTGAATGATCCGATAAGACTCGTTAGTCCGACGATAAAAAGGGAATACGCTGTGGCCAGAACGGCATCAAGCGAAAATAAATATACCAATATGGGAACCGTTAGTATGGAACCGCCACCACCTATTAAGCCCAGCGAAAGTCCCATGATTATTGCTCCAATATACCCTATGATTTCCAGATCCATTTTATTATTTTTAAGTATCGTTTAATGCGTCTGCAAAAATCGACCATTTAAGAGCCTATTTCTGCGACTTTTGTTACATAAGCGGAAAAAAGGAGAAAAGTCATTGAAAGGGGTCATTGGAAACAATTGAAAGGCTTCATTTAAAATGTCAATAAATGGGTCATTGCAATGATCAAAAACAAAAAATGACCTAATGATTCAATGACCAATGACTTAATGACCAATGACCCTTCCGCCGAGTCAATAACCAATGACGTAGATTTTTAACCATGGAAATTCGTCATTTTGCATTTTTAGTTTTACATTTTTAATTTTACATTCCTGCCTACCCCTGCATCTTCCCTCTCAAAATAGCTCCCCAATACATTCTTGGCAGTACTTCTCTCTTAAGTTGATACATACTCCAGCGCTCCTTGCTTTGATCGAAGGGAAAAGTTTCCATCGGTTTATTGTTGTAATCAAATTCTGCTAATACCAATTTACCATAACCTGTTATGAGTGGACAAGAGGTATAACCCATGTAGCTTGCTGTCATTGGTTTGTTATGTAGCAAGGCAATCAGATTTTCGGCAACAGTTGGTGTTTGCTTGCGTATAGCAGCTCCTGTTTTTGATGTGGGCAATCCGGATGCATCTCCCAATGAAAATATATTGGGGTATCTCACATGTTGAAGAGTGTGTTTGTTTACATCAACCCATCCTGTTGCGTTCGCAAGCGGACTGTTTTTAATGAAGTCAGGAGCACTCTGAGGAGGAGTTACATGAATAAAATCGTAGTCAACCCAGTTCACTTCACCTTTATTAGATTCTCCAAAGCCAACAAATTTTGCTTTCTTATTTTCAGCATCAATTTCTTCAAGCCTCACTAAAAAATTTAATTTTATGTTGCCGCGTTTCACCACTTTCATGAGTGTTTTTTCATATTTATCGACTGCAAACAATTTTGGACCGCCGCTCCAGTATTGAATGTTTGCTTTATCGAGTATGTTATGTTTACGGAAATAATCTGCTGCCATGTACATGATTTTGTGAGGGGCTCCTCCGCATTTAACCGGTGTGTCGGGATTATGAAATATTGCATTTCCACTTTTGAAATTTTTTATGCATTCAAAAGTATAGGGTGCTGTTTTGAAACTATAGTTTGAGCACACTCCATTTTTCCCTACTGATTCAGCCATGCCTTTGATAGCATTCCAGTTTAACTGTATTCCGGGACAAACCGCCAGATAATCATAAGTGTAAGTATGGCCTTCTTTGGTTATGACTGAATTTTTCTCAGGCTCAAATTTATCAGCGTATTCTTTAATCCATGTTGCCTTTTTAGGGATGTAATCACCTTCATTTCGTTCAGTTTTCTTAATATCGAAAACACCACCACCTACAAGAGTCCATGCAGGTTGGTAATAATGTTTTTCACTGGGTTCAATGATCCCGACTTTAAGTTTGGGATCTTTGAGCAGAAGGAGGGAAGCTAAGGAGAGTCCTGCGTTTCCGCCTCCAATAACAAGTACCTGATAGTGATTTTTCATGACTTTGATTTTTTTGAACCGGTTAATTGAAAAGCAAGTTTACCACTGATTAATTCTAAAGAAGGTAACAAAAGTCACATTTCGTGAAAGAAAGCATTTTTTAAAGAAAAAATTATCCTTTGATTGGAAAAGCGGCAGCGGCGGTGGCGGGAGCTTGCAGAAAATTATTAATGTAAAGAGAAATTATCCTTTGAATGGAGAAGCGGCTGCGGCAGTGGCGGGAGGCAGGTGGTTGCAGGAAATTATTAATGTAAAGAGAAATTATCCTTTGATTGGGAAAGCGGCTGCGGCAGGGGCTGTAGGCGGGTTGCTGAAGCAGATAAATTGGATTAAGAGAAATTATCCATTGATTGGAATGCGGCGGTGGCTGGAGGCAGATGGTTGCAGATAATTATTAATGTAAAGAGAAATTATCCTTTGAATGGAGAAGCGGCAGTAGCAGTGGCGGGAGGCAGGTTTCTTAAGGAGATGAATTGGATTAAGAGAAATTATCCATTGATTAAAATAGCGGCGGCGGCAGCTGCAGTAGGCAGGTTTCTTAAGGAGATGAATTGGATTAAGAGAAATTATCTATTGATTGGAATGCGCGACAACTTTTCGCCAACTTTCCCATTCACTCACTCACTTACTTACTTACTCACTCTATCATCCTTCAATGACTAATGACTAATGACTAATGACTCAATGACCAATGACCTTTCCGCTTTTAGACAATGACCAATGACCAATGACCTTTCCGCTTAAACCACTGAATTAACTATTGAATCTACACGACTTCAGCCACCACGAAAGTACTACCACCAACAAAAATTAGATCATCTTTTCCGGCGGTTGCTTTGGCGGCGTCGAGGGCTTCATTTACAGAGTTAAATTTTTTGCCTTTTAATCCAAATTTGGTAGCATTCTTTTTTAATACTGCTGCATCTAGACCACGGGGAATGTTGGCTTTGCAAAAATAATAAGTTGCTTTTTTAGGAAGCTTGGAGAGCATTCCTGCAACGTCTTTATCGTTAACTGCACCAATTACCATGTGCAATTTTTTGTATGTTGTTTTTTGAAGTTGCGATACAATCACTTGAATGCCGTCGGAATTATGTCCTGCATCACAAATTAAAAGAGGCGAATTCGATAGTACTTGCCATCGACCTGCAAAGCCTGTATTTTTTTTTACCGACCCCAATCCTTTACGAATATTTTTTCTGTTGAGCTCAAACCCTTTGGTTTCGAGTATCTCAGCAGCTTGAAGTACTGTGCAAACATTTCGTGCTTGATAAAATCCTCCCAAATCAAGTTTGAGATCCTTTAAATAGGGTTGCTTGTTTTTGGTTATATCTACTTCTAAACTTCCTGAAGCGGGATGTGATTCATCATTAATATGAGCATGAAAAATTTTGTCGGCGAAAAATATTTTAGACTTCGATTTCTTAACAGCTTGTCGGAATATTGGAGCCGATTCCGATTGCGTTGCTCCTATTACCACCGGCACCTGTTTTTTTATAATACCAGCTTTTTCCCTTGCAATTTTTTGTAAAGTATCACCCAGCAAATCCATGTGATCCCACTGAATATTGGTGATTACCGATACCAATGGTTTAATCACATTTGTAGAATCGAGCCTGCCACCGAGTCCTGTTTCTATAACGGCTATGTCTATACTTTTTTTGCTGAAATAGTCAAATGCCAGCCCTACAGTCCATTCAAAAAATGAGGGTTTAATTTCTTCAAACTCATTTTTATATTTTTTGACAAACTTCACCACCTCCGATTTTTCAATCATTTTTCCATCTACACGAATGCGTTCTCTAAAATCACGCAAGTGAGGTGAGGTGTACAATCCGGTTTTGTAACCACTTTGCTGAAGTACGGAAGCCAGCATGTGAGAAACAGAACCTTTTCCATTGGTTCCCGCAATATGTATACACCTGAAATCATCCTCAGGATGATCAAGCAATTTCATGATTGCAATTGTGTTGTCTAGATTTGCTTTGTAAGCTGCTGCGCCCACACGATGATACATGGGCAATTGTTCAAAAAGATACTCAAGAGTAGACTCGTAGGTCATTCAAATTTAAAAACGAAGGTAATGGTTCCTTTTTGTTCTTCGACACCGGAGGCACTCTTGCTAAATTTTGCTTCTTTCGCCGATTGCTTTGCTTTATTCACTAGCACAAGTGATGTAGTTGTAGAACCTCGTGCAGGACCGTTTACAGAGGTAACGTTTCCATCTTTATCTACAATAACATCTATAACTACTTTTCCTGTTTCCTGTGACTGATCCGTTAACTGCGGTTTACGAGTCATACTTCTTCCGGAAAGATCAAAAGAAACACCGGAGTCGCCTTTGCCACTTCCTGTATGGCTTTTGGAATCGGGTGATCCATCGGGATTACCTTGATCACCCGGCTTTCCTGTTTCCCCTTCGTTTCCTGGATTTCCTTTACCCTGATTATTTTTCTTTCCCGGATAAAGCGCCTTCTGATCGGGCTTAGGTTCTTCGGGTTTTTTAGGCTGTTCAACAGGTTTTGGCTTTGGTTTAGGAGCTTCAACCGGTTTGGGTTTTGGTTTGTCTTTTACAATCTTTGGCGCATCCTCCACATCCTGTGTTAATTCAGGTTGTGGTTTGGATGGAACAGGATCGCTAACTTCAGGCTCCTTCAATTCTTCAGCATTTGATTCAGTTGGAGAGTTGGCATTCGATAATTCAGTTGGCTGAATCTCGCCTGAACCCTGGTCGGAATTTCCAAAATTAATGAGTATTCCCTCTTCTTCATCAGGAGGTATAGGAGACATTAATTTAATCCATATTAGAATTAACAAAAGTGCTCCATGAAAAAAGAGTGTTCCGGAGAGACCGGCACGTTTCGATTTTTTTTGTTCTTCTTCCGTTGCCATTACTTTTCGGGATTGGTAGCCAGAACCATTTTAACTTTGAGTCTGTTTACTATGTCCATTACCTTCACTACATTTTCGACAGGAACAGATTGAGCAGTATGAAGTACCACTATAGGATCATTTTTTCCTGCAATAAAATTTGTGATAGAACTTTCGAGTTGATCAAACACAATCGGTTTCCCATCTAAAAAATATTGGAGATTCTCGTTGATACCAACAGAAACAGTTAAATTTTCAGTAGGCTTGGCAGTATTGCTGTTTGGTAAAAGTAATTTAAGAGTATTTACGTTTGGAACAACAAGTGTAGTGATAAGCATGAAGAATATCAACAACAGGAACACCAGATCCGTCATCGACGACATTTCAAATTTTGCCGAAACTTTATTTCTTGATCTGATTGCCATGTTTACCGGGAAGTATCTTGTTTGTTTTATAAATTTGATTTATTGAAGCAATTTTTTTATCGTGCAGGTTCTTGAAGAAGATCCATGAATTCGATTGAGGATGTTTCCATTTTAAAAACAACTTGCTCTACCATTGCAGAAAGAAGATTATAAGAAACCAAAGCAAAGATTCCAACAATCAAACCTGCCACTGTAGTTACCATGGCTTCATACATTCCACCCGAGAGCAGGCTAATATCAATAGTTTTACCTGCTTTCGACATGTTATAAAACGCTTTTATCATTCCGGTTACAGTTCCTAGAAATCCTAACATCGGTGCGGCACCGGCAACAGTAGCAAGAAGCGACAATCCCTTTTCCATTTTCACCACCTCAATATTTCCAACATTCTCAATTGCTTTTTCAATGTCACCCAATGGTTTTCCTATACGTGAAACCCCTTTTTCAACCATTCTTGCAATCGGGCTATCGGTATTTTTACATAGCGAACGTGCAGCATCAATGTTTCCATTGCTGATGAAGTCGCGGATGTTGTTCATGAAATTAGGATCGCTCTTAGAGGATTTTTTAATTGCAAAATAGCGTTCAAAAATAATATAAACAGCTATCACGGAGCAGAGTGCTATCGGTACCATTATAGGTCCGCCTTTGAAGGCTAGATCTAAAAGAGAAAGTGTTTCTTCGGTTGGTAATGCACCTGTTGCTGCGGAAGCGGTGTCTGTTGCAGCTGTTGAAATTTGAAGTAGGATACCCATTAGTGTTTAATTCGGGATTAAATTATTAAAGGGTAAAATTACTTCTATAGCGATGAGTTAAGGTTATGTAAATGTATCGATTGTTAACACGAGGGTGTTAATATGTACTGAACGGAACTTCGGTTAGATTTAGTATAAAATGAATTATTTTATTGCCGGTTTGCCAGAAAAAAGAAAAAAAGATGAACCCCACATTAAGGGTGTATTTCTGTTGGGGCTATATGCTGTTGCTTTTTGTGTGGAAGGTGAGGATGCCATCCTATTGTACCAAGCAAAACAAAAAAGCCAATAATATAGGCAACAATAATGTGCCATCCGTGCTTTACCCAGTTAACCACCGACTTAGCCTCAGGATACATGCTTGAAATGGCTACTCCTGCAGAAGATCCAAACCATATCATAGAGCCACCGAAACCAACGCTGAATGCTAACACCCCCCAATCAAATCCGCCTTGTGTGAGTGCCAGTTTGGTGAGAGGAATATTGTCGAAAACAGCGCTCACAAATCCTAAAATGAATGCCGATTGCCAGGAGGCAGGAGGCAATTTTTCGACCGGCATCATGGAGGCAATCAATACCAACGACAAAAGAAATGCGCTTCCCGTTAAGGCATTAGGCAAAAGTTTCCAATTGGCATTTCTAATAAAAGTCCCCAGCAAAATCGCTGCCCATACACCAGCCGCTGGGAAATCGAGATATATATTGGTGAGAATGGCACCAACAAGAATTAAAAGTACAATTATCAACTTGGTCCAGTCAATTTCAACTTCTTTTACAGCATCTTTTATAATTGGTTGAAATTTATGCTGCTGTTGAGATGCAAAATACCCGAAAAACAGGATTGCTGAAGCAGAAGCTATAAAGGCATGAATGACATCCAGGGCCGAAATACCATCAATCCACATCATAGTGGTGGTAGTATCACCAACAACACTTCCTGCCCCACCCGCATTACTGGCTGCTACAATTGCTGCTATATATCCGATATGAACTTTTCCTTTAAAAACGACATGAGCAATTGCACCACCAATCATTGCGGCTGCTATGTTGTCGAGGAAGGATGATACAATTGCAATCATTACCAACAATAGAAATCCACCCTTCCAGTTATCGGGTAAAAATGCAGGTAACTTTTCAGGCACACCGCTCTTCTCAAAATAATCTGCAAGAATTGCAAATCCTGTAAGTAATCCAAAAAGGTTGAGCAGTATGTTCCATTCCCCATGGTGAGTCTCGGAACCAAGGATATGTTCAAAAATTGAAAAATCGGTGAAGGCTTCTTTATAGATGAGGACCACCACCAAGCCGGTTAAGGCAACCTTGAGTGTGTGATGATGAAATAGTGCAACACCCAACAATGTCAATCCAAAGAGTATGAATTCTAACGGTATGCCCAATACGCTGAGCCCTTCAGTAGCTGTAATTTGTGAAAGAAGTATTGATGAAATCACGATTGTACAGTTTTTTCAATATAAACACTTGTTGTGGGAAATGCAAAGTCGGAATTAACTGACCGGACAATTTCAATAATTTTAAAATTTACTTCCTCCTTAACTTTTATATACTCTTCAAATTCACTGGTAAGCACCAAGTAAATGATCAGAACATCAATGGAACTATCGTTAAAGTGATCTAAATTTACGGTGGCTCCGGGATGAATGCTTTTATGATTATCGAGAAAACTTTTTATTTCAGAAATTATTTTTTTGAAATCATCATGACTAGTTTGATAAAGTAACGATATCGATTGTCTCGTTCGCCACATGGTCCGTTGAGTTCTGTTCTCCACTTCGGCATCCACCATTTTTTTATTGGGAACGGTGATGATACTTTTTTCCAAGGTCCTGATGCGGGTGCTTCTTAATCCGATTGTCTCTACATGTCCTGTTACATTTCCAACAGTAATCAACTCACCAACAATAAATGGTTTATCCAGGAAAATGGTAAACGATCCCAAAAGATTTTCAAGGGTTTCTTTAGCTGCTAATGCCACAGCCAAACCACCAATTCCTAAACCTCCAATGAGAGTGACAATATTAACTTTAAAAACCGAAGCGAGAATGAAAAAGAAGGTAATAAATACAATAATAATTTTTAAACCATCCTTAAAAAATGGCACCAGCTGATCATCGAGTTTTGATTCAGTAATGGATGCTTTGTAACGAAGTATAAGACCAAAAAAATCAACCAGTCTTAAGAACATCCAGGCAATAGAACCAATTAACAAAAAAGTATGAAGTTTTTGAATGACCATTCGTAAACCGAATTTGTCTTCCGGAGCTACATGCCAGGATTCAGGAAAAGTAAGTTGATTAAATGCTATGAACCCCACAATTAATAGAAAGAGCAGGGTAAATGGTCGTTTTAAGGAGGTTGTGTAGTTCCTGCAAATCAACTCCTGCCGAATATTTTTTAAAAACTTTAAAAACCAGCGCGGCAAATATTTTTGAAATAATTTGCTTGAAAAGAAGTCCAACTAAAATTATAATCGCAACATAAATGTAAGTTTCAGTGGTGTTGCCCAGAAAAGTACGGTTGAGGAATTCAGCTGAGAATAATGATTCCATTATTTTAATTTGTCAAGTGCAATGGTAAAGGAAGTTTCGGCAATTCGTGTTTTGCCGGGATGACGATCGTACACTTCCTGCAGGGCATTTGCAATGGTCAACGATACATCCTCAAATATATTTTTGTCAGTGACTTCTTTTTCGCCGGTTATTAAAAATGCAAATACCCGTGCCATTCCACAGTTGGAGATAAAGTCTGGGATGAGCGAAACTTGCAAGTCGGTGTAAGTGCCCGTTGGTCCAAAAAATATCTCAGGATCATCGAAAGGAACATTGGCTCCACACGAAATAACTTCAAGTCCTCCTGCAATCAACTCATCTACCTGGTCTCTGTTTACAAGACGAGATGCTGCAGCAGGAATAAATATTTCTGCACCGCTCGACCAAACTGTTTTGTGTAATTCTTTAACAGGAATAATATGATCGGCTTTAAGTTTATTGCCATCCCTTTCAAGAAAAAGTTTGGTAATTTCTTCAAACGAAAATCCCTCTTTATTTATGAGACCACCATCGCGATCAATAATGGCAGTAATTTTTGCACCAGCCTGGGCCAGATAAAATCCTGCGGCAGCACCCACATTCCCCCAGCCTTGAATGATCACTCTTTTTCCATTAACATCTCCCCCAAAGGTGGAATAAAAATGTTTAACCGATTCAGAAACACCGTATCCGGTTATCATATCGGCAACAGTATATACTTTTTCACCGGATGGAGCGTGTGTTGCGCTGGTCACGGGCATAATCACTCCTCTTTGAAGGCGTGAAATTTTGTCCCTTTTAATTTTTTCATCTCCGCCAAGGTGGCCATTAACAACACCTTCCTGCGGATGCAACAATCCATAACGACCGGTAATTTCGATTACATCATGAATTTCGTCTACATTCAAATCGCCTCCGGTGCCATAATATTGCTTCAAAACCGGCAAAACTGCCCGAAACCATCTTTCCAAAACACCCCTTTTCCGTAGGTCGGAAGGGTCAAAATTGATTCCCGATTTGGCTCCTCCAATGTGCGGACCGGCTACAGTAAATTTTATTTCCATAGTCTTGGCCAATGACATAACTTCATGTTTGTCAAGGCCTTTGCGCATCCTTGTTCCTCCGCCGGCAGCACCGCCTCTTAGGGAGTTGATCACAATCCAACCCTCGGCTTCCGTCTCCTGATCTTTCCATTCGAAAACTATTTCTGGCCTTTTTTCTTCAAATTTCTTTAGTTCTTCAAGCATATCCGTTGTTCAACTCGCCAAAGATAGGAAGATAGGAGGTGAGGAGGGAAAATTCGGTGAAAAAATCACAGACAATTGATTTTAACAGCCTGAGTGTTGGAGAATGAATATTTTTTCAGAATGAATTTTTAGTCCAAAATTGTTGACAAGTTGAATTTGTATTGAAAAATAAATTCCTGTTTATGACTTTTGATCCTGCAACGAAATACTTTTCAAAATCAACTAATTAAAATTTGCAAGACTAAAGAACTAGTAAACCAAAAAACCTGCCTGCCATCGCCAAGCAAAAGCTTGTCTTTGGCGATGGCAGGCAGGCCTGTCTGCCATCGCCAAGCTAAATCTTGTCTATAGCTTAGCAGGCAGTCCTGTCTGCCATCGCCAAGCTAAATCTTGTCTATAGCTTAGCAGGCAGTCTAATAAACTAATAAACTAATAAACTAATAAACTATAAAACTAATAAACTATAAAACTAATAAACTATAAAACTAATAAACCAATCCTCACCCTTTATACACAGCACCACCAATTGAATCTTCACGCGCTCCTGTAACTGTTGCCAATGAGTTAGGCAGTTCGAGTGAGCGTAGCAATCCAAGAAAAGCAAAAATTATTGCCTCTTTAAATTCCACAATAGTAGCATCAGGAACAATTACGTGTATTCCGTGCCGTGAGACTTGCTCTTCGATAACTTCAATGAGTAAATTATTGTAAGCACCTCCGCCTGTTGTGAGCATAGTTGTGCCGGGTGATAGAGTCAAACAGTTGGCAATTTGTACACCTATATGTTGCACAACAGTTCTCATTCGGTCTTCAATACTGTATTTTTCATCTTCAATCAAAGGAAAAAAACTATTTTCAAACCATTCTCGACCTAATGATTTTGGTGCTTTCTGTTTGTAAAAATCAAGTTGATTTAAATTGTTCAACAGCTCCTGATTAATTTCGCCGCGCATCGCAATTTCCCCCCCTTCATCATAAGCCATTCCGGTTTTTTCGGCAAGGTGGTTTAGTGCCATGTTCGCCGGACATATATCAAAAGCAATTCGTTGTTCACCCTCATCATAAGAAATATTTGCAATGCCACCCAAATTGAGACAAAACTTATGACCACCAAATAAATGAAAATCACCAATTGGAACCAACGGAGCACCTTGGCCTCCTAAAGCAACATCGGTCGAGCGTAAATCGCAAACGGTATCAATTCCGGCCACAGCCGCAATAGCCGCACCACACCCTGCTTGAAATGTGTAGCCTTTGTCGGGCTGATGAAAAATAGTGTGCCCATGTGAACTCACTAAATCGGGTTCAATTTGGTTGGTCTGAATAAATTCTAATACACACTGACCAATATATTGTCCAAAATCGGCATGTAGCCTCGCCAATGTCATTGCATCTGAACTAAAAACTTCAGAAAATCTTTTTTTCCACTCTTGGGAATATGGAATTGTGGCAGTTGCTAATACCTCAAAATGCCATTTGCTGTGTAGTTCTTCAAACCCACAAAGTGCTATATCCAATCCATCGAGGGAAGTTCCCGACATTACTCCCGCTACTATAAAATCTGATGCCATTAATTGATATAATTAAAATTTAAGAATAAAAACCCAATCATTCCACTCACTTTTGTTGAGATATCACCTACAATAACAGCAATTTTCTCTTCCCGTTGTCACAAGGTTAAAAAAGTTTTACATACCTTGACCAACCACCCCGAAAAAAAATTAATTTTGACCATCTTAAAAGTATAGAACAAATTATGAATTTTGAATTTACAGAAGAGCAGTTAATGATCCAGAAGGCGGCACGTGATTTCGCTCAAAATGAACTACTTCCGGGTGTAATTGAACGCGATGAGCACCAAAAATTTCCTGCTGAGCAAATTAAAAAATTGGGTGAATTGGGCTTTTTAGGCATGATGGTGGATCCAAAATATGGCGGAGCAGGCCTTGATACGGTCTCTTATGTGCTCGCAATGGAAGAAATTTCTAAAGTAGATGCCTCTGCATCAGTGGTGATGTCAGTTAATAACTCATTGGTTTGCTGGGGATTAGAAAATTTTGCCTCTGAAGAGCAAAAACAGAAATATTTGGTTCCCTTGGCAAAAGGAGAAATTATAGGCGCTTTTTGCCTTTCTGAACCGGAAGCAGGGTCAGATGCTACCTCACAACGTACAACGGCGATCGATAATGGCGATCATTACATCCTCAATGGAACCAAAAACTGGATCACCAACGGAAATACTGCTTCAGTTTACCTTGTAATGGCTCAAACCGATGTTGCCAAAGGTCATAAAGGAATCAATTGCCTTGATTGTTGAAAAAGGAGCACCCGGTTTTACAATAGGACCAAAAGAAAATAAATTGGGAATACGAGGTTCCGACACGCATTCACTCATGTTTACCGATGTGAAAGTTCCGAAAGAAAATAGAATTGGTGAAGATGGTTTTGGATTTAAGTTTGCCATGAAAACACTTACCGGTGGTAGAATAGGAATTGCTTCACAGGCTCTCGGAATTGCATCCGGTGCTTTTGAACTGGCTTTGAAATATTCAAAAGAGCGTAAAGCGTTTGGAAAAGAAATTTGTAAACATCAGGCAATTCAATTTAAATTAGCTGATATGGCTACACAAATTGAAGCTGCTCGTTTGTTTGTTTAAAAGCTGCATGGATGAAAGATCAGCATCTCGACTATGGACAGGCAAGTTCAATGGCTAAATTATTCTCCTCAAAAGTAGCTATGGATACAACTATTGAAGCTGTTCAAGTTCACGGTGGTTATGGGTATGTGAAGGAATTTCACGTGGAGCGACTCATGAGAGATGCCAAAATCACCCAGATTTATGAAGGTACTTCAGAAATCCAAAAAATTGTTATTTCAAGAGGCTTGCTTCAGTAGTCCTCTGCAGTTGGCATTAACACAAATATTTCGTTGAATGAATTTTCAAAAACTAGGGTTATTATTTTTAGTTGTCACGTTGTCATCATGTATCTCGCTCAAGAAAACGGTATATATGCAAGACAGCGATTCTACTGCAACAACAGGAAAGATGCCTGAGTTTATACTCAAAATTTATCCCAACGATATCCTTACCATTCAGGTTTTTACCATCAACACAGAAGCATTTCCGGGTATTGCAACTACTATCGACAAACAACAAATTGATAACCGCTCGGCCTATGAAAAAGGTTTTGTTCTTGGTAAGGATGGGGTTATTGAACTTCCGCTTATAGGCAAAGTAAATATTGCAGGGTTAAGTATTGCTGATGCAAGAGATACGCTTGTAAATCGGTTTGAGCAATATATGGATGATCCAATTGTGATAATTAAAAAACTGAGCTTTAAAGTAACAGTTCTTGGTGAAGTAAACAAACCGGGTTTGTATTACATCCCTAATGAAAAAATATCGATGTTGGAAGCTTTAGGTATGGCAGGCGATTTAACTTATTATGGAAACAGAAAAGAAATTAAAATTGTTCGTCAAACTCCCGAAGGTTACAAAGAGATAATGGTCGATCTGACTACCAAAGCTCCTCTTAACTCAGAGGTTGCTTACATATATCCCGATGACGTTATATATATTACTCCATTAAGAAAAAGAGGTGTTGTTACTATTAGTCCCACCGTGGCAGTTTTCACTTCCATTCTCGCCACACTCACCCTTATGGTTTCAGTTATTTTAAGAGAAAACTAGTCATGGTAAAAAATAGAGGTGATATAAAGGCTGGTGATGATGAAATTGATATTTCCGGCTTATTTGTTGAGTTAAGGGAAAAGAAATGGTGGTTCCTAGTTGCATTTTTTATTTGTATTACTGCAGCTATTTTATATATAAAAATTAAACAACCCGTTTACGAAGCAACATCTGCAGTACTCATAGAAGAAACCGGAAAGCCATCGGTGAACATGGAGGATTTTTTGGCCGGTGATATTTTTGGTGATCAGGCAAACATCGCTACCGAGAAAGGTATTCTCGCCTCTCGAAGCGTGATGCATGAAACTATTAAACAGCTTAACCTCGAAGTAAGTTATTTTAATGTTTCTATTTTTCCCAATAAACCCGCTTATAAAAAACAACCTTTCAAAGTGCTGGTGGATTCAACTTTGGTATTGCCCAAGTGGCTCTATGATGTGCCTTTCAGCCTCTCTATCATTGATGAAGATAAATATTTGATTACAGTGACAGCAGAGGATGAAAAAGGGAAAAGTTATAAATATTCGAAACAATTTCTTTTTGGAGAACGAATAGTTGCTGATCAATTTAGCTTTAACATCGTTAAAAATCCCGCAGGCCAATTTAATACCGAATTTAGGGATTTTGAATTTGTTATAAATGCCCCTTCTCGTCAAGTTATTGATTATTCTTCCAGATTACGTATTGAGTCGCCCGATAAAGATGCAACAATTGTTAAACTTACTTTTCAGGATGAAGTACCTGAAAGAGCTGTTGATGTTTTAAATATGCTTTGTGAAGTTTATATAAATCTCGATATCCAGGATAAAACCACTGTTGCTTCTCTAACAATTAAGTTTGTTGATGAACAACTAGATGAAACTAGCCAGGTGGTGAGTAGAATTGAATCGGAGATGCAGGGTTTCAAAGAAAAAAACAAAACAGTTAACTTGAGTGAAGAAAGTAAAGCTTTTCTCGATAAACTAAATGCTATCGACATTGAAAAAATGAAGTCGGAAATTGAACTTGCTTCTCTTAACAATTTATACAATTATGTAACTTCTAATACCGAGATGACAGAATTGGCACCCTCAACATTGGGAATACCGGATCCTCTTCTCATAGAGCTTGTCAGTAAATTTCAGGAGCTGCAGGCGAAGAGAAAAAGCCTTTCTTATGGTGTGAAAAATGCTACTCCCGCTGTTAAAGTACTTGATCAACAAATTGCAGAACTCAGAGCGTCACTAATTGAAAATATTAAATCTATTCAGCAAAATTTAAACACTACCAATAAAGCACTCACCGCACAGTTGCGTGAATATGAATCTAAAATCCGTCAGGTGCCTGAAATCGAAAGAGACTTGTTGGCGATTCAACGTAAGTTTGAAGTAAACCAGAATATTTATATTTATCTTCTACAAAAGAAAGCAGAAACCAGCATTGCCAAAGCAGCAGCCATTTCCGACAATAAAATTCTTGATGAAGCTTCACTTATTGAAGAGCCTGTTGAACCTAATAAAAAAATGGTGTTGCTTCTCGCACTTTTTTCTTCCTTCATAATTCCATTGGTGGTAATATTTGCAATTAAATTTTTGAAAACTACTGTGAGTAGTAAAGAAGAAATTTCAAGATTGACAAAAATCCCTATTCTGGGTGTTGTGGGGCATGTCAACAAAAACGATAACCTCATCGTTCAGCACAATCCCAAATCAAGAATTGCAGAAGCCTTTCGATCGGTCCGCACCAACCTGCAATTTTTTGGAAGCAGATCGGGAAATAAAATTATTCTTATTACAAGTTCGGTTGGAGGGGAAGGAAAATCTTTTGTGACCATCAACCTGGCTTCAGTGTTTGCTATGCAGAATTATAAGGTGGTAATAGTGGGGGTTGATTTAAGAAAGCCTAAATTATTTCAGGATTTTAACCTTACTAATGAAACTGGTGTGAGTTCTTTCCTCATCGGAAAAGCCTCGATTGATGAAATCATTAAACCTACAGGCACACCAAACATGGATATCATTGCTTCAGGTCCGATTCCTCCTAATCCCTCTGAATTAATTAGCAAGCCTGAAATGAGTCACCTATTGGAAGAGCTCAGTAAAAGATACGATTATATTATTGTTGATACACCACCTCTTGGAATTGTTTCTGATGCTTTTTTGCTGATGAACCACAGTCATATTAATGTTTATGTGGTTCGTGAAAATTATTCGCGCAAAAATTATATCACCTCACTCAACGATCAGTTTGAAGAAGGAAAATTTAAGAACATCAGCATTTTGCTAAATGATTCGGGATTTGGTAGCGGTTACGGTTATGGATATAATTCCCGAAACGGTTCAGGATACTACGATGATGAAGTAAGTAGTAACGGAATGTTGCAAAAAATAATTAAAGGGAAGGAAACAAATATTTGAACTTAAGTTGTTTTAATTCCTTCTAAAATAACCTCCATCTTCGATCCCCTGGATCCTTTTATCAGAATAGTGAAATCGGTGAAATTTTGAGTGAAGGACCATCTACTTGCTTCATCAGAATTGCCGAAATAAATGGCAGAAATCCCTTTCCCGGCTTCTGTAAAATTTGGACCTACTAAAATTAATAAATCAGGATTGAGGGAACG
The DNA here is from genome assembly GCA_963814475.1 of uncultured Bacteroidota bacterium. GTDB lineage: Bacteria > Bacteroidota > Bacteroidia > AKYH767-A > OLB10 > JADKJB01. The sequence goes on along the minus strand of CAWFDA010000031.1, from coordinate 95,413 downwards.
AGCTAATTCGATTATTGTGTGATGTTCTTGTGCAGAACTTACTCCAAGCTCAAGCATATCTCCCAAAAATATTGCTTTTTTACCGGTGAAGCTACTACCGAAATTTTTTAATGCTGCCTCCATACTAGAGGGATTTGCATTATAAGCATCCAAAATTATTTTAGTGCTCCCAAAGACTATTTCCTGCGACCGTTGGTTGTCGGGTACATAATTTTCTATTGCTTCGTTTATGGCAGCTTCCGGTACACCGAAATGAACTCCCAAAGAAATCGCTGATAAAATATTCTCAAAATTATAGTCTCCGGTAATATTAGAAATCACAGTTTGTGTTTTTGCGTTTCCATTCATAACCCATTCAAGGTTCACATGTTCATTTGCCGGAAGCAATTTGCCATTGATATCGTTTGCTTTGTTTGTTCCGTAACTAACGGTATGCGAATAGTTGCCAAGCATTTCTTTTAAATGATTATTATCCCCATTAATAAAAACGGTTGACTGATGAGTTTTTGCAAATTCATACATCTCACCTTTACCTTTTTTAACACCATCAAATCCACCAAAACCATCGAGATGTGCTCTGCCAACATTGGTAATAAGTACATGAGTTGGGAGTGCAAGTGAACACAGTAATTCAATTTCTTTTTGATGATTCGCACCCATTTCTATAATAGCAATCTCATGGAGTGATGTGATAGACAATAATGTTAACGGTACGCCGATATGATTATTTAAATTTCCACGAGTACAAAGTGTTGTGTATTTTTTTGAAAGTACTTTGTTGACTAATTCTTTAGTTGTTGTTTTTCCATTACTCCCGGTGATTCCTATAATTGGAATGTTGAGTTGTTTTCGATGATGTAATGCAAGTTTTTGCAAACTGTTTAGAGTATTGTTCACGCGAACGAAACGTTCATCAAACAGCTCCTGATCTTCATCAACAACGGCCAATGCTGCTCCCTGAGCTAGAGCTTGTGATGCAAATTGGTTTCCATTGAAATTGGATCCTTTAAGTGCAAAAAATATGGAGCCAAGCTGGATATCACGGGTATCAGTACAAATAGTTGAGCCATTGGCAAAGGCATTGTAAAGAATATTGATGGAGTCCATTTTTAGTTGATTTGGATAAAACAAATGAACAAAAAAAAACGCCTCTCCGATTTGGAGAAGCGTTCAATTTTTTAACAATCGGAATTATTACATACTTCCTCTTTTGCTCTTCTTTCCTTTTTGAGAAAATCCAACCGGACTTCCTACACGGTGCATCGCACAACGGAAACCGATATAATCAGTAGACTGGCGTTGATCTAAGAATCTACGGGTACCGGGTGACATCCAATATGCTCTGTCTTTCCAGGATCCTCCTTTATAAACCCGAGCCTGGTCATCAATCATAGATGTTACTCCATAATTATAACTGATATAATCGGGCTCGTCACCATCCAAAGTATTTATGTTATCTGCTTTCTGATAATTTCTTCTGCCCTCATTTTCTGCCTGAGAAACATCACGGTACATTATTCGTCCTAATGAATCTTTTTCAGCTACCTGACCCTCTTCATCAGTAAGTTGTGTTTTGAACACATTCCCTCTATGCGGATTAAAGTCATCCTTATCTTCAGGTGAAAGGGGACGATAAACATCGGCAACCCATTCAGCAACGTTACCACCCATGTTATATAAGCCATAATCGTTGGGAACATAAGAAATAACAGGAGCGGTGATGTCGGCATTATCATTCAATTTTCCGGCAACCCCCATGTTATCACCTCGCCCTCGCTTAAAGTTGGCAAGCATTTCACCCTTATATTTTTCATCGGCATTACGAACAACGTGACCGTTCCATGGATACATTTTACGATCGGTAACTCTTTCGAAAACAGTATTTCCAACAAGGCCCAGAGCGGCATATTCCCATTCAGCTTCACTTGGCAGACGGTAACGGGGAAGAAGAATTCCATCTTCCATAATTACTTTTCTGGTATCACGGTTCGGATTAAGATCGTTCAGAGGGCTTTTTACCAATCCTTCGTATTGGTTGGATAAATAAGCGTCAGTATTAAAATTGTCCTCATTAATTTGAGCAGGGTTAACACGCATAATACCTTCGCGGATGAGGATTTGCTCATTCACACGATCTGTTCTCCAAGCGCAAAAATCATTGGCTTGCAACCAGTTAACCCCAACAACAGGGTAATCGCTATAAGCAGGATGACGCAGGTATAGTTCAATATAAGGCTCGTTGTAGCCCAGTTTTGATCTCCAAACCAGAGTATCGGGCAATGCTTTTTTGTAAACTTCCGGATAATCAGTACCATAAACCCTATCTAGCCAATACAGATATTCCCTGTAATGGAGATTTGAGATTTCTGATTCATCCATATAAAAAGAAGAAACAGTCACCCTTCTTGGAATATTATCCCAGTCCATAGTGATATCCTGTTCTGTGCGGCCCATAGCAAAAGTACCACCTTCAATCAGGATTAGGCCGGGGCCTGTTTCCTGCTCGAGATAGGCGACTTTTTCAAAACCACCATTCTTTTCATTATTGTAATCCCATCCGGTTACCGATGATTTCTCCTTCGAACACGAAGTGAGAATAAGGGCTCCGGCGAATAACGCCATTACCGGTGTAATTAATGAAACTTTTTTCATATCCTTTGTTTCTAAGGTTTAGATTTAGGTTGGCAAAGTTATAAATAAACTAGAATGAGGGGCAGCTTATTGTTCTGAATCTCTTCTTTTTAGGTCGACATTCAAATTGGATACCGAAACTGATTTCGTGTGAGCCTGCAGTTGCGTTATTGGTAAGGGTGGAAATCGTAACGTCGTACGAGTAGCCAAATTTAAACATTCCTTTCTGAATACCTATTAATGCGATGAAAGAATCACTCGAAATAAATTTATCTTTTCCGAAATTGCCTCTGTACCAGAGTCCTCCGATAATTGGGGACTTCAAAAAATAAACCCCCACATTTAATTGATTAAAGCTAGCTTGCTGTTGATAAAGGATATTTGGCGAAATATAGGTTCCCTCATCGCGAGAAGCGGCATACTTATATACTTTAGTATCGCCCACAGGCAGCATCGCACCTACGTGAGCTGTAATTTTCATTGGTAATTCTGAACTGCCTTCAACAATAAAAGCCTCATCCGGTTGGGTGAGGTGATTCACTGCAAATCCTCCATAAACCTTTGAACTATAGGCCAATATACCTGCAGAAAAATCGGCAAAGGATTTAGATTGATCCGGACGAGTTTCTTGAGTTTGGTACACATATCCGTATCTTGGATCAATCATGTCCCCAAAATAAAGTTTATCCCAATCCAACTTTTTCTGTACCCAGGTTGCCTGAAGTCCTAATCGGATAGAAAAATCACGGCTGACATTTAATTGATAAGCATACATTCCGCTTATATTAGTAGTGTTCAAAGTTCCTTCGCCTGCCTTATCGTTCATTACCAACAAACCCAATCCACCAGAAATAGCATCCACATGTTGATCATAAGCGGCTGAATAAGTGATGAAAGTTTTTGAAAGTGCGGGCCATTGATTCCTGTAATTCATACCAATACGAGGACATCGTGCCGATCCCGCAAAAGCCGGGTTCAGATACAATGGGTTTGCATAGAATTGAGAGAATTGAGGATCCTGAGCTACTGTTTGCTCAGGAACAAGACTCGCCAAACATGCTATTGTTATAATTATCCGTTTAAACATATTCCGCCATTTTATTCCTTACTTATACGAATAACTTAGATTTGGTTACAAGGTTATTGGCAATAAACGAACAAAGTACCCGTTTAATTTGCGTTCTGAATCTTTTTTAAGGATCATTTGTTAATGCAATCACAAATATAGTTGATAAAAAATTGAAATTCCAAACAAAATAAATTGATTCATTACAAGTTATCTGTTCTTATGAACTCCAATTCTTAAATTTGTACTGTCCTTACAACCCGGTTATTCATGTCAACATTTCCCTTCAAAACCCTCCAATACCGACTGTTTTCAGCCGTTTTCTTACTGTTTAGTATCTTTAATCAGACGCAAGTAAGTGCCCAAAGGATGTCTGCCGGTGCCAGAAATTTAGAGTGGAAACCCGATATTATTTCTTTAATCGGTGAAAATGAGTCCGTTAAATTGTTGAATTTTGATGGAGCTGTTTATGATGGGACTCAAAATTCTTTGCCCTATTTTACCGAATTAGTACCCAATAAGTTTCCGGGCATGGAAACAGTGGTTACATTGAAAAATGCTGTTTATGAGCCCTTTACCACATCAGCTGCCATCGATATTTCTAAAATTGGAATTGAGGCTACCGTTACCGGAAAGGTAATGACCGAAAAAAAACAACAACTTTTAGGGATTTCAATTCTCCCTATTCGAAAAAATAGTGCCGGCGGGTTGGAACGATTGGTTTCCTTTGATTACGATATTCAGCCCGGTCCGCCCTTAAAAACTGCCATGCAGCCGGGGGCTCAAAGGATTTTTGCTCCCAATTCAGTGTTGTCTTCCGGAAACTGGTATAAAATTGCAACCAATGTTTCAGGTATTCATATTATTAATGTTGCATTTCTTCAACAAATCGGCTTAAACCCTTCTTCTGTTAATCCATCACGTATAAGAGTGTTTGGAAATAGTAGCGGAATGCTTCCTTTTTTGAATAGTGAATTTCGTCATGATGATTTGGCTGAAAATGCCATTTTTGTGAACGATGGCGGCACTCCCGGAGTCTTTGATGGCAACGATTTTGTCCTCTTCTATGGTGAAGGACCTAACTCCTGGAATTTTGATGATACAGATAATCGCTTTCATCGTAACCCTCATTTATACTCCGATTATTCTTATTATTTTATTACTCCTGAACTCAATACAGGAACGCCTCCAAAACGTATTCAAACACAACCATCCTCTTCTTTTTCGCCAAATTATTCTACTTCAACCTTCGACGATTATGATGTGCATGAGTTGGACAAATTTAATTTTATTAAATCCGGCAGACAATGGTACGGCGAACCATTTGATGCAATTCTCACTCAGAGTTTTAGTTTTTCATTTCCAAATATTGTACTAACGGAGCCTGTATATGTGAAATCAAGCCTTATTGCACATTCTTTCAGTCCTAGTTATTTCAGACTCAACTATGGCAGCCAATTACTCATGCAACAAAATGTTCCTGCTGTTGGTAGCAGCTATACTTCTCCATACGCAGATGAAAATATCAGCAACACCACATTTTCTGCTGTTGGTTCCGAAATTACTCTTGCACTCACTTACAATCCTACAACTTCTACATCTGTTGGTTATTTGAATTTTCTCGAGTTAAATGCCAGAAGAAATTTGCAGATGAGTGGTTCTCAAATGATGTTCCGCGACAGTCGTTCAATTGGAGTTGGGAATGTAACTACATTTAATTTTGCAGCCAATGCCGGTGTTCAAGTTTGGGATGTAACCGATCCTGTAAATGTTAAAGCGCAACTTTATGGCACCGGAACAAGTTTTGTTTCCGAAACTGAAACACTGAAAGAATTTATTGCCTTCGATGGTTCGTCTTACATCACTCCGCTCCCCGCAGGTACAATTGCTAATCAAAACCTTCATGCATTAGGGAAAACAGATATGGTAATCTTGAGCCATCCAAATTTCCTTACACAAGCACTTCGACTTGCCGATTTTCACCGAACTCATAGCAATTTAGACGTGGTTGTAGTAACTCCTGATCAAGTTTATAATGAATTTTCCAGCGGTGCTCCTGATATTATTGGAGTGCGCGACTTTCTTAAAATGTTTTACGACAGAGCTACTACTGTTGCCGATTTGCCAAAATATTTATTGTTGTTTGGCGATGGCTCTTACGACAACAAAAACATCTCTGTTACCACTAATAATACTAACTTTATACTCACTTATCAGTCTTTAAATTCAATTTCACTCACCGGCTCTTATGTGTCGGATGATTTTTATGGATTTTTGGATGATGCTGAAGGAAACTGGGATGATGGTGTTCAGGATTTACTCGATGTAGGGATTGGAAGGTTTCCTGTAAAGAATAATGAAGAAGCCACAACTGTTGTGAATAAAATTATTGATTATTCCACTCCCGGAACATTTACTGATCTTACACTTTGCTCAGATGGTAACACTTCGAGTTTAGGCGACTGGAGAAACACCATTTGTTTTATTGCCGATGATGAAGATTCAGGTTTACATCTCGACCAATCGAACAATTTGGCCAATTACATGAAAAATAATCAACCTGATTATAATATTGATAAAATTTATATCGATGCTTATAATCAGGTTGCTACTCCCGGTGGACAACGTTACCCCACTGTAAACGAAGCTATCGATCGTCGCGTTGATAAAGGTGCTTTAGTTATTAACTATACCGGTCACGGTGGAGAAACAGGCTGGACCGCAGAAAGAATTTTGGACAATGCCATGATTCAATCCTGGAAAAATGTTCGAAAGCTTCCGTTGTTTATTACTGCAACATGTGAGTTCAGTCGTTATGATGATCCTTATAGAACTTCTGCAGGGGAGCTGGTGCTGATAAATAGTGAAGCTGGAGGAATTGCACTAATGACAACAACGAGATTGGTTTATGCATCGCAAAATGCTGTACTCAACAATGCTATGATCACCAACCTTTTTGTTGATATAAATGGGGAAAAGCCTCGCTTGGGAGATGTTTATGTGAAAGTAAAAAATGATAATAACGTGCTGGCAGGAGGAATTAATCCACGAAATTTTTCACTCTTAGGTGATCCTGCTGTAAGGGTTGCTTATCCCAAGTATCAAGTAATAACAACTCAATTAAATGGAAGTGCAATTGTGGCTGGTGCCGATACGTTAGGAGCATTAAGTAAAATAACTATTTCAGGTGAAATTCAATCAAATGGTCAAAAGCTCACCAACTTTAATGGAATCATTTATCCAACCGTTTATGATAAAGAAGAAATGGTTTCCACCTTACAAAATGATGCATCCAGCCCACTGCGAAATTTTACACTTCAAAAAAATATTCTTTATAAGGGAAAAGCAACAGTAACAAATGGGAGTTTTTCTTATACTTTTATTGTTCCTAAAGATATCGCCTATCAAGTTGGAAATGGTCGGTTAAGTTATTATGCACATAATGGTACTGATGATGCTCATGGTAATTACGACAGTCTGTTAATAGGTGGTTCATCAAATAACGCTGTTGCAGATAATGTTGGACCTGTTGTGAAGCTATTTCTGAACGATGAAAAATTTGTTTATGGAGGCACAACCGACGAGAACCCCAAAATTTATGCATTGTTGAGTGATACTAATGGTATAAATACTGTTGGAAACGGAATCGGTCACGATATTACTGCTACGGTAGATGGTAATACCGATGAAGTATATGTACTCAACGATTATTATGAATCTGATCTCGACAGTTATCAATCGGGAAGAGTTTTGTATCCGTTATCGAAACTACCCGGAGGCAGACACACATTAAAGTTCAAAGTATGGGATATTTATAACAATTCATCCGATGCTGTGACTGAATTTGTGGTGGCTGAGTCGGCTACTCTTGCATTAAACCATGTTTTAAATTACCCAAATCCCTTTACCACCAAAACCTCCTTCTTTTTTGAGCACAACCGGCCTTGCAACACACTCGATGTGCAGGTTCAGGTGTACACCGTTTCAGGAAAGCTCATCAAAACTATTAATCGCCAAATTACCTGCGAAGGGTATCGGGTGGATGATTTAGAGTGGGATGGGAAAGATGATTTTGGTGATCGAATTGGTCGTGGAGTCTACGTTTACAGGTTGAGAATCAGGGACTCCGATGGTGCCACTGCTGAAAAATATGAAAAACTGGTTGTATTAAAATAGAACCTTCTTTGTACACATTTCGTTATATTTGCAATTCTTTAAAATTTCCATGATGAAAAACACATTCGTCCCGCTTGTTTTATCAGTGATTTCTCTGATAACCCTGCCGGGTATTTCAAGTGCCCAGGATCAGTCGAATTTATTGGGACAACTCAATACTATTACTACTGCTGTACCCTTTCTGATAATTTCCCCCGACGCAAGAGCAGGTGGAATGGGTGATGCCGGTGTGGCCTCCGATCCTGATGCTAATTCCATTCACTGGAATCCTTCAAAACTAGCTTTTGTCGACAAAAAATTAGGATTCTCTGTCTCTTATACACCATGGCTTCGCCAGCTTGTTCCTGATATTAATTTGGCCTATGTTTCGTTTTATACTAAGCTAAAGGGTGATCAGACAATCGGCGCTTCCCTCCGTTATTTTTCGTTGGGTAATATCACCTTTACGGATAATGTGGGTACTGAAATTGGACAATATAATCCTGCTGAGTATTCTATTGATATGGTGTATGCTCGAAAATTGAGTGAAAAATTTAGTGGTGGTATTTCATTGAGATACATCCATTCCAATTTAACAGGTGGTTTTACAGTTGAAAATAATGCAACCAAAGCCGGAAATTCTGTTGCTGCTGATGTGAGTATGTACTACCGCACAGATCTTGAAATAAGTAAAAAAGATGCACAACTTTCTTTCGGTCTGAACATTTCCAATATTGGTGCAAAAATTTCATATACTGAAACAGGTGTTAAGGATTTTATTCCTATTAATCTTCGATTAGGACCTGCACTTAAATTAAATCTGAATGAATACAATGATTTGACTTTCCTTGTTGACTTCAACAAATTATTAGTTCCAACGCCTCCAATTTATGATCCAACTAATATTGTAAATGGTGAGCAGCAAATTTTATTCGGAAGTAGTCCTGATGTGGGTGTTGCAGAAGGTATGTTTAAATCATTCAGCGATGCGCCTGACGGATTTAGTGAAGAACTTAAGGAAATCAACATTGCTACCGGATTGGAATACTGGTATGATAATCAGTTTGCATTTCGTGCCGGTTATTTTTATGAGCACGAAACAAAAGGAAATAGAAAATATTTCACATTGGGTGCAGGTTTAAAATACAATGTGTTTGGTGTTGATTTCGCTTACCTTATTCCCACAGATCAGCGTAACCCTCTTGAAAATACATTGCGTTTCTCACTTTTATTCGACTTCAATTCTCTTAAGAAAGCCGATAGCGTAGAGTAATGAAAGTTAGAGTGGGCTTTGGATTTGATGTCCACCAACTGAAAGAAGGTCGACCTTGTATTCTTGGTGGCATAGAAATTTCTCATAATAAAGGACCCTTTGGACATTCCGATGCCGACGTTTTAATTCATGCCATTTGTGATGCGCTTTTAGGTGCGGCAAATCTGAGAGATATTGGTTTTCATTTTCCTGATACATCATCCGAATTCGAATCTATCGATAGCAAAATTTTACTTTCGAAAGTAGTCGCTCTTGTCCGAAGTAAAGGATACGAAATCGGTAATATCGACACCACCCTTGTGCTTGAACAACCTAAAATCAATCCATACATCGATCGTATGCAAACCATGCTTTCGGAAGTGATGGGAATTTCGACTGAAGACATTTCAATTAAAGCCACTACTAACGAAAAACTTGGATTTATTGGTAAAGAAGAGGGTGTGGTTGCATATGCTGTTGCACTAATCACGAAAGATTAATTTAGTTCGGTTGGCCCGAAGGAGTTAGTTCGAATATTCAATCTTTTTGTTAATCCGGATTTTTTTCGCTTTATTGAATTTATTTGCTTAATTTTAACAGAACAATTTCAAGATTGCTTCAAGCCTAAGGTAATATGAAAAAAATTATTTCTGAAATAAATTACGACCTGTACGCATCCATTGCTGAGTTGGCTGATGAAGATCGAAACCTTTTAGAGCAAGCCATTAAAGCTGCCGGAACTGCTTATGCTCCTTATTCCAATTTTAATGTTGGAGCGGCGGTGTTGATGGAAAATGGTGCTGTTGTTAAAGGAAGCAATCAGGAAAATGCCGCATATCCTTCTGGCCTTTGCGCTGAACGTGTAGCTGTTTTTGCCGCAGGAGCCCATTATCCCGGCGTGAAAATTACGGCTATTGCAATCACTGCCATGTTTAGCGATCTTAAAGAACTCCTTTCTGTAAGCCCTTGTGGCGATTGCCGTCAGGTGATGGCCGAATATGAACACCGCTATCATGCCAATATCCGCCTAATCATGACCGCCGAAAAAGGACAAGTCATGGTCATTCATAACATCAAAACCCTTTTGCCATTGATGTTTAATGCCGAAAATTTGAAGAAGTGATTTTGATGTGGTGATGAGAGGATGAGTTGATGAGAGGATGAGTTGATGAGTTGATGAGAGGATGAGTTGATGCCTGCCCGACCTTGTTGGCCAGTGTGTCGAAGGGCGGGTGGTGATGCCTGCCCGACTTTGATGGCTTGTGTGGAAAGGCGGGTGTAGATGAGATGATGAGAGGATAAGTTGATTTGAAAACTTAAGACTACTTCAACCACCTTCAGGTAACCACCCCACTGCAACCGCCGACCGCCAACCGCTTTCTGCCAACTTTTTTCCCTATTTTTGCCATAAATCTCCATTATATGGCTAAAACGAAATTTACGAAAGAGACTTATTTGATGTGGTATGAGCAAATGTACCTGATGCGACGGTTTGAAGAGCGTGCAGGTCAGCTTTATGGAATGCAGAAAATCAAAGGATTTTGTCACTTATATATAGGCCAAGAAGCGGTGATGGCCGGAGCTATGTCGTCGTTACGTTCCGAAGATTGTATGATTACCGCTTACCGTGATCATGCTCATGCTTTAGCAAAAGGAATTTCAGCCAATGAAGTAATGGCAGAATTGTACGGGAAAGCAACGGGATGTTCAAAAGGTAAAGGTGGTTCAATGCACATGTTTTCGAAACCTCAACGTTTTTTTGGTGGACATGGAATTGTTGGCGGACAAATTCCTTTAGGAGCAGGTATTGCTTTCGCAGAAAAATATCTTGGTACCGATAATGTTTGTGTTTGTTACATGGGTGATGGCGCTGTACGTCAGGGAGCATTTCACGAAGCGTTAAATATGGCTATGACTTGGAAGTTACCTGTAATTTTTATTATCGAAAATAATAATTATGCAATGGGAACTTCTGTGGGTAGAACGAGTAATGTTACTGAACTTTATAAGTTAGGACTTGCTTACGATATGCCCTCTGAAGCAGTTGATGGAATGAGTCCGGAAGCTGTACATGACTCAATGGAAAAGGCAATTGCACTAGCACGAAATGGTAACGGTCCGAGCCTATTGGAAATGGAAACATATAGATACAAAGGACATTCAATGAGTGATCCTGCTAAATACAGAACTAAAGAGGAAGTTGAAAGTTATAAAGCAAAAGATCCTGTTGAAATTATAAAACAAAAATTACTTTCATCAAAATTCGCTTCTGAAACAGATATCGAAACTATTAACAAACGAGTAACCGATGTTGTAGAAGCCTCTGTTAAATTTGCTGAAGAATCACCTTATCCCGATCCTTCGGAATTGTTTATTGATGTGTATTCCGATGAGTATCCTTATATTGTTGAATAATAATTTAAGTACTTATAGTTTCTTTTTTAAAAAAGTAGAAATTTTAAAATCACAAGTCTTCATATTACATAAGTTATGGCTGAAATTGTAAGAATGCCCAAAATGTCCGACACAATGACCGAAGGTGTTGTTGCTAAATGGCATAAAAATGTTGGTGATACAATAAAAACAGGTGAGTTGGTTGCCGAGATTGAAACAGACAAAGCAACCATGGAATTTGAATCATTCCAAGAGGGGGTTTTGTTATATCGTGGTATTGAGGAAGGAAAGTCCGCTCCTGTTAATGGTATTCTTGCTATTCTCGGAAAAGCAGGTGAGGAGTATCAATCATTGCTCGACGCTGAAGCAGCCCCGACCGAAAAAGCTAATCCTGCAGATGAGGGTGCTCCTAAAGATCAAGCTGCACCTAAAGTGAATACTTCTGATACACCTAACGCTGATACCAAAGCTGCACCTAAACCGGATACTAAAACTGAAACCAAAGCACCGGCTAAAACTCCCGCCACCACCGTCCCGGCTCCTGCCACTGCCGCCACACCATCCGCCGACGATTCTCGCATAAAAGCATCTCCATTAGCCAAAAAACTGGCCAATGATAAAGGAATTGATCTTACCAAAATTATGGGAAGCGGTGAAAACGGCCGCGTTGTAAAAAGAGATATTGATTGGTTCAAGCCGGGTTCTTTTGTGGCATCTCAATCGATGATGGCAGGTGCCGTTACGGAAGAAAGTTTTGAAGAAGTTCCGGTTTCACAAATGCGTAAAACGATTGCTCGTAGACTTGCTGAAAGCAAATTTACGGCACCACACTTTTATTTGACCATGGAAATAAACATGGATCGTTGCATTGATGCCAGAGAGAGTATTAATGCTGTTTCAGGTTCTAAAATATCCTTTAATGATTTTGTAATTAAAGCAACTGCTGCTTCTTTACGTCAACATCCTAAAGTTAATTCTTCGTGGCTTGAAGATCGTATCCGTTACAATAATCATGTTCACATTGGCGTAGCCGTAGCTGTTGATGAAGGGTTGCTGGTGCCGGTAGTTCGCTTTGCGGATAGCAAAACTTTATCGCAAATTAATGGTGAAGTAAAAGTATATGCTCAAAAAGCAAAAGATAAAAAACTTCAACCAACCGATTGGGAAGGAAATACTTTTACCATATCAAATTTAGGTATGTTTGGAATTGATGAATTCACTGCCATTATAAATCCACCCGATGCTTGTATTTTAGCAATTGGAGGTATCAAAGAAACGGTCGCTTTTAAAAACGGACAAGCTGTGCCTGCAAATATCATGAAGGTCACTTTAAGTTGTGATCACCGTGTGGTGGATGGCGTTACCGGGGCGAAATTTCTTCAAACTTTGAAAGGGTTTCTTGAAAATCCTATTGTGCTGTTAGGACAAAATTCTATCTGAATTTTTAGTAACTAAAATAGTGAGCGATTAATGAAAATTAAGGAGAGTAAACTAATCGCTTTTGTATCATCTGTCCATTTATGATTATTTTCATTTCATAAATTCCTGCTGTAAGTCCATGTTTTTTCGGATCAAAAATGAAAGAATGAGTTCCTTCTGTCATTGATGTGTTTTCAAACAATGGCATTACCTTTCCGGTCATACTAAACACTTCAATCTTTACAGAAGATTTTTCAGGCAAATTGTAATTAATGGTGCTTGTTTCATAGAATGGATTCGGGGCAATACTGAAATATTTTTCGTAGTGAGTGGATTTTGCATATATAATTTCAGAATACTGAAATTGACCGTTGAAATCAATTTGTTTTAACCGATACAAATACGTGGTGCCGGAGAGTACATCAAAATCATCAAATTCATAATTTTTAATGTTAGTTGAATTTCCTGTTCCAGGTAAAAATGCAATTTTTTCAAATCCTGTTACCGAAGTAGTGGATCTCTCAATTTCAAAACCGGCATTATTCATTTCAGTAGCTGTGGACCAGGAAAGTTGGTTATGATTTTCTTGCTTTTTTACTTCAAAGCGGAGGAGAGTTACCGGAAGCGGAGTTGTATAAGTAATATCAAGTTTGGGTCGCAAGGCAGGTGTAATATGATCGCTAGAGGCAAAAATAAGTTTCTTAAAAGAAGTTTCTGTAACCAGTTTCAACATCATTCCATAATTACTTCCCGGATTGATCACCATATCCCGAATAAAATTGGTGATGTTAATATTTAAATAATTTTGAGTGGGAGTCGTGCTTGTTGATAAAAGTATCTGATTTGCTGTGGTGGTTGCAGGCTGATTATTCCACGTAACTGTGGATTCCACCCACGGACCAATTATTCGCTGTAAATAGGAGGCATTTACTCCAGAATGATATCCCTCGATGCTGGTAGTGTTATAGTAAAGAGTAAGTCTTGCATCGGTAATAAATGCATTTGATGGGACGGATGATAAATCAAATTGCATAAGTGCTCTTGAAATTCCAAAGTTGCCCGAGTTGGTCCATGCCATGGCATCTGCATCTTTTTTGTTGCCATAGTTATTACCGGCATACCCACAAGGAACACAGCTATACACCATAGCATCCTTACCTTGAGCTTGATTTGGTTGAAGAGTTATAGTGGTTTGAGCATTCAAAAAGTTCGTAAACAGGACAAATGACAGAACCAGTTTGATAAAAGTTTTCATCTTTGATGACAATTAGAAAATCAAAGGTAATAAATTGATTTACAATAACAAAGAATTTGGTGAAAGTAGGAATTTAAAGGGTGCAAAGTGGAAAAGATTGGGTAAATGGATAAAATTTATTATTGAATATAGCCTCCTGAATTTTCAAAATTTAAAGGTAATGCTGTTGCACAGGTTGTTATTATTAAATAGTTCATAGTACATGATGAAAAACTTCCATTAAATGAATGCTTGACAAATTGATAATTCGATTTAAAAAAAGGACAATCGAAACTAATTTTTATATTTATTTTTCATAAATTTAATTGTTTCTATGATTAGTACCTTTAATTGTTTTTTATTTATGTCAGATAATTTCTTCACGTAAATACAAACTTTTCCCATTTTAAATTTACCAAGATCATTCAACAGATGTTCATGTTCAACAAGTCCAGTAAAGACATAAAGTGATATTGCTGCTTTTCGTGGAGAGAACCCAATGATCGGTGCATCGCCCTCATGTCCGCTAGCATATTTGTAATGATAACTTCCAAAGCCAACAATGCTTGGTCCCCACATTTTTGCCTTGTATCCGGAAACACTCTGCATCATTTCAATCAATTCATAGCTGTCGTTTCTTTTTTGATCATTTTCAGTAAATTCGTTTATAAATTCATTTACATCTTTGCTTGTTTCCGATGTTTTATTTTTTGCCATGTAGCCTGTAATTTTTGATTGCAGTGAATAATATTCGGGCATTGATAGAGTTTTAAACTTTCATAACGCTTCAGTGTGTGAAACGAAGCCATTCTCTAATTGAAACCAAATATAGAATAAATATGTGAAAGAAAAAATTCTCTTCACTATCCGCATCTTCTAATTTTGGAATTGGGAATTTAATTATGAGTTAAATGTTCTCCATCAACTCCTCAAAACAAAACTTCTCACCATCAAACAAACCCAAATCACTCAATTTTAATTTAGGAATTACCAACAAGGCCATAAAGGAGAGTGTCATATAAGGTGCTCTCAAGGTGCATCCCATCGATTTTACTTTTTTGTCTATGACAGAATATAAATCACCCACTTCATCACACGACAAATCACTCATTAATCCTGCAATTGGAAGTGGTAACACAATTTCATCATTATTATTTACAACACTAAGTCCTCCTTTATTTTTGATGAGCAAATTTACCGCTCTCGAAATTGAATCATCATCAACACCCACAGCAATAATATTATGTGAATCGTGTGCTACAGTAGAAGCGATGGCGCCACTTTTTAGATTAAAGTTTTTTATAAAAGCCACAGCAGGTTTGACATCACGGTAACGGTTAACAACAACAATTTTTAGAATATCATTTTCGACATCCACAACAGCGAACCCATTCATTTCTTTAACCGAAATTTTCAAAGGTTGTGTGATTAATTGTCCGTCGATAGCTTCAATCACATTGAGTATTTTACCTTTAGCATGGATTTGAAAGTCATCACCTGATTTTTCATTACAATCAAAATTGTTAATTACGTTATGCTGCTTTTGAGTAAGTTTACATTTGCCATTTGCGGCAACCATTTCTCCGTTTATATATGTTTCTAATACATTAAATTCATTTGTATTATCAACGACAATAAAATCGGCCGGATCTCCCACACGAAGTAAACCAACATCCATACCATAATGGTGTACAGGATTGATGCATGCGCATCGCAAAACATCAAATAAACTATGACCTTTTTCCAATGCACGTTTCACTACTACATTGATATGACCAATCATTAATTCATCGGGGTGCTTATCATCGCTGCAAAGCATAACCATCTCCGGATATTCAGAAATAAGTTCATGCAATGCCTCAAAATTCCGAGCTGCAGAACCCTCACGAATCAGAATTTTCATTCCGTTCTTAAGTTTGTGAAGGGCTTCGGCTTTTGTAAAACATTCGTGATCGGTTGAAATACCTGCAGAAATATATTTGATAGCCTCTGATCCCATAAGACCCGGTGCATGACCATCAATAGGTTTATTTAATTTTTTTGCAATTGCAATTTTTTCCATCACTACCGGATCATTAAAGAGTACACCGGGATAATTCATCATTTCAGATAGATAATATATATCTTGTCTCTGCAGTAGGATTTCAATCTCAGAAGGAGTTAGTTCAGCTCCCGCAGTTTCAAAAACGGTGGCCGGAACACAAGAAGGAGCTCCAAAATGAAATTTCAGTTTCGCATCTTTGGCATTTTCCAGCATATAATTTACCCCATTCAAACCACAAACATTCGCAATTTCATGAGGATCACTCACTGTGGCAACGGTTCCATGAACGAGTGCTTTTCGAGCAAATTCGTAAGGTGTAAGCATGGAACTCTCTATGTGGATATGGGAATCAATGAATCCGGGCAGAAGGAATTGTTTAGGAGCGTCGGCCTTTTCAACAATTTCGGTAATTTTACCGTTGATAACTTTGATAATCCCGCCAAAAATTTTATTTTGTTGAATATCAATTATTTGCCCTGAAACTTGGGTTGAAAACGACATATATGAGTGATTTTATTAAGGTGTTGCAATTTGTAAATAAATAATCTTATTTTTGACACATTATTCACAAAATTAATTGATTACACAATGAAAACAGGAAAAGTTAAATTTTTCAATGATTCCAAAGGTTTTGGATTCATCGTTGAGGACGACTCAAACCAGGAAATCTTCGTTCACCATTCAGGACTGATTGACAAGATCAGAGAAAATGATTCGGTAGAATATGAGGTTACTGAAGGAAAAAAAGGCCTTAATGCAGTTAATGTTAAAAGAGTGCAGTAATACCAAAAACCGTAAGGAAGAAATTACCTGTATTTAACATTCTGAAAAACCCCGGCACTTACCGGGGTTTTTACTTATATTATTTTATTGATATTTTTTTAGTTGTACAATTATGTTTTGAGGTTGTGTAGTTTTAATTTTTGATTTTGTTTTTGGTCAATAATATTTTTTACCTTGAAATAAATTACAACCTTAAGTATTTGATTTTTCTTCAAATACTTAAAACAACCCCAAATATATTTACCTACTTTTGTATCCTATGTCTTCATTTTTCGATACACCTATAGAATACCTCAAAGGAGTTGGTCCTCAAAAAGGAGAAATTTTCCGAAAGGAATTACATATTTTTAATTTCCGTGACTTGCTTTATCATTTTCCGTTTCGGTATGTTGACAGATCAAAATTGTATCGGGTTGAAGAAATAAAAGACGATTCGGTTTATGTGCAGTTAAAAGGAAAAATAACCCATATAAATACGCTTGGTGATAAGCGAGCAGCAAGACTTGTTGCTACTTTTCATGATGGTACAGGAGCAATTGAATTGGTTTGGTTCAAAGGAATTAAATGGATTAAAGAATCACTAAAGCCCGGTGTAGATTATATTTTATTTGGAAAACCTTCAGAGTTTAATGGTAAATTTAATTTTGTGCATCCCGAGTTAGAACTTGTAAATTCTGATCCCGGACCAATCAGTGTTGCCTTGCAGCCATTTTATAATACTACTGAAAAATGCAAAGCACGTTTTATTGATAGCAAAGCAATTTTGAAGTTGCAAAAAAATTTGTTGCTACAGTTGCCTCCAAATATTAATGAATCTTTACCAAATTCAATACTGCATGCTTTCAAACTTGTACCAATCAGAGATTGTTTACTGAACATACATTTTCCTCCCGATCCTGAGACACTAAAGAAAGCGCAATTTCGATTAAAATTTGAGGAATTTTTTTATATCCAACTCGATCTTCTAAAAAGAAAACAATTTAAGATTGAAAAATTTAAAGGAAAAAAAATTACCCATATCGGTGATCATTTTAATAACTTTTTTAAAAACCAATTACCTTTCGAACTTACCAATGCTCAAAAAAGAGTATTAAAGGAAATTCGTGCCGACATGGGTACCGGTAAGCAGATGAATCGGCTGTTGCAAGGTGATGTTGGAAGTGGAAAAACGCTTGTTGCTTTGTTAAGCATGATTATGGTTCTAGATAATGGATTTCAAGCTTGTATTATGGCTCCTACAGAGATTCTGGCTCAACAACATTTTAGTAGCTTATCAGAGTTGCTTTACGGAACTGATATGAATATTGGTTTATTGACCGGTTCCACAAAAAAGAAACAACGTGATCAACTTTTGGCAGAACTTAAAGAAGGTAAATTGAACTTTTTGGTAGGTACACATGCACTCATTGAAGACCGTGTACAATTTAGTAATCTGGGATTAGTTGTGATTGATGAACAACATCGTTTTGGTGTGGAACAAAGAGCTAAATTGTGGAGCAAAGATGAAGCATGGCCTCATGTTTTAGTCATGACTGCAACTCCAATTCCCAGAACTCTTGCTATGACAATTTATGGCGACTTAGATACCAGCATTATTGATGAATTACCTCCCGGAAGAAAACCCATCCGTACAGAACACCGCTTCGAATCATCACGATTGCGAATGGTTGGTTTTATGAAAGAGCAGATTACAAAAGGAAGACAAATTTACATTGTTTATCCATTGATTGAAGAATCGGCAAAGATTGATCTTATGAATCTACAATCCGGGTATGAAGCTATTTGTCGTGATTTCCCGTTGCCTGAGTATCGTGTAAGTGTTGTGCATGGAAGGATGAAATCGGTTGATAAAGATGCAGAGATGAAGAAGTTTGTATCAGGATTTACTCACATCATGGTTGCCACGACTGTAATTGAGGTGGGAGTAAATGTACCCAATGCATCGGTAATGATTATTGAAAGTGCCGAACGATTCGGACTCTCTCAATTGCATCAATTAAGAGGACGGGTAGGGCGAGGAGCAGAGCAATCATTTTGTATTTTGATGACCGGTAACAAACTATCTTCTGATGCAAAATTGCGTATGAGTACCATGGTGCGTACTAATGATGGTTTTGAAATCGCTGAAGTAGATATGAAGCTCCGTGGTCCCGGAGATATAGCCGGTACAATGCAATCGGGCGTTATGAATTTGCACATTGCCGATCTGGTTAAAGATGGCGCCATCCTCGAAACAGCACGTGCTGCAGCACAAAAATTACTTGCCGACGATCCGCATCTGGAGGCAATAGAAAATGTAGTATCCAAAAAAATTCTCGAAGATAAAATGAAAGGACGCTCCGATTGGAGCAGAGTTTCGTGACTTCACTTTGATTTTGGTAATAAGAATGTTTGTTTTCCCAATTAAAATTGCGGCAGTTGCGGTGGTGGTGGCAGCGGCGGGACATTCATACTCTAATGAAATGGTTGCACCTTGTAAAAATCTCTTGCATGTAAAATGTAGCAGTGGCGGCGGCGGCAGTTTGAATCTCTCAGAAAAATAATTTGTTAATTCCATTGAATGTAGCGGCGGCGGTGGCTGTTGCAATTTGATTTTCGCATAATTAATTTGTCAGTGCAATTAAAAGTGGCAGCGGCAGTGGCAGTTTGATTTTCGTAAAAAAATAATTTATCAAAACAATTAATAATGGTAGTGTGAATCAACTTCTAAAAGTGTCACCGAATCCACCACCGAATCCAACCACTGAATTAACCACCGAATCCACCATTGAATTAAACTACTGAATTAACCACTGAATCCTCACACATAAATGTGAATACGAACATCCATCCCTTTTTCGTATTTTTGGTTATATATTTTAAAAACAGAAAATTGAAAATTCGTTTACTAGTCATTTTATTGCTTTTGTCATCGTATGTAGCTAACTCTCAGCAATATAAAGCCGTGCCAATTTCATTGGCTGATGGTCTTTCGCAGAGTTCGGTGTATGATATTATTCAGGATAAGAGCGGTTTTACTTGGATTGCAACACAAGACGGATTGAATAGATACGATGGCACATCATTTGAAATTTTCAGAGATGAGCCTTTCGATACTAATTCGATTTCTTCCAATTACACCGACAATTTAATTTGCGATTCTAAAGGACGCATTTGGGCAGGAACAGCAAATCATGGTTTGAATTTGTATATTCCTGGAAAGGTTGGATTTCAACATTTTTTTTCGGGACAGGTGAATGGGACTTTGGCTAGCAACATTATCACTTGTTTGTATGAAGATTCCCAAGGAACAATTTGGGTAGGAACCGGTAATGGATTACATAGAGTTATTGAAACTAAAATTGGAAATCAAATTGAATTTACCTTTGAAAACATTTCACTGAAAACAAATCCGGAGGATTCGGTATCCGATAAATATATTAATGTAATCACTTCTGATAATGATCGCCGACTTTGGGTTGGTTCATATTCAGGATTGTTTAAGCTGGAGTTGAATGACAATATTCATAAAGCTCCAGAGACTGTTTGGTTCAGCAAGAAGAACAACCGCATCATCAATTTTGCGGTCTTTTCTATCACTATTGATAAGTCAGGAAGAGTTTGGACAGCAGGAAGAAACGGAATTGATATTATAAGTTATCCGGGAGAAAGCATAAGGCATATTTCTGCTTTAGAAAATAATCAAACCGGAATGGCCGGCAATCAGGTGACGTCTTTATTGACTGCATCCAATGGGGATGTGTGGGTTGGGTATAACGATCAGGGCGTACAGGTAGTTAGAAATAGGTATCCTGCAGCTCCTATTCCAGACACTATCAAGTTTGAACGTATTTCACTTGTTACACCGCTAAACACGCTTACCAAAGGGAACGCCATTTCTTTTTGGGAAGATCGTATCACTAAAGGTTTAATATGGGTAGGTTTTAATGCCGGCGGTGCTGTAAGACTTATTCCGGTAACGAAAAATTTTGTCACCAATAATTTAGCTGCATCTCCTTTATCATCACCTTTTGTGACCTGTTTACTGAAACAAGATCGTGATGAAATATGGATTGGTACTCCAACAGGATTATTAAATTATAACAGGACATCAAATAAGTATGAAACATTTTTTCCTGTCGAAAGTGGTGAAAAATATGGCAATGAAAATTATATCAATGGAATTGTTCTCACCTCAAGAGGAAATGTAGTAATTGGTTCGGGAAATCGGCTATTTATTGTTGAAAAGAAAAATGGAACAAAAACGTACAAACCTATTTCAATTCCTGATGAAGTGGATGGTAATTCGCTGCGTACCCTCGTGAGTGGAACGAATGAGCGTGTGTTCGTCGTGTCTCGATATGCTATTTATGAGTTTAATCCTGCTTCTGAATTATTTACTAAAGTGATACGTATCACCGACCAGAAAAAGCTTGGTGATAAATCATTTTATATGAGTAGTTTTTTTATGGATCATGCAGGAAATTATTGGGTTGGTACTTCTAATGGCTTAGATTATTACCCCAAAAAAGCATTGGCAGATACACCTGATTTGAGTCGTCCCGTTAGCTATTTTCACAATCCAAAAGACACCAACAGCTTACGGAACCAGAATATTTTGTGCATCGCAGAGGATAAGGAGCATAATATGTGGCTAGGAACAATGAATGGTCTCACACGTGTATTTATTGAAAATGGGGAAAAGAAATTTCAGAATTTCTCTACCCGCAATGGACTTAAGAATAATGTAATTTATGCCATTGTTCCCGATTCAAAAACAGGACATTTATGGTTGAGTACTAACAATGGACTTACTGAATTTGATCCTTCCGGAATTGCTATTGCTACTTACGATATTCATGATGGATTACAGAGTAATGAATTTAATAGTTACGCTGCTTTCAAAGCCGCCGATGGCGAAATGTTTTTCGGAGGTATTGAAGGGTATACTTCTTTTTATCCCGAGCAAATCAAAAGAGATATTACTTCTCCATTAATTTCTATAACAAACATTATACTTAATGGCAATAGGTATTTGAATCTTGCCGATTATCAGCAATCAAAAACAATTGATTTAAAGTACAAAGACAATTCATTCACTGTAAATTTTATCGGTTTGCACTATGTCGATCCTCAAAAAAATCAATATGCCTATAAACTGGAAGGATTTCAGAGTGATTGGATTTATGCAGGAAATTCAACATTGGTTAATTATTCACAGTTGCCTCCCGGAAGGTACGTCTTTAGAGTAAAAGCTGCCAACAGCGATGGTATGTACACTTCGGAAGGTGATATGTTTGTGATTAATGTTCAGCCACCATTTTATAAAACCATCTGGTTTTACCTGATTATTGCTGTATTTATTGCCGGTATTCTTTGGGGCTTACACAAATACCGATTAAGTATGAAACTTGAGCAGGTGAGGGAAGTGGAGAAAATAAGGAGGGCCACAGCTGCCGATTTTCATGATGAATTAGGGCATAAACTAACGATCATCTCCTGGTTTGCGGAAATTCTCAAAAAGAAAATCGGACCCGAACAGATAGATCTTCGTCCTCATCTTGACCGCATCATCGATGCTTCAGGAACTTTGTATCATACCATGAAAGATATGTTGTGGGCAATGGATCCTGATAAAGATTCCGTATATGATTTATACAGTCAGATTCGTGAATTCGGTCTGGAGCTTTTTGATAATACAGGAGTATTGTTTGATGCCGAAAATATTTCTGATGAATTGAAAGAAAAAATTATTTCTCCTGCACACAAACGACATGTTTTACTCATCTTTAAAGAAGTAATGCACAACAGCTTGAAACATGCTCATAGTACCAACACGCATCTTGATTTGGTTAAAGATGAAAACCGTCTTAAATTCCGTTTTCGGGATAATGGAACCGGTTTCAAAATGAATGGACACAATGTAGGGCATGGTTTGAATAATGTTAAAAGAAGAGCACAGATGATTCATGGAGAAATGATCATTCATTCGGAAGGTGATGGAACTGTCGCTGAACTCGATCTCGCATTTGATAGACTCAACTGATTTGAAACGCCTCATTATGCTAATAAAATATTTATAAACTGAAATATATAACATGATAAGAGTAGCCTTAGTCGACGATAACCATGATTTGCGAGAGGGTTTGCAAATTGTGATGAAGGAACATCAAACTGAATTTGAATGTGTAGGTTCTTATGCGGATGCTGAAAGTGCCATTAAAAAAATTCCGGAGGTTAAACCGGATGTGGTGCTTATGGATATTAATTTGCCCGGACTCAATGGTATTGAATGTTTGAAACAGGTGAAATCGAAAATGCCTGAATTGGACGTTATTATGCTCACCGTTTTTGCTGACGATCAAACAGTTTTTGATTCTCTTTGCGCAGGTGCATGTGGGTACATAACTAAAAATGCATCTCCTGAAAAAATTATGGATGCTATTAGAGACGTAAGGGACGGTGGTGCTCCCATGAGTGGACGAATTGCACGCATGGTAGTAACTTCTTTTAATGCACCTACATCACCTTCAGCACAGCTCACCGATCGCGAAAGAGAGGTGTTAGATCAACTTTGTAAAGGGAAAAGTTATAAAATGGTGGCCGATGCTTTGAATATTACCCATGATACTGTGCGCCATCACATAAAAAATATTTATAAGAAACTCGAAGTGCATTCGGTTTCTGAGGCAATTTTGAAAACGATGAAGAAAAAATTGTTTTAAGCATTGATCCTATAATAAATAAAAGCTCAAAGATTTAACTTTGAGCTTTTATTTTTATGCAATGGCCTCATTAATATCAGGCAATTTTCCAAATCGCTTTAATGTATTCATGTGCGATTTAAAAGCAACAGCAAACGTTTCATTTTCGAGATAGGGAATTCCAAACTCCTCGGCAGTTTGTTTTACAATTGGAGCAATTTTCGGGTAATGTACGTGGCAAACACGAGGGAACAAATGATGCTCCACCTGATAGTTTAACCCACCTAAATACCAAGTAAGAAATTTACTCCCCTTTGAAAAATTTACGGTAGTATTCATTTGATGAATAGCCCAACAATTTTCAATATCGCCTTTTTCATTTGGCAATGGATGCGTTGTGCCTTCCACGGTATGGGCTAATTGAAATACAACAGTTAATATAATCCCTGCTGCGAAATGCATAATCATAAATCCGGTGAACACATACCAGAAAGGAATTCCTGCAATCAATGGAATTGCAAAAGAAATAAAGAAATAAACAATTTTGTCAATAATCATCCTAGTAAGAATAACAGCGTTTTCTTTTCTGGTAGAAGGGTTCACACCGTTTTTTGTATATTTTGCAAACTGAATAAAATCTTTGAGAAGAGCCCAATATATAGTAAGGATTCCATAAAATAGAAATGCATATATATATTGCAACTTCTGATAACCTTTCGCTTGTGTATGTGGATTAAACCGAAGTACAAGTTTATCGTCAATATCATCATCCATATACGCAACGTTTGTGTAAGTATGGTGTAATATGTTGTGTTGTAACTTCCAGTTAAAAACAGATCCGCCTATAAAATTCAAAGTATGACCCATTAAATAATTTACTGTTTTATTGGTAGAGTAAGATCCATGATTTGCATCGTGCATAACACTCATTCC
Source organism: uncultured Bacteroidota bacterium (assembly GCA_963814475.1). Classification (GTDB taxonomy): domain Bacteria; phylum Bacteroidota; class Bacteroidia; order AKYH767-A; family OLB10; genus JADKJB01. Next base: position 70,819 of record CAWFDA010000031.1, on the reverse strand, counting down.
AACTCCGGCCAATCCAAACCCCATCAAGAGCCATAAAAGATTCATCATTAAAAATGATGGTTGGACTAATATAATAACGAGAAATGGAACAATGTAAGATGCAAGCAGAGTGATGGTTTTTATCACCATTGTTGCATTAGCATTCTTTGAAATCTGATTTGTAGTAAAGTAATTGTCTACACGCTTCTTTAGGGTTGCGAAAAATAAAGATTTATCTCTATCCACAAACTTCACCTGGCCTTTAACTTTCATTTATTTACTTATTTAGTACTATACTTGCAAAATTACTCTTTATTTTGTGATATTTGTCAAAATTATGTAATTATTTAACAATCAGTTTAATACATGGCATATAGATGGGTAATGTAGTAATTATTCTATCGATTGTTGAAAAAAAAGTTACTTTTTATTTGGATAACCATAATTATGTATTTATGTTTGCTGCGTAAATAAAAAGTTTTTTAATTGCTTATCGGTTTTTTATCCGAATTTTTAATGAGTGAATCAAGTACACTCCGGATTTTTAAAATCATCAGCACAAAAAAGGAGGTAAACCAAGTAAGGTAGATTTCACATAGTACAAATGTTGTTGATATAATAGCATTGATACACGCCTCATCGCTGGCTTTGTGCGCGAAATTATTTTTTTTAATTATTTTTTAAATTACTTTTAACATGAAATTATCAATCAAAAAATTTTTATTATTTGCTTTTGTTCTGGTGGAGATTTCACTCTCCATGGTTATGGCAACTCCTGCCGAGCCGGTTACCTTCATTAATGAGTGTTCGGAATTTAATCTGATGAAACCGAAAGTTACAGTTTCGTTTACTATTGCGCGTCGACGTGATTGTGACGGATTTGGAATCTGTGACCTTGATTTTAGCAGTTCACTTTGAGAAGTGCCAACAAAGGAAATGGAATTATTTACCTCGATGATGCTTCACGAAACACTGTAGTGCTGGAAATTAACAAATCAACCGGGATTACTGTAGAATGCTACAACAAGTACTTTAAATCCGGAACCTTTCTGATGGAAGACGATTTTCCTCTTTCTTCAGAAATAACCGGGGCACTTGAAATTTCCGGTACTAAAACAATTCCTGCCGGAAAGCATAAAATTGTTGAGAAGAACGGAGTGCTTTATGTTTATTTTCCGGTAAAATAATCTAAAATTATGAAAAGAATAACTCAGCTGTTCCTATGTTGGATTTTAGTTTTCGTTTCAGGATGTTCACCGGTAGCCAAACTCTTTTATGGTGTAAAGCATCCCGATTATGAGACTGAATCCTCAATTAAACAATTTGTAACGAAAACTGGCCTGCCTGAAGTCCCATTTTATTGTCAAAATTTTGAATCTATGGAAATCCGGCAAAATGTTGCATTCCCTCGACGTATTTGTTTTTAGTAAGGATGGCAAGTACATACCTTATAAAGATTCATTAAAACCAAATTGTTCCGGACCGGCTGAGTTATTTCTTTCTTATCTTGACCCTACTTCATCCTATTTTTATTCTGATGAATTTACTCTCACTTCTTTTTATTCGAAATTAAATACAACCACTTGTTTGCCGGCAAGTGCTGTTGAAAACGCACAAGTTGATTTTTATATTTTTACCACATTTGCAAAATGGCAAGGAAAGCATTTTCTGAAAAAGAAAACCCTTGTGTGGCTCGATACGTTGCAAAAAAATAAAAAAATTACCTACGAACTTATTTTGGTTAATACCGATTTACAGGACTGTTGGAGCGATTCTCAAAAAGCTCAATTTGAAAAGAAAAAGAAGTAGTTTATTATTTCAATATTATTGACTTATTTTGAACTCTTACCAATCAATTTTGGAGTTTTGAATATTCATTTGGCGTGTATAAAAAGTTTACCAATTTAGTTCAATTGTTTTTTATATTAATTATGAAATATTTTTTATTTGTTTATAATATTTGTCTTTTAACTTTTTGTCATTCTTGTTTTGGTACAGTTGTAAGCGATACGTCACAAACAACTATTAAAAAATTTTCTGTCAATTTATCAACTTCCTTTTTGAATACTTCTAATTGGAAAGGTTCTTCATTCACTAGTTTTTCAACTACGGTGAATTCCGATTTTTATCTAGCCACTACTACAAAATCAGCCAATTCTGTTTTTACCATCAAATCGGATTTGGGATTCACTAAATTTATTGATTCAATTTGGAGCAAACATGCCGATAAGCTATATGCTCAGCTAATTTGGAAAAAGAAGAACAAAAAAATCGATCAATCATACGCATCTTCAATAACGGCCCAATTGTTAAACAGTTATTTGTATCAATATGATGCTATCCAAAAAACTACATCTAAAACATTAAATGGCTCTTTTTTTAATCCGGCTATTTTAGATGCAGGGTATGGAATTGGAATTTCTTTTTGGAATAATTCAATTTTTAATCTCTCTGTAGCGTCTGCCCAAGTCAGAATTGAACCTACAAGCAATACTTCTGAAATTAATTCCGGTTTGAAATTGGGTGCTGTGAATCATGGATTAATTTTATTCGATTATGGCTGTTCAGTACAACTCCTAGTTCTCAAAAGTTGGAAAGATAGGATCGAAATTAACAGTTCGAATAAATTCTTTTTGGAAGGGTTTGAATTATCTCATCTTCATGTGGATATGACGCATAAAATTAATTATGCCATTTGGAAATGGTTGCAATTGCGAGCGGATATACGCTTAGTTTATGATCCAACAACTTCCATGAAAATGCAATATCGAAATGAACTTATGTTGGGCGTTTTTTATGAAGCTTCAAAAAAGATGGAATAATCTTAATTAATATTTATTATTGCATTGAAAATCAAATATTTGATACTCATTATTTGGTTTTTAATTTTTCATTCTGTTCGCCTTCCTTTTTTTACCTTTGCCAATCTTACCTTATATTATGAATATCTCCTACAATTGGCTCAGGCGTTACATCGATTTCAATGAATCTCCTGAAGATGTATCTAAATTATTAACTGCTTGTGGCTTAGAAGTCGAAAGTTTTGAGCCATTTGAATCGATTAAAGGTGGCTTGAAAGGTTTGGTTGTTGGTCATGTACTTACAGCAATAAAACACCCCAATGCGGATAAACTGACAATTACAACGGTTGATGTTGGAAATAATATGGTATCCCAAATTGTTTGCGGTGCTCCTAATGTTGCTGCCGGACAAAAAGTGATTGTTGCTACTCCCGGAACAATTATTTATCCATTAAAAGGAGAACCTTTTGAGATTAAGAAATCGAAAATTAGAGGGGAAGTTTCGGATGGAATGATTTGTGCCGAAGACGAAATTGGGCTAGGAGAAAGCCACGAAGGAATTTTAATTCTTGATCCAGAATCTGTGCCGGGAACTGCGGCAAGCGAATATTTCCAAATTGAAAATGATTACACTTTAAGTATAGGACTTACTCCCAATCGTCCGGATGCAGCCTCGCATATTGGAGTGGCACGTGATTTAAGAGCGGTGTTGAACACTCAGCAAATTGGTTCGGGTAAATCTCTCATAAATATAAAATGGCCTGATACTTCTACTTTCATTGCTCCACAAACTCCTCCGATTATATCTGTAAAACTTGAAAGTTCAGCATGTATCAGATATTCGGGAGTGCATATAAATAATATTAAAGTAGCTCCTTCACCTGAATGGATGCAGAATGCCATTAAAGCCATTGGACTCAAACCCATCAACAACATAGTTGATATAACTAACTTTGTTTTGTATGAACTAGGTCAACCACTTCATGCTTTTGATGCTTCAAAAATTGCTAATAAAGAAGTACTAGTAAAAAAACTTCCCTCCGGTTCCCTCTTCACTACTCTTGATGGAATTGAACGGAAATTAAATGGGTCGGAATTAATGATATGCGATTCTAATGGAGGGATGTGTATAGCAGGTGTTTTTGGTGGATTAAATTCAGGAGTCAGTGCAGCTACCACAGAAGTTTTTTTGGAAAGTGCTTGTTTCGATTCTGTTTCTGTACGAACCACATCTAAACATCACGGATTAAAAACAGATGCATCTTTTCGTTTTGAGCGCGGCACTGATCCAAATATTACTATTACAGCCCTTCAGAGAGCAGCATTACTTATCCAGGAAATCGCAGGAGGGGTAATTACTTCTTCAGTGTTGGATTTGTATCCTCATCCCGTTGAAGATTGGAAAGTGGAGTTTTCGGTAATCAACTTTAAAAAACTTACCGGTGTTGATTTGGATGCAAATACAATAAAGAAAATTTTATCCTGGTTAGATATTAGAGTAATTTCTGAAAATGGCGATATTTTGCAATTGAGTGTTCCGCCGTATCGGGTAGATGTTATGCGGGAAGCTGATGTTGTTGAAGAAATTTTGCGAATTTATGGATACGATAACATCCCTCTTCCGGCAAAAATGAATTCTAGTTTGCCATTGATGCATTCACCCATTCTTGAAAAAGTTAGAAATGATGTGGCTAATTACCTTGTAGCAAATGGATTTATGGAGGTGATGTCCAACTCACTCACCAGATCATCTTTGTTTGAAAGTAATTCAGAAAACTTTGCAAGAATTAAAAATCCATTGAGTCAGGATCTTGATATTCTTCGACCAAATATGCTATATCCAATGCTTGATATCGCCATATACAATCGAAATAGAAAAAGAAGTGATTTGAGTATTTTTGAATATGGAAAAACCTATCACAAAACGAGTGAAGGGTATACAGAACATAATCATCTGGCAATTTTACTCAGCGGATTTCGCACTGCTTTACATTGGGAAAAAGATCAGGAAGCACAATCCATATTTTATTTGAAATCGGTGGTCAACAATTTATTGCTTGCTGCCGGCAATCGAGTTGATTTAAAATGGATGCCTGGAGAAAGTACTGAATTGGAGATGCAATTGGTGTTAGGTTCCGGTAAAAAAGAAGTAGCACACATAGGTTTGGTACCACTAAAAACATTAAAGAAATTTGATCTTGATGGAGAAGTATGGCATGCTGATATCAGTTTAGATGTGTTAGAACGTCTCCTATTGAAATCAAAAGTTGAAATCCAAGAACCTCCAAAGTTTCCTGAGGTGCGACGTGATCTCTCCATGCTTTTAGATAAATCGGTGCAATATCAATCTCTTGAAAATTTGGCATTCGAAACGGAAAAGAAATTACTTCGTGATGTGAATCTCTTTGATGTTTTTGAGGGAGAAAAAATTGGACATGATAAAAAGTCTTATGCACTAAGTTTCGTATTGCGTGATGATGAAAAAACTCTTACAGATAAAGAAATTGATAAAGTAATGCAGCGCTTAATGGAAAATTTTGAAACTAAATTAGGTGCTGTGATCCGAAAAGGATAATTGAAATAATTACTTTTTTAGAAATTATTTCGGGATGTTGAAGGCCTTAAAATAAGCTCCAATATATAATACTCTCCATGACTTTTTACATGGATTTTTTGGGCTATTTCGTCAATTTTTACAGACTGTTGACAAAAAAATAGTGCTTTTTAGGATTTGGTGGAGTTAGATTGTCTGCCTAACTCAAACTTACAATTCAAACCCCTTCAACTCGAAAATTATGAACAAAATCTACAATTTACAGCTCAATTTGTGGTTGCGAACGGCATCCTTAATTTTATTGATGTTGGTTGTTTCAAAGCAATCAAGTTTCGGTAGCCATGCCGCAGGTGCCGATTTAACGTATAAATGGATATCCGGAAACACCTATGAGGTGACCGCCGCATTTTATCGTGACTGCGGTGGAATTGCACAACCAACAACTGTAACGTTAGGTTATGGTTCAGTATCTTGCAATTTTAGCTCCACACTTACTCTTCCATTAATTAATAATGGACCGGTAATTACATACCCTTGTAATTCGGTACAAACCACCTGTTCAGGAGGGTCAACTCCCGGTATTCAGCAATGGTTGTATAGGGCAAACGTAACACTTCCATTTGCTTGTACCGATTGGAAACTTAGTTATAATGTAGTAGCTCGAAACTGTGCAATTACTACAATTGTTCAACCTAGTCCTTGTAATTCTTCAACTTCGTATGAACCCATTTATGTTGAAGCACTATTGAACAATTTGGATGCACCGGGCAATTCATCTCCTACTTTTTCGAATGTTCCAATTTCGTTTGTTTGTTTAGGTCAGGATTTTAATTACAATCATGGAGTAATCGATATGAATGCCGATTCACTTTCCTATTCATTAATTACTCCTTTAACATCAGCAAGTACCTCTGTAACATATCTTGCGGGCTATTCAGCAACTGCACCAATTGCATCAAGTCCTTCATTTAGTATTAACTCAACCACAGGCGATTTATTTATGCATCCAACAGCTATCGAAGTAAGTGTAGTTGCTGTGAAAGTTAATGAATACCGTAACGGAATTTTAATAGGAAGTGTAATTCGTGACATGCAAATTTACAGCAGAAACTGTACTCCAAACTTTGTGCCATTTGCTATCGGAATAAATGGAACTACCGATTTTACAGCATACGTTTGCCCTGGTACCAGTTTATGTTTTGATGTGAATTCAGGAGACCCTAATCCGGGTCAAACTGTTGTTATGTCCTGGAACAGTGGTATACCCGGTGCATCATTCAACATAGCCGGAACACCATATCCAACAGGTCAATTTTGCTGGACTCCACAGCCATCAGATGCCCGTTCACAGCCATACACTTTCACTGTTACCGTTAGGGATGATGCCTGTCCATTGAATGGATTGCAAACCTATTCGTTTTCAGTTTATGTTCCGGATGTAGAGGCAACCGTTACCTCATCAAATTACAATGGTTTTGGTGTGAGTTGTACCGGTAGATTCAAATGGATCATTAACTGCCACTCCAACAGGAGGGATCTTACCCTTCACCTATAGCTGGAATACAACCCCTACGCAAACAACACAAACTGCAACAGGATTATCAGCAGGTAGCTATGATGTAACGGTGACAGATTCTAAAGGATGTTCAAATACTTTCTCCGGATTCATTTCTGAACCTACATTAGTTGTTGCAAATATATCAGCAAGTTCAGCCTCTACTTGCAGCGGTGCTAACGGATCGGCAACTGTAGGTGGAACGGGAGGAGCCGGTGGTTATACTTATTTGTGGAGTACAGGGCAAACTACTGCAACAGCCAGTGGTCTTGCCGCAGGAACTTACACGGCAACTGTAACCGATGTGAATGGTTGCAGCAATCAAACTTCAACAACTATTGCAAATGATGGTGAAGCTTCAACAACGAATGTATCTGCATCAATTTGCCAGGGAGGTAGTTATACTTTACCTGATGGTAGTACAGTAACAACAGGAGGAATATATACAAATACGTTTGCAACTTCAGTAGGTTGTGATAGTACAATTATCACCGATTTAACAGTTACTTCAGCTATAACCACTCAGGTGACGGCTTCTGTCTGTGATGGTGATACTTATATGTTGCCCGATGGAATTGTGGTATCAGTAGGTGGTGTTTACACATCTACTGTTGTATCTGCATCGAGTTGTGATAGTATTGTCGTCACTACGTTATCAATCAATCCGGTTTATGCATATGTAGAATCCATATCTATTTGTCAGGGATCCTCCTATGTTTTGCCTAACGGCACAAGTATAAGTGTAGAGGGTAGTTACATTTCAGAATTGCTTTCTGTGAGCGGTTGTGATAGTGTTATAACATCCAATGTTACAGTAAATCCTGTTATTACTAATCAGGTAAGTGCTGCAATTTGCGATGGTGATTCTTATACATTACCTGATGGATCTGTTGTTTCAGCAGGCGGAGTTTATAATACAATGTTAGTTTCAGCTTTAAGTTGTGATAGTTTAGTGGTTACTACACTTTCAATAAATGCAGTATATAATTCTACTGAATATGTAAGTATTTGCAGTGGATCTTCTTATACTCTGCCTAATGGTTTAAGTGTGAGTGTTGGAGGAACATATCTTAGTGAACTTTCAACTTCAGCGGGATGTGATAGTCTTATAACTACAGATCTTACTGTTAACCCTGTAATAACCGAGCAAGTATCAGCATCAATATGCGATGGTGGTTCTTATAATTTACCTGATGGTTCTGTAGTTTCAACAGCTGGCGTTTATAACACCATGTTAACATCAGCATTAGGATGTGATAGTTTGGTAATAACTACACTATTAATCAATTCAGTATATTCTGGTACTGAAAGTGTTTCAATTTGTAGTGGAACAAGTTATACTTTGCCAAGTGGACAAGTTGTAACACAAGCGGGGATTTATATTTCTACATTGGGTTCTGTTAATGGTTGTGATAGTGTTATTACCAGCAATGTGTCTTTGATAATAATTGCAAATCCAATTATAAGTGCAAGCGGCTCATTAAATATATGTGAAGGAAGTTCTATAACATTTGCTTCAACTGCTGCAGCGAATTATCAATGGACAAGAAACAATGTTGCAATACCGGGAGCAACCGGGCAAACATATACTACCTCTAAAGCCGGAAATTATAAAGTATATGAAGTTACTACTTGTGGGTTAAAGTATTCTAATAAGCTGGTTCTAACAAAAAGTCCGGCTATTGTTGTATCGGTGTCGCCAACTGGATTGAATTCTATATGCGATGGTGATAGTTTAATGATGACGGCAACAGTTGCAGGTAATTTAACCGTGAACTACCAGTGGTATCGAAATGCTGTACCAATCCCTGGAGCAACTTCAGCCACTTTCAGTGCTAAAAAATCAGGTACTTACAAAGTGTTGGTTACAAATGTTGCTACCGGATGCGAAAGGATATCTGCTAAAACTATTGTAAATAAAATTTCCTTCAGTGCAGTACTCACTCACGAAGGACCTCTAGTTACTTGTTATGATGATGTTCTCTTTACAGTAAACACAACTGCCGGTCCGGGTGCAACTTTTGTTTGGTTGATGAATGGCTTGCCCATTCCGGGAGCTACCGGAGTAACACATCTTACAAAATCACCGGGTAATTATCGTGTTTTGGTAACAGATGTAAATGGTTGCACTCGATTATCAAATAAATTAACCATAATCCTCGATTGCGATGATAAGAAGAAGCGAGTACTGAATCCTGTTTCTGTAAGTCCTAATCCAACTAAAGGGCCGGTTGAAGTTGAATTAGATTATAATTTAGAGACAACAGTTAGCGCGGAGTTGCTGGATATTACCGGTAGAATGGTGATGGCTATTCAAGAAGATCATGTTGTGAACGGAAATGTTAAAATTAAATTTGACACCTCTGAATTAAATGCCGGAATTTACTTCATACGCATTGTCGAAGATGGACAACCGAGTGCAGTGAGGTTGATAGTTCAGTAATAAGCATTTAAACTAATAAAACGGCCGGCATTTCGAAATGCCGGCCGTTTGCTTTTTATTAAAGATATGAATCGAAGATCTATTAATTTTTACAAATCAATTTTGTAATTTAATAAATCTCTTTACACCATTATTGATATTATTATCAAGCTTAATTAAATATATCCCTGCCGGTAAATCATCAACATCAATTTTAATTTCTCCATTACCTGATGAAGTTTGAGAGTAAATTGATTTTACCATCTGACCATATATATTGAATATTTCGATGAGGATGGGTTTTTCGCTTTTTGCAATTTCAGAAATATTTAAGATTTCAGTTGCCGGATTTGGGTATACAAAAAAAGAATCATCATTCTCCGGAGAATCAGAAAGTGCGGTAGGAGAAATAATTCTCGTAAGGGCAGTATTGGTGGTGATTGGAGCATTAAAATCAAAATAAATATCTGCTGTGTTGGGAATGCTGTCGCCGGCAATTAAAGTAGAAATTGGTTTAATTATATAGGTAATAAATCCATGACTGGCTGGTTCATCTATATTGCTATCAGGCAGAAATATATTATCAAATTGGAACTTTAATAATCGGGGATTATTTATGGAAATATAATGAATATCCATTGTATGAGAAGTGCCTAAAATTTCAAGTGTCTGAAGGTCAAGATTAGAACTTATCAAATTTTCAATACGCACATTTGTTGCAGTATCAGTACCAACATTTTGAAAATTTATAGTGTATTCAAGAAAAGGTGAATTTGAAAGTTCTGCAATTGTTAATGTGTCTTGATCTACTTCTATGCTATTGGGGTCATATGGATATCCTGGGGATGAATTCATAATTGTTGAATCAAAATTATCCAGTGGGTTGAAATCCCCTACAAGTGGATAAATGACAGCATTGGCAGAATAACTTCCCGTAGCAAACCAATTTCCGGGAACATTAAAATAAACCGAAAATGCTTTCATCGCGAATGGGCCAATGGAAGGTAACATCCAATGAATTGAATCCTGAGATATTAAGGTAGGGGATATCAAGCAATAATTAAATGTTAAAGTGGAATCACCATAAAATGTAATTGATGGATTCAAAATAGTATTTCCGGTGTTTTGATAAAAGATTTGGTATCCTCCTAAATTATTCGCTAGTCCATTCATTTTTCTAATCTCGATCTTTAGATCATTTTTTACTCCAACCGGTTGTACGGCAAAATCATTTAACGAATCAACTTGATAAAGAGCTGTAAAATTCGCTGATTGTGTAAATGGCACAATTGAAAAATCAGGATTGTTCAAAAGAGTAGTATCACATTGAATATTAAAAATCCCGATCCCATTTGTTGGTAGTTCATAGTAACCAAGAGAATTTGTCCATACCCAGTTATTTTGCCCGGGAAATTTGATTTTCTGTAATATTATGGGTGTTTCAGTAGAGTCAAATACCATATTGCTATTTGCATCAAAAAAAACAGTGCCCGTTGCTTTGTTAGCAAATACAGTTAAGTCAGTATTTAAAGTATTATTTACAAGAATATCATCAATAAACCAACCCGCACGTCCAGCGCCTCCTGTATTGTTGTTATCTGAAACAACAAATCGAATTTTAACATCAGGCTGATTGGCCAGTAAAGTGGTAACATCAAATATTTCCCGTTTATACCAACCTAAATTTGGACTAAAGACCTGCCCCGGTAACCAAGAACTATAACTAGCCTCTTGGAATCTTGAATTTTGAGTTACGAATAGCCCCATTCCCTTGTAGTAACAGGTGGAAGTGGAAGCTCCAAAATCATCTTGTAGCTTTATCCATGTAACTCCCCCATCTATTGAAGCTTCTATAATTCCACTATCAAAAAATTCAATTTTGCAAATTTGATTAAAATATAGAAACACCGAATCCAAACCAACTGTCGAAAAGGAAATAGTTGTGAGTGTAGCTGTTTCGCCGGGAAGTGCAATAGTAGCAGAATCACTTTGAATACCACTTGTTGCTAGGCGAGTGTTAATAGCCCATTGAGACACTCCGCTGGATGTTGCAATTACACTATCCGGATTCTCAAAATTTTCATGAAATATTTGTCCTTGTGCATTTGCCATAAAAAGCAATGAAGGAATTAACATGAATAAAGTTCTCATTGTGGTAGATTTAGTTAAAAAATAGGTAGATTGTTGATTTTAAGACGCAGATTAACAGAATTGGTTGCAACTACCGTTAAAACTGAAGATTGCTTTGCTGTTAATTAAGCCGAATTAAATGAAATTAGTAGAAAAGGAATTATATATTCAGAATGTAAATGCCAAAAGTAAAATCAAAAGCAACCACAGCCACAGCAGTTGCTACACTAGCCCCGATAGGAGGAAGCAGCCTGACTGCTAAATAAGTATTTGAAATTTTGATGAGTTATTTTGGTGTGAGTAACACTTTGCATAAAATGTATGCAGGATGCGAACGGATAGCGGGACAGATGCTGCCATAAGAAACCACAGCTTGGCTCCAACAAAAATCACTATTATTTCTTTCTCGTTTTTTTCTTGACCAAATCAAAAATACGTTTTGCATGAGCAAAAAACTGCATTTTGTCTTCCACGCTTCTATCGGTAAGTAATTTGTGAAAGTACTCGCGTTGCAAGTCCTCAATTTTGATGGTATTTTTCATGTGCTTGAATTAAATCTCTCATACGGCCCCTAACCATCGAAAGTTTCTATTAAACGACCATGAATAGGTATTGTTATGAACTATTTAAAACATCATTGGGTTGTTTTTTATAGTCCTCACTGAATTTGTATCTTGCATTTGGATTCTATGAATCGTTTATATTCATTAAAATATTAATAATCAATAAAATATATATCCAAAATGGCCTTTGACATTGACATGATCGGCAAAGTTTACGCCGAATTTCCAGCTCGCATCGCTGCTGCACGTGGTATTCTGGGAAAACCCTTGACACTTACCGAGAAGATTTTATATTCTCATTTAACAATTGGAAAAGCTACGGAAGCCTTTGACAGAGGGAAGTCGTATGTTGATTTTAATCCCGATCGCGTAGCCATGCAGGATGCAACGGCTCAAATGGCTCTTTTGCAATTCATGCAAGCCGGTCGCCCGCAAGTTGCCGTGCCTTCTACTGTTCATTGTGATCACCTTATCCAGGCCAAAGTTGGTGCTGTTGAAGATTTGCAAACTGCAAAAGATACTAACAAAGAGGTGTACGATTTTTTGGCTTCTGTATCAAATAAATATGGAATTGGTTTCTGGAAACCGGGTGCAGGAATTATTCATCAGGTAATTTTGGAGAAATATGCATTTCCGGGTGGTATGATGATAGGTACTGATTCTCATACGGTTAATGCCGGTGGATTGGGAATGATTGCCATTGGAGTTGGCGGTGCTGATGCTTGTGATGTGATGGCGGGTCTTCCTTGGGAACTAAAATTTCCGAAGCTGATTGGTGTGAAATTAACAGGAAAATTAAGCGGTTGGACTTCAGCAAAAGACGTGATTCTTAAAGTTGCCGGCATTCTTACCGTTAAAGGTGGAACAGGAGCAATTGTTGAATATTTTGGTGAAGGGGCTGATTCACTTTCTTGTACCGGAAAAGGAACTATTTGTAATATGGGTGCCGAAATTGGTGCTACCACTTCAATTTTTGGTTACGATATTAAAATGGCCGATTATCTTACGTTCAACCGCTCGTGCCGATGTTGCTGAAATGGCCGATAAAATTGCAGAACACTTGAGAGGTGATGCTGAAGTTTATGCAAGCCCTGAAAAATATTTTGATCAGGTTATCGAAATTAATTTAAGCGAATTAGAACCGCATGTAAACGGACCATTTACTCCGGATCTTGCTTGGCCAATTTCAAAATTTGCTGCAGCAATAAAAGAAAACAACTGGCCTGCAAAATTGGATGTAGGTTTGATTGGTTCTTGCACGAATTCATCGTACGAAGATATTAGTCGCGCTGCTTCAGTTGCTAAACAAGCAGTCGATAAAGGACTTGTTGCAAAATCTGAATTTACAATTACTCCCGGTTCTGAGCAAGTACGTTTTACTGTGGAACGCGATGGTTATCTTGGAATTTTTGATAAAATGGGTGGAGTAGTTCTTGCAAATGCTTGTGGTCCTTGTATTGGTCAATGGGCACGACATAATTCTGAAAAAGGAGAAAAGAATTCTATTATCACTTCATTCAACAGAAATTTTGCTAAACGTAATGATGGCAATCCAAACACACATGCATTTGTTGCATCTCCCGAAATCGTAACTGCTCTTGCTATCGCGGGAGATTTAACTTTTAATCCTGTTACCGATACACTCACAAATAACAAAGGTGAAAAAATAAAACTCGATGAACCACAGGGAATTGAATTGCCTTTAAAAGGATTTGATGTTGAAGATGCCGGATTCCAGGCACCTGCTTCCGATGGCAGTAAAGTTACAATTATGGTGGATCCAAATTCTACTCGATTGCAACTACTCGCATCATTTAAACCATGGGAAGGAACTAATCTACATGGATTAAAACTTTTAATTAAAGCAAAAGGAAAATGTACTACCGATCATATTTCTATGGCCGGCCCATGGTTGAAATTTCGAGGACATTTGGATAATATTTCCAATAATATGCTCATTGGTGCTTTAAATTATTTTAATGATAAAACCGATTCAGTTAAGAATCAGCTCACAGGAGAATATGGAACTGTTCCCGGAACTCAACGTGCGTACAAAGCAGCAGGGATAGGAAGTATTGTTGTAGGTGATGAAAATTATGGGGAAGGATCATCACGTGAACATGCTGCTATGGAACCTCGTTTCCTTGGAGTTCGAGCAGTGTTGGTTAAATCGTTTGCGCGTATTCACGAAACCAATCTGAAAAAACAAGGTATGCTTGGGTTAACCTTTGCGGATAAATCGGATTATGAAAAAATTCAGGAAGATGATTCTATTGATATCCTGGGACTGACTTCATTCACACCGGGTGTTCCTTTAACTCTTGTTCTCAATCACAAGGATGGAACCAAAGATGAAATTAGTGTTAATCATACTTATAACGAAAGTCAGATTGAATGGTTTAAAGCCGGTTCCGCTTTGAATCTTATCAAAATGTCAATTAAAGAATCATAAATTATTTATCGGGATTTGAATGATGAAGTTGAGAAAATAATTTCATCATTTAAATCCCGGTTTTTATAAAATACCAATCACATTGTGACTGAAGGTACTGACCCAATAGTTCCAAATACTGTTAAAGGCAACAAGAAAATCATCAACGCCTGGGCGATGTACGATTGGGCGAATTCAGTTTATTCGCTTACCATCACCACCGCTGTTTTCCCTATTTACTTTATGGAAGTCACTTCACAAAGTGGAACGGACATAGTTCAATTTTTAGGAAGAGATTTCAAAAACTCAGCACTTTATTCGTATAGTTTATCTGTTGCATTTCTATTCATCGCATTACTCTCGCCACTTTTATCTGCAATAGCGGATGCAAGCGGAACCAAAAAAGGATTCATGAAATTCTTCGCATGGTTGGGAGGAATATCATGTTCTTGTTTATTCTTTTTTGATAGTTCTAACTTATGGCTAGGTGTACTGTGTTTTATGCTGGCAAGTATTGGATATTCAGGTAGCATTGTATTTTATAACTCCTATTTACCCGAAATTGCTGAACCAAAAGATCAGGATCGTGTAAGTGCTAAAGGATTTGCTCTTGGTTATATCGGCAGTTCTATATTACTGATTTTTAATTTAATCATGATTATGAAGCCCGGCCTTTTTGGAATACCGGAACTCACAACGTTACCTGCTCGAATTTCGTTTTTAATTGTTGGTGCTTGGTGGATTGGATTTTCAGCATATACTTTTTACTACCTTCCATCAAATGTAAATCATAGAAAACGAGAAGGACAATATTTATTGAAAGGATATTATGAATTGATAAAAGTCTGGCAGGAATTGCGTAAATTGAAATATCTCACACGCTTTTTGTTATCATTTTTCTTTTATAATATGGGAGTGCAAACAGTAATGTATGTGGCCACCATATTTGGAGAAAAGGAAATACGTTTGGGTACAGCTGAACTAATTGTGACCGTATTAATAATACAATTTGTAGCAATCGGCGGGGCCTTCTTTTTTTCAATGCTTTCGTCAAAATTTGGAAACATTAAAGCACTCATGTTGGCTATTTTTATATGGGTAGGGATTTGCATCGGTGCTTATAATTTATATGATCCCAATTCATTTTACATTCTTGCTTTTGTTGTTGGATTGGTAATGGGAGGAATTCAATCTCTTAGCCGTAGTACCTATTCTAAAATGTTGCCCGAAACTAAGGATCATGCATCATACTTTAGCTTTTATGATGTGTGTGATAAAATAGGATTGGTTTTAGGAACTGCATCTTATGGATTGATAGAAGAAATTACAGGTAGCATGCGAAATTCTGTTCTTGCATTAATATTATTTTTTGTAGTAGGATTATTTTTCTTGCTTCGGAGTATGATGTTGAAAAGTAATGAAGATAAATTGCAATCTGAAAATTTGCAATAGCAAAGTTTGCATGAGAGCGTTCATAAAATTTAATTCCAATAATAGATAAACTATAGTGATTGTAGATATTTTTATTCCTTGTTATATCGATCAGTTTTACCCTGGAACTGCTTCCAACATGGTGAAGGTTTTGGAAAAGGTAGGATGTGGGGTGAATTATAATCAGGAACAAACATGTTGTGGACTACCTGCATTCCACGATGGTTACCGCGACCATTGTAAAGAAGTAGGGGAGAAGTTGATTTTTGAATTTCAGAATGAAAGATATATTGTTTCGCCAGGCGCATCTTGCGTTAGCATGGTGAAGAATTATTATCCCGATATGTTTCATAATTCATCATTGCATAACGAATACAAACAGGTGCAAAAATATTTTTTCGAATTATCCGATTTTCTGGTGAATGTAATGCATGTGACAGACGTAGGAGCCAGAATGGTCGGTAAAGTTACTTACCTTGATAATTGCTGCGCTTTACGCGAATGCGGAATTCATGAAAGTCCGCGGTTGTTACTATCGAAAGTAAAAGGACTCAAGCTTATTGAGATGAAAGAAAACGAAACGTGTTGCGGATGGGGAGGAACTTTCGCTACCCGCTTTGAAGATATCGCTGTAAAACTGGCTGAGAAAAAGGTAGAGCAAATTTTAAAAACAGGTGCTAATGTGGTAGTAAGTACCGATATGGGTTGCTTAATGCATATTGATGGGTATGTTAAGAAGAATGGGATTGATTTGAAGGTGATGCATTTGGCGGATGTGTTGGGGATGGGATATGAGTAGTGGTAGTAGTGGTTCGGCTTCGCTCACCATGACGGTTTTCGGTCTCGGCTTCGCTCGACCTTAAACTGTTATTCGCTGCGCTCATATGGTTTTATTGGCGTAGTTTTTTTCGCTGCGCTCATATGGTTTTATTCGTTGCGCTCATATGGTTTTATTCGTTGCGCTCATATGGTTTTATTCGCTGCGCTCATATGGTTTATTCGTTGCGCTCATATGTTTTTTCATTGCTCTTCAATGTATTCTTGAAATTGGATTTATTCTGGGTTCATTTCAGTAAACGTTTATAAACGTTTATATTCTTTTAAGTTTTGGATTTTATTTTGTCGTATTCTATTTTTGTTCAAGCTTTTGAAAATTTTCTATTTATGACTACTTTATTTTTTACTTATATGGTTTTGTGTGCTGATGATTCATTCTATGTTGGCATTACTAACGACGTGGCTAAGAGAGTAATGGAACATAATTCCAATGATTTTCCTAAATCATATACTTATACGCGCAGGCCAGTTCAATTAGTCTTTGTTCGACCATTTTTCGATTCTAATGATGCCATTTCATTTGAAAAACAGTTACAAAAATGGTCCCGTAAGAAAAAATGGGCATTGGCTTTAGGTGATCTGGATCAGGTTCACAAACTGGCGGAATGTCGTAATGCTTCGCATTATAAAAACCTTGGGAAAGATAATAAAGTAATACCAGGAAATAACCCCAGCCCAAACTGTTCTGAGGATCCGCTGAAACGGCCACCCAAATTAGCGAAACCAAAAACAAGTCGCGTGTCAGCGAATCAAGAGTATGTTGAGCGTTAGTGAAACCAAAGAAACAAGTTGCATGTCCGTGAACCTTGAATATGTTGAGTGTTAGCGAAACCAAAAATAGGTCGAGCGAAGCCGAGACCGGAAACCGTCATGGTGAGCGAAGCCGAACCACCATGCAATAATCGCGAAGCCGAACCACAAACTCTTCGCTAATCAATCCTTATCAGAAAATCCAAATTTCCTCCTATACCACCCTATAATTCTTATACTCCCCAATCCTCCATCCTGTAAAATCCTCAACACCATGCAACAATCTCGATGCAAAAGACATTTTTTGTTTTGTTGGATCAAATGAAAATTTCCAATTTTGTTGACTAATTCTATTTTGAATTACTAGTGGATGTGCACCTTGAAAAAGAGCCAGAGAATCAATTTTGGAGTAATCGAATTCATCAGATATTTTAATATTTTTCTCTACCCATTCATCATTATGCCACAGTTTGTGAAACGACTCCTGCTTTGCCTGCATGGCAGATGGAGGTTTGACCCAACCGTAATGATAAATTGCTGCTGAAACAGGTTTTACTTTAAGTGGTTTTCCATTCTTTTTAAAACCTTGTGCATCTTTATATGAGCGAATAGATTTATCATTTTTAATAACTCTAATTTCTTTACGATACCATTTCCTGGAATTACCTATGTAATCATAAGAACCATAAAAATGTTTGTAATTGAAAAGTAATCCCTCAACATCTTTATTGTCTTTGTGTTTTTTCATTGCATCCTTTACTGCATCAATGCCATGCTCATGAAAAATTTCATCCCCCTGAATGTAAAATGCCCAGTCGGAATCGGAAGATACTTTTTCGAATGCTTTATCTGTTTCTACTGCCAACACTTTTCCTCCTACACGCATACTATCATCCCATACACTGTCAAATATTTTTATTCGAGGATCATTAATGGATTGAATAAGTTCTTTTGTGTTATCCTCAGAATTTCCTACCAGTACAATTACTTCATCACACAAAGGAAGAATCGATAAAATTGCCTCCTTAATCGGATAGTCGTATTTAACTGCATTTCTAATAAATGTAAATCCGGAAACTTTCAAAACAAAAATTTATATTAAAGATTTAAATTATTTACTGAGAACAAAATTCATCGACATACCAACATAATTTGATGGCGTAAACTTCATAAGTTCCTTTTTAACAGCATCAGATATTTTTAAATTTTCTATAAACTGATGCATAGTCAACTTGTTAATTTTTTCACCCGTGCGGGTTAAATCTTTCAATGCTTCATATGGGTTAGGGTAACCTTCTCTTCTTAAAATTGTTTGTATCGCTTCTGCAACAACAGCCCAATTGTTTTCTAAATCTTGTTCAATAGCAACAGTGTTCACTTTAATTTTATTTAATCCTCTTTTTAAAGAAGTGATCGCAATTAAAGTATGAGCGAAAGGAACTCCAACATTTCGTAAAACAGTTGAATCGGTTAAGTCTCGTTGTAGCCGTGAAATAGGCAATTTACTTGCTAAATGTTCAAATATTGCATTAGCAAATCCAAAATTTCCCTCTGCATTTTCATAGTCGATAGGGTTAACTTTGTGTGGCATGGCACTTGAACCAACTTCTCCTTTTTTTACTTGTTGAGTAAAATAATTCATTGAAATGTAAGTCCACATGTCACGACAGAAATCAATTAAAATAGTGTTGATTCTTTTCGTCGCATCAAATAGAGCAGCCATATGATCATAATGTTCAATTTGAGTAGTGATTTGAGATCGTTGTAATCCTAATTCATCCACAAACGTGTTTCCAAATTTCACCCAATCAATTTCAGGATAAGCAGCATAATGCGCATTAAAATTACCGGTTGCTCCGCCAAATTTTGCTGACCATGGAATGTTTTGAAGTAAATGTATTTGTGCATCTAAACGATCTACAAATACTGCAATCTCTTTTCCTAATGCAGTAGGTGACGCAGGTTGACCGTGAGTATGTGCCATCATTGGAATGTTTCTCCATTCTTCAGAAAGTTCTACAAGACGAGAACGAAATTCGTTCAATGCAGGCAACATCACATTTTCCATTGCTTCTTTAACAGAAAGTGGAATAGCTGTGTTATTTATATCTTGTGAGGTTAAACCGAAATGTACAAATTCACTACCATCACCAAGTGCAGCTGCATAATTTTGTTTAATGTAATACTCAACAGCTTTCACGTCATGATTCGTAACCGATTCAATATCTTTAATAGCTTTGATATCAACAACTGACAAATCTTGAATTAATCTTTCAAGTTCGATGGTGGAATCTTTAGAAATATTCTTAAGTTGAGGTAATGGGATTTTGCACAATGCTAAAAAATAAGCCGCTTCAACTTTTACTCTGTAGCGAATTAAAGATGATTCGGAAAAGTAGGAGGCGAGAGGCTCACAGTTTTTACGGTATCTACCATCCACAGGTGAAATGGCATCAAATGTTGATATATTCATGGTTGTACAATCAGAATACAAAGATACATATCTTGAGTGAATTCATAGGATTCTTTGCAATTGAAATATACATTTACCAAATTTGCATCTTAAAAAGTTGATTTCATTATGAGAACGTTACAATTAGTATGCTGCGGCATCTTGCTTTGTTTGGTATTGAATCCTAGTTACGCCTACAGCAATGCTGCAAATGATACAATTTATACCGAGGATCCCAATAATAAAGATCTGGTTTTGATGGAGGTTTATGATTTCAATAAACAGTTGATTGCTGCCGGACGACTATATAAGGGAAAGAAACATGGATTGTATAGACAGTACAACGCCAAATACTCACTTATTTCTTTGCAGGAATTTAATAACAATGTACTTGATGGAATAACTCTTAAGTTTGGTGATAATGGTGCATTGGAATTAGAAGAAAATTATAAATCCGGAGTCCTGGATGGAAAACGGACTCAGTTCCGATTTGGTGGAATTAAACGTTCCATTGAAAATTTTAAGAATGGAAAGCTTGATGGTTCTAAAATTGTATATTATGATAGTGGTTTTAAGCAGGAAGATGCTCACTATAAAAATGGAGTGCGTGATGGCATTTCAACCTGGTTCAATGAGAGTGAAATTAAAACTATTCAATATACATATATTAACGGAGTACTTGAAGGTCCGGCTAAGACATATTTTTTCAATTCCAAAGTGCAATCTGAAGGAAATTACCTTAACGATCTCGAAGAAGGGGAATGGAAACATTATGATGAAAATGGGAAACTCCTCAAATCAGTTTTTTACAAGAAAGGTAAAATTGAAAAGGAAGTGATCAGATAATTTTCAGACATGAGGCGTTCGATGGTTGGTAATTGTCGCTTTTGGTAGTTCAATTCCTCTCAATTTTCGGAAACTTTCATGCTTTAATGTACTAATTCTTAGCCTTTTTGAATTGAGATTAAATTTTTTCTAATTGATTTTCAATGACTTGTAAATTTTTTTGTATTGGAAACTTTACAAACAAAAATAGTTTCCATAGTTTTGCACCCGGAATGAAAAACGAAGCAGAAGAAAGAATTTTAGAATCGGTTACTGAGTTATTTTACCGGTTTGGGATAAGAAGTATCACCATGGATGATGTAGCTAAACATTTGGCTATTTCTAAAAAAACCCTTTATCAGCACTTTCATGATAAAAATGAAATGGTGAAAAAATGTTGTGAACATGATTTAGACAAGAGACAATGTTTGTTTCTGGAAATTGCAGAACAGTCACCGGATCCCATTAGTGAGCTAATGCAATTAATGAAGAATATGGAATTGATGTTTACTAAAGTCAATCCTCATTTGTTCTACGATATGAAAAAATATTATCCTGAAGTTTGGAAAGTTTATCGCGATTTCAAAGAGAAAAGTATGATGGCGATGATTGAGGAGAATTTCAGAAAAGGAATAGAAGTGGGTTTGTACAGAACTGATATCGATACTGCAATTCTAGCTCGATTACGAATGGAAGAGGTAGAAATGGGTTTCAATCCTGAGTTTTATCCTCCTGAAAAATTTACAGTTGCAAAAGTGCAAGTGGCATTATTTGATCATTTCATGCACGGCATCACAACATTAAAAGGACACAAATTAATTAATAAATATAAACAAATTATTGAAGAGGACTAATTCCTGTTTTTATGAAACCAAACAAAATCATATTTGAAAATCTTAGGTATTTATATCTAATTTGTCTTACGTTGATTGTATCATTCCCTGCTCTTGCTCAAGATTCGGCACCTATGTCGTTTTCATCACAGCAAGCTGTTGAGTATGCAATCAAGAACAATGTCAACATTATTAATGCAGACTTGGAGACTGAAATTTCTCAGGCACGAGTGAATGAACTAATTGGTATTGGGCTTCCACAGGTAAAAGGGAACATTGATATAAATGATTATCTCGAAATACCAACACAGTTTGTGCCATCAGAATTTTTTACCGGTGAGCCGGGTAGTTATGCGCCGGTGAAATTTGGCCAGCAGTATACGGCTTCAGCAGGAATTACTGCAACACAATTACTATTTGATGGATCTTACATTGTAGGATTGCAAGCTTCTAAAACGTATGTTGAACTATCGCGAAAGGCTTCTACACAAACCAAAATTGATGTGGCCGCCAATGTAACTAAGGCATATTATTTTGTTTTAGTTGCTGAAGAACGATTGAAGCAGCTCAATAGTGATTTGGAACGACTTGCTAAATTGAAAGATGATACCAAAGCTCTTTATGATAATGGTTTCGTAGAGAAAATTGATTACGACAGAATTGAATTGAGTTATAACTTGGTTGAGAGTTCCAAAAATCAAACTATCCGACTTGTGGAAAACAGTTATAACATTTTAAAATTTCAAATGGGATTAAATCAGAAATCCACAATTACTCTTACCGAAAAAATTTCTGATTTAAGCGGAAAAGCATTACCTCTTGAAAAGGATAGTGTAACTGTAGCAAACAGAATTGAATATTCTATCCTTGAGACCCAATACAAACTTGCAGGGCTGGATCTTAAAAGATACAATGCAAACAGATTACCAAGCATTGGACTATTTGGTAATTTTAGTACAAATGCATCAAGAGATGAATTTAATTTCATTGATTCAGATTATAAATGGTATCCTACATCAATTATTGGCGCTTCTCTTTCTATTCCAATTTTTACAGGATTCACAATTAACTCTCAGACAAAGCAAGCGCGCTTGAAGCAAGATCAAGTTAAAAATTCATTTTATCTTCTCGAACAAAATATAAATCTTGAGTATGCAAATGCAAAAACCACATTGCAAAATAACTTGCTCAAACTTGGAATAGAAGAAAAGAACCGTGATCTTGCTCGTGAAATTACTCGTGTTTCTAAAATAAAGTACGATCAAGGTGTTGGATCTAATCTCGAAGTAATTGATGCCGAATCCTCCTTGAGAGAGGCTGAAACAGGTTACTACACATCTTTGCTGGAAGCTATCATTTCGAAAATTGATCTTGATAAAGCTGCAGGTTTAATTAAATATTAATTCCTAAAATCTCACTTACTAAAAATATAATTCCCAAAAAACATTTTATGAAAAACATACTTCCATTATTTTTAATTACACTTTTTATTTCTGCTTGTGGCGGAAATGAATCGGGTGATAAACAGGCTCAACTGGATGAGTTATTAAAGCAGCAAGCCCAAATTGCCAATGAAATACGCGTGTTGAAAAGTGAAATGAACAGCAATGAAAAGGATAATACAGGAATCCGATTAGTTTCTCTTCAAAAAGTACAATCGCAAGAATTTCGCCATTTTGTTGAAGTCCAAGCAGAGGTTGATGGTGATGAAAGTATCTCAGTGAGCTCACGAACTCAAGGAACAGTGAATTCAATTCTAGTTAAAGAAGGAGACCGTGTTTCAAAAGGTCAAGTTTTAGCTACACTCGATGATCAAATAATTCGTCAAACACTAGCAGAAGTTCAGGTGCAATACGATTTTGCAAAAACTATTTACGATCGCCAGAAGAATTTATGGGATCAAAAAATTGGCAGCGAAGTACAATACCTCACTGCTAAAAATAATAAGGAATCATTGGAGAAACGATTAGGTTCCATAAGTGAGCAATTAGATCTTACTCGAGTGAAATCTCCCGTGAATGGAACAGTCGATAATGTGGCCATTAAAATTGGGCAGTCGGTTATGCCGGGTATGCCTGCGGTATCTGTTGTGAATCTTACCAATTTGAAAGTGAAAGGGGAAGTTGGTGAATCATATGCCGGAAAAATTAAAAAAGGTGACGATGTTATTCTTTATTTTCCAGATCTTCAAAAAGAGATTGTTTCAAAAGTAGGTTTCGCTGCAAAAGGCATTAATACGCTTAACCGTACTTTTAATGTAGAAGTACCTCTCACCGGAAATACTGATGGATTTAGTCCTAATATGGTTGTAGTAATGAAAATTGTTGATTATAAATCCAACTCTGCTTTTATTTTGCCAGTCGATTTAATTCAGCGCTCCAAAGACGGGAGCTATGTTATGATCGGAAATGATGAATCCGGAAAAATTATAGCTCGTAAAAAAGTGGTAACTGTTGGAATGACTTACAATGGGCAAGCAGAAATAGTGAGCGGAATTTCTGAAGCAGATCAAGTAATAGTTGCAGGATACCGCGATTTAAATGAAGGCCAGGAACTAAGAACCAAATAAATCAGCTGAAAAAAAATTATTATGATTGATAAATTTAAAGAATTTAAACCCTCCAGCTGGGCGATTGATAATAGGACAAGTATTTTTATACTTACCATTATAATTACTCTTTCAGGTTTGGCTGCATATAATTCGTTACCCAAAGAAAATTTTCCCGAAATAATTGTTCCTCAGATATTTGTAAGCACCATTTATCCGGGAACTTCCCCTGAGGATATGGAAAATTTGGTTTCGAAGCCATTAGAAAAACAGATGAAATCAATTTCCGGGGTGAAAAAAATTACCAGTAATTCACTTCAGGATTTCTCAAATATTATTGTTGAATTTAACACAGATGTTGATGTTGCAGATGCAAAGCTTAAAGTGAAAGATGCTGTTGATAAAGCTAGCAATGATTTACCTACAGATTTACCCAATGAGCCCAATGTTCAGGAAATTAATTTTTCTGATATTCCAATTTTGTACTTAAACATAGCAGGTGATTACCCTCTTGATAAGCTCAAAAAATATTCTGATGATCTGAAAGACCGAATTGAAGGCTTGAAAGAAATAACACGTGTTGATATGGTTGGAGCTCTTGAAAGAGAAATCCAAATCAATGTTGACATGTACCGTGCGCAGGCAGCGAAAGTTTCTATGAGGGATATTGAAAATGCAGTTGCATTTGAAAACATGACCATTTCAGGAGGAACTGTTGCTATGGATGGACTTAGAAGATCCATCAGTGTAAAAGGTGAATTTAAGGATATTGAAACCCTAAATAATATTGTAGTAGTTTCCACCGAAGGTGCTCCAATTTATCTTAGAAATATAGCTGAAATAAAAGATGGTTTCAAAGATCAGGAAAGCTATGCACGTTTATATGGAAAAAATGTAATCACCCTGAATGTTGTTAAAAGAAGTGGAGAGAATTTAATTGAAGCTTCTGATAAAATTAAAGATATCCTTGAAGAGATGCAGGAATCTTCATTACCCAAAGATTTAACAATTACGATTACCGGTGATCAATCCAATCGAACTCGTGTTACTTTACACGATCTTATTAACACTATTATCATAGGATTTATTCTGGTAACAATATTATTGATGTTCTTTATGGGTGCCACTAATGCGCTCTTTGTAGCACTTTCAGTGCCGCTTTCGATGTTCCTTGCATTCCTATTTATGCCTATAATTGGTTTTACAATGAATATGATTGTGTTGTTCTCCTTTCTACTCGCACTTGGTATTGTAGTGGATGATGCAATTGTAGTTATCGAAAATACGCATCGTATTTTCGATAATGGTAAAGTAAATATTATTACTGCTGCTAAAAATGCAACCGGTGAAGTTTTTATGCCGGTACTTTCAGGAACACTCACTACACTTGCACCCTTTGTACCCCTCGCTTTTTGGGAAGGTATTGTAGGGGAATTTATGTTCTTCCTTCCAATCACACTAATTATAACACTCACGGCTTCACTACTTGTTGCTTATATTATTAACCCTGTATTTGCAGCTAGTTTTATGAAACCTCACGAGGCTGATGAAGATATATCCAAAAGAAATAGAAGTATAAAAATTGTTTCTATCATTTTGGCTTCAACAGCATTAATATCTTATGTGACTGGAAATTTCGGTTTTGGAAACTTGTTTGTTACTATGATGGTACTCTATATTATTTACAGATTATGGGTTCTGAAAGCAATAAATCATTTTCAAGAACGGATTTGGCCGGCATTTGTTAGAAAATATAAAGGGATGCTGTCATGGGCTCTCGATCGTCCTTGGAAGATGATTATGGGGACGGTAGCGCTTTTTATATTTACTATAATGCTCCTAATGTGGAGATCTCCCGGTACTCGTTTCTTTCCGCAAGGAGAACCTAATTTTATTTATGTTTATTTAACTCTTCCGGTAGGAACAGATCAGGCACACACCGATTCTATTACTCAAATTGTAGAGAAAAGAGTAACCGATGTTGTTGGTGCAAACAATGAAATTGTTTCTTCAATTATTTCAAATGTTGCCGTTGGTGTAACCGACCCTGCAGAAAATGATCAGGCTACCTATGCCAATCGTGCAAAGGTGACTGTAGCATTTGTAGAATTTGGGAAACGTAATGGAGTTTCAACTAGAGACTATCTTGAAAAAATTCGCTCTAATGTAAAAGGTATTCCGGGTGCCGAAATTTCTGTCGATCAGGAACAAGGTGGACCACCTACAGGTAAGCCAATTAATATTGAAATCAGTGGTGATAAATTTGAAGACCTCATTGCTACTTCTGCAGGATTGAAACAGTTTTTAGATTCGTTACAAATTCAGGGTGTTGAGGAATTAAAAACGGACTTGCAAAATAATAAACCTGAAATCGTTTTCAATATCGATCGTGAACGTGCTAACAGAGAAGGAATTTCTACCGGGCAAGTTGGCTCAGAGCTTAGGATGGCAATCTTTGGTAAAGAAATTTCTAAATTTCGTGATAATAATGATGAATATGATATTCAACTTCGGGTAACAAAAGATCAGCGCGAAAATATTGATCAGTTGAGGAATATGAAAATTACTTATCGTGATATGAATATGGGTGGAATGGTACGACAAGTTCCTTTAGCATCTTTTACCGATATAAAATACTCATCAACTTATGCCGGTATTAAAAGAAAAAACCAAAAGCGAGTAATCACTCTTTATTCAAATATCCTTACCGGATTTTCTCCTAATCAAGTTGTAGCAGATGTGCAGACTGCTGCAAAAAGTTTTAAACTTCCCGAGGGTGTTGCAATTGATATGACAGGTGAGCAAGAAGAACAACAACAAACAATGTCGTTTTTAGGTAATGCTTTGCTTATTTCGTTAGGGTTGATATTTCTCATTTTGGTAACTCAATTTAACTCAGTTAGTAAACCGTTAATTATTCTCACCGAAATCATATTCAGTTTAATTGGAGTACTTTTGGGTTATGCAATATTTGATATGGAAATTTCAATTATAATGACTGGTGTGGGCATTGTGGCCCTCGCCGGAATTGTAGTTCGAAACGGAATCCTGTTGGTAGAATTTACCGATTTATTGCGTGAACAAGGAATGGAATTGCGTGCCGCTATAATTGAAGCGGGAAAAACCAGAATGACTCCTGTACTTTTAACTGCAACAGCTACTATGCTTGGTTTAGTTCCACTTGCGGTTGGCTTAAATATCGACTTTGTAAAGCTCTTTACCGAATTAAATCCTCATATTTATTTTGGTGGTGATAGCGTTGCTTTCTGGGGACCATTGTCATGGACTATGATCTTTGGATTAGGCTTTGCTACATTCCTTACACTTATTCTTGTTCCATCCATGTATTTGATTAGTGAAAGAACCAAATTGAGATTGAAAGCAAAGAAATTGAAAAGAATGGAAATCCATGGAATCACGGTAGATCCAAATTCGGAAATGGCCTCCTAATCATGATCACTTTTGAAGTAATTCCAATTAAATAATTATGTATCGATTTATATTGTTGCTGGCTATCGTAGTGAATCCTTTTACTTCAATTGCACAGTTAACAAAGCAGGAACTCTTCTCGATCAACTATAGGAGTATTATGGGAGAGGGGCAGTTTAACTTTAAAATGGCGGTCAATTCAGATGAATTGATCGCCTTTAATTCGTGTAATCGCCCTGTTGTATATCTCATTAAATTTGGTGTTATTACTGATAGTATTCATCTCGAATACAAAGGATGTGTGCGAAATATGGAATTTGATGAAAATGATAATCTCCTGATTATGGACAATGAAGAGAAAACCATTTATCGTTACCATCATCGTACTTTAGCAATGGAAAAATTGGCCTACAACAAGCCCGAAGACTGGTACATTTATCAAAATCATTGGTATAATTTTTTTGAAATAGGATCGGTTCCTACTTTTTATAATAATCGTGAATACTTGCAAGATTTTTATTACACACGATTTGATTATTCCTACAATCTGTATTTGAATTATTCCAATGGATACATTTATCAATATGCCTATAATTTTATCCGTAAAGTTGGCAATAGGAAAACCTACTTGGCATTAAAAAAAGGAGATCTTTGGTTTAGTGACAGACTGAGTAATAAATGTAAAATGCTCCTCATCGACCTCGATAGGGAAGTTGTAGTATATTATAATCGAGCGCTTGTTTTAATTTATGAAGATTTTAAATCAGGGCGAATTATCGAATATTCGAGCCCTGTTCCAAGCGGTGAACCTGTTCAACTTGATTATGCTACCAATAAAGCCCAAAAAAAAATTTGGGGAGTAAGTGGTTTCGATAAAGATAAAATTTCATTTTCTGCTTACTCCTTTGTTTGGGAATAAGCAGAAAATGAAATTTATTTTCTAAAAGTTTTTCTGTAAAAAAGCCACAGCTAATTTATTTGCATCCTCTGCAGCATCCTTATCATATTTTGAAGGATTACTGGGATTTGCAAAAGCATGATCAGCATCATACCATTTAATTGCCAGAGGCTTGTGTAATGACTTCATTTGGTTTTCAAATGCATCCACCACAGTATGATTAATCCACCCATCTTTACTTGCAAAAATTCCAAGTACAGGTGATTTAATTTTTTCTAGTTTGTTGATGTCTGTCTCGGGCATGCCATAGTACATTACACATCCTTTCGAGTTTTCCCCTGCCAAAATTGTTGCTTGTAATGACCAACCACCACCAAAACACCATCCTATAGTTTGGATTTCGGAATCGGTTCCTGCATATTGTAAAGCTCCATTTAATATAGCAAAAGCACGCTCTGGCTTCACTTCTTGCATATATTTTCCGGCATCATCAGCATTAGTGGCCACTTTACCATCATACAAATCAATTGCAATTACATTCACTCCGGGTAATGCAAGGGCTAAGGTTTCGGCTTCTTTACGGATGTGATCATTCAACCCCCACCATTCATGAATTACGAAGAGAAATTTCTTGCTCTTTTCTTCCGATTTAATCAAATACCCTTTGCCGTTTCTTCCATCAGAAGTGGTAAAACTGATTTCTGATCCAGATGCTGGAGTAAAATTGATTGGATCCGGAACCAAATGTGCTTTTCTAAAGTCAGCATCTTTTCCCAACATCGCAAAGTCGCCTGTTGAATTCATAGCGCAGCAACTTTTAGTTTGTGCATATCCATTTATTTGCAAGATTATCATAATAATAAATGTACTTAAACAAGTTAGTTTTTTCATGGTTTTTAGAATTTAGTGATGAAACAAATGTTCTCAAGCAGTTGTTTTAATTTCCTGTAATTGTATTCTATAAAGGTACATATTTATGTTTTGTAATCTATAGTATTGAAATCCAATCATATAAGATATTTCAACTTTTTTCATTTTATCGATTTTACCGTGTTTTTAATACTTTAATTTCCTTACTTTGCCGTCCCTTTAGGGCAATTATACACGCTTTAAGCCTCTCACAATATAATCCATTAGCCGATAGTAGGTATGAATTATTGGTTAGTAAAGTCCGAACCTTCTGTTTATCCATGGCAACAATTTTTGACCGATGGTCAAACATGTTGGAGTGGTGTTCGGAATTATGCCGCCAGAATTCACCTTAACGGAATGAAAAAGGGTGATCCTGTTATGTTTTATCATAGCAATGAAGGTCTTGAAATAGTGGGTATAGCAAAGGTTTTAAAAGAATCTTATCAGGATCCAACTACCACTGATGAACGATGGGTAGCAGTTGATTTAAAACCTTTCAAAACACTAAAGAAACCGGTAACTCTGAAAATTATTAAATCAGATGTTCGACTAAAAGACATTGCACTTGTTCGAATAGGAAGATTATCGGTGATGCCATTAACAAAAACAGAATATGAGGTGCTACTCAAACTAGCAGGCACAGCTAAATAACTATCAGGAAATATGAAGTCAAACTTACGAATCTATTCACTATTTTTATTTGTATTAATTCAAATCATCGCAATCACCGCATCTGCTCAAACCGCAACGATTAGAGGTTTCGTTTATTCCAAAGAAACCGGCGAACCCGTTCTGTTTACCAATGTGTATCTTGATGGAACTACTTTTGGTGCTGCTACCGACGTGAACGGTTATTACTCTATTTCAAAAGTTCCCGAAGGTTCTTATGATTTAATTGTTTCTTCAATTGAATATGATACATTAAGAACTCCTGTTGCTGTCAGATATGGTGAAATTGTGACTAAAAAGCTTTATGTCACCAAGCGATCGGTGAATTTAAAAACTATAGATATTTCAGCTGAAAAACAGGAGCAACGTACAGATGTAAAGATATCGGTTAATAAAATCACACCTAAAGAATTAAAACAACTTCCTTCAGTAGGGGGTGAGCCCGATCTGGTTCAATATTTACAAGTATTACCGGGTGTAGTGTTTTCAGGTGATCAGGGCGGACAATTATATATTCGAGGAGGTACACCCATTCAAAATAAAGTGTTGCTCGATGGAATGACTATCTATAATCCTTTTCATTCTATTGGTTTGTTTTCGGTATTTGATACCGACATCATTCGTAATGCTGATGTTTATGCAGGTGGCTTTGGTGCTGAGTATGGAGGAAGAATTTCTTCAGTTATGGATATTAAAACACGTGATGGAAATAAAAAAAGACTTGCAGGAAAAATTTCTGCAAATCCTTTTACTTCAAAATTACTTCTTGAAGGACCGTTAAAAAAAGCCAAAAATGAAGGTGATGGTGACATCTCTTTTGTTTTCTCAGGTAAAACATCTTATCTCGACAAAACATCAAAAGCTTTTTATTCTTATGTTGATGAAGATGGGTTACCTTATAGTTTCAATGACTTTTATGCAAAGCTTACCACAAACAATTCAGGTGGAAGTAAACTAAATGTATTTGGATTTAGTTTTAATGATAAAGCTAATTATAATGGTGTTTCTGAATACAAATGGAAATCAAACGGCTTTGGTACCAGCTTTGTTGTGGTTCCGGGAAATTCCGCTGTGTTGATGGATGGTGTTTTTGCATTTTCTCAGTATGACATTTCTTTAACAGAAGCCGATGCAAAACCAAGAACCAGTTTGGTAAATGGATTTAATCTTGGATTAAATTTTACTTATTTCATCAAACAAGATGAATTCAAATATGGACTGGAAGTATTAGGTTTCAAAACGGATTTTGAATATTATAATTTCCTTGGTACAAAAATTGAACAAGAAGAAAATACAACTGAACTGGGTGCCTATTTGAATTATAAAAAAGTGATGAATAAATTGGTAATTGAACCTGGCATGAGGTTCCATTATTACGCTTCGCTTTCTGAACTCTCACTTGAACCACGTTTAGGTGTAAAGTATAATGTTACTAACAAAATCCGAATTAAAGCCGCCGGTGGTCTCTATTCTCAGAATCTTACCAGTACTGCTTCTGATAGGGATGTTGTTAACTTGTTTTATGGCTTCTTATCCGGTCCCGAAAATCTTCCCGATACATATCGTGGTGATGCTGTAACTTCAAGACTGCAAAAAGCAACTCACATTATTGGAGGTGTTGAACTTGATCTGCCATTGCATTTGTCTGTGAATATGGAAGTTTACCTCAAAGAATTTAATCAATTAACAAATGTAAATCGCGACAAGCTTTTTGAAGATGTAGCTGCTAATGCGGATGAGCCTGAAATTTTAAAATCCGATTATATTGTTGAAGAAGGGACCGCCAAAGGTTTTGATATGACCATCAAATATGATTACAAGCGTATGTATTTTTGGGTGGTATATTCATTAGGTTATGTAACACGACGTGATGAAGTTAGAGAATATGTTCCTCACTTTGATAGAAGACATAACGTGAATCTAGTCGGTTCTTATACTTTTGGTAAGAAGTTAAATTGGCAGTTTGATGCTCGTTGGAACATGGGATCCGGATTTCCATTCACTCAAACACAAGGATTTTATGAATACCTGAATTTTACCGGTGGATTAAATGTTGATCCATCCCAGGATAATGGATCTTTGGGAATAGTCTACGGAGACTTGAACGATGGTCGCTTGCCATATTATCATCGCCTGGATATTTCTCTTAAAAAATCATTTGCAGTTGGTAAAAATTCTGATCTCGAAGTTACCGGTAGTGTGATTAATGTTTACAATCGTGCAAATATATTTTATGTGGATCGCGTGACCAACGAAAGAGTAGATCAATTACCAATTTTGCCGGCAATTGGCGTGAATCTTACGTTCTAATTTATTTCTACCATTGCTATTCATTTATGCAATGGTCATTTGAGTTATAATTTCGGTATTGATATCTCTAATTTATTACTTGTGTAACATAAATAGTTTAATAAATTTCTATTTTCAAGATAATAAATATACCTAGTTGATACTTTTTTATTGTAAAGTTGAAAAGTTCAATTGAATATATCCAAACATGAGATCTGAACATAAAATTCTCTTTTTTATATTTTTCTCTTATGTTGTATTTCAGTTCCTCTTTATTTTTATTACCGACTACAATGGATTGTATGGTCAGGATGGACATGAATACTTAAGGTATTGTAAAAGTTTACAGCAATTTTTTATAGATGGGAATCGACCTGCTTCTTATTTCTGGACCGCAATTTATCCTTTATCCGGAGCAATTATTGGATTGTTAACCGGCCCACAATTTGCATTACAATTAATTTCTGTGCTCAGTGGAGCATGGATATTAGTGATGCTGGCATCCTATTTATTAAATGAATTCCCGGGCCGTGAGAAAGAAGTAGCTCTGTATTCCCTGTTGTTCATGGGGATGTCACCCTATTTTTTCAGGTATTCAGTATCCATTATGACCGATATTCCTGCATTGGCCCTATTGGTATCATCCTGGTATTTTGCAGATAGGTTTTTAAAGTTACGAAATGTATATCATTTTTACATTGCGGCTCTCAGCATTTCTGCAGCTTTGTTTACAAGAATTGCTTTGCTACCACTCACTATTCCTGTATTTATTTTTATAATTATTTTTTTATTTAAGAATAAAAAAATTAAACAAATTTTAACGACTACATTTTTAATTATTTTTCCTCTTTTGATAGTTATGTATTTTAAAATGGGGGAATCAAAAAATATTTTTGACCATTATTTTGTTTTTAATTGGAGCTTAATTAATTTATTCGAAAACAGCTTTGATTCACCCAATGGTACAATATCTTACCCTTTACCCAATATACTTTTTGTATTGATAACTTTTATTCACCCCGGGTTTGTTTTGACCGGAATAGTTTTTATCTTTTATTTATTTTATAACAAACGTCAACCTTCATTTTTATTTGTACCAATTTTATTATCAGTAGCCGGATATACTTTGTTCATAGCAGGTATTCCTTTCCAGAACAATCGTTTTATGATTGCTGTGGTTCCTTTTTTTCTGGTCATCTGCTTTCCATCTTTTCTTACTATACTTTCATGGTTTCATTATAGAAAGAAGTTGTTTAATCTTACTCTTTTTGTGGTATTGAGTATCCAGTCAATGATGTTGTACAGAGCGATTTTACCCTTTTTGAAATTGAATAAATTGGAGCAAAGGATATCCGCTAAAGTTATTTCAATTAATTCACCTACAGTATATACTCTTGGAATGGATGGTGCCTTAAATAGTTACGGATACACCGGAACGATAATAAATTTGTATGATGGTTTATTTGTCAATATCGTTGATTCTTCTTTACTGGTAATCAATAAAACCGCTTTTGTCAATCAGTGGAAAGGTAAAAATCCAATGTTAAATTATAATTTTATTTTTGAGCATTCAAATTCAAAATTAATGACTACTTTTAATGATGGATGGGAAATTTATGAAATCCGTAAAAAACATAGTACTACTGACTCCGGGATTTCCGGCGAATAGCGAAGATACCACCTGCATTCCTGCACTTCAATTATTTGTACGGGAGTTGAAGGTGCAATATGGTTCTTATGCTCATATTCAAGTAGTAACTTTTCAATATCCTTTCACAAAAGGTTCCTATGTTTGGAATGGAATTTCTTGCTTTTCGGCCGGTGGGTGCAATACCAAATTTCCGAGTCGGTGGAAAACATGGACCGCTGTTATGAAATTTCTGAAAAGGTATCATGAAATAAATCCTATTGATATTATTCATGCTTTCTGGTTGACCGAATGTGCTCTTGTTGGAAGATGGGTCTCAGTTTTGACCGGCGCCAAACTCATTTGTCATGTTATGGGACAAGATGTACTGCCTACGAATAAATACATGAAATACATCAAGCTAAAAAATGCAATTATAATTGCCAACTCACAGAATTCAGCCAACTCACTAAAAATAAATTATAAAATTCAATCTCAACATATAATTCCTTTCGGCATCGAGCCACTTGATTTTTCAGAACATGAGAGCGGAAACATTAGAGTTATTGATGTGTTAGGAGTTGGATCAATTTCTTTTCTTAAAAATTATTCTCTCTTCGTAGATATTTTTGAAAAACTGAAAAAGGAATTTCCATATATTACTGGAAAAATTATAGGTGATGGCCCTCTTCTTGAAGTTTTAAAAAATAAAATTGGAGAAAAGAAACTCAAAGATTCTTTAACTCTAACAGGCAAACTCAGCCGTGATGAGGTGCTGCAAAATATGGCATCTTCCAAAATTTTATTACATACTTCCGGGTATGAATCGGCCGGTTACGTTTTTCTGGAAGCACTTTACAGTGGTATGAAGGTTGTTAGTTTGAATACCGGATTTCTTCCAAATGTTCCCGGTGCCTATCCTTGTAATGATAATAATGAATTATTCATTGTGATGCATTCATTGTTAACTTATCAGCAGGAATTTAATCGCAGAGAAGTGCCGCTGATGGTTGATACAGTTAAAGCTGTGATAAAAATTTATGATAATTGCTGATCGAAATTTGTTGTTTGAAAAGTGCTGACCAAAACAAATGATTTAAATTTGAAAATATTTTTTCAAAATGAATTAGCCTCTGATTTTGTCCAGTAATCGATTCAATTCTACTGTTTCATTTTTTGATAACGCTGCGGTAATCTCACCGAGTAAATGCGTATCTTCATCTATTATTTTTAAGGTTTCTAATCCTTTTTGAGTAATCATAACATTCACTGCTCGCTTGTCGGTTTCATTCATTCCTCGACTCGCAAATCCTTTTTCCTGTAACCTGTCAACTAACCTGGATGCATTGCTACTTTTGTCGATCATTCGATCAATTAGTAAATTGACAGTTGCAGGAGATGGATGTTGCCCTCTGAGAATTCGTAAAATGTTGAACTGCTGAGGTGTTAAATCAAATTTCTTAAGTTTTTGAGTGTATAACTGGTTGATCCATGACGCAGTATATAAAATATTTACCGTTAATTTGTGATATTCTGATTGAAATTTTTGTGTCTGTTTTATTTCCTTTTCAATTTTCATGGGAAGGTTGTGCTTAATGAAACGTGCCTATAGTGTCGTTTATTCGGACACTCCTCAATTGCAAATATAATCAATAATATATGTTGTAACATGCAAATTCCCAAATCCAGTAGACAATCAGAGATTTTTAGTAACTTGGCATTTCGTCTGAATTCTAACCATATCAAATAATCCATCCATGTCGGGAAAAGCTGTTCTTTTATTTAATCCACGTAGCAATCATTATAAACCTCGGATTCCCAATTCTATATTGCAAGTTGCAGCTTCGATAGATGGCAAATGGGATTACGTTTTAGTGGATGGGAACGTAGAGGCTGATCCCTGGTCTAAAATTGAGGCATATCTTAACGAGGGTCGTTTTGCCTATTTTGGATGTACGGTTATGCCGGGACCACAGTTGAAACAAGCAATTCCATTTACTTTGAAAATTAGAGAACAGTACCCGGATATTAAAATTATTTGGGGAGGTTATTTTGCAACTAATCAGTATAAATCATCCATCAATTCAAATGCAATTGATTTTATTGTAAATGGTCCGGGCGATAAGGCGTTTCCAAAACTTTTAGAAACAATTGAGCAAGGAGGCGACCCGGCCTTAGTAAGTAATCTCATTTTTAAAAAAGACAACAAAATTATTTTTACGCATAAGGATGAAATTTATGATCAGGATGAATTGCCAACCTTACCTTACGAGAAATTAAATACATTTTATCCGATACAAAAATTTTTAGGCAAATCATATTTGGGAAGTAAAACAATTGCCTATCACTCAAGTTTTGGTTGTCCGTTTACCTGTTCATTTTGTGCAGTTGTTCCAATTTACAATGCGCGTTGGAAAGGCAAATCAGCAAAATTGATTTATAATGATATTCTATATTTAAAAAATAAATATGGTGGAGATGCAGTTGAATTTCATGACAACAATTTTTTTGTTTCCGAAAAGAGAACTGTTGAGTTTTCAAACCTGATCAAAAACGAAAAAATCACTTGGTGGGGTGAAGGAAGAATAGATACTCTGAATAAATATTCAGATGAATCACTTCAACTAATGAAAGATGCGGGTTGTAAAATGATATTTTTTGGTGCAGAAACGGGAAACGATGCAGTGCTGAAGGAAATGGATAAAGGCGGTACTCAAACCGGAGCGCAAATTTTGGAGTTTGCTGAACGTCTTCGCAAATTTAATATCATTCCTGAGTATTCTTTTGTGTTAGGTACACCTGCTACTACCGAAAAAGCAGTATTTGAGCGGATAAAGGGGGACATTGCTTTCATCCGTAAAGTAAAAGAAGTAAATCCCGATACCGAGATTATTATTTATGTTTATAGTCCGGTGCCTACTGAAGGCTCAGAAATGTACGAATTAGTAAAGAAATCGGGTTTTAAGTTTCCTGAAAAACTTGAAGAATGGCTCAATGCCGGGTGGGAAAACTTTGATCTGCGAAAAAATCCGCTCACACCCTGGTTGAAACCCTACATGATTGATCTGATAAAAAATTTTGAAACAGTCCTCAATGGATATTTTCCTACAGTTTCGGATTACAAAATGTCGTCATTTCAAAAAAGAACAATTAAAACACTTTCTTCAAAACGATATCATTTGGAATTGTATCAAATGCCCTACGAGATAAAAGCGTTACAAAAATTTTGGTTAAAGTACCGCCAACCTGAATGGGAAGGCTTTTAGAAATAATGATCTTAAACTTTCAACTTTTAAAGAAGTTTTTGTAGATCCTCAGGTAAAACATTATTAATTTGTTGAGCTTCGTTTGCAGCGAGATGTCCTTTTAATATTTTGAAAACTGCGATAATAGAAATCTTTGCTTCATCCTCACCCGAAAAATCCTTCCAGGCCGATTGATCATCTTCCTTTAGGGCTTCAGCAATAAAATCTGTCAGATGAGCTAATTTTTGATTTCCAGAATTTATTTTCCAACCATCCACAAAAACCGCTTTCAAAGCCATAGGTAATTGTGCCATCAAACTAAATCCATCTTCAATGGAAAGATGATTTCTCAATGCTCTCAATACACAACGTATCATACGTCCCACTTTGTCTGTATCTGTTGTTTTTAACTCTCTAGATACCTCATCAATGAATTCGTAACCTTTTCGGGCATAAGAATAAAAATGTAATGACATAATTCGCATAGTTCAAAATATACGAAACAAAAATATTCTTTTTCAAAAAATTGATGTATGACACTTGTCAAAACCACTTATGATTTTTATCACCTAATTTTGCCCGAAAATTTCACTATTAGGAAGAAATCTATCTTTAATGGCTAATAATCCCGTGTTTTTGATAATTCATGCGTCATGTGATGGAACTCTATACGAAAGACGATTTATTTAAGGATTTCTCTTCCAATAACCAGCTTTTGAATTTCAGAAGTTCCTTCTCCAATAGTACATAGTTTTGAATCTCGATAAAATTTCTCCACCGGAAAATCTTTAGTGTACCCGTAACCTCCAAAAATTTGAACAGCTTCGTTCGAGACTCTAACACAAACTTCTGATGCAAAATATTTTGCAAATGCCGATTGTTTAGAAACTTTTTCTCCTCGATTTTTAAGATCTGCACTTTGCATAATCAGAAGTTCTGATGCTTCAATCTCCGTTGCCATATCAGCCAATTTGAATCCGATGGCTTGGAATTC
This sequence comes from uncultured Bacteroidota bacterium, assembly GCA_963814475.1. Taxonomy (GTDB): domain Bacteria; phylum Bacteroidota; class Bacteroidia; order AKYH767-A; family OLB10; genus JADKJB01. The sequence continues at coordinate 32,645 of CAWFDA010000031.1, read as the reverse complement.
TGAAATGGGTTTTCCAAACTGTTGGCGTTCTTTTGAGTATTTTAAAGCTGCATCAAATGCTCCTTTTGCAATTCCTAAGGAGAGTGCAGCGATAGAAATTCTTCCACCATCTAATACCTTCATCGATTGAATAAATCCATCACCAACTTCACCTAAAACGTTACTATGGGGAACTTTACAATCTTCGAAAATCATTTCTGCAGTTTCTGAAGCACGCATACCTAGTTTATTTTCTTTTTTGCCTGCTTTGAATCCCGGAGTACCTCTTTCAACCACAAAAGCTGTGATCCCACGTGAATCAAGTAACTCACCGGTTCGTGCAAGTACTACAGCTACATCACCGCTTTTTCCATGGGTTATCCAGTTTTTGGCGCCGTTAATAATCCAATGATCTCCCTCTTTTTTTGCAACACATTGCATTCGCATGGCATCACTTCCTGTGTTAGCTTCCGTCAAACCCCATGCACCAAGAAATTCGGCAGTTGCGAGCTTAGGAAGATATTTTTTCTTTTGTTCCTCATTACCAAAAGATATGATATGGCCTGTACATAATGAATTGTGAGCAGCCAGTGAAAGTCCTATGGAGCCGCAAACTCTTGCAACTTCAACAATTGCAGTTACATATTCGAAATATCCTAAACCTGCACCACCATATTGTGTTGGTACTAAAACTCCCATCAGTCCTAATTCACCTAATTTTTTAAAAACTTCTAAAGGGAATTCTTGAGACTCATCCCACTCCATCATTTTCGGACGGATGTGTTTTTCGGCAAAATCGCGAATGGTTTGAGCAATTAGTTTTTGGTTTTCGTTTTCTTGAAATTCCATAAATGGTTTAAATTGATATTAGTCATTTGTCTAAATCCTGAGCGGAAGGCAAGTTGGTCACTGGTCATTAGTCACTTGTCACTTGTCACTTGTCACTTGTCACTGTGAGTTCCGGTGCGGTGCAAAATTATTCAAATGAGGCATATGGAACAAGTTTTAAATAGATTTGCTCATTCATAAGTGTAATCTGCTTTAAGTCAGATATATGAGTAAAATTACCGTGCTGTTTTCGGTACGATTTAATCACTTGTGCAAGTTGTTTGGTGAGGTAGGGGTGTTTCAAAGTATCACTATTGAAATTAATTTTTGTGATTGCAGATGAATCAATGAAAATGTGTGGTGCTATAACTGCTAGGGTGGATGAGTCCATTGTAAATACTTCAAGCAGTTGATTTTGATTATGAAATCCACCAAGAGCCAATCGGTATTTATAAATCATTCGAGCTCTTGCCGGCACCAATCATTGGTAGTTCAAGTAGTTGTATAGTGTCGGCGGTGTTGACGTTTATTTTACTGAAAACCTTTTTGTTAGGACTTTTGTTTGGGGAGTTGGAATAGGAGGAGTGTGCCTTTTCAGGAATTACAATAAACGGTTCCAACTCGATATACTGATCAGTCGAAATACTATAAATTTTAGATAGGGATTCTTTATCTCTGAAAACACCTCCTTTATTAATAAAATTTCTAATGATTTTTACTTGATATCCCGTCAAACCTAATTGTAACCATTCGGCATCTGAAATTGTGTTTGGATTGAATGAATGTAAATTTTTTACACTTACTTCATTGGTTTTCAAATTATCTCTATCATATGATTTGTTTTGGTGTCGATAATCACTATTTTGTTTTGAAACATCCTTTTCAAATTGAATAATTTCGATTGAATAATTTTTCATATCCGGTAATTCAGCAGTTCGGATATAGTTCATCCAAATGATAATCAAAAGTTGATTTATTATTATGAGAGCAAGTGCAATTCCTCCTCTGCGTTCACGGCTGGTGAGTGTAAAATAATCCTTGAAAAAGGATTTTAATTTTGATTGAAACATGTCGAAAAATTGAAAAATAAATGGAAAAATTTAAATTAATTAGATTGCTTTGTGGATGATTAGCTATTGGTTTTCATCATCATTATCGGTGTAAGAATCAGGTTCGCGTCGTGGTGGAATAGTTAAAACTTTCCAGAAAAAATAAGCTGTAATGGCAATGACAATAGACATAGTAGTCACCATCAATATTAATGCGGAAGTATTCATGATTTTAATTTCCTTGCTTTAATTCTTTTATTGTATGCAATATTCACTAATACGGCAATAAAGATAAACAATCCAAGTAACATACATCGTGCAAATATGGTGTACCAATGTCGGGCTTCGAGAGCTTGTTTTTGTACAGGATCAACAGTTGCTGCAATTTGTTCTTTCAAACCGGATTGAAATAATTGTTTTATGATGGAACTGTTATCAAGAGTCCAACCATTGCTAAGCGCATTTATCCAATCATTATTTTCAGGAGTAATTAATGAACCCATAAACACAAAAAACAAAAGAGTAGGTGTAACCCACTTTATGATGAAGCGGTAAATATTAGGAGCTTTGATGTCACCACCGGAATTTATCTCATTCCATCCATTATCCATTCCAAAAATCCAGGCAAACAAAATTGTTTCTGCTAAAGCAAAAATCACTAACGACACTGTACCTGCCCAATAATCATACTCATCAAATACCCCATGTTGAAAAAAGAAAACCGTAGGTAATCCCATTATCAAAGTAATTAATCCGAACGTCCAAGCACCTTTTTTTCTGTCAAATTTAAATTCATCCTTCATAAAGCCCATCCAAGGAGTTCCCATTGCCAGCGATGAGGTAATTCCGGCAAAAAACAATAATCCAAACCACATCACCCCTGCAAGAGTTGATAAGAATGGTCCCCATTGTTCGAACAGATAAGGCATTGTTTGAAATGCCATCCCGAAGCCGGCATTTTCTTTCAACCAGTCGATACCCAGATAACCTGCTGCAATTGGAATTACAATTAAACTTCCTAATACCACTTCAACAAATTCATTCATAAAACCTGCAGAAACAGCATTCAGTGCAATATCATCTTTTGATCGAACATAGGAGGCATAACATTGTATGGTTCCCATTCCAACTGAAAGAGTAAAAAATATTTGTCCGGCAGCTGCCAGCCAAACTTTCGGATTGGTGAGTGAGTCAAATTGAGGAGTCCATAAAAAATTCAAACCTGCCCAAGCACTTGCATCAGGATGTTCAGCAGTTGCTCCACTGGTACCCAAAGTAAGTCCTTTGAAAGCAAGAAAAATTCCAAAGAGAATTAATAAAGGCATTCCAATTTTTGCTACCTTCTCCACACCATGTAATCCATTAGATAATATCCAGGTATTCAATAATAAACAAAACACATAAAAAATTACTGCCTCATAAGGAATTCCTGTTGTTGAGGAGGAGATATTAATATAGTTGCCGAAAAAAGCCGCTACCTCACTTTGTTTAAGTCCATCAAAAGTGCCTAAAATTGAATGAAAAACATACGCCATCGTCCAACTTTCGATGTAGCAATAGTACGCAGCAACAGCTATGTTGGTAAAAATTCCAAAAACTCCAATATATTTCCACATCGATTTTTTGTTCATTGAATGCAGGATAAAAGGAGTAGAGTGATGTCCGTTTTTACCACCAAACCTACCCGATGACCATTCGATCCAAAGCAATGGAATACCCATCAATAAGAAACAAACCAAATAAGGGATTATAAAAGCACCACCGCCATTATTAACAGCTTGAACAGGGAAACGTAAAAAATTCCCAAGTCCAACAGCGTTTCCGGCCATAGCCAAAACCAATCCTACCCTGGAACCCCAGGCGTCATTTTTTATTTTACTCATACTTGTTCTTTCGCCACCTAGTTATTCAACAATGATCCGAAAATTAAATGATAACTCCAAATTTTAATGAAACATAACAATGATAAATAAAAAGAGCCGGCAATTTCCGGCCCTTTTCTGATCTCAAATATATTCGTTTTATTCAAATAGTAGAAATTCCACCCTTCTATTTTTAGCTCTTCCTTCAGCAGTCTTGTTATCTGCAATAGGTTTATCCTTTCCAAAACCTTGAGAATTAATTCTGGTTGAATCAACATTTTTACTTACCAAATAAGTTTTAGCTGCATCGGCACGTTTTTTTGATAAAGTTTTATTTGTAGCTGCAGAACCGGTGTTATCGGTGTGGCCATCTATATTTAATTTGAATGAAGTTCGTTTGTTCATCATTAGCGCCAACGCATCAAGTGAAGCAAATGAAGATTCCTTTATCACAGCTTTGCCGGTTTCAAATTGTAAGTTAGAGAATACTTTGTTGATGATTTCCTGTTCTTCTTCAGTCAATTTTGCAGGTATTACTACTGGTGCTTGAGTAATTTTAACAGGACAGCCTTTGTTGGAAACAGGTCCTACATCAAATGGACAATTATCTTGAGGATCGGGTAATCCATCACCATCAGAATCAGGGCAACCTTTGTACTCAGGCAATCCTTTTGTGGTTGGGCAATCATCCTGAGGGTCAGGAATACTATCGCCATCTGTATCAGGACAACCTTTGTAAAGAAGAATACCTGCAATTGAAGGACATTCATCCTCTGCATCAGTAATGCCATCACCATCAGTGTCTGGGCAACCATTAAATTGTGGTAATCCAGGTGTAGTCGGACAATCGTCTTTTGCATCAGTAATACCATCACCATCTGTATCAGGACAGCCTGCCAATGCAACAGTTCCTTTTACATCCGGGCATTGATCAATCGCATCAGGTACATCATCTAAATCTCTATCAGGACACCCTTCAAATTTTAGTAGACCTGCTATTTCACGACATTTGTCTTTTGCATCAGAAATTCGATCACCATCATAATCAGCAGTGCGTTCTTTATTAATTGAAAATTTAAGTCCGGCATAAACATCCATACCATACATATCAGATAATCCAAACAAACTTCCTATTCGATCACTTCCAATATAAAAACTCGCAAAGCGCATGGCCAAACCAATTCGGGTTACATCGCTTGCATAGTTGTAATATGAAATAGGTAAACTCACATCAAACCATTTCGTTTCGTAACGAGGAGTTACCGAAAGTACGTTTGCTTTATCAACTCCGGGTTTACTATTTTTTATTCCTTGTGTATAGGCAGCATTTACATAAAACTTTTTATAGGCATTCCAATCAACTTGCAAACTTAATGCGGTTGGAAGGTTCATTTTGAAATCATCATTTCTGAATGAAGCCAATGAGTCCCCGTTGTAAAAAATAGCACTCATCGATTTATCAAAATCAATATTGTCATCAAATTCATCAACATTATAATCATTGTAATATCCAATGTCATTAGTTTCCAAATGATACACCCCTGAATTATCTTTAAAATTTATTTTCCCTAAATCAATAACTGAAAAGCCTAAACGAAGCTTGTATCGATTCAGGGTAGGATCATGTTGTTTTGCTCCATCCATCTCATATTGCCATTCAGAAGGATCTTTGAGGAAATCATAAGTAAAACCAATATCCGCACCAAAGCCGGAACCATTAACAAAATCACCGTAATTTGATACCTCATCAAATGAATTATAATCTGTCCGGCCATAATCAATTGATGATCCGGGTAAAAATACCATGTCACTATCATTTAAAACATCATAACGCAAATCAGGATTTTCGGCATAAGCACCAGCAAGACCATTTAGCAATTTAAGCGTTACTCCCATTGTCAAGGAACCTTTTTCCGTTTCTTTCAAGGTAGTAGCATATGATAATCCATATTCCAACCAATTGAGAATATTTAACTGAAAATCGGTAGCAGAAAATACGTTTCCATGTAAAGGATCGTAACCAAGTCCTTCTACAGCATACTTTGCAATGTGGCCATCAACATCATTAGCTGATACATGGTGACGGAATTGTGTGGTGATGGCAAAAGTGTGTTTGTTTTTAATGTTGAACATTGCACCTGGTCCATAAACTGCAACTGCTGAATAAGCATTGTATAGGCCCTCTGCATTCTGAAATTGAAATTCATCAAGATATTCCTTGTTATCCATTTTATTCATGATGTTTTTAATGCCAAAAAATTTCAGCTCATCTTGAGGAATGTAAATAAAATCATTTTCTATTGTAGCACCAATTCCAATAAGGTTGATGTCAATATCTATCCTTGAAGTGTGAATAGATGCCGGGTTCATTCCTAAGCCTTGGATACCGGCATAATTGGAATTTCGAATACCCAACATATCTTGGGCAAATGTGCTGTTTCCGCCAAATAGCAAGAGAAACAGCATTGTTACAAGCTTTTTCATGGTTTAGGGCATTTAGATTTTAGTTTTGAAAAGTATACAAAAGATATTAATTCACCAAATTTGAAAAATTAATTTTGAATCATTCCTTAATTATTGTTCTTTTAATAGTTTATTCTACGATATCGAGACTTTGTTTCAATGCTCGTGAAATTGTTTTGCTCTTGTTTTAGGAATGCACTATCAACCTACTCATACAAGTATCTCCATTATTTTTCTTAATCAGCAAATCTCCCGACAGGTTGATTAGCAATTCCAAGTTGTCCTTAAAGCTCAAATATCAATATTATTCAGGTTTCACAACAGTAGCCTCGATTTTATTGAGCTTTCATTCCCAGTTTTCAGTAACTAATTTCCCCAAAAACTTAATGGTTCCTGAAGTTAGCCTACCAAGATGGATCGTTGAGCTTTTACCAGATCAGATTAATTGAAGACATCAAGTATTAAAATGCTAAAAAAGAGTCATTTAGATATCTAAAAATTTTTCTGAGACTTGCTCCAATTGTCGACTTCTATGCTAGTTTCGCGTTACAATCCAAATGCAAATCCGTTTATTGTCTTCTTTCAAAAGCCCGCTTTCTCAACATCCCCAAAATAATCGAAAAGAAATCGTTTAGCCTGAAATTTCTAGATGGTTCTCCTAAATAGCTCAACAGGTTCACTTGCAATCAGTTGATAAGTTTCATTAATTTATTGATTTTCAAAATGTTACTACTAATATGTGAATATTGTAATAGTTCACTTTTAATCCTATATTTGCAGGCTCAAAAAAATTGAAACATTTAACACTATAGATTCATGCAAAGTAAAGGCGCTATTAAGTTTTTTGCGATTATTCTGGCAATTGTTTGTATTTACCAGTTGTCGTTTACCCTGGTTACCCGGAATGTAGAAAACAATGCAAGGGAAGCTACCGCGGGTGATGCGAAGGCTTATCAAGCTTATATGGACTCTATTTCAGGAGAGCCTGTTTATAACCTTCTGGTCAAAAATTATACTTTTCGTGAATGTAAAGAACGCGAATTGAACCTTGGGCTTGACTTAAAGGGTGGTATGAACGTGACCCTGGAGGTTTCTGTGGTAGATCTTATTCGTTCAATGGCCAATAACAGCCAAGATCCAACTTTTAATAAAGCTATTGCTGATGCCGAATTGCAACAAAAAGATTCTCAAAAGGATTTTGTGACCCTTTTTGGTGAAGCCTTTGTAAAAGCTGATCCTAACGCCAAACTGGCTGCCGTTTTCAGCACAATGGATCTTCAGGACCGCATTACCTTTAATTCAACTAATGAAGAAGTAATATCAGTTATTCGTGAAGAATCTGATGCAGCAATTAGTCGTTCTTTCAACATTCTTCGTTCGAGAATTGACAAATTCGGAGTTACTCAACCTAATATTCAACAGTTAGGATCGGGTAGAATTCTGGTGGAACTTCCCGGTGTAAAAGAGCCTGAGCGTGTACGAAAACTTCTTCAAGGTACTGCAAAGCTTGAGTTTTGGGAAACCTGGGAGAATAAAGATGTTTTCGATCATCTGAACTCTGTGAACGATGCTCTTAAAACGGAGGTCAAGAAAGATTCTTTAATGGCTACTCTTGAGAACGATTCAACCGGTGCAATTTCAAACCCTGATTCAACATTAGCAGAAATAACACCCGATACTACTCAAACAGCATTACTTGATCAAATTAAAAAGCGATTCTACTACTGCAGGGAAAGACACATTCTGCGAACAATCTTTCGATCAATTTGCTAAAGAAAATCCACTGTTTGCTGTTTTAAGCCCTGCAATATTTCAAAATCAGCAAGGACAAAGTGAGTATCAAAAAGGGCCGGTTGTTGGTTATTCATTAATTAAGGATACTTCAAAAGTAAACGCAATTCTTCAAAGAGATGATATCAAAGCTATTCTTCCTAAAAACATGGAATTCCGTTGGGGGGTAAAACCTCCAACAAAAGAATCATCTGCGCTGGAATTAATTGCAATCAAAACTAACGGTCGTGATAAGTTACCTCCTTTAGATGGTGGTGCTATTGCAGATGCACGTCAAGATTTTGGACAATTTAACGGCAAGCCTGAAATTACCATGCGCATGAATCCGGAAGGAGCTCAAACATGGAAGCGATTAACCGCTGAGAATATTGGAAAATCGATTGCCATTGTTCTTGACGAAAGCGTTTATTCTTTCCCAACTGTACAAGGTGAAATCGCAGGTGGAAATTCAAATATCACCGGTAATTTCGAAATTAACGAAGCAAAAGATCTTGCAAATATTCTTAAAGCAGGTAAACTTCCTGCTCCCGCAAGAATTGTTGAAGAGGCTATTGTTGGACCATCACTTGGTGAGGAAGCCATCAACTCAGGATTAGTCTCCTTTGTGATTGCCCTTTTGTTGATCCTAGTGTTCATGGTATTCTATTATAGTAATGCAGGATGGGTTGCCGATCTTGCTTTATTCGCGAACGTGTTCTTTGTCTTTGGAGTGCTCGCGTCTTTAGGTGCGGTTCTTACTCTGCCGGGTATCGCAGGTATCGTTCTTACTTTGGGTATGGCTGTTGATGCCAACATCCTTATTTATGAAAGGATCCGTGAAGAATTAAGAGCCGGCAAAGGAATGCGTTTGGCTATCTCTGATGGTTTCAAAATGGCTTATTCTTCTATCATTGACTCTAACGTAACAACACTTCTTTCAGGAATTATTCTTTATATCTTCGGTTCAGGTCCGATTCAAGGATTTGCTACAACTCTTATCATTGGTATTCTTACCTCATTATTTTCTGCAATATTCATAACAAGATTAATATTTGAATGGCGCCTTGCTAAAAATAAAATCATTAGGTTCTCTACCAAATTTACTGAAAATGCCTTCAAGAATATCAATTTCGACTGGGTATCAAAACGTAAACTCTATTATACAATTTCCGGTATCGTAATTATAATTGGAATTGGTTCAATGGTGTTCAGAGGATTCAGCACCGGTGTTGATTTTAAAGGAGGTCGCTCGTATGTAGTACGTTTTGATGAATGATGTATCAACTGTTGATGTACGCGCAAAAATTGGCAACACCTTTTAAGATGCTGCTCCTGAAGTGAAAACTTTTGGTTCTAGCAACCAGGTGAAAATAACTACTTCATATCTTATTGAAGAGAATTCAGCTGAAGCCGATTCCCAAGTTGAAGAAGCTTTAATTACCGGTTTAGGAATTAAACCAAGCCAGATTATGAGCTCACAAAAAGTTGGTCCTACGGTTGCCGATGATATCAAAGTGTCTGCTTCTTATTCTTTGTTATTTTCGTTGATTGTAATCTTCCTTTATATCGTATTGCGTTTCCGTAAATGGGCATTTGGATTAGGTGCATTGATAGCACTTACACATGATGTTTTAATTCTGCTTTCGATATTCTCACTCTTCTGGGGTATCTTACCATTCTCATTGGAAATTGATCAGGCGTTTATTGCTGCTATCCTTACGGTAATGGGTTATTCTATCAACGATACCGTGGTTGTATTCGACAGGGTTCGTGAATTTCTTAGGAATTCACCACAAGTCTGAAATAAAAACTGTTATCAATAATGCCCTGAATGCTACGTTGAGCCGTACAATAAATACCTCGTTAACTATCTTCTTCGTATTGTTTGCGATTTTCGTTTTTGGTGGTGAAGTAATCCGTGGATTCTCATTTGCGTTGATGATCGGTATCGTTGTAGGTACTTATTCCTCTCTTTGTATTGCAACTCCGATAGTTGTTGACTTACTTAAAAAGTCTGATCCGGAGAAAAAATAAACTTCTTCAATGAAATTGTAAAATCCCATCCATAAAAGGTGGGATTTTTTTTGCTTTAAACAATTATTTATTGATATTCGATCTTCGAAAAACTTTGAAGAATATAAAACCATTGGCGATAGATACCATCTGTTTTGATTGAAAAATTACCAATGAATTTGAAAAGCGAATCTGATTTTAAAATTAAGGGATTTCAGTAAGATCGTTTTTTAAAATAACTCTTATTTTTCCTGATTACCCTAGCCCAGGCTTCTGCGTTTTAAAGTGCCACCTTTGGTTTCATTTACGGTATTCATAACAAGAAAGGCTTTTGAATCTATTTTTTCAATTTCACTTTTCAATCGGGTAATCTCCAGATTGGTAACCACAGTAAAAATAACATCCACCTCATTTTCATCTTCATCTTTCTGACGATAACCTCCTTTCCCTCTGTAAACAGTAACTCCTCGTCCCATTCTCTCGGTAATCATTTTTCGAATCTCTTCACTTCTCATGAGATAATGGTCACGCCGGTGTATTCTTCTATACCATGAACCACAAAATCTACTGTTCGGGAAGCTGCAAGATAGGTGAGCAGTGAATACAGTGCCGGTTCAACACCCAGTAAAATGGCAGCGAATGAAAAAATGATGATGTTAATAATGAGTATAATTCCACCAATACTTACCGGTGTTCTTTTGCTAAGATATAATGCCAGTATTTCTGTTCCATCAATAACACATCCACCTCGCACCGCCAATCCGATTCCCAAGCCAAGAAAAAATCCTCCGAAAACGGAAATCAGTAATTTATCGTTGGTAACAATTTCGTAATCAAAAATATATAAGACGCAGCCAGAGCACAAATGGCCAAAATTGTTTTGAAAGCAAAATTTCGACCCATTTGAAAATATCCCACGATAATAAATGGAATGTTGAATAATACAATCAATAACGGCAATCCTATGTTAGTAAGTTGTGCCACTAAAAGTGAAATCCCGGTTACACCACCATCAATGAACCCATTTGGTAATAAAAAGCCCTTTAGTGCCAAACCGGCAGAAATAACCCCAAACAAAATGAGAAAAAAATCAACTATAATATGTCGTTGGTGAAAACCTTCTTTCGATAGGTTTTTTTCGACATCATAGTTTTTCTCCTTTTGAGCATAATAGATCCTTTTTTGTTAATAATCGGGTCAAAAATAGTCATTACCGCTATCAGTTGAAGGGTTCATGTCAATTCAATAACATATTTGTACCTTTGTAGGCAGTTCAAATCCTAAATATGTTATCTCTCATTCTCTTTCTCGAAAGCATTGGAACCGGCGAATTGCTGCTGATTCTTCTTTTTGTGCTCTTTTTCTTCGGTTCCAAAAAAATACCTGATTTAGCCACGTGGACTTGGTAAAGGAATGCGTGAAATGAAAGACGCCGTGCAGGGAATTGAACAGGATATCAAACAAGGCATAAACCTTGAAGAGGAGAAGAAAATGGTGGAGGATGTAAAAAAAGATATTCAGTCAACAAAGGATGAACTAAAATAACATTGGTTGTTGTTTTTTTAGGTGATGCCTTTTGCACGGGTTAATTTGATCACTTGTTAGTCATGGAAAATTCTCTCATTCCCGTTTCCAAACTTAAAAGAATAGTCATCATTGGTGGTGGCTTCGGCGGAATTAATCTCGTTAAAAAATTACACAATAAAGGCTTTCAAATCGTTCTGCTCGACAGAAACAATTACCACACTTTTCAACCTTTACTTTATCAGGTGGCAACCGGTGGGTTGGAGCCCGATTCCATTGCCTATCCACTGCGCAAAATTTTTCAAGGTTATAAGGACTTTATTTTTCAGAATGGCAGAAGTTAAAGAAGTAAATACTCAGAACAAATTCACTTGCCACTAATATGGAACCATTCATACGATTATCTGGTTCTTGCAATGGGTTCTACCAATAATTTTTTTGGTATGAAGAACGTTGCGGAAAATGCAATGCCTATGAAAAGTCTGTACTCAAGCACTTGATCTTCGAAGTTTGATTTTGCAAAACATGGAGCAATCGTTGGTGCAAACTTCCAATAATCAAAAGTATCTCAATTTTGTTATTGCCGGTGGTGGTCCAACCGGAGTTGAAACTGCCGGCGCTTTGTGTGAATTAAAACGACATGTACTTCCCAATGATTACCCCGAACTGAATTTTTCACATGCCCGGATTATCCTGGTTGAAGCAGGCCCATCTCTTCTTGCCGGAATGTCTGCCTTTTGCCTCCCAAAAAGCTTTCGAGGATCTTACTGACAATGGGTGTTGAAGTGTTGCTAAATTCCGCTGTAAAAGATTATGATGGCGAAAAAGTAACAATCAATGATGACAAAACTATCAACACGGCCAGTTTTATTTGGTCAGCAGGGGTCAGGGGAGAAACTATCTCAGGCATCAATCCTAAATCTGTGGCCGGCAATCAACGTATATTGGTCGACTCATATAATAGAGTAGATGGGTATGAAAATATTTACGCTATTGGTGATATAGCACTTATGTTAGGTAATGAAAAATATCCAAAAGGTCACCCAATGGTTGCTCAGGTTGCCATACAACAGGCAGCCAATCTGGCTAAAAATTTTGTTGCTGAAAATAAATCTAAAAAACTCACTTCTTTCAAATATAAAAACCTCGGCTCTTTGGCCACCATTGGCCGAAATAAAGCTGTTGCTGATTTTTCTTTTATTAAACTGAAGGGTTTTCTTGCCTGGTTAGTTTGGATGGCTGTTCACCTGATGACTATTGTAGGTTTTCGAAACAGAGTTATCGTTTTTATTAACTGGTTATGGAGTTATATTTCCTATGATAGAGCTATACGTTTGATAATCAGGCCATTTAATAATAATTGATTTGTTTATCATCAATTACCTAACTTTTTAGTTTTTCTCGACATTCTCAAATTTTTCTCAATATTTTCTCAACAAGTCCAATTTTTTAAGTGATTGTTGAAAAAAAACATCTTTTCTTGACACACCCCCCTATTATTTTATACATTTGTCGAAAATAAATTAAAAAATGGCAACTTTAAGATTTAAAGCACTCGAAAGTGCAACTACTCGCAGTCCAAATGTAGTTACATCCCCTGAGGGAAAAATTTCAGATTATTTTGGACAAAACGTTTTCGATAAAGAAACGATGCAAAAATTTCTTTCAAAAGAACCTTACAAACAGGTTTTGGAAGCAATTGATAGTGGACAACAAATTGAGAGGAATGTTGCAGAACAAGTTGCTACAGCAATGATGACTTGGGCTATATCGAAAGGTGCAACTCATTATACACATTGGTTTCAACCACTAACCGGATCAACTGCTGAAAAGCATGATTCTTTTTTTGAATTAGCTGATGGCAAACCGTGCGATCGAAAATTTTTCTTCCAGTGCTCTGGTTCAACAAGAACCTGATGCATCCAGTTTTCCAAGTGGTGGTATTCGAAACACTTTTGAAGCACGTGGGTATACCGCTTGGGATCCAACATCACCTGCTTTTATTATGGAGAGTACGTCAGGAAAAACTTTATGCATTCCAACCATATTTGTTTCTTATACAGGAGAAACTCTCGATTATAAAGCGCCATTATTAAAAGCGCTTCATGAACTTGATCAAGCCGCTGTTCCTGTTTGTCAGTATTTCGATAAAAATGTAACCAAAGTAAATGCAACTCTTGGTATTGAACAAGAATATTTCCTCATCGATATTGCAATGTATAATGCACGACCCGATTTGGAAACAACCGGAAGAACTGTTTTTGGTCACATCCCTGCCAAAGGACAACAACTCGAAGATCATTATTTTGGATCAATTCCTGCCAGAGCTTATGCATTTATGGTGGAATTTGAAATTGAAGCTTTCAAATTGGGCATTCCACTTAAAACACGTCACAATGAAGTCGCTCCAAGTCAGTTCGAATGTGCTCCGGTGTTTGAAGAAATAAACCTTGCTGTCGATCACAATCAATTATTGATGGATGTGATGGATAAAGTTGCACGTCGTCATAACTTCAAAGTGCTTCTGCACGAAAAACCTTATGCAGGAATAAATGGTTCAGGTAAACATAACAACTGGTCGTTGGTAACCAACACCGGAAAAAATTTATTGTCACCCGGAAATTCTCCTAAAACTAATTTGCAATTTTTAACCTTCTTTGTGAACACCATAAAAGCCGTGTTATGAACATGGCGATTTGTTGAGAGCAAGTATTGCATCGGCAAGTAATGACCATCGTTTAGGTGCTAATGAAGCTCCTCCTGCTATCATGTCGATTTTCCTGGGTTCACAATTAAGTGAGGTTTTAAATGAAATTGAAAAAACTGTTGCCAATGAAAAACTAACTCCGGAAGAGAAAACACAAATCAAATTAAACATCGGACGTATTCCTGAAATTTTATTGGATAATACCGATCGTAATCGTACATCTCCATTTGCTTTTACAGGAAATAAATTTGAGTTCAGAGCTGTCGGTTCTTCTGCAAATTCATCCAATGCAATGTTGGTTCTTAATACCATCATGGCAAATCAATTGAAAGAATTCAGAAAAGAAGTGGATGAACTTATTGATAAAAATGTCAAGAAAGATGAAGCCATTCTAAAAGTACTGAGAAAATATATCGTAGATTCTAAAAATATTATTTTCGAAGGAAATGGATACAGTGATGATTGGGTGAAAGAAGCTAAGAAAAGAGGATTGTCAAACCATACCACCACTCCTCCTGCTTTAGATGCTTACATTTCAAAAAAGTCAAAGGAACTATTTCGAAAAAATAACATCTTCACCGAAAGGGAACTCGAAGCACGTCACGATATCCTTCTTGAAACATACACCAAAAAAATTCAGATTGAATCACGTATCGTTGGAACCTTAGCGATGAATCATATCATCCCTACAGCTATAAAATATCAGTCGGAGCTGATAAAAAATGTAGAGGGGTTAAAATCGCTTGGACTCAATCAGACGCTTTCAAGGTTCAGTTCGACATTATTACTGAAATTTCTGAACACCTTTCTGTGATTAAGAAAAAGACCGATTCTATGGTGGATGAACGAAGAAAAGCCAACAAAATTGATGATGCCAGATCAAAAGCTGTTGCTTATTGCGACAAGGTAAGACCTCATTTTGATGAAATTCGCTACCATGTTGATAAACTGGAGTTATTGGTTGATGATTCCTATTGGCCACTCCCAAAATATCGTGAAATGCTCACAGTCAGGTAGTTAGCATAATATTAACATAAAATACCCACAGCCATGAGATATTTGGCTGGGGGTATTTTTGTAAGTAATGACAATAATCATATACTTAAATGGTTTTGTTTGCCTTATCTTTGCCTAGCATGAGTTTAATTTCAATATTCATAATTTTAGGTGTTTTACTTCAATTGTTCAGCAAACAGGTGATTTTTGTTGAGTATGTGGTGAACAAAAATTACATCGCCTCTGTACTGTGTGAAAATATTAAAGTTCCTGAAAAACATTGCGAAGGAAAATGTCAGTTGAAAAAAGAATTGGATAAAGATTCAAATCGACAGGAAAACAACAAGCAGAAAGTTCTAAGACTGTATCAGAGATGTTGTTTTCGCTTGATAGTAACTCCGGAAACTCAAAATTAACAACCTCTTTTATTCGTGAGATTTTTTTTATAAACAAAAGCGGTTTATCATACGAACATTTTCATTCTGTTTTTCATCCACCCACTGTTTAGTAAAATTTTACTTTTTATTTTATTGAAAGTTAAGTTCGTTGTCTGCAATAGCATGATTTTTATAATCAATGTAATCTGCTAATTTCAATTTCTCCACGTAGAATTGATTCGCTTATGAGTACATGTCACGAAATTAACATCTTACTAATTCACAATTATTACTCAAATCAAACAAAAAACTTATACAATGAATATTAATTTAAATAAAATTCTCCTGTTATTATTTATAGCCACTGCATCCTTATTTACAGCTTGTAAAGATGATGATGATGATCCGACTCCAACTCCAACAGTACTTCCCAAGTTATCCCTTGAAATGGATCACCTTGCCGGCGCCACTAAATTTTATTTGGATTCAACTTATACCAATGCAAATGGGGATCAGTTCACGGCATCGGTATTTAAATATTACATTTCAAATATCCGATTAGTTAAAACGGACAATTCTGTTGTAACAATTCCTGATACTTATTTTTTGGTAAATGCGGATGATGAATCATCAATGACACTTGAAATGGATAGCATGCCTTTGGGCTTGTACAAATCAATTAAATTCATGATTGGTGTTGACAGTACTCGTAATGTGAGTGGTGCTCAAACAGGAGCTCTAGATCCATTGAATGGCATGTTCTGGACTTGGAACAGTGGATATATTTTCTTGAAACTTGAAGGTACTTCTCCTGCTATTTCAACTTCCAATTTTACCTATCACATTGGTGGATTCCAGGGAGCAATTGTGAATTACAAGGAAGTTGAACTCGATTTCGATGGCGATATCCTTACTTTGAATTACAACAATGCACCTGAGATTCATTTTGTAGTAGATGTACTGGAAATATTTAAAAATCCAACTACAATTGATATAGGCACATTCCCTGCAACTGTTATGGCACCAAATGCTAGTGCTGCAACGCTTGCTACCAACTACTCTGATATGATAAAGTATGATCATATACACGCAGATTAATCATGAGATAAATGACCCTGCCCTAAAATCTCATATTACAGGGCAGGGTTATAATAATTATTCAATGCGTTTCTTGTTGATATTTGGCATGATGTTGCTTCCGGGTTTTAGTTCTGTTGCATGTGATTTTTGTAACTGCTATCTGGGATTAAATCCTGGATATAACAAAAACACTGTGGGTTTCAGAAGTAGTTTGCGAAATACCTCATTCGATATGCCAGGGCAAAATTTGAGAGTTGCTCATCTTGGCGAAAATCAACCTGTGGTGGATCAAGGAGGACTTTTGGAAGAGACTTATGTCTCCTATGAATTGTTTGCTCGTTTGTATCCAACATCTAAACTGCAAATGATCGTAAACATGCCGTATAACATAAATACAATTGATTACAATCAACAAAGTGAAACTCGTTCTGCCTTCTCTGATTTAACACTAATAGGTATGTACCAATTGGCAAACACTACCACACTCGACTCTTTAAAAGTAAGGCATCGTTTGTTTGGTGGTGTTGGAATAAAATTACCAACAGGGAAATACAAAACACCCGAAGATGTTACCATTCCTATGGCCGATCATTTATATTCAGGTACAGGAAGTACTGATGTATTGTTTGTAGTTTCTTACATTGGAAAGTTTAAAAGCTTAGGTTGGAATGTAGATCTGAATTTAAAACTAAACACTAAAAATAGTTTGGATTACCAATATGGAAGTACTTTAAATTTGGTTCCTCGTTTGTTTTATGAAATTAAAACTCATTCATTTATATTCTATCCTCACCTTGGTTTAGCCTTTGAAACCGGTGGTGCTGATGAGGACGATGGAGTGCCACAAACCGACACCGGAGGTCAAATGATTTTTGGTTCCGGTGGATTAGATATTTATTTTAAAATGATTTCCCTTTCTTCTGATGTTAGATTGCCCGTTTATGAAAATATGGCTGAAGGAATGCCCGTAGATAAATCATGGTTTATCGCTTCTTTAAACTTTCACTTCTAAAATTTATTTATAATGAAAACTAAACTAACTAAACATTTATTGATTCTGATACTCCTCAGTTTTGGTTTTGTGACTGCATGTGAAGATGATGACGACGATGATATTGCGCCAACCTGCGTTGCTGGAAGAGGTGGAGCTGTCATGTTTAAGTTAATGCCCGAACATCATGGTGAAGCAATTCCTTCACTAGCATCTTATCCCGATTCGGCATGGATTAAATTTAACACCAATGAGTACCCCGGCGACAATCCAGCCTTATATGACATGATTGTTGTAGGAGCTACAGATTCAATATTTGTTATTGCAGATTCAATGAAATGTGGAAACTATTTCATTTACATGACCGGCTTCGATGTAAGTATTGCAGAACGTGTAAGAGGTGGAATACCGGTTATTGTTACTGAGCAAACAGGACTCAAAACAATTAAGATACCTGTTACTGAAGATTAAGATCTAATTATATTTTCCAACTAATTATTATTTAAACGGCTTTGATACTTTTTCAAAGCCGTTTAAATTTATTCAAATTATCTTTTGAAGATTAAAGTCAATACTGAATAATTTAAATGGAACTTTTTTCAATATAATTTAAATTATTCCATTTTTATTTATAATTTTCACCCATTAAAATATAAACCCCAATTAAATTAAGCTTATGAAAATTCATCTAATTGCAGTTGCTACATCTGCATTAACAATTGTAGCATCAACACAAAATGTTTCTGCTCAAAAGCTCGAAAAATTCGGTGCTGATATGGGTAAAAAATCAGCAATGGGCAAAGAAATTAGAGTGCCTTATACCGATTTGATCAGTTATTACGGATACATCAAGCCGGGTGCTGCTCCTGACGAGGAAAGAGATGGCAAAAAATACTATTATCTTTATTTATGGATTCCGGCAGCCGCTCCTGAATTAGGAGTTCGTATGGTTTCTCCGGTTCCTGATAAAATGGCTCCCGAAGCAACTGATTTCGTTGCGGCTGATTTTAAAGGCAATGAATCAGACAAAACCAATTATTTCGACACATGGATCTCACTTGAAAGAGCCGAAGGTGTTACTAAAGTGGAAGATATTGAAACTAAAGGTAAGTCTGCGACCTGGAACAAATACGATTCAAACGATGATTCTTCGGAATTACCTGCTCAGCCTTCAGGCAGCAAGTATAATTCACTTATGAGAATTACCAGTGACACAGGAAATCCTACCAAAGCTTTGGTGATGGGTCTTTATAGAATCGGCTTCACTACTTACAAAAAAGGTGAGGTTCAAGGTAGCTTCGTGGCTCAAATAGGAGCACCCGTTAAATTGCCCGGGGTTCAAATCGCAAAGGATCTTGATGGTTTGCAAAAAGCTGCTAGCGGAAAATAGATCAATAAAAATGAACTTTATTTGAATCAAAGCCCGGAAACGCTATTCCGGGCTTCCTTAATATTAGTCCATTTTCTTTGGGTTTGAACTTTTCTTTTCAGCTTTTGAAAGATACAACAGTATCAGTAGTTTGACAAAAATGGATTGTTAAATAAAGTGTAAAAGACTTCAAACATGAACCTTTCTGATTGCTTTTTCGGCACCCGGCCTACTTTTATATACTATTGCCGACACTTCTTTAATCTGGAATATGTAAATTTATATTTTTAAAATGCTGAAAAACAACATATTAAATCAATTTCTGTTGTATTTTAACCCTTTATTTTAGCAATAGAACTATTTCTCAGAAGGTTTTGATATGATGGAAATAATATTTTTCTTTGCTTTTCCTAAAAACCAGAAAGCACTATTACAATTAAACACTATTCAGATTATGATAAGCCGTACGAAATGCCTGATTTTTCTCTTGGTCACTCTTTTGTGGATGCCGGTTTTGGCCCAGAAAGCAAAGACTCCCAAAAGTAAGACCCCAAAAGCCGATAAAGCCTTTAATCAGGCTAATTATTATACGGCTATTGAGCAGTACAAAAAATGCTATGCCAAGCATAAAAACAAAAGCGACAAAGCCGCTACAGCTTTCAAACTAGGTGAATCTTACCGCATCATTAGCAACTGGAAAGAAGCTAATGGTTGGTATGAAAAATCTGTGAATGATGGTAACAAAGATCCAATGTCTAACTGGCGTTATGCTGAAAGTCTGGGAGCCAATGGTCGTTATGATGAAGCTATCGCTCAATACAATGCTTATAAAGCACTTGTACCGGATGACAATAAAACAGATGCTGCCATTCAGGCCGCTACTGCTGCACAGGGATGGAAAGATAAACCTACCCGTAACGTAGTTGAAAACGCTAGTGCATTAAATACTAAGTATTTCGATTTCTCTCCTTCTAAATCGAATACTCCTAACGGAATGTTTTTTACTTCTTCAAGAATGGAAGCTACCGGTGGTAAAAATGATGGATGGTATGGAGAGAAGTTTTTTGACCTCTTCACTACTGCAATGGATAATAATGGAAAATGGAGTACTCCAGTTGCTGTTCCTCCTCCGGTAAACTCTTCATCTTCTGATGGTGCTTCTGTATGGGATGCGAAAAATAATGTATTGTATTTTACACGTTGTCAAAAAGTTAAAAATAAAGAAGGCCTTTGCAGAATTTATAAATCGGTTTATGATGGAAAAACTTGGGGTGAGCCTGAGCCACTTCCTTTTGCAAGTGAAGATTATACTACTGCTCATCCTGCATTAAATGCAGATGGTACTGTTATGTATTTTGTTTCTGATATGCCCGGCACCCTTGGCGAAAAAGATATTTTCATGGTTAAATGGGATGCTGCTACTTCTAATTGGGGAACACCAATGAATTTGGGAAGTGCCGTTAATACCAACATGAACGAAATGTATCCATATATTTCTCCTAGTGGCAAATTGTATTTCTCTTCTAACGGTCATGCCGGAATGGGAGGATTAGATATTTTCACTGCAACTGAAGAATCTGGAACTTGGGGAAATGTAACCAACTTAAAATCACCTTTGAATTCCGGTGGTGACGACTTTGGGATTTTATTTGACACTGATATTACCGGTTTCCTTTCTTCAAATCGTGAAGGTGGTTTAGGTGCTGATGATATTTACTCTTTCCGTATTCCTCCTCCGATTTTCTCTGTTGCCGGTCGTGTTTATGATACCGATACTAAAGAAAGTATTTCGGGTGCAACTGTTGAACTCTTTGGAAGTGATGGAACTTCACTTAGCGTTAAAACAGGTGCCGACGGAATGTACCGTTATGAATTAAAACCAAATGTGAAATATAAAGTATCTGCTTCTTATACCGGATACTTAACTAAATTCCTGGAAGTATCTACTGTGGGTATGGATGAGTCTAAAGACTTTATCGGTGATTTCGATTTCCCATTAAAGTCTACTGCTAAACCAATCGAGTTGCCTGAAATTTTCTACGACCTTGACAAAGCAACACTGCGTCCTGAGTCTAAAAAAGAACTTGATGGTTTGATAACGATCCTTGATGAAAATCCAACTATCACTATCCGTATCGAGTCACATACCGATACTCGTGCATCTGATGAATATAACATCGATCTTTCTAAACGTCGTGCTAAATCTGTTGTCGATTACTTAATCAAAAATAATGTAGATAAAGATCGTCTGACTTCAGAAGGATTTGGTGAAACAAAACCTGTTGTTAGCGATGCTGAAATAGCAAAAATGGCAACTAACGCAGAGAAAGAAGCCGGACATCAGAAAAACAGAAGAACTGAATTCAACGTGCTCAGCACCGATTTCGTTCCTAAGAAGTAGCTCACAAATTAATTAGTGCGGAAAGCATTCACCTCTCGTGAATGCTTTCCCTGTTTATAGTCATTCCATAAATTATCATGAACGACCAATCACGATATATGTCACGTGGTGTTTCCTCCTCAAAAGAGGATGTGCACAACGCAATTAGTAAAATAGATAAAGGTCTTTTCCCAAAAGCCTTCTGTAAAGTAGTTCCCGATTATCTTGGAAATGATCCGCAGTGGTGTAACATTATGCATGCTGATGGTGCCGGAACCAAATCATCTCTTGCTTATGCCTATTGGAAAGAAACCGGCGACTTATCAGTTTGGAAAGGTATAGCGCAAGATGCCATTGTTATGAACATTGACGACTTGCTTTGTGTGGGTGCAGTGGATAATATATTGCTTTCATCAACCATAGGAAGAAATAAAAATCTTATTCCCGGTGAAGTAATTGCTGCCATCATAAATGGCACCGAAGAACTATTAGAGGAATTACGCAGTCATGGAGTAAACATTTATTCAACCGGCGGTGAAACTGCGGATGTTGGAGATTTGGTAAGAACTATCATTGTTGATTCAACGGTTACTTGCAGAATGCTAAGAAAGAATATCATCTCTAATGAAACTATTAGTGCTGGAGATGTTATTGTTGGTTTGTCATCGTATGGGAAAGCTTCTTACGAAAACGAATATAACGGTGGTATGGGAAGCAACGGGCTCACCTCCGCACGCCATGATGTGTTTGCTAAATATGTTGCCGGAAAATATCCTGAAACATACGATCATAGTATCGATAGTAGTCTGGTTTATTCCGGAGGAATGAACCTAACGGATTCCGTATATGTGAAAGATGATTATTCAAAAATCAATCAGGAAATTAATGCAGGTAAGTTGGTACTATCACCAACACGTACTTATGCTCCCGTTATTAAAAAAATATTAGAAAATAATAGATCAAGTATTCACGGTATGGTTCATTGCTCAGGCGGTGGACAAACTAAAATTCTTCACTTCATCGATCAACTGCATGTTATTAAAGATAATATGTTCACTGTGCCCCCATTGTTTGAATTGATTCAAAGTCAGTCTGGCACTTCCTGGAGTGAAATGTATAAAGTATTCAACATGGGTCATCGAATGGAATTGTATGTTGATCAGATAAGGGCCGATGAGATTATTTCAATTGCAAATTCATTCAATATTGAAGCAAAAATTATTGGCCGTTGTGAAAGCTCTAGCACAAAACAACTCACCATCACGTCTGACAAAGGAAATTTTAAATATTAACATTCACAAAGCTGCTTGCTGCAGGTATTTCAATCGCATACTCGCCCTTCATTCGCCAGCTCGCTTACTCACATTTCACTCGCCAACTCGCATTTAATCAACAACAATGAGTACTTTACTTGAAAAACTTGAATCCCTCAAACACCGTCACGAGGAAATAGGAACACAACTTGGTGATCCCGGTGTGATTGCCGATCGTAAAAGATATAAGGCATTAACAAAATCATACCGTGATCTTGGAAAAATTGTTGAGGCATCAAATGAATACCGTGGGGTTCTAACGAACATTGACGGCGCTAAAGATGTGTTGATAAATGAAAAAGATGAGGAGTTTCGATTGATGGCAAAAGAGGAGCTGGAGATTAATGAACAACGTCAATTAGAACTGGAAGAATAAATTCGCGTTCTGTTGTTACCGCAAGATCCTGAAGATAGTAAAAATGCCATTGTCGAAATTCGTGGTGGTACCGGCGGTGATGAGGCCAGCATTTTTGCAGGTGACCTTTACAGAATGTACACACGCTATTGCGAAGGAAGAGGGTGGAAAGTTTTAGAAGTCGATGCTAACGAAGGAAATACCGGTGGATATAAAGAGGTTGTTTTTGAAGTGACCGGTGAAAATGCTTATGGCATTTTAAAATATGAAAGTGGTGTACACCGCGTTCAACGTGTTCCTGAAACAGAAACACAAGGGCGAGTGCATACTTCTGCTGCAACAGTTGCGGTTTTGCCTGAAGCCGATGAAGATTACGAAGTTGAAATCAGTCCCGCAGATATTTCTGTTCAAACTGCGCGATCGAGTGGTGCAGGTGGTCAGAACGTAAATAAAGTGGAAACGAAAGTGCAAATGACACACATCCCAACAGGAATTGTGATCACTTGTCAGGCCGAACGTTCGCAGCATGGTAACAGAGAAATTGCCATGCAAATGCTCAAGTCGAAGTTGTATGAAATTGAAATCAACAAGCGTCAGGATGAAGTTTCAAAAAGAAGAAAAACACTTGTTTCAACCGGCGACAGATCAGCAAAAATTCGAACCTACAATTATCCGCAAAGTCGTGTCACCGATCATCGGATTGGTTTAAGCAATCATAACCTCCCCGCAATCATGAATGGCGACATCCAGGAATTTCTGGATGCATTACAAATGGCAGAGAATGCAGAAAAAATGAAAGAGGCTAGCCTCGTATAAGGTAACGAATTACGCCTGCCCGACTGCATAGGACGGCGAATCGCCTTCGCCGTACGAATCTACGAATTACGAATGCACAATCTACGCCTGCCTCCCGACTACAAGCGGAATTTCCAAACCTTCACACTCACTCATCACCCACTCACCCACCACTCACTTGCCTCACTAACCTACTCGCTCACACTAATCTCTAACTATGAATCATGACCCGCACGCAACTCATCGCTCAAATAAAAGCCAAACGATCATTCTTATGTGTTGGGCTTGATACCGATATTTCAAAAATACCTTCTCATCTTTTGAAACAGAAGATCCGGTTTTTGAATTTAACAAAGCGATTATTGATGCGACAAAAGATTTTTGTGTTGCCTACAAACCAAACATCGCATTTTATGAATGCATGGGACCAAAAGGCTGGGAGAGTTTGAGAAAAACACTTGGATTACATTCCATCAACTATTTTTACCATTGCAGATGCAAAACGTGGGGATATCGGAAATACTTCCTCCATGTACGCAAAAACATTTTTCGAGCATTACACTTTTGATTCGGTAACAGTGGCTCCTTATATGGGAGAAGATTCAGTCACTCCGTTTTTAGAATTTAAAAACAAATGGGTTATACTTCTTGCGCTGACATCAAACAAAGGTGCAATGGATTTTCAAATGGATACTATTCAATCCGGTGAACGTGTTTTTGAAAAAGTTTTAAGTGCAATCACAAAAGTGGGGTAGTGCCGAAAATATGATGTATGTAGTAGGAGCAACCCGTGGTGAACTGTTTGCTGATGTGCGAAAAATTGTCCCCAACCATTTCCTCCTCGTACCCGGTGTGGGCGCTCAGGGCGGAAGTTTGGATGAGGTTTGCAAATACGGAATGAACAAAGATTGCGGCCTCCTTGTAAATTCTTCGCGTAACATTATTTATGCATCTTCAGGAATCGATTTTGCTGAGAAAGCATCTGCGGAGGCGAAAAAAATGCAGGGAGAAATGGAGCAGTTGCTTTTGGAAAAAGGAATAATATAGTGGTTCGCTGATTAGCATCTAAGGAATTTACGATGTTAATTATTATCTCCTAAATTAATTGCTCATTTTTTTATATCTTTGACTTGGGTATGATATATTTATTACCTTGGATAAGTTAAGCAATTATAAAAATGATTAGGAAAATGAAAGTGCTGTGGTTCACTTTATTTTTTTTATTGCCAAACCATTTAGTGGGACAGTATACATTTGAAAAAATTATTTCTCCGGCTGGAGGGGCATACCCTATGGCAGGATGTTTATTATCGAACGGTCATTATGCATTTCCTGGTGCCAACTTTACTGCCGGTTCATATGGATTTTCACTTTTAACAATCAATGAGTTAGGAGATACTATTTTAACGAAAAAATTTCAATTTGGTAATTTACAAACTATTCCTTCTTCCATACGCGAAGGACAATACGGTCATATGATTATTTCCGGGTATCTTAAAAATCCGGTTACACCTTATGATCGAAATGCGATACATATTATTACAGATTCATTAGGAGAAGCGATTAGCATTAAGAGAATTCAAATCAGCAGCGACACTCAAGGTCAAGACGCTTTTCATACTGCGGATGGAGGGCTTGTAATGTTTGGGAATTGTGGTCCTAATCCATTTCTTCCATTAAGTATGAATGATATTTATGTCATTAAAATCGACTCATTAGGAAGTATTATTTGGTACAAATGGTATCACCATTCCGACTACATCGTAATAAAGAATGTGCAGCAAATTGATGATGGAGGATTTATTATCGCTGGCATGCATCAGGATGCGGGAGGAGCTGTAGAAAAAAATTTGATTTTAAAAATAGACAGTATTGGTAATATAGATTGGTCAAAAAAGTATAATAATAATGGTGAAGCTGTCAAAATAATTCAAACATTTGATGGCGGATTTGTCATTACGGGAAGGAATAATAATGGAACTAATGCACAGATTTTTCTGATTAAAACAGATTCACAAGGGAATCCACAATGGCAAAAAGAATATAACAGTTTATATGAGGATTATTCTCAATTTTTACATCAAACTAAAGACAGTGGATTTGTGATTGCTGGACGGACCGGTAACTAAGGGGCGTCACAGTATTTCATTAAAACCGATTTGAATGGTGACACGCTATGGACCCGAAATTATGGAACTGCAAACGATGAAATAGCATATTTTATTAATGAAACTGCAGATGGGGGATATTTTGTTGGTGGCAGTTCCAATAATTCCACATACATTATAAAAACAGATAGTTTGGGAATGGGTGGATGTAACTTATTGAGTTTTCCTTACACGGTAGTAACGGTTTCTCCTGTTTTTTCTGCCAATGCCCCAGTCTCCTTTGAAAATTCATCATGGACAATTGATAGTTTGCCCTTTACCGTTAATGCAGGAGCAACTTCTTTAACATTATGTAGTACTGTTGATGTTAAAAATGTAGCAGAAATAAATTCACTATTAATTTATCCAAATCCTGTAACCAATATGTTATGTATTCAATCAATATTGAACGGGGATGAGATTGAAATTAATATTTACGATGGTGTGGGTAGATTAATTAACGTTTCTTCAGAGTCGAAATCAAATATCATTACATTCAATACATCAATCTTTCTCCGGGCATGTATTTTGTAAAAATTAGAATTGAGAATGAAGTAATAGTAAAAACCTTCATTATTTTTTGACACAGGTTTTCTTTGGTAATTCCATTGTGTGGAGCAGTTTTTCAAAATAAAATTTTTCCCTGTAACATATTGATTTTACGTTGATTACTCCATATCAAGGTAGTTCTGGCATCGATTTCAATAATTTTCCCTATTCTAAATCCGATTGCCATTCTGTATCGTAAGTATTCGAAATTGACTACTTCACTACGAACTATTATAACATCACTCACATGACAAAACACTACGTATTCCTGATTTTATTTTCATTTCTGTTTGTGGCAACAATTGTTGTTACCAGACAGGAAGAAGTTGAAAAACCTCAATTGAAAATGAGAAATGGTAAGATTAGTGCCGCAAGTGAGTGGGCAAATACCAAAATCACCATTGAAGGATATGAATCTGAATTACGAAGAAATCCTGACAATATTGAATTAAAATTAAAATTATGTCAAGCCTATATTCAAGAAGGGCGAGTAACCGGTGATCATGAATATTATGATGCATTAGCTTTTCAGCTTGCAAATGAAGTTTTAGAATCAGATAAAAATAATTTTGAAGCACTTTGTAGTAAAGCCACTCTACAGGCATCGGCACATCAATTTTCGGATGCATTAATAACATCACAACAAGCAGTTTCAATTAATCCTTACAATTCTTATATATATGGAATCATTTGCGATTCTTATGTTGAGTTAGGAAATTATAAGAAAGCAATTGAAGCAGGAGACAAAATGGTCAGCATTCGCCCGGATTGAGATCCTATTCCAGAATATCATACTTACGCGAAATATTAGGTGACTATCCCGGTGCCATCGAAGCAATGATTATGGCTTTGGATGCAGGCATACCGGGACTTGAGCAAACAGAATGGGTACGAATTAATCTTGGGAAGCTTTATGAAGTAACCGGCAAGCCAAAACTTGCTCAACAAATATATAGTGATGCGCTTTCTTTTCGACCATTTTTTGCACCTGCATTGGCCGGTTTAGGTCGTGTAGAAAGATCCTTCAAAAATTATGAAAAAGCAATTCAATATTTCTCGGAAGCATCCACGATGATGAAAGATTATTCTTTTCACCATGAGCTTGCTGTCACCTATCAATTAGCAGGTAGTGAAAGTGAAATCAGTAACTGAATACCAAATAGCACTCGATCTTTTAATGAAACACAAGCACCCTACCACTGAAGAAAATGGAATAAGTCATAACATTGATCGTGAACTGGCATTGGTATATTTATCTAAAGGCGAATTTCCCAGTGCTCTTAATAGTGCGCGTGCCGAATATGAATTAAGGCCCGAAAACATTGATGTGAATGAAGTGCTCTGCATGGTCCTATTACAAATGTGGTGATGAGAAAGCGGCACTTTCGCATATTCTAAAAGCGTTATCAACCAAATCGCAAAACCCAGAACTTAAATTTAAAGCAGGCGAAATATTTATAGCCAATGATAAAGTGGAATTAGGAAAATTGTTAATCGCAAATGCTTTGAATTTGAATCCTTACTTGGATACTGCCTTCTTATTAAATAGTCGTCCAGTTATAGCTTCTAATTAAAATGTATTCGCCAATTAAAATATTTACATTTTTAGCTTCCTTTTCACTAATTCTTTGCTGTGGAAATCTTTTTGCTCATGCTATTAATTATAATATGGAAGTTAAACCTGTTGATCATGTTGTGTTTTTCCTATATTTTGTTAGGTTTTAAACATATAATTCCTGAAGGATTAGATCATATTCTTTTTGTCTTATCACTTTTCTTCTTGGATTCCAGACTTAAACCAGTGATTTTGCAAGCTAGTTGCTTCACTATTGCTCATACAGTTACACTTATTTTAACGTCACAGGGTACTATTCACCCCCCCGCGCAATTGGTAGAGACCGTAATCTCTGCTTCAATTGTGTTTGTGGCACTTGAAAACATTTTTATTGGTAAATTAAGATCATCAAGATACCTAATCATATTTGCATTTGGGTTAATCCATGGAATGGGATTTGCAAATGCTCTCAATGATACCGGATTGCCCCGAAATTCATTTTATACTTCCCTTATTTCTTTTAATGTTGGTGTAGAATTGGGCAAATTGCAGTGATTTTGATTGCTTATTTGTTGATAGGAAAATGGTTCTCAGAAAAAATCTGGTATCGCAAAAGAGTTGTGATGCCACTTTCTTTACTTGTAGCCATTATTGCAGCTTATTGGACTTTCGAACGAATTATGCACACAGAATACGAAAAGGCGGAAAATATTTCATAATACGTATGCAGTACTACTCATAGTATCCTTATGTTTTGGATTTACCGGGTTTAAAGTAATTCAAAAGACTGAACAAAAAAATTATGTCCATTCTATAAGCTGCCAATAGATCATTGTCTTCAACTGGATTGCTTTGATTCTTGTAATGGAAAACAAGTAAATAGCCCCTCTCAACAGCAACACAATATCCCGGTGGAAAAATCAATTTCAAATAGCTTTGAAGCATTGACAGTTGAACCTATTCAAGTAATTTGTTTTACTTCAGTAAATATTCAAAATCATGTTGATGAAGTTTTGTTTTACTGTAATCCATTTTTTCATTATTTATTCAGACCCCCTTTAAAAGGTTAATTCATTTATTTCTCCTTTTATCACATTTGACTGCCGTTAATTTGGTGGAAGGAGGTTGTTTTGTCATTATTTGAATTTATCTTTTAAAAACTAAGACATGAAAAAATATTTATTTATACTTTGTTTCTCTGCAGGTCAAACATTTGCACAATCTTTTTCACTAACAGGAACAATTACCAACATTGAAGGGTTACAACCTATCGCTGATGTTTATGTAGTTGTGAAAGAAACAAATCAGCATTCTCATACTGATATACAAGGAAAGTATTTGCTTTCGAATTTAGCGGAGGGATTTATTTAATTGAATTTAAGAAATTAGGTTTTGTTACCAAGGAATTATCAGTTACTATAAAAAACGAAGAAGTGCAACAACTGGATATAACACTTCAAAGAAATTCTTTTGAATTACAATCCATTGAAATTGGAACCAATCGTCCGGTATCAGCGGCATCTTCAGAAATTTTCAATCAAATTGATTTTGAAAACAGACCTAAAAATTCTTCTCAGGATTTGTTACGTATTGTGCCTGGGTTATTTATTGCTCAACACGCAGGAGGTGGAAAAGCAGAACAGATTTTTGTCCGGGGCTTTGATTGCGACCACGGGACTGATGTAGCTACATTCGTTGATGGAATGCCTGTTAACATGCCGAGTCATGGACATGGTCAAGGTTATGCAGATTTACATTTTCTTATACCTGAAACTGTAGAACGAATTGATGTTTTTAAAGGTCCCTATTCTCCAAAATTTGGAGACTTTGCAACAGGAGCAGCTGTGAGTTTTAATACACTTGATTCATTGCCTTCAAACCTTGTTCAAATGAAACTGCCTTTACTCCTGAACGTGAAGAACTAACTGCAACAAGAGGGCTAGTTATGTTGCAACTACCTTTAAATATTTCTAATGTTAGTTCCTATTTCGCTGCCGATATCGTTAACAATAGAAGTTACTTTGAAGCAGATCAAAAATTTAAAAGATTTTCTATTTATTCTAAAACTTCATTTGCCATTTCAGTTCATTCACATATTCATTTAGCAATAGGTGGCTTTGGTTCATCGTGGAATGCATCAGGGCAAATCCCCGAAAGGGCAGTGGAGAGTGGACAAATTACTCGTTTTGGAAGTATTGTTGACAGCGAAGGAGGAACAACTCAAAGAAATAATTTTAGTTTAACTTACCATACTAAAATTGAAGAATCTGATTTTGAAGTTCAATTGTATACTTCAGATTATAGATTCCGATTGTATTCAAATTTTACCTTTTTTCTTGATGATCCAATTAATGGTGATGAAATTGAACAAAACGATGATAGAAATGTCCGTGGTATAAATGGAACTTATTCAATTGGTCATAAGTTTTTAAAATTAGATAATAAATTTAGTATTGGGGTAAATTTTCGAGCAGATAATATCAAGAATCAATTGTGGCATACTGCTAACAGAAATAGATTAGATGCTGTGGCAATTGCAGATGTTTATGAGAGATCTTCAGGAATTTATGCAAGTGAATTATTTAGATTTGGAGAAAAATTTCGTGTTGAAGTAGGAGGTAGGTTTGATTATTTTATTTACGATGTAGAAGATTTGTTGCCTGAAGATTCATTGCATACAAATATTTCAGGCTATAATTATCAAAGCTTATTGAGTCCAAAATTAAATATGAGTTATGCTTTTTCTAAAATTTTCAATTATTTGTGAATGCAGGAAGTGGTTTTCATTCAAATGATGCAAGATCTGTTGTAAGAGATTCTCTCAATCATCAATTACCAAGAGCAGTCGGTGCTGAAATTGGAGCAATTAGTACGTTCGCCAAAAGACTAATAATTACAACTGCCTTGTGGTGGATGGAAATTGAAAATGAATTGGTTTATATTGGAGATGCCGGCAATACGGAGGATAAAGGGCCATCACGGAGATTAGGAATCGATTTTAGTGCAAGACTTCAACTAACCAAATGGTTGTTTTGTGATTTAGATTTGAATTTTGCAAATAATTATTTTGTAAATGAAATTTATGGAGATAAACTTGAACAAGACTATTACATCCCATTGGCTCCCGGATTTACCTCTTCAGGAGGCATGACAGCAAACTTTGGAAATGGCATCAATGCTTCATTAAGATATAGACAACTTTCTGAAAGACCGGCAAATGAATCCAAAACTATTGTTACCAGGCCTTACACAGTTTTAGATTTTACTATGAATTATACTCACAAAAAGATAAAGTTGGGGATCATTATCGAAAATCTTTTAGATACGGAATGGAATGAGGCCCAGTTTAATACAGAGTCAAGATTATTCGATGAAACTGAGTCTGTTGAAGAGATTCATTTTACCCCGGGAACACCTTTTGCGGCAAGACTAACGGTTGGCTATTCGTTTTAAATAAAATTCTCGAGTCATTGGAAACTTATCTGAATTTAAATTTGTTAATCACCGTAATTATCAATAATTTTACCCTAATTACCAACTTTCGATCTTGCAATTAAAAAGCAAACATACAGAAGAAGAACTAGTTGTTTTACTCCAAAGTGGGAGTGAGACTGCTTTTAACATACTATATGATAGATATTCCCCTGCACTTTACGGAATAGTGGCAAAAATTGTAAAGGAAGAAGAAGTTGCCCAGGATGTGTTGCAAGATGGGTTTGTGAAAATCTGGAAGAATTTTTCAAATTATGATAAATCTAAAGGAACCCTTTTTACCTGGTTGTTGAATATTGTTAGAAATACTGCAATTGATTATCTGCGTTCAGGATATGTTAAAAATCAAATCCGTAACAATGATCCAAACGTAGGTATTTCAGAACCCGAAAGTGTTAGCGGAAATTATGATCATATCGGATTGAAAGAAACAATCCAAAAAATGAAACCGGAACACAAAGTGGTTTTAGAAACTATTTATTTTCGTGGGTATACACAAGTAGAAGCTTCAAAAGAATTAAACATGCCTATAGGAACACTTAAAACAAGAGTACGATCGGCACTATTAACTTTAAGAGAATTATTTAAAGAAAAATCAGGTGAATATTAAAGAATACATATCATCAGGTATTTTAGAATCCTATGTCTTGGGTGTTTCTTCTGTTGAAGAAACTCAGGAAATAGAAAAGTATGCAGCTCTATATCCTGAAGTAAAAGCAGAAATCGAAGCTATTCAGTTTGCTTTAAATACTTATGCCTCAGGTTTTGAAAAAACTCCTCCTGCAGCATTGAAGCAGAAAATATGGAATTCTATTCAGGAAAATAATACTACAGCTTCAAATAATATCTCCAAGCCATCAGGTAAAGTAATCGAATTTACTGTTCAATCTAAATCTACTGATATCAGTAAATGGTTGGCTGCCGCTTCAATTACATTATTTTTACTTGGTTCGGCATTAAATGTATTTCTTTATAATAAATGGAAAGCTAGCGAAAATGAATTGGCCACTCTTAATTCTGAAAAAGAATACATGGCAGAGCAGTTTCAAAT
>CAWFDA010000030.1:0-16461 GCA_963814475.1 uncultured Bacteroidota bacterium | reverse complement strand
CGGATGGTGACTTTGTTGGTGGTGGGGTTTGGGAAGATGAGAAAGATGTCTTGAAGCCCATTCTACCAATTATTTCGCCGCTCAGCGTACACACACCCCGGGATATTGGAATCGAGCCACGTTAACCGCTGTTGAATCCATTTTTCATGTTATCTTTGCCTTCTCCTGCATAACTAGTGGCTACCGGTAAGGATTTGCCCAGACAGGACGGTGCCCAATACTGGCCGCTTGGTGAAATGTCCGATCTTTGGCCTCATTTTCCATGCCCACTCATCAATTTTATTCATCAATGTGTCAGTCTGTAAACGAAAGCTGTGATTCTTCCCACCTGCACTAGACATCATTGTAAGTAAGGATCCTGCAACATCCTGGCCCACCAGAATGGAACATTATTATCACCTGCAGTTCCGCAAACATTGTTAACTGA
Source organism: uncultured Bacteroidota bacterium (assembly GCA_963814475.1). GTDB lineage: Bacteria > Bacteroidota > Bacteroidia > AKYH767-A > OLB10 > JADKJB01. Next base: position 16,034 of record CAWFDA010000030.1, on the reverse strand, counting down.
TATGCCAGCCTGAAGTAAATACCCTTCACAATAATCGGCATTCCAGAAACCAATATTGTAATCCCATGAAGGTGCCAATCTATAACTTGCCACCTTTGGTAATTTTCTTTTTGTTCAGAAAAGTACTGTTCCGGTATCATCTACGTTTTTCGAAGTCTCATTAAGGATGAAGTAGTCGATGAATGATTCTACATCGATAAACTTTTTATAACCACTATCGGGACTGGTAAACCAGGATGCCTGCAACGCATTTTCGAAACGAATCGACATAAGATTCGATATAGGCTTTTTGTTGCGGCATAATTTCGGTATAATCGGGGTACTCGTACTGAAACCGAATCAACGTCCCGGGATAACCCGCATAATTAGAATACCATCCCGGAGTACTTCCACCAATTGGTTTATCGATTTTAATAATGTATCCACCGGTCAAATCGTCACCGGTTTTGTCGGCAGAACTAATTTGGAAATATCAACACGGTTGGAGTCACGTTTAATTTTTTCCAGCAATACGTATATTCCTTTGTAATCGTTGTTGATTACCAATTCGCAAAATTGTGTTCGCGATGCATAATGTCCTGTTTTATTGGCGATATCATAGCAAGCACATTTCGCATACAGGTTTTATCGTTGTAAGGAGCGTATAAAATCCAGTCGCTTTCAGCAGGCATTCCAAGTAAGCATGGTATCAACTTCCTCATTCGTACTGTCCAGCGTTTCGAATCCATATTGTTTTTGTGGGAATGTCTGTGACCAGGATCCTCGTATTTCAATTCCAATATTGCCATCGTAATTATTGAATGGATCCGATAAATAATTGTAGCACCCGGTCCATTGTAAATAATTCCCATGTGTGCAATAATTTTTGGATCATCCACAATGGTTTGACCGTTCGTGTTGAGGACAACAATTGGCAAATTGGAATAAGAAAAAACAAAAGGTAAAGCGCAGGATTATTTCCAAATGTCATATTCCAGCCTAACAATGTTCCCGAAGTTCCAAAATTCTGATCTCTTATTTTCAGCTGCCAGGTACCGTTGCCGTTCTGTCCATTATTTACATTTCCTAAAATTCCCTGAGCAATATAATTACCGGAAAAAGGCGCACTCCCGGAAGTAATACTGGTAATTGCATTTCCAGAAAAACAGGTATTGGTGTAATTATTTCCAGTTCCACCATTATTCATGGATAAATCAATGGTAGTTCCATCGGGTGCTACGATCTGAATTGTTAAATGGTAATCGTTGTTGTGAAGCAGGTTAATGCACACCGATTGTAGTCCGAAGGAACTGTCGATAACAGACGATGATAACCCACTTACCGTAATCGGGAAATAAACGTAATTGTTGTTATCAGGAATAGCACCTCCGGTACCTGAAAAAGTTTGAGCCTTGGAAGTGAGAGAACAAATAAAAGATAAAATAAGCAGAATGCGCTTCATAAATATTCGCGTTAAAATTGATTTCAATTACTTAGTAAAATTAAGTAAAAAATCGAATATCCCAACACGGAAGCACTATTAATCAGCCAAATCCCAGCTTAGCCCGAATTTGAAATTCCTGCCAGTTAATGGATGTAAATAGGCACCATAGTAGTCTCTTTCAGACAGTCCGGCATTAAAATGTTCCAATTTTACAAATATGTTGGCAGTGCCAATTTTTAATACACCCACAAGATCCAGTCTGGGATAATTACCTGATTTCTTGTTTGTGGACTCATAAAAAACACCGGTGGCAGGCATGTATTGATACAATTCCGATTCAGATGAAAATGTAACATCAACACCTAATCTCAGACGAAGTGCATTTTTGAAAAAGCTATTATGATAATATAATGATGAAAAAAGGGCAACAGTTGGCACATACACTGCAGGTGATTCATCCACGTTTTGCAATCGAATCATATTATCTGTTCCAAATTTTCCTATTTGCCAGGAATGAGTGATGCGTACATCCAGATAATTTAACTTCTTGCCAAGCATTTCCGGTTCAGCTTTTTCATTGTAGAAAACATAATTTCCGACATTCAAATAAGTAGCCTGCACTTTGAGTTTTAATGAAGGAATTAGTATGCCGGTTTCAAATCTTAACTGTTCAGCGAGATCAAAATCATTTGACCATCTGAAATGGTTGGAGATATACAGCTGATCTTTGAAATACTGTGGGCGTTTAGAAATTTTTAGTGATGCCCATGTTTTATAACGTTTCGAAATCGGAGAAAAAGCAACATATAATTGGGATTCAATCACCTTTTCATAGGTATCAGAAATAGCTTTCCTAAAAGAAAAATCAGCATCGAAGAGGCGATCTTCAAAATGCGCCTGCAATATGGCAGAGCTCAAAAACTGGTCAAAATTGATACTATCTGTGCGATAATGTGCATCCTGATATTCGTAGCCTCCACCCAGACTGAATCTGGCATCACTCAATTTAAAATTATAGTCTAAAACTACCTGATGAAAACCATCATAATAGAATGAAGAATCGTCAGTTGCGGTGCTGTCTTTGTAAAAATTAGTAAAATAGGATGAATCCGCATTTTGATTTACAAATTCAACTGATTTCCTGCTCCACCAGGAAGTTTGAGAAATAACGAATCCAGTATTATCAAATTCAGGTTCAGAAGAAGTCGAGTCTAAATTTGAGAATAAGTTTGATAAATGAAATTGCTGTTTAATAAAATAATCGCGGGTGCGATGTGAAGATGTTGCAGCCACGAGTGAAATCGGTAGTGTTTTGGTGTTAAGATCGGATGCATCTTCAAATACGGAATCGGCGACAATACCTCCGTTTTCCTGATTTTCTACTTTATTGGAAGTGTAGCTAAAGAAATTCCGGTATGATTTAGATTTTGATTCATATCCGGCGTAAATATTAAAGTTTCTGTTTTTATTTAGCTGGCGGGAAAAATCGCCGGGTGAAGAGAGCGCACCAAAATCGAGTCCGGCCACGAGACCTTTTCTGAACTCTTGTTTATGAGAGATCAGAATATGTTGTTCTTTTTTGGAGCCCAGGTGATAATTAACATTTGTAAACCGTCTTTTAAGTCCATTTAGTTTAGTTTGATCGGGTCTGATGAGATAGGCATCAAATTGATTAAATCCATCTGTAAAGAACCTGTAATCATTTAAATGATTGGCGAAGCTAAAAGAGGCTGAGCCTGGGTTTCCGGATCTTGGGTAGCCCAAGAAATTACGGTAAAGCGGGTCATAAATCTGGACAAATGATGGCAGGAAAGCGGAGTCAGAAACAAGTACAGGACTATGAGAATTGATCAAATAGAAGCCTTTAAAAGCAGTGATTTTAAGTGTAATGGAATCGGCAGAAGACTGAGCCTGGGAGCAGGTAGTTTTCAGCACTAAAAGCCAAAGGATAAGAAACTGAAGGCGGAAATTTTTCACTGGTACAAATATCGTAAAAAACCTATAGAGAGAAAGCGGTGTTGGGGAGGAGAAACTAAATTAGTTTTAGGGGATAAAAAAAAAGCCTCTTATCTTTCGATAAGAGGCTTTTTAAAATTTACGGCAACGACATACTATCCCACAATAAATGCAGTACCATCTGCGCTGATGGGCTTAACTTCTCTGTTCGGAATGGGAAGAGGTGGACACCATTGCTATAGTCACCATAAATATTAGAGTTGGACGAAACCAACAATACATATAGACATTTAGAGAAAGAAAACAAATTGAACATCCCAGTATAAGAAAGCTAACGGGTAATTAGTAATACTCGGCTTTGACATTACTGCCTTTACACCTATATCCTATCAACGTCGTAGTCTTTGACGACCCTTATAAAGAAGTCTCATCTTGAGGCAAGTTTCGTGCTTAGATGCTTTCAGCGCTTATCTTAACCGAACGTAGCTACCCTGCGGTGCCGCTGGCGCGACAACAGGTACACCAGAGGTTCGTCCGACTCGGTCCTCTCGTACTAGAGTCAGGCCCTCTCAAACTTCTAACGCCCACAACAGATAGGGACCGAACTGTCTCACGACGTTCTGAACCCAGCTCGCGTGCCACTTTAATGAGCGAACAGCTCAACCCTTGGGACCTTCTCCAGCCCCAGGATGTGACGAGCCGACATCGAGGTGCCAAACCTCCCCGTCGATGTGAGCTCTTGGGGGAGATCAGCCTGTTATCCCCGGCGTACCTTTTATCCTTTGAGCGATGGCCCTTCCATGCGGAACCACCGGATCACTATACTCTACTTTCGTACCTGCTCGACTTGTAGGTCTCACAGTCAAGCACCCTTATGCTATTGCACTCTACGCACGGTTACCAAGCGTGCTGAGGGTACCTTTAGAAGCCTCCGTTACTCTTTTGGAGGCGACCACCCCAGTCAAACTACCCACCAAACACTGTTTTCCGCATTGCGGAATTAGACTCCAAATAATTGAAGGGTGGTATTTCAAGGTTGACTCCACGATGGCTAGCGCCACCGCTTCACAGTCTCCCACCTATCCTACACATCAAGTATCCAAAGTCAATGTTAAGTTGTAGTGAAGGTGCACGGGGTCTTTCCGTCCCGTTGCGGGTAATCGGCATCTTCACCGATACTACAATTTCACCGAGCTCATGGCTGAGACAGCGTCCAGATCGTTACACCATTCGTGCAGGTCGGAACTTACCCGACAAGGAATTTCGCTACCTTAGGACCGTTATAGTTACGGCCGCCGTTTACTGGGGCTTCAATTCAATGCTTTGTATTGCTACTAACATCTCCTCTTAACCTTCCAGCACCGGGCAGGTGTCAGGCCTTATACTTCATCTTTCGATTTTGCAAAGCCATGTGTTTTTGTTAAACAGTCGCCTGGACCTTTTCACTGCGGCCCCCCCTGCGGAGGGCGCCCTTTATCCCGAAGTTACAGGGCCAATTTGCCGAGTTCCTTAGCCATGATTCACTCGAGCACCTGAGGATACTCTCCTCGACTACCTGTGTCGGTTTGCGGTACGGGTGGCATGAACATAAGTTTAGAAGTTTTTCTTGGAAGTCTGATTAGGGTCATTATCCACTCATCCGAAGACTTGTGGTACTATCACCTTCGACAAGCTCCGCGGATTTTCCTACGGTGCCTATATCTACAAGCTTTAACGTACTAATCCGTCAGTACGCAGACCTTTCACTACTCCGTCACTCCATCACTATTCATGTCAGTACAGGAATATCAACCTGTTGTCCATCGGCTTCGCCCTTCGGCTACACCTTAGGCCCCGACTAACCCTGATCCGATTAACGTTGATCAGGAAACCTTAGTCTTACGGTGGGCGGGTTTCTCACCCGCCTTATCGTTACTTATGCCTACATTTGCTTTTCTAACCGCTCCAGCATGGCTTACGACACACCTTCAGTGCTGTTAGAATGCTCCCCTACCAGTTATACATTGCTGTATAAATCCATAGCTTCGGTATTACACTTGATGCCCGATTATTATCCACGCCCGATCGCTCGACTAGTGAGCTGTTACGCACTCTTTAAATGAATGGCTGCTTCCAAGCCAACATCCTAGCTGTCAAAGCAATTGGACCACGTTTAACCAACTTAGTGTATATTTAGGGACCTTAGCTGATGGTCTGGGTTCTTTCCCTCTCGGCACAGGACCTTAGCACCCTATGCCTCACTCCCGAGTATATGTCGTCAGCATTCGGAGTTTGTCTGGATTTGGTAGGCGGTGAAGCCCCCTAGTCCAATCAGTAGCTCTACCTCTGCGACACTCAACCTCGAGGCTGTTCCTAAAAACATTTCGGGGAGTACGAGCTATTTCCCAGTTTGATTAGCCTTTCACCCCTACCCTCAGTTCATCCGAGAGCTTTTCAACGCTCACCAGTTCGGACCTCCACCTCGTGTTATCGAGGCTTCATCCTGACCAAGGGTAGATCACAAGGTTTCGCGTCTACTCCCTCTGACTATACGCCCTATTCAGACTCGCTTTCGCTTCGGCTGCATCCGTTATCGGATTTAACCTTGCCAGAGAGAAGTAACTCGTAGGCTCATTATGCAAAAGGCACGCCGTCATCCGCCAAAGGCAGACTCCGACCGCTTGTAAGCGCATGGTTTCAGGTTCTATTTCACTCCTCTGTTCGAGGTTCTTTTCACCTTTCCTTCACAGTACTGGTTCGCTATCGCTCTCTCAAGTGTATTTAGCCTTACCGGATGGTGCCGGCTGGTTCCCACAAGGCGTCTCCGACCTCGCGGTACTCAGGATACTGTTAGAATAATTAAGCATTACGTTTACGGGCCTATCACCCTCTATGGTACTTCTTTCCAAAAGTTTCAACTTCTGTTAATTATTCACGTTACAGTCCTACAACCCCGCTGTTGCCTTAACAACAACGGTTTGGGCTCTTCCCCGTTCGCTCGCCACTACTTGGGGAATCACTTTTGTTTTCTTTTCCTCCGGGTACTTAGATGTTTCAGTTCTCCGGGTTAGCTCCCTATCGGGTTTACAGGATTTACCTGTAAGAGTTATCTCATTCGGAAATCTTCGGATGAAAGGTTATTTGCACCTCCCCGAAGCTTATCGCAGCTTATCACGTCCTTCATCGCCATTGAGAGGCAAGGCATCCACCATGCGCCCTTAATTACTTTCTTATCATTGCATTATTTGCAGTGATGTTCAATTTGTTTTCTTTCAATATGTCAAAGAACTTCATTTGTTGGGAATTCCGGTGTTTTAGGTATTCGACAACGACTAAACCACCACCAACGAATTGGCGAATTAAATGGATTCGAACCACGACCGGTATTTTGGCGCCCCCTTTGGGCTTTAACTCTTTGTATTTCAAATAAATTGAAACCGTTGTTTCAACTAATGCTTTAATATTTTTTATGTGGAGAATAACGGATTCGAACCGTTGACCCCCTGCGTGCAAGGCAGGTGCTCTAGCCAGCTGAGCTAATCCCCCAGGATATGAGTTTGTTAGTTTATTAGTTTGTTTGTTTATTAGTTTGAATTAACTAACTAAAGAACGATAAACTAAAGAACCAAAGAACTGCTTTTGTAGTCCCGAGCAGATTTGAACTGCTGACCCCTACATTATCAGTGTAGTGCTCTAACCAAGCTGAGCTACGGGACTATAAGTTTGGAGAGGCAGTTTGGGATTCTTTGGGAATCAGAAACAAATTTGACCAAACCTACTCGTGCATCAGTTGTTGAGCCACTGTATAACTCTCGTTATGGGTTCCGGCATCATGTAGTAGAAGAATTAAGGAAATAATAAGCCTAGATAAAGAACGCTCTAGAAAGGAGGTATTCCAGCCACACCTTCCGGTACGGCTACCTTGTTACGACTTAGCCCCAGTCATCGGTTTTACCCTAGGCGACTCCTTGCGGTGATCGACTTCAGGTACCCCCGACTTCCATGGCTTGACGGGCGGTGTGTACAAGGCCCGGGAACGTATTCACCGGAACATTGCTGATTTCCGATTACTAGCGAATCCAGCTTCATGAGGTCGAGTTGCAGACCTCAATCCGAACTGAGATAGACTTTTGGGATTAGCTCCATGTTACCATGTGGCAACCTGCTGTATCTACCATTGTAGCACGTGTGTAGCCCTGGACGTAAGGGCCGTGATGACTTGACGTCGTCCCCACCTTCCTCACCGCTTGCGCGGGCAGTCTCATTAGAGTCCCCAGCTTAACCTGATGGCAACTAATGATAGGGGTTGCGCTCGTTACGGGACTTAACCCAACACCTCACGGCACGAGCTGACGACAGCCATGCAGCACCTAGTTTCGTGTCCTTGCGGAAGGCTCCCTTTCAGGAGCGGTCACTAACTTTCAAGCCCAGGTAAGGTTCCTCGCGTATCATCGAATTAAACCACATGCTCCTCCGCTTGTGCGGGCCCCCGTCAATTCCTTTGAGTTTCAACCTTGCGGTCGTACTCCCCAGGTGGATAACTTAATGCTTTCGCTTAGTCGCTGACTGTGTATCGCCAACAACGAGTTATCATCGTTTAGGGCGTGGACTACCAGGGTATCTAATCCTGTTTGCTCCCCACGCTTTCGTGCCTCAGCGTCAGTTATGGCTTAGCGAGCTGCCTTCGCAATTGGTGTTCTGTGTCATATCTAAGCATTTCACCGCTACATGACACATTCCGCCCACCTCAACCATACTCAAGACTAGCAGTATCAATGGCAGTTCCGCCGTTGAGCGACGGGCTTTCACCACTGACTTACTAATCCGCCTACGCACCCTTTAAACCCAATAAATCCGGATAACGCTCGGGTCCTTCGTATTACCGCGGCTGCTGGCACGAAGTTAGCCGACCCTTATTCTTACAGTACCATCAACCCCCGACACGTCGGGGGGTTTTGTCCCGTATAAAAGAAGTTTACGACCCATAGGGCCTTCATCCTTCACGCGGCATGGCTGGATCAGGCTTGCGCCCATTGTCCAATATTCCTTACTGCTGCCTCCCGTAGGAGTCTGGTCCGTGTCTCAGTACCAGTGTGGGGGATCATCCTCTCAGACCCCCTACCGATCGGAGCCTTGGTGAGCCGTTACCTCACCAACTAGCTAATCGGACGCATGCCCATCTATAACCTCCGTAGATTTAAATATAAAGTGATGCCACTTCATAGTGTTATGCGGTATTAATCTCCCTTTCGGGAGGCTATCCCCCAGTTATAGGTAGGTTGCATACGTGTTACGCACCCGTGCGCTACTCTCATAATCGTATTGCTACAACTAATCCCGTTCAACTTGCATGTATTAGGCCTGCCGCTAGCGTTAATCCTGAGCCAGGATCAAACTCTCCATTGTAAAGTATTATTTAATTGCTCTAGGTTTTTTACTTTGATTCATCTGCCCCTAAGGGTGATGAACCTGGCTTATTATTTCCTACAATCCTTCAAAGAACGTTTATTATATATATCTCCCGATTACGGAGCACTATAATAGATTTTTAATCGGGGTGCAAAGGTACAAACAGTTTTGTTCTTTGCAAACTTTTTTAAAATATTTTTTTTCTCTTATTTAAACATCGTTTTGTTTAAATCCCTGTGCTATTAATTGGGGATGCAAATGTAGTACGACTTTCCGTACTTCCAAACATTTTTTGAAAATAATTCGTTGGGAGTTATTAACAGTGTGTTATGTTATTGCTAATCAACTGTATAAATGATGATATCTTATGGATTCGTGACCGAAACTTGTATGATTTTACCATTAAAGTACCTCCATCCACCAACCGAAAAGTCGTGAATGTAGTCAGAAATCTCCTCCGCACTCATCTTTGCAACGTATCCCGGGAACGCTTTTTGAAGCATTTCTGTGTGAACTGCACCCAATGCTAAACAATTTGACGTCACATTTTGTCCGCGCATCTCTTCCGCCAAACATTCAGCAAAAGTCGAAAGTGCCCCCTTACTACTACTATATGCCGACAAACCGGGGAACTTTGAAGTGCCATTTACCCCTCCAATGCTACCAATAGTTACTATATGTGTGTGTTCCACTCCCCCAAGTTTCCCCAATAATGCCTTCGTTAATAACGCCACTCCTATTACATTGGTCTTATACATATTCTCCCAATCGCTAATCTCTAACTCCGCAAATGGCTTGTTCACTAACAATCCTGCATTGTGTATCAGGATGTCGATGTGCTGAATTCTCTCTTTTTCCAATGTACTCAAGAGTAATTTGTAGTCGTATTTGGTGATATCGAACTCCACCGGAATTATACTTCCGGCAAAGGAGCTTGCCAATTCCCTGAGTTTTGCGATATTCCTCGACAGAACTACTACTCTATTGTTGGCACTCGAAGCAAATTTCTTAGCCAAACTATACCCTATTCCTGATGATGCACCTGTTATTACTATGTTCATAGATTGTAATTTTTCTCTTTTTACCTTGTATTTTCTCCAAAATTCGGTTTATTTTAGATAGCTTTGATCTTTCAATAACAATATACACACGGAATTCGACCGCGTAAATCTATCACTTATATTTGCATCCTAACTCATTATTGAAACAACTCAAATGAAAATTTACTTAGTAATTGCAGCTGCACTTCTTGTCACTTTCAACGCAAATAGAACTTCCGCGCAAGACTCTTCGGTTCAAGGAACACAGGTGCCTCAACAACAAGGACCACCTACTACCCCACTACGCGACAGGTTCTTCTTCGGTGGTAGCCTTGGCTTGCAGTTCGGAAACTATACTTATGTTGATGTTTCCCCGCTTGTGGGATATAAAATTACGGAAAAGCTTCATGCCGGTATTGGGTTGACTTATATCTACTATAAAGTGAATGATCAATATTATGGCAAATATGAGACTTCAAGCTATGGCGGACGTGTGTTTGGAAGGTATTATATACTAGACAATTTGTTTGGCCATATTGAATATGAAATTTTGAATATGGAAGTACCTGATGGGTTAAATACATCAGGACAGTATGATGTTTTGGTTCGTGAAAATATTACCAGTCTGATGGTAGGTGGTGGTTATGCTCAACCCATTGGCTCAAACGCAGCATTAACTTTGATGATTTTGTGGAACCTTACCGAAGAACAATACTCTCCCTATCAGAATCCCATTTTTAGGATTGGTTTCTCTGCGGGTTTCTAAACCTAAAATCAGTTATAAAAGTCGGGCTTTTCTACCATCCGCATGTGTCGAACAATCCATGTTTGCTTTCGCTGAATGTATTTGGTGGGTTTTGCCGGAGACCATCTTATTGGGTTAGGCAGACAAGCCGCTATTAAAGCTGCTTGCGAATTGTTGATTTTGGAAACCGGCTTTTTGAAATACTCTTGAGAAGCTGCTTCTGCACCATAAATACCATCTCCCATTTCAATAACATTCAAATAAACTTCCATTATTCGCTCTTTGCTCCATAAAATCTCAATTAAAAAAGTGAAATAAACTTCAAATCCTTTACGGATGTAGGAGCGATTGGGCCATAGGAACACATTTTTGGCGGTTTGCTGACTAATGGTACTGGCGCCTTTTACCTTTTTACCTTTGTGACGCTCGTTATATTTCTGAGCCTTTTCAATGGCCTCAATATCAAAGCCAAAATGTTCCTCAAACTTCTGATCTTCAGACGTGATCACAGCCAATGGCATAGATGGCGACATCTCCGCCAAGGAAACCCAATCTTTAGTTAGCCGAACTTCTCTATCCTTATCAAAAGCCTGTTCAAATAACCTGATGACCATTAAAGTTGTTACAGGTGGAGGCACAAAACGGTATAAAATGGTCATGCCAATGGTCGAAATAAAAAACCAAAGTGCAGCCTTCAGAAGAATCCGAAAAAATTTTCTGATCATTGGTTGATGCTACTCAAGATTACTTCAGATTGAAAGCTGTATCAACTTTGTCAGTCTTATCTTTTTTGAAGCTTCCTTTTTTAGACTTAATTGTAGTCCCAACAGATATATAAAACATGGTGCTTTTTGTAGGGACATAGGTATAAGGATTACCATAAATTTTGATATCCTGCTTATCTTCTACCAAAAAGTCGAGCAAATAATATTTGAATCGAATATAACCACCTCTTTTTGAGGTTACATCCAGGAAAACAGAGGGATTAAATAAATTTACCTTGTCAGAAAACCATTCACTTTTCTTGAATTTTTCATCATCATAAAAAACCTTCTGCTTGTAATGGAAAAAGAGTTCAGCTTCAGCTCCGGCAGCGACATAAAATCCGCTAGGTAAATTTCCTATTTTAATTGCCAAAGGAAGACCCAATGAATACACCCTTTGTTTTGCCTTTATGGAATCATTCAAATCGTTAATTAAACCAACGTTTCTTATTCCTAATCCGGTAAACATACCAATTCGATTGTTAAAATCGTAATGAAGCTGTTCCTGCAAATGGAAGAATAAAGTAAACCTCACAATTGGATTGACATCCATTTTTCCATCGGGAGTTTCGCCTGATGCAGGTCCAAATGCCTCGACTGTTCCGAAAGAAAATATGATTTCAGAAGCTCCTTTTAAGTAAGGCTTGTTGGTTGGAGTCGTATCTTGTGCAAATAATGTTCCTGCAAAACAGATTGAAAATAAAATTAGATTTATTTTTTTCATAAATTCTTGATTTAATTTTTTAATTCATTTTGTTGACTATTGCCGAATCGTAACTATTTCTAAAATCTTCTAAAGTACCAAATGATTCATCATCAATAATCAAATCAGTACCACCTGTTGAACCCAAGTTGGTAAATTCAACATCGGCATCTGCAATAATAGCAATAAATTCATCGAGTTGTTCCGGGCTCACCGAAACCACTATCCTACCCTGTCCTTCGCCAAACAAAAAGGCATCTTTTCTTATATCGGAATCACTCTCAATATTAAAACCAATGTTTCCGGCCATGGCCGATTCCAGCAACGTAATAAATAAACCACCATCCGACACATCGTGGGCTGCATTGATTAACTGATTATCAATTAATTTTCTTACTAGAGCCTGCACCTCAAATTCTTCATCAAGATTGAAATAAGGTGCGGGAGAATATTTCACTTTGTGATGAGAATACAAATATTCAGACGAAGAAATATCATCCACTGAATTACCAACCAAAAATATTAGATCACCGGGCTGCTTGAAATTCAACGTCATGAGTTTATTTTTATCTTCCAAAATACCAATCATGCCAATAGTAGGAGTTGGAAAAACAGGAACCTCTTCATTATTGATCATCGACTGATTGTAAAAACTCACATTTCCACCGGTTACCGGAGTTTTAAATTTGGTACAGGCTTCACCCATACCTTTAATAGCATTTACAAACTGCCAATACACTTCAGGGTTATAAGGATTTCCGAAATTCAAACAATTGGTAACTGCACTTGGCATGGCGCCACTACAAGAAATGTTTCGTGCGGCTTCTGCAACAGCAATTGCACATCCGGCAAACGGATCAGCATTCACATAACGCGGATTACAATCAACAGTCATCGCCAACCCTTTATTTGTACCTCGAACATCCACCACTGCAGCATCCGAAGGTCGATTGGTAGTCATATTGATAGTGCCAACCATAGAATCATACTGGTTGTAAATCCATTTCTTGGAGGCAATATTGGGATGTGAAGCAAGCTCCGTGGCAACAGCTTTAAGATCAGCCGGTTCTTTAATATCTTTAATTGAATATTGTTTTATTTTTTCAAGGTATTTAGGCTCCTTAAATTCACGCTTATAAATAGGAGCTCCGCCACCTAAAACCAGTGATTCGGCAGGAACATCGGCAATCATTTCATTGTGCATATAAAAGTGCAAACGATCGCCTTCTATCACTTCACCAATTAAGTGTACAATTCAGATCCCATTTATCAAAAACAGCCTGAATTTTATCTTCGGAACCTTTTTTAGCAACCACAAGCATACGTTCCTGAGATTCAGAAAGCAGAATCTCCCAACCTTCCATATTTTTCTGACGTGTTGGAACTTTATCGAGATGAATAATCATACCATGTTCGCCTTTCGCCGACATTTCAGAAGTAGAACAAATAATTCCTGCAGCACCCATATCCTGCATACCTACTACTGCACCGGTTTCAATCACTTCCAGAGTAGCTTCGAGCAATAATTTTTCCTGAAAAGGATCACCAACCTGAACAGCAGGAAGATCTTCGTGAGAATCATCGTGCAAATCACCTGAAGCAAAAGTTGCACCATGGATACCATCTTTTCCGGTTGCAGAACCAACAATAAACACCGGATTTCCAACACCATAAGAAATAGCTTTCACTGTTTTGCCGATTTCAACAATACCAACCGACATGGCATTTACCAAGAATGTTAACATTATAACATTCATCAAAAAATACTTCACCGCCAACGGTAGGAACACCAAATGCATTTCCATAATCACCAATACCTTTTACCACACCTTTTATGTGCCAGCGCGTTTGTTCATTGTCGATATTTCCAAACCGTAGTGAATTCAATTGCGCTATTGGACGTGCTCCCATGGTAAAAATATCACGATTGATTCCACCAACACCGGTTGCAGCACCCTGATAGGGCTCAATAGCTGAAGGATGATTGTGTGATTCAATTTTAAATGCACAAGCTAATCCATCACCAATATCAACCAAACCGGCATTTTCTTCGCCTGCTTTGGCCAAGCATATGAGGGCCTTCTTTTGGAAGAGTTTTAAGCCAGGTAATTGAATTTTTATAGGAACAATGTTCCGACCACATTACAGAAAAAATACTCAACTCAGTGAAATTTGGGTGTTCGTCCTAAAATTTCTTTAATTTTCTCAAATTCCTCAGGTAAAAGACCTAATTTTTTTGCAGTTTCAGTGGTAACAGCTATTGCTTCTGCGGTGTTGCTCATTTAATTAAGGATTATTTTCGGTTATTTGCATGCAAAAGTAATCAATATATCCGCAAATTTTCCTGCATGGAAGAACAAACAATTATGAATTTATTTCTTTAAGGAATCAAGGTGGAACTACTGCTCACACTAGCTTATACGGCCTTTTTTGTATTCCTAATCGGGAAGTTAAATTTCTTTGATCTGGATGGTATTTCACTCAACACCATCAAAATAGCCTACCTTTTAAAAATTGCTGCCGGTATTTCGGTCGGTTTGGTTTACACTTATTATTATACCGATAGGCTAACTGCAGATACTTTTAAATTTTTTGACGACAGCAAGATTCTATTTGATGCTATTCACACTCAACCATTTGATTTTCTAAGAATGGTAACGGGAATTGGCGCCGGAGCGGATGAACTGCAACCTTATTACGACAAAATGACTAATTGGTATGATACTTTTTCGCCCTACAACGATAACAGAACATTGATTAGATTAAATGCATTTTTACGAATATTCTCATTAGGTTATTATTATGTCCATGTGGTTTTCGTTTGCTTTCTCTCTTTAACAGGAATAATTGCGGTGGTGAAAGTGTTCAGTCGAGAATTCCCTTCAAAATCACTTGAAATTTTTGCTGTGTTTTTACTTTTGCCCTCTGTTCTTTTTTGGGGTTCAGGGTTATTGAAAGATTCGTTAGTTATTTTTGCACTTGGATTGGTACTTTATTGGTTCAATAAAATTGTAAACTCAGAGAAAGTTGAAATTAAACAGTTTTTATTACTGATTATCTCCTTATTTCTATTGCTTACTACAAAATTTCATGTATTTGTTTTAATCTTACCGCTTCTCGCTGCTTGGTGGATTAGCATTAAAACCGGATTCAAACCTTACTTCATTTTTTTTTCATCCGTACTATCGTTCTTTTTATTAATTGTTTTAATATCGTACATTGTTCCCGAATGGAACATGGCAGAACGATTGGCAAATAAACAACTGGCATTTTTAAATCTTGCTACTATTACCACAGCAGGGTCATATGTTCCCATCCCTATTTTGGAACCTAACTTTATGAGTTTTATAGCAAATGCGCCTTCAGGATTCATCTTTTGTCTGACTCGTCCTTTCATTACTGATGGTGGATCAGCACTGATTTTAGTATCGGCAGTTGAAAATTTACTCATCTTGATTTTTTGTGTGTATGCAGCATTCAAATTCAAATTTAGTTTGATACAAAATAAGATTATGCCTTGGTTAAGCATTTTTTATACGATCACTTTTTTTACTTTAATTGGAGTGGTAACACCTGTTCTAGGTGCCATAGTTCGATACAAGGCACAAGCACTTCCATTTTTGATGGTGTTTTTTTTATTGGCATCAAACACAACCATCCACAAAAGTGTTACTAAACTATTCTCAAAAAACAATTCCTGATCTATGGAAATAATTCTCACCATTGGTTATGCAGCAGTATTCAGTTTTGTGATACTGAAATGGAAGTGGTTTTTCGATAATCAGGTGCATAAATTTCTTTTTGTAGCACTCTTTTTACTTAAGATTATTTGCGGAATTTTTGCAATGGAGCTATATGAATATCGGTACAACGGTGGTGATGCCAGTTCTTTTATTAAGTTCAGCAAACCTATTACAGAAAGTTTCTATAAAAATCCCGCTGATTTTATAGGCATGGTTTCCGGTTTGGGTGACGATGAAGAATTCATGAAAAAACATGGCACTATTTCCGGATG
>CAWFDA010000029.1:0-88963 GCA_963814475.1 uncultured Bacteroidota bacterium | reverse complement strand
CTTGTGCACGCCTTGATGCATTCCATCAACCACCTTTACATGATACATTCCCGAAGGAAGATTAGTAGTTAATGTTTGTGACGATGGGTGGTGTAGTTTTTTGAAAACAAGTTTCCCGGTAATGGAATAAATTTCAATGTCAACTTCAGCATGTATTGCATTCAATAAATTAAAATCACCATTCGATGGATTGGGTGCGAGTTGATTGGTATTGTTTTGAGCAATCGGCATTTCATTTAGAGAACTTAACACCCCTGACGAATCGAAGCGAGCAAGTAGAAAATAGTAATTGGGATTTTCGGATGCACCGCCGCCAATCATAATTTTTCCATCCGATTGAAATGCTATACTATTACAACCTTCTTGTGCAATCATATTAATAGATCCAATACCATTAATTCCAAATCCTGAATCCATAGTACCATCTGCATTGTACCTGACTAAACGAATACCCGACAAAGAATTGGCGCCAATAATAATTTTACCATCATTTTGCATTAGTATAACCGTCCCGTTTTCACTGAAATTTGATAGGCTTGTAAATACCATTCCTCCAGTTCCAAAAGAAGTATCTACTGATCCGTCTTCATTCAATTTAAGAAGCAGAATATCGTTGTTGCCTGATAGCAATGTGGATCCGGTTACAAGGATTTTATGGTCAGGTAAAACATAAACGTCGTTTGCATAAGCACCATCAGGATGTGTAAATTCATATTTACCATTAATGCCAAATGAATTGTCGATTGTGCCATCACTATTGTAACGCATTATCCCCAATGCATAACCGGTTGGCGTTAAAAATTTGCCGGCTACAATAATTTTCCCATCATATTGCACTTTAACATCATATGCTTCACTATGTGTACCGCTGAAGGTATCGATTGCAATTCCATCTCCTGAAAAAGTGGCATCCAATGTGCCATCGGGCAAATATCTGACAGTTCCTATGCCTCCGGTACCGATACCGGTACCTGCACCATAACCGGTAACAACTATTTTCCCATCATTTTGCAATGCCAGCGATCTGATTCCTAGAGAACCGAAGTTGGTGGGAAACCCCGGTGTTTCTAAACTGCCATTCACACCAAAAGTATTATCGATCAATCCATTTGTTTGAAATCTCATTAGCCCATATTTACCCAGCGCACTTCTTCCGCCGGCAATAAATTTTCCATCACTTTGTCTTTTAAAAGAATACATTATTGCATCAGTAACGATTCTAGAGATACCTTCAACTCCAAATGTTCGATCCAATCTGCCGATGCTGTCATATCGTGCCAATGCAACTCCTTTTGGTCCCATATATCTGTTGAAATTGCCCATGATAACTGTTTTGTCGTCGTTAAGAACAGTAATATCATATCCGTACAAATCATAAGGGTACCCATAGTCGTGCATCAAAGAATAAACAGTATTTCCTGAAGGGCCCATTTTAGAAATATAGGCACTGTTATTCCATGCGCCACTGTGGTATCCAACTACTGCGATTGATGAATCAGGAAACATTTCAAGGTTAAGCAGGTAACTTGCATTTGAATGACTAACTGTTCCATTGAAACCAAAACTGACATCGATGGAACCATCTTGCATACATCTGAAGATGCTGTTTGTATTCAAAACAAGTATTTTATCGTTAGGGTCAAGCATGATTTTTGAAACATAATCGTTGCCGGAGTTTACCGGATGAGCGATTCCGTTTATTCCAAAGAGTGAATCAATTGAGCCATCCAGAAGGAGTCGTGCAAGGGTCGTTTTTATAGAGTCAATAGCATACTCCGTAAAACCGCCTAACACAATTTTCCCATCTGATTGTATGCTTACCGATTTACAATAATCGGGTGTATTGGTTACTTGCAGTATTTTTATTCCTCCAATTCCAAATGTTGAATCCAAAGATCCATCTGTGTTATATCTTACCGCAGCAAAATCATTCCCTGATCCCCCATCCGCTGTACCGGCAACAATTATTTTGCCATCTGGTTGCAAGGCCATTCCTTCACAGTATTCCTGACCTGTAGGTGACAGAGAAACAATTACCTTCCCCTGATTTCCAAATGTAAGATCGAAATCGCCATTACTCTCAAAACGTGCAATGGAGAAATCACGCATCAAATTCACTCTGCTTTGACCGGATACCAGAATCTTGCTGTCGGGCTGAAGTAAAACCGATCTCACTTCATCGGGGTTGCCTCCAATATCAACCGAGACTAACCCATTTACACCAAAAGTGGAATCCAATGAGCCATCTGTTTGATATCGAGCCAAAGCATATTCACTATAATTCTGGCCTGCTAAAATGATTTTACCGTCCGGTTGAATAACCAAATCAAATCCTTTGGCAAAAGTTCCCGGAAAAGTAGTATGAACAACTCCACGGTAACCAAAAGTCGTATCCACATCTCCGTTTTGATTGTAACGTGAAAGACAAAATTCGCTATTTGTCATATCCCCAATTACTGAATTATACCCACCGATGACGACTTTCCCGTCGGTTTGAACACCTACTGCCGATGTAATCTCCGAAATTATTCCAGTGGTTACAATTCCTTCTCTTCCATAGGATAAGTCCAGGGTGCCCGGTTGTGAATAGGCTAAGTTATTGAAGTAAAAGAAACATAAAATGATTAGATAAAATTTAACATTGATAGAATAACTGTCATTGGGCATATGGCATTTTTTTGGTGAATTTAAACTATTTTAATTTAATTACAAAATATACTGATTTCTGATTTAGAAAACCGTATTCCTGATCCATTTTTCATAAATTGGAATTGCTACCAATTTAGAAAAAGTTCACCCCCAACTCCCGCCAAGATCAGGAGTCCTCAATATACCAACACCTATAACAAGGGCAATGGCGAGACTTACAAAAAATAGAATTAATGACAGTTTTGAAATCCATTTGTAGCTATGTAGTTCTTTACTCATTTCGAGTTGGTTAATTTTATAGGAACCCCAAAACATAAGTGGGGAGGCTACTAAAAAAAATGCCATTGAGAAAACCCGAAGATCTACAGTTGCATTAAGTCCATTTTCGAAGTCGCTATCGAAAATCGCGAACAAAAATGTATTCATCGCCAAACAAAAAAGGACTGCAATAAGCAGTGTCAACCCATTGAACTTAGTTAGTGATAATTTTATTTTTAAAAGCAATAAAATACTAAGCGTTACACACACAAGAATAGCAATAAAGGAAATGTTCTTGATGTGATTTAAAAAAATAATCTCAATATTGGTTTGGAGAATAATTTTTTCAATTTCCTCTTTCGATAAATAATCAAGCAATAGTTTTAAATGGAAATCGGTTTCAACTCTTGATAATCGCTCGATGTTCTCGATGTTAGATTCAATAGTTGCTACTGAACAAAAATAAAGTAAGGACAGAATGGCTAGAATAAAAGGAAGAACAATTAATTTTTTCATCAGAATATTAATCTGTGATCACTGAGCCTTTAAAATTGCCCTTTGGATAACGATAAAGTTTGCGATTTAGTCTTCAGAAGATTCTGTTTCATGAATATCATATCTTCCCTGCCGGGTGTTCATCTTTGGCTTAGCGCCAGAAGTGTACGTAAATACGTACCTGCTTACAATAGGCTGACCATAGAATTAAAAACTAAAAAACCAATAAACTAATAAACTAACAAACCAAAAAACTAATGAACTAATGAACTAAAAAACTAATTCTTCACAATTCTCCTCACCTCAGTTGATTTAGATGTCGTTAATTTAACCAAATAAATTCCCGAGTTGAGTGAACTGATATCAATGTTTTTATTGAAGAAAGTTGTTGATCCCGCTAATTTATGTTGATAAACTTCTCTTCCGTTAAGATCGGTTATTGAAATATTTTCCAGGGAATTTGCAGGATCGGATGAACTATAAATTACCTGCACACTATTATGAGCAGGGTTCGGAAAAATTTTCCAATCCAGGGTTGATGTAAGTTCAGGACCATCGGATACAGGAACATCTATTACCCACAATTCTCTCCCATTAACATCATTTAAAGCGGTGAAAAATATTTTACCAAGTCTGTTGGCAAAGTACATCGGATAAGAACTCGTGGTGGTGCTCGGAAAAATTTCCATCACTTTGGATGTGCCTCCCGACGTTCCATCCGATTTCCACAATTCAATATTGTTTTCATATGAACCACCGGTGGGAACAGTAGCATAATCGTTAGCGGTAAAATAAAAATAATTTCCAATATTAAATCCAACACCAAATGGCCATGCATAGTAAGCATATTGCGATGCTGTTTGAAAGCCTCCAACATTGCCGTTCATTATTTCAGCAACTAATGAAGTTCCACCTGTTGTACCATCTGTTTTCCAGAGTTCGCGCCCGGAAGTACTGTTATAGGCAGTAAAATAAAGTGTTCCATTAATGATTGTAAAATCAATAGGAAACGAACCCTCATTACCCGGATAAATATCTTTCACCAAAACAGTACCTCCACTAGTTCCATCACTCTTCCATAATTCAACATCATCAACATTACCACCAGGTGCGGAAACATAGCTGGAGGCTGTAAAATAAAATGTGCTGCCGTTTTGCCATACCACACTAAATGGATAAGCAGAATTTCCAAACTGACCGGAAACTTCAAATCCTCCCACACTTCCGCTAATTATTTCTTTAACCAGTTCTGTACCTCCGGTAGTTCCATCCGATTTCCAAAGTTCACGACCCGATAAAGCATTGTAAGCCGTAAAATAAAGCGTACCATTAATGTCTTTAAAATTCTGAGGGTCGGAAGAATCATAGCCGGGATAAATATCCTTTACCATCATTGTTCCTCCGTTAGTGCCATCACTTTTCCACAATTCAACATCATTAACATATCCTCCTGGTGCCGATGCATAGTTGTTGGCAGTAAAATAAAAATCATTGCCATTTTGCCACACTACATTAAATGGATGAGATGCATAACCAAACTGAACACATATTTCAAATCCTCCCACACCACCGTTGATTATTTCCTTAACCATAATTGTACCTCCGTTTGTCCCATCCGATTTCCACAATTCGCGACCCGATGTTGCATTTCTGGCAGTAAAATAAAGTGTGCCGTTAATGTTCTTAAAATCTTGCGGATAGGAGCCCTCAATGCCGGGATAAATGTCTTTTATCATAACAGTTCCACCATTAGTACCATCACTCATCCACAGTTCAATATCATCCGTACTTCCACCTGGGCCAGAGGAATTATTATTTGCAGTAAAATAAAATGTGTTACCATTTTGCCACACCACACTAAATGGATGGGTATAATAACCAAACTGGGCTGATGTTTGAAATCCGCCAACATTTCCATTTATTATTTCTTTTACGATCTGTGTTCCTCCTGTTGACCCATCTGTTTTCCAAAGCTCACGTCCGGAAGAAGAATTGTAAGCTGTGAAAAAAAGAGTTCCGTTTATATCTTTGAAATCCTGGGGATATGAGCCATCAATTCCAGGGTGGATGTCTTTCACCATAACTGTTCCGGCAACTGTCCCATCACTCTTCCATAGTTCTATATCATCAGTACTGCCACCTGGACCTGATGCGTTGTTGTTGGCAGTGAAATAAAAGTAACCACCATTTTGCCAGACCACATTAAACGAATATGAATAATAACCAAACTGTGCAGAGGTACTAAATCCTCCAACATTTCCATTAATTATATCTTTTACAATTTGAGTTCCACCTGTTGTGCCATCCGTTTTCCAGAGTTCTCTTCCGGTGGAACTGTTGTATGCTGTAAAGTATAACGTTCCGTTTATGTCAACAAAGTCAGTTGGAAAAGATCCCTCATTTCCAGCATTAATATCCTTCAACAAAACTGTTCCTGAATTGGTGCCATCACTCATCCACAACTCAATATCATTTGTATAGGATCCACCTGTAGGAACCGTATTATATCCAACAGCAGTGAAATAAATTATTCCATTCTTTTCCCAAACTACCGAGAAAGGGTGATTGTAATAAGCATACTGACTGGACTCTGCAAAGCCACCCGCCGGACCGCTGATAATATCTTTCAACAAATACGGCACCTGGGCATTAGTTATAAGACTGCTCCACAAAAAGAAAATTACAAGGGCATTAATTTTTTTCATAGATTGATATTTAAAATGTTCTTGAATTATTTTTCTTTTAATGTCTGTTTGTTGTTCCCGTTTTCTTTTAGAAACAATTAATTCTTTGGACTTCTTTTGTTGAGAAAGTACAAATGTAAACATTCGGTCGAGTTTACAAAAAGGAGTTAAACGTTACAGTTGTGCAAACAAAGTAAGTATTATCTCTTAACAAAGTAATCCAATATTTAGACTGAATCCACCAAGTTAAGATTCTCCTCCAGCTATTTCAGGAGGTCTCGTTCCGACACTTGGTGTATAAGGATTTTCAATAGGTTTATTTATAGGGAGTTTATGGTAGCTTACAAAAACATCATATGATTACACCACATATAAAATTGATTATTAGTCGCTTAAGGTTTATTACCATTGTATTTCGATATTTTTATAAGATAATACACATTTTTTACCTCCACCCCCTGAGTTTTTCAGGAAATGGCTCCGTGTTGAGTGGTTATTCGGAAATTCCGAATAACCACATTTTCATCAAGCTCTCCCTTTGAAAATACATTCTTAATATGTTCATTTATAGCAGATTTATCTTTCCCGAATAAAGTTGCCATTTGGTCTTGTGTTAACCAAACAGTTTCATTTTCTAAACGAACATCGATTTTGCTGTTCCAGTCGGGATTTTGGTATATGATTATTTCGCTATTCATTTATGGTCATCTTTTAATAAAGTCTCTGGCTTTTGACTATACAATGTGCAAATATATCGTTAACCAAAATCAGCAACATTTCTTTACATTGATAATTCCATTTTCTCTCCTATCGAACCATTCTTATCAACCGACTCTTCTTTGATCACGCTAAAATTATACTTCACAAATTAATGTTCTCGGCCGAACGTCCATTCGGAATGAGCCATCGACATGTTTTAATGAGGGAATTATTTGGTGATTTTTAAATAGCGTAGTAATTTTATCTCCACATAAAATTAATTTTTAAAATCACTTTATCCTATGGCAATTGAAAAAACTCCCAATGAAAACGATGATGAACTCCGCTTCGAAAATGAATTCCTCAAAGCTAAAATTATGGCTACAACCGGAGCAACGAAAATCGATTGCTTTCCCAACGATGATGTCCCTCTTGAAGTTGAAAATGAAATGCTAAAAGCTATTGCAGAATGGGATGAACCTTTAGAAGATATTGAAGATATTCCTATTTATGATTTTATCGGCAGACCCGATTTCGTGAATGAAAAAGATTTGAATGATGAGCTAATACATACAGAGTTGGAGCGTGTGGACAATTTGCTTTTTGAAAAGAATATAATCTATAGTGTGCTGTCCAAAGTTGATGAACGAGCCATTTATAAATTTGTAACAGAGGATTTATTTCAGCATCTGATTCTCAACATGCCGGATTCCGAAATTGGAACACACTATTTTTACGAAGATTTTCATCCCGATCATGAATATGATTCACGAGCGACCTGTGAAAATTTTATGGACTTTTATTTTAGTCGCGATTTTGAGAAAGTGAAGCGAGATCCCTCCATGGAAAAAATAAAAACTTTTGTTGCATTATGCCATTTTTATGACGCTATTGAAGAATTCAGAAATGTAAAATCCGAATTCGTAGAAGCAACAGTTGTGCCGGGTAAATGCATCCGCAAAGCAACTATTAGTTTTGATGCCATAAGCAGCGCCGGAACTAAACCGATTCACTATTCAGGCGAAGCAATTTTTGAACTGGATTATGAAACTGAAGATAAATGCTGGATTGTTATCTCCGCACAGTTTCCGGGAATGTTATAAAACAGAATCCCTTGTTCTAAATTAAATGTCTCTTATTATTTTCTTGTCAAATGCTACTTAACCTCAAACTGAACTAGCGGACCATTTTACGAGTTAGTCGGCAGCTTTCCTTAAATTCCTAATTGCGGTAGACGAATTTCGCAAAATATCATTTCTTATAGTTTAATATTCAAATAGATATATCAATATAGTTGATTTTACTCAATGTATTGAGTAAATTTGCTCAATACATTGAGTAAAATGGGAAAAATAATACAAAGAGTTGAATATAAATTACTTATGTCCAGACTGCAAGAACCTGATTCCTTGATCCAAGTAATTGTTGGGGCGCGACAAGTCGGAAAATCAACTTTAGTAAGGCAAGTGTTAGCAGGATTGCAGCTACCTTTCATTGTTGAGTCGGCTGATGCCGTTGCGGCAACCGATCAACAATGGATAGAACAGTTGTGGAATAGGGCACGGGTTGAGTCTTCCAAACATCCGCAAGGATTTGTTTTAGCAATAGATGAAATTCAAAAGATTCAGCAATGGAGTGAAACAGTGAAACGGTGCAGGGATGAAGACATTACAAAAGGGGAATCATTTAGCGTAGTACTACTGGGGTCGTCAAAATTAATTTTACAACAAGGACTAACAGAATCTTTAGCAGGTAGATTTGAATTAATTCCACTTCCACATTGGCGATATCATGAAATGCTTGAAGCATTTGACTTTACACCGGAGCAGTACGTTTGGTTCGGAGCATATCCCGGAGCAGCAGGGTTTATAAATGACGAACAACGCTGGAAGGCTTATGTAAGGGATTCTTTGGTTGATACTGCTATTTCAAAGGATATATTAATGCTGAACAGAGTTGATAAGCCGGCATTGCTTCGAAATTTATTTGAAACAGGGAGTCACTTTTCAGGACAAATGTTGTCCTACAACAAACTAATTGGTCAGTTGCAGGATGCCGGTAACACAACTACACTGTCTCACTATTTAAGGCTCCTAAATCAAGCAGAATTACTTTGCGGACTTGAGAAATACGCCACCGGCAAAGCACGAAAGAAGGCATCAAGTCCGAAATTTCAAACTTATAACACAGCACTAGTCAACGCGTATAAGACAGAAGAATTTGATGAAGCCCGTCAAAATTCTGTGTTGTGGGGCCGATCAGTAGAATCATCAATAGGAGCTTATTTGCTTACATTTAGCAAAGAAAATTTAAATCTATATTATTGGCGTGACGGAAACAATGAAGTTGATTTTGTACTTGAATATCGAAATAAAATTGTTGCACTTGAAGTTAAAACAGGCTACGATTTAAAATCAGGGATAAAACAATTTCAAAAACTATTTAACCCACATAAAGTTTATTTAATCGGATCTAGAGGAATTCCTTGGCAGGAATTTTTGACAATTCATCCTTCAGAATTATTTTGAACACTATTAAATAAGAGGAAATCAAAAGAAATGGATTGTATACAAGAAAATTTCTGAAATAAATTCGCAGATCTGGCTAAAGATTGTTTTAATTTTTTTCACTCATACTTTATTTTCAAAATCTATGAAAGTAAGTTAGCATAAACTGTGACACAACACTTAACCTTAAATTCAAGAATGAATGTTGGAAAGTGCTTTTCGACTAGTTTCCAAGGGAGATACCATCAATTATCAAATTTTTCTTTACTATTTCAATAACCAATGAAGCTGTTCAACCTGCCTGCTTCGCCGCGGCAGGCAGGCGACTAATTTCAATGACCCAATGACTAATGACCTATTTCAATGACTAATGACCAATTTTTAACTAATCCCATATCCCGGAATCTCTATGAGATAATGACTTTCACTATGCTTAAAGTTCAATACCGGAACACGGGAATGATTTACGATTTGTTGTGCAAATGCTCCTAAGAAAGCGCCGGGCATTTCGGATTCATGATCGGTGTTTATAACTATAAGATCACAATTGCTTTCTTTAGCGTATTTTAAAGCCCCTACAGCAATGTTTTTACCTGGTATAATTGCCTTTTCAAATACATGTCCTTGTTCACTAACCAATTCCACTACGGAATCTAATTTAATAAGGACACTATTTAATATATCTTCATCGGTTGTTTCAGGAAGACCTACAATATGAATTTTTGAATGGTAGAGTTTCGCAAACTCCATTGCAATGTTTACTTTTTCACGACTGTGAAGCGAGTTATCTATAGGGATAAGAATATTTTGGAATCCTTTAGCAGGAATATTTTTTTGTAAAGTGAGAACGGGAATATCGGCATGTGAAACCACTCGTTGCGCATTGCTGCCTAAAAAAAGTTCGTTGAGTCCCGATGCACCGTGCGTACCCATTACAATCAGGTCTATTTTATTTTCCTTTGCATAGCTGATAACTTCTGTGTAAACATAACCCGAAACAATTGCAGTCGCAGGAGCCATTCCTGTTTTCTTTTCAACTTCAGTACTTAAATATTTCATGTTGTTTTCAATCGCCTTCTCGAAATTCTCCGGGATCATCATTAGTCGATTGTCCTCAGGTAAAATAAAATAGGCATACTTTTCGGTTTCCGAAATGTGAATTAAATGGATTTTCGCATTCATTAATTTGGAAAGAGGAATGGCTTCATTGAGTGCAATCCTTGAGGTGTGTGTAAAATCGACCGGCACGAGGATTGATTTGATAGATTCAGAATTCATGATACATGTTTATTAAAGTACAACTTATATTTGTTTGCATGATTCAAATAACAAAAATTATAAAAGCATGCGTACTTATTAAACAAGTGAAATCAATTATTGTTTACTTTAATAAATTTCAAAATATTTAATGCCACAAATACCGCTCCAAAATAATGTTAAAAAAGTGGCTACGACTTTATGTATTATTTAGCAAAATTACATTTCTACTATGAAAATGGCACACATTAATATCATCACAACTTCATGAATTTTAAAACTTGTGAGTTTTGATTATAAACTATATTCATAAAATATACGCCTGATTCCAATTCATTAACATTAATTGGCTGCATTGCATCCATCCAAATCGACTTTACGTTTCGGCCTTGTGTATCGGTAATAATAATGGTTATGGCCCTTGCATTTTTATTGTAACCCTCGATATTCAGTTCAGCATTTATTGGCAATGGATTCGGATAAATTGAAAGCCCTGCCCCATCTTGCCAGGCAAACAATCCCGTAAGGGTATCAGGCAATGTGATCGGCCAACTACAAGCCAAATTTGCATAAAATAGCGTGTATAAATTTAACGTGCCGGTGAATGGCAATTGCATTGGTGCTACTAAATTCATCACATGTTGTTGAAAGTTGGTACTTATTCCGAAATAATTCACGGTTTCAACAGCTATTGTGTCCATGTTAGTATCAAAAATAATAAACCCGGGATAATCAAAAAGTACGGACGATGCATTTTCTACCTCCAACACCACCGTATTCGGTCCCGCGGTATTGTGTGTGCAACAATTAATGGTAAGAGAGTCGCAGGCTTGCCAGTTTTGGGAATAAGAGGCTGAGCTTGTTAACAATAGTGCGACTATTATGACAAATTGCTTGCTTGACATGGAATTGATATTTTGAAATACAATAGTACAAAATTTTAACAAGAGATGAGCGAAGTTTTCCTTTTCATACAAGTAACAATTCCTTCGTTAACTAACGACACAGAAAGCACTTTAATGATTTGGCAGGATATGTCAAATTTAATTATTCATAAAAACTAATGCCATTTAAATTAAATTTAGTTTACTTTAACCTTTCACTTTATATTTTGGTGTTCATTTCACTTGCTCTTTAAATATTGTAGTACGGCCCTGACAAATGAGTATTTTCAGCATAAGAAAAATAGAATTATAACCAACATCCTTGAAACAAAGTGGTCGATTGAATTAATTTTTTTCACTTTAATTAGAAATTTTTATACTTTAGCATCTAATAATAAATCGTTCACACATGCGCGACATAATGCTCATTATACATTTCATTGGATTGGCCATGGGGTTAGGGTCCAGTTTTGCTAATTTGTTTTTGGGAATGGCAATTGCCAAAATGCCTCCTGATGAGGCACGGGCATTTGCGTTGAAAGCGATGGCACTCCGAAAAATGGGATATATTGGTTTGTCATTGCTCATTCTTTCCGGATTGTATCTGATGTCTCCCTATTGGAGAATTCTTCCCACCACGCCACTACTCATAGCAAAACTTTTACTGGTAGTTGTACTAGTTGGATTAATATCTGTACTGACCAAAGCCGGTGATAAATTTAAAGCCGGAGATGCCACCCAAATGAAATTATTGAAACCTCTTGGCAGAATTGGGCTTATTATTACTTTGGTAATTGTGATTTTGGCGGTGAGTGTTTTTCATTGATTCTTTCATGCCATCCAATAATCTTTGTTGAAATTTGAATTCATTCCCATCATCCAAATTCCGGACGCCAGCCAGGCATGGTGTCCCTACAGCTGTTCTTGCTTGTTTGGGTGTTTTAATTTTGGAAAATAATATAATGACTTCAAAATGTTGATCGTTTCATATCGTTCACAAATCTTTTCTGAAATTTATATTCATTCCCACCATCGAAATCCCGGACGCCAGGCATGGCGTCCCTACAGCTGTTCTTGCTTGTTTGGGCGTTTTAATTTTGGAAAATAATATGATGACTTCAAAATGTTGATCGTTTCACATCGTTCACAAATCTTTTTTGAAATTTGAATTCATTCCCACCATCCGAATTCCGGACGCCAGACATGGTATCCCTACAGCTGTTCTTGCTTGTTTGGGCGTTTTAATTATTCATTTAAATATTGCTGAATCAAAATACATTCCGCTACATCCCCTGCAAAAAATATCTTCTACCTTCCAATTCCCTTCATCGCAAAAACATCTTATACCAATAATTTGCTGTACGGACGCCATGCCCGGCGTCCGGAAATACCATGAAAAAGAAAATGTTTTTGATGGCAAAATATACCCTAATGAAATAATTTCTCCCAGCCAAACATTCCGCTACATCCCCTGCAAAAAATATCTTCTACCTTCCAATTCCCTTCATCGCAAAAAACATCTTATACCAATAAATTGCTGTACGGACGCCATGCTTGGCGTCCGGAAATACCATGATAAGAAAAATGTTTTTGATGGCAAAATATACCCTAATGAAATGATTCAAATCCTTTGAAGCATTTTTGCGATTAAAAGCAAACAGATTAAAAAATCATTTTTTTTGTAAATAAATAAAAAAACCTATATATTTACACTGAAATTATTTTCAAATAACTTTTTGTTCACTTTTAATTATTTTTTATGTCTAAAAATTTCAATAATTGCAGAAAAACCACCCGCTTACAAAACTGGGATTATAGGTGGAAGGGATTATATTTTGTAACAGTCAACACAAAATTTGGCGAAAATTATTTTGGCGAAATCTCTAACGGTGAGGTCATTTTAAATGATATTGGAAAAGAGGTTGAAAAGCAATGGTTACGTACTCCCTCTTTTCGGCCGGATATGAATCTGGTGCTGGATGAATTTGTGGTAATGCCGAATCATTTTCATGGCATTATTGGAATTGGTGCTAACAAATTTAATTCATTTGTCCCTTCCTTGTTGGGACCTGAAGATGTGCCTGATTCAATCCACACT
This sequence comes from uncultured Bacteroidota bacterium, assembly GCA_963814475.1. Classification (GTDB taxonomy): domain Bacteria; phylum Bacteroidota; class Bacteroidia; order AKYH767-A; family OLB10; genus JADKJB01. Next base: position 75,432 of record CAWFDA010000029.1, on the reverse strand, counting down.
TCAGAAATTAAAAAGATACATTTGGAGGACTTGTTGAAAATACAAAATCAAAACATTTTCGGCCCCCAAAGTAAAAATTTAGGATCAATAATGCGCGGATTTAAATCAGCTGTCACCTCCTCGTGTAGAATCAACAATCGATTATTTAATTGGCATACGAAATTTTTTGAAGAGAGGATAAAAGACGAAATAGTGCTAAATAAAGTGCGGAAATATATTAAAAACAATCCGAAAAATTGGCACAAGGATAGATTCAGGAAGAAATAAATTTTTTAACCGCTAAAAATGCAATTATTCATTTCGTCAACAATAATAATTCTTATGAAAATTTATATTCATTCCCTGCATCGAAATTCCGGACGCCAGGCCTGGCGTCCCTACAGCTGATCTTGCTTGTTTGGGTGTTTAAATTTTGGAAAATAATATAATGACTTCAAAATGTTGATCGTTTCACATCGTTCACAAATCTTTACTGAAATTTATATTCATTCCCACCATCCAAATTCCGGACGCATGCCAGGCATGGCGTCCCTACAGCTGTTCTTGCTTGTTTGGGCGTTTTAATTTTGGAAAATAATATGATGCCTTCAAAATGTTGATCATTTCACATCATCCACAAATCTTTTCTGAAATTTGAATTCATTCCCACCATCTAAATTCCGGACGCCAGGCATGGCGTCCCTACAGCTGTTCTTGCTTGTTTGGGCGTTTTAATTATTCATTTAAATATTGCTGAATCAAAATACATTCCGCTACATCCCCTGCAAAAAATATCTTCTACCTTCCAATTCCCTTCATCGCAAAAAACATCTTCTTCCAATAAATTGCCGTACGGACGCCATGCTTGGCGTCCGGAAATACCATGAAAAAGAAAAATGTTTTTGGTGGCAAAATATACCCTAATGAAATAATTTCCCCCAGCCAAAGATTCCGCTACATCCCCTGCAAAAAATATCTTCTACCTTCCAATTCCCTTCATCGCAAAAAATATCTTCTTCCAATAAAATGCCGTACGGACGCCATGCATGGCGTCCGGAAATACCATGAAAAAGAAAAATGTTTTTGATGGCAAAATATACCCTAATGAAATAATTTCCCCCAGCCAAACATTCCGCTACATCCCATGCAAAAAATATCTTCTACCTGCCAATTCCCTTCATCGCAAAAAACATCTTATACCAATAAATTGCCGTACGGACGCCATGCTTGGCGTCCGGAAATACCATGAAAAGAAAAATGTTTTTGATGGCAAAATATACCCTAATGAAATAATTTCCCCCAGCCAAACATTCCGCTACATCCCCTGCAAAAAATATCTTCTACCTTCCAATTCCCTTCATCGCAAAAAATATCTTCTTCCAATAAAATGCTGTACGGACGCCATGCCTGGCGTCCGGAAATACCATGAAAAAGAAAAATGTTTTTGATGGCAAAATATACCCTAATGAAATAATTTCCCCCAGCCAAACATTCCGCTACATCCCCTGCAAAAAATATCTTCTACCTTCCAATTCCCTTCATCGCAAAAAACATCTTATACCAATAAATTGCTGTACGGACGCCATGCTTGGCGTCCGGAAATACCATGAAAAGAAAAATGTTTTTGATGGCAAAATATACCCTAATGAAATAATTTCCCCCAGCCAAATATTCCGCTACATCCCCTGCAAAAAATATCTTCCACCTGTCCAATTCCCTTCATCGCAAAAAATATCTTCTACCAATAAATTGCTGTACGGATGCCATGCTTGGCGTCCGGAAATACCTGTAAGAAAAATGTTTTTGATGGCAAATCCCTATAATGATTTCCCCAGCCTATATACAAAAAATATCTTTCATCTGTCAATTCCCTTCATCGCAAAAAACATCTTCTACTAATAAATTGCCGTACGGACGTCATGCCTGGCATCCACAAGCCCTCGTAAACTCAAGGCCCAAAACACACGAAAAGCTCTCTGATACCCAAAACAAAAAACTAATCCAACTTCACAAACATCCTCCTCCAAAAAACATCCTGACTCATAACCTTTATGATATAAACCCCACTCACTAGTTGAGCAGTTGATATTTGAAAAACCGAATTGTCATCTGCATATCTCCTTTGGTACAATACTTCTTCTCCCGAAATATTATAGACTGTTACTACAATATCGCCATCTAAATTTCCGGAAATAAAAATATCCTCATCACCGTACACAGGATTTGGATAAATCTCCATTTCATCTTCTTCATTCGAATTAAACTGACCAATCCTGCAAGGTGGCGTTACATGAACATTGACTATAGAGCTGTTTTTCTTGCACCCAAATTGATTAGTGACTAAAGCGGAATACCAACCGGAAGTAAGAGCGGTATAGGTGGTATCGTTAAACCCAGACAAGTTCACTCCATTATTTTGCCATGCAATGGAAGTTAAATTTACATCACTAACCTCTAGCTCTACACTTTCACCACTACAAAAACTAAATGGGCCCATAGGACTGACTGTAGGAGAAGGTGTAGGTTTTAAATCCACAAAAATTGTATCTGAATATCTATAACAATCATAATTATTTATGTGAGCAAAATAATAGCCACTTGTATCAATTGTAAAGTTTAAATTGGAAGGTCCGGAAATCCAGTCTCCTGAATTTATCCAATAAACAGATCCACTTGAATCACTGATGGAAACTGAAAGCTGTAAGGAATCACCATCACACAAATTTTGCGAACCGGTGATTGACAAGTTGGCATTGTTAGGATAAATTTTTACACCATAGTTGGCAAGAGGTAAATTGGCGTGATAAGTTACTCCCGGAGTTGTTGAAACCACTCGAACTCTATAGAATGCACCAAATGGAATTGTATCAGGCAATATTGCAGTATAAGGATTAACAAGACTAATTGGATTGGTAAAATTTCCGGATAAATCTGAAATCTCCAAAATGAATTGATTACTCGGATCAAATGAACTTGCCGCATTGGTGCAATATTCAAATAACGGATATCGGCCAAAAATATTTCCGGCACCGGAAATTCCACCCACAGAACCGCATAAAATATTTGGATCGGATGTACCCCCTTGTGAATTGTTTCTAATCATATTAGTATAAACTGCAGCTTGAAATGGTGGCTGATCTTTACCGTTTAATTTTGCAACCCACACCTGGTCCCGGTCATATTGATAGGTGTATGGTTCTGTCCTAATCCGAAACGGACATAATTGAATGTCGTCATGACACACATCATAATTGCCACCAAAATATATATCTCCAAAGGCATTTACGATTCCCGGAGAAGGAGCATCTTCAAACAGCCATTGCAAATTAGTACCCGATTGATTGTACTTTAATATGCTGTCGTTTCGGAACTCATAAATATTACCATTATTATTTGTTTGAATAGAACCGGTAATTGCAGGGCGGATAAATTGAAAGATTCCAAACTTATCATATCGTTTCAATCCCCCCGCTGTACTCACATACAACCTGCCTTTTGAATCAACCACCTTAGTGCCTTGCTCAACATGTGTGTATTTTAAAACTCCGGAGGGGCTTAGCTTTATTGCAATTGAATCGTTAACAAGAAAATTATTTTTTGCATTATCCACAAAAAGTTTATGCACAAAAGGCGTTGTATACTGCCATGAAAATAATCCGAATTTGTTGTAACGAACAACTTTGTTTCCTGTTGAAATAAATGCGTTTCCAACGCTGTCAACTTTTAATTGATTAAATTTTTCGGTAAGTCCTGTTGCTCTGATTACTACTCCGGAGCTATTATATTTTATGAGAGCAAAGTCTTCGGTTATGTTGAAATTCCCAAATACACCCGACCAACTTGTTTTGTCCAACAATACATACCTGTTTCCAGCAGAATCTGCATCCACTCCAAATATTTCGTATGGAGAGGAATAGGTTACAGACCAATTAATCTGACCATTCTGTCCGTATGATTTTAGGGCAGTCCGCCCATACCCAAGAATTGGCACTTCAAGTCCTTTGAAATATCCATTCCCATGCATGTCAGTTGAAGCGAATGATCCATATGATCCATGTATGACATAGGAAGGTGCAAACGCCCATTCATAATATTGTGATTTTGCACTTCCACAAAATAATAGTACAAACAGGAAAACTAAAATGTACTTTGATAAAAGAAGGTTTAATTTTTTCATATAAAATCTTTATGAACCAAAGTATAAATATAAATAAAAATTGCTTATACTCCTTATTTGTTATAATGTTCAAGAGCAGAAGTGGAAATTTTAAAGCCGAAAAGAATGAATAAGAAGCCGAAGTTTTTGTAAAGTTTCAAGGAATTTTGTATACGGAATAATGCATCCCAATACGAGTCTATATTATTGATATACAAATGTTTGAGTATACTATCTCGTCATGGCTTTTCTGCAAACCGCCGACCGAATACCTGCCTGCCATCGCCAAGCAATGGCTTGTATTTGCCTTGGCAGGCCGCCGACCGCCTATTGCATTTCACATCTTCACAAACCGAAAATACTCAAAGCCGTTTGTATTTCCAATCTTCAAAATATAAATCTGATCAGATAGCTCTTCGATATTTATTTCATCCGTAAATAATTTTCCTGATTTCACTTCTGCGCCAAGCAAATCATAAATTACAAAATCAAGTGTTGATTGTTCATCTGAATTCCTGTTTACAAACAACCGATTTGAAGCTGGGTTAGGAAAAATGGAAATTCGACTTTGAAATGAATTCGTTTCATGGACACCAACCGAATAATTAATACATGATGGAAAATTATTATTATCAAACCAACTTTGTACTAACTGTAGCGCCTGTATGTTTTTTGCAATGGATGTCGTTAAGCCATTTGCATTTAATGAATCCCAAGTAAATACGTAAGCGAAGTCAATAGTTACAGTATCGCCGGCATCTAAAGAGGCGGGCCCGGTGCTCATCAAAAAGCGACGGTCGCTGGGAATAATTGCGACATTCAATTCCGTCCAGCCTATACCCGAATAAGGAGTGCCTGAATACATAAAATTTGTCCATGGATTGGCTGTATCTCTACCATCGCCACCATAAGTAACGTGCTGACCATCCAACCAAATACTTTGCATATAATTCCAGTAATCATTTGTTCCACCGGGATTAGTGGTAGGTCCACCAGCAGCATTATTATAATACATAAAATGATTCATTGTGGTGCACTCACCCGGTTCATCAATGGTTCCATCAATATCATTATCAATTCCATCACCCGGATCAGCTAACATTCCTTTCAGAATCTTCAAGTTTTGAATTGGTGGATTTAACCCATAAACCATTTCATCATCATTATCGCCATTGTAAGTGAATCCTGAAGCTAACGAGCTATCACATCCAACATAATCATCTGTTGCATTTCCCAGATCCATATCGCACCATAAACTTAAAAACAAACTATCGTAATCGTGCTGACTCCTGTTGATGATAGAATAATTATAAAAAGTTGTTCTGTTAATTACATCGTTGGTATCTGCCGTACCCTGACAATAAAATGAATATGCAGTTGCATGCACTTCAATTCCCAACTTTTGTCCTCCCGAACTGGTATGATTTGCAAGAGAATCATTAAAAATACGATAAATCATTTGATCACCTTTAATTTCAGGATAATCACCATCAATAGGATTATAAAAACCGTCGGCATTGAAGTCTAGGAATGGCGCCAGATTTCCGGAAACTATTCCATTCCCTTTTGCCGGCCATGTTGCAAATTCTTCAGGCACTCCATATGTCCCATTGGTCACATTTCCCAGCAAAAAATTAGTTTTGAATTCTTCAATTTTCCATTTGTCAATTTTCCACACCCGATTAAATGCAATGGTGCTTGCCGAATCAAAGGGGACTGATATTTCATCGATAGGTCCGGGCCAGAAATCATCACCGGTTTGACGGTAGGTTTGTGCCGATAAATGCAATTGTCCCGCCTCATCCAATGCACCTATCCAAAGTGCAGAGGTGAAAACCGAATTTTTTCCTGATCCTTTTGGAACCTCGTACTTCGCATTAGAAAGATCCCAATGCATATCACCACCTGCATTAATACCTGCAGCTACATCGTTAACATCTAGCTCCCGAAAACTTTTATAATTAACAGCCTCAAGCGGTTCCGTGTAATTTGTAACATCAAATGAATACATATTAAATCGGTACTTCGAAAGTGACCAAATCAGATTTAAATTGTCCACTTCAATAATTAGGCCTTGCGACTGTATTCCAAAATTAATGTTAGGAAGTATGAAATAATCAAACGTTCCACCATCAACTATAAATATTCCTTGATTAAGATACATATTCCCTCTAAAATAAATAGTTCCATTTCCATCCTTTGAAAAATTAACAGCACGAGCATAAATAATATGCGTTTCATGATAAAACAAATCATCTTGAAAACTTTTTACTATACCATTTTCAATAAAATATATTCCATCAGTGGAAGCGGTTTGAAGCCCTGAAAAAATGCCACACGAAATCCAAACTCTGTCTAAGTTGTCGACTTCTAAATCTGTAATGTAGGGACTTAAGATTGAATTGCCGGTAGTATAAGTATTCCAATTCCCTGAATTATATTTTGAAACACCGTTTCTTGTGCCAATCCAAATATCATTGTTGTTTCCTTTTTTTATTACTGTAATGGAATCGTTAGGCAAGCCTGAATTGCCGGTAGTGAATAAACTCCAATTGGTACCATCATAAAATACCAATCCGTTTCTTGTGCCAAACCAGGTGTTTGCCCCGTCACTCAAAATTGCAGAAATTGAATTGGAGGGCAATCCGGAATTTGATGTGTTGTAAACAGTCCAGTTGGTGCCCGATTTAAATACCGCTCCGTCATTAGTTCCAATGCGTGCATTCCCTGCATTGTCAAAATCTAAACAAATAACCGAATCCGAAGGGAGTCCGGAATTGCCGGTGCTGTAAATCGTCCAGTTGGTCCCATCATACATACCCAAACCAAAATTTCCAAAACAAACCCATTTATTGTTATTGGCATCAACGTCGAGGTCGTTAATTCTGGCGGTATTAATGACTAGTCCACCCGGCGCCGGGTGCTGAATATAGGGCAATTGGGCTACTGAGAATTCAACTGTCAAAATCAAAAAAAGTGTTGAAATAAATAAATAATTTTTCATGATTTTAGGTTTTAAACTCAAAATTATACATAGATGAAAAGATATCACCTGTAAATATACACCATCACCCCTTGCTTTGAAAACCAAAATTTCGGCATTTTATACAAGTCTAAGGATAGGGATAATTGTCTTTTAACCGGTAAATATGCTGTTCCCTCAGCTATGCCGGGCACTCAACTTTTAAGCTATTCAATTCAAAATTAAAACCTGTATGATTGCATCAAAAATCATCCTGTTTTGAACCTTTCTAAACTCATAACACCATTTCGCTCTTTATCCTCATACTTTTCTTTTTGCTTTAACACTTCTCACTTTATGCATTTATGATATCGACGGAAAAATGGTTCTGCCCGAAGCAATTTCATCAGGAAATATATTCGTAGTCGAAAAAATAAATTAAAAAAATAAATTAAAAAATAAATTAAAAAATAAATTAAAAAAATAAATTAAATGTGGGTATGTATTTTTATCCACTCATCAATACAAATACATCCACCGTTCTTACCGGATAACTGCTGATAGAGTAATTATATTTGGGCGTTTTAACCCGCTTTACGCTGCAATCTTTGCATCCTTCACTCACGTTCAGCATGCAAAGGATTTCCGCTCCAATCGGTAACGCAAATTTATTTTGTCATCCAAATAATAATTTAAAAAGGTACTAATCTCAAATATGGATTAGTCCCATTTTTTAACATTTATCAATTGATCCTGAAAATAACGCGTTATTTTAAAATTTCAATGTGATATCCGAAATGAAAAAGCACGTTTTGAATTAATTCTGCCGAAACATCAATACCTTCTACTCTCAATATTTTGTCACAATCCTCCAAATCAAAATTTATTCTTAAAGTAGGAAATTTCAAAAGCATAAGTTGGATCACCCTTTCGGCGTCTTCGGTATTATTAATATTAGTTTTAAATATTTCAACTACCATAAAACAGAAAGCTCACAATTATTTAGACTTTTTTAGTGCAGCTTTTAATTCAGCTTTTTCTTTGTCCTGTTTCGCTCTGAATTTTACAATTCTTTTTATCAGTGCGATTGGCAACGGTTCATCAATCGGAAATTGTACTGCGCCTTTAGAATATTTATACTTTGAAAATTCTTTTTCGAATTCCGTAATTCCGGAACCTGTAGGATAAAATCCGATGTGCTTTTTGTATGCAGCGAAAAATACAAGTACACCATTCTGCTTGAATGCCGGCATGGCATAACTAATTAATTCCACCGAATGAGGAGCTGCACTTTGAATCGTAACCCTCAATGTCTCCAACTTCTCGCGAACAGGTGCAGGGAATTCTGCAATATAGCTATCAATATTTTTAGCAACCGATTTGGATTTCATCATAATAAAAATTTATAGTTAGCGATTAAACTTTTAGTTTTTTTAATGACTCTACTTTATGAAATAAAATGTACGACCAAAAAAGCATTGCGATAAATACTAACATAAATAATGTTTGTGGTTGAAACCCTTCTTTTGCAATTAAAGAATAAAAGGCCCCAAACAAATCGAAAAACAAACCTGCAAATGCCCATTCCTTTATTCGAGAAAACCCCGGGATTAAAATTGCTATTGCTCCCAAAACCTTAGCAATACCTAGGAATGGGCCTAAATACTCCGGATAACCCAGGTTAGTCATAAACTCAACCGATTCCGTTGTCTGCATTATGTTTGGTATGGCTGAAAATATCATAAATGCCGAAAATAATCCGGTAACAATCCAAAAAGTGATTTTTAGTTTTTTCATAAATCGGTAATGATTTTTTTATCTGTATGATGATTATGATCTCTTTTGATGGATTTGGGATGATTTTTTTTGGGATTATTAAGATGATTATGATCTCTTTTGATGGATATAGTATGATTTCTTTTGGATTTTTAAGATACCAGACCCAAACTTTATATCTTCTCAGAACTGTAATCTGGAAGAACAACAAAACTTAATTTTTTTTCATATCATAGTGAAGCAACCAATGATTTCCGAATTTATCTGTTAAATCACCCAGCAAAGATCCGAAGAATGTTATTTCAGGAGGATGATTTTCTATTCCTCCTTCCGACAATTTCGCAAAGCATTGTTTCATTTCCTTTTCACTACCACAATGTAAAGATAATGAAACTGCATTTCCTTTCATCAAACCATTTCTTCCCACCAAATCTGTACCCATCAGGACTAATGACTTCCTGGTTAAGGTTGCATGCAGAATACATTTTTTCATTTTAGCGGGCATCTTTTCCGCCAAGGGTGATTCCCCAATAGTTTGTATCTCCAATTTCCCGCCAAGGCACTCATTATAAAAATTCATGGCTTCACGACAATTTCCATTAAAGGTTAAGTAAGGATGAATTTGCATTGAATTTAAGCCTTCAGTAATGTTTCCATATCAAACTTTTTCATCTTCATAAAAGCCTGCATCACTCTTGGCCCCTTCTCCGGATCGTTCATTAATGATCCTAAAATTTTTGGCACCACCTGCCACGACAATCCATATTTATCTTTCAACCAGCCGCATTGGCTCTCTTCACCGCCTTCAGTAAGTTTTTCCCAATAGGTATCTATCTCTAGCTGATCTTCACATTCAATAACAAATGAAACAGCCTCCGTAAATTTAAACATGGGCCCTCCATTGAGGCCCATAAATTTTATTCCATTCAATTCAAAAATCACCACCATAGGATTCTCTGAAATTATTTTTGAATTTTTAAATATGGAACAGTAATGCTCCGCGGCTTCTTTGGCATTACCATCAAACCACAAACATGAATAAATTTGCTCAGTCATAATTTTTTCTTTTAAAATATTTTATCTATTTAGAACTATCCAAAAAATTAATTTTCTACGTGATTTTTAAAACTATTCAAAATTGCTTGCCAACCATTTTTTTGTAATTCTATGGTGTTTTCTGTTTCGGCTTCAAATTTTGTTTGAATATGTACTGAATTCCCATTATCAGTAAATGTAATTGTAGCTTTTCTGCCATCATCCATTGTGTACGAAATCAGTTTGTGTTTTTGAACTTCTGTGTAAGTACCACTAAAATCAAATTCAAAACTCCCATCCCTGGCTGCCATATGATAAACAAATCGACCACCAATTTTAAGATCATTTGAAGCACGTGGTGTGTGCCAATCAGGCGATGCGCTGTTCCATTTTATTATTTCGTTGGTATCGTTCCATACATGCCAAACTTTATCAATTGGTGCTGTTATATCAGCTACTATGGTAATTACTTCAGGTTTCATATTTTATGCTTTGAATGTTTCCTAATGAATTGAACACCGCAAAGATGCATAGAGAATTTGATATTAGTTATGGTAAAAACGACAACTTGAGGGGTTGATTATGTCAAAAAGAGCCTTTATCTTTACCGTATGAAAAACATCTCCATTATTGTCCCTGAAACTGCCATCATGGAAGCCATTGCCGATCCCAGCTATATGTTTAATGCGGCCAATGAATTTCTTAAGTCTGCCGGAAAGAGTCCATTATTTAATGTTCAGTTAGTGGGCCATAAAAAGAGCATAAAATTAATGAATGGATTGGTTACCGTACATCCCGAAAAAACTATTGATGACGATTTTAAAACGGATCTCATATTTATTCCGGCAATAAGTGGGGATATCAAAACTGCACTTGAAAAAAACAGTAAATATGTTCCCTGGTTAATTGAACAACATCTTAAAGGTGCGGAATTAGCATCACTTTGTATCGGCGCGTTTTTATTGGCAGAAACAGGTTTGCTAAATGGGAAAAAATGCTCCACTCATTGGTTATCCGCCAACGAGTTTCGTGAAATGTTTCCTGAAGTGGAATTGGTTGATGGAAGTATAATTTCCGAAGACAATGGGATTTACTCAAGTGGAGGTGCAAATTCCTATTGGTCGTTGTTGTTGTACTTGCTCGAAAAATATACGTCACGCGAAACCGCAATTTTGGCTTCCAAATTTTTTGCAGTCGATATCGACAGAGATAGCCAGAGCAAATTTATGATGTTTAAAGGACAACGAAATCATGGTGACGAGGCTATTCAAAAAGCACAGGACTATATTGAAAATAACATCGAAGGGAAAATCACCATTGAGGAATTAGCCGATAATGTTGCACTGGGTCGCAGAAGTTTTGAAAGACGATTTAAATTGGCCACCAATAATTCTGTTCTCGAATACATTCAACGCGTAAAAATTGAATCTGCAAAACGCAGTCTCGAAACCAGTCGTAAAAACGTGAACGAAGTAATGTATGACGTGGGCTATACCGATACCAAAGCATTTCGTGATTTGTTTAGAAAAATAACGGGATTAACGCCATTAGAGTATCGGAATAAATTTAATAAATTAACACTCGCCCCGTCAAGCAGATTGAATTGAATTTTATTCCATTTTATTTTTTGAGATTAAATTTTTGACCGATAAATCTGCAGCAACAATTATTCCCGTCGAAGTAAATACCAATCCTGCAATTTTATCCTGATCCAAAAAAGAATTGAACAGACCGTGAATTACAAAAGTGCAAAATCCTAACAACGTTGCCATCACCAATTTTTTAACGACTGCGTTTTGCGAATTGTAATAAGCTCGCATGGCATTGGCAATTGTTGTAAAGATCATCAATAAATTCAATAGTAATCCAAGCAGACTTGTTTCGCTCAAATTTAATACGAATCTAACTTCTCTTTTAGCCATTTAATATCTGCTACATTTAAGTCCTGCAGAATGGCAGATTTTACTTTTTTCATTTTTGATAAACTATGTTTATTTCGCATTATTGCTACAAGATTCCGAATAAGATTCCGGTTGATGGTTTTCTGGTAATCTGAAATATAACGGTTACGTAAAAGGAATAAACGGAATGCCGATGCATGATAATAAAATGTTTCCTCATCTTCCATTTCAAAATAACATTTTAGCAAAATAACTTTTGAATCCAGTTGATACACAAGATCGGTGAATTCAACTTCTTGTAAAAGTCTAACTGCATTTTTGTAATTGCCAGTGACAAAATTAAAATAGGCTGTGTTGTATGCGAAAGAATTATCACGGTCTCCGGGAGGTAACAAAGTAATTCGTTTATTGATAAACTCTTTGCACCATACAATTTCCTTAAGTCTTAGACTGAGGCTGACAACATTTTTAAATTCAAATTGTGACAAGTAATCCAGTGACATCAGTTGTGTATTTGCAAGAATTTCTTTGTAAATTTCAAACAACACACCCATGTATTCCGACCTTCCGTTATTTATCTTTCGGATACAATAGTTCTTAATGTAAAAAAATATTTCGTTAAGTTCTTTCGCAGGAAAATACTTTCCCATTTCTGTTATTACGGATCTGGCGCGTGTGAAATGGGATTCATCATCTGGTTCGGTGAGTGTTAAAAGTATAGAATAGTAAATTTTAACTGCCGGCTCCTCCAAAAATTTAACTGCCAGAGTTTTGACTTCATTAAAAAAAGTAAGCTCCGCTTCATTGGTGATCAAATTTTTCATATTAATCATCTCACAAAACAACTGAAGCTTCTTGGAAAAATAAAACGCATCCAAATGGTGCATGACATTTTCAAACTCAGGAGGTTTTTTCCTCGACAGTTTCGTAGAAAGAAATTTAGCTTGATTTTCCGCAACAGCAAACCCTGTTAAATGAAAATCGAAATTTCGTATTGCGGCTTTACCTTTAAGTTCGGAATAAATATAACTCCACGATTTTTCACAATTCCTTTCCGAAAGAGCCTGCAATTTGATCACTTCCAGTTGAAATGAGTGCCGATCCAGATGACGCAAAGTGAAAAAATATTCTAGATGATGCACAAGATCGGTTTGAAGATATCGCAACTTTTGTGCGGTTAACTTTTGACTTTTTACCGCCGGCAAACTTACCAATGCGCTGCTCTGTTTGCTTTCTGATTTTACTCGCCGGACTACTTCCCTGAAAAGGGTTTCAAGAAGGCTATTTTTAGTGAAATATGGTGACCGCAGGTAGCTTATAAACGCCTTGTGATCATGCAAATTCATGGAAGCAACCAATTCATCCAATTTAAACATCCCATAAAAATAGATTATATTCGATAAATACACAATATTTACAATATTTCACTATTTTATAGTTTGATTATCAATTATATATCATTTTGAAGAGATAATTAATACTCCGATAAATTCATTTTTTTGAACTTTTCATAGGTTTTTTACCAATCTATTTTTGAATCCTGAAAAAGTGTCTGCATCACAAATGATTAACTTTAACACCTTACAGTCATGAATTCGTCTACCATTAAAAAATCTTTCTTTAATCTAATCGGATTAACATTTTTATTACTGACTTCCATTCGGGTTTCCGCAGCCGATTATTATTGGGTGAATGGAACTGGAAATTGGAGCGATCATGGTGCGCATTGGGCTACGACTTCAGGGGGGATGATTTTTCACACCACTATTCCAACGCTGAATGATAATGTGTTTTTTGATGCCAATTCTTTTACTGCATCAAACCAGTATGTTGTAATGGACAGTACTTTTATTTATTGTCATTCCATGGATTGGTCCGCTGCAACATTCAATCCTCAATTAATCCGTCAATCAAATATAAAAGTCAATGTTTATGGAAGTTTAATCCTGAGTGATAGCATGTATATGAATTTGGCAGCATTCCACCTGCTTTCCGATTCACTCAATAATGATTTATATTCCGGTAATGTCATCATCGACAGTTTGTATTTCGAAGGAAGTGGCACATGGGATTTAACGGGAGTATTAAACTGCGATTATCTTGATTTTAATAAAGGTGTTTTAAATTCCAATGGTTACAATATAGATTGTATTGAAATTTATTGTTTCCCTTTTCTCAGTACCCATCCGATTACCTTGAATTTAGAGAACTCTGTGATCACTTTTTCAATAATTTTTGCTCCTCATCCACTAAACTTCATTAAAGGTGCCAGTTCTACATTCATCACCCACAGTTTGGGAGGGAGCATAGATCTAAAAGACGATACTCTTGGAATAGTCCAGTCGAATGGCAGTCTTAATATTGGCGGTAATACCGTCGCACAAGAAATTAATGTGACAGGCAATCTATTAGGGAAAATTCGAGCGCGAGTCAACTAATTACTGCTGGAAAAATTATCGTTGGTGGAAATCTAAAAGTTGATAAACTAACGACCGATAGTTTGTTCATTCTCAGCTCAGGGGTAACATTGAATTTTGATATATTAACAATTAATGATGTTCTTCAAATACAAGGCACCTGTGAAAAACCGGTTTTACTCAAACCGGCGTTATCATACAACTATGCTACAATAAATTCTCCTTCAACAAATTTCACAATTGATTTTGCTTTGATTAACAACATTCAAGCGGTTGGGGGTGGAACATTGACTGCTAATAACAGTTACAGTATTGGAAACACATCCGGCTGGACAATTAATTCTCCTGCATCACGTAATTTGTATTCGATTGGAAGCACAGGCTATTGGAGCGATTCTGCCAATTGGGCTACTAGCAGTGGTGGCCCGGGAGGAAATTGTCCTCCTTCACCAATCGACAATGTTAATTTCGACGTTAATTCATTTGCAGGAATTAATGATACTGTATGGGTTTATTTTGAATCTTCTTTTTGCAATAATATGGATTGGACGGGTGCCGCAGGGTTTCCAATTTTTTTAAACTTTAGTAATACTCCAACAGAAATCAATGGTTCAATCATTTGTAATCCCGCTATGCAAATGTGGAATCCGTTCGATATGACAGGATCGGATACGAGTTTTGTCACAACTAATGGACTACTAATTCCGGGAATAACTTTTAAGGGGACAGGTACATTTAAACTGACCGACAATCTGTCTGTTAAAAATCGATTGAACATTGAAAATGGCACTTTTCAAACCGACAACCATTTAATAAATTGTAATGAATTTATTTTTGGTTCCAATTGGAATTTCCCTGTGGTTGATTTGGGAACTTCGACGATTTATTGTACTGAACGATTTAATGGACTAGACAACTTTACATTTATAGGAAATAATGCCAATGTGATATTAAATGATACAATAGGAGGCACTACCCTTAGTTTGGGAGGTCAGGATCTGCATATTAAACGATGTTACGTTCATAACCGAAGGTGGTATTGGCGGGGGAGTTACCTGCAACAACATAATTGCCTATGAAGATTTTGGTGCTTATAATATACTTACTTCAAATACTATATTTATAGGGGGCAACGCTACAATAGATACTTGCATTACCGATACACTATATTTCAACAATCCCGGGAAATTTATAAAATTCAAAGAAATAACTATTAATGATTATAGCGAAATTAACGGGCAATGTGGCCTACCTGTTAGTTTAGAACCTGCATACGGCGTAACGAATGCGATTCTGCAAAAAAATTCAGATAGCTTAAACATAGACTTTTGCAACTTAACAAAGGTAACCGCAACCGGGGGAGCTGTGTTTGTTGCAACCAACTGTAATGATTTGGGTGGTAATACAGGTTGGTCAATCAGCAGCCCGGCTTCGCGTAATTTGTATTGGGTAGGAGGGACAGGAAATTGGAGTGATCCAAATCATTGGTCGCTTTTCAGTGGTGGTGTAGGTGGAATTTGTTTGCCCGGTCCTTTTGATAATGTATATTTTGATGCAAATTCATTCTTAAATGTTGGGGATTCTGTTATCATCGACCAGCTTTACAGCCAATGTCAAGATTTCGATTGGAGCAATGCAACAAATAGCCCTTATGTTAAAATAAATGCCGGAATACAATTCGTGATTTCCGGTTCTGTGAAGTTGGCTGCAGGTATGAATTTTTCAACATACAACAATTCTCTTATTCTAAATTCCTCTGAAGTTAATTCGATCACAACAAATGGTGTTTACCTTCCGAAGACTTATTTCCGTGGTGGTGGAATATGGAATCTTAATGATAATATTAATGGGGTCTCCTTTTATTTCAATAAAGGAACCATTAATACTAATGATTTCGATGTACATACTATCGACTTCAAATACTCGTCCTTAAATAATGTTTATGATACCGCTTATTTTAATTTGGGAACCTCCAAATTTTACCTCAATGAATTTATTATTCAGGAAAATTCAACCGGGATGCCGGAACTATTTTTTAACCCTGGAAACAATCAACTTATTAGTTCTAACTTAAACTTTAGTGACGTAACATTTCTTGGAGATGCATTTGTACAAGGTGATATGTCAATTAATAATCTTGTAGCATTTAATAACATCACCATGTCAGGTGATATTAACTCCAATACTTGTATAGCTCACAAAGATTTTACATTTTCTGGTGGAGCAGGATTCACATCAAGCGATATTATTTTCAAAGGAAATGTAACAATGACTCTTGTTGGATCTCAAATAACCGTCGGGTCATTGCATCTTGATAATCCTGGAAAGACAGTTTCTTTAAAAAATATTTTTGTATCAGATTACCTCACTACAACCGCTACAGGTGGCTTCCCTGTTTTGGTGCAAGGATATAATGGAATTGGAACCATCACCAAAGGATCTGGAATAGTCTGTCTGGATCATCTATTACTTAAAGATGTTAGTGCTACTGGTGGAGCACTTTTTTTGCAGGTGCAAATAGTGTTGATTTAGGTGGGAATAGTGGCTGGACGTATACAACATGCAACACACAACCCCCTAATGTTTGGCCTGGAGATGCAAATTATGATCTTACTGTAAATAATTTTGATGTATTGAATGTTGGACTTGCTTTTAGTGCTGCAGGACCCATACGGGCAGGTGCAAGTATTGCTTGGGTGGCTCAGGCTGCGTCCGACTGGTCAGCGCAATTTGGTAATGCTGCAAACTTAAAGCATGCAGACACTGATGGCAACGGAGCAATTGATAATGCTGATACTACTGCCATTTCAATAAATTATGGTTTGACTCATCCATTACGCCTTGCAAATCCCGGATTAACATCATTGCCCGGTCCACCACTTTATGTTATTGCCACGCCCGATACGGTATTGGAAGGCGATACCGTTCAAATTGAAATATTTCTGGGCACAACTCAAATTCCTGTTGATAGTATTTACGGCCTTGCATTTACGATTGAATTCGATAGTACTTTAATTGATACAACGTATATGCCATTCGACTATTCTGTTGGATGGATGGGAATTCCCGGTGTTGATTTATTAACGTTTGAGAAAAAATTTCTTTCGCAGGGTAAAGTAGATGTAGCCATCACACGGACAGATCATTTAAATCTTGGAGGTGCCGGAATTGTTGTTAGTACAGGCGTGGTAATTATCGATAATATTGGTGCCAGATTATCTGTTGCACCTCCTTTTGTAACACTGCCCATTTCCATCACCAACGTAAGGGCAGTAACAGCAAATGAATATTATTTTTCACTAACCAATCAGGGAACTCAAGTTGAAATAGATACTTTAGGCTCAACGGGATTGAACGAACTCCTATTGACAGATGATGATTTTACGGTGTATCCCAATCCGGCAAGCGAAACGATAAATATTTATTCGGCGACTCAGGAAATAATTAAACTTGAACTTTCCGACAATATGGGAACTATTCATCATTCATCACTCCCAGCAGCAAATAAATTTAAAATTGATACTCATTCATTGTCATCGGGCATTTACCTACTAGAAGTTACCACATTAAAAAAGGTTATGGTAAAGAAAATTGTCGTCGTTAACGAATAAATATTTTGCTTATAACGTTTTCGCTTTTGATGTAAATTAGTTTTGAATGAGGGTGCATTTTAAACAGTAGCTGCTCTACCTTAAATTCAAATATTAAAGGTTGTCACCCTTTCAAATTTGTAGTAGATGGATCAATAAATTACCAATCGCTTAGTCTCATTAATTTTTTGATTGATCACTTTTACAATATAAACACCGCTATTAAAATTCTGCACAGAAATTGTTTCATTACTCAAAACGTTCTTCTTGGTAAAGACTTGAGATCCTGCAATATCATAAATGATCAATTCCGTTTCTTTATTTTCGTTTGCTTCAAATTCTATTGTTATCTGCTCACTCGAAGGGTTTGGGTAAATATTGAATTTGTTTGGCGAATCTGAATCTATTTCCAAAGTTCCTGTAGGCAGACAGAGTACTGTACTTGTTACATTTAAATTTTCCGGAATTACTGAACTGGGATTTAACACCAATCCATAGGGTCCGGTTGTTAAAGAAATGGTAGAATCTATCACCACTAAAGGAGTTGCTACCAAACTGATGGGTGAAAATGAACATGAAGTACTATCAAAATATTGGTTTTCAAAATGGATATGATTTGTTGGTGTTTGTACTGTAACATATTTATTAAATACGGTGGATTGTCTATATCTATTATTTGCTGATAAATAAAATAAAGTATCATTCCCAACTTTACTATTCAGAATCTGAAACGCAATATCAGTTTCTAATAATAAAGGGCTTAGATTCCAATTTGGTAATCCAGGCATTTGAATTAATCCAGATATCAAAAATGTTGTACTATCAGTTAATGTAATATCATTTAATTGAATCTTGTCTGAATAAATTATTGTCTTGAAAATTATAGTGTTTCCGTTATCATCAATTCGGTGTAAAAAAGATTGATTACCCGCATTGGCCAGTATATCAAAGGTGGTGTCAATTTGATTTATAAAGGAAATTCCCCCGTAATTAAAGCTTTTATGCCATAACACCATTCCGGTTTCATCTAATCTTGTAATGTAACTTTTTCCATTAAGAGTCCTGCTTAATATATAACCATTATTGACCCCGTTTAAATAACATATTTTAGCACTTGTGTATCTTTCAGGTAACTCAATTGACATTTCTATATTTAATAAAGTGTCTAACTTAAGTAAATAATATCTCCGACAACACGTTGAGCTGAATCCATCATATTCTGCATATCTTCCCAAAATGACTAATGATTTGGTTCCAGCCTCAATTTCCACAGGATAAAAATAATTCCCATAATAGGCCAATGTTCCCCAATCAGTTTCTTTTACTATTTCAACAAATCCTAAGCTATCCAGTTTTAATACTCTGGTTTTGTCATAACTCCCATACCAAGGATCACCTTCACTCAAAACAAAATAATAACTACCATCTGGTATTGGAACTATAAAACTATACTTGAGATCAATAGAGCTTGTAATTAACGGATACTTTTTTGACCATTCTATTTCTCCAACAGAATCTAATTTCACCACAAAATGAGCCTCATCTAGTTGCCAATTTCCTTGAAGTCTTGTAACAACAACACCTCCGTCCGGAGTTCCTTCTGCTCTTACGTAGTGATTTTCATGGACAGAATCCAATTGCACACGAAAACTGCTTTGTGCTATTCCAGTAGTTGAAATAAAAATCAATATCAAAACATTGAAAAAGAATTTGTTCATTATTGCAGGTTTTGAATATGTGCAGCGGTAAATTTAATCATTTAGCAATTCTTATAATCACTTTTTTTGAATACCGTTTGAATAAAGATTGCCTACTATTCCATTGGATTAATCATTGTCAATCAATATAATAGGTAAAAATAAATACATTTAATAGGTATTATAACGCCCTTTTGCTATTCAAGATGGACCTTTGGGGGTTTCTTCTGAAACCAAAAAGCCCCGACAAACTCCATAAGTTCATCGGGGCATTTTCAAAATTTTTATTCCTGCTTATGGCATGAGCACTTTCCCAACCCACAAACTTTTAAAATCATCATCATGCCCAAAATAGGTAACACTGTTCTCCGTTGCATCTTGCTGACGCAGGAAGTTTCTTTTTAAGAAATATTTACCGTCACCCATAGTTTTAAAAGCGCCAACCGTTGAATTGGTTAAATCAATTTTGCCGATGCGTGGGTAAAAAAGTGGATAATAGGATTCAACATTATAATAGGCTTCCAAAAATCCCTCATAACCTTTTACTCCTTTAACCTCCATTACCTCCCAATAGGCACTCTTACCATCAGGAGAGAGATAAAAATTCTGGTACATATCAAAAATTTCACTTTTTTTATCGTTGTTTAATTTGCCCAAACCATATTGTGCTTTAAGTGAACCGGTTTTGTCGAAGTGGAAACAAACAACATCTTCATACGAATCAACTTTATTTCCGGTACCCATACTAACCTTTCCCATAAGTTGTCCGGCTATAAGGTAATCTTCATTCGCAGTTACCACAAAACTCTCTACTAAAAATCTTCTTCCTTTGTAAGGCGTTGCTCCTTTATCGCCAACAGCAGGACGAAATTTGCTTTTGAAATCAGCAACCGGTGTTGTTGATGCAAATGCAAGTTTGTTATCACTGAATTTCAAGATATGAAAATTATCCATTTTCTCTTCTAACGATTTCTGCCATTTAAAATCAAGTTTGTTATTTCCGCCTTCGGTATAACCCGGATTGTAAATTGGAGCGTATTCGTTAAATACTCTGTTAAAACATTCGGTAGATTTTGTTGACGTTCCAAAGAAGTACATGTTGCCATCTTTTTCATAGGCACTTGTAATCAATAATGCAGTTGCAGGACTTTTGAATTCTGTTCTACCAAGCATTTTTCCACGAATATCAAATTTAAAATAAACATACTTTGAAGGGTCAGTTCCGGTTGCATTCGGAGCGAATACCGCTACTACATCATCACTGGTTAATTGAGTGCAAAATACCAGTGAGTGCGATCCCGAAAGTTCGAGAATCGTTTCTTTTATCTCCATGTCGGTATTAAAAAGCACCACTCTGAATATATCTGCTTGTCCTTTATCCTTTGATTCCGCTTTTGCGATTACAAACAAATCTGGCTCGCTGGCACGCGATGATTCATAACTTGCATAACCAAGATACACTTTCCCATCATCGTTTTTAGGTTTTATGTTTTCTCTTGAAATAACCTTTTTAGTTTTATATCCTTGCTTCTCATGCACCCATTCTTTTTGAACAACCAGTTTCTGCAATTTTAATTTCATACTTAAAACATCAAATGAATTTGTTCCTCCAACATAAGCCACAAAGCTCATTGCTTCAGTATCCGACTTCATTTCTTTCTTTTCCTGAGTATCTGCACTTCCCAGAAATTTCAGATCTTTATCGAACGAGTATTGTTCAAATTCCACCTGATCCCCTTTTTTGTCAACTTTCATTTTATAAGTAACAAAACTCTTTCCTGTTTCATCTCTTGAGATGTCATAAAGATGACCTTTAACGGCCTTCTTTGAAAGCACCTCAACCGATTCTTTAAACTCTTGAGCCTGCACCGATAAACAAGTGAGCAAACTGAATGCAATACTTTGTAGAATAATTTTCATCATATTCATTTTTTTTTGTTTGCAGCAAAGATATTTTGCAAGGAAAGAGAAATCAATACCATGAAAGTAGTAAAAGGGCGGCGGTAGGCAGTGGCAGTGGCAGTAGGCTGTAGCTGTAGGAGTGGCGGTGGCGGTAGGCAGAAATCAGTATGAAAATTTTTATGGAATATGGCAAAAAACATGATATCAATAAAACGAATATTAATTTTTTGTGGAAAATTATTTTCAAATAAATAGCTGTATGGACGCCATGCCTGGCGTCAGCGAAATATCAAATAGAAAATTATTCTTATATCAATGATACCAATTCATAACAAAACGAAAAACAAAACAAATTTCAATGCGCTGTTTTTTGATTCAAATAAAATCCACTGGCCACTGAACACCTCTCTCCTTCGGATCCTGGCAGACTTTTCACTGGTCACTGGTCACTAAAACATCACTTAATGCAAAAATCACATTTTATTCGATATTCACACTGGTCACTGGTCACTAAAACATCACTTAATGCAAAAATCACATTTTATTCGATATTCACACTGGTTACTGGTCACTAAAACATCACTTAATGCAAAAATTACATTTTATTCGATATTCACACTGGTTACTGGTCACTAAAACATCACTTAATGCAAAAATTACATTTTATTCGATATTCACACTGGTTACTGGTCACAATCACTTCGGAAAAACTTTATTCAATGCATCAGTTCGGGAGTTTACCTGGAGTTTTTCGTAGATGTTGCGGATATGTGTTCGCACCGTTTCAGTGCTTAAGAAAAGCTGCTCTGCAATTTCCTTATAACGTAAACCTTTCGAGAGTAAATCCAATACCTCTTTTTCTCTCAGTGAAAGTTTCTCCAACTCCTTATTATCATACTCAACTTGAAAAGAAGTCACAATTTTTCGAGCTATATGACTACTCATGGGTGATCCCCCTTTATATACATCGGTAATTGCATCCAAAATTTTAGAGGGTTGCGTGGTTTTGGTAAGATATCCTGTCGCGCCGGCTTTAAGGGCTTTAAAAACAGATTCTGTATCTTCAAAAGAGGTAAACATCATAAACTGTGTTTTCGGGCAAAGTGGTTTTAAAATTGCTACACATTCTATTCCCGATTTTCCGGGAAGATGAATATCCATCAAAACCACATCCAGTTCAAGAGTTGGAATTTTTGATATTGCTGCTTCTGCATTTTCAAAAACATGCATACATGAAAAGCCTTCACTGCCATTTATGAGCGAAGAAATAACGTTATGAATTTGTTTCTCATCTTCTACGATACCTACTAAAATGTTCATTTTACAAATTTAAGAAACTTTAAGTTGCTAGATATCGCATAAAAGTAGTAAATCATCTTTTAGCATATATATTTTATTGCTTTGACCGGTTCCTTTCTGTTTTTACTTTTATTTATCCCATTGACTTGAACTAGTAAATAGATCAAAAAGCAAAATTACTTCAACTTAATCTTGTAAATAAAATTAAAAGTCACGTAACAGTGAATTTACTGTCTTATTCCCATAATGGTTGCAACTATACTTGAATTTATCCCCTCATTTCATTTATATTAAATCGAAATGAGCGCGTTTGTAGCTAAAAGCCGGGCAATGTTCCAAAGCAATATGAGAAAGTAACAACTGGATCAAATTATTATATTTGCTTTCTTTACTTAACGGTTTAGGCAAGTCTGATGGTGAAGAGTGGAAATTGAAAAACAAAAATGCTTTTAATTTTAGAACACCTATAATAAAACAAAATGAGTATAGACATTCAACCAACAATAGAAAACGAAAAAATTCTACTTTCCCCATTGCAGGAAGCAGATTTTGAAGCACTTTATGAAGCTGCCTCAGATCCTAAAATTTGGGAACAACACCCTAACAAAAATCGATGGCAAAGAGAAGTTTTCAAAACTTTCTTTGAAGGAGCAATAAAAAGTCAAGGTGCCTTTAAAATTCTCGATAAAACCACCGGTAATGTTATCGGAAGCACTCGTTTTTATGACTTTAACCCGCAAGAAAAAAGTATTTTGATTGGGTACACGTTTTATGCCACCCACTATTGGGGGAAAGGTTTCAATCATTTAACAAAGACTTCCATGTTGGATTATATATTTCAATTCGTTGGAATAGTCAATTTCCATGTTGGGGCAGATAATATTCGTTCTCAAATAGCTATTGGCCGATTAGGTGCTACAAAAATTTCTGAGCTGGTGGTGACCTATTTCGGAGAAGAACCAAAGTTAAATTACATATACCGGCTAACTAAAAGAGAATGGCTTTCAACCAAACCGACAATTATATAATCGATAGAAAAGTAGCTTAGAAAAGACTATCAATTAACATAGAGCAAACAGAAAACTCATAATAGTTGGTTTTAAAAATAATTTTTGGGATTTATTACATTATTGTAATTAATTTCCAAGTACTAAAGTAGATAAACCGATACTAAAGTAGTCCTATGCCTCATATCTATTGTCTTTTAATCAAATATGCATGGCAGAAGTCCGCTTTTAAGAAAATTTTCTGAATCATTGATCAATTTATATTGAAAATTAGTATTTTCACAACCTTTATAATTAATTGAGTGATTGAGACTAACTACCCTCTCAAAAACCAAAACTTAAAATAATTGTATGGCTACCTTTCAAAGTGATTTATCTAATAAAGAATTTTCGATTGCGGAGAAAGTTTCAGCTAAAACGATCAGACAATCAATTTTAAATTTAATTCAAAAAGATTATCCTCAATTTTCAAATGATAGTTATCTTTCAAGGAGTGAATTAAATCAGTATAGAGAAAAAGCCATCTCTGACTATTTGGTTAAAGAAATGGGAGAATTATCAGAACTTGAAATGACAGTTTTGGCTTCATTAAAGGAAAATACTACATTAACTGATAAAATTGATAGTGACGACCAACAAATTTTAACTACAGGACAAGTAATAGCTGACAAAGTTGCATCTTTTGGTGGTAGTTGGAAATTTATTATTTCATTTGGAGTGTTTATATTAATTTGGATAGCAGGTAATATCTTTTGGCTGTTTAGTAAGCAATTTGATCCATATCCTTTTATCCTTTTAAATCTAATTTTATCTTGTCTTGCCGCTTTACAGGCTCCCGTAATAATGATGAGTCAAAATCGACAGGAGGAAAAGGACAGAGAACGATCTAAGAAAGACTATATGATAAATCTGAAATCAGAGCTGGAAATTAGAGCTCTCCATGAAAAAGTAGATCATTTCATAATGGACCAGCAGCAAGAGCTCTTGGAATTGCAAAATACTCAAATTGAGTTGATGAATGATATTCTAAAACAAGTAGAAATGAAAAAAGATAGTTAACTGAGAAATAAATGAATCTTGGTAGCCAAACACTCACTTAAAAACATAGTAAATCAAACTCCCCCTTTTACGATTTTCTCCAAGCCAATAGTTATACTCATCAACGTTCCACATCCAGTTGTGTTTTCCAAACTAAAAATTCCTCCTATAGATTCGATTCGGTTTTTCATATTATTCAATCCATTTCCCAGTATAATTTCATCGTCTTTTATTCCGATTCCATTATCTTTTAAAGAAATAAAAAGCAGATTATTATAAATCGAAGCATCCAATTCTATGCATGTTGCTTTAGAGTGCTTTACAATGTTGTTGAGACACTCTTTCATTGTCATAAATATTTCCCGATGACTCTCTTTAGTAATCGTAATAGAACTATCTATGTCATGAAAATTCATTTGTAAAGTAGCAGGGTATTCGTCCAGATAATCAGAAGCATATTCCCTGATACTTGCAAGAAGGTTGGGAAGGGTAGTGTTTTCGGGATTGAGTGCCCAAATTAAATCCCGCATATTCTCAATCAACGATTTGGCCGTTTCAGATATTCCGGATGCATTATCCTTTATATTTGTTTCAGTTCCCTTGCCTGATGTAATTAATTCACTTAAGAAATTAATTTTAGTCAATCCTGACCCCAGATCATCGTGCACATCACGTGCAAAACGTAATCGTTCATTTTCTTCGGTGGATTTTATTGCCAATTCCTTTTCAACACGACTTTTCAACTTTTGTTTTTGAATAAAAATATAAACTACAAAAGAAATCATTACTACCACCAAAATGCCAAATATTATAAAAACATTTCTTTTGACAATCTCATTCGACTGTTCGCTAATTTCGAGTGATTTAATTTTATCACCCTGTTGCAAAAGAGAAATTTGGTTTTCTTTTTTCTGCACTTCCAACTGATCCTGTATTTCTGCAAGTTGCTTACTGAAAGCCACGGGTTGAATGCTATCTTTCAAGTGGTAGGCCATTAATAAATTCGAATAGGAAAGGTCAGGACGTTTCATTGAACTATAAATCTCCGAGAGTGATTTGTAGCAATCCATAATAGTAAGTTTGTGATCAATTTGTCGTGCTAACTCCATTGCTTTGTTGATGTGTTGAATAGCAAGTTCATTCTTTCCCAACTCTGAATAGATGTCACCCAATTGTTGCAAGGTAGCTGTTTCAATAAGCTTGTAATCGCCTCCATGAATGGTAGCAATTGATTTATTGGCGAGATCAATCGCAGCCTGATAATCACCTCCTTCAAGAGCTAAACGACTCAAATTTGAATAACATATTGCAATACCGTTACTATCACCAAGCTGTTGATAGGATGCTAACGAAAGGCTATAATATTTTTTCGCACTGTCGTCTTCTACCTTCATATAATAGCAATTCCCGATGTGAAGTGTTGCACTGGCGTATCCTGTAAGGTTGTTCAAATTTTCAAATTCCTCTTGACTTCTTGTATATTCAACAACAGCCTCATCATACAAACGCTGAGCGTGGTAAATTTCACCCATCAAATCTAAGGTCCATGCAGCATTATCTGCATCAGGAAATTTACTCTGCAACTCAACCGCTTTTCCATAATAAAATCCTGATTTCTTGGTATCTCCGGCTTTAAGATAAACTTTAGCCAGCTGAATGTATTCACCTGTCAGGTTAACGTTTTCATTAACCATAATAAAATGTGCAATAGCCTCTTCATGAAAAAATTTGGCAGAGTCGTAAATAGAAAGATAATAATAGCATTTCGCTTTTGCGGAAGCGAGGAGAGCCAAACCTAAAGTATCATCAGTTTTTTCGGCTTGCTGTTCGGCTTGCTCCAACATTTTTAAGGCACCCCTACAATCGTTGGTTTTGGATTTAGTGGCACTTATAATGCAGGTGCTGGAAATATATCCGTAAACATAACCATTCTCTAAAGAATACTTGTTTGCTTTTAGTGCGTATTCCTTTGCAGATGATAAATTAACTTTTAAAACATTTTTAGCAACTTGATTTAATGAATCTATTTCGGTGAAATTTGATGTGTTGGGCTCCGAACTTTGATGGATTTGCCCGTTGGTGAAGGAAGTGAAAATAAATAATGTAATCAGTGCTAAATAAATTCTTCGTTTCATAACATTAAATACCCTGCTCATTAGCTTTCATCTATTCCCGAATCACAAATCGTACATTACTATGAACATTAACATCACTCTAAGATCCGCAAAGAAAAACACATCCTATTTTAATGAATCCTCAAACATCATTTTTATTTTCAGTTATACGATTTCAAAAATTCACTGAAAACCACAATTGAGTTTGAATACTGCAATGTAACAATTTTATTATAACCCAAAATACTAATGTTTGTTCAAATATCGACGGATAAATTTCCAATCAGGACGAAAGTTATTACACATTGTGGGCAAAAGAAGTAACGGTTTTGAACACAGAGAGTTTGATCGAATATTTATTAATTACTTAAATATCAGCATATTAAAATATTTTGCGCCGCATGGAACGATCTTTATAATAAAGGTAAACGTCAAACAAAAAACGAATCCTATGAAAAAGAAACTGAACTTAATTATGGCTGCATGTTTTATTTTCCTGACGCATACACAATCAACCATTGCACAGGAAAATGATCAATTACTCAATTTTGGAATAAAAGGAGGCTTAAATTATTCTTGGCTGAATCTCGATGATGTTGATGATGAAAATGGAAAAATGGGTTATCATCTTGGAGTAATGACGCGAGTAAATATAGTTGAAAATTTAGGAGTGCAAGGGGAATTACTTTACACCACTAAAGGCTCAAAAATAAAATATGATAATGCGTTCTTTGATGGAGAGGCAACTCTACGCCTAAACTATATAGAAATTCCAGTTCTTCTAGTTTTTAAAATTAATGAAAACATTAATATTCATGCCGGTCCTTACGTGTCATTTATTGTTGATGCCAATGCAAAAAATGAATCATCTGTTGATTTATTTGATTATGAAGATGAGGTGGACAAGGATAATTTCAAAGGAACCGACTATGGGTTTGCGGCCGGAATAGGCGCAGCAGTGAATCATATTTTTGGTGGAATACGCTATACCCAGGGGTTGGAAGATATTGAAAAGGAGAAAGATTTTAATGGTACAAGTTATAAATTTTCTGCTGCGAAAAATTCCATGGTTCAGTTGTATGCCGGATTTATATTTTAATTTCTCAGGAGGAATAGAGTGATTTTAAACTTCCTGATCCCTATACTTTTCCCGCTTAAAAGAAGGTGCGATGTTAATCGCGCCTTCTTTCTATTTATTAAATGTGTCTACATCACCAAGCATGTTATAATGCTTCATTTTATTGTACAAAGTTTTTCTGTCGATATTTAATATGCGTGCCGCTTTTGATTTATTAAATTGTACTTTTTTTAACACATTCATAATCGTCTCATATTCTGCTTCAAGGGCTGCTTCCTTCAAATTCAAATTTACCGGTTTTGAAGTTGCTACACTTGCTTCAGTCATTGGTTGATTCTCAATTTCCACATTGACTGATACTACCTCTTCATCAAAATCGGCAATCAAAATTTCTGCAGGAACTGAAGATGTTTCAATAATATCACCGGATGAAAGCAATGCAGCTCGTTTAATAATATTTTTTAGCTCTCTTATGTTTCCGGGCCAACGGTACTTATTAAATGCCTTTGCTACTTCATCTGAAAATCCGATGATTGATTTCTCCAACTCTGCATTCGCTTTTTCAAGAAAGAAATTAGCGAACACCATAATGTCAGATCCGCGATTTCTTAGAGGAGGAACCTGAATTGTAAATTCGTTGAACCGGTGAAAAAGATCCTCTCTAAATCGTCCTTTTTTATATGCTTCAATAAGATTTTCATTGGAGGCAATTACAATTCGAACATCCAAATTAATTTCTTTATTCCCACCAATACGTTTCATTTTTCTTTCTTGAACAACGCGTAACAGTGAAACTTGTATTTCATAGGAGAGGTTGGCGACTTCATCTAAAAAAAGTGTTCCTCCATTGGCTAATTCAAAATGACCGATTTTTGTAGCAAGAGCACCGGTGAAGGATCCTTTTTCATGCCCAAACAATTCGCTTCCTGCCAACTCTTTGGAGATGGCCCCACAATCCATAGCAACAAATGGTTGATTCTTTCTGGTGCTTTTGTCATGTATACTTCGAGCAACGGCTTCTTTACCTGCACCACTTTCACCATAAATAATTACAGAATAATTGGTAGGAGCCACCAACTCTATTTGTTTAGTCAGCTCTTTTGCCTTTTCACTTTTCCCGGAAATAATATTCCCTTTTAAATTTGATTTGTTAGGAGAATTTTTAGACGTATTTGTTATGACATTAACCTCATCTGTCGAATTATTTATTGCCTTATTAATAATCATTAAAATTTCGTCGGGAATTAATGGCTTAGTAACGTAATCAAGAGCACCGGATTTGATAACATTAACTGCCATTTTTATATCTGAATAACCGGTGATAATAATCACAGGAACACGAATTTCTTCCTGATGCATTTTAGATAACACTTCCATTCCATCCATATCGCCAAGCCGGAAATCACATAGCATAAGATCGAATTTTGAATTTTTTAACGCATCAATTGCTGTTGTACCTCGAAACGCAATTTCCGTTTCAAAGCCATTCTTTTTTAGAAATCGACTTAAGAGATTACAGATATCTGTATCATCATCGGCAATCAAAATTCTTTTCAACATAAATATTATTGTAATTTTTTAGTAATTAAGACTTTTAAAATGTTTTTTTAAAGTGCTTTTGATGCTGTTTCCCGACAAAGGTTTACCTATAAAATCCAGCGCACCGTTTTCGTCTGCAAATTCACGTTCCTTGTCTCCGTCAAATGCACTTATCATTATAATATTCAATAATGGATATTTTTCTTTAATCTCAGGAAGTCGCTCCAATCCGGAACCATCCGGTAGATTATTATCAAGAAATAGCAAATTGAAGGTACTGTTTGATAGACTTTTTTCTCCATCACTCAGGGACACTGAAAAGGTAGCTTTTATCCCCATTTGTTTTAATAATCCTGATAACAGTACGCATATATCTATTTCATCATCAATAATAAGAGCTTTAAATTCAGTCATACTATTCTATATTCTTCAAAATATTTAGGTTGTAATACTTTTCGCTTCTAATATACAAAAGTTGTTCCTATTTATTATTATGGGGAATTTTTTCCCATTTTATTTCCTCAATATCGGGAATTTTAATTTAATAACAGCTAATTTATTGTTTGGCATTATTTTTTACCGTTTTAAAACTGTAAACAAAATTAATTTACTCTAAAATATAAATATTATGGAATCCAACAAAGAAAAAGAGCTTGATGTCCTTAAAACATTAGTTGAATACAATAACGATCGTGTAGAAGGCTATCAAAAAGCGTCAGAAGAAATTGAACATGCTGATTTAAAGCACCTATTCAACAAATTCAGTGCTCAAAGCCGCGCATTCAGCAGCGAACTAAACAGCAGAATAGTACAATTGGGTGAACAGCCTGCCGAAGGGACTACAGCTTCAGGTAAAGTCTACAGAGCTTGGATGGATGTAAAAGCGGCCTTATCAGGAAAAGACCGCAAAGCCATTTTAGGTTCTTGTGAGTTTGGTGAAGATGTTGCTTTAAAGTCCTATGAAGAGGCCATACAGTCAAACAATCTTTCGATGGAAGCACAAAAAATTGTGAATGAACAAGCAAGGCATATTCGAAGCGCCCACGATGAAATTAAAAATCTGCGTGATGTGAAATTTTTTTAATTGATTAATTAAAAGAGAGGTGACTTTAAATGTTGCCTCTCTTTTTTTTTATTATCTTGCCATTCCTCAAAGTGGGGAATTAAATACTCAAAAATATGTATACTAAGCACTATTTGCAGGTTCAACAACGATCCATTTGCTTTCTTGATGTAGGATCTAAATTTAAAAAAACTATTGTTTTGATCCCCGGCTTTCCATTAACTAAAGAGAGTTGGAATGAGCAAGTTAAAGTGCTTTCGATTAATTTCAGAGTACTAAGTTTTGACTTTGCCGGCTTGGGAGAATCTCCTAACAAAACAACTTTTGTTACTATCGATTCTCATGTTTCCGATTTAATTGCATTACTTGATCATTGTAATGTACAAAAAGCAATTGTATTAGGACTTTCAATGGGTGGTTATGTTGCCTTACGTACCATGAATCTTTACCCCGAACGAGTAGAAGCACTTATATTGTCAAATACACGTGCCGATTCCGATTCAAATGAAGCAAAAACAAAGCGGTTTAAACAAATAGACTCCATTCAAAATAATGGTCTTGAGACTTTTGCTACTGCTCTTGCAGAAGGATTGCTAAGTGAAAATTATAAAAAAAACTTTCCCGAAAAAATAAATTTACTTTCTACTTCTATAAACAAACAATCGGTTTCGGGTTTGTGCGGAAACTTAATTGCAATGGCTGCTCGACATAATGCAAACGATTTTTTGTCAGATATTAAATGCCCTGTGTTAATAATTACAGGTGATAACGATAAAGTGATTCCACATGAGGAGGGACAGAAAATGCATGACAAAATAAAAGGATCAACTCTTGTTAAAATCGAAAATTGTGGTCATTTATCAAATCAAGAACAACCAGAATTATTTATTAAAGCTGTATGCGATTTTGTGAAACAAGCACTTTAATTTTTTTGATGATTGCAATTCGAAATTAATAAGTGTTTTTAAGTTTTTAGTTTGTTTATTGTAGAATATATTACACACCAAAAGCTATAGTTTCAGAACGTAAAGTCAATATGTAAGCATCAGGCTTCCGGATTTCTAAGTGGCACTTTTTTTGGAAGTAATTATATAAACTAGGTACCATGAAAACTATATCAAGCGAAACCGAATTATCTTTAGATCAATCAAAGTCAGGAAGAATTTTTAGAGTGGCGTTGCCTGGAGCTTTAGCAGGAGGGATACTACTAATAGCATATTTTCTTTGTATACTTGTTGTTGGTTATCATACACAAACAAATTTAAGATGGGCGAATTTTGTTTTGATTATCCCTGTTTCTATATTTACAATTAACCGGTATCTAAAATCAAGCACCGGAAGAACTTACATTGAAGCGCTTGGTTCATCTATTATGGCATGTTTAGGCTCCTTTTTTATTTTAAGCGTTTTTATGTTTATTTACTTGAACATTGATGTCTCCTTTATGGATTTGCTGTATCAAAGGGCCTTACCAGAGTTGGAATTATCCCCGTTAAGTATTTTTATGCTGATTATGTTTGAAGGAATGGTGGGAAGTACAATCATTAGCTTTGTTTTGTTACAATATTTTAAAGATCGCATTCGAAATGTTGCGTAAGTAATCGGTTCATCTTTTACCATTTTCAAAACCATTGTAAAAAAAATATTTATTAAGAATTTCCATATTCTATTGCTAATCAATTGTTTATAATTTTGAGATCTAAGAATAAGCAATGGAGCATTGTAGTATTTTTGTTACATATTCAATTATTATATGAAATATAGTGAGAATCAATCGATAACAATTTTGTTAGCGGATGACGATGAAGATGATCGTGATCTTTTTGCAGATATTATTCACCAGGTAAATGGTCCGGTAAAACTCGTACTCGCTGATAGTGGAAATGATTTGCTTAATAAGATTAATCGTTGGAAAGGAGACCCTCCACATCTGCTATTTCTCGATTTGAACATGCCCGGTAAGGATGGAAGAGCGTGTTTATCAGAAATGAAAAAACATAAATCGTTTCGTGATTTGCGGGTTATAATTTGTTCCACCTCATCTTCACCCGATGATATAAATTTTGCCTATGATAAAGGTGCTGATCTATACATAGTAAAACCTAATAAATTTACAACTTACTTTTCTATATTAAAAGACGTACTCCATATGTTTTTAAATGAAAAATTGCCGGTCAAAGACCGGCAAAAATTTGTTTTTACCTAATTCAAGATTCAGCTATTTTCGATCAAGCCGATACAGCGTCCAAATTAATGGCGGATAGTGCCAATTCCGTAAGGGTGACATCTGCTTCCTTTTCTTCTTGGAGAGTTTCATCAAGCAATTTTGCAGCTTTAGTAAACCCCAGAATTTGAGCGTATGCATGCAACGTACCGTAGCTGGCAATTTCATAGTGCTCTATTTTTTGAGAAGCGGCAATAATTCCGGCATCTCGCACCACTCCGGGTTCTGTTTCTTCAAGTATGCTGCTTCCTTCTTCAATTAATCCATGCATAGCATCACATTTTTTTGCTACCGGCTTCTTTCCTATACTTTCAAATACTTTTTCTAATCTTGCCACTTGTTCAATTGTTTCTTCAAGATGATCTTCAATTGCAGCTATTAGATCGTCATTGGTAGCATTATTCTTCATTTTGGGTAGCGAATTCACAAGCGCCTTTTCTGCCCAATAGATGTCTTTCAAACCATCTTCAAAAAAATCGTTCAAATCTGATGCTGCATTAGATTTTGGTTTAACTTGATTTTTTGTAGTTGTACTCTTTTTTTCGGTTTCCTTTTTTTGAGTTTTCATAGAATTTAGATTTAATTGTTTAAATAAAATACTATGAAAACTATGCCATAATAGTTTTTTTTAAATGTTGATATTAATAAATTATTTATATCGGAATTATGCCTGAACCGAGATAATTATTCTTTTGAAAAACAAGCAATTGAATTGTGATATGCTTAGGACTGATTTATTGGTAATTCAACGATAAAAACGGAGCCTTTATTAAGGTCTCCAACTGCGGAAATAATTCCACGATGATTCGAAACAATTCGCTTACAAATAGCTAGCCCTATACCTGTTCCTTCAAACTCATTTCTGCCGTTCAATCTCTGAAAGACTTCAAAAATTCTATCTGAATATTGATTTTCGAAACCAATTCCATTATCAATAATCGAAATTCTAACGAATGGTTCCTGAAAGCCTCCGGAGGAATTTGCAGGATATTGAGAGGAGCTATTAAAGATTTCAACCTTTATAGATATTTCAGGATTAATGCCGGGCCGCGAAAATTTTAATGCATTGCCAATAAGATTAAAAAATAATTGATAAAATTGGGAAGGAATGCCAACAATTACTGGCAATTTTTCATATTTTATCGAAGCTTGTTTGTTCAGTATAGTTATTTCCAAATCGTTTATAACATCAAGAATTACTTTATTCAGATCTGTTTTGATCCCTGGATCTGAAGTTCGGACTAATCGTGAAAAACTCAATAAATCATTTATGAGCGAAGACATTCTACCTGCGGCCGAAAGCATTTTATCAATGTAAATAATAGAATTTTCCTGTAACGAATCCTTAGCAGTTAATTTCAAACGATCCCCAAAAGTCTGAATTTTCCTAAGAGGCTCTTGCAGGTCATGTGATGCTACAAAAGCAAATTGTTCCAATTCATTGTTGGATCTTTTCAAATCAGAAATAAATATTTTCAACTCTTCTTCATATCCTTTTTCTTTTGAAACATCATCAAAAGTTACTGTAACACCATCATCCAACTTAACTGCTACAATATGGTACCATGTTTTAGCCTTGTCATTAAAATATATTTTTTCGGTTTCGTAAATTATATTTTCATTAGTAACTTTAGAAAAGGCTTCAAACATTTCCATTGCGTCTTTTCCTTGAAAACCAAAAAATATCGATTTTCCTATTAAAACCGTATCAGTGAAATCGAGCATTTGTAACCCTATTTTATTTATTTGAATAAAATCAAAATCAATAATCTCGTTTTCAATATTCCGAACAGCCTTCAATGACATTATTCCACTTTGGGAAGATTCAAGTACTGAATTTAATAAACTTTTTACCTTTTTCTTACTCCAAATTTCAAATAAAATATAAACGAGCGAGAAAATCAGGATGGTGAGAACAGTAATTGAAAAAATGGTGCTCACTATTCTAGAATCGCTTGTTGCCTCCTTCACTTCTAGATCTCGATATATTTTAATTCTATTCTGCTCCCTCTTTAAATCAGAAGTAAGTAACCTGATTGAATCCATCACACTTTTAGATTCCAATAAAAGCTCTCCTTGACCAAATTTAAAATTTCCTGTCTGTTTAAGGTGGATCATGAAGTTTTGAAGTTCCATTTTCCGGTTGATTAAAACATCCAATGAATCAAGTGTTGCTTTTAACTCGGGAATATTTTGAGTTAGCATCTTCAACTCGGTCATTTCTTTGCCAATATTAGCTTTTGCATAGATATACGGCTCAAGAAAATCTGGATCGTCAGTTATCACATATCCCCTTGTTCCCGATTCTGTATCTTTTATCAAACCAAAAAGCTGCTCAGTTTTTTCCTGAACCTCTATTGTGTGCATGAGCATTTTTGTATCTTCATTAAAATTCTGGAAACTATCCTTGTTTAAGTATATTAAAACAGAGGTCACCAAAAGTGTAATACCAAATATCGTAAATATTCTCCTAAGGATAATTACATTTTCCATTTGTCAAAATTAAATAAAATAGTCTAACAAAATCTGTAAAAAAACCGGAATCGAATATATTTCGATTCCGGTTTAACAGTGCTAACTAACCTACTTATTCTTTTTTTGCATCAGCATTTTCTTCTAATTTAGCAGAGGGGCGATTGGCCGCCTTTATAGCACCATATTTTATTTTAAGCTCAGCAATTTTTAAATTATCTGCTGATTTTAAATCTTTCTCCACTTCATTTTTCTTGGTGCCAAGTGTTTCCCAAAGCAACTCTACACGATCCCATTGCTCTCTCGACATTTCATCTTTATGAACCTCAACATAGTTTACAAAATGATTATGTACTTCTAATAAATTAGTCGCCGTAACTGCTGATAAATCACTATTTATTCCTGTTGGAAAAAGATCAACTATCATGGCATCTATTTTCATAACATTCTCTCTCTTTTCTTTTTCACTTAAATAATCTTCTCTAAATGAATCCCATTCACTTTGTAGGGAAGCGTACTCCGCTCGCATTTCATCATTCCAATCCCCAATTTTCTTTTCGGCATTATTACGTTTTTCATTATATTCGGCCTCCATAGATGCCCACTCTTTATCGTAATAGCCATGAGCACTATCGCGGTGCTCACTCACATATTCTTTAAAATCTTCATAAGATTTTTCTGCTTTTTTGTCTTCAGAGCATGCTACAAATGCAATACTTCCGACTGTTAATGCAATAACTGAAAGGATCTTTTTCATAATAATCAATTTTTAATGTTAGATATGCTAATACTCTTGAAAATATCATGCCACCGGTGTGGAAGTATATAACATCATTGATCTAACAATAACATGTATATTTTTACCCCTAACTGGGGAATATTTTCATCATTTTTACTATGTTGAAACATAAATTTATGGTATCTTAATATTTCCGGATAGGGTTTTTTAACAGTACCCGATAATTTTGGGCAACACCTACAGTAGATTTTACAATTTTTATACAATTCAATGGTTTTCGCTAAATAGTTGGCATTATTGGTGATATTTAAATTACAGTTTGAATTGAAAAATTTAAAACCGATTGTTATGAAAACTACCCAATTTAACTCCAATAAAGAAATTCTCATCCAACAGCATACTTTGTTATGTTCAACCCCGGTAATCAAAAATAAAATATTTGAAAAAACCATGGTTCTAATAACACGTCATAGCATGTTTGGCTCAAGAGGAATTGTATTGAATGCTCCAATGGATTTGAGCGTACAACTTACCGATGCTCATGCTGAAAGTGGTAGAATTCCGCTTTGTTTTGGAGGTCCTGACGATAATCTCTTATCTTTTCTTGTAAGCATTCCATCAATGCCCGAAGGATTGCGAACTTCAACCTATTGGAGTAGAAACAAAAATGATCTTAAAATTTTAATGAATTTTATTGCTTCAGATGATGTGTATGTAAAGGCCTATAAAGGTAGTTTGAGTTGGATGCCTGGTGAACTTGAAAATGAAATCAAAAATGGCCAATGGTGGGTAACCAATGATTACCAATCAGATCAACTGTTTGATATAAAAGATGATTCTTGGGCGAATACTTCTCGAAAAATTAGTGGGCACTTTTCTCCTTTGATAGATGCCAACATACCAATATTTGATAATTAAACCTCTTCCCAAGTTTTTCATGCTGAAGTATCTAGAAATTATGATACTTCAGCAATTTTTTTATAGATATTTTCTTGAACTACCCTCTCAATAGTGAACCTGATAATATGATTTATAGTATGAGAATTCTAGGGTTACTTGTTCATTTCTTAAGAAAGTATTTGAATAAAAAAGCGGCAACAACCGGAAATGAATTTCTTCAGTTCCTCAGTTGTGCCGCCTTAACAATGAACCATCCTAAAGCTCACATCAAAGTCTTTACTTTTTAATTCTTGTTGGATCAACCTTATCAGGGTTGTTGCCATCTCTTTGAATCCTTGTAGGATCATTATTCTCTTCGGGCTTACGTGTTCTGTCCAAACGATCAGGGTCTTCTTTCACACTACCACGAGTTCTTTCGGTCTCTTGCGAAGTTGCTTCTACATCTTCAGTATCTGAACGTTCCGTTCTCGGTTGACCTTTAGTGGGCGTGTGTTGATTTTGTTGGGCAGTGCGTGTACTACCTTGGACCGTATTTTTTTGATCCGGCGTTTTTGTAGTTGACATGATTTTTAAATTTAAACTGTTAAACATATATTTTCATGTTATTTATTGAAAAGATGATGCCAGTGTAGGATTAAACTTATAACCGGCTGTTAATCAACTTGCTTTAAGTATGGATGTTTATTTTGTCAATTGGTTCATATGGCATCTGTTCCTCAATTCAGGTAAATTATTCCTTGATTCAAATTATTTCCCACTCATTTTTTTTCCTTTTTTCGTTTTTCTTCCTCTTCCTTTTCCTTCTCCATTTTTTTAATAGCCCCTCTTAAAAGGAAACTTTTTTTGGCGGCTTCCAAATTTTCATCCAAATTTTCACTGGAGCTTTTTAAATTTTCAAGTGTTGCTGATATATCTGAAGCCATTGAGGTGTCCGAAAGTAAACGAGACAATGATCCATCACCATTATTTATTTTATACATGATTAGAGCAAGCTCACTACTAATTACCTCTGCATTTTCTACAGTCGATTTAAGGCTTGCAATGATTTCATCCATTTCAACAGGTGCTTCTGATATCAAAATTTCCTTAGTCCCTATTTGCTCGAATTCTTCCGTTCCTGAAGAAATGGTAATTACTTTATCTCCCATAAGTCCTTCTGATCCAATGATACATTTTGAATTTTTACGGATAAATTTTTGTATGTCTTTTTCGATAATCATTTGAACCATTACTGAGGTGTCATTTAGTAAAATAATATCGCTCACCGTTCCAATATTAATACCATTGAATCTAACATTATTTCCCACTTGCAACCCACTAATTCCGGGGAAAACAGATCTGAGTGTAAATGTAGATCCAAATAAATTTTGCTGTCGCCCAACTACAAATATGGCAACAACAAATATGGCACAGGCTATTGCTACCATTAAACCTACTCGTACTGACTTATTTAATGTTGATTTCGTTTCTTTTTCCATAGTTCATGGTTTTTTGTATGTTAAAAAATGATTGTACCCATTCGTCATCTGATTTTATAAGTTCTTGATAGGTTCCCGATTTAAAGATCACGCCTTCTTTTATCATTACAATTCGATTTGAAGTAACTCCCACGCAGTGCATATCATGTGTTATGATGATAGAACTTGTATTGAATTTATCTTGAATTTCGTTTATCAAATCACTAATTTCAGCAGAAGTAACTGGGTCGAGACCGGTGGTTGGTTCATCATAAAGCACTATTTCCGGTTCAAGAATGAGAGTTCTTGCCAAACCAATTCTCTTTCTCATTCCACCCGATAACTCTGAGGGCATCTTTAAAAGTGATTGTTCTAATCCAACGTTTTTTAAAACCTCATTTATTTTGTGATCTATCTCATCCCTTTTAATTTTCCTGTTTTGACGAATCAAGGGGAATTCAAGATTTTCTTTTACTGTCATCGAGTCATATAACGCAGCACTTTGAAAAAGAAATCCTATTTTTCCTCTTAATTCTGTAAGATTTTTCTGAGAAGCTTGTAGAATGTCTTTACCTAAAACATCAATGCTGCCGGAATCAGGAACAATTAATTTCACAATACACTTTATCAAAACAGATTTTCCGGAACCGGATTTTCCAAGTACGACAAGATTTTCAGCTCGTTTCAACTCAAGATCAATTCCGGCAAGTACTTTGTTTTTGCCAAACGACTTTGAAAGATTTTTTACATCTATTACAGATTCTGCTTTATTCATTGCTTAAGAAATTAAAAGAGATGTAAGCTGAACAACTATAACGTCTAATATAAATATCATCATTGAAGCTGCAACTACTGCTTCATTGGATGCTTTGCCAACACTTGCCGTTCCCTGAGAAGCATTATATCCTTTATAGCATCCAATTAATCCTATCATAAAGCCAAATACGATTGATTTGATAGTTGCAGGAAAAATATCTGAAAATTCTACTGCACCCATTGCACTTGATAAAAATAATATCAACGAAACATCACCTTCTATGTTAACTCCTAAAAACGAGCCAATCAAACCTACAAAATCAGCAAAAATAACTAGTACGGGAACCATTATAGTTGTTGCAAGTACTCTTGTCACAACCAGGTATTTGAATGGGTTAGCGCCTGAAACTTCCATTGCATCTATTTGCTCTGTTACGCGCATGGAGCCCAATTCGGCACCTATACCTGAACTTATCTTACCGGCACAAATTAAAGCAGTAATTACAGGGCCAATTTCACGAATAATCGAAATAGATACCATGCTTGGCAACCAGGATTCAGCGCCAAAATCTTCAAGTGTTGGTCGAGATTGGATCGTTAGCACCAAGCCCATAATAAATCCTGTTGTTAATACCAATAACAACGACCTGTTTCCTGTATAAAATGATTGTCGAAGAAACTCCTTCCCTTCAAATGGAAAATTAAAAAGTTGTTTAAAAAATTGCATCATAAAAAACCAAAATTGGCCAATTCCTTCCATAGAATCGCTCAGAAATTCCATTGCTGAATTTTCAGATACAACTTCACTCTCGCTCTGTTTTTGTCCTTTTTCGGATCCCATACACTTTAATTATACTGATAATGCATCAAAACCATGCCGTAAAATCTACAGCCCATACAAAGAAACGTTAATTAATAGTTGGGGTAGCAATTCCCCAAATTGAGTGAAAATAGTCAAATTTTTGTAAGGAACGGTAATTGTACTTTTATAAATCTCATCACTTTTATTCTCCGCACCAGCATTATGAATTTAAATTCAGGTTACCCATTTTGGTTATTAAAAGATGGCCTCCCTACCTCATATCCTTCTCTTAAATCTAACCATTCGTGTGAAGTCCTTATCATAGGAGGCGGCATTTCAGGTGTTCTTGCAGCCTATCATATTTCATCGGCGGGATATGATGTCGCGATTGTGGATAGTCGTCACTTTGGGACTGGAAGCACCTGCGCAAGTACTGCTCTAATTCAATACGAAACGGATTCTCATTTAACAGAATTATCAGAAAAATATGGTGTCAATAATGCTGAAAGGTGTTTAAAACTTACACTTAATGCGGTTGAAGATTTAGAGAAAATTATAAAAAAAAACAATATTGAGTGCGAATTCAAAAAAAGATCTTCTCTGTATTTAGCATCCACGTTAAAAGATAAGTCGAAATTAGAACAGGAATATGAGGCACGTTGCAAGGCAGGTTTTGATGCAACATTGTGGGATAAAAATGAAATAGAATCAAAATTCCCATTTTCTGCTTCAGCAGCAATATGGTCCAACAACAGTGCAGAACTAAATACACTTAAGCTCACGTACTCACTATTAAAAATAACAGCCCGAAAAGGAGTGTCGCTTTTTGATGGCACATCGGTAAAGCAAATTCAAAAACAAAAAAGGACTTATAAAACCACTACTTCCGGTGGGTTTACAATTCGTTCACATCATTTAGTGGTGGCCTGTGGTTACGAATCAGAACAATTTTTAACAAAGAACTATTCCAAAATTAATTCAACCTACGCAATTGCAAGTGAACCTGTAGACTCCAAAATGTTATGGTATCGCTCTTGCCTGATTTGGGAATCTGCTCGGCCTTATCTGTATATGCGAACCACACAAGACAATAGAATTATAGTTGGAGGAAAAGATGAGCCATTTTACAATCCCCAAAAAAGAGATGCCTTATTGAATAAGAAAAAAAAGCAATTGACTCATGCCTTCCAACAAAAATTTCCTGAGATCCCTTTTCATCCCGAATTTTCATGGACCGGAACATTTGCAGAGACTAAAGATAGTTTACCGTATATAGATAAAAATAGAGGGCGCATTTTTATTCTAGGCTTTGGTGGTAACGGCATAACTTTTAGTCAGCTGGCAGGTAAATTAGTTGTAGATCTAATAAAAGGGAAAAAGAATTCTGATCTAAAGCTATTTTCTTTCAAACGGTAATTTATTCCACAACGTGGGGAGAAATTAAGGCGAAATATTTCTGAAAATGGCAAATTATGACTAAAAAGCAAATGGAATGTTTATTGTATTATAAACTCTAATTGTAATATAATATTAACCAAAAAAATAAATATCATGTCAGATCACGGAAAAACATTGGCAGCCTTGCTTTTAGGAGCAGCTGCCGGGGCAGTACTAGGAGTTTTATTTGCACCGGACAAAGGAACAAAAACTCGTAAACAATTATTAAAGCTAGCTAAGAAAAAAGGAACTGAATTCGAGGATTATACAGATGAAGCCATTGATTATGCTAAGCAAAAAATGGAACAAGGTAAAGAAAAAGCTTCAAGACTAGCTGGAGATATTAAAGATAAAGCTTACGATTTTGCGAACAAAGCTGAAAATGCGAAAGATACTGCGAAATCAGAAATTGATGAAACGAAAGGTCGTGTTAAACAACAACTTTCTTAATTCAATTTTATATCCAACAATAATATCATGGAAACACCAAAATCAAGGATGAATGATCTTACCGGTCACATTCGGGAATACATTGAAACCAGAATTGATATTGTTAAATTAGATGCTGCAGATACTTTTTCATCTGCAGCGTCTTCCTTAGCATCATTAGTGGTGGTTGCTATTTTAGGATTAATGATGCTGATGCTGGTTACCATTGGCGGTGCCTATGCGTTTGGAGCTCTTATTAATAATTTAGCCGGCGGATGTTTTATAATGGCAGGAATTTACTTAATTTTCATGCTTCTTGTTTATTATAATAGAGAATCTTGGATTAGGATACCGGTTTTAAATTCGATCATAAAAAATATTTACGATAATGAATAAATTTCTTACTATAGGAGAACTTAGACTCGAGAAACAAAAGCTCTACTTGAAGAAAGAATTTCTTGAAGAGGAAATTGAACAAGATTTTGTGGAATTTAGAGAGTCTCTAAATCCATTCAACATAATTAAAAGTATTTTCCATTCAGAAGAAAAATCAAACGAAAATAGCAATTCCATTTCACCAATCGCAATAACTGCGGGAAGCACGTTGCTTGAATTGATTGTCTCCAAATTGTTTTTTAAAAAATCTTCTTTTCTAAAATCAATAGTTTCTTCTTCGCTTATCAGAGCCGTTGGTCCTACAATATTAAGTAAGGCAGTTCCTGCGATTTCGTCGTTAATTCAAGATTTCTTTGAGAAACGTTCGAAGAAAAACAAATCCTATAACTTGCAGGAGCAGTCTACTGCATCCGATGCCTACTGGTAAATCAAACTTACAATAGTTTAATATTAAGAGCCATGAGCAAAAACGATTCCATGAATACTATGAGTGATTGCACTAATAACCTTACCAAAAAAGGTTATGTTGAAAATTTTCAGGCAACTGCTGAAGGCATTAAAGCCTTATCGGATGATATGCTGTATGACCCTTCAAGCGTTTCCATTTCTAACTTCTATCGCTTTGAAGGTCAAAGTGATCCCTCCGATAATGCCATAGTATATGTAATCGAAACACACGACGGTAAAAAGGGTATGTTGATTGATTCTTATGGTGCAAACGCAAGTACAAAAATTAGTGAATTTGTTAAAGCAGTAGAAGATTTTAAGAAAAAAGTTTAGTGCTCTTTATTCAAACGTAGATACCGATGGTCGTTTAATATCAAAATCTCTAAACCTATTTTCATTTAACTTAACCGGATTAAACCCTATTGCTGATCCACCTCCGGGGAGTACCGGATAAAGTGCCACTGTAATTTGAAAGGTATTCAAAACCAACAATTCATTTTTGATCAATAGGCCTATCCCATATGCCTGATAAACTCTTCCTTTAAAAACCGATTGATTATAACCACCAACAATTCCGGCGCTGGCAATAAATATTGGTGCAAAACGGAATCCTAAAAATTCGTAAGGCGTATATAAAACGGCCTGATAAGTAAGAATCATTCTACTTGTTCCATAAGGTACTTCATATTTATATCCCGGTACTCCAATATCCCCATTTAAACGAACAAATTCGTCAGCTTCACGATTTATCCCGTATACAAAA
Source organism: uncultured Bacteroidota bacterium (assembly GCA_963814475.1). Classification (GTDB taxonomy): domain Bacteria; phylum Bacteroidota; class Bacteroidia; order AKYH767-A; family OLB10; genus JADKJB01. The sequence continues at coordinate 32,057 of CAWFDA010000029.1, read as the reverse complement.
TTGTAACTAACAAATTGACGTGACCACCAAGAGGCAATTTTTGCTAATGGTGAAAAGTATATGGCTTCTGCACTAATTTCGCTTTTGAATAAATGAGATTTCTGCAAAAATGTACTGTATCCTAGACCTCCATATAGATAGCCAAATCTCTTAAAGTATCTGCCTGTAGCCCCATAAACTCCATAATAACTTCTTTGCCCATCATTCCTTTTCTCCAATCCGGTTGTAAATGTTATTTTATTCCCAACCGGAACATCTTCTATTTCACCAAACTTCAAAATGTATTTCTCCTTAATGTATTTCCTAGAAGACAAACTGATACTGGCTAAATAGAAATCGGAAGGAGAAAAATGAGATTGAATTTGTTCGTTTGAAGGGCTTAAAGTTGGATACCTCAATGCTGAATACCTCAGTGCTGTTACCAGTCTAGTGCTTCGTTCTTCAACGGTTTCACCATTCTTTAATTTCCAACTATATCCCAACCAATAATCCGACAAAAAAGATTTATAGTTATAGTAAAACAAAGTATCATCACTAAAACGGATAGAATCCGATTTTGCTCTCGACAAAAAATCAATTGCTCCTGCTACCCTTGTGAGTGGAGAAAAAAATGGACGATTAATACTTAATCCTCTGATGTTGTTTTCAGGAGATGTTCCATAATAAATGGAAGGTGAAATATATGTATTTCCAATTGTTGGCACTGTATAAGTACCATCCAGAATTAAAGGACTCGATTCATTCAACAAATCGGTAATACGATTGTCGAAAACATGTCCAAAGCCACCAAAATTTGTTTCTTGTATTCTATACCTTACACGACTAGATGAGGCAGTTATATCGGGTCGAATGGACCAATAGTCTTGAGATAAAACTTCTAAATCTACACTATCTTTAGTGCCAGGAATCGGCACTACACTAATTTTTGCTTCCCTAAGAAATTTTGAATCCCGTAATAACCTTTCAGATTCCTCCACTTTAAGTGGATCCATCAAATCATTCTCTTTAATAAGCAGATAGTTTTTAATTACCCAATCGTGCGTTTTGATATGGAGAAAATTTCCACCTTTTTGAACTAAACTATGAGGCTTGTGACTAGTATCATCAATATTACTTCCAAAGGGCTCAAGAGTTAAAATTGAAATGTTTCGAATGATTTTTCCCTTATACTTTTCTAGTGGTACAGCAACAACTTTAATTTTCTTCTTCTTGTTTATTTTTTCATCTCGTATAGGTGGGTTAAACACCGAACGGTATAACAAGAACAAGAATTTCTTGTCTTGAGAATAATTATAAAGTTTTTTGTAAAAAAGAGCAGTATCTATTGGAGTATCAAGTTCATATATGCTATCTTGAACACTCTGTGCTATAAGTTTGTGTTGTGAAAAAAATGAACATAAAATTAGTACGATAATAAAACAGTTCCATTTCATATTTTTACAGTCAAAGAATTCATCGTGATCCTTTGAAAGGTTCTTCTAAAACTCAAATATAAGCAATATTTAAGAGAATTTAGATTTAATCTTTGAAGAAACGCTTTCTACCATTTCATCAAATTTATCTGAAATTAAAGATTGCAGATCTTCCGCATTTTCTTGAAGAGAACTTCTAACTTCAGATCCTTTAGCCGGAGCAAATAGAACCGCTAAGGCAGCCCCCGCAGCTGCACCACATAATAGTGCAGCTAGCAATGTTGTGTTTGAATTTTTCATATTAATTATTTTATCTTTAATTGGTAAATATTAAACCTTGTCGCCTCTGATAATTCTGAATAAAATTGAGATAACGGCAATAACAAGTAAAAGATGAATAATTCCTCCAATACTGTAAGCAAAGAAACCGATCGCCCAAGCTATTACAAGCACTACTGCGATTAAATAAAGTAAATTTCCCATGATTTTTGTTTTTTATAATAAATTAGAATATGTTGCGATTTATTTTCAGTGTATACACTAAAATCATTCCTAAATTATTATGTAAGTAAAACATCAAAATATAAGTTATTACATGCTCAATATGTAGAAATTAATACCCAAATGGGTTAAACAATAATAAGAATTCCTAAAAATCAATTTGGTTCAGTTTTTGAATCTTCTGCAGCACATATGAAGAAATTGAATTTACTTTCGCCTTTAGAACTTTGGCTTTTAATCAAAGATTCTTTTTTAGAATTTATCGATGATAAAGGAATTAAACTTAGCGCCGCTTTGGCATATTATACGATCTTTTCTATTCCTCCTCTTTTAATAATTATTACATATATAGCCGGATATTTTTATGGACAGGAAGCATTTTCAGGTGAAATTTTTGGTCAACTAAAAGGATTGCTAGGAGCAGAATCTGCATTAAATATACAAGAAGCTATTCAAAATACTGTTATTGATAAAAATTCCTGGTGGGCAACTACCATAAGTATTATTGCTTTGCTATTTGGTGCAACCGGTGTTTTTGTTGAAATTCAGGATTCTATAAATATGATTTGGGGATTGAAGGCAAAGCCCAAAAAGGGATTGATAAAACTAGTTTTAAATAGACTAATTTCATTTTCTATGATTCTTTCAATTGGATTTATACTGTTAGTTTCATTGGTAATAAATACTGTTATAGATATTTTTAATCAACAATTACAAGCCCGATTTCCGGATGTTGCTTATTATACATTCTATGTCATAAATATTATACTTATACTAATAGTGATTACTGTCATGTTTGGCGTCATCTTTAAAGTATTACCCGATGCACGAATAAAATGGAAAAGTGTATACTGGGGTTCTTTATTTACAGCAATTCTATTTTTGCTTGGTAAATTGGCTATTGGTTATTATCTTGGCGCTTCAGATATTGGCTCAACCTATGGTGCGGCCGGTTCCGTAATTGTAATTCTCGTGTGGGTGTACTATTCATCAATTATATTATTTTATGGAGCTGAATTTACACAAGTGTATGCGCAGAGGTTTGGAACAGCCATCCAACCAAATGACTATGCTGTTTTCGTAACCAATAATGAAGTTGATAGCAAAATACCCGAACAAAATAAAACAACTAAACAAGAATAATTCAATTTTTCATGAACAGGCCATTAATTAGAGTACTCATAGTAGATGATGATGAAGATGACTTTTTCATCACCAAAGAAATATTTGATGAAATGCCGGTTAACAACCTAGTTGTGGAATGGGCAAAAAATTATCAGTCAGGTATCGACAGCTACATAAATGAAAAACATGATATTTATTTTGTAGACTATTTACTAGGTGCTAAGACCGGAATTGATTTTCTGATCGCGGCAAAAGCAAGTGGAGTAAAAAATCCTATTATTATGATTACCGGCAAAGGTGATCATAATGTAGATAAGCGTGCAATGGAATATGGAGCCGCTGATTATTTGGTTAAAAGTGAGTTAGAAGCTGAAAAATTGGAACGTACAATGAGATACGCCTTCGATCGCTTTATCTCTAATCAAAAACTGGCTGAAAGCGAATCAAAGTACCGAAGCATTTTTGAGAAATCGAGAGATATGATTTTTATTGCAGATCAATCAGGAAAATTTTTAGATACAAATGATTCCTCGGTAAGAATTATTGGTTATAATAAAAATGAATTGAATGGAAAGTTTATCTATGACTTTTTCGATAAAGAAGCTGATAAAAATCTCTTCCGGGAATTGATTAGTAATAAAACTGATGCTGTGGATATTGAAAAAGTACTTATTGCGAAAGAAGGTCAAAAAAGAGTTTGTTTGATCTCCATGAGCTTTCAAACAACTATTGAAAATAATATAAATATTCACGGTGTTATTCATGATATTACTAAAAGAAGAAAAGCCGAAAATGATTTGGCAACTGCCGAAAAACTAGCGGTTACCGGAAGAGTGGTAAGAATGATTGGTCATGAAATAAGAAATCCTTTGACTAATATAAATTTATCGATTGAGCAATTGGAATCGGAAATAGAAGTTAAAGATGAATTTGATATCTATTTTGATATTATTAAAAGAAATTCCGAAAGAATTAATTCACTCATTACCGAATTATTAAATTCTTCCAAGCCCGCTCAATTAGTTATGGGTTCCATTTCCATTAACACCATAACTCAGGAAGCGATTAAATTAGTTCAAGATAGAATAATTCTTCATGGAGTTGAATTAGTGACTAAGTTCTCAGTTGACATTTGTGATATTAATATAGACGCAGAAAAAATAAAAATAGCCATTTTAAATATTCTCGTTAATGCAGTTGAAGCAATGGAAGAGGGTGAGGGTAAGCTGGAAGTTACTACTCGTGGGGAAGGTGATTGGTGCGTGATAGAAATATCCGACAACGGGTCCGGTATTCCGGCCGATAAAATAGATTCCATTTTTGATCCCTTCTTCAGCGGAAAACCCAAAGGTACAGGCCTCGGTTTAAGCACCACACATAACATTATTCGTTCTCACAATGGAATGATTGATGTTAACAGCGAACCGGGGAAAGGAACAAGATTTACTGTAAAATTAAAATTTAATAATTAAGCGTTATGAAAATACTTGTAATTGATGATGAAGTTGAAATTTTAGACGCCATTGAAAAAATTCTCCACAAAGAAGGATTTGAAGTTGAAAAAGCATCTACTTTATCTGAGGGGAAATCAAAAATTAATGACTCTAATTTTGATCTTGTAATCTCCGATATTATGTTGCCTCATTGGGGCGGATTTGATCTGGTTGATGCAATAAAAGAAAATCCTAACAAACAAAAAACTCCTGTTATTATAATCACCGGTATGGATGCCGACATTTTAGAAAACACTCATACATTCGCAGATGTTTGCTTGCCTAAACCATTTACCCGATTGCAACTTTTGGATGCTGTGCATTCTGTAATCGGGAAATAATAGTAGTGTTTCAGTTAGAGCTTACCATGAATCTGGGCTAAGATTCGTTTTCTATTTTTACATTTTTTGAAAACATCTTGATATTCTTGATCATAAAGATAGAATTCATTTCCTCCTCTTCTCCAATTAAAAATCCAATGGGTTGAGATTTTGGAAACCCATCACATATCACTTTCATCATTCCTAAGAGAGGAATAAACAACATCATTCCTGCTACTCCCCAAATCATTCCACCGGCAATGATAGAAATTAGTGTGGCGAGCGGGTTAATACTCACACTCGATCCTACAATTTTTGGTGTTAGAAAATTGTTGTCGAGAAATTGAACCAATAAGCAAACCCCCAATGCGCCAAAGGCCGCCGAACTTGAATCCTTTGTTAGCAACGCTATCATTATCGGAAAAATACTTCCAATGAGCACTCCTATATATGGAATAAGATTGAGAACAGCAGCAAGCACACCAAGTAGTATCGCATAATCAATTCCCAAAATCAAAAATCCGATTGAATTCAACACTGCAAGTATTCCAATATCGATTAATAATCCTTGAATATATTTCTGCGAAACTTTAGCAGTTTTACTGGCAACTTTCATTACATGAGAGTCGTTTTCGTTTGGAGTAATTTTACATATAAATTTTTTCACTTTATCGCGATACATAGTCATAAAAAATATATATATCGGCAAAACAACTACTGATGCTAAAAAATTTCCGGTAAATGCAAATACATCCGTTAGATATTGACCTCCGGAATCAATCATGCTATCAGTTTGCTCTTTTATCCATTTGTTTTGCTCCCACTTCGAAACTTTAAAGTGCTCAAATATGTATCTCTGCAAATCACCCAATTTTTCATTCAACTTTTCCTTTAATAATGGGCCATCATCAGCAAATGTGAGAATTTGAAAATAAAGAAAATAAATCAGTCCGCCAAATATAATAAATGCACATATAAGACTTATTACAATTGCTATTGCCCTGTGTAGTCCTTTTCTCTCCAAAAATGAGGAGATGGGTAATAATAAAAAGGAAAGTAGCATGGCTATAACTATTGGAATTAAAAATTGTCTTCCTATAACCATTGCTGCAATAGTTATAGAAAAAATGAACATATAACTAGCCGTTTTAACGTAAGTTGGTTGATTGGTCATGATTTGAGTTTTAGGATTTAAATAAGTACTCAATTAATATACCACTTAATTTTTACCGTTTTTTTTGCCCGTAAATATGAAAATATATAATTGTGTGGAAATTTTTCCCGTATTTTCTACATTTATTTATTTTACAAGGGAATTTGTTATTTTCAATTATCAGCAATTAAATTTTTCATATCTACTGATTTACAATTTATTGCATCATGCCGAAATCCTCAATTATGATTTTCAATAAAATGCTACGAATTTTGTATGCACGGTTTAGAAATAAACTAATTCTGAAAACTATGAAATCACACATTCACGCATTATTGTCAGTTTGCCTAATCATACCTTGCACTCTTGCAATGGGTCAAGATCAACCGACACAGAAAACGACGACAACGACGACAACAACAACAGAACAATCAATTCCAATTGATTCTACAAAACAATCCTCAACTGCTCCGGTTCCGGCTGCAACAACTACTCCTGCTTCTGAAACTCAATCAGAACCAAGTAATGATTCTTGGAAAGGATTTCATGGTGGAGTTGTAGCACAAGCTACATTCACCGACGTAAACCTGAAAAGTGAAAATGGAGCCATAAGCACTTCTTATGTTGTAGGTTATGGTGCAGGAGGTTTTTTAGGTTATTTCTTTAGTCCGAATGCTGAAATCAGAGCTGAGGTTCTTTATTCTTCGTTGGCTCAGGAAATTGTTGAAAATGATACTAAAAGAACCTTGAATTTATCCTATATCAACATCCCCCTGCTTGGAGGATTTCATACAGGATATGATAAAGCAGTTAGTTTTAATATAATGGCTGGTCCCCAAATTGGGATAAATGTTGGTTCTAGTCTTGATGGTGAAGGGGAATCAGGTATAGATACTGTAAATGCATCCGTTAAAGTAAAACCTGCAGATATCGGTATTGCTTATGGAGCCGGGTTCGATTTCGGTTTAGGTGTTGATAGATTATTACACCTCAACATTGGCTTCCGTGGAGTTTATGGATTAATTGATATCAGTGATGATAGTAATAATACCACTACCAATAATTATTATGTATTGGATAGATCTAAATTGAATACCTACTCAGGTTATTTAGGATTATCTTATAAATTTTAGGTCTGATTTTATGTAAATTTAACAAGCCAACTTAATTGTTGGCTTGTTTGTTCTTTTTGAACCCGTCATAATTAATAAAAGGAAATATTATGAAAAAAAAATATAAAATTTTATTAGTCATATTGGGGGTTCTAATTGTAATTCGCTTGTTCCTTCCTGCAATTGTGTTGCATTTTGCTAATAAAGAACTAGCTGCAATGCCTGGTTATTATGGCAAAATTGAAGATATTGATATCTCACTTTATCGAGGAGCTTATACTATTGATAGCTTATACCTCAACAAAGTTGATCTTAAAAAGAATTTACAAACTCCATTTCTCTCTGCAAAAACAATTGATTTGTCCGTGGAATGGCGAGCCCTTCTTCATGGCAGAATAGTAGGTGAATTAGAATTTGTGCGTCCTATTCTCCTTTTTACAAAAGACAAAACGGAATTGGAAGAAGTTAAAAAAGATACCAGCAATTTTAGAGAATTGCTAAAATCATTTATGCCTTTAAAAATTAATAGGTTTGAAATTATTGATGGAAAATTGCAATATGTAGATAAAACATCAGCGCCAAACGTAGATATTTCTATGGATAAAACCCATTTGTTGGCGTCAAATTTGTCGAGTGTTGAAGATACTGCTATTCTTCCTTCAGTCGTAAAAATGACTGCTGAAGTTTATGAAGGGAATTTTGAATTAAATTTAAAATTGGATGCATTGTCCGATAAACCACTTTTTGATATGAACGCAAAACTTGAGAAGACTCATTTGCCCTACCTAAATGATTTCTTTAAAGCTTATGCAAACATCGATATCAACAAAGGTTCTATGAATGTTTATGCGGAAGTGGCAGCAAAAGAGGGGAAATTTACCGGTTATGTTAAGCCTGTAATAAAAGACCTGGATGTTGTTGGTCCGGAGGATAGAGATGATAAATTCTTAGATAAAGTTTGGGAGAATTTAGTGGGATTAGTTGGTGTAATTGTTGAAAATCCTAAGAAAGATCAAGTGGCTACTAAAATTCCATTGAATGGTGACTTTGGAAAGGTCGAAGTTGGAACAATTTCCTCCATTGTTTATCTCCTTCGAAACGCATTCATTCAGGCAATATTTCCTTCCATCGACAATCAAATTAATCTTTCTGATGTTGATAATAACAAAAATGAAAAAGGATTTTTTAAGCAGTTGTTTGGGAAAGATGAAGGTAAGAATGAAGAGAAGAAATAGCGAAAATTAAAATAGTTTGAACAAACAGATGTCGATTTACAATGCAAAAACAAAATAAAAAAGTCAAAATTCACCCTACACAAAGTTAAAACAAATAAATAAAGCTGGTAGGAATTTGATACAATATATAGCAATATTTATTTCATTCACCAATTAAAATTATTCTAATGACAAGTAAAAAAGGTATTCCAAAAATAAAGATGCAATAACTTTTGTTGATGAAATGTATAATCATTGTAAACCGATTGCAGTAAATGATGATGGCAAAAAATTGATGGAGAACGCTACCGCAAATTCTGAACCTGAATTTTCAAGTGAAAGTGGAATAATTGTAAATGGATCTTCTGAAGATTTTATCAATGCAATTGCTTCTCATCGTTTTTGGAATAGAGAAAAATAGAAGAGCTAAATTCTTATAGTACTAACAACTATCAAAACTTGCATGTATTTGCAAGTTTTGATAATTTTAATCGTATATTGTTAAAGAAGAGCCTGTTAGTGAGTGCGTAAAAGTGGTCATTTGGCTTCTTATTAAAGAAATTTCGTTTTACTTTGATCTATTCACCAATTCAGGATTTCCCATTTTACCGGAGCGATAGTCGCTGTAACATTTACGAATTTCTTCTTCAGAATTCATTACAAAAGGTCCATAGGCAAACACCGGTTCGTTATGTGGTTTCCCTCCGAGCAATAATATTTCTGCATCTTCGGCACTAAACAAATTAATCGTGTTTTTTCCACGTTCGTATAACACCACCTGATTCGTTTTCACTTCAGTTCGATCTGTTGTTTCGATATTTCCTTTTATCACATATACGAAGGCGTTATGAGTTTCATCAACAGGAATACTAAGTTTGCAACCTGCCTTCATGTTAATGTGAAAATAAAAAACGGGGAACAATGTTTCTATTTTTGATTTAGCTTTAAACATCTCACCCAAAACAATTCTTGCACTGTAATCCTTTTCCTTAATTTCATCCATTACATCGCTTTTATAAACATTGGCTGTTGGATCAATAAACTTATATTTAGCAGGAGAATTCAGCCAAATTTGAAACCCATGATAGATGCCTCCATTATCATATAATTTTTGTCCGGTTTCTTCCATGTGAATCGCACCTCTTCCGGAATTAAACATCATGAAATCACCTTTCCCAATTTGGAAATCGTAATTCAAACTGTCGCGATGGTGACCACTGCCTTCCAAAAAATAAGTGATAGGAATTATGCCCGCATGAGGATGCGCCTCTACACGTAATGGTTTATCATTTGGATTGACTTTCACAGGACCAAATTCATCAAAGAAAACAAAGGGCGACACATAGTCGTTGTGATCGCCTGCAAAAGCTCTCAAAACGGGCAAGGTGCCCACCATAGTTTTGTCGGTCTGAAGGATTCTGTAAACTTTTCTTCCGTTTCCGGATTCCAACAACCCGGAGGTAGCTTTTAATAAGTCTGGCACCACTGCTGTTGCTCCTATGATTGCAGAGCCTTTGATGAATTTTCTACGTTCCATGATATGTTAATTTTTGAACATTTAATCTGTTGCTCACATAAAACCGATTAAAGCGAAAAAAGTTTAAATAACTATCTTTCAGAAATTTGTATACTATTGATTTTCACTGAATTACAATGCCTCAAACGGTTCGTGAGAAATCATCTGTTTCTTTTCTGATTTAAAAATAATTGCTAAATTTCTTGATATCGTTCACACTCTTTTTTCAGCAATTTCAACCATTTTTGATTTCCTTTTTCTAATCCCGATTTCAAAAATGGTTTCAGCACCCAGGTTAAAATTCCATCCATACTTTCCTCAACTAAAACTTCGGATTGTTTGTTCAATTCGGTAATCGTCCAGTTGTGAATTGCCAAAATGCCCAATGATTTTCCGGTCCATCCAAACTGGGTGTAAGGCTCTACCGTATGAAGGACCGATTTAATCTTTAATCCTCCTATCTTCCAGGTAAAATTGGATCCTGCTGTAACAGCTCCATCCACAACAGGTGATTTAATTTCTGTTTGCCAGGAAGCCCAATTATCAATATTCGTCAACACTTTCCACACGTCTACTGAATTGGCATTGATTACTATTTTATTACTACTTTTAACTCGGGCATTGGGGTTGATGGGTTTCATAGAATAGCTTTGTCTTTCAAAACTAGTTGTTTTAATGGTAATTTGGGAAGATTTTCTATTTAATTTTAAGAATATTTATAATAGGATGCAGTATTCATTGATTTTTAAAAAGAGGCAATTTTTTGATAGAAAATTTGTTACTATTAGCATTTAGTTTAAATATTCCCAATTTTCTCCGAAAATGACACGTCACCATCTTCAATTACTGCTGCTATTTTGTCTTCTGAGCACAATTTCTTTCTCTGTAAATGGTCAGACTACTTTTTCTCGGACTATCGATGTTGGGTTAGGGGGAATAATTGGGAATGCGATGAAGGTTTCTTCTAATGGTGATTGTTTATTTACAGCCAGAAAATCTAACGATTTATGTATTTTTAAAACTGATTCTGCAGGCAATTTAATTTATGAAAAAAGTATATTGAATTTTCCTTTTCCAAATACTCTTTCAATTTCTCATTCGGCCGATGGTGGTTTCATTTTGCATAATGCAGGTGAAACCTTATCTCAACAACCGGCAAGTTCCTTATTAATTGATTCTTCGGGAAATACTGTTTGGATTAAAACTCATTCCATAAACGTTCCGGCGATTTTTACTTTGGCTGAAGAATTAGCTGATGGAAGTACAATATTAGTAGGTCAAATGATGGAATCAAATGGGGTAGACTATGATAATATCCTCATGCACCTTGATTCTGCAGGGAATCATGATTGGACCAAATCCATTGTTGCTCCGGGAACTCAATATATTAACTCTTTAGCTGCGACTTCTGATGGTGACTTTGTAATAATAGACAGAGGATTCCCAATACAAAGAAATCTTATGCGGCTTACAGCATCGGGTAATATCATTTATGCCAAAAAATATGGATCAGGTATCAACGATGGATTGCGTATTGAAAAATTCCATGAAACTGCTTCCGGAAGAAATTTTCTGACAGCATCCTTTGCTAATTTACCTAGTCAGCAACAATTTCGTGTTTCATTAATTATAGAAATTGACACAATCGGAGAAATCTATACTCAGAAAGCTTTTCTAAATCAATTAAATCAACCATTGTTTATTAAGAACTCCTTTCTGTTTGAAGATGCTGGAGGAGTTTTTAAGGTTTTTGCTTCGGCGCCTGAATCAAATTTCAATCTAATTGTACCTTCAAATGTGTTGTTTCATATGTCCATGAATAGTCAATTTAGTCCATACAATGTTCGATTTCAACCAATTTTGGGTTCCTCTTTATCAATCACACATATGCAGAAATGCTCACAATTTGATTTTTTACAAGTTGTGAAAATTGATGATCATTGGACATCATCTCCGTTAGTTGAATATAAAACATCATTTCGAAAATTGAGTTTTGCTTCGACAAATCCATGTATCTATGAACTTCCGACAACTATTTTAGACACCACTGTTAATACTCTTCAACCGGTAAATCTCATTTTGAATTTAAATTCATATATTGGCTCTACCTCATTGTCGACACTTCCTATTTCAACAAACAGTTTTATAAGTAATTCGGCATGCACCCCAACCTCAATTGAAGTGTTGGATTATAATAACTCAATAACACTTTATCCTAACCCGGCTTCAACAAAACTATTTATAAAATCAGAAGATATAAATCTTTTCGAAGCTGAATACAGTGTGTTTAACATGTTAGGTGAGGAAGTTTTCAATGGAAGAATCATATCCAATAATATCTCCATAGAAAACCTCACCCCACAAAATTATATCTTACAGTTGAAAATGAAGGAGCAGAATCACTATATCCGATTTGTGAAAAATTAAAACATACGTAATATTATTCCTCTACCAATCGATTAGTGAAACACAAATCCCTACTGTACTTTGTTTATGATTATAATCTATTAACGTTTCACCATAACCATACCCTGCATGTAATTGCATTCGCAGATTTTTATAAACCGGAAAACCCCAGGAAGCTTTCATACTTCCTCTATTTTTAACATCAAACCGCAGAGAGTTGGTTGCGGTAAATGCAATTTGGTGACGATTCAAATTTTTAATAACCAATAACTCTGCCCTGCCTATATAATCCTCAATTGCAGGATTCTCATCTTCACTGGGAGGCAGTCTGATCCAACGTTTGATAAAAACCTGCCAGGAATCCCTTTCAAAGCCTGCGAAAAAAATAATTCTGGTCCAGCTTCTTGACAAAGGAACCGATTTGCCGTTCGATTGGTGGTTGAATGAAACTCCTGCCATTCGGAGTTTTGCAATACCGAGATCTACTTTCATGGCTACATTCAAAATAATTTCAGGCTCATAATTTATTTCTCTGAATGGCCTTGAAAGTGCTTCGTTATAGGCTTGCCAGTGTGCTGTTTGTGTGTATCCAACCCAAACATCGCCGTATCCTTTTATAAGTCCTTGAGCAACTTTCGTTTTCAAACTTAAATCAAGCTTCGCTTCAAATTGCGAATAATCAATAGGAACCGGTTGGGTATAATCAGGGTTTTCACTTTGAGGTTGCACATTTGGATCGTCTGTCCAACGAACTAATGTAATAAAAATCGGCTTATAGGGTTTCATGCGAAATGTTCCCTTTTTGTCAACAGTATCTAACTCCCATCTCTGCGACATCGTTTGAAAGTTAGTAGGCTTGTCAAAGAGTTGATCCTGTGCGTTAACTATTTCTAAGGTGGAAACTATTATTAAAACAAAAATTAAAAGGACGTAATAGCAGCTAAATCGCATAAGTAATCAAAAGAGAAAGAATTAATCTTGTAACATAACAAGATGGACACACACAAGTTAATTTTGAGAATGAAATTTAGTGACTTGCAATTAATTAACTCAGAAATTAATTGCCTAAAAACTACTTCTGCCCCGCAGCTTCATTAAAACTCACCATCCAATTAATCCCGAATTTATCGGTAAACATTCCGAAATAATCTCCCCAGAAAGTTTTATCCATGGGCATAGTAACGGTGCCGCCACTGGAGAGTCCGTTGAATAATTTGTCGGCTTCGCTCTTAGTTTCCGCATTGATGGAAATAGAAAAATTATTTCCTTGTTTGAAAGAGGATGCCCATTCTCCGCCGGTGTCGCTTCCCATAATAGAGGTTTCTTTACTAATTTGCAGAGAAACATGCATAATTTTATTGCGCATTTCCTCCGGAAGTGGTGGCATTCCCTCTTGTGGAGGCATTTCTCCAAATCTCCCAATGTAAGGGAACTCGCCGCCGAATACAGATTTGTAAAAAGTAAATGCTTCTTCGCAATTACCGTCGAAATTTAAATATACGTTTACAGATGCCATGTTGATTTAGTTTTAAGGTTGACGTGATTATTCAGTGAAACAAATATAAATAATTAATATTTAACAAATTTTTTCAATGCCCGGGTTTGAGCACCTTCCATTTTCACCACATAAATTCCATTGGAAAATGTATGAACAGTATATGATAATTTATGTTCTCCTGCCGAAAGTTCTTCATTCACATTAATAACTTCCCGACCCGATTGATCGATAATTTTCATGTTATAAATTCCACTGGAGTTTGAAAATATTTTTATGTTAAGTTCTTCATTATCACTATTATAAAGTATATTAAATTGGAAACTATTTATATCATCTGCACCCATGCTTTTTTCTACCGGATCAAATGTGGGCATGCAAGGCACACGTACATTTTTTGCTGATGAGGTATCAACACATCCTGAACTGTTATTCATAATCACCTGATAAGTCCCTGCAGTTTTAGCGGTATAGGTATTACCGGTTGATCCAATAGGCAACCCGTTTTTTAACCACTGGAAAGTAAAACTACCGATTGGGGATGTGCTGAACTTAACAGAGTCGCCCTGACAAAAAACTAACGGGCCATTAGGAGCTATGGCTGCATTGTTAAATTCAGGATAAACCGATCCTTGTACACTCACCAAATTTGATTGGCATCCGGTGGATAAAGTAATATCATAAATATTATAAAAATCGGCTGTATCATGAAATAAAGAATCAACATAACCAAGAATCGTGATTGGATTACCGGATGTGGTGATGGGAAAAGATATACCACTGGTGTTAATTTCCAACGGCACACTGGAAGCTTCGATTTTCATATCGTAAGTTCGGTTTCCTTTTAGTGAAACGTTGTTCCATTCAATTTTTGTTTTTCCAATTCCCCCGGTAATATTTTGAACCGTGTTACTAACATACTGACCTGTATGAGCATCATACAATCTAATTTGTACAACACCCGGTTGAAGTATGTAAACATAAACAGCGGTAAGCGTTGCCGGTTCTGCACAATAAAAACGAAGCCCTTTTTGTTCGTTACTCATCGACCCAACATTACCTATTGAATTGTCGGAATAACCTGCAGTGGCTTCCAATCCATTTGTTGACCTAACTCTGTAATTGGTATTCGAACTAATAAAAGGAGAATAAGTATTTCCTGTATGAATAATCGAATCCGTTATATAGTATTCATACCAATAAATTGTGCCCGTACTTGTCGCTTGCAAATTAACCACTCCCGGTCCACAAGTAAAGTTAGGTACTGTTACGGGGAGAGTTGGAACTGAATCAACTATTACAGAAACCAAGGAACTTGTATCCATAAAACAATTTCCGCTGGAAATAATCGCTCTATATAAAATATTGGAAGTTGGACTTGAAGCATAACCATAGCTGGTTGCATTGTTAATATTACTCCAACCCGACCCTGTATTTTGCTGCCATTGATAAGTTGCATTTACGTTTAATACAAAAATTGCTACATTCTGACCAGAACATGATGTTAACAAAGAATCCGAAATCAATGCATTAGAAATATATTCATGAACTTTTAAAAACTGACTGTTTGAATATACAGATGTACAAATACCGTTGGTCACAACAGCCCTATAGGTGGTGCTTTTGGAAGGCACTATTGAATAATTGTCGGTGGTCGCCCCGGGACCGGTTTCATCAACCCACGATCCGGTAGTTCTACTTTGCCATTGAATACTACCTTGATAGTTATTGAGTGAAAGCACAACCGTATCTCCTTGACAAATAGTATCGTTTGATAGAGACATCGTTCCCGATGAGGAACAAATATTCATATTTACCTGTTGACAATAACTATTTGCTCCTGATGAATCATAAATGCAAATAGTATAGCTTCCCGAATCCCTATAGTGTCGCCACAAAGAATTGCCTGCAGAAATGGTACCATCACCCATGTCGAAATATACATTATCGGTACCAATCGAATAATTTCGAACATGAACCATCGACTGTCCTTGAGAGCTCAAATCCACCAAATTAAAGTATAAAAATAAAGGTGTGAGATAATTTCCCCAACCCAAATTAATATCGTAGCCTCTTATATTCAGACCGTTTGAATCAGTCCATTTTACTGTTCCATTTTCAATAACTAAACCAACGGCGGTTCCTGCTATAACGGTTGAATCCTTTACCCAGGTGTGAAGTAGCGGATTGTGAACCATGTAAAAAACTTTTTTACTGTAACCAATAGTTTCATTAATATAAGCAACTACTCGGTCTTTTAAAACTAAACCACCGAAATTATTTGCTTCTATAGAATCTGTCAACCATTGATGGGTGAATTCATCCTGCACAAAAACGAATTTTTTATTAAAATCATTCTGATCCGATGCAGTAAAAATTCCACGATACATCCCTCCCAACAATTGTTCCCTGGGATACCCATAAAATCCGCCTGATCCTGCATCATATGAGGCGAATCTATAATTGTCCAGGCAACCGGTATCCATGTAAAAATAATCATCCGAAATTCCAAACCCCCAGCCGGCACAACCACTATAAAAACCTGCTATACCACCGGATCTTGCATCATAATAATGAAATATCCCTTCATCTGTATCTTCAATAAAGTAAATCCAATTGCTATTGGGAGCATAAATACTTCCTCCCCAATTTGGGCTATTGCTATACTCAGGATAAGGAAAGGAAACTGTTGCCCAGGTATGACTTTGTAAATGGTATGTATAATATTTGTATTTGAAAGTATAGTTATTTGTTGAAAGCTCTGACTCTATCATCTCAGCAAACCATTTAGAACTACTTCCAAGTAAAATCCTCTGGCTCGATGCTAAAGTCCCTTGAATCCAATTTACTGCAAATTGATGCAACAAATAATCATATACTATAAATCCATATTCGGAATGCTGTTGCCCAGGATTTACCCAAGTTGAAAAAACGACTTTGCCGGGAGTGCTCCCGGATACTATTATCAAATAATTTATCCATGGGCTGGTGTATGTAACTGTTGATTGTATAGTTGAATCGTATGTAGAACATATCAATTGAAACTGCGATCCATTATTACTCACTATTGTGTTTATCGGGAATTCCTCGTAGTAATTCTGTGAATTCCCTGTCAAGGAAGAAAGCAACAACATTGAGATTATTAAAATGAACTTCATAATTGGTGATATTTATATTAATACAGTAGTTTGTTTGATGGTGTTAATTTTTCATCCACCGTTTTACAAATCTGTTTTTCTCACTTTCCAATTTCAGAATGTATAAACCCGTTGAAAGATTTTGTTCATTAATAGAATAACTGTTTTCTCCCATACTGAAATTACGAGAGTCTCGAAATACTTCTCTTCCGGTTTGATCCAGAATGATCAGATTGTATGTTTCATCCTCCGTTAAAATAGTATTAATAACTAATTCTCCGGAACCAAAAAGATAATGAATATTGATTTGCGCTTCATTTGAAAATTCAAATGAACTTTCCATCTTCTCCACAGGGTCAAATGTTTGTATGCAAGGCACACGCACATTTTTTGCTGATGAGGTATCAACACAACCTGAACTATTATTCATAATCACCTGATAGGTTCCTGCAGTTTTAGCGATATAACTATTACCCGTTGATCCAATAGGCAATCCGTTTTTTAGCCATTGATAGGTAAAATTTCCGGTTGGGGCTGTGCTGAATTTAACAGAGTCGCCCTGACAAAAAACCAAAGGGCTCAAGGGAATCGCTGTTGCATTGGTGAAAGAGGGATAAACTGTCCCGGTTACATTTGTTGTATTTGATACACATCCTGTAGTAATGTTTATATCATAAAAGTTATAAAAATCAGGTGTGCTGTGAAATATGGAATCCACATATCCTAAAACTGTAATCGGACTACCAGATGCTGCAATAGGATAATTAATCCCACTGGTATTGATTTCTAATGGAACACTGATAGAATCTACTATCAAATCGTAGGTTCTAAATCCCGTAAGATAATAACCCAATGAAACCTTTTCAATTCCAATTCCTGCAGTAACTTGCTGTGAAGTGGAATTTAAATATTCATGCGATTCACTATCATACAATTTAAAATGAACCACTCCGGTTTGCAAAGGATAAATAGATAAATTTTCAAGAATACAAGGTGAGTCCACTTGAATTCTAATCCCTTTACTCTCAGAATTCTGGGTGTTTGAAGTTCCTATTGAATTATTTAAATATCCTGTAGATATGATCAAACCAAAAGAGGAGCGTACCTTATATGTGGTAGTTGTGCTTATGTTAGGCGAAAATGTATTTCCTACATGTAAAAGAGAATTCAAATTGGTTGATGAGTACCAGTAATTGTTTCCGTTGCTGCTTGCTTGCAAAGTAACTTGCCCCGGGCCACAGGTGAATGCAGGAGTAACAACCGGGATAGCCGAAACAGTATCTACATTGACTACAATATTTGAAGATGTATCACTGAAACAAGTTCCGCTGCTTAGTATAACTCGATACAAACTGTTAAAAATTGTATTTGCAATAATATTTGATGTTGTACCATTTGATACATTTATCCAACCGAGTGCCATTATTAATTTGCCATTGATAGCTGACATTGTTCAATCCTAGAACTTTTAAAGGTACACCAAAATTTTTACACTTGAATATTAGGGTGTCGGAAAGAGTATGTGCTCCGAAATAATTGTACACAAATACCTTTAACTCATTACTTATAAATGGCAAACAGGAGCCATTGGTCATTAAGCTTCTGTATGTGGTAGTTTGAGGGGTAGCTACCACATATGTTGATGAATTTGATCCCGGGCTGGTTTCATTTACCCAACCACTTCCATTATTACTTTGCCATTGAATGATCCCACCAGAGCTTACCGAACTTAATATTAAACTATCCCCTTCACAAATGGTATCATTACTGATACTGATAAAACCAGATGGAGAACATAGATTCATCAAAACCGACTGACACCAGCTTTGAGTTCCCGAAGAATCATAAATACAAATATTATATGAACCGGAATCTCTGTATGAATGCCACATTGTTTGGCGGTTATTTAAGGAAACAATGCCATCTCCAAAATCAAAATAAACCGAATCGGTTCCAATAGAATAATTTCTTACATGTACCATAGGAAATCCTCCTGTGGTGAAATCCGTTAAATGAAAGTACAGAAATTGAGATGTGTTGTAATTTCCCCATCCTAAACTGTTATCATATCCTCTGCTGTTCAATCCATTTAAGTCGGTCCATTTAACGGTGCCGTTTTGAATTTGAAAACCAGATATCGGGCCATTGGTGGATGACGAATCTTTTATCCATGCATGTTGAATCGGATGATAGACCATGTACACCACCTGAGCAGAATCCTGATAGGCCACCACTCGATCATTTATTTTGATGTTACTGATATTTGCTGAATAAACTGAATCGGTAACCCACTGCTGAATTTCATGATCGTAGATGAAAAAGAAGTTTTTAAATGAGGAGTCTATGTCGCTTGCCCAAAAAATGCCATTTGATATAAAGCCTGAAATGTTGCTCCGAGGATATTTTGCCCATTCATGACTCTGCGGATCATAGGTTTCATAATTTTCATAATTACAATTGTTTTTTGTCGCAATATGATCCTCCTTAAATTCATTCATGGAATGGGCACAATCAATATTTTTATAATGGCTTGAATCGCTGATTGGATCGTAAAACACATAATAAGCATACCCTTCCTCATCATATGCCCAATCAACATTGCCAAGTGGGGGCAATGTCCAGACATCCGAATGCCATACTCCATAATTTGTAAGTTTTCCCCACTTGTGTTTGAGTGGATTATATCTGTACAAGGTGATTTCATTAAAATCAGATTCATAGTGTAAAATAACTTCAACCCAATTAATTCCACACAAAACAGTTGAGATTGCTGTTGGTTCGGGAAGAGGAACCAAAACTTCCTGATATATGAACTGATGAAATCCTTGATCATAAATTATAAATCCAACTGTACTGCTTTGTTGAAATGGATTTATCATGGTAGTAAAGCCAACTTTCCCATAGGCATTAGAAGAAATAATTATCAGCTCGGACTTCCAAGGAGAATTGTAAGTTACAATCGATTGTAAAACTGAGTCATAGGTAGAGCATTCCAACCTATTCAACGCCCCCATTGAGGAAACACCAACCGTGATTGGGTATTCCTGATAATAATTCTGAGCTGATAAGTTCATAGAAAAATACAAACTCAATATTAAAACTATTACTTTTTTCATGATTGGTATCTCTGTAGCCTGTTACGAGTAATTAAATTAACAATTTCTTCAATAATTTTAATACTTATCAACCTTCTTTATAAAACTCTCATTATCATTAAACAATTTGAATATATACACTCCCGCAGCTAGTTTTTCCATGTTAACATGAGTTGAATTTTCTCCTTGATTGAATTCAAATTCGTTTTTATATATTACTTTCCCTGACGGATCGATAATCACTAATTTATATTTTCCTGATTCCTCAAAATCACTGGCTATAATTCCATTTTTACTATTTGGATCATAATAAATGGTTACTTCATTGTTTGAATTTAGTGAATCAGTTATAATTTTTTCCGCAGGGTCAAATGTTGGCATGCACGGTACAAGCACATTAACTGCCGATGAAGTGTCGATACAACTACTATTGCTTACTATTAATTGATACGATCCCGGACTATGAACTGTATAATTTAGGGATGTTACTCCTGTAAACAAACCATTTTTCATCCATTGTCGGCTGTAATTGCCGGTTGGAGTGGAGTTCAGCTTGACTGAATCGCCCTGGCAAAATACCAAAGATCCGGTTGGAGCAATTACTGCATTGATTGCCGGTATCACTGTTCCGTTAGTTGTGGCGAAAGGCGACCTGCACCCATCTGCAAAAGTCATATCATAAAAGTTATAGAAGATATTCGTTGTGTCAAAACTGAAACCTACATGGCCTAAAATTGTAACGGGATTTCCAGGTGAAGAAATTGGATAACTCATGCCATCGCTATTTGCCTTAAGTTGAACACTGGAAGTCAATGTCACTATATCATACAAAGTGTTACTCTGTAAACTAACACTCCAATTTACTTTCACTTTACCCACACCTGCCTGTACAGGCTTCGTCAATGTGGCTACTACAGCATTTGTAGAGACATTTTTGAGGTTGATTTTTAACGTTCCTGTTTGTCCCGGGTAAACATAAAAACTCTCCAGTGTAACCGGAGTGGTTGTTACAACCCTTATACCTTTAGCCTGATTTGAATAGGTGAGTACCGTCCCAATAGTAGTGTCGGCATATCCTGAAGGTATGAACGTGCCCGAATATCTTCGCAATTTAAATTGTGTATTGGTGTTGATGAAAGTTGAAAAATTATTACCGGTATATATTATTGAGTCTAACACGTTATCTAAATACCAATGAATTGTGCCGGGTTGATTTGCTGTATAGTTTACAAAGCCGGGCCCGCAGGTAATTGCCGATGTTGTTAGCGGCATCAATGGCACAGAATCTGTATTCACAGTGATGATTGAACTGGTATCTGAAAAGCAACCGGAATTTGAGTGAACTACCCTATATTGAGTGGGAACCAGTGCTTTCGAATTATATGCATATGTTGTTCCATTGGGTGCATTGATCCATCCATTTCCTGTGTTCACTTGCCATTGATAAGATAATCCGAAAATGTTGGTAGCTCTCATAATAATAGTATCCCCCGAACATATTGAAAAAGAGGAATCTGATAACAAAATATTCCCAGGATTAGGAAACACAGTTAGTTTATTTTCATTTGAGAAATGAGGCAAGCAGTTTCCATCCATAACTTTCGCTCTATATACTGTAGTTTGAGCAGGACTAACACTGTAAGTTGATGAAGTAGAACCTGGGCCTGTTTCGTCGGCCCAGAAAAAGTTAATCTTTTTCTGCCACTGAATGGATCCTGTTGAAGAGGATAATGATAAAATTGATGAATCTCCTTCGCAAATTGTATCAATGGAAATTGAACTCGAACTCGCACCTACAGTACTGCATATATTCATTGTTGTGGTTTGACACCAACTTTGTGCTCCGGAACTATCATAAATACAAACATTATAGCTGCCTGAATCTCTGTAGGAATGCCATAATACATGCCTGTTATTTGGAGATGTAACATCCATCACCAAAATCATAATAAACTTGATCCGTTCCGAGTGAATAATTTCTAACATGAATCATTGGCAAGCCTTGAGAACTAAGATCTGTTAGGTGAAAATTAAGAAATATAGGAGTAGTGAAACTCCCCCATCCGGTATTCACATCATATCCACGGATATTTATTCCATTGGCATCAGTCCATTTCACAGTACCATTTTCAATAACCAAACCTGATGCCGACCCGGCAATTAATGCCGAATCCTTTACAAAATTGTGAATAATGGGGTTGTATACCATATAAATTACTTTTGCAGAGCCTCCTATCGGTTGATCAATATAGGCAGCTGTTCTGTTTTTATAAATCGTATTTGTGATAGTTTCTGAATAGGAGGAATCAATTACATATTGCTGGTTCTCCTGGTCATAAGTGAATACATAGCTTGGAAAACCATCATTTTGTTCAAATCCCATAAAAATTCCTCTATACACATCTCCCAAAAGATTAGGAATACCTGGACTTACAAAATCATGAAGCTCGGGATCATAAGTCAAGAAAGCGTAATTGTCCTGACAACCGGTATCCATTGCAATATAATCATCTTGAAGAGTAAAGCCCCATCCTGCACAACCACTTGAAATATATTTCCAAACGTCAATAAAAGGATCATAGTAAAAAAGATCCAGTTCATCCAGATGATCGATGAACCCCACAAAATCACCAAAATTCACAGGTCCGTTGGTCCATGTTATAGAACTGGTTTCAGGTTCATAACCTAATCCGCATTTCGTCCATTTGTGAGTAAAAATATTATATCGATAAAATTCCTGATAAACGTAAAAATATCCTCCCGACTCAGTTTGAGTAGTCACAACAACTCCCGTTAATCCTGCATTCGCATTAAATCTCATTGTGGGTGTTAAAGTTCTCGATAAAAATTGCACATCAAATTGATGTAGCAAAAAATCATAAATTATAAACCCATACAAAGTGTCTTGTTGCACTGGAGTAACCCATGTAGTAAAAACAACTTTGCCTGAGTTGTTGCTAGCAATAATGATTCTGTTCATCCATGGAGTTTGATAAGAAACAGTGGTTTGTAATAACGAATCATATGTTGAACATTCCAGTCGTTGTTGACTACCATTGAATATTACTGTAGAATTTATTGGATATTCATTAAAAAAATTCTGTGAAAACCCTGCTATTGTAAAAATAGTTATAAGTGTTGTAAATAAAATGTGTTTCATGTCTTTTTTTATTATAATTTTCAGGGATTTTTCTGAAATTATGAAGGGAATATTAGTGTTAATATTTTAACCAGCGTTTAACAAACCTGTTTTTCTCATTCTGCAATTTCAAAATGTATAAACCGGATGTCAGATTTTGGACATTGATAGCATAATTATTTTGTCCTTTGTTAAAATTTTGATTTTCATTAGATATTTCTTTACCTGTTTGATCAATCAATTTCACGGAATACGTTTCATCCTCTGCTAAGGTCGTCTCAAGAAATAATTCTTCAGTTCCGGAATAATAGTAAATATGAAATTGCGACTCTGTTTCATTTTCTATGTCGAAATCATACTTCTCCACCGGATCAGATGTTGGTATACAAGGCACTCGAACATTTACTGCGGCGGATGTGTCTATACAATAATTATTATTTGCAACTAATTGATATGTTCCCGGAGCATATACTGTATAGTTTAAAGTGGTGATGCCGGTGAATACTCCATTTTTCAGCCACTGTCGGGTGTAATTACCAGTGGGAGTAGCGTTGAGTATAACTGAATCACCTTGACAAAAAACTAAAGGGCCGTTGTTTTGGATTACCGCGTTTATTTCTGAATACACAGCTCCCGTTACATTTACGCTGTTCGATCTACAGCCATTTGTCGAGGTGATATTATAAAAGTTATAATAATCGGGAGTATTATGAAATAAGGAATCAACATATCCACTGATAACAATTGAACTAGTGGGTGGTGTTATGGGGTAATTTATGCCGCTCGTATTTATCAACATTGGTATGGATATAGAATCAGCCACCAAATCATAGTTGGTATTACCCAGAAGAGGAGGTTCTCAACCATATTTTTTCTCCATTGGGATTAACATTTACTGATTGACTTACAGATGCAACCAGGGTTTTGGTATTCGTGTGGAATAATCTAAATACCACAATTCCGGCTTGTGCAGGATAAATAGTAAAATGCTCAAGAAATACCGGGCTAGTTACAAATAATCGAATTCCTTTATGTACTCCGCTACTTGAATCTATTATTCCAATAGAATTACTGTTATATCCGGCCGATAGTAAATTAGATGTGCCGGCTGTTACATGGAATGTTGTTTGAGCAGTAATATACGGTGAAAATGTATTTCCAACATGAAGCAAGGAGTCGATTCCGTTTTGTGGACCACAGCATAATTCCGTTTCCGGTGGCGGTGAGGTCAACAACTCCTTGACCACACACAAAATCAGACGTAGTAATTGGATTTTGAGGATTAGCAACGATAGTAGCAGTAATTACAACACTGGTGTCAATAAAACAATTTCCGCTTGATATAATTACCCTATATAATGAATTGATACTGGATGAAACTAGTATAGTGCTGTCACTTCCGTTGTAAACATCCGACCAGCCACTTCCTTGATTTCTCTGCCATCGTATGTCTTCGTTTCCAAGTGTTCCTTTTAATTCTAATTTCTTATTCGAACCGTAACAGGTTGTATAAGCCGTATCGGATAAATAATAACTATTGCCTATATAACCATTAACGTAAATATTTTGCTCATTAGAATACACATTCAAACAATTGGGATCAGTAACAACTGCACGATAGGTTGATTCTTGTGAGGGAGAAACAACATAATTTGCGGATGTAGCTCCAGGGCCAGTTTCGTCACTCCAGCTGCTTCCCGACTTTTTTTGCCATTGAATATTTGCACCGGAATAGGTGACCGACAAGGTAGTGCTATCCCCCTCACAAATAGAATCATTAGCGACAATTATTCCACTTATTGTTGCACAAAAATTCATAGTAACCTGTTGACACCAGCTTTGAGTTGCTGAGGAGTCAGATATACACACATCATAAGTTCCGGATTCATTGTAGGAATGCCAAAACACATGGCGGCTGTTTTTTGAAGTAACACCATCACCGAAATTAAAAACTACCGAATCAGCTCCAATTGATAGGTTTCTTACATGAATCATTGGATACCCATCACCGGTGAAATCTGTCAAATGAAAATTTAAGAAGGGTACAGTGTTAAAATTTCCCCATCCAATGCTATTATCATATCCCCGTACATGACTACCATTACTATCGTTCCACTTCACGGTTCCATTCTGAATCATAAATCCGGTAATGGTACCACTCACCTGGGTAGAGTCCTTTATCCACGCATGTTGAACAGGATGATAAGCCATATAAAAAACTTGTTTGCCACTAGTTAGGGAGGTATCGGTATAGGCTACTATGCGATCTTTAACTTTTATGTTATTTAATTGGGATGAAAAAACCGAATCGGTTACCCATTGTTGAATTGCAGGATCATAAACAAAAAAGAATTTTTTTGCTGTGGAATCAATATCGTTTCCTGTAAAAATTCCTCTATCAACTCTTCCTTCCACATTACTTCTCGGATACTGTTGAAATTGCTTTAATCCGGCATCGTACATCCAATAGTCATAATAATCATAACAATTTTCATTGGAAATATAATAATCTTCCTTTTCATCCTGAACATTTCCTACACAAGATATTAGCTCATCATAAACAGAATCTATCACGGGGTCATAATAAAATAAATGCACATCATCTATATCCCTTAACCTATCGATGTTACCAATAGAATTAAGTGACCAAATCGCGGAAGTTGAAGATATATCCCAAAAATCACCATAGCTCTCTATTTTTATCCATTTGTGAAAAATCGGATGATATCTAAAGTAGATAAATTCTAAATAATAATCTCCATTAGTAAAATTTTGAGTAACCACTTCAACCCAAATAATCCCGCAAATTACATTTGCATTTTGATTAGAGCCTGAAATGCCGGTATTGAAATATTGAAAATTAAATTTATGAAACAACTGATCATAAACTAAAAATCCAACCTCCGGACTCTGGACACTTATACTGTTCCATGTTGTAAATCCCACTTTCCCATGAGCAATACTTGATATCAAAATAATTTTAGGAATCCACGGCGTATTAAAATAAACCGTTGTTTGTAAGGTGGAGTCATAAACACTGCATTCCACTCTCTGTAAATTTCCATTAGAGGCTACAGCAACCGTTATAGGCGTTTCTTTGAAATAATCCTGCGCAGATGCGATTGATGAAAATAACCATAAAAAAGTAGCTATTAAAATAGTCTTCATAATTAGTAAATATTTAATTTTTTTCTACTCCAATAATTTCAAATCAAATGTAGTCTTTTTTCATTCCGGTTACCTACTTCTGTTAAGTTTATTAAACCACATAAATTTGAAATTAGCGCCAATGTTAAACGAATTAACACGCTAATATTCAATAACTACACCTCAGCTCCTATTTTGTCACCTTTTTTGGTGAAATTTCTTTGAACGGTCCACTAATCACATTTGGCGATGTACACCGGGATTATAATAGCGATCTCCTCATAATTTACACCCTACGCTAAATCCTCCTTCAACAGCCCTTTCGGTGATAGGGCTGTATAGTGGGTCATTAAAATTATACCCATTGTAATACACTTCATAAGTCGTGTAAAACCCCATCGCCAGAGTTAATGCAATGCTAATGTGCCGGGTGGGCCTAAACACCACCCCATTTTTAATAAGCCATCCATTGTAATCGATTTGTACAGTTTGATAATTGATTGATGGGATAGAAGGGTTGTATATGTTAATGGAGGTTTGATAATTTACTCTTCCATAACCAAAAGCCGGTCCCACGAAGTAATTTGCATATCCCCATTTAAAGGGGTAATAATATATTTCTATTCCTGTGCTGAAGATTTTGTTTTTATTATAATACCCGTATCTGCCCAGTTTCAGAAAGTGAGAGCTCCCGCCATATTCATAATAATCTTTTTAACCAACTCGATGGTACCAAACGAAAACGGGGATATGAATTCCAAGATGGTTGTTTAGCAGAGTATGCTCATAGCTAAATGATAACTGTCCATAAAATTAAATCACTTAAAGTAAAATAAACAAAGTTTTGATGTTTTAATTTCTGTTTAGGAAGTGATTTAGATTTGGGTGGTTTTTGAAAAGATTCCACCGTTCCGTTTTCATAAACAATTTTTAGAGCATCCTTCTTTCCGATAACATAAACAGGACCATCCGGATTGGATGCAGCATTGTATTTAACTTCTGTATCGGTTATTTCCAGTATTTTAACAATCAACACCCCTTTACTGGCATGATAGAGTGTATCCTGAGCAAGCAAGTGCTTCGCGGGAAAAAATAGCATCATCAATAAAAAAAGACTTCGCATCATTTTACTTAAGCAAAAAATTTAAAATGCCCTGCTGCTTCCTCTAAGAGGTCAATTTTTAAAACTTATACCCAATATTCAACCCAAATTCCACAGCCAGAGATTCTTCTATAAAATAAGACGGATTATAATTGTTCCCTGAATCGTTATATTTCGTTTTTTGCTGGTAGAATCCTGCCCCTATGGTTAAAGAAACATTAAAACTCTTTGTTGGCTGAAAGAGCATCCCGTTTTTTATGAGGATTGCTCCATAGCTTCCGATTTCCTTTTTTAATTTGTAATTATTGGGAGGTGTGTAGGTAGGTTCATAATATTTGTAATAAAACTGACCAAACTCGATACAAGGCCCTATAAAATACCGCAGGGTCCCCTGGCCACCCGTGTAATAATAAAAATCAAGGCCGGTACTAAAAATTTTGTATTGGTTGTAGTAACCGCTTGATTCCCAACCATCGTTGTAATAACTGTATTGAGCAGAATCCTTGACCTGAAAATCTTTAAATCCTACTGACAAAGGAACTTTGATTCCGAATTTACCGGATTTTAAATTCCGTTCGTAGCCAACCGATGCGAATCCGAATAATAATTCGGAAACAACAAACGAAAAATAATTTTGACCGAAATCTTTCACTCTCGGATCCGACTTCACCTTGTCGGGAATGATAATAACCTGTTTCCCCGAAATCGTATCTACTGTACCGTTAGAATAAATAATTCTGGAAACATCTTTTCGATCAATTATGTAAAGAGGTCCATCCGGATTGTCGAATTTTTTATATTTAACATCACGCTGGTTTATCTCCAGCACCTTTGCCAAAATTCGAGTATAATTATTCTTGACCAATCGTATCCTGCGCCGATAAATTATTCGAATAAGTGAGAACCAACAAAATGAACAAAAGCTGTTTCATAATTCAATTGAAATTTATGCTGAATTTACTCAAATGTAATTAAGAAACTTGAGTTGTGCTAATTTGTGAAATTTTTAAGGATGAATAACCTATTTTATGATTTGGCTAACAATTCTTGTCAATAAGGCAATATAATGCCTATTTTATTATTTTCTGAAGAGTCAACATTTCCATAAAGTTAAGTCAATAGTACTCCGAATTGTTCCGAAACCTCCAGCACAAGTACATGGGGAAACTTCAACCGATTGTTACAGATAGTTGAGGTAAATAAGTCGCAAAAACTCTGCAATTCACCCCATTTTAGTTTAAACGAGGCGGGCACCAATTGTGAAATAAATATATCAATAACTGAAATAATGAAAAATATAATACTTCTGCATTAGCATTAGTTGCCTTTATGACTACGTCCTGCTCCAATTTTAAAACGATTTGATAGTGTTAAACTAAAGCCGAGCAAAAAAATGAAGCCAAAACTCCTGATGAATCTATCAAGCAGGAAACAGCAAGATTTTTAGTAAAAATTGCTGATGCGAGAATGATGAATCTAAGGAAGGGGCCCTAGCCGTTACGAATGGAACTACCGCAGAAATTCGGAGTATGGCCAATTAGATGGTAGCGGATCAGGCAAAGCTGTCGAAAGAAATAAAATCATTAGCCGCTAAACGAAATATTATTTTGCCAACCGATATTAGTAACGAAAAATATCAAGGATATGAGAGTTTAGCTAAAAAGACAGGTAAAGATTTCGATAAAAATTTTGTAAAATGATGATCATTCACCACGAGCGACGACTGGCCCAAGATTTCACCAAAGCAATGGAAATGATGATAAAGAGATTCAAGAATTTGCAAAAGCCGAACTTACCAATGATAGAATCGCATTTCGGAAAAAGCGAAGGCGTCAGAAGAGAAAAGATGAATGAAATATTAACCACTTGAAATTTGTGAAAATAGTATTCAATAATGAGTTGTGTTTGTTGCATATCCACCTTATATAAACTGAATAATTTAATCAATATCTAATTAAAACAACATGAAAAAGACAAAAAAAACTGAAATCGATTTTGGCCGGATATCCATTGTACCCGTGCGCTCTGAAGACATTTTCAATCATGATAAAGAAGAAAAAGATCAAACCCTGAAAGATGCTTCAAAAAAAAACCACCAAATGAAATAGTCCCGATAAAAAGAAACGAAAAACATTCCCGGAAAATAAATCCGGTAACGACCTGGATGTGCCGGGCTCCGAATGGATGATCAACAAGAAAATATATCGGAAGCGAAGATGAAGAGATAATTATCACAGTTTAGGTGGTGAGTATCATATGATTTAAAGAGGATAAATCCTGAATGAAAAGGAGGGTTTTCTTCTCTAAAATGTAAATTATTCTAATTCGATAAAAAATTTGTGTGGTACACTATCAAAGTGAAGTTAGCAAACAATCGGGACAGGAAAAATCCGACTTCTACCGCAAATCATTCCTTCACCATTTTCGAGTCTGTCTCGTTCTCCGTCGGCGACAATTTAAAAAAATAAATTCCTGTCGAAAGAAAATTTCAATCAATTGTCGTCGAATAAACACCGCCAAATGAGATCAAATTCACTTAAAACAACAGAACCTAAAACATTTCGAATGGGTCACTGACACTTGTTCAAATTTTGTCTTTGAACGCTATAGAAACAATGGATGTAAACGGATCGGGACGTAACGCTCAACAAAATTTTTCATTAACTGAATCACTCCTGTTGGTAAAAAATAAGTCTGAATAAAATTAGGCAACCCGAGACCGGATTTTTCCCTGCAAGGGAAAACAGAATTCTCTGATAAAATTACATTGAGTCCGGCAAATCCGGATTATTGATGACACCAAGGCTAGGACCTAAATTTCTGGCAACGTAAATCTTCCATCCGGCCTGTAATTGAAGTGCGCCGCGATAAGAGCTGGAAGAATTTGCATTTTGTCGAATAGTCGAATTATACCTAACCGAAGAATTAGGGTAATATCCCATTGGTAAATATTTCCAGGAATCACATTCGCAGCATACATAATTACTTGCGGGAGAAAATTCTAATCCATAAACACCATTACAGCATATGGAATATTAATCAGTATGTTGTTGAAACGACACCGGTAGTGGAATTAAAATCGAATAATTCAACAAAATTTGAATTCCATGCTGCTACAGCGATTTTAGTTCCATCGGGAGAAAACTTCATTTGTCCCACATTATCCCCATTCATACCAAACGATTGCCCAATATTTGAAATTACGGGTACACTATCAACCCCTGATCCATCTAATAAAAATCCGTAAAAACTATTTGTTCCATTTCCATGAGTCATTACCCATAAACCGGTGTTATTTGCATTGTTAACAGCACTCAGTTTTTCGGTTGTCTGCGAAATTAAAAATGCATTTTTGATTGTTACATCACCATCCCCATTATTTAAACTTAAGTCAACAACAGAATATCTTAAATTATCGGTGGGTGTGTTTTCATTTTCTACCGTAAAAATATAAAATAAATTATTGCCTGCTATCGACACTATCAAAGCCGACTGAGTTGCAGAACTTCCACCACCGAGTGAATCGCCATTGAGCATCACATTATGATTTTTGTCCCAAACGGTAATTCCATCTGTATAAAACAGCATCGAACCGTTGGCATCACTTACCGTCGAAGTCCCTTCCCAGGAATTAATCATTCCATCTGTTAAAGCAATGGGAACACCGGAATTAAAATCAAGGCCTGCATGATCCCCAAAATACCAAACATTTGCATTGTTTTGTGCATATAACGAGGTGCCAAGTAAATTCAAAATCGCTAGAATAATAATTTTTTGCATCGGAGTTTATATCATCAAAATGGCCAAATTTAACTTCAACATTCTATGTCAAGAACGAGGCTATCCGTCTTAAGGTTGCATCGGTTAGTGAGCAATATCCAAAATTAGCCGTTTTAAAAGCACGGGAGATCCTTTTTACCCCTAGATGGTAGTTGTAATCGGGATGCGATTTGAGTTAGAGAAATCGATTTGGAAGGGTCAATGTGGCGGAATGTGGGCACGTGCCGGAAACGTTCTTAATGTGTCAGTGAGTTGTTGGAGCCGGAATTGCCATTTTTAAAAGATACTGTTGCAGGAGCTGTATTTAGTTGTGACAATTTGTTTAGATTGCTTTTCAAGCATCCGGAATATTTGGTTCTACCAAACGCTTTAATTTGTCCAGTGATTCTTGCCAGCCTAAATAACACATTTCAGCAGGTATCACCACAGGTATACCTTCCTGTGTGGCAAAAAGTTCGGTACCGCATGAAACTTTTCTCAATTCAATTGTCGTGATCATTTGACCGGGCAAATTCGGATCATCAAACTGATCGGTATATTTTAATAATTTATTTGTAACTATTTCCAAATACTCCCCGCCAAACGAATGTGCGTTTCCTGTAGTAAAATTAGTAAAGGACATTTTATAGGTCCCACCCACCTTAAAATCCATACTATGCACTTTGCATACAAATCCAAAAGGAGGCAACCAGGAAGCCATTGCGTCGGCATCTGCGAAAGCTTTAAACACCTTTTCAATCGGTGCTGCAAAAACACGGTGGAGTTTTACGTTGTTGGTTGACATGGGATTAATTTGTTTTATATATCAAAGGTAATAATTTATCAATAAAATGTCGTCTTGAGTGTCAATTCCTAACCATGAGTTTAATCATTCTTCACAAATTTTCTCACCCTATTTTCAACTTTAATT
>CAWFDA010000028.1:0-4278 GCA_963814475.1 uncultured Bacteroidota bacterium | reverse complement strand
TTCCTGCCTGCCTGAAGGGATTACCTTCACCACACAGTCAGAAATTGACAACTTCCAAACCAATTATCCGGGTTGTACGGAAATTGAAGGTAATGTAACTATTAATGGAGGTGATATAACAAACTTAATTGGCCTTAATGTATTAACTTCAATAGGGCTGGATCTTAACATTATAGGTAACGATGCCCTAACCAGCATGACAGGTTTGGAAAACCTTAGTTCCGTTGGGCATTTCTTAAAGATTCAGGGTAATGATGCCCTAACCTGCTTGTCTGGATTGAATAATCTTATTTCATGTTTCGCCTTATTTATCGATTTTAATGATGCGCTTACCAGCTTGACTGGTTTGGAAAACCTAACGACGACCGGAAGTTATTGCAGCATATCACACAACAACTCCCTGACTAATCTTATAGGGCTGGATAACCTGAATTCCGTGTGGGGTATGCTCTATATTGCTCAGAATAATGCATTGGTTGATCTCACGGGTTTGGAAGCATTGAACAATTCACAAGCTACTATTGCTATTGATGGTAATAACGCTCTTACCAGTCTGACCGGACTGAATAACCTGACTACCACCTTTGGACTTTCCATTGGGTGTAATCCTTTGCTTTCGAACCTGAATGGATTGGGAAATCTGACGTCAGTAGGGGCCGGAGGCTTAACGATCAATTTTTCTGAATTGATAAGTCTGACAGGATTGGAAGGATTGAATGAAGTTGAAGGAAGTTTGATAATTGGTCAAGATATAGAAGGTGAGGGAGGAAATCCTTCTTTGATGAGTCTTGCTGGCCTGGACAATATTGATGCAGGATCAATCACTGGTTTAATTATCATGAAGAATTTTCTTCTCTCCAACTGTGATGTACAGAGCATCTGCGATTATCTGGCAGTGCCTGGTAGTAATGTTGAAATCTGGGATAACGCTCCCGGTTGCAACAGTCCTGAGGAGGTGCAGGAAGCGTGCTTAACCTTAATTGAAGATCATTCAAATGATTTTGAATTCACCATTTCGCCTAATCCTGTTTCCGGTTATTCGGAAATAAGTATTAATTTAAGAGGGAGCCTGCCTGTGGAAATCTGCCTATACAACACCACGGGAATTTGTGTCAAAAGATGGCAATATCTGCAAAGTCAAATCGGTAAAAACATTTTTATCCTTGATTTGAAGGGAATTCCCGATGGCATCTATTTCTGCCGGGTACAAATTGGAAATGAAATGGTAACGAAGAAAATTATAAAACTATAAACAATGAACGTCATTGCGAGCATTTATGCGGATTTAGGCGATGGCGCGAAGCAATCTGCTAAACCAAAGAAGATTAATTATTGATAGAGATTGCTTCACGTCTTCACACATGGCCAGCCCTGCAGTTCGCAATGACGATTAAGACAAGGGTCGTAAAACTTTTGGAATTTGGTTTTTAATTTATTGGAATTTTAACAATTATGAGTATTTTTAGAAAAAATTCAGAACTGAATATGCTCCGCACCATCATCATTGATGACGAAGCCCATATGCGCCAGACGCTGGAGAAGATGGTTACCCGGTTTTGCCCCAATGTAAAACTGGTGGCTTCTGCTGATGGCGTAAAAACTGGTGTGGAAGCTATTCTCAAATACCACCCTGACCTGATTCTGCTCGACATCAAAATGAATGACGGCACCGGTTTTGACCTGCTCAAACAACTCCAGCCTGTTGACTTTAAAGTGATCTTTATCACTGCTTATGACCAGTATGCCATCAAAGCCTTTCGCTTCAGCGCCATTGATTACCTGCTGAAGCCGGTGGATGCAGATGAACTGACAGAAGCCGTGAACAGGGCAGAAAAGCTGATGCAGCAGGATTTCAGTACCCAACTAAATACCCTCGAAGAGAACATACAGCCGGGCGATAAGGCAAACCGAAAAATAATACTCAGGACTTTCGATAACATTCATCTCGTGAAAGTGCAGGATATCAACTACTGCGAATCGGATGGGAGTTATACCACCATTCACCTGCTGAACGGGAAGGAGATATTGGTTTCAACCCTCCTTAAAGAATATGATGAATTGCTGAAGGATGAAGGGTTTTACAGGGTCCATAAATCATTTCTGATCAATATACGGCACATCGAAAGGTTCGAAAAAGGCGAAGGGGGCAATCTGGTCCTCGAAAATGAAGCTAAAGTACCGGTTGCATCGCGAAAACGGGAAGAACTGCTGGAGATGTTCGACCGGCTGGCACAAAGATAAATCAAATGATGAGCAATATAGAAAGATTAGTCATCTGCTTTGTCCTTTTCTCCCATAGCTTTTCTTCTTTTACACAAATCAGAACCGATGTCCCCAAAGTTGAACTTGACAGTTTGATTAAGATCATACCAAATTTACAGGGAACCGAATTGGTTGATCATTTGAATTTACTAGCCACTTCTATTTCACAGCGTTATCCTGATAGTTGCATGTATTATTCAAATAAAGCTCTAGAATTGGCCAGATCATTAAATTATAAATTCGGGGAGGCGGAGGCCGTTTTCAATATCGGAAATGGTTATTTTTTTAAAATAGACGTAAAAAATGCAACTGTGAATTATCTGGTTGCATTAAATTTTTTCGAGAAAACAGATCGCTCCATACAGTTAGGTAATTTATTAATTCAACTTGGGATTATTAACTCGTATATCCAAAATCATTTAAAAGCTGTTGCTTTTTACAGAAAAGCAAAATCAATTTTTCAAAACCTAAATCTACCTCAAAATCAGCTCAAAGCAATGTACTTACAGGCTCACGAATTTATTGATGCAAAATTGTACGACAGTGCATTCTATTATTTTGAAAAAGTGATTCGTCAGACAAGGAATATGGAAATGTATCCATTATTATCGAAAAGCTATAATGGGTATGGGATCACTTATTTATGGAGGGATGACTACAGGGATGAAAGTGAACGATTTGAAGGTGAAGCTGCTATTCCTTATTTCGACTCTGCATTGATGGTGGCCAAGATGGTGAATTTTGAAACTTTTAATCCAGATTATCTTGTTAATTTGGCAGAATGCTATCATCATTATATGAATCCTCAAAAACGAAATATAGCGGAGAAAATCTATCATAAAGCCGTTAGGGCAGCCTATCATATTGGAGATTATTCCGCTTTAGCATCTATTCATGCATTATTAGGAGAGCTATATGCTGATGAAAAAAATGCCTATTTGGCAAAAATTTATTTGGACAGCAGTCTGATTTCTGCTAAAAAATTCTACGCAAGTATTGATACTGTTGTATTTGAAAGAGTGTACCGAAAATATTCTGAGCTTTCGTACATGTACTGGTCTAAATCGTTCGCTTACCGGGGATATTATAAATTATTTAAAAATTTGGGAAGATTTGATAGTGCAATATTTTATTATCATTTAATGGTAAAAATAATTGACAGCTTAAAAGAACAGCAAAACCGAAACCAAATTGATTACCTTATCGGAAGTAATGAGACTGAAAGAATAAGTGAGCATATCGGCTTGCTCGAAAAAGAGAAAGAACTTGAGAAAACGAAAGCGCAAAGAATCACATATTTTCTTTTTGGATTAGGAACATTTACAATATTAGCTATCTTGATCCTCACCTTATTTATTCAGCGGAATAGAATTCGAATGTTGCACGAAAAAACCAGCCTTCAGCAAAAGCTCCTCCGCTCCCAAATGAACCCCCATTTTATTTTCAACTCACTGGCCAGCATTCAAAATGCCATCATCAATGAAGAACCTAAAAAAGCAAGTAAATACCTGGCTCGGTTTTCAAAACTGGTTCGTAATATACTCGATAGTTCGGTTGAGGAATTCATTCCGCTGGAACAGGAAATATCAACCATTGAAAATTACCTCGAATTGCAAAAAATACGTTTTCCTGAAAAGTTTGATTACAACATTGAAGTGGATGAGAGGCTTGACACGGAAAGTGTTCAGATTCCTCCCATGCTGACACAGCCTTTTATTGAGAACGCCATAGAGCACGGCGTCAAACAAAAGGAATCAAAAGGGAAAATTGAAGTCAGGTTCAGGTTACAAAACGGGATGATAGAACTGGAGGTTGAAGATGACGGCGTTGGGAGGCAAAAGGCACAGGAAATACTAAGAGAGCAAGACATGGGACACAAATCAATGGCGACGGCAATCACACTGGAGCGGATCAGAATACTGAACAAAAAGCTCAGGAGAAAGATTTTGATGGAAATCATTGACCTGAAAAATACCAATGATGAACCAACGGGGACAAAGGTTAGATTCGAAATTC